>NZ_AYOZ01000033.1 GCF_000508165.1 Marinomonas profundimaris | reverse complement strand
GGTTTACTTTCAGCTTGGAGCCTAATCATCCACTATCGGCCTTGTTATTTCGCCAATATTGGGCAATTTCCCAGTATTAGTGAAGTTATACGTTCCGCTTAAGTTGATATTTTGCCACGCAACGGGCGAAACAGCACGAGTGATACCCGCTTTCTCTTCATCTCCTCTCGCTTCAAAGTGTCCCAGCAGATGACTCAGTATCGCGGAGTTGAAGTAGATGATCGCGTTGGCAAGCAATCTTGCACATTCATTCCAGATAGCGATTTCACTCTCGTTTTTGCCTCGGAACTGATCGCCATTCACCGACGCAATAGCCCGTCTCAGGAAGTGCCACGCTTCTCCCCGGTTAAGGGCACGCTGAACGTACTGCCGCAAACTGGCATTGTCTATGTAATCCAGTAAATATTGCGCTTTGACCAGTCGATTATACTCCGTCAGCGCCTGTAATGTCGGGTGCCCCGAAGGATAACCAGACAACTTTCTTACCAGCATTGCCTGTGTCGTTCGCTTTGTCTGAAGTGACAGAACAATGCGCCTAATATCCTGCCATCCCGTTTCGATGACATTCGTCCTGATGGGCTTTTTCAGGGCAAGGTTGGTGCCGCCGTGTTCATTTTCAGTTACGTCAAACAGATCATTGATGACACTACTGAACTGCGCGTATCGCGGTGCAAAACTGTAACCGCATAGATCCAGTAAGGCGAAGTTAACATGATTGACACCGTGTGTATCTGTCGAGAGTACGTCAGGTTTGATTTCACTGCTGTTGGATTGTAACAGGTCATAAATATAGTGTGATTCGTGCTCGTTGGAACCGATGATCCGAGCATTGAGGGCGCTGTGGTTGGCCACCAGTGTCATGGCCGTGATCCCTTTGTTGGTGCCGAAATACTTAGAGGAGTACCGGGTTTTAAAGGTTTCCAGATGGGTTTCGAATTTCTGACCATCCGCACTGGCATGCAGCTGGTCCTCCTGAATATGGTAGTGGCGGAAGATGGGTAGCGCTGCAACCGCATTATTGATCACGTCGCTGGCGTCATGCAGCGTTTCAGGCCGGATATAGTTGGCCTGCACCGTACTCAGGTGTTCATAGCTTCGATCGGAGATCTGCGCCATGCCATACACACCACGGTGAGTGGCGTTGGCAATCAGAATGGCCAGTAAATCATCCTGATGAGTGAACCCTTGTTTTTGTATCGGAAGTACATGAGTCAGACATTTCATGAACCCGGTTTCGCGCTCTACATACCGCAGTACATCCGCGATACCGACCGGTTGCATTCGCTTAAAAAAGGGATTGTTGACCAGAGATGTAGCGCTTTTGGTCGGCAGACGCCAGCGGGTACCGGTACGATTTTTCATGATCACATTTCGATTGTCTCCCTCATCAATATGGAGAGCAACGTCTTTGAGTGCACTTTCCAGCCGGTGTTGTTTCTCCTGTAACAATAACTCTGCGGGCTGTTTTAGTCTGTCCAGTGTTGATGAGGCCAGCAAGGTATCCTGCGATGTCTGGGGGATCAGGTCGTCTTCCAGTGCGCGGTATTTGGTAACATTTGGCAAATAAATGCGTCCATTCAGTCGTGAGGTTAACTGCCGGTAGAGCAGCCATTCGTAACGTTGCGGGTTAACGTTATCCTGTTTAACCAACCATGGGAGGTGCTTTTTCGGGATGAGCGACGTATCCATCGTCTTCAGTGGTCCACCGAATGCGATTTCCGTCTGCATCTGTTGAAGTTGGGCGACGACGGCTTCTGAGCCTTTACCGGCCTCACATTCAAGGCACAAGAACACCTGCCTTAACAGTTGCTCCAGGAGATTGCATTGTTCATCGTAATGTTGCCACTGGTACTCTTCCACGGTCCGTTTCTGTTTTTTCAGGTAAAGGCAGAGGGTCTGGATATCCCTGTCATTCATGACCTTCAATGCCTGTTGTCTGACTACTGAGAAGGGTTGATTATCATCAATGTTCTCATCCACAAACAGATGCAGTAACTCTGCCGCTTTCGTGACATTGTCCGCGGCTGACTGCCAGGACAGGAACACTGCTTGTTGTGCAAAGGTGTTGGCAGCTTCTTGTTGCTTGCGGATATGGTAAATGAACCCATCAGTTAACCGTTCCAGTGCCAGTTGTATCCGCTCTGTCAGGTGACATAGCAACCATAGATGCTGCTGTGCGCGTTTGAATCGTTTGAGTTTACTACCGTAATAGTTGATGAGCTCACCGAAGTGTTGTCGATTTTTAAGAGACAGATTAAGCCCATCGATAACGCCATTGATTTGCGTGCGCCATGGCGCTAACTGATGATAAAGGGCAAGCTCTTTTTTAAGTTCAGGTACGGTCAGACTTTTTGCACCGCCTCTGAGCTGGTTCAGGCTTAGTCCGTCATCAATGGCTGTTATGCTGTCCAGAAAGACGTGAAGTTCAGGACTGGTGAGTTGATTAAGTTGGTGCGCCAGGTCTTTTCTGACCTGCTGCATCGCTCTGCTTATCAGTCTCTGGAGTACGGTGTACCTAGGGATAGCAATGCTGTGACTGGTTAGGAATTCAATAGCAGTATCAAAGAGGTAACGCGGCTCCAGCCAGGCATTGCCCACCTGAACAAGGTGGTCGAAAAGAGAATTGAAGTGCTGACTTTCGTCCCATTTGTGATAACCAGCAAGGTCTAATACTTTTGCGTAGAGTCGATCTTTTTGTTTTTGTGAGGGAGTGAATGGTCTGAGCCCCTTGCCGCCAAGCAGCTCTTTACTGATGAACATTAAATCCTTAGAAACCTGCGAGTAAGCGATATCTAGGATGACGGGCTTTGATTTGAAGTATCCCAAAATCGCGACAAAGTAACATCTATGAGCTCTGAGACGAATTGACCGAAAAACTGCCAATTCCGC
>NZ_AYOZ01000032.1 GCF_000508165.1 Marinomonas profundimaris | reverse complement strand
TCCACTCTTTAGCATCCACTCTTTAGCATTCACTCTTTAGCATTCACTCTTTATTGATATCGGTTTTTATGAATTCTAGTATGAAAAATGAGCAGTTTTTCATTCTGTTTGGCGCGGCTTTTTTTAAAACTTTAGTGTTCAATGTAATTTTTCTTACTTTTTTTGATTTTTCGCTTTTTTATGACTTTTTTCGCTTTTTTTTGCCTTTATTTTTAAAGTTATTTGCACTCAGTTCGATAACTGTGAGTACCGCTTTTTTTGCATTTGAAAAACGAAATAAAATCAAAAAAAGTATAAAAAAATATTAAAGATCAGCGCCAAGGTGTCGATAACTTTAATAAGAGACAAAAACCAAATAACTAATTAAATCAAAAGGTTGTCTCGTTAAAAAAATGTTTTTAGGAGAGAAAAAATGGCTTTATACGTAAATACTAATGTGTCCTCGCTGAACGCTCAGCGACTACTTGCAAACTCTAGTCGAGACCTTGATACGTCCTTCCAACGCTTGTCGTCTGGACGTCGAATTAACAGTGCAGCTGACGATGCTGCCGGTCTTCAAATTTCCGATCGTTTGACCTCACAGATTAATGGTTTGAACCAATCTGTACGAAATGCAAACGATGGTATCTCTCTTTCTCAAACCGCAGAGGGAGCCTTAGACGAAACAACCAGTATGCTGCAACGTATGCGTACTTTATCTATACAAGCAGCCAACGGGTCCAACTCAGATAAGGACCGTGTTGCGCTACAACAAGAGATGGCTCAGCTGTCTGAAGAGATTAACCGAATTGCTGCGACAACCACATTTGGTGGCGCAAACTTATTAGATGGTACTTACCAAGGTATTTTCCAGGTCGGTGCGGATGCAAACCAGACAATCAGCTTTACCTTAGAATTCGGTGGCGCCAATAACTCTGTCGACTATCAGGCAAATAACGGTTTCACCATGTCGGGTCTGTCTAATCAGGCTTCCGCTCAGGTGAGCGTAACAAGTGCGTCGGTATCGACCATAGTAAATGCTCAAAGTATGATCGGGATAATCGATGACATGATTTCCGCGGTGGATTTCAAGCGAGCAGAATTGGGTGCGGTACAAAACCGGTTTAGCTCAACCATTACAAACTTAAGTAATATCTCCGAAAACGTCTCCGCGGCTCGTGCTCGGGTTCGTGATGCCGATTTTGCTCAAGAAACAGCGAATCTGACCAGTACGCAAATTCTGCAACAGGCAAGCAGTACTATTCTTGCTCAAGCAAATCAGCGACCTCAGACAGCACTGTCTCTATTGGGTGGTTAATTTTATATAAAACAGCATGATGTAAAGCGGCTCTAGACTGCAGCTTTTGCAAATGATTCGAGTTTTCTCGGAATATAGGCTACTTCTCTCTCCTAGAGGTGCCTTTTCAGCCGGGTGATTTATCACCCGGCTTTTTTTTGCCCAAATAATGTGTTTTACCGGTTTATTGGGGCGTTGGAGGGTGGTTTTAAGGCTTATGCCACAGGCGGTGTTGAACGATTTAAGCGGTATATATCGCGTACTTTGTTTTGATCGACTTTGAGATGGGCTTTTTTTAGTCATAGTTTGCTCTTTATTAATTTTGTGGAAAACACCCTGGTTCGTTAAGTCCTTTATTGAAGGCGTTCGTAATTTGAGTGATTTCAAGTATCGGGGTTGGTGGTGTTTGCATTGGGTTTGTTTGAACGTGTTGAGTGATGGTGCTTTTTTAATCTCTCTGGCGATGGCGCTCTTAATGTAAAAGCTGACGTGATTTTTATGGTACGCGAGGCGGAGTTGAGCTTTGTATTTTTTAAGGTTATTTCGGCCAGGTGCGCGCTTTCTAAGCGAGTTGCATTGGATTAAAGGTCAGCTTTGAAAAAACATTTAAGTAAGTGGTGCGCTTTGATTTTGACTATACAGCACAGCTGGGTCTTTTTTTCTTCGATCTGGATGAATGAACCATCTCAATAGAAATAGTGGGTGAATGTCGCCATTGAAGCGGATTTTTTTGAGTACTCGAACACTTTTTTAAAAGCGTTTTTTGGTAAGGCGATGAGCAAAGTGTCGCCGGAAAAGTGTGTGTAGATATGCGTTTTTCCAGGTGAAAAAAACCAGGGGCGACGCCGATGTTTTTTACATTTCCTACATGGCACAGCTGGGTCTTTTTTTCTTCGATCAGGATGAGTGAAACATCTCGATAGAAAGGATGAGTGAATGTCGCCATTACAGTGGGCTTTTTTTAGTACTCGAGCACTTTTTCAAAAGCGTTTTTTGGTAAAGCGATGAGCAAAGTGTCGCGCCGAAAAAAAATGTGTGCAGATATGCGTTTTTCCAGATGAAAAAAACCAGGGGAGACGTCGATGTTTTTTACATTTCCTACACGGCACAGCTGGGTCTTTTTTTCTTCGATCCGAATGAATGAAGCATCTCGATAGAAGGGGCGATAGAAGGTGTGAATGAATGTCGCCATTGAAGCAGATTTTTTTAAGCACTCGAACGCATTTTAAAAAGAGTGATTTTGGTTAGGCTGTGAGCAAAGTGTCGCGCCGAAAAAATGAGTGCAGAGATGCGTTTTTCCCGATGGAAAAAGCAGGGGAGACGCCGATTTTTTTTACATTGCTTACACGGCACAGTACTTTTTTAAAAGCGTTTTTTGGTAAGGCGATGAGCAAAGTGTCGCCGGAAAAGTGTGTGTAGATATGCGTTTTTCCAGGTGAAAAAAACCAGGGGCGACGCCGATGTTTTTTACATTTCCTACATGGCACAGCTGGGTCTTTTTTTCTTCGATCAGGATGAGTGAAACATCTCGATAGAAAGGATGAGTGAATGTCGCCATTACAGTGGGCTTTTTTTAGTACTCGAGCACTTTTTCAAAAGCGTTTTTTGGTAAAGCGATGAGCAAAGTGTCGCGCCGAAAAAAAATG
>NZ_AYOZ01000031.1 GCF_000508165.1 Marinomonas profundimaris | reverse complement strand
ACGGCTCTTTAGGGGACTTATGTCCCAGTGAGATCTTATCTTGAGGGAGGCTTCCCGCTTAGATGCTTTCAGCGGTTATCCCGTCCGAACGTAGCTACCCGGCAATGCCACTGGCGTGACAACCGGAACACCAGAGGTTCGTCCACTCCGGTCCTCTCGTACTAGGAGCAGCTCCTCTCAAATCTCAAACGTCCACGGCAGATAGGGACCGAACTGTCTCACGACGTTCTAAAACCAGCTCGCGTACCACTTTAAATGGCGAAAAGCCATACCCTTGGGACCGGCTTTCGCCCCCGGATGTGATGAGCCGACATCGAGGTGCCAAACACCGCCGTCGATGTGAACTCTTGGGCGGTATCAGCCTGTTATCCCCGGAGTACCTTTTATCCGTTGAGCGATGGCCCTTCCATACAGAACCACCGGATCACTAAGACCTACTTTCGTACCTGCTCGACGTGTCTGTCTCGCAGTTAAGCGTGCTTTTGCCTTTACACTCTATGCATGATTTCCGACCATGCTGAGCACACCTTCGTGCTCCTCCGTTACTCTTTGGGAGGAGACCGCCCCAGTCAAACTACCCACCACACAGTGTCCTCGATCCAGATAATGGACCTGAGTTAGAACCTCAAACATACCAGGGTGGTATTTCAAGATTGGCTCCAATGGAAATAGCGTCCCATCTTCAAAGCCTCCCACCTATCCTACACAAATAGGTTCAAAGTTCACTGTGAAGCTATAGTAAAGGTTCACGGGGTCTTTCCGTCTAGCCGCGGATACACAGCATCTTCACTGCGATTTCAATTTCACTGAGTCTCGGGTGGAGACAGTGTGGCCATCGTTACGCCATTCGTGCAGGTCGGAACTTACCCGACAAGGAATTTCGCTACCTTAGTACCGTTATAGTTACGGCCGCCGTTTACTTGGGCTTCGATCAAGAGCTTCGCTTACGCTAACCCCATCAATTAACCTTCAAGCACCGGGCAGGCGTCACACCCTATACGTCCACTTTCGTGTTTGCAGAGTGCTGTGTTTTTAATAAACAGTCGCAGCCACCTGGTATCTTCGACCGACTAGTGCTTACGGAGCAAGTCCTTCACACCGGCCGGCGTACCTTCTCCCGAAGTTACGGTACCATTTTGCCTAGTTCCTTCACCCGAGTTCTCTCAAGCGCCTTGGTATTCTCTACCTGACCACCTGTGTCGGTTTGGGGTACGGTTCCTGCATATCTGAAGCTTAGAAGTTTTTCCTGGAAGCATGGCATCAACCACTTCACCCAAAAGAGGGCTCGTCGTCAGTTCTCGGTCTTCCCTATAAAGGGAGGTGCCCGGATTTGCCTAAGCACCTAACCTACCGCCTTAAACACAGACAACCATCGCTGTGCTGGCCTAGCCTTCTCCGTCTCTCCATCGCAATATGCACGAGTACAGGAATATTAACCTGTTTCCCATCGACTACGCATTTCTGCCTCGCCTTAGGGGCCGACTCACCCTGCCCTGATTAACATGGGACAGGAAACCTTGGTCTTCCGGCGGGGGAGTTTTTCACTCCCCTTATCGTTACTCATGTCAACATTCGCACTTCTGATACCTCCAGCCTGCCTTACAGCTTGACCTTCAACGGCTTACAGAACGCTCCTCTACCATGCCTAATAAATTAAGCATCCGTAGCTTCGGTGTACAGTTTGAGCCCCGTTATATCTTCCGCGCAGGCCGACTCGACTAGTGAGCTATTACGCTTTCTTTAAAGGATGGCTGCTTCTAAGCCAACCTCCTAGCTGTCTAAGCCTTCCCACATCGTTTCCCACTTAACTGTAACTTTGGGACCTTAGCTGACGGTCTGGGTTGTTTCCCTTTCCACGACGGACGTTAGCACCCGCCGTGTGTCTCCCGTAATTGCACTCATTGGTATTCGGAGTTTGCATGGGGTTGGTAAGTCGGGATGACCCCCTAGCCCAAACAGTGCTCTACCCCCAATGGTGAGATACGAGGCGCTACCTAAATAGCTTTCGAGGAGAACCAGCTATCTCCGAGCTTGATTAGCCTTTCCCTCCTATCCACAAGTCATCCCCGGACTTTTCAACGTACGTGGGTTCGGTCCTCCAGTTAGTGTTACCCAACCTTCAACCTGCTCATGGATAGATCGCCCGGTGTCGGGTCTATTCCCAGCAACTAATCGCCCTATTAAGACTCGGTTTCCCTACGGCTCCACTAAACGCTTAACCTTGCTACTGAAAATAAGTCGTTGACCCATTATACAAAAGGTACGCAGTCACGGAACAAGTCCGCTCCCACTGCTTGTACGTACACGGTTTCAGGATCTATTTCACTCCCCTCACAGGGGTTCTTTTCGCCTTTCCCCCACGGTACTGGTTCACTATCGGTCAGTCAGGAGTATTTAGCCTTGGAGGATGGTCCCCCCATATTCAGACAGGATATCACGTGTCCCGTCCTACTCGTTTTCATGATAAAGGTGTTTTCGTATACGGGGCTATCACCCTCTACGGCGGCCCGTTCCAGAGCCTTCGACTAACACCTAAACCACTTAAGGGCTAATCCCCTTTCGCTCGCCGCTACTTAGGGAATCTCGGTTGATTTCTTTTCCTCCGGGTACTTCGATGTTTCAGTTCCCCGGGTTAGCCTCGTATGGCTATGTATTCACCATACGATACCCGCAAGCGGGTGGGCTTCCCCATTCGGACATGTTCGGATCAAAGCTTGTTTATCAGCTCCCCGAACCTTTTCGCAGATTACCACGTCCTTCATCGCCTCTGACTGCCAAGGCATCCACCGTGCCCGCTTGGTCACTTGACCATATATCCCAAAGTAGTTTCCACTCCGAAGAGTTTCACATTCAGATCTCATACCGAAGAGCTTTTGTACCTCTCTGGATTTACGATTTAGAAAGTCATCTAGGTTAAGATGCTTTCCACCGGTTTGACGCTTGATTATCGTCTATTTCAAATTCGAATTGTTAAAGAGCAAGTTTAGTGCAAAGCACTAAGTCAGAGACTAAAAATCAGAAACACACTCAGAAATAACTTTCTTAAGTTGGCTTCTTTATTGTTAGCGTCTTGCTTAGGACTCTAGCTAAATCTTTCACACAGAAAATAAGTAATTAATGGTGGCGCTATGCGGGATCGAACCGCAGACCTACTGCGTGCAGAGCAGGCGCTCTCCCAGCTGATCTATAGCCCCATATCTTTTACTTATCAGTATTTGGTTAATCGAATAAAATTTCTTCAATCAAATATCAGGATAATCAAGAACAAGGCTTTTACGCTTGACGTTTAGCTTGCTAAACGAGAACGTAAATAACGCTGTTATTGATATACTGGTGGGTCTGGGCCGATTTGAACGGCCGACCTCACCCTTATCAGGGGTGCGCTCTAACCAACTGAGCTACAGACCCAAATACTTTCTGTGCTTCTCATAAAGTAGATATTGTACGCAACCAATGAATCAATCCATCAGCTTGTACC
>NZ_AYOZ01000029.1 GCF_000508165.1 Marinomonas profundimaris | reverse complement strand
GAAAAGTACCCATTTGACACACGTGCAACGTAAGCGATCAATATAGGCCGTCTTCCCCAGATTTAGCTACTCCGTAAAATAGCCTCCGTAGATTTTACTAACGGAGACTTTACTGATGGCAACAAAAAGACGTACACGTGAGCAATGGCAAAGGTTGGTTGACAAGCAAGCAGCAAGCGAGCTGACAGTCAGTGAATTTTGTGCACAGCATGCGTTAACAGTATCAAATTTTTATCTGTGGCGTAAAAAGTTGAGGGATGATAGTCAACCGTTTGCGCAGCAGGATAACTGGCTTGCTTTTGATATGCCAGCGAGCGGGAACCAGAGTATAGATTCAGCGTGGGAGATTGAACTGGTATTACCCGGTGGTGTGGTGCTGCGGATGAACCGAGCGGCCTGATGTTACCCTTATCTAATGGGCGTATTTGGTTGTACACCGGCAATGCCGATATGCGCAAACAGTTTGATGGGTTGGCAGCGCTGGTACAGAGCAAGTTGGGCATGCAGGCGCATTGTGGTGACTGGTTTGTGTTTATCAATAAGCGCCGTACTCAGCTGAAGGTGTTGTATTACTACCAGGGCGGTTATTGTTTGTGGAGCAAACGGTTAGAAAAAGGCACCTTCGCTAACGTGTCTGACGGCAACACCAAAACACCACTCAACAGTGCCCAGTTACAGTGTTTGATTGATGGGATTTACTGGCAAAAAGACAAACAAAACAGGCGATTTAATTAACTGATTTTGTTATAATTTAGCCCATGAAAACACGCTCTATTAGTCACCTTTCACCGTCTGAAATTGAGGCTGCCTTTGCTCATCAAGCCGATGAAATTGCGCAACTCAAGCAGCAACTCGACTGGCTTAAACGTCAGTTGTTCGGGCGTAAGTCTGAAAAGGTGTTAGCGGATAATCCGGCGCAGAGCAGTTTTTTTGATGAGGGGGAAACCCTCACCTTACCGGCAGAAACAAAACCGGTGAAGGCACATACTCGTTCCTCACAAAAGCTACGTCGCGACTCGGATGTTAATGATGATGGCCTGCGCTTTGATGAGACGGTGCCGCAACAGATTATTGATATACCTGCGCCAGAATTACAGGGGGCGGATGCCGACCAGTATGAATTAGTGGATACCAAAGAAACCTGTCGCTTAGCACAACAGCCTGGCAGTTATGTGGTATTGAGATTCCGTCGACAGGTCGTGCGTCATAAAACCACGCAAACCATTAAGGATACCCCAGCGCCAGGCAATGTGCTGGAAGGCTGTTACTGCGATGTCTCACTGCTCGCCGGACTGATGGTTGATAAAGCGGTGTATCACTTACCGCTTCACCGCCAACATCAACGGATGCTGGATAGCGGTATTACCCTTAGCCGGGCCACCTTAATCAACTGGATACAAAAAGGCATTGAGCTGCTTCGACCCATCGCCAAAGCCCAGTGGCAACACATTCTGCAAAGTAAAATACTGGCCATGGATGAAGTGCCCATTAAAGCAGGTCGCACCAAAGGCGCTGGCCGAAAACCCGGACACATGAAACAAACCTACTTCTGGCCCCTGTACGGTGACAGTGATGAAGTGGCGTTTACCTGGAGTAACAGCCGGGGTATGTTGCATGCCCAAGCACAGTTACAGGACTTTACCGGCACCTTGCTCACCGATGGTTATGCCGCCTACACCAAAACGGTTGAACAATTAAATCAATACGAACAACAGATTGTGCATGCTGCCTGTTGGGTACACATGCGCAGAGGCTTTGAAAAAGCCCTCGACAGTGAGCCGCAAGCCGCACAGCAGGCACTGGATATTATCGCTGCGCTCTACCGACATGAAAAACACATCAGGCATAAACAATTAGACCTGGCCGATATCCATGCTTACCGGCAACAACACAGCGAACCCTTAGTCACTGACTTCTTCCGGTGGGTTTATCAACAACGACAGCGCACTGATTTACTCCCCAAGTCTCCCTTCGCCAAGGCACTCCATTATGCGCATGAACGAGAAAGCCAACTCAAGGTGTTCCTGAGCAATCCAGCTCTACCCATGGATACCAATCATCTTGAGCGGGCACTGCGTGTTATTCCCATGGGGAGAAAAAACTATTTGTTCTGCTGGTCTGAACTTGGCGCTGAACAGCTGGGCATACTGCAAAGCCTGATGGTGACTTGCCGCCTGCAAGGCATCAATCCCTACCATTATCTGGTGGATGTATTACAACGCGTGGCATTACATCCGGCCAGGGACGTAATCGACCTCACGCCGCGGCTCTGGAAACAAAAATACAATCAAAACAGGTTAGTCAGCGATGTCAAAATACTCACTTCCCAACACTAAAATCTCAGCCACAATTATGGAGTTCGGTAAAGGAGTGTTAAATGCACTCCCTGCTGATTACAGCCAGTCAGAAATGGAAGATGCTATGCTGACGATAATAACCGTGTGGAATGCCATCGTACTGGACACTTGGCACAACACAGACAAAAATGAAAAAATGGTGCTTGATGCACTCTCTCAAGCGCCTAAAGAAGGACAACTTCAAGTAAAACGATTGATAAAAAGAAAGAAGACCAAGTTTAGCGATGATATCCGCGCGGTTGGAGATCACTGGATAAGAGAAGAGCAAGGGGACTTTATCTTCGGCTGTGAAGCACGGTTAGATATAGAACGCATCTCCTTAAACGAAGATAGCCTCAAACACTAAACGAATCACAACGGTCTATATTGATCGCTTACTACATAACAACTGGCATGTAGCTGCATAGATAGTTGGCGTTTCATGTAATAAGTTTGTATTGGAAAGTAATCGGTCGGCTCGCTTAATCCGATGCTTCTCAAAGGCTTTATTATTGATGCCTCGACCTATGCTCGTGACAGTTGCGGCATTTCCGTTAAGCAAACTTTTAACACATGCGGTAAGTGCTTTTTGTCGCGACATATGCATTTTAAAGCTGACAAGCGAGATGACTTTGTTCACAATAGATAGGGCATTCATGGCGTTTAACCTTCATTTGTTTTTGGCGAAAGATCTGATCACCAAACGTCATGAATGTTCCCTTTATTTTTTATCTTACTGAATTTTAGTCATTATTTGTGGGGATACCTCAGGGGCTGTTCCGTATTAAATGTACGATATTTACCTAATTTGCCACACTTATAAGTAGTAACCCACCTCCGCAGCCATTTATTGGTGTGGTCTACAGAGGATTATGTCTTTTTAGAGGGGAAAATCCCTAGAACCCCTAATTCAACGCCTTTTTTGCCATCATCCTAAATGACAAAAACAACCTTATAAATAAATTTATAGCTAATGATTATGATTAATCTAACTTATCAAGTTGAGCATCTAGTTTTTTTATTAAAACTCTCAAATCATTAATATTACTTAATAAATCATCAGATACATTAGATGTATCAGTACAGATGAAACTTAGATTTTCAGCACTTTTCGCAAGTTCTGATACAGCAGCTATTTGCTCAGACAAAGATAATGTTGAAGAAGACATATCTGTAGAAATCGAATGAACAGAATCTAATACAATTTTAACTGCCTCAGAAGAGTCTTTAGATAAGCTAATAGCCTCTTCAGTCGCAGCTGAAGCTTCATCTCCATTTTTCCCTGCATCGACAATTAGTTTTCTAAGAGTCGTTGTCATCTCAGTAATATCTGAAGTCGACTTTCTTGTTTTATGGGCTAAAGATCTAACTTCATCAGCTACAACTGCAAAACCTCTTCCATGTTCTCCGGCCCTAGCCGCCTCTATCGCAGCATTCAATGCCAATAAATTTGTTTGCTCGGCAATATCTTCTATTATTTTTGCAAAACTATCGATATTTTTAGCATTACGCTCAACATGTTCAAATGTACTATCAAAAGCTCTAGCGGCCTCAGCAACATCGTGAAGCTTTACTAAAAGTTGTTGTACAAAACTATCAGCCTTATCTGAATTACTACTAGCCTGAGAAGCATTAGAACTTATAGTTTCAAAAAAGCCACCAACCTGCTTCATTGTATGATATAACTCTTCTGTAGTTGACGCTATCTGACTAGAGTGATCATCAAGCTTTTCTGTTGACTGCTGATTCCTAACTGCATTCTTTTCTATCTTATTACTAAGATTAACGAAACCATCACTAGATAAATTAACAGCAGTTATAATTTTAGAAAGTCGTAAAGACGCTTTATTGAATTGTTTGCCAATGTCAGCAAACTCATCATCACTACTTACCTTATATTCAGCATTTAAATCACCACTAGATACAGAAGAAGCAATTTTTTTTAAATCATTAATTCCTTGGAGAATATTAGATCTAGAAACAAAAAAAATTACTACGGAAAAAAAGACCAATAAAAAAGCAATGGGGATAGACCAATTACCAATAGTAAAAAAGTTTAACTCGGCAAGGAGATAAAGTGTTGATGCAACAAAACCAACAATAGAATTAGATAAAATAAGCTGGTTAATCTTAATGTTACGTAAAAATGCCATTGATAATCTTAAAAAATTTAAATTAAAACTAAAACTAGTTTAACATTAGTTTTACAATAGTGCTTATTTCGATCACTCACAGTACACATAAAAAACGGTTAAACTCGTTTCCCTGCATCTTTATACACTTCTGATTTATCTCTTTTGCCTATCGCCACAACAAGGATAGACACTTTTTCATCATGCACTTGGTATATTAACCGGTATCCAACTTGACGCAATTTAATCTTGTAGCAGTCAGGAAGCTCTCTTAACCGGTTAGCTTCAACTCTTGGTTGTTCCAGTACTTCGCTTAACTTCTTTTTAAACTGTTCACGAACGATAGCGCCTAACTTACGCCACTCTTTAAGCGCACGAGGATCAAATTCTAACTCATAGGTCATCTAGCGAGACCTTTACTCCAGCTTCTGGATCAGCTAAACGGGCTTGTGCCACAGCAATCAGCACTTCATCTTCACTTGTTAACGGCACTGATTTGAACGGTAGCTTTTCTCTTTGTGCTACATACTCCAAAGTTTGTCTTACCAACTCAGACGGGGTTACACCAAGCTTCTCTAATGCGGCAAAAGAGCGTGCTTTTAACTCATCATTAACCCGAATATTAATCGTGCCCATAACTCACCTGTAATTACAAATGTATTTACAAGGATTATAGAGGATCAATACTAAACCGCAAGGGCTATTCTATGACAATGCTTTGCGAGTACTAAAACCATTTTTAAAACCCTCCGATTGGACATCAGAAGCATGGTGTCCAATTGGGGCTTTTTTTGCATTTTTGCAACCAATACCCCCGCTATGTACACACTCGCTTAGGCTCGTAAACATAGCGGGGGTATGGTTTAAGCTTAATTCACGCAAAAAAATACGCGCAATATAAATTTATTTGACGAATTTAAACTCATCACATATATTAATTCTTGAAAATAGAGTTGTGCCTTTAGCACACCTGCTACACCGGATACAGGTAAACGATCTGAGGTCTAGCTCTCTGCTAGGTTCTAGTTACCCCGCTAGCGCAACGCGAAAATGGGAGGCCTGATCACCATGTCAGGAAATAGTCATCCACTAGCGAAAATCGAAATAGGAGATCAACGATGCAAAACGTAAAAGCCACTTAACCAGTGTAAAGGTCAGTGATTCATCCCACTTAAAACACGATGCGGAATAGACTAGAGAAGTCTGAATCTTCGCTCCGTTATGCGTAAATCAGGCTAATAGGGGTTCTAGGGATTTTCCCCTCTA
>NZ_AYOZ01000028.1 GCF_000508165.1 Marinomonas profundimaris | reverse complement strand
CGAGCTACCAGACTGCTCCATCCCGCGACTAATCTTCGTTGCAATTAACTATTTCTGGAACAGTTAATTGGATCAGCTAAACAGCTTCACCCGTGTCAACGAGGTGCGTATTATAGGTAGATTAATGCAGGAGTCAAGTACGCTTACGCATTTACCTGAGATAAGTTCAAAAAACCTCAACAGTAACAACCTACTACTAAAAATGCGGCGCTCGCTTAAACTACTTGAATCCTCTGCGGGCACAAGGTAAAAGGAAGTCATCCAATAGTTCTGATTAAGATGTTAGGAGAAGAACATGCCCAATAAGATTGAAGACATTCTGCGAAAATCTACCATCCCAACGGATGCAAACGCTCTCCCCGGTAGAGATACACCAATAAAGGTGTCTGGAGTACACGCGGTCAATAACGAACCCTTTATGCGCAAACCAAACGGTAACGAAGCTGACATTGTACTGGGTATGGGCTGCTTCTGGGGAGCTGAAAGAAAATTGTGGAATACACCGGGCGTCGTCGTGACGTCTGTTGGTTACGCGGGCGGTTCTACTAAAAACGCAACGTATGAAGAAGTCTGTTCTGGTCAAACAGGACACAGTGAAGTCGTCCATGTCATTTTTGATACTTCTATCATTACGTTAGAAGGTGTTTTAAGTGTTTTCTGGGAAAACCATGACCCTACTCAAGGAATGCGACAAGGCAACGATATTGGCAGTCAGTATCGCTCTGTTATCTATCCAACACGTGAACAAGACATACCCAGGATAGAAGCAAGTAAAAATACATACCAAAAAGAGCTGCTTGGTGCGGGTCATGGCATGATTACCACAGAAATCGAGCCACTGGATGTGTACTACTTTGCGGAAGAATACCATCAGCAATACCTCCATAAGAATCCAAATGGCTATTGCGGACTGAATGGTACTGGCGTTAGCTGCCCTATTGGCTTAGGCGTGTAGTTTTTAAGTAATTGGAAAATCACTTTCTAAGCTTAACATTGACAGAAATGAAAAGGCCGAATCGCAAAACGATTCGGCCTTTTTGTTACTCAACAGTATCTAAACGAGATTAGCCATCAATGTTGATGTTGTACTCTTGGTCGTTGTAGATCACTTTAATGCTATCAGAGCTATTTACTACGCCACTGCCATCGGAGTCGAAGTTGGATTGATCGCCAAAAGTGGCTACATCGTTACCATCGATCTTCACACTACCGTCAGCCACACTTATGTGCGCAGACAAGAAATCCGCAATCGCGTCCGTGTCTGCATTGCTTCCAGGATCACCATCGATTCCTGTCAACAAATCAGTTAGGTCCAACGCATCGTCTTTTGCATTAAAGTCGGTAATTAGGTCATTAGCATAAGATGTATAATCAACTGTTTGGTTATGATCTTGAAGAATGAATATGTCTTCCCCTGCACCACCAGTTAATGTATCAGTAGTCCAGTCATCTTCGTTCAACAAGCCACCAAGCAGCATATCATTACCATCACCGCCAATTAGCGTATCATTACCTTTACCACCGATAAGAACATCGTCACCACCTTGGCCATCAAGTGTATCGTTCGACCAATTGTTATAACTCATACCTCGCAAATCATTGGCTTGATCGTCACCTGTTAGGCTACCGTTCCAGTCTTGCACTCTATCTGTGTCATTAATTTCATCGATTCTTGACTCGATAGAATCCATCTCTCCAAGATAGGTAGCGCGATCACCAATATCACTTTCAGTATGCGACGTTGGGTATTCACTACTTCCTAGTGCTGAATAAGTAAGTCCTCCATCAGAAGAAATAGAGACATCAAGATCATAAGCCCCTCCCTGATCCCAATAAACAATCTCGATAGAATGGTCACCAGAAGCATCGACAGTGAATGAATCAGTTTTAGATTGAACCACATGATTTTCGTTAGAAAATATCACTTGTTTCCCGTCAATTAAAACGTCATAACCATCATCGGCACTGACTTTAACAAAGTACGTTCCTGCGGCTAAAGTAACACTGCCTGAAAGTCGCAGCACAGCATCGCCAGAAGTCGTCGCCGGATTAGAGCTCAATGAAGCACTATCGCCACCAAGGAAAGACTCTAGATTAGTGCCTTTGCCTAAATCACCATCGCCATAATTGTAATTAACCTGACTAGCAATAAATGTCGCATCTGCTTTGCCATCACCAATAACATATCTCGCATCACTTATATTATTTAACTGATCATAAGCGGCAAAGAATTCGCCGTATAAGCCATTTATACTCACGTTAGTCTCAACCGAAGTTGTCACTGTCACGGATTCACTCGTACCACCTTCACTACTGATGACTGTCACAGACAAATCGACGCTATCAACGCCCTTAGGAACTGACAACCGCAAGCCTTCAACCTGATCCTCTGACAAAGAATACGTTCCATCTGATGCAGTAGATATAACATTTCCATTTGTATCTACCAACGAAACACCAGTAGGAAGCGCTGCAATTTCAAACGTTAATGTTTCGCTTCCATCATTGTCTGTTTGCGAACCAGAAATGGTCACTGGGTATAACGTGCTGATGCCTGAAACAGAATCGGCTACCAATGAAATATCACTGATTGTCACTTTCTCATCGCCCGCCGTTGTATTAGCAGAAAACTTCAGTGACACCTCACCGTTATTATCAAGCTGAACCTTATAATTAGTTACCGATTGGGTTGATTCACCAGAAGATTGAAGTGTGCCAACATTAGTTGGCCCATAAGAGACAGTCAAATTATCCTCATGAGAACCACTGTCTTCCCAGTCACCTTCAAATTCTGCAGTGAAAGACAAAGTAACCGTCTGATTTGCATACTCCTGACCAAAGGAAATAGTTTGCGTTGTGGACTCTGTACTTGATTTGTTCTCACCAAGCTCATGGATTGTCGTACCAGTTTTAGTAACCAACTCATCCGAGAAAGAAACACCTTGACCGATAGTAACGCTTAACTCTGGCGTATCCGCGACACCAGAAACCGACAATGCTAATGAAGCACTTTCTCCCGTGTTTGTTACATAAGTCACTGCTGGAACACTTCCAGACCAATCTTCCACTGGCGTGAAGCTGTAAGAGCCATCCGTATTGATCACAAGGCTGCCCACATTAGCAATAACCAACGTTGACCCAGCTGTTACTGAATCACTACCAACAGAGAAAGTAGCAACTTCTAACGTATCATCAAGGTCAACATCATTCGCTAAAACACCGTTCTCAGCAGACACACTAATTATGGCGTCCTCTACCCCACTGCCGGTATCGTCCGAGGTTAACGTATCTTGGTTCGCCACTGTGATAGTCAAGGTATTAACGGAAGTGTCTCCGTCACCATCAACCACCGTGTAGGAATAAGTAATCACCGTTGAGCTACTTGCCGATAAAGAAGACACCAAACTATCACTTGGCGTAAAAGTGTATGAGCCGTCTGCGTTTAAAACTAACGTGCCATTCTCATCCGTCTCAGTGATTGCCACAATGGACGCTAGACCATCCGCACCGGCGTCTGTATCAACTTGGCCTGTTAATACTGGCTGCTCGATTTCGGCAACGCCAACAGCTTCCACATGCGCCACAATAGAACGACTCGTAGTGCCGCCTTCTGGTGTCGAAATACTTTCTGAAACTGTTCCATTGCTGTCCATAAAACCATCAAGTGACACTCTATACGTAACGCCGTTAACCACTACGTCTGTAGAAGGCAAAGCGCCTAACGTCACTGTGTCGTTTGAGTTACTGCTGTTATTCGATGTCTCGTTATGAGAAATTGGCAATTCCAATTGAATATTTTCAGTGGTTCCATCGATCACAATGGCAAACGTAACAATCATCGTCGTAGATGACAGCGTACTGTAATTCGAATACATGCTGCTGTTGTTATGGGTAAAATTACCTACCGCAAAACTACCGTCGATACTGACGACAGACTGACCCGTTGTGTCTGACAATTGGTAAGCACTTGGCCCGCCATTACTCGATGTTTGATCATCCCAAGTTAACGAGTCCATATACTCATCATCATCATTATTAATTTGATGTTTATTTGATTGACCGGAACGAAATTGAGTATTTATAAAACCATTCTCAAATGAACCTACAGAGAATGAATCCACGACTGGCGTAGTAGAAGACACAAACAACGTATCCGATGTTGTCACAGACGTTGGAGCATCATCTTCAACCGTCAGAGTCACATTTTCTGTCGCTGTGGTTTCGCCATCATCTACTTGAATACCAAACTGAATGGCAATCGACTCATCAGTACTTGCAGTTGCGTTGTCTAAAGGCCCGCTAAGCTCAACTGTATAAGAACCCTCACCATTAGAAACATCACCAAGCGTCACAGTGACGACGGCGGAACCATCAGCACTACCAATTAACTGTGAGCCATCTTCAGATACTGCCCAAACCAAATCAACACCACCAGAAGAATACACATCTGTTGGCGCAATCAAACTAACAGTAAGTAACTGACTGTCTTCATCAGACACAGAGAAGCTTCCTTCAACTGTTTTACTACCATTAGAGTCAAGAACACCCTCAGATATTTCTGCATCGGTAGCAGTAATTATTGGCGCATCATTTACTGTCACAGTTGTCGGGGTGGCCGTTGCCGTTTGATTGGTTGAAGTACCAGACGTAGTCAAGCTGATCTCAGGCAAGGTATTCCCTGCATCAAGATACGCTTCGCCTTCCGCCGTCAACACAACATTGTTGCCGTCGATGGCGTAGTAACCGTTGTCGTTCGTACCAGCAGTAAAGCCGACCGTTGGCGTATCATCGTCATCAGATACCGAGAACGTCGCAACCGCATCACCTGCACTAGTAGAGTCTTCTGTTACCGTCATCGGTGTGATGATTAACGTCGTAGGGGCATCGACACTGTGCTCAGAAGTTCCAGTACTTTGTACCGAATTTCCAGCAGCATCAGAAGACGTAACAACCACAGAAAATTCAGTATCCGCCGCCAAATCACTACCAGTAACAGCCAAAAACCAAACACCTCCAGCTTTCACCGTCGTAGAATATTCTTTACCATTAATAGTCGCTTTGACAACATCTCCAACAGCAATATCACCACCAATTGCCTTACCAGACACAGAGATGGTTTGATTTACCTCATCGCCACTAATCATGTCATCCGAGGTAATTGGATCAATAGTAACCGTACCTGCTTTTGCAGAAAGGTCGACTGAGTAGTTAAGACCACCACCGGTTTCAATGACAATAGTATTCCCAGCATCATCTTCAAACTCTGCTGTAACCTGTAATTTATGATCAGAATCACTAGCTAAATCGGAACCAGTAACGTCTAAAGAAAAACCTCCATCGCTCTGAATGTCTTCAGCTTTAACAGTGTATTCATGACCATTAATAGTAACTACAATATCCTTAGCATTGGTGTCATCTTCAACAGCAAAGATGCCAGTTAAAGTAACCGTTCCCTGAGACTCAATAGCATTAACGATGTCATCCTCTGTAACGTCATCAAAATACAAAACAGCAGTTATAGTTGTGTCTAAAATAGCAGAATTAGTAACATTCCCTTCATTTCCTGCTGAATCAACAACAGACATTGAAACAGTTAATGAACCATCAACCAAACTAGCTAAATCAAGCCCTTCGACAGATACATTACCTTCGCTATCCACAGATATAGCATCAACAGAAACCGATAATGTATTAGCTGGATTCGCACTATCCGTGATCACAATACCAACTACTGTAGCTCCTAACTCAACCTTACCTGTCAAATTCGTAGAGCCACTTTCGGATTTGTTTAAATAGATATCACCGTTAGTTTCAAATGAAATGGTATTAACAGCATCGCCATTTTCTGGAGCTGTCGTATCCAGATCCAGCGTATCGGT
>NZ_AYOZ01000027.1 GCF_000508165.1 Marinomonas profundimaris | reverse complement strand
CAATATGCTTTTACTCCATTAAGTAACGGGGTGCATACCGTACGTATTACTGGTTTAAATGGGCACGGCAAATATGACTTGGAGGTCAAATGATAAACAAGGTATTTTTTCTCATATTTCTTGCATTTATTAGTGGCAATTCGTTTGCTATGCCTATCTTAAGTGTATTTAATGAGTCGCTTAGTGAAAGGGTAAAAGTTTCAGGTAGGTTTCATGCTGGGTTACAGATCAACACTACTATTCCTAGTGATAAACTCTATGTCTTGATGCCGGAGAATAGTGATAAAAAGCTCTGTGTGGATATAGCAAGTGTCGATGGTATTTATAGGGCAAATATCATTTATCAATTAAACAGTGAACAAAAAGGATACATTGAGCTCCCTTTTGATAGTAAGTACAAATCACAATTATTACAGTATCGCCCCTTGGACCTTGCTGTAAAAGCAACGATTGGTACCTCCTGTGGAAGCATGGGTAATCGAAATATACTTGCTTCTTGGGGTAAAGACAGTGATGCCACGTCGTTAGTTCTTCTGATAAGGAGTGATGCAAGGAGTGATGTTGCTTACATTCCTGATATCAAAAATCCATCACACAAGGTTAAATGCCAAAAAATTGAGACTAGATATAACGTTGCTTATGATAAGTATTGTCTTTTTGAAGGTTTAGAACTTCAAAGTGTAAATTCTATTGAGGTTGAACGGAAAAATCTCCGCTTAATTCCTCATGAGACATTTGAGGTTAATTAAGTTTGAAAAAACTATTCTTTTTACGCTTCTATTTGGTTAGCCTAAAATTTTTTAGAGGAATACATTGCTCAAGAATAGATGAAGCGATAGTAATATTATCTTTAATTTTCATTATTGCTCTTGGGTATCTTATTACCTTTACATTTCCTTACCTGTCTAGCCAGAGCTCATTGTTTAATGTCGATGCGAAATCAGAATATATATCGATATCTCCGTTTGAAAAAGCTAGATACCCCGACTGGAAATTAGAAAATGTTACGGTTTATGATGGTTGTGGGGGAAACAGCGAGATATTGGTGGGAGTGTTAAGTATCAATTCAGTAACTACTATTGAGTTGGAAAGAATAGAGAAAAACGACTTATCTGTAACTTTAAACACGCCCAATTTCGAAAGTACTGCCAAGATAACGTCTAATGCTGGATTAGAAAAAGATCTTTCTGATTGTGCAACTCTAGTGTTTGACACTTCTAATCAATCCTACATATTTCCAATTGATGGGAATGTAACGCTTGGTCATCAAATTTCAGAAAACTCTATGCGCCCACCCGTTCTTAAAAATGGAACGGTATATGTTGCCGATAAACGTATTTTGGCCGAAGATTACTACCAAAACACTCCGTTTGAATTGCGTATGGGTGATAGGTTTATAGTTCGTGATGCACAAACTCAAGCATCTGGATTTATTTTCGTTGATCACCAAGGGGATATCGATATCTCTTATAGAGTGAAAGGTAGAGAGGGGGTTGTTCAAAAATATAAATCGGAGCCGATTATTGTAGAAAATAATTTCTGGAGCAAGCTGGTAAATGATGATTTACTCGCTATTTTTTGGCTGTTTATTTGGGCCTTGTTCGGGATTATTAAATCTCTCTTATTTTTAAAGTATGATGTCATCAAGGTAGGTCGCAATAACGAGTAGTATCCCTGCTAAGAGTTCGCTAGGTACTGTTAACATAAAAGAAACTCTGTCAATTATGCAATAGCATAAAGATGTAAGCTGTTAAATCCATTAATAGGCTCAGTTATTAATGAACGAGCAAATAGTGCGTACTGCGTCCACCAGATTCAGATCAGACCAAACAACCTTGTTCAACTAACGTCGCTAAATGGCGCGTTGCTGTAGGCTTACTTACTTTGGCAGCTCTATGGTATTGAGTCGTGTTAATACCTTTTTCAAAACCTCCATCGAGCATACGATTCAAGACTTTGACCTGCTCCGACGTTAGCTTTGTTTGGTCGATTTTTCGCCAGTAGTTTGATTTCAAAATGGTCTGATCTATTTCTCTTAGCACGTCATTAAAGGTTTCGTTTAGCGTGCTAAGAAACCACTCTAACCATGCTGTGATGTTTTCAACACGCCCTAATTGGTATGGACCCAGTTTCCTAGACAGTTGAGCATCATTGTACTTATCAGCCATGTTAGGGGAGATATATGAGCATTAAACGAAAAAAATATGCCGAAAAATGCATTGATATTCATGATATTGAGAGCAGTCTTGATCTTGTTATGAATGATTCAAAAGGCAGCCCAGTTGCTGTAATGAAGGACTGTAGCCCCGCATTTTACTGTGTTCCCGCGGACACTTATGCCGCTATTTTAGAAGCAGTTGAAGTATCTGAAATGAGAGCACTGAATGAAAGGGTTCATCAATTGGGTCTAAAGCTGTTTGGTGACGAAGACAGATGGACATCATGGATGAAAAAACCTGCCTTAGCCTTAAATGGTCAATCGCCTGAATCAGTGATGGGGACTAAAGAAGGAATGCAGCGGGTAAGTGATCTCTTGGGAAAAATCGTCCACGGGGTTATAGTTTAAGTAAACAGTGTAGCTATTTGATATCAAAGGTTAAGATGATTTTAGTTTTCAGCTGCTGAGTTAAGAGCTATTTGTCGTTTATTGAAAGCATCAAAATCGGCTGACTCATCTTCATATCGAGCAATAACATTGCTCAAGGCTTCAATGATGATTAGGTTGTCATCATAGTGTTCTATCAAGTCTTCTAAAAGTATGAGGGCTTGTTGGTGCTCATCAGAGTTCGATATACCATTCAGAATAGGCAACTGGGTTACTATGGCTTTGGCCATTTGTGTTATTTCATTTGTCACTAACATTTCATTTACCTATGGTTACTAGGATTAATTGGGGCTGGGTTGATATTTAGTTCTTAGATATTGACTAGACAACCGCTCAATCAATCTGGATCACCCCCCCCCCCCAACGTTTTCAACGATATCTCTTCGGTCTGTCATAAAATCGGGGTCAGCTTTTGCCTGGAACGGTTGACTTCAATTTCTGTTCGCTTCCTATGAGATTTTATGAGATCGAACAATAAAAGGCAGCTCTAACTCATTGAGTTGATCTATTAGAGCTTCAGCGAGTTCGTGATCCACATTAAGAAACAGCTCATCTGCGTGAGCTGTATGGGAATCTAGCCCTTCAATTAGCTCTGCTTCACTTAGTCGATTTTGATTTATTCGACTGTTTGCCTGTTTAATCACAATATGGTTTCCTTCAGCACAGACTTCGACATGCGACCAACCATGTTGAGTAGCCATATCACGAATCGTAGTAATTATGTCTGCTTGAGTCTTTAGACCCAAAGCTTCATCTTCGTTTGCCGTAACTACTTCAAAAATGTTTGAAAACTTAATTGAGGCCATTGTCTGCCACTCTAAAATACCATCGATTGTTGGTATATATTATAGCTGAGAACTGTCTGGCGTGCTGGGTGCAAATGCGCCGTCATTTACTCAAAGTCGAAGAGGAAGAAATCGAGGTCGTGACACACGCTTTTATCCTGATTGCCGTTTTGTAACAACACGAAAGCCATATCAAGCAGAAAGGTTGGTCAGATGAGAAAAAAAAGATTATCGAGCACAACATAGCAAGCCCTTTTCGGAACAGTTTTTTGCCTTTTGCCTTTTGCCTTTTGCAAAGAGCAAAGACAACGGGCAGACCTATTACCAGACGATAGCTGGATGAAAGCGCTGAACTACACCTTAAAGCGCAAACGTCAACTGATGGTCTTCTTAGAAAAACCCGATGTCGCCATGGACACCAACCACCTAGAGCGAGAGATAAGACCCATCCCTATGGGTAAGAAAAACGGGCTCTTCTTTTGGACAGAACTGGGTGCCGAACACATTTGCCTCATCCAAAGCCTAATCTGCACATGTAAGCTGCATGACTTCGACCCCAACGTCTACCTGACGGATGTCCTGCAACGCGTTAGCCAGCAATCCAGCCAAAGAGGTCGCCGACTTAACACCAAGGCGAAGGAAATACCTGTTTGCAGATAATCCGTTAAATCGCCATTGCTCTGAAAGTCAATGAATCCCTAGAATGAACGCTTACTTTCAATGCACCTATCGGCAATTGCCAGCTTTACGAAACCCTGCTTCTATTGCGTTGCTCTCATTGTCAAACTCCACAATATTGGCATTGCTTATTGAGTGGTAGCTAGGGCACCCGCTAGCGAGATGGTAGACGCCACTACGACGGTTTCCTCTTACTACTTCAGTATCAGTGGGTGGAGCGGTCTGGTGCGCTTGCACGTCCGTTGACTGAGGCACGTTATTAGAAGGTGATACGGTGCCAAGCCTTGCTCTTTCTAGAACGTATGGATTGTGCCAACCCTGGTATTTAGCGATTCGACGATCGCGTTCAAGTTCCCAATCAGTAACAGGGTGTATTGCATTCCATGACTGGAATAACTGGCGCTGCTGTGAAGACAATCTAATGTTGTATCTATCTGCAAAGTACAGCTTAATTCTGGCAATCATTCCTCGTGCGGATTCGGGCGGTTCAGCCACTCGTTGAGCTCTATCAACCTCAAAATCACAACGTCCAAACTCCCGTGCCTCACCCGGTATCAATCCCCATTTGTAATTGCTACGAACGGCATTTAAAGACCCAACGACCGGGGTGAGGTTGTGCATGTCGGCTTCCATGGCATTGAATGTGGGATTTGTTTTTTGACAATTGCCGCGACCGTCTTCGCGCCAACAAGGAAAATGGTTGGCGGCATTGCTTGCCGCAAAGACATGCTCCCATTCAGTGCGTTGAGCACGGGTTGGCTGATAGGATTGATCCAGTCCGCACGCGGCCGCGTTTTGGCTGGATATAGACCCGCCTGATCGACCTCGCCAATCCCATTGGCAGCGGCAATACAAATCGCCCTGGGTGTTTTGATCGAAATAGACGTGTTGGCGTAGCAAGGTTTTTGCTTGGTCAAAATTGGCTGGGGCCGCATTAGCCAGATTATGAACAAAAACAGCGAGAAAGATCGCAAAAGAAATACGTTTAAACATAGCTCGTCCTTATTTTTTTACTCTATATTCGTGACCGCACTGTTCGAGTTCGTCGTCATCTATATCGTCTTCCTATGGGTATATAACGTAAAAAAGTTCCCTATCATCGTCAACCGCTTTGTCGTGTTCTGATGCGTGCTGGGCGCATTTTGGGCAGTCCCAATAAGCCTCATACTCCGTTTGTACATCACTTATAGTCAATCACCCTATTGTGTTAACTAAATCCACCAAAGCCAGTGTGTCTGCAACCGCACTGTGTGCCGACCCTTTCCATTTCACGCCAGCATGAGCTGCGTCATTGATCAATGAGATCGTGCCGCACTTATTCGTGGGACCGTACTTTTGGGCGGCTATCTCTATGGCGCAATGTCTTTTAATGTCGGCTGTCCACTCAGTGGGTTTATAAAACGCGTTCTCGGTTTGCATCATCATTCGGGCGAATGTCGTATACAGAATTAAAAATGACGAGTGAGCGGCCAGTGAGTAGCGCCTTTAGTTTATCCGAAATATCACTTCGTTATAGCACATTGAGTAAATCATTCATGCTGATATCGTGAACAGCGTGGGCGCGTGAATTTTGGTTAACAGTGGGTACAAGCTTGCTTTTGAGTGTGACAACAGTCACACATTCTTTAGTGTCGCTAGTTTTAATCTCTAGTTGAACAGTGAGATATATTGTGAAAAATAGGTGTAATGTTACTTTTAGAGTAAATCTAATTGCTGCTTTGATGAAGAGGGTGGATGCTCATCTATGACTAATTTTAAGTGGTCTTGAAGATCCTCGATTTTCATAGCTAACTCTGCCTGTGATTCATGAGGAATATTCGAAAGATCTTGAAAGGATATAAGCTCGAGAGAATAGTAAAGTGCTTGAATATTTTCCATGAAAATCAGTCCTTGATTCGGAATTTCGACTCTAATTTTTTAGCATGGTCTGTAGTGAAATGTCAACCCAACGTTAGGGAACGTGCGATTAAGTCAGATTATTAGCACTAAGTCGCAGCTGGCCTGATTCGCTCTTTAATTTACTTAAAACCTCGGTTTTTAGTGTGTCTATTCCCTAGTTGGAGGCTTAAAAGCTCCAACTACCATCATCAAGACGGATTAACCCCGTGCAGACCTTATCATCTGATCCACTCGCAGTATGTTTCCCAGTGCAAACAACACCGCGAGCTTATTGTCATTTTTTGATAGACCTTTATAGACCACTTTGCGGAACCCAAACTGGCACTTCAGTATCCGAAACGGGTGCTCTACTTTTGCTCTGATGCTCGCTTTTATGTACTCAGTATTGATGGGGATTTTATTAATACGGGGATGCTTTTTCCATTCCCGAACCTTGCTTGGCATCTCCGCAATCAACCACTCCAACGTCTTATCTTTGGTTTCCTCACGTTTTTCCACGCCACGGTAGCCTGAGTCAGCAGAGACAAACGTCTCATCGCCATGCATGAGCTCAGTGATTTGGTTTAGGTCATGTTCATTGGCAGAAGTGGTGGTGAAACTATGCACCAAGCCACGTTTGGCATCGACTCCAATATGTGCTTTTAGTCGGGTAAGGACAGTGTGTTACCACACCATCCTCCCCTAAGAACCGTACTTGAGAGTCACCCCTCATACGGCTCAAGCCTCTCAACAGCCTTGATATGACCGAGCTTCACAATGGGGAAATCGATCGATGGCGGCGCTCCAAATAAGCGTTCCATGTCGGATTGTAGGGATTCACTGCACTACGTATTTTAATGTGCCTTACGATCAGAACGGTCGATGCTGAAAACAGCCGCAACCGTTGGCTTATGCCATTAATCCGATCATCAGATCGCAAACACCCAGTGTCTTGCCCCTTCAACATGGAAGTATTTTTTCTGGGTATACGGATTTAATGGTTGATGGGGC
>NZ_AYOZ01000026.1 GCF_000508165.1 Marinomonas profundimaris | reverse complement strand
ATTGTCTTACTTGTTCGTATGTTCCTTAAGCTAAAAGTGGGGCGCGCTATATTAGATTGAAAGCTTTCAGCAAAATGAAGAATATTACGTCCATTTTTTGCCCCCGCCAAATATCCCACTAGATGGCCATGTAACGTCAACTTAAGAACACTAATTTCCGTTGTCATCTTCGTCTCCATCTTTGTCTTCTAGTAATCCTTTCCATGGATCATCCGATAGTTGTTTTTGTTCATCAGAATGATCAGGCTGTTTGTGCGGTAAAGATGTGTTGTTACCATCACTTTCAAGAACAGCTAAAACAGCATTCAGCTTTTCTTTTGGAATCAGCATGACATCGCTATTGAGACCTTTGGCAATCAGTTCAAGAGTATCAAGTCTTGGGTTGCCTTTTGCTTCCAGCCGTTGGTACTGCTGCCTAGAAATGCCAATACGCATTGGCATTTCATTCTGCTTGAGTTTCAGTGCTAAACGACGATTTTTGATTTGCTGTAGTAGATTCATCATAAGGAAACTAATAAGTTGCTTTTTAATTTATAGAAACATATTAGTTGCTATTTCGATGTAAGGCAACTTAAGTGTTTCTTTTTTCGATATCTGAAAGTGCGGAAATATAAGGAAGTATTTTTTTAGTCCATGGATAAATGGAATGATGAAACCAATGGTGACGATATACTTGAAGTTTATGAAAACCTCGATTTAGATAGGTTTTTATGTCAATTGTTGTCTTGTAAAGTCTGGGAAGTCCAAATGATTATCAAAATTTAAGTTTGAGTTGCTTTAAGCTTTTTACTAACATATAGTTTGTTGATTAGTTGCAGAGAGTTTTATAAATGCCATCATTTGTTTTAAATAACATCAGCATATCAGCGAGAAAACACGGTTTCGTGTGCTTTTTGCTGTTTGTACTATCGTTATTTTCGATGGCAATGGCAACGAACAGTATGATGTTATCGAGCTCGAATATGATGTCTATGGAAATGCATGACACGTCAGAATTATCGGATCATGATATGTCTCCTGATAAGGGGATCTCTTGTACGTCTGATTCGATGGACGAATGCTCTAGTTTGACATCAGAGCACAATCACCAAAACTGTATGGACAATCATTGCAGTAGCTTTTCAGGCTTACTGGTCAGCTATCATTCTGATTCTGACAATATTTCTTCTGTTCACACGACTCTGTCGTCTGAATTCTACGTTTCTACCCACCCAAATACGCCTTATTTCCCCCCTATAGTCATTTCTTAAATTCGCAGTTTCACTCATCGCTTTAATGTGCGTTGAGATTTTATGAATTTAAAAATGAGTACTCAAGCCAATGGCCAAAAACAAATTTTTGGCATTCTGTCATGTATTACAGAGTGTCTATTGCCGTCAATTTTTAATCGGTAAAACGAATCGTATTGCCTCCGTTTTCTTATTGTCGTTGCTGCCACTTGTTGCGAGCGCAGAAGTGTTAAGCCTGCAACAAGCGGTGGAAAAAGCCGTCTCCCAAGATGACTGGTTGATTTCCAGCCAGCAGAAAGAGAATGCTATTCGCGCCTTAAGCCAAGGCATGACGGCGTTGCCGGATCCAAAAATCAATGTTGGTTTATTGAATATGCCAACTGACAGTTTTGATTTTAACCAAGAAGCGATGACGCAATTTAACGTGTCGGTATCGCAGATGTTTCCAGCTGGCGATACCTTACGTTTAACAGGGGAAAAGTACGCTGTGCAAGGCGATCAAATGCCCTTGATGCGAGATAATCGTCGCGCGATGTTAGCAATGGAGGTATCGAATCTTTGGCTAACGGTATACAGTTACGAAGAGAGCATCAAGCTCGTGAAGCAAAATAGAACCTTGTTCGAACAACTTCATGAGGTAGTGGAAAGCAGTTATAGCTCGGCGTACGGGCGAGCCAAACAGCAAGATTTAGTGCGTTCTGAACTGGAGTTGATTAAGTTAGATCATCGTCTAACTCAGCTTCGTCAAGCGAAAGAAAATGCACTGAAAAAATTGTCCCAATATATTCTTCCGACCATGGTTGATCAGAACACAGCTGATCAAGCAATCACTCTGAAAACAACGGGTGAACCCATTATGGTAACCCCGTCTAGTATTCTTCCACCAAATTCCTTGGCGGCTCGTCTGAGCCAGCATCCGTTGGTTCGCATTGTCGATGTTCAATCCAATACCGCGCAGATAGATAAATCGATTGCCGAGCAAAAGTACAAACCAGAATGGGGCGTTACCTTGGGTTACGGTTATCGCGGCGATGATCTAAGCGGCAAAGATCGAGCCGATCTGGCGTCGATTGCGGTGAGTGTCAGCGTGCCAATCTTTTCGTCTAGTCGACAGGATGCTCAGGTGAAAGCCGCGACCTTACAAGTCGAGTCTTTTCTTTCTGAAAAGCAGCTTGTGCTGAATGAACTCATGGCGAAATATCGTGTTCTGACATCTGATATTAACTTGCTAGATCAACGAATTCGTCTGTATCAAACCAAGTTACTTCCTAGTTACAGAGAAAGTGCGCAAGCCATGTTGAATGCTTATACCAGCAATGATGGTGTTTTCTCGGATGTAGTTCAGGCGCGCATCGATACATTAAATGCACATATTGAATTATTAAATATTCGTATCGAGCGCTTCAAGCGCTTAGCCGAATTGAATTATGTAATGGCACAAAGTGAAGAGGTGAAACTCAAATGAAAGTAATCGGGTATATCGGTGTATTTGTACTAGGTGGCGTTCTTTCGGCTACGGGTTATCACTTTGGTCTTCAAGCATTTAATGCTATGAACGGGGAAATGAATGCTGGTGCATCAGTCACGAAAGATGAAAAAGCACCTTTATATTGGGTGGCGCCAATGGACCCAAATTACCGTCGTGACAAGCCGGGTCAATCTCCTATGGGAATGGATTTAATCCCTTTTTATGGTGATGACCAAGGTTCCAATAATCAGGGCGCTGGTACTGTAAGCATCTCGCCTGAAGTGGTTAATAACCTTGGTGTGAGAACAGAAAAAGTGTTTGAAGGCGTGCTGAAACCAGACATTCGTACTGTGGGCTATTTGGCTTACAACGAAGACAAGATTGTTCATATTCACCCTCGTGTCGAAGGTTGGATCGAAAAGAGCTTTATTAAATTCAATGGTGATTCAGTTGAAAAAGGTCAGCCTTTGTTCGATTTGTATTCACCAACCTTAGTGAATGCGCAGGAAGAATTTGTCTTTGCGTTAGCGCGCAAAGACCAGCGCATGATCAACGCGGGTGAAGAAAGGCTAAAAGCTCTGCAAGTGTCGAGCAGTTTTATCCAAGCGTTAAAGACAAAGCGCAAAGTGTCTCAAACAGTGCGATTTTTTGCGCCACAAAGCGGCGTTATTGACAACCTTGGAATTCAAGATGGTTTCTATATTAAGCCAGGCACAACTTTGATGTCGATCGCGGATTTGAGTGAGGTGTGGTTGGATGCCGAAGTGTTTGAGCGCCAAGCGCATCTTGTCGCGGTGGGGCAACCGGTTGAGGCTGTTATGGATTTCCTACCGGGGAAAACTTTCAGCAGTAACGTGGATTTTATTTATCCGACTCTAAATGCCAAAAATCGCACTTTGCGTGTTCGCATTCGTTTAGATAACCCCGAGCAACTTCTGAAGCCAGATATGTTTGCCCATGTTCGTATTGAAACCACCGAGCCAGGTAAAAAACGATTGATTCCAAAAGAAGCTTTAATTCGTGGCGGCGAGCAAAGCCGCGTGGTACTGGCATTGGGTGAAGGGCGTTATAAATCGATTGCAGTCGAAACCGGCGCGTTCGGTGATGACTACGTGGAAATTTTAGACGGCTTGGTGCTGGGTGATGAGGTCGTGACATCGGCGCAGTTTTTGTTGGACTCTGAATCCAGCAAAAGCTCGGATTTCAAACGCATGAATATAGACAGTGAGCAGATGGCAATGCCTGCCAGCAGCACTGAAATGGCTAACACGGCAATGTCTGATAATGAAATGTCAGCAGCAGAACCTACCAACAATGTTTGGGTAGCCGCACGCATTAATCGTATTGATGCGACAACGCGGATGGTGAATGTGAATCATGATGCTATTACTGATTGGAAATGGCCAAAGATGACGATGGACTTTGAGTTAGCTGATTGGTTGACGCTGGATGAATTGCCAATTGGTAAAGATATTCAGCTTGAGATTACGCGGGAAAGCAGTGTGAAATTCATGGTCACTGACTATTTTGACGCTGACACGGAGTAGGGGAATATCATGATTGAAGCGATCATTCGTTGGTCCATAAACAACCGATTCATGGTGTTATTGGCTACTTTTATTTTAGTGGGCGCTGGCTTGTATTCGTTAAAGAATACTCCCGTTGATGCCATTCCTGACTTGTCTGATGTGCAAGTTATCATTAAAACCAGCTATCCAGGACAAGCGCCGCAAGTGGTTGAAGATCAAGTTACGTACCCGTTGACCACGGCGATGTTGTCTGTGCCCGGTGCTCAAACAGTGCGCGGTTATTCGTTCTTTGGAGATTCGTATGTCTACGTGATTTTTGATGAAGATACCGATATGTATTGGGCGAGAAGCCGAGTGTTGGAGTATTTAAGTCAGGTTGCGCCATCCTTGCCGAGTAACGCAAGGGCGCAATTGGGGCCAGACGCAACGGGTGTCGGCTGGGTGTATTTATACGCCTTGGTCGATAAAACCGGTCAAAACGACTTGAGTCAATTGCGTTCACTGCAAGACTGGTTCTTGAAGCATGAATTACAAACCGTGCCTGGCGCATCGGAAGTGGCGCCCATTGGCGGCATGGTGAAGCAATATCAGGTAAGTGTGAATCCAGATAAATTGCGCGCGTTAAACATGCCATTGAGTCACATTCAAAATGCCATTAAACGCGGTAATCAGGAAGTCGGCGCGTCGGTCATTGAAATGGCTGAAGCTGAATACATGGTTCGAGCGTCTGGTTATATACAGAGCGTCGAAGATATTGAAATGATTCCGCTTGGCGTCAGTGAAAGTGGCACACCGCTGACGATCAAAGATGTGGCAGACGTTGGTATTGGCCCACAAATGCGTCGAGGGTTAGCGGATCTAAATGGCGAAGGCGAAACCGTCGGCGGCGTGGTGGTGATGCGTTTTGGTGAAAACGCACAGAAAACCATCGAAGGCGTAAAAGCGAAATTGGAAACCTTGAAATCCAGCTTGCCAAAAGGCGTTGAGGTGGTGACTGTTTATGATCGTTCTGGTTTGATTGATCGTGCTGTGGAGAATTTATGGACCAAACTGCTGGAAGAGTTCCTTGTGGTTGCGTTGGTTTGTATGGTGTTTCTTTTTCATGTGCGTTCCTCTTTAGTGGCCATCATCAGTCTGCCTGTCGGTATTTTGACTGCCTTCATCGTCATGCATTTGCAGGGTATTAATGCCAATATCATGTCGCTTGGCGGTATTGCGATTGCCATCGGCGCCATGATTGATGGCGCAATCGTGATGATAGAAAATCTCCATAAGCATATGGAAAAAGTCGAAATGACCAAGGAAAACCGTTGGCAGGTTGTGACCGCCGCGGCTACCGAAGTCGGCCCCGCGTTATTCTTTAGTCTGCTGATTATCACCGTCAGTTTTGTGCCTGTGTTTACCTTGGAATCCCAAGAAGGGCGAATGTTTGGCCCGTTGGCCTATACCAAAACCTATGCAATGGCTGCATCGGCGGCATTAGCCATCACCCTCGTCCCTGTTTTGATGGGGTACTTTGTGAGAGGTAAGGTCTTGCCTGAGCATAAAAACCCTGTTAATCGGGCTTTGATTGCGGTGTATATGCCGGCGTTAAAAGCTGTGTTGAACTTTCCGAAAACGACCATTTTGGTAGCGATTGCTATATTCGCCATTGGTATGTGGCCGTTAAATAAGTTGGGAAGTGAGTTTATTCCTAACTTAGACGAAGGTGATTTGATGTATATGCCAACAGCGTATCCGGGGATCTCCATCGGACAAGCACGTCAGGTATTACAGCAAACCAATAAACTGATTGCGACCTTGCCAGAAGTGAAAACTGTCTTTGGGAAGGTTGGCCGTGCAGAAACCGCGACAGACCCAGCACCTTTGACGATGATCGAAACCTTTATTCAACTCAAGCCTCACTCTGAATGGCGAGACGGCATGACCAGCGACAAGATCAAGCAAGAGCTTGATCAGCTGGTCAAGATCCCTGGCATTACTAACGCTTGGGTAATGCCGATCAAAACACGAATCGACATGCTGGCAACGGGCATCAAAACCCCTGTGGGTATAAAGGTTGCAGGTCCTGATCTGAAAGTGATTCAAGATATTGGTTTGCAGCTAGAGAAAATCTTGAAACCAGTTGAAGGCACGGCATCGGTTTATTCTGAGCGTGTGGCCGGTGGTCGTTACGTCAATATAGACATTAATCGCGCGAAGGCATCGCGTTATGGGTTGAACATTCAAGATGTTCAAGAGCTTATCTCTTCGGCGGTGGGTGGCATGAATGTCACTAATACTATTGAGGGGCTTGAGCGCTATCCCATTAATGTTCGCTATCCACAAGAATATCGTGATTCACCAGAGCAATTAGCCCTTTTGCCAATCGTGACTCCGAATGGTTTACGAATTGCTTTAGGGGATATTGCTGATGTTTATGTGGAAGAAGGTCCGCCAGGATTAAAAAGTGAAAACGCGCGTTTAAACGGTTGGACCTTTGTGGACATTGAAGGTGTAGATATTGGCCGTTATGTCGAAAACGCACAAAAAATCGTAGCAGACCAAGTGCAATTACCAGCAGGTTATTCATTAAATTGGTCTGGTCAATATGAGTATATGCAACGGGCAAAAGAAAAGCTGACCTATGTGGTTCCGCTCACATTGGCCATTATCATTGTCCTCTTGTATATCAACTTCCGTAACTTCTCCGAGGTGGCGATCATTATGGGCACCTTGCCATTTGCTATGGTGGGTAGTATCTGGTTGATGTATTTATCTGGTTTCAACTTCTCGGTTGCAGTGGGGGTTGGCTTTATTGCGCTGGCTGGCGTGGCCGTGGAAATCGGCGTCATTATGCTGATGTATTTGAATCAAGCTTGGGCAGAGACACAAAAAAAATGCGCTGAAAAAGGCGTCTTACCTCGCGCGGACACGCTTTACCATGCGGTGCTTCATGGCTCTGGTATGCGAGTTCGTCCGGTGATGATGACGGCGGTATCCATCATTATCGGCTTGCTGCCAATTCTATATGGTACTGGAACGGGATCGGAGGTGATGAGTCGAATCGCCGCGCCTATGGTTGGTGGTATGGTGAGCGCAGTCGTGCTGACGTTATTAGTGTTGCCTGCGGTGTATTTTCTATGGAAAAAATCGTCATTGAAACAGATGTCTTAATTTAATCAGTATTAAAAGAGTGTTTTTTCGGAACTTTTAGAGATCGTTGATATAAAGAGATCCCCTCTTTGTATCCGTTTAAAAATTTATCAACAACGTAAAAGGTAATAACATGAAAACTATGAAAACTATGAAATTGGCATTTTCTACATTGGCTTTGGTGGCCTCCGTTAACGTATTTGCACACGGTATGATGACCATGACATACCCCAAAGACGGTGCCATGCTAATGGCTCAAGCAGAACGAGTAGAGCTAAATTTCCCGAACCCTATGAAAGTTGTAAGTCTCAAGGTAGTAGGAT
>NZ_AYOZ01000025.1 GCF_000508165.1 Marinomonas profundimaris | reverse complement strand
CCTCGGCACGCACCTTAGCATTGGGAGCAAACACGCCATAAAACCTCGTAAGGTTTAGCCTCGGCACTGGCACCAGTGCCGCGAGCTTGCCTATGAAATCCAAGGGAGTAAAAAAGACATGTGTGGTACCGTCTTGATAGGGAGTTTTCAGTTGATATCTTACTTTTCCTGAATCGGTTAGACTCAATCGTTGCTCGCTTAACGCTGGCCTTGAGATATATCTGCATAGCCTTTCCAGTTTGTCAGTTTGATGGCTGTCTGCAAACACCCCAGCGTGTAAGCTAAAACCGTTTATTTGAGCTAATTGACCGTAATGTTGTTCGTCTTTGGCAGGTAAGGTTTGCAAGGCAAAGACTTTTTTGCCTGTATCTGGTCCTACAGCAATGCGGTAATTGACAGAGGCTGCTTGCAAGGGCAGTAAACTATCTTCGTCATCCATGGGTAAATCGAGAAATGTGTTGTCCATATCCCGTTGAACGAGCCCGGCCTTCTCCAAGTAGGTCGCGATGCGATGGCTAATGACATTCACGAGGGTTTCCATATCATTGTGGTTTGGTGCTTTAACGCACTTGAATTTGGACTGTCCACACTCCTGAGTGATAACGCCTTCCAAAAAGAGCATGTGAAAGTGAATATTGAGATTCAGTGCACTACCAAATCGCTGAATGTAAGTCACCGCTCCTGTGTTTGCTTGCTTCTTAAGATACCCAGCCCGATGCACAATATCGCAAGAAATAGCACGATGAATGATTTGCATGATTTTACTTAAGTGTTTGGGATACCTAGCTAGAAGTAGACGAAGCGGGATGGGTAAACTCAATACCCATTGGCGTACAGGGTAACCGTGAAGAACATCTTCAACTAACAACTTGGCACTTTCTGCCATCCTTCTTGCACCGCAACTTGGGCAAAATCCCCTGCGTTTGCAGCTGAACGCCAGCAGTTTCTCATGCTTGCAGTCGTCACAAACTACACGCAAAAAACCATGCTCAAGCCGACCACACCTAAGAAACTCTTCAAACTCTTTTACCACATGAAGTGGTAACGACTTCCCTTTTTGTGAAAGCTGCTTCTGAAATTCTGGGTAGTGGCGTTCGACCAATTGATACAGTAACGTCTGCTCTGGACGATGTCGTTTATAGGTATGAGAGTGAGTTACTAGCAATGGCGCCTTTATCTTGAATTGGCATCACAGTGTGTATATGATTTTAATGTAAATCTACTGATCAATAGGGTGGGAAATTTATAGTCTCAAGGTCCGAAAAACGTACAATGCAGCCCCTCATACTTTAGCTTCCAACCAACTGAGCCTTTTCATTGCCTTGGCAGAAAAGCTGATTTCCAACCTTAGAATGCAAATAGCCAAATAAAGGCGCGGTTTTTATTGTCGCGGCTACCAATCGGCTGGATAAACTTGATGAAGCATTATTACGTTCAGGAAGGCTTGATCTTCATGTCCATGTTCCTTTCCTGGATAAAAATGCCCGGCGCTGGTTTATCGAAAAGTTCTTGCAGTACGACGTTTACGAAGAGGCTATAGATGTTGATTTAATCGTATCACTAACGGCTGGTATGAGCGGTGCAGATTTAGAGAAGGTTCATCGGGAGACAGTGCTTCAGGCTCTAAGTAAGAATACTGGCAAAATTGGTCAAAGTACGTTACTGGAAGAAATTAATATTCTTAAATATGGCGCTAAACGGACACTTGATAAGTGCGCAAAAATGCTGGCAGAAACCGCCTTTCATGAGGCTGGTCATGCGGTTATCTCAAAAGTTCTGATGCCAGAGAGAATAATTGAACAAATAAGTATTGTGCCCAGAGAACAAGCTTTAGGAATGGTGGCCTACAACAGGGAACAAGAAATTGATTACACGAAAGCTTTTTGGTTCTCGCAGACATGTGTAGCGTTAGCTGGTCGAGCGGCCCAGGTAAAACAGTTCGGAGATGAAGGATTAGATACCGGTGCCAGCAGTGATTTGAGGCAGGCCATGTGGTCTGCCTGGAATCCTGTTGCCAAATACGGAATGCATCCCGATAGTTACAACTTAGACACCACAGTGTTACATGAATGGAGCGGAGACGTTTACTTTCAATCTCAGACTGAAAAATTAATCAAAGAGTGGCTGGATGAAGCAACCCTGAAAACTGATCAATTAGTTGACCAATACTGGGAGCAAATAAGCAAGGTTGCACAAGCTTTACTGGAAGAAGAAGTGTTATCAGAAGCGCAATTTAAGTCGTTAATAGAGTAGAACAGTAAAAGTGGAACAAGTTCTATTTTTTGAGGCTTTGATAAACCGATATCCAATCATCAACGCTCACTTTGCTGACCAACTCGCCAATTAAGTTGTAGGGAATGTGTTTGGGGTTTTTAAAACGGATACAACTTTTACCCATATCCAGCTTAGTAGGTACCGCTTCGGCGTAACGGACCCGAAACCAGCTTTCGAGCTCAGGCATTGCATAAATGCCCATATGATAAAAGCCATAATGGCTTTTCTGTGCCGCCAGGTTCATAAAGGGTAATGGCAATTCTGGGTTGCAATGATAACCGGCAGGGAACAGTTGATGGGGCACCACATAGCCAATCATGTTTTAGTTGATGCATTCGCTAAATCTGGCTGGCAGGTTATCCAGTATTGTCTGGCGTAACTGTGATATTACCCGCTGCTTTTCCACGGGTAGGGCGGTAATGTACTGGTCTACCGATGTGTAACTCTGTGCGTCGGACATAGTCGCTCCTGGCTAACTTAGGTTAGATTGCTTAACCACTATGCCTTAAAGGTTGTCCTGATTACCAGCAAGGTGTTGCAGGAATTGGAATGCCTGTCGAGGGCTCATGGTTTCCGGCAGGAACTCAGTCTGGCCCATCTCTTTGAGCAATTTAGTAAACTCGGCACTGCCGCCGGCGTAGCCCATTTTCCACTGTTTGAAAATAGGGGCGGTGATTTCCTCATAGCTGATAATAGTGATTTCGTCATGGCGGGGGTCATCAGCAATATCCAGGTAAAGCTCGTTAACGGCGCTGCGTTCGCCTTCCAGCGCCTGCAAAAAATATTGTTGTTCGTAAGAAAGCATACCGCAAATGCCCTCGGCCTGATTGTTACGGCGGGCGGTGTCGAGAATGGATTTCAGATCGCTAAGTGACATTTCCCGCGAGGCATGGCTGTAGTACACCAATCTCACTAACTTCATTTTTACTTTCCTTTTTTCTAAACTGCGTAATTGTTTGCGTAACTGCAGGCAACGACTATCTTTCAAATATAGCAGAGTTTTCAGAAACGGTAGTGTTGGGTAAATGTATGGAAAATCCAGTGTTTTTGGTTGGTCAGAGTCCAGACTTAGCGGCATTTTTGCCGGATAACACAATGCACTGCGAAAAATTAACCAGCCTGAGAAACGCTAAAAAGACACTGCGCAGTTGTAAGCCCTCACTGGTTATACTCTGTGTAGGCTCCGATGATGATATTTCCCTCTGTCAGTCGGTAGCCCAGTATATTCGTCAGGGGCTGGTTAACCAGGATACCCGTATCATTCTTATGCATAACCCCACTCAGCAACTGGACGAAGTAGTCTGGCTGGAAGAGTACCAAATCAATGCCTGTTTAACGGCGTCTGAAGCGAAAGCCAAGTTTAATGCCAGTGTGCTCAAACGGGAGCTGGCCACTTTTGAGTATATTGAAAACACCTACCGTCAGCACGATGCAGAAACAGAATTGCTGGTGTGTATCACACGCTTTTCACGAGGCGACGAAAAGCTCACGGCGCTGCTTTCAACCTTCTCAAATGCGCTGGCGAGATTATGCCATGCCCACTGCAGTTTCGAAATTTACCTGGAAAACACATCGCGTTTTCGGGTGCGTGGTTCCGATACTGCCAGCAACGATCTGGCAAAAACTATGCAGGCATTGTTATCAGAGGGCGGGCTGCCGGCCAGCCTTGCTCAGGCAATAGAAGAACAGCATCCACAAATTCACCTGCTCGATGAAAGTGGCGGACTGGAGCCGGTTACCCAACTTATAACCACTCATATTGGTAGTTATCTGGCATTCCCCATCGTGGTGTATAAACGCGTAGTGTGTTTATTGCTTTACCTGATCCCCGAACAGGAGATGGAGCGGGTTTCCATGAAGCAGATTACGATTATCAATAAGGCCGCTGAGCAGCTTACGGTGTTGTTAGAGCGCAAACAGGCTGAGTCGAGCCTCAAGAAACAATATACCCGTCTGCGGGATACGCTGCTGGAGCTTAAATCCACTAAACAGGCATTGGCACACAACGAAAAGCTCGCCAGTATCGGGCGTATGGCAGCGGGTATCGCTCACGAAATTAATAATCCACTGTCATTTGTGATCAGCAACTTCTCCTCAATGGATAGCTATCTGGATAACATTATTCAGTTGCAGTCCATGCAGAGTGAGCTGTTAACTGCCATAGACATTCAGCAGGATCAAAAAGCGGCTCATCTCAAACAAAGTCTCAGTGAATTTGAGGAGCAGGCGGGTATACCGTTTATTTTGGAAGATATCAGAGCAATCGTCGCTGATTCTTTTAATGGTCTGCAACGGGTTAAAAATATCATTAGCGACTTACGCTCTTTTTCTCATAATCAGACCGGAGAAAAAGAGGTTTGTGATTTCTCTGTGCTGCTGGATGACACTCTGAAGATGATGCGATATGACCTGGATAACAAGGTTAGCATCCAGCGGAATGTTGAGTTCAATGGCGTGTTGCATACGCACTCAGGTCTCATTGAGCAAGTACTGGTGAATCTGATTAAAAACGCTGTGCAGGCAATGGAAAAGGCGGATACGGCTGAGCCGGTTATTCAAATAAGCGCTGCAGAGATAGATAATATGCTGCACATTCGAATTAGGGATAACGGCCCCGGCATGGCGGCCGACATCCAGCAGAAAATATTTGAGCCCTTCTTTACCACCAAACCCATCGGCGAGGGAACCGGGCTTGGCTTATCGGTGGTGTATAACATTATGCAGCGACTGGATGGTTCGATTCACTGCGAGAGCGAACCCGGTGTGTTTACCGAGTTTACTTTGTTGTTGCCATTAAAGCAGGAAAACGCGCAGGCTGATTGAGTTTTAAGGCGATTTCGGAGCATGCTTCAATTGGGTTTTACCGATAATTTTCCCATTGCATTTAACCGGCTGCCGTGTAGTATTTTATTTATACCATATACAGAGCAGGCGCGTGGCAACCACTTCGTTTTTTCAATCAATGAGTATGACATCACACCGCTTTACATGCGGTGTTTTAGGATTGCTGATCGATTTAATGTCGTTGCTCACGGTACTGGCTCACGGTTGTGTCAAACAGCCGGCGAGCATTCCTCACTTTAGTAAGCTTAATTTACTGCCATGCAGTTACGGCTTCTTCCACTGGTGCCTGGCCTGGTGGGCTGGTAACACAAAATCTCTTTAACTTAACTCATGCGTCTGCGCCTCGATTGAGCGGACGCGGCATTGTCACCCATTTTTTAAAGAGAGCAAAAATGACCTTACCTGTCATCCCCTTTTATCCACATCCTGCCCCGGCGCAGGCAATCCACAAGAGCTTAAGCCAGTCTGGGTTTATGCAAATCAGCGACATTGGTATAGAGCCGACATTATTAGCGGAAGTTTATGCGGTCAGCCGTGTATTTTTTACCGGCGATCAGCAAACCAAATCCCGCTGCGGTTATCGCTCTGCTCAGGAAAACTTTGGTTATCAGGGATTGCTGGAGGAAAACCTGGATCCCACCGCTCCGGCAGATATCAAAGAAACCTTCACTATGCGTAGCTTCGTCCTGGGAATTTGAAAGGGAACAGCCACTCCTGGATTCTCACGTTTCGCTAGGAGACTTGCTAGCGCCCTCTGAGTGGGCAATCATCTAGTTCATAAGCATTTTTGTTAAATAGATTTTATTCTTCGAATTTTTTGTTGATAAAAAAACAATTATATATATCATATACGAACCATTATCATTTGTATTTAGAGTGTTAAAGGGTAAATTTATGAGAAATGTAAGTAGAGTATCTAAATTGGGTAAAGCGATAGCATTTGCACTAGCGGGACTGTCGAGCGCGTCCGCAATGGCGGCTATAGCGCCAGACGATATTGAGCGTATCACCATTAGTGGAAATAGCGATTCAACATTTCCACGCACCATGGCTGCCGTTGATTCTGGCAAAATCTTTGAGGGCAAAAAGACCTCAGTGGTAGAGCTTGATGAAATGCCTAACTTCATTGAGCCAAACTTAAGACAGATGTTTTCTACGCTGCCGGGGCTCTTCGTTTCAGATCAAGCCATCCCCAGTTTTTACAATGTGAACTACCGCGGCTTAGGAAACCCTCATGAGTCTGAGTTCGTGGGCTTTTTTCAAAACAATATTCCCCTAGCCGCAGACCTTTTCGGATACCCTACCATCTACTACATGCCGCCAGCACAGCGTATTGAGCGCATAGAATTCGTTCGCGGCGGGTCGGGTTTAATTTACGGTCCACAAATAGGGCCGACGGTAAACTTTATTACCAAGCGCGCAGAAGTAGGCCGCGATACGGGCTTTCGAACCGATCAAGCACTCGGGAGCAATGGGCTATATAGCACTTATAATGAGTTTGCCACTTCAACTGGAGACTTCGGTTTCTTTGCATCGGTAGACCACCGTTCGGCCGACGGCCCTCGAGATAATGAAGATTTCGATGTAACATCAGGCCACGTTAGTGTGGCTTATGAAGGGTTTGACGACATTCGCCTTGGTTTCGAACTTGATGTATACAACTCAGACTCTGGTGAAGCAGGTCGTTTGAGTACGACGGAATTTGAACAAGACCGCAATCAAACATTAACCCCATTCAATCGTGTTGAGATAGAACAAGTACTGGCTAATTTTACTTTTGCGCAGAAGATTAGCGATAGTGCGACGCTTGACGCGAATGTCTGGTATTCATACATGGACCGCTTTAGTCGCCGTTCTGGGCAATTTTCTGAGCCTGAGAATGAGCCTGCTACCACAAATATTGATCAACAAGAATTCGATAATTGGGGCTTCGACGCCCGTTATGCGCAAGCCTGGGGCGACAACAATGTGCTGACTGTGGGGACAACCTCTTACTGGGGAGATAGCCCAAGAACTCGTCACGTCAGTAGCGATATTCGCTCTAACCAACAGAACGCCGCTGACTTGCTATTCGATCAAGACCGTAAAATGACGTATAACGCCGTATTTATCGAAAATTTATTCAAATTCGATAAATTGAGTGTGGTACCTACCCTACGTTATGAGCGCGTTAATTACGACTTAGAAGAGTTGACTAAAAATCCAAGTCTAAACCGAGATCCTATCGACGTAGACGAGACTGAAAATGAACTGCTACTCGGTCTTGGCATGATGTATCAGCTCAACGAAATCAGTGAGCTTTATGCAAACGTTTCTGAATCTTATCGCCCTCAACGATTTGATGATTTGGCCAACCCCAATTCAGAACTCGCCAGCTCAAATGGCCCCGATGTTTCTAGTGCAATGAACTATGAATTTGGTTACCGCGCCATGCCTGTTGATGGTCTTGTACTTGACGTGAGCGCGTTTAGAATCGACTTTGACGACAAAATTGAAACTATTCAGGTAAATATCGCTGACATAGAGCGAGTGAACTCTGGCGACTCTCGCCATCAAGGCGTAGAGTTTAGCGTCGACTACGACCTTTTTGCGGGTCGTGCTGACGAAAGTTTTAGAATTTTTGCCAATGGCTCGTTGCTTGATGCCGAAATCGTCTCTTCCCTTAACGAGAGCCTGGTTGGAAATACCACCGCTTTTGCACCGGAGTATCTTTTACGCGCCGGGTTTATATACAACACGGAAAAGCTTGATGTCGCGCTTACTGCGACAATGGTAGACGAGCAATTTTGGCAAGACTCGAATGCGTCTAGAGGAACAGGCATCGATGAAATAGCCGCGCTAATTCCTTCCTATGAAGTTGTTGACCTGACCGCTGAATATCGTATCGATTCGCAATGGGCAGTATATGGAGGCATTAATAACCTTTTAGACGAGAACTATTATTCTCGCGTGAGAAATGATGGTATCGAACCTGCCCTCGAAAGAACCGTATTTGCAGGCGTACGCTTTCAAATGTAAATAGCAAAATTGTAAGCAAGCAGGGGCGATAACTTGGCCCTGCGGTGCGCGCTTATAACCAGCGTCTTTTCAGACCACCTCCACACTTCAACATGTAATAAAATCGCTCTTTACGACCATTTCTTTTTGTTTTACCTCGCCGTTAAATTCCCTCATATTCCCGCAAATAATTAATAGCCATTAGAACGCAGTTGCGGATTGCAGGGGCTTTAACGTTGGAAAACACATTGTCTACAGAGCCTAAAGTACGCATTTCAGCGCCGGTGATTGCCCTGGCAATGTATGCGATAGCGTCAGGCTATTTAATGAGCCTCATTCCACTTATGCTAACGCACTATGGCCTTGATACGTCGCTGGCCAGTTGGTTAGCAAGTAGCTTTTATGCAGGCCTTCTTCTCGGTGCGTTGGCCATTGAGCCTTTGGTTACCCGCTTGGGACACCGAAACGGATTTGTTTGGTGTTTAGGTACGCTCATCACTACTATTGCCATAATGCCTGCAATCCCTGACGCCAGCGTTTGGTTGCTTGCCCGGTTCGTTGCTGGCGTTGCCGTTGCAGGTGTATTCGTTGTTGTTGAGTCTTGGTTATTACATGGTAATGAAGCCGACCGCGCCAAGCGCGTGGGCCTTTATATGGGAGCGTTCTATGGTGGCAGCTCGTTAGGACAGCTTTGCCTTGGCTTTGTTGGCGTTCACGGTGTGATGCCTTTTGTCGCCATTTTTACTGCGCTACTTTTTGCTGTTGGTGTATTACTGCTTATAAAAAGCGATCAGCCCAGTAGCGCGGAAATCACACCACTATGGGGTTCTAGGGATTTTCCCCTCTAAA
>NZ_AYOZ01000024.1 GCF_000508165.1 Marinomonas profundimaris | reverse complement strand
TACAAAAGATACGTTTTGTCGGCCTAAAGCCACGACAAAAAGCATAAATTATTTATTCTGGTTAGGGCGTTGATACCAAGGTGATACCATGTCTGTCACGCTGAATAAATTGCTGCGTTTTTGCAGTGTTTGCCCACCATCACGAGTAATGGGTTGCCAGTTGAAATTACCGCGAGTATTAGTCGGTTTGAGTGACACAGTGTCAAACGGAATGGACAAATAAAACCCTTTGGTAAAACTCCCTTCGCCAAAGTCTTCCGCGGACATGTTTGTCCTGCTTGCGTAAGCGCCAACAATCACACCGCTTTTGTATTGCTTTGAAAAATCGAAGCGAGTACCCACGTCCGTTGCTAAAAATTTCCCCATGTCTATACGAAACATGGTGTCTTTTAGGAATGACAATTGTGGCTGGTAATACAGTGACAAATGGCCTGTTGTGCCTCTTGCTAATACTTTGGTGCCACCGCCGTAATCATTCTCATCGTTAAATACGCCGAAAACCGAATGTGGATCACGCTGTGAAATAGCGTTTATATCAGCGCCAATGGCCCAGTTAGAATTCGGTTGACGGTACAGTACCTCGGTACCTACGCCGGCAAACATGGTTTCTAAGTAACCAGCATAAACTTGCTGATACCAATTTTGTCCGTATTTTTGATACCAAGTCAGTTGTAGGTTATTCATATAGGCATCATTGTCACGCACGTACGCTCGGACCAAAGTCCTGACACGGTAATTATCCGTGTTGTCAGAAGGTGCGCTGTAATTCAGTTTGTCGTAGTTATCCAACATGTTAAGAGACACAGAACCGGAGAGTTCAAAGCTGCTGTTAAGCCAGTAAGATGCACCACCATCCAAACTTAAACTGTAAAGGTAGAAGCTTTCTGGACTACCAAAGGATTGTGTTAAGTGAGGTGCAAAGCCATAGCTGAGCCGTTCAAAGTTGTCGTATAAGGGTTCCGAGGCGATTATTTCTGGCTGCCGTTCAGTAGTAGCGTCTTTAATCGAGGGATTGAAGTAATCTACTGTGGCAATATCTCGATAGGCTTTTGCCGAGACTTCAGTAGACTTAACAGGAATGTTTTTTTCCGTTTCGATAACGGTATAAGATTCGATATCACTCGGTAGATGGTTGGCTAAAATCGCAGAAGCGCGTTCAATGGCAACATCACGATTACGGTATTTACTCTGTGTTGCAACGATAGAAACGGTGTTGTCTTCTCGATACACCTTTTCGGTTTGGTAACCTGAGAATTTGCTTAATTCGTTGTCCACTTTTTGCCAATCTACGCCATCTAATGCGGTTGCTTGCTGTGTACCCAGTGGTGGTGTTGGTTCGTCTATCCAGGGTGTGTGGATCGTACTGAAATTGGTGGATAGAGTGAAGCCAAGCGCAACCGTGGTGCCGCGTTCATAGCTCAACCTTAAATCCACGCCGTCGGCGACGTTGTAAATTGCCCCAATATTCCAGGGCGTGCGGGGTGTCATGTCTATGCCGCTGCGTGTAGTTGGGTAATCTTGACTGTAGTCGTTGCCATCGTATTCTAATTTTAAGCGCAGAGGATCATAAGGGGTTTGGTATTCTACCCCGCCAAATAATGAAGTAGCGCCTGTAAACCAGCGGTTGTAGTCGATAGAGCCACCATTATCGGAGTAGCCTGAAACCCGATTGCAAAAGTGCTCGCTGGCTGAGCATAAAGGATTGCCTGTATTGCCTCGCTGTCCCAAATAGCCCCAACCTAATCCCAGGGTGAAATCGAACTGGCCGTAATGATCGGTTGAAAGGCGTTTTGTTGCCGCAATAAACTCACCATCAAACAACCCCGTACCGCCAAGGTCTCTTAGCCCAACGGAGACTTCTGGTAGCCAATGGCTTTCTTTTAATAGCCGAACTTTGGCATCGATGCCTTTGTCCGCATATTTTGTATCGCCACTAAAACTTTCGTTTTCACTGTATAAAAGACCATCGACTTCTGTGTAGCGTATCGTGGTTTCCAACCAAGGCATTAATTGAAGCGATAGCGTGTAAAAGCGATATTCGTCGTTGTAGCTATAACCAAAACTAAATGCACCTTCCTCTGCCATACGTCCAGTGGGCATTTGCATAAGCCCAACACCGCCTAGGTCACCTTGTGAAGGCGTTAGTTCCGCTTCTTGGAAGGGGATAGGGTTATAGTTAAAATCTTCAGCGTGTAGGTCGGTGATAAATAATGCGCTAGAGCAAGTGAGAAAATAAGCAATATGAGCGTGTTTACGTCGCATTATGGCTCCAAACGAAAAGCAAGTAAGTGAGCAATGTCTGAATTTAAATCTCGCTCTTCATTGTTTAAATTATTTAAGCCAGTAAACACAACTGCACCAGGGGCTAGGAAGAAGCGTTCAGCCTTCCAATTAATATCGTTTACTTGGTATACCTTTTGGTCTGCTTGGATTATCCAAACTGAGTCTGGAACATCTGTATTGTACAGTGAGCTTAGGTAGTATTTCAGATCGCTGTTCGGCTGAATGGGCCGGATAATACTGGCTTCTTCTTTAGGGCTAATGAGCAGCATATGATCTGGTCTTTTGGGTAGAGACAGCCAATAGTCGGTTTTGAGCATCGGATCCCGTTTGGGGTTTACACGGACGTCACTAAGTACTGTGTTTATGTTTTCACGGTATGCAAAACGCAGCGTAGTTAATTGTTTAATGAGTCGGTGTGAGTCAGTGGTATTAAGCTGCTCAAGTTTCGCTATTACGCCATGCAATTTCGTATCAATAATGTGTTGCTTGTGTGGGTCGATTAATGCAGTTCCAAGTGGATAAATTTTATAGTTAACTTGGCTGTGGCCATCGGTCAAGACGGTCGACAAACGTACTTCGCTTGGGTAAGAAAGTAATTTTTGCGTCTGGATCAGCGTGATTTGTGTTGGCTCTGCATTGGCGTGGGCTGGAAAAAAAACTGAAAAACTCATAATGCTTAGCATGCAGCATCGTATAAAAAATGTTTTTAAAAATGGTGGTGACATTACTTCGAATCCTTCGAGGCTTTTGTATTTTGTAGTGTTTCGATGAAGGGTTTTATCATGAGCATTTCGACCTTGTGCATATTAGGCCCCAAATACTGGATGCTCTTTATGACATAAGCTTTATGAGAGTTCGTTCGAGGAGCAACCCAAAAATGGTTTGAAAAGGAATAATCTAACGTCGTAAACGTAATGTCTTCTTTGACATGTTCTGTCTCTTGATGCCACAAATCGCTTTGAAGGGTTTCAGTGCCTATTGATGTGCTATGAACGTCAGCTGAAAAATCATAACGGTAGCCGGGTGACCAGTCATAATGTGCTACCCAGTTTTGGGCGTTACCTGGCAGCGGGAGATTATTCTCTGTTGCCCTCAAGCCTTCTAGGTTACCGCTAGAAAAACCTGTGGAATGAACGATTCGACCATTCTCCGTCACAATGACGCTATTATCATTGCTTAACCAAGTGAGTTGATAAATACCACTGTTAACGTTTTTCTCAGCAAACGATAATATTAATAAAATAGGCTTGCCGTCATTAATGCTGACTAACGTGCTTGAATAAGGGAGGGATTGAATGTAATCCGCACTAATATCGAGCCCTTTTTGATTATCAATAAACGCTTCCGCTGAGCCTATGGCACTTTTTAAATTATCGGTACAGCCAGAAAGGAACAATAGAATGGTAAACGCAAAGCAGGGAACGAAAGAATATCGAAATAACATGAAATAGCCAATGTGTAATGAAATACAAAAAAATCGTCTGACGGCATAGCACCATCAGACGATCTTTAAAACCAATACTATTTAGTATTGGTTGTAGTCGTGACGGTTACAGGGTCGTTCTGAGACGATACAACGCCAACAGATATGGCAGTTGCCGCTGCGATACCAGTCGCAATTGTTGCGCTAGCAATACCGCCAACAGCAGCAGCGCTACCAGCAACAGCGCCACCAGCAGCAACACCACCAGCGCCAGCAGCACCAGCGCCAGCAGCACCAGCGCCACCAGATGCGCCAGCAGCACCACTAGCAGCTTCGCCATATGCTTGGCTAGCTAGGCCAAGTGCTACAACAGTAGCCAAAGTAACAAGTTTCATAATATTTCCTTATCATTAAAAACATCGATGTAAAGCTAAAATAGCTTCAAGATTGATTCTAGAGCAAGAATTACAACAATGTAAGCGGTATAGGGAGGGTTTTTGTGAATTTTTTAATCAATTCTTACTGCTTTTTGTATGGGCTAAGTGTTTTTCTAAAATTAATTGACTAAGCATTTATGGCTACATTAGATAGATAACATTGATAGAATGCCCTTTTTATATTCAAGTAACGGATACAACTGTCTTTATTTCTCGGTATTTTTGTTACATCATGTCCCCCGAGTTCGATATGAACGAAAGGAAATACAATAGATTGGATGGACTTCAATCATATTGTTTAACGTGGTAGTTAAAACCGCGTTTTTTAAATTTATTTTTGCCAGTACAAGGAATTGTGAGCCGTTAATGTCTTCGACTAAAATGAAAAAAACGCCCTTGTTTAGGTATCACAAAACACTGATGGCCTTGTTTTCTGCCTCCCTTTCAGTGCCCGCTTTGTCTTCCCCATGGTTAGAAACAGACGACCCATTTTTACGTTCTTCATTGGTTTTACTGTCAGATTCAGGCCAGTTGTCTTCTTCTGTTAACCATTACCCTATGCGCTGGTCTTTGTTTGGTGATGATTTGACCACCGCCAATGAAGAGGATGATTCGGTATCGATCGCGAATCAGGAATTATCCTACACCTTAAATTCCGCTAGATTGAATCGAGGGAACCGCCTTTTTAAGCTTATTAATGCCTCTCAGTCTTCTTCGCCTTCAGGATTTGGGCAGTTTAATGAAGATGAACGAGGCATATACAGTAGTTTTGAGCATTTAGGTCGCTCCTATTCGTATCGATTGTCGGTGGCTTATAGTGAAAACCAAGACGACACGTCGCTAAATTGGGATGACAGTTATATCGCTTTCAATGCTGGCGCTTGGTTGTGGTCGATTGGAAGTGTGGATCGCTGGTGGGGGCAAGGTTGGCAGCACAACTTGATTTTAGGTTCTTATGCGGAAGCGGAACCCAATGCAAGTGTTAGCTACATGGGTAAAAGTGGCGCATTAGGGGTTTGGAGTGTAGAAAGTTTACTAGCCAAACCTGAACATTCGGATTTTGAATACCACAGTGCAACGCGTTTGGTGTCCAAACCATTACCGCGTTTTGAGTACGGTGTGACTTACCAAACCTGGTTTTCTGATGTTGATCTAAATGAAGACGATAAGCAACTCGCGTTAGACGCAAAAATCACCTTACCTGCCATAGCAAGCTTTTATCACAGCGTGTATGCAGAGGCGGCGTCTACCTCTAAAGCGTCAGAATTAGGCGCTTGGCTGCTTGGCTGGACGGGGGCTTTTCCACTTGGCGAGAATACATTGCGCATTGTGTTAGAGTCTCAGCAATCGACCAAGGCACATGACGATACGCCTTGGGCGTCGGGTTCTTATCCTTCTATGACAAACGGTGTATCGAATACAACCTACTTGCTTGATGATAGTGTGTCTATTGCCTTGTATTTACAGCTTAAAAACGATCATAAAATGGGTGTAAGCTACCAAGAGTCGACACTTGATAACGAAAAAACGAATACGAGTCAGGTTACTTATCGCTTGCCTGCCATCGCTGGGATGGTGCATTTAGGCGCAAGCTATGAACAGACAAAAAACACGGTAGACAGCAATCAAACCAACGTTTGGCTTGGTTACGAATTTCGCTTTTAAGCGTGGATCAAACAAAACTTTAACTTTCATTTGACGAATATAGACCATACACAATGCGATTAAAAAAATTATTGATAGCGACTTTTATGATAGCTCTGGTTGGGAATGCTTCGGCTTTGGATCTGTCAGCGGCACAGATTAACCAATTTAAAAGTTTGCCTAAGGCTCAGCAGGAAGCACTTGCCCGTCAGTATGGTGTGGATTTGGATTCTTTAATGGGAACAAGTGCGACGTCGACGGTAGTTGAACAGGCGCCAGCCATTGTCCCTGTTGCTCCGTCGCCGGTGATTAATGTCGAGCAAGCAATAGAAAAAAGCGACGATGAAGTCGCGATGTTTGGTTACGATGTTCTTAGCGGTAGTAACATGGGGTTTACGGTTGTTGATGATTTCCCGGTGCCATTGGACTATCAAATGGGGCCAGGCGATATTATTAACGTGCAAATGTTTGGCAAAAGCACTCAGGACGTATCGTTAAAAATTGATCGTGACGGCACGATCAACTTACCGGATCTAGGGCCTATTTCTGTTGCGGGTCAAACTTTCGAGCAGCTAAGAACTCAAGTTATCAAAGTGATTAAACAGAAAGTCATTGGTGTGGATGTTTCTGTTTCCATGGGCGCAATGCGAACCATGCAAGTGTATATCGTCGGGGAAGTGACTCAGCCGGGCGCTTATAATGTCAACGCATTAACCACAATTACTCAAGCGCTGGTCGCCAGCGGTGGCGTGAAGCAGAGTGGTAGTTTGCGTAATATCCAGCTCAAACGTAAAGGTAAAGTCGTGTCCGACTTTGACTTGTATGACTTACTGTTAAATGGCGATACGGCAAAAGATATTCGCCTGTCTTCTGGCGATACATTATTCATTCCAACGCGTCAAAATAGCGTGACAATACAAGGCCAAGTTACTCGTCCTGCGATGTATGAGTTAAAAGGTCGAGTAACTATGACGGGTTTACTCAATATGGCAGGCGGCGCTTCTGCCCAAGCGTATCTTTCTAAAGTTAATGTACGCAGAGCCAATTCGGATGGCGTGCAACAACTTACGCTGGATTTATCAACGCCATCGGATCGTCAATTTATTGTGGCTGATGGAGACGAAATTCGTTTAGATAAAGTGTCCAACTCTTTGAAAAATGCGATAGCGGTTCGTGGGGAAGTGGCGCGTCAAGGGGCGTTAAGTTTTAAAGAAGGCATGAAGGTTAGTGATGCGATTGGTTCTATTGAAGACGGTTTAAAGCAAAGTGCAGATTTAAATTATGCCCTATTGGTACGTCAAATTAATCAGAAACAAGATATAGAAGTCTATCAATTTAGTTTGCTTACCGCCCTTACTTCGCATACGTCACCGGATAACTTGTTGCTACAAGAAAAAGATCAGATTTTTGTGTTTGATAATGGTTTAGAGCAAGGTTATTGGTTTGGATCCTATTCGAATGATAAAGCCAATTTTACTGAAGGCGTTAAAGATATTAATGGTGCTTTATTCAGTGAGCGCGAGATCATCGATGCTCAAACTGGTGCTGTTGTGGTTAAGAAAGAAACGACAGAGCTTGATATAGCTGATATCTCTGATATATCGGCGGCGGCAGAGCAGCGTAAGATAAATCGAGAATCTTTATTGACACCTATTGTTGATCGCTTGAAAGAACAGAGTGGCTATTTACTGCCAGCGCAAGTCATTGAAATATCGGGCGCGGTGAAGTTCCCAGGTGTTTACCCTCTAGCGGTGAATGCAAAAATCCCTTCTATTTTAACCGCTGCTGGTGGATTGACGGAAAGTGCTTATTTGACCTCGGCTGAATTGTCTCATCGGGTGACTTGGAATGGTCGCTCGGTAATGGAGAGGGTGAATTTTTCTTTAAAAGACGCCATCACGGGTAAATACCCTGTTCAAATAAGCCCTCAGGATCACATTATTATCAAATCTAAGCCTGGCTGGAAAGAAGGCATGGTGGTGGATTTGCAGGGTGAATTTGTTTTCCCTGGCACGTATATTTTCCAGCGAGGCGAAACCTTAAAAGAGGTGATTGAGCGAGCGGGTGGTTTTACCGAGTTTGCGTATCCCGATGGCGCCATATTGAGTCGAGAACGGTTAAAGCGTCAGGAAGCAGAAAGACTGAAGTATTTGAACGCACAGCTAAAGCAAGAGATCAGCGCTATGTCGTTGCGTCGTCAAGGCAGTAGCGTGTCTGATCCGGCACAAGCCATCGCCATTGTTGACCAGCTCGATAAAGCAGAGCCGGTAGGGCGCTTAGTGGTAGACCTAAACAAAGCGATGACAGGCGATAAACTGGCCAATTTACTGTTAGAAAAAGGCGATAAACTTTTTGTTCCTGCATTAAACCCTGTTGTGAGTATATCTGGAGAAGTTCAGTATGCATCACACCATACGTTTAACCCGAATTTGACGGTTGAAGACTACATTGCTTCAGCGGGTGGTACAAAACGTCAAGCCGACATCGACCGAGTATATATAGTGAAGGCCAATGGTTCTGTGGAATTGCCCAATAATTCTTTTTGGTTTAGTCGCAATTATCAACCACTGGAGCCTGGTGACACCATCATAGTGCCAATTAACACCGACTACCTAGATGGCTTGAGTACCTTGTCGACTGCGACGCAAATATTGTATCAACTGGGTGTCGCTTGGAGCGCAGTGAAAGACTAATCACCATATACGTACGCAGTGCATAAAACCAAACAAAGTGAAGAATGACAATGAAAGAAAACTACACATTACCTCCACAAGCGTACTCGCAGCACGATGATGAAATAGATTTGAAAGAGCTGTTTATAGCGCTTTGGAAAGGTAAATGGATCATTATTTTTACCACGTTTGTTTTTGCTGTTGGTGGTGTGTTGTATGCACTTTCGCAGCCGAACACCTACAAAGCAGAAGCCATTTTAGCCTCTGCGAGCGACAGTAAGTCTGGTGGTTTGGCGGCCATGGCATCGCAATTTGGCGGTTTAGCGTCATTAGCGGGCATTAGCCTTGGCGGTGGTGGCACAGACACCAAAGCCATCGCCCTCGCGACGCTCAAATCACGTCAGTTTGTTAATGCTTTTGTTCATAAATATGACTTGCTGGTTCCATTGATGGCGGGTGAAAAATGGAATGAAGCGCAAGATACTCTGCTGCTTGACCCTGAAACTTACAACCAAGAAAGCCATAAGTGGGTACGAGAGGTCGAGCCAGGGAAGTCTCCTAAACCAACGGATTGGGAGGCGTATAAAGAATTTAGCAAGCTTATTGCCGTATCTGAAAGCAAAGACAACGGATTAGTGACCTTATCTATCACACACCTTTCCCCGACGATAGCCAAGCAATGGGTAGACTGGCTAGTGATTGACCTGAACGCTTGGGTAAAGAAAAAGTCTCTAGATGAAACCCGAAGCAACATTCACTATTTAGAAACTCAGGTCGAAAAAACCAAAATTGCAGACATGCAATCCGTGTTTTATCAACTTATCGAAGAGCAGACCAAAAACCTAATGCTTGCAGAAGTGCAGGAAGAGTTTGCCTTTAAAGTCATAGACCCAGCGGTGGTGCCAGAAGAAAAAGCCGGTCCCAAACGCGCACTCATCTGCGTACTCGCTGTATTGCTCGGCGGCATGCTGGGAATGGGCATCGTACTCATACGCTTTGCCTTCGCCAAAAAGGACTAAGCCAAAAAAATCGCGGCGGGGGATATCTATCCGTCGCGATAAATCATCAAACCTCCACCCCGTAGATCAGATTGGTCGAGGAACGAGGCGTGATCTGAAGATGTTTATGCGCTCAGGGTACCTCTAACAAACCATTCCAATGGATATCAAATAACCCCAACTTAACATCTCTATGAAAACTTGAATACGGCCAATCCCGTGTTGATAAAACGTAACCATGTTTGACTGGATTCAAATAACAATAATGGATATGGTTTCTCAAATCGTCATCTGACTTGATCTCATGTTCCCAAAAACGACCTTGCCAAACACTTTCCTTGTCATGCATTCTTTCTTTTAATTTCTTGGTGAACAACATCTTAATCAACTGCCATCGTATGGAAAATGCATTGTCTCCCTCCGGCAATCGCCAAATGGCATGAATATGATCTGGTAAAACCACCCACGCAATAATATCAAATGGCCGTTTCGATTTAACATGACGTACACAGTCACGCAAAAGATCAATATGATCAACTAACACAGAAGAGCGGCGATCCCTCAAAGTAACAGTAAAGAAAAACGTACCGCCAAAACGCTTACTTCTAATGTACCTAGGCATCCATGCCTCCTTCAAAGAATCACAAACCAACAAATCTCAATCACCATCCCGTAGGTCAGATTAGTCGAGGAACGAGGCGTGATCTGA
>NZ_AYOZ01000023.1 GCF_000508165.1 Marinomonas profundimaris | reverse complement strand
GTCGAACGGCAAATGCAGCAACTTGGTTCTGACTATCTGACACCGATTCTTGATTAAAATGGCACCATAACCCCATCATGTTTTAAGGGTTCTGCCCCCTTTTAAATGCTAGAATCACGCCTTATTCCGTTTAGGTTTTACTTTAAAGGCAGGCTATGACCGTTCTTCTGATGACCCCTCCAATGACACAGTTAAATACACCGTATCCAGCGACGGCGTATTTAACGGGTTTTTTACGCTCTCGGGGCTATGAAGCGGTGCAGCGTGACCCTGCCATTGAGCTTTTTCTTGAGATGATGACAGCGCCCGCGCTGGACATTATTCGTCAGCATGTGGAAGACAATTTCGAGTCGTTTGAAGACGATGAACTGCCCGATGTAATCTACACCTTTATGGCGGAATTTGACCGTTATCGCCTTGCTGTGGAACCGGTCATCCGTTTTTTACAGGGCAAAGACCCAAGCCTTGCCCTGCGCATTGTGTCCCGTCGTTTTTTACCAGAAGGCCCCGCCTTTGACGCGATTGCTCAAATGGAAGCGGTGTCGGGCGATATTCTTAAAACCGCCTTTGGCAGTTTGGGGTTACAGGATAAAGCCAAGTATTTGGCGACGCTGTTCATCAATGATTTGTCTGCGGTGATTACCCAAGGCGTTGACCCATATTTTGAAGTCAGCCGTTACGGCGAGCGCCTTGCGGCGGCGAATCCAAGCTTCGACAGCCTTTATGAAACGGTCATGGGCGAGCCCAGTTTCAGCTCCGAGATTCTAGAGCAATTGGTCGAAATGTATCTGGAAGAAACGCAACCCAGCGTGGTGGCGTTAACCGTTCCCTTCCCCGGCAATATGTTGGGCGCACTGCGCATTGCGCAAACCTGCAAAGCGATTAATCCTGATATTCCGATCGTCATGGGCGGCGGTTTTGTGAACACCGAACTGCGCGCGCTGAAAGACCCACGCGTGTTTGAATTCATCGATTTTATCTGTCTCGACGACGGCGAACGCCCTTTTATGACCTTGCTGGAATACTTTGACGGCAAGCGTGACATAGACGATTTGGTGCGCACCTACTTCCTCGCGGAAAACGACAACGGCGAGCAATACGTTCATTACAATGAAAACGCCGAGCTGCACGATATCCCTCAAACCGATGTGGGCACACCGATCTACGACGGCTTGCCATTAACAGAATATTTGTCTTTGTGCGAAATGCTCAATCCGATGCACCGCATTTGGAGCGATGGCCGCTGGAACAAACTGACCATCGCTCACGGTTGTTACTGGCGTAAATGCAGCTTTTGCGATGTCACGCTGGATTATATCGACCGTTACGATGCCGCTGGTGCGGACATTTTGGTCGATCGGATTGAAGAATTGATCGAAGAAACCGGGCAAACCGGTTTCCATTTTGTCGACGAAGCCGCGCCACCAAAAGCCTTGTTTGCACTAGCAAGACGCTTGATCGAGCGCGGCGTGGTGATCAGTTGGTGGGGCAATATTCGCTTTGAAAAAACCTTTACGCCAGAACGTTGCCAGTTACTGGCCGATTCCGGTTGTGTCGCGGTCAGCGGCGGGCTTGAAGTCGCGTCCGACCGATTGCTCAAACTGATGAAAAAAGGCGTGAGCGTCGAGCAAGTCGCGCGCGTCACCAAGGCCTTCAGCGAGGCCGATATTTTGGTTCATGCGTATTTGATGTATGGCTTCCCGACGCAAACCGAACAAGAAACCATCGACGCGTTGGAAATGGTTCGTCAGATGATGGCACAAGGCTGTTTCCAATCCGCGTTCTGGCATCGCTTTGCGGCCACTGCGCACAGCCCGATTGGCATTAACCCTGAAGAGTTTGGCATCACGCTCGCCGAACGGCCTGATATTTTATTCGCTGAGAACGATGTGGATTTCACCGATCCAACGGGCACAAATCACGAAATGCTCGGCGAAGGCCTGCGTAAAGCACTCTACAATTACATGCACGGCATCGGCTATGATCAGTCAATGGACTTCTGGTTTGAACTCCCAGTGAAGCGCACCTTAGTAAAAAAAGACCTAATATCAAACGCCATTCACAATTTAATCGTCAGCAGCTAAGCGGCGGCTGACAAGGATATTTGTTCGGGTATTAATGGCAAAAAAGGTGTGCTTTTTAAACACGTCCATTTTCTCCTGTTATTTCTTATGTTTATAATTCCGTTTCTGAAAACAATAAGGAACCCAGTCTAATGAAGATTCTGCCTTCGCTCCTTCCCGTTATGTTGCTTTCTGCTTTTTCGACGAACAGCAATGCAGCGGATTGTGGTTCATTCTCGATCGCTGACATGAACTGGAATTCCGCCAGCTTAATCGCCCATGTCGATCAATTCATTCTGAACAATGGCTACCAGTGCGATGCCGAGTTGATCCCTGGTGATAGCGTGCCGACGGGCATATCCATGATTGAAAAAGGCAAACCGGACGTCGCGCCCGAGCTTTGGACAAATAGCATCAAAGACGCCTTGGACAAAGGTGTGGCAGACAAGCGTCTTCGTTATGCGGGAAAATCCTTGGTGGATGGCGGCGAAGAAGGGTTTTGGGTGCCGGCGTATTTGGTTAAACAATACCCAGAAATGGCGACCATTGAAGGCGTGATCAAACATGCCGAGTTGTTTATCAACCCTGAAAGCGATACTAAGCACGCCTTTTACGGCTGCCCTGCAGGATGGACCTGCCAAATTACAGCGCAGCATCTTTTTAACGCGCTGAAGCTAGACGAACAGGGTTTTGAAATGATCGACCCTGGTTCTGGCGCTGGGTTAGCCGGTACGCTGTCGAAAGCGTACGATCGGCATAAAGCGTGGTTTGGTTATTACTGGTCACCAACGCCAGTACTGGGTAAATATGAGATGGTGAAAGTCGACTTTGGCACCGGTGCCGACGTAGACGAATACCGTAGCTGCACCACGCAACCAGACTGTGCATCGCCAAAAGTCACCATGTATCCGCCTTCACCCGTGCATACGATTACGACGGAATCCTTTGCTCAGCGTGAACCACAAGCATTTAATTACTTTGCAAAACGCGGTTTTACCAATCAACAGATGAGTGCGTTATTGGCGTGGATGGAAGACAATCAAGCCGACGGCGAAACAGCCATGTACCATTTTTTAGAAGCATATCCTGATACGTGGAAAGCCTGGGTTTCGAACGACGTTGCCGAGAAAATACAAAAAGCACTCTAATACAGAAACCAGAGCTTAATCCTTCATTGAGCTCTGGTTTTTCACGTCATACTTCCTTCAACAAAATCCTTTAGCCAGGCCCTTTCAACAACACGCCAATAAAATCATTCAAATGATAACGATTATCGATATAATCAAACTCTTTTATACAACACCTTTTAGCCGGAAATACAGAAGTCAGAATCAAGCTAAAAATTAGGGAGCGCGAGAGCCAATGACGTTACAAATGGACAGCACCGACATTTCAAAACAAAGTAGCTCAAAATGGCGAGACAGCCACAGCCATTATGGCCGCATAAGCCGTATGCTTCATTGGTTTACCGCCGTCCTCGTCATATTCCAAATCGTTATTGTGGTTCTCTGGCAAAACACAGGCAAAAATGCCGTGACCTTATTTTTGGAAAGCATTGGACCACACGGATCCTTAGGTTTTCTGATTCTGATCGTCACTGCCATTCGCGTCGGCTGGGCTTGGATAAACCGAAAGCAGCGACCACCTCAAGCACAAGGGTTAGGCGGGGTACTAGCACGCCTCATGCACAGGACTTTTTATGTGTTATTACTTTGGTTACCGGCTTTTGCGCTTCTACGTCAATATGGTGAAGGCCATGAAATACGCTTGTACAGCATGACCATTATTCCCGAAGCAGAACGTCATATTGGCTGGATAGTAGCGCCTGCGGAGCTTTTACACGGCTACCTTTCATGGTTGCTGTGTGGGTTAGTCGTTGGTCACATCGCCATGGCACTGATCCACCGCTTTTGGTTTAAGGATAAAATACTGGCGCGTATGGCGGGGTAAATGTGGCAGAAATGCCATAAGACTGAGCCTTGCTTGCCGAGGCTTACAGAAGCAACGACAGATGGAAAATTACGTCGTAACCCTTGATCTAACGCAGTCTTATTCAACACCGTCTATGCCACTATAGATAAAAGTATGTATTGCGCATTCTGTTATCAATGAAGGGAGACTGTGATGAATAAGAAAACCATTTCTAAATTCGATATTTCAGCGACGGCACCAGAAGGGTTTGAACACGAGCCCGATGCAACGCGAGATTATTGGCATCATCAAGCCAAAAACACCCTTCCCCCTTATGATTTCATTGCGCCTTACGCTCGCCATACCAGCTTGCCAACACCCGGCGTGACGCATCGCAAAGCATGGATTATTGGCGGCGGTATTGGCGGTCTTGCGGCGGCGTTTTATCTGATTCGTGACGCGCACATGCCTGCCGAAAACATCACCATTTTGGAAGAAATGGACTTAGAAGGCGGCTCCATGGATGGCTCTGGCAATCCGGAAGAAGGTTACATCATTCGCGGCGGCCGTGAGATGAACTGGAATTACGACACTTTGTGGGACCTGTTTCAAGATGTTCCGGCGGTGGAATTGCCAGAAGGGTATTCTGTGCTGGATGAATATCGACTCATTAACGACAACGATCCGAATTATTCCAAAGCTCGCTTAATGCACAAATGTGGCGAATTGTTGGACGCCAACGATTTCGGCCTAAACAAATCTCAGCAATGGGAATTGATCCGCCTGATGCTAAAACGCAAAGAGGATTTGGACGATATCAGCATTGAGGCGTATTTCAGCAATGGCTTCTTAGAAAGCCATTTCTGGTTTCTGTTTCGCTCTATGTTTGCTTTTAAAAATTGCCACAGTCTGCTGGAAACCAAGCTCTATTTGCATCGTTTTCTGGATTCCATTGATGGCTTTGGTGACTTGTCTGCCTTGGTTTTTCCTAAATACAATCAATACGATACCTTCATCAAACCCTTGGCAAACTTACTGCGCGAGAAAGGGGTGACCTTTCAGTTCGGGACTCGCGTTCACGACCTTGATATCAATTTTTCTGGCGATAAAAAAACCGTCATCGGCATTCACGCCAAGGTGACAAAAGACGGCATAGAAGACGCCAAGCACATCCCTGTCGGGCTGGGTGATTTGGTGTTTGCTCTAACCGGTTCAATGACCGAAAACACCGCTTATGGCGACATGAACGACGTGCCTACACTGAACTGTGACAAGCACGATCCTGACGAAAACAGCGGCTGGACCTTGTGGAAAAATCTGGCAAAAAAATCGCCGGTGTTTGGCAAACCTGAAAAATTTTATGGCGATGTGGATAAATCCATCTGGGAATCCGCCACGCTGACCTGCAAACCCTCTCCGCTGACCGACAAACTGAAAACCTTGTCCGTGAACGACCCATCTTCTGGTCGCTCTGTCACGGGCGGCATCGTCACCATTACGGATTCTAACTGGTTATTGAGTGTGACTTGTAACCGTCAGCCGCATTTCCCTGACCAACCAGACGACACCTTGGTACTTTGGGTTTACGGCTTGTTGATGGACAAACCAGGCAACCGCATTCAAAAAACCATGGCGCAATGTACCGGCAAAGAGATTGTCACCGAGCTGTGTTACCACCTTGGCATTGAAGATCAGTTGGATGAGATTCTTGCGAACACCAAAGTTCGCCTTGCGCTCATGCCGTATATCACCGCGCAGTTTATGACAAGGGCCGCGGGCGATCGACCAAATGCGGTGCCAGAAGGTTGCACCAACTTAGGCTTAATTGGTCAGTTCGTGGAAACCCGCAACGACATTATTTTCACCATGGAAGCGTCCATTCGTACCGCTCGAATCGGTGTTTATAAACTGCTAAACATTCCTAAACAAGTGCCGGATATTAGCCCAACACAATACGATATTCGCAACTTAATCAAAGGCGCCCGAGCGCTCAACAGCGGCAAGCCATTTCTCGGCGAACGCTTGTTGCACCGTTTGCTCGACAAAACCTACTTCGCGCACATATTGCCGCCACTTCCTGAACCAGAGGAAACCAAGCAATCTCGATTCGAAGAAGAAATGCACGAGCTGCTCGGCAAAGGCAATGACGTTATGCATAAATTCGGAGACTGGATAAGCGCGCTTAGAGAGAGTTTTTCCAAGCGAGAATAACGCGCCTAATGACAGTAAACACAGAGCAAAGCGGCGTTCTCAATGTAAATTGTACTGTGGTACAAGAACGCTGGACTGCTGAGCAAGTTTATTTTCTGGTGACTTCTAAAGTGGAGTAGAGCCGATTTTCGCGCTCTTGAACTGGATTAAATAAAAATAAACACAAGATGGAGTTTGTTATGAAAGCAGCTGTAGCCAGTAAATTTGGTGCCATTCTAAAAATCGAAGACGTCGCCAAACCTAAGATAGAACCACATCAAATCCTTGTCCGAATACGCGCCTGTGGTGTGTGTCATACCGATTTACACGCTTGTCATGGTGATTGGCCTGTTAAACCAACGCTGCCCTTTATTCCCGGTCACGAAGGCGTGGGGGAAATCGTTGAAGTAGGCAGTGCGGTGAAACATCTTAGCTTGGGTGACCGTGTTGGTATTCCTTGGCTGTACAGCGCCTGTGGGCATTGTGAATACTGTTTAACCGGCAACGAAAATCTATGCTTATCGCAACAAAATGCAGGGTATTCGGTCGATGGTGGCTACGCAGAATATTGCGCTGCCCACGCCGAATATGTGGTCAAGGTGCCGGAAGGACTAAGCTATGTCGACGCCGCACCGCTGTTTTGTGCTGGCGTTACCACTTATAAAGCGCTGAAGGTTTCTGGTGCAAAACCCGGTGATTGGGTCGCGCTGTTTGGCGTGGGTGGGCTTGGTCATTTAGCGGTGCAATACGCCGTTGCCATGGGCTTTCGTGTGGTTGCAGTAGACACTGGCGCCGCGAAGCGAGAGCTTGCCATGTCCCTTGGTGCTGAGTATTTCTTTGACTTTAAAACCGACGAAGTCGTCGAGGAAATCCTTGCAAAAACCAATGGCGTTCACGCGACCGTATGTACTGCCGTGAGCAAAGCAGGCTTTAGACAAAGTTACGATGTGGTTCGCCGTGGCGGAAAATGCGTGTTGGTTGGCTTACCGCCAGAAGATATGCCATTGCCTATCTTCAATACTGTGTTGAATGGCGTTAGCGTCGTCGGCTCGATTGTCGGTACGCGTAAAGACTTGGAAGAATGTTTGGAATTCGCCGCACGCGGCAAAGTGAAAGCCATCATTTCTGAAAAATCGTTAGACGACATTAATGACATTTTTGAAGACATGGAAAAAGGTGAAATCACCGGTCGTATTGTGATGTCGCTTTAACCTTGTCCGTCGACTCTAGCAGGGTTGCTCAATGCTAGATTAGGCACAAAAAAAGAGCCCTTTATACAATATAAAGGGCTCTCTCTATTCTATTCACTCAGTTTTAACGACGCATTAGGCTTGGCGTTTTTCTAAGTGCAACTCACCCAGTTCACCCGCTTTCGGATCGTTGTATGTTTCTTCGTTCAACTGACCTTCGCTTTTCGCAACAACGATAGACACCACCGCATCACCAGACACGTTTACTGCCGTACGGATCATGTCTAACAAACGGTCAACACCAAGGATTAAGCCAATGCCTTCGATTGGTAAGCCAACTTGTGCAAACACCATCGACAACATGATAAGACCCACGCCCGGTACACCAGCGGTACCGATAGACGCCAATACAGACATCAAGATAACCGTTAGGTAACCCATCATGCCAAGGTCAACATTGTAGATGTTCGCGATAAAGACCGTCGCCACACCTTGCATGATTGCTGTGCCGTCCATGTTGATCGTCGCGCCAAACGGTACGGTGAAAGAAGCAACGGAGTTTTTCACGCCCATTCTTTCTGTTACGGCACGCAAGGTCACAGGAATCGTAGCATTTGAGCTAGACGTACTGAAAGCAAACACTTGCGTGTTACGCATTTTCTTGATGAACGTCAGAGGATTCAAACCAGATAACAACTTCAGAACAATCTGTAGCGTCACAAACAAATGGAACATCAACACGCCGATCAAGACCAACACATAACCCAATAGCTGAGCCAAAAGGTCCATACCAAGGTTCGCAATGGCTTTTGCGATCAAACAAAACACGGCGTAAGGCGCAACGGCCATGATCACGTTGACCATTTTCATCATGATTTCGTTCAGTGCTTCAATGAAGCTGCTGACTGAGTCGGCTTTTTTGCCAACCATCAAGATGCTAATACCGAAAATAATTGAGAAGAAAATAACCGGCAGCATTTCGCCTTTGGCCATCGCACTAATCGGATTCGAAGGAATCAGATTAATAATGACAGAAGAAAGCGGTGGCGCTTCTTTACCAGAAAAATTCGTATTCGCGACAGCGTTCATACCTTCGCCAATGCCAAGGCCAGACGCAATAAGCAGAGCCGTAGCGATCGCAATGGCCGTTGTCATTAGATACAAGCCAAAGGCTTTCGTACCAATGCGGCCAAGTAATTTGATATCACCAATGCCGCATACGCCGCATACCAGCGAGAAGAATACTAACGGCACAACCAGCATTTTCAGTGCGTTAACAAACATGGAACCAACAATATGAAACAAGCCGTTGGTCAAATAACTGTTCGCCCATGATCCAGGCGCATTTAATCCCGTTAAATTAATGAATAATCCAACGCAGATACCGAGAGCCATCCCTAGCAGTACTTTAACGGTTACATTCATAACACTCTCTCTAATTTTCGTTCGTCATATTGATTTTTAATGCCAGCTTGGCGCCGACCCAAAAAATAAAGTGCAGCATCATACAGGCCATCCAGCGCGATAAGAACCTCTTTTTTACCGCATGCTGAAATCAAAACACTGATGTCACAAGCATTACAGGCAATCGCTTTCCCTAAAAGCGAAAAAATGATGTCTATAAAAGCGTAGCATAGGCCTTCGTATTCCACAGAAGTGAATGGGTAAAAATGAACGGGTTGAACCAAGCGCACTTGCATCGTTGCTTTGTTGATGTAAAACACTTTATTTAGATTAGAATGCGTACCTAGACGAAAAAACCAATAACAAAAAAGCAAATTGATCCACTACAGGACGATAAGCGGAGTCGAAATGTCATTGAAAAAACTGGAAAAACTCTCGCAGGCAGCCAACACCTACAAAGCCATTTTAAACGCGATGGAAGAATGGGTCGTGATTGTCGACCATCAAGCCAAAATCTTTTTTATCAACCGACCTTACGCGCGTTTTCTTGGCGTAAAAGCGGAAGATGTAAAAGGCAAAAAAGTCACCGACGTGATTGAAAACACCAGAATGCACATTACCGTGCAAACGGGCCAAGCTGAGCGATTGTCTTTTCAAAAAATTCTTGGCAGTAACATGATTGCCAGCCGTTTTCCTATCATTGATCAAGGCGATGTCATTGGTGCCGTAGGCACGGTGATTTTTCATGACACGCATGAATGGAAACAAATCAACAGCCACATTAAAGCCCTGCTCGCCGAACAAGATTTTCAATATCAAAAAAGCCGAGCCTCAAGCAAGGTCAACACAGGCGCGAGTTTTCACCTCAATGACATCATTGGTGACAGTCAGGCCATCAAATCCTTAAGCGCCAAAGTCACGCAAGTGGCATCCGGCGACGTGACCGTGTTAATTCGCGGCGAATCGGGCACCGGCAAAGAATTGTATGCACATGCCATCCACCAGCTGTCCGATCGTGCTGAGTTTCCCTTCATTAAAGTGAACTGCGCGGCCATTCCCGAAAATTTATTAGAAAGTGAATTGTTCGGTTACGAAGAAGGCGCGTTTACGGGGGCCAAAAAAGGCGGCAAGCCAGGTAAATTTCAACTCGCCAATGGCGGCACCTTGTTTCTCGACGAGATCGGCGATTTACCACTGCTAATGCAAGCCAAACTGCTGCGTGTGTTGCAAGATAGAGAAGTCGAATCCGTTGGTGGCACGCAATCCACGCCGTTAAACATTCGGCTGATTACCGCCACGCATCGTCCATTAGAAAGCCTGATAGAAAGCGGCGTCTTCCGAGAAGACCTTTATTATCGTATTAACGTGGTGGCGATTGACTTGCCTCCGCTGCGAGAGCGTCGCGAAGACATTGCGAAACTGGCCGATTTTTTCCTGCAAAAACTGTCGAGAAGAACCGGCCGACGAGCACCGAAGCTCACCGTTCAAGCGTTGACCGCCATGTTAGCGTATAACTGGCCAGGTAATATTCGCGAGCTCGAAAATGTCATGGAAGCGGCGTTTTACACCAGCCATGATCGGAAAATCCCACTGTCATTATTGCCCGCGCAACTGTCCCAAACCGAGCACAACACACCCGAGAATCAGGCGTCACAAGGAATCATTCAATCCACAGGCAGCTTAAAAGACCAGCTGAACCAAGCAGAGAAAAACATCATTAACGCCGCCCTAATTGAATGTGACGATAACCGCACCAAAGCCGCCAAAAAATTGGGCATCAGCAAATCCACTTTTTACGAAAAGCTCGATAAACACGGCATATGATCCGATTAATCGGACGATGTCTATTTTTCCGGACGAATCTTGAGCAGAAAGCACTTTAATTAGACCAAAAGCGTCCGATTTTTCGGAGTATCACGATATTTATGAGCATCAAAAAACACAAACATACTCTAACCATATGAAAAATAAACACTTTATTAAGATGGCACTTTTCTTGATTTAGCATTCTGCAGCACCATAGCATTCTATGGCGTGCACGGAACACATTACCGCTTTCCACGGTTTGAAAAGAACACACAATAAAAATAATAGGATTGAAAACATGAAAAATGCTTTGATAACAGCTACTTGCTTAACCACGTTAAGCTTCGCAATGCCGTCTTATGCCGACTTCGACAAAGTCCGTTGGCAAGTCCCTATGGCCTTCTCGTCCTCTTTAACGGCACTTGGTGACACCATGCCTGAAGTGTCTAAAATGCTCAGTGATGCCAGTGGCAAGAAAGTAAAGCTGCAAGTCTTTGAACCCGGTTCACTGGTGCCCGCGTTGAGTATTTTCGACAACGTCAGCTCTGGTAATGTCTCGGCGGGTTATTCTTGGATGGGTTATGAGTGGGGACAAATTCCTGCGGCGGCCTTATTTGGCGCCACACCATTCGGACTTGAGTCCAATGAATTCACGGCGTGGATGTATTTCCATGACGGCGATAAAATGCTGAAAGAGCTGTTCAAGCCTTACGATGTTTATCCTATTCTGTGTGGCACCATCAGCCCAGAAGCCGCGGGCTGGTTCCGTAAAGAGATCAAATCTGTTGATGATCTAAACGGCCTTAAATTCCGCGCGGCGGGTCTTGGCGGTGAAATCATGTCTGAATTTGGCATGTCGATTAACGTTTTTCCAGGTGGCGAGCTTTATCAAGCGCTCGAAACCGGCGTATTGGATGGCACGGAGTTTTCCATTCCAACCGTGGATGAGCAACTTGGTTTTTATCAAGTCGCCAAGCACTATTACCTTCCGGGCTGGCACCAGCCTTCCACGAACCAGTTCCTTTACATCAACCTAAAAGACTGGAATAAGCTCAATAAACAAACGCAATCTTTGATCGAAAACACCTGTGTGGCCGCCAATACAATGTCATTGGCCAAGTCAGAAGCGCTACAAGGCGGCATATTGACTAAGTTCAAAGAAAAAGGCGTCGAGCTTCACCAGTATTCACCAGAAATCCTCAGCGCCTTCCAAGACGCTACGGATGAAGTGATGGCGCGTCATTCTGCTGACAATGCGGAATTCGCCAAAATTTATTCCTCTATGAAAGCCTTCCAGAAAGAACACAGCACGTGGAAGAAATTCGGCTATTTGCCTCGCGATTGGAACACAAAATAACTCTATTTGAGCTCTGTTAAGTGAGTCGGCATCACACGATGCCGACGTTTTTCACTGGATGCACACCGTCCGGAATCAAAGGAGAAATACATGTCCGATCCATCAACTGAATTAAATTTAGCTGAAATCGAGGCGAAATTATCGCATTCCAATATCAACCAGCTGCCTCACACGCCAGTCTCCCAATGGCTTGAAAATGTCATCGAAAAAATGGGGCAATACGTTTCTTGGATTTGGTTGGTGCTGATGCTCTTAATCGTGAGCAATGCCTTGATGCGTTATTTTTTCAATACCACCTTTGTGGCGTTGGAAGAATTGCAGTGGCACCTGTATGCGGTTGGCTTCATGTTGGGGCTGTCTTACTGCTTTATCCACGACGGTCACGTTCGTGTTGATGCGCTGGCGGAACATTGGTCGATGAAAAAACGCGTGTGGATCGAAATCTTTGGTATCTCGCTCCTACTGTTACCTTTTTGTTTTGTGATGTTTAACTATGCCCTTCCTTTTGTTGAGCGATCTTATCGAATGAACGAAGTCTCGCCGTCATTTGATGGTTTGCCTTTCCGCTGGATTCTCAAGTCATTCATTTTAATCGCACTGGCGTTGTTGGTCATGGCGGCCACATCTCGTTGGCTTCGCTGTGTCGCTTTTCTACGTGGCGTTTCTATTCATCAAAGCCACACGAAAGGCTAGTTTCAAGGGAAGTTTATGTTCGAAACATATGAATTATTAGTCATTGCCATGCTTGGCAGTTTCATCTTATTGATTTTTTCAGGGTTTCCTGTCGCGTGGGTGCTTGCTGGTTTGGCGATTATCTTCAGCGTTGTTGGCGTGTTGTCCTCCCAACTTTTGGATTGGGACACCTACTATATGAACGATTGGCGCATTTACGGCACCATCATCCAACGAATATACGCTCAAATGAGCAACTGGGTGCTCGTCGCCTTACCCATGTTTATTTTTATGGGACTGATGCTAGAACGCTCCGGCGTGGCTGAGCGCCTGATGGTGAACTTTGTTAATTTGTTTGGTCGATTCCGAGGCGGACTCGGCGTGGCTGTTATCTTGATCGGCATCTTATTTGCGGCGTCAACAGGCATCGTGGGCGCGTCGGTTGTGCTACTGGCAATGTTGTCTATGCCGGTTATGTTAGAGCAAAAATATTCGCCTTCGTTTGCCAGCGGTATTGTGGCGTCATCCGGCACCTTGGGCATTTTGATTCCGCCAAGCATCATGCTGATTATTATGGCGGATCAGCTGTCGCTGTCTGTGGGTAGCTTATTCATGGGCGCGCTGATTCCCGGTTTGTTACTGGGCGGTTTGTACATTGTGTATGTCATTCTGTCGGCCATTTTTAATCCTAAAGTTTGCCAACCACCGCTGAATTTACCGCCTGTTACGATGGGGTTAATCTGGTCAACATTAAAAGCCGTTTTCCCTCCGCTTGCGCTTATTTTGTCTGTATTGGGTTCTATCTTCATGGGGATTGTTTCGCCAACGGAAGCCGCCGGTGTTGGGGCATTTGGTGCCACCATTCTGGCCATTTTAAACAAACGCTTCAATATGAAAATGTTGGCTGAAGTGTGCCGAAAAACCACCATTACGACGTCGTTTGTTTTTGGCATTTTCTTAGGCGCGACAGCCTTCGCCGTGGTGTTACGAACGCTGGGTGGCGATGAATTCATCAGTGATTTGTTGCAAGGCATTCCCTTGTCGCCTGCGGGCATCGTGGTGGTTATTTTGCTCATCGCCTTTGTGGCTGGTTTCTTCTTAGACTGGCTAGAAATCAGCTTGATTTTACTCCCGCTCGTCGGGCCTGTCGTGGTCGCGTTAGAGTTCAATTTGGTGTGGTTTGTAGTGCTTTTTGCTTTGGCACTACAAACCTCTTTTTTAACACCGCCCGTTGGCTTTTCGCTCTTCTATTTAAAAGGCGTTGCACCGCCTGGAGTGACCACATTACACATCTATAAAGGCGTTATTCCTTTCGTACTTCTGCAATTACTGGCCGTGCTTCTGGTGTTTTTATTCCCAGATCTCGTGTTGTGGTTGCCCGAAGTGATTTACGGTTAACCCGTTTGCTTTCCTGTTTGGAGAATAAAAATGAACAATAAAACAGTATTAATTACGGGTGCAGCGAGTGGAATCGGTTTGGAAATTGCTCAGGCGTTTCTGAAAGCGGACATGAACGTCGCCATTTTGGATTTCAGCCAAACAGCGATAGAAGAGGCAAAAACACAGTTGGCGGCATTCCACCAGCAGTGCGCCTTTTTCGCCTGCGATGTGACCAACGAACCACAATTTATGGACGCGATGGATGCTGCCATTGTGCAATTTGGCCACATCGACATTCTGATCAATAACGCGGGGGTTCAACATATCGCGCCGATAGAAGAGTTCCCTTCCGATACTTACCGTCGATTAATCGACATTATGTTGATCGCGCCCTTTTTGGCGATCAAAAAAATCCTGCCTTTGATGAAAGAAAAAGGCGATGGGCGAATCATTAACATGGCGTCGATTAATGGCTTAATCGGCTTTGCAGGCAAAGCCGGCTACAACTCCGCCAAGCATGGCGTGATTGGCCTAACAAAAGTGGCAGCGCTGGAAGCCGCGCCTTTTGGTGTGACCATCAATGCGTTGTGTCCCGGTTATGTGGACACGCCCTTGGTGAGAAATCAGCTGGAGGATTTGGCAAAAACGCGCAATGTGTCGCTTGATCGTGTGTTGGAAGAGGTCATTTGGCCTCTGGTACCACAGCGCCGCTTACTCTCTGTCGATGAAATTTCGGACTATTGTTTGTTTCTCACCAGTCCATCGGCAAAAGGCGTAACGGGGCAAGCTATCGTGATTGATGGGGGTTATACCGCGCAATAAAAGCCAAACGCAACCTCTGGTTACTAACGCTAGAAATCTTCATCAAATGGCCTTAATGTATGACATTAACGGCCATTTTTATTGCGCGTAATCAACATGAAACGTATCAACATGAAAATGGTTTAACGGGACTTTTTCCTTCTAATAATAAAAGCCGCTTCAGGAGCGTAACACTATGATTCATATCCACACGGGTTCTTGCCTATGCGGTACGGTTAAATTTGAGCTGGAAGGCGAGTTTAAAAAATTCTTCTTGTGCCATTGCAGCCGTTGCCGTAAATCATCTGGCTCGGCCCATTGCGCAAATCTATTCGCTCCGGGCGCGCAATTAACCTGGCTGAAAGGGGAAGATAAACTCAGTTTCTATCGTCATGAAGACACCCATTTTGCTCGTATGTTTTGCTCGGTATGTGGTTCCAATGTTCCGATCGATGCCAAATCTCGAGGCTTGGTTGTTGTGCCAGCCGGTTGTTTGGATACAAACGTCGACATCGCGCCACAAGCGCATATATTCATCAACAGCAAAAGCAACTGGGATGAGGATCTAGCCAGCGTGCCTGCATTTGAAGGCATGCCTAGCTCGTAACCATGATTTGGCAGAAGCGCATCGAAATGCGCGTCTGCCGATCTTCATAACCGATCTTTATCCTGTTGATACACCAAGACTTGTTCAAGCGTGATCGGCTTGGAAAAATAAAACCCTTGTAGATAATCACAGCCGTATTCAAGTAATAAATTCAACTGCGCTTCTGTTTCCACACCTTCCGCAATGACGGCCATGTCTAACTTATGCGCCATGGAAATAATCGCCTCACACAGTGAAACCGAAGACACTTCATCGTCCAGTTTCTGCACAAAGCTTTTATCAATTTTCAAATAATCAATGTCATAATTCATGATGTAAGCGAGGGACGAATAGCCCGTACCAAAATCATCCAGCGCGACCTCAATGCCTTTTTCACGAAAGCCAAGCAGAGTTTTCCGAGTCTCGTCATCGAGACTCATTAGTGTGTGTTCGGTGATTTCCACCACCAAACCATTCTTTCGCGTCTCGTCATCACTCGGCGCCAATAATCCGCTGAGTAACTCTCTCGTTTTTCCATGGTGATTGGATAATTGCACTGGCGACACATTGACGCTAATTTGAATGTCGTCACCATAAACAGCGCGCACTTGCTGTAAGGCGCGTTTGGCTTCTTGAATCACCCACGCGCCAATCTCGACAATGTCGCCCGATTCCTCGGCAAATGGGATGAATTGATCAGGTGGAATAGAGCCTTTTAAGGGGTGGCGCCAACGAATGAGTGCCTCGAATTTGGTCACAATGCCTTGCTTATTTAAGATCGGTTGGTACACCAAATGGAATTCGTCGTTACAAATAGCGTGACGTAGATCTTTAATCAGTGCCAATTTATTTAACAGCGCGTCTTTCAATTCTTTATTGAATCGACGCACCGTGTGTCGGCCAGATTTTTTTGCGTGATACATGGCTTGATCAACCGCGCCCAACAATTCTCTGCTGTTCTTGCCATCTTCTGGAAACAATGCAACACCAACGCTCGCAGACATTATTACCTCACCAAAGGACAAGAAAAAAGGCTGTTTTATTAAACGTATGAGGTCGTCACTCAGTAACGCAATATGATGAGAGGAAGAGTGCGTATCACCCAATAACAGCATAAATTCATCGCCACCGACTCGGGCAATAAAGCGCGCTTGAGGGACACCATTAACAAGACGTTTCGCCATCAGCTTGAGTACATTGTCGCCTCTTTGATGACCGCGTGTGTCATTAATTTCTTTAAAATTATCTAAATCAATCAAATAGATACTGAGTTTTTGGTTATTATCGCTGGCCAACATCAGCGCATCAGACAACGCCCTGTTAAACGCATCGCGATTGGGTATTTCCGTTAAGCTGTCCGTTTGAGCTTGTCGTCTAATTTTTTCTTCGGCTTGAGATTTACGCTCGGCCATGTCGATAAAACAATCTTGTAAATCGTCCATTTCCCTAACGCCAGTCGGCTTAGCGGCCAGAATTTGCTCGTTTTTCCCTAATCGCAGCGCAAGGTCAGAGAGCATGCTCAATGGCTTCGAAATAGCTCGGAAAAAGAACAACCTCAGCAATACAAAGATCACGGTCACTATTACCGAAAAAGACAGCGCAATAAAAGTATAATGGTCATCGACTTTTGAGAGCGCTTCATCCACCGCCACGCCAGTCAAGAAAGTAAGCTGTATACGTCCATCCGCATCCAACACGTCATATTGACTAAAAACACGATTCGCCCCATCGGAATCTGACCAAATCACATCAAAATGGTCTGGGCGCTTGTACGTCGTATTTTTAGGGTAACTCGCAACCGCGACGCCCTGTCCATCCAACACAAACGACACACTGTTGTCTGGTAAATTACTGTTGCTGAGCAGCACCCCCCACCAATCCAGAGAAATCACCGCTACCGCAGCGCCCACCACATTATTTGAATCTGTGCCGTCAAACACCGGGTACGCAAAATTAATGGTCAAACGGTCCGTCGCACGGTCTTTTTGAACACCACTGTTTGAAAAGCGATGTTGGCTGAGTGCTTCCGCAATATAGGGTCTATCGCTCACATTAACAGGTTGACTGAGGGCCGTTCCGTTGCACGTTAAAATGCCTTTTTCATTGGGCACACCAACGTTCACATAATGGTGAAAAAGAGGCGTTATCTCACTAACAAAACGACGACACGCTTCTGAATTGGGTTGTTGAATATGGTTGATAGAGGAAAGGGACGATAAAAATTCTTTGGTATATTCCACCAAATAGTGCTGATTTTCCGCCGCTTGATTAGACACAAGTTGCGCGGACCTTAAGAGCTCTTGCTCTACAATTCCTCGACTATAATCAAAGCTCAGGTAAACCAGAAAATAAAACGGCGCCATGATCATAAAAGAAAAAAAGTACAGCCGGCTTTTTAGTGTGGTTAGCATTGTAGGCGTTATTCCTTGCTCTTCCTAAGCGTTCGCCACATACAGACTTTTATTGCTTTAAATTGGCTTAGATGTTTTTACGGTATGTATTAAAACTAGCATAGGTTTAATAAATGGCATCAGTTTTGTCATTATTCGCAAGCCGCCACCTGTAAAAAAACCAATCCTTAGCACGGAGGAAAAAAAGCGAAATAGAATGTAAATCATTTACATTTTTATTGCTTACTGATTCGCCCTCTTAGTATCTTGACCCTCTTTATGAATGACGGAGTCTAAAATGACCTTTCTCAAAAAAACACACTGGTTACGCATGAGTCTTTTGCCATTGGTGCTATTGACCGCAGCTTGCAGCGCACCACAAGCCGAAAAAGACGCCGGTCAACGGTCACCACTTGATGGAGGAACACCTTCCATGCCAATGATGGACAAAAGCCAAGATGAGCCATTGCAGTCGATGATTAAGAACGTCAAACCGGCTTTTCAGTCATTCGTTTATAAAGACGAACAAACAGGGCTTTCCGTTCCTTACAATCTCTACATCCCCAAACAATCGATAGACAAAACCCCCTTACCACTGGTGTTGTTTATTGCCGACGCCAGTGTCGTTGGTAAAGACGTGACGGCCCCTTTAGTGCAAGGTTACGGCGGTATGATTTGGGCCACCGCTGCCTCCCAGCTGAAAAATCCAAGCTTTGTCTTAGTACCGCAATTTCAAACGGTTATCTTGGACGATCACGGCAGCTACACAACATCGGACTATATTGAGCTGACGGCTCGCATGACAAAATATGTGAGTCAGCAATATAACATTGACCAACATCGACTTTACGCGACAGGCCAATCCATGGGCGCCATGACATTGATGTTGCTTAGCGCAAAGCACCCCGATTTGTTTGCGGCTCAAATGTTTGTCGCAGGCCAATGGGATATCAACGAACTCAGCGCACTCAAAGATCAAACCTTCTTTTATCTAGTCAGTGCAGGCGACCCTAAAGCGTCCGCAGGACAAACGGAGCTTTATGATGCCTTAACCCAGCAAGGCACGACGATCAGCACCGCCATATGGAATGCACGTTGGGATGAATCTCAACTCACCCGCGCCATCAACGCCTTGGTGGAAAAAGGGAATCGTTTAAACTTTGTCACCTTTGAAAAAGGCACCACACTGCCCGCCGGCACAACAGCCGATTCGCCAGCGGGTGAACACATGTATACCTTTGATGCCGCGTATAAAATCGATGCGGTGCGCCATTGGCTCTTTCAACAGCACAAAGAATAATGACTCAATAAAACGTGGGGGGAAGAAAGGGTCGGCCAACAACGAGCGTGTTGGCCGGTGGGTATTAAAGCTGGCTTAATCGCTGCGCCGCGTCTAACAAGGTGCTTTCTTCTTTGGCAAAACACAGACGAATCACCCGCTGATTTTCAGGCGGCTGCTGATAAAACACACTCACGGGAATCGCCGCCACGCCAACGTGATCCACCAGCCATTCACAAAATGCCACGTCGTCCAAATCACTTATGTCGCTGTAATCCAGTAATTGGAAATACGTGCCTTCACAAGGCAACAAGGTAAAACGGCTATTGCCCAACGCCTTTCTGAGCACATCACGTTTTTGACGATAAAACGTCGCCAAGTGGGCGCTTTCCTCTGGCAGCTCAAGAAGGTGTTCCGCCAGCGCTTGCTGTAGAGGTGTCGCCGTGCAGAAAGTCACAAATTGATGCACCTTGCGAAGCTCGGCGGTTAATGCAACAGGCGCCACCACGTAACCGACTTTCCAGCCGGTAAGATGAAAACTTTTCCCAAACGACGAGACAACAAAACTTCGTGCCGCAAGCTCAGCGTGTTTGTGAACACTGACTGCAGATTCGCCATAGTGAATAAATTCGTACACTTCATCGGACAAGACATAAATGTCACGACTCGCAATAGCTTGCCATAAAGATTCGAGATCTTCCGCCAACCAACAGCTTCCCGTTGGGTTGTGCGGCGTGTTGATCAACACCAAGCGCGTCTTGTCTGTTAGCAAGGCTTCAAACGCGTGCCAATCTGGGCGAAAGTCTGGTGCCATCAAGGTCACACGCTTGCAGATACCGCCCGCCAAGGTGACAGCGGGTTCGTACAAGTCGTAGGCAGGATCAAACAAGATCACTTCATCGTCCTGATGTACCACCGCCGTAATCGCATCAAAAATGGCTTCTGACGCGCCACTGGTAATGGTGATTTCATCCAATGCGCTGACTGTTCGGTCATAATGGCGCTCGATCAAATTCGCGACAGCGTCGCGTAATATTGGCAACCCCGTCATCGGTGAATATTGATTGTTGCCCGTTAAAATCGCCTGTGATGCGCGCTGCAGTAGTCTCGCATCGGGTGGGAAATCGGGAAAACCTTGCGACAAATTAATCGCGCCTTTTTCCGCCGCCAACGCCGACATTTTAGTAAAAATGGTGGTGCCGACAGACGGCAGTTTTGAAACAACATGAGAAGCAATGGTCACGTTAAGTTTGCCCTAAACAAAAATGATTACCGCCAAGTTAAAAGACTTTAGCCTCAGCCGTCAATGATCTTCGGGAGGCATTTTGATCATTCGGTCACTCACAAACAAAAACGCCAAGGCAATGGCCTTGGCGTTTTTAAATCGTTGGGTTTCTATGAAGGATTACGCCGTCATAAAGGGGTAGTCTGTGTAACCTTCTGCGCCCGGTGTGTAGAAAGTGTCGGAGTTTGGTTGGTTCAACTCGGCGCCTTTTTTCACACGCTCAACAAAGTCAGGATTCGCCAAAATACCGGTACCAAATGCCACGCTGTCGGCTTGGCCGTTGGCAATGACTTGGTTCGCTTCTTCTGGGCCGTAACCCATATTAACCATCAAATGACCTTGGTAGGCTTCGCGAGCCACGCTGACCACGTCCGCTTGCTGAATGCCAAAAAAGTCGGCGCGCATTAAATGAACGTATGCCAAATCGAAACGGTTTAACTGTTCCGCTAAGAAACGTGTCCACGCGATTGGGTCGCTGTCTTTCATGCTTTGGAAGCTGTTTAAAGGAGAAAGGCGCAAGCCGACGCGGCCGCTGCCAAATACGCTGGTTACGGCGTCAATCACTTCAAATAGAAAACGTGAGCGGTTTTCGAAAGAACCGCCGTATTCATCTGTGCGTTGGTTCGCGCTGTCACGTAGGAATTGGTCAATCAAGTAACCATTCGCACCATGAATTTCAACGCCATCAAAGCCCGCCGCTTTGGCGTTGATCGCGCCTTGGCGGAAGTCGTTAACGATGCTTTTGATTTCGTCGACCGTCAATGCACGCGGCACGGTGTACGGTTTTTTGCCTTCTGGTGTGTGCGTTTCGCCATCAATCGCAATCGCGCTCGGCGCCACGGCCTCTTTACCGCCATTCAACAATGGATGCGCTGCTCGGCCACCGTGCCAAATTTGCATGAAGATACGACCATCGGCTTTATGAACCGCGTCTGTCGTGAGTTTCCAGCCTTCAATTTGATCTTGTGAATAAATGCCCGGATCATCACCAAAAGACGACGTGCCTTCTGTGACCATGGTGCATTCCGTGATCAACAACCCTGTGCTGGCACGTTGAGAGTAATATTCAGCCATCAAGGCATTCGGTAAATGACCCGGTGCGCGGGTGCGTGTTAGTGGCGCCATAACAAAACGATTTGGTAACTCGACATCGCCTACTTTCACAGGGCTGAAAAGCGTTTTTTCTGCGTTTGACATTGTTTACTCCGGTATAAGTTTCAATCTTGAATTCAAGGATAGTCTCTACATAAGGCTGTCTGTGAAAAATACAATCGCTTGCACTTTCTTTACTGAGTTTCGCGACATTACACTACGATAAAATACCTTTTTCAGCGCTTGCAGGTCACCCATGCAAGGACTATATTGCGAGCATCAAGACGCGATTCTTCTCGTCTTTTCTTTGGCCCTATTAAGCGCATTCTGCGTGAGGGATTTCAGTACGATGACATCAGATTCCACGAAAGCAATCGCTCCATTCGGCACCTTCTTAGGCATGGCGCCAGGTGACGTTCCTGTTTACTCTTCCGATTACGATTCCGCCGATGACAATGAACTGCCTAATCGTCATGCGTATCGCAGTTACGTGGATGGCATTTTCATGGGCTACAAATGGCAATGCGTGGAATTTGCTCGTCGCTGGCTGTACATCAACAAGGGTTACATTTTTGATGACGTCGCCATGGCGTACGATATTTTCCGCCTGACATCGGCGCGCCAAATATCAGACGAAAGTCGCTTGCCATTAAAATCCTTTCGCAATGGTTCTTTGCGCCACCCTGAAGTCGGCTCGCTGCTGATTTGGAACGAAGGTGGGGAATTCGAAATCACCGGCCACGTGGCCATTGTGACCAAGGTGCTGCCTGATCGCTTATTTTTGATCGAGCAAAACGTCGGCCATTTTGTTTGGCCAGAAGGGCAAGACTATTCCCGTGAACTGGAAGCTCGCATCAGCGACGACGGCGGTTATTGGTTAAGCTGTTCTTATGGCGATGCGTCGGTACTGGGTTGGGTCATTCAAACCGACAATGACGAACACGCCGAAATCATCGAGCCAGACGACCCAGAACTGTTCAATATGCAGCTGCGCCATGCACCCAAAAAAAATCAATCGGCTCGGGCGTGGTTAAACGTCGCCAACCCTGCCGAAGAAGCGTTTGTCGCCATGATGGGCGGACACAAACTCGCCAGCCGCATTGAAGACGACCATAAATACATGGTCATGACCGACACGGCAGAACGGGAATTAAAACGCGCCACGAACGAACTTCACGCATTGTTTATGCACGCCACAGACTATGTTTTACAAAACGAAGAACTCTTGTCTGGTTTTAATATTCCGCCTGCTTTATGGCCAAAAATCCACCAGTCTTGGAACAATCGCCGCAACCAAATGATCACGGGGCGCTTTGACTTCAGTTTATCGTCCAAAGGCATCAAGGTGTATGAATACAATTGCGATTCCGCGTCCTGCTATATGGAAGCGGGCATCGTACAAGAAAAATGGGCCAAGCATTACGGCGCCAACGAAGGCGAAAGTTCTGCCACCGAACTGGTCGAAGAACTGATCGAAGCGTGGAAAAACAGCGATGTAAAAGGCGTGATTCACATCATGCAGGACACCGATTTAGAAGAAAGCTACCACGCACTCTTTATGAAGCGAACCATGGAAAAAGCCGGTTTGAATTGTAAGGTGATCAAAGGCGTTGCCAACTTACGCTGGGACGAAGACGGCGATGTGGTCGATGCCGATGGCGTCAAAATTCGCTGGGTCTGGAAAACATGGGCATGGGAAACCGCCTTAGACCAAATTCGCGCCGAATGTGACGACGATGAACAACGTCTTCGGGAATACCAAACCGATGCGCCGCGCCAAAGTGCGCCGCGTTTAGTGGATGTTTTGTTGCGTAAAGACGTTATGGTATATGAACCACTTTGGACGCTTATTCCGAGCAATAAAGCGATTTTACCTGTTTTATGGATGCTTTTCCCGGATCATCCTTATTTGTTGGAATCGTCTTTTGAACTCAGCGACTCGCTCAAAACCAATGGTTATGTGAGCAAACCAATTGCAGGACGCTGTGGCTTTAACATCAGCGTATTCGATGGCAAAGATTCCTTGATGGAAGAAACGGATGGCCGTTTTGCTCATCAAGATCAAATATTCCAAGCGCTGTGGAAACTGCCCGACATTGGAGGGTATCGCTCACAGGTGTGTACTTTTTCCGGCGCGGGTCATTATGCTGGCAGTTGCTTACGCGTTGACCCAACACTGGTCATCACTAAAGACAGTGACCTCATGACCTTACGCGTGATAGAAAGCGATTCCCAAGTCGCTAAAACCTAAGCGTTCAGGGTTGTCTTTTTTCGCTTAACAACCGATTTTTTCATTCGCCTTCTGCTTCAGAAGGCGTTTTTTTTGCACGCTTTTCCTTTCCTCTCCACGTTGTCATTTCGACATTCCACGATTATTTCTTGACTCCTATTCTGGCACGATCTAGATTTAAAAAAACAAATATAACACGTGTAACATTTTATTATGACAACCAGAATGATCCATCAAACCGAGGAGACTCGGGAAAAAATCATCCGCATTGCGGAAGGCCTGTTTATCGCCAATGGCTTTGCGGATACGCAAATGAAAGACATTGCGGTCGCCATCGACATGAGCCGAAACACGCTCTATCGCTACTATCAAGACAAATACGACTTAGGTTTTGCTATTCTTGTGGTCACGCTTAAGCGCAAAGTCAGCCTCTATGATCGTATTATGGAGGACATAGAAAAGCACCAATTCCCAACCGTTCGAGAAGGCGTTTCCGTTTTACTCAACGCGTATGCAGACATCAAATACCAAGCAGATGACCGATTTATCGCGGAGTTCGATGGCTATTATGCCGGCGCCCGAATTCCCACTGAATTTCGTGACGAACTGACCAAAGTACTGCCAACCAACATCACCCAACGCCTTATTAACATTATCTTGCAAGGACAAAGCGATGGCAGCATTCGCCCAGACCTTCTTGCCGAACACCTAGCCGTGACGCTGTTTAACGCCGTGCCGACCTTTTTTCGACGAATGTTGCTTCGTCAAAATGCCCTGATGGAAATTGAAAGTGACGCCATTCCATTACTCACACCTGTGCTGATACAACTGCTGATCGATGGAATGAAACCCGTAAAATAATCATTGATAAAGGATGAAAACAATGACAATTCAAGACATTCTTAGCGCGCTTACGCTAGAAGAAAAAGCCCGACTCTGTACGGGAAAAGACTTCTGGAACCTGCACGGTATCGAGCGCTTAAACTTACCGTCGATCATGGTGACAGATGGTCCTCATGGTTTACGCAAGCAAGCGGGCGAAGGCGATCATGTCGGTTTAAATGCCGCGGTGAAAGCCACGTGTTTCCCAACCGCGTCGGGGTTGGCGGCGTCTTGGAATGTCGAGTTGATTGAGAAAATGGGCATCGCGCTTGGCAAAGAATGCCGCGCCGAGAACGTCTCGGTGTTACTCGGCCCAGGCGTCAATATTAAGCGAAATCCATTGGGTGGTCGTAATTTCGAGTATTTCTCGGAAGACCCATTACTCGCCGGCGATATCGCCACAGCATGGATCAAGGGAGTGCAAAGCCAAGGCGTTGGCACCAGTCTAAAACACTATGCAGTAAACAATCACGAACATTGCCGCATGACAGTAGATGCCATTGTGGACCAACGAACCTTGCGTGAAATCTATTTACCCGCTTTTGAAAAAGCCGTTACCACCACGCAACCTTGGTCAGTCATGTGTTCTTACAACAAGGTGAATGGCACGTACGCCGCAGAACACAAACAACTTTTGGACGATATTCTAGTCAATGACTGGGGGTTTGAAGGCATTGTGGTAACCGATTGGGGTGCGAACAACGATCGCGTAGAAGGCATTAAAAATGGTCAACATTTGGAAATGCCAAGCTCGGGTGAACTCAATACCAAGAAAATCATCGCCGCCGTTGAGAGTGGTCAACTATCTATGCAAACACTGGATAAATCCGTCGCGCGCGTGCTGACGCTCATCCTGAAATCCCAAGCCTCATTAGAAAGCGACAAAGTGCACGTTGACCTTAGCGAACACCATGAACTGGCCGCACAAATCGCTCAAGAAACCTGCGTACTGCTCAAAAACGAAGGTCTGTTGCCTGTTGCTTCTGGACAAAAAATCGCTGTGATTGGCGCGCTGGCCAACAGCACCCGTTACCAAGGCGCCGGCAGCTCTAAAATCAATCCATTCAAGCTCGAACAACCCTTGGACGAAATCAAAAAAATCTTCGGTGCCGACAACGTTAGTTACGCCGAAGGGTATCATCTTGACGATGTCGAAGACGCTGCGGCGCAAGCCAATGCCGTCGTTTTAGCAGAGCACGCTGACGTCGTGATTCTGTTCGCTGGGCTGACGCCAAAATACGAGTCAGAAGGGTTTGATCGTGCACATTTAAATTTGCCACAAGTGCAACTCGATTTGATCACCGCATTAGAAAACCAACTGCACAAAACCGTGGTTGTCCTGCAAAATGGCGCCCCCGTTGTACTGCCATTTGTTGACCACGTTCCCGCGATTTTGGAAGCCTATTTGGGCGGCCAAGCCGGGGCCTCTGCTATTGCCAAAGTACTGTCAGGTCAAGTCAATCCCAGCGGAAAATTAGCAGAAACCTTTCCGTTGCATCTAGACGATGTGCCCAGCCAGCCTTATTTTCCGGGCACCACAAAACAAGTGCAATATCGAGAAGCCATTTGGGTTGGTTATCGTTATTTTGATACCACGAAAACCAAGACCCTTTTCCCATTCGGCCATGGTTTGTCTTACACCACATTTGATTATTCAAACGTGCGTTTAACGGCCAATTCATTCCATGACAACAATCTAACATTGAGCCACAACGACACGCTAAAGGTTACGGTAACCATAACAAACACGGGTGACCGAGCTGGTGCGGACGTCGTGCAATGTTACGTTGGCCAAAAAACACCGTCTCAACCTCGTCCAGAAAAAGAGCTCAAAGCCTTTACTAAAGTCTTCCTTGAGGCAGGCGAAAGCAAAGACATTGAGCTTGAGCTTCACTACCGTTCGTTTGCTTATTGGAATACAGGGTTAGAAAAATGGGTGGCTGATAATGACAATTACCGCGTGCACCTTGGCGCATCGGTGGCTGATATTCGATACATTACTGAGTTTACACTGCAAACAGACACCCCGTTAACACCGCCCAATCCTGCGTTACAGGCGTATTTCAAACCAGCGGATCGTGACTTCCATGATGATGCCTTCACCGCATTATTGGGTTATGACATTCCTCCGCCAACGCCACTGCGCCCTTACCATATGAACTCTACCGTGGGTGACATCGCCGAAACCGAACTGGGTAAACCTTTGTTTGACGCCATGTTGGGCATGTTTACTGAGATGATGGGCGGCGATGCCAATGACTCTGCCGCTGAAGCAGACCGTTTAATGGCAGAAGCTATGGTCGTTGATATGCCACTTCGAAATTTGCCAGTGTTTAATGCTCACCAATATTCCGAAGCACAAATAGCACAACTTATAAGCACATTAAATGGTGCTCAGTCCGAAGAAAATAACATGGCGTAATGCCTAGAAAACCCACAGGACGACACCCTCGTCTTGTGGGTTATTTGCCAAAACAATAAAAATAATGAGGTACAGGATGTCCAAATTACAATATGAAACAAGCCGTCATGAGCGGTTAAGCTATTACACGTTTTTCACCGGTCAAAATATTATCTATATGTTTGTGACCATTTTCTTAAGCATGTATTACACCTCGGTATTAGGGCTTTCCGCCGGCGCCGTTGGGTTAATCTTTCTCGTGGCTCGGGTGTGGGATGCGATAAACGATCCGATGCTGTCAATTCTCATCGAGCGCAGCCGCTTTAAAGGAGGAAAATTCAAACCTTGGATTAACGCCATTACGTGGGCTGTTCCCTTAGCAACCGTGTTGATTTTCGCTTTCGGAGATCAAATTGCACAACTCCCCATGGGTGTGCGGATTGCCTACGCTGGCATCACCTATATTTTATGGGGCATGCTTTACACCATTTCAGATGCGCCCGCCTATGCCATGGGGACCGTCATGACCATCAATAAAAGCGAGCGGAATACCATTTATTCCTATGTCCGTTTTGGTGGTTTTGCCGGCATGATCATTGCGATGGTTGGCGCGCCAATGTTAGTCGATAAATTGGGTGGCCGATGGATGATGTCCGCCATTATTATGTCGGTCATTGCGATGGTGTTGATGATGACGATTCGCGGCGTGAAAGAACGCCACGTGGTGGACCAAGCCGTTCCGAGCTTAAGGCAAATTCTCGTCGCGGTCAGTGGCAACAAATATCTCTTACTTTTCCTTGTGTCTTATGTGTTTATTGGTGGTGCAAACTTTGCGTTCACCCTGATGCCCTTTATTGCACGAGATGTCTTTAATGATTCGGCACTCACCAGTTTACTGTTGTTTTCTATTATTGGCCCCGCCATGCTCGCGTCACCTTTGGTGCCGATTAGCATTAAGTATGTTGGGAAAATTGCCACGTTTGCTGGCGCAACCATCATATTATGCGTGCTGTCATTGATCACTTGGCTCGTGGGTTATCAGAGTTTAGAAATCTTTATTGCCCTGAATATGTTGAAAGCAGTTGCACTTGGCGTGACTTTGATTATGCCCAATATTTTGATCGCAGACTGCATTGAGTACAATTATAAGACATGCGGGCAACGTCTTGAGGCCATCGCTTTTGCGACACAAACCTTCTCAAATAAAGCCACAACCGCCGTTGGTGGTGCAGTGGCCATGGGCTATCTTGCCTTGGTGGGCTTTGTTCAATCGACTGGGGGTGTGGTAATCCAGCAACCTCAGCAAGTGATTGATGGTATGTGGGATGTATTGAACTTGGGTCATGCTATTGGCGCGGCCATTGGTTTAGTGATTTTCTTATTGGGGTATAAAATCACCGATTCACTGCTCGCCAACCTAAATCAAAGCAGTATATCCTCTGAGGTACGCTCTTCTGGCACAAAAAACACATTAAATTCGACATCGGTCATCGCTAAATAATCCGATGAATACGCAGGGAAGAAAAGCAATACCGTTAGAAAAGGGAGTAACCAGCGGTATTGCTCTTACCTTTAACTAAACATTAGAAGTTATAGTTAAATCGAACTCGTGCTGCGGTAGTGGCATCGTTTGCATTTGCTGCCACGTTATCTGCGGTTGAGTAGGAAGCCGCCAACGTAACCGATGCATTGTCGATATCGAGCACCGGCATAGTGTACGCAACGTAAGTGGTTACCAAAGAAGGATCATCACCGGTTTTGTTATCCACATTGGACCCAATAATACCCAAACCAAAGTTGCCATACGTCATGTTCGCTGCCAAAGAAGAGACTTTCTGATCGGTATTATCGTCCGTCATAAAAGCCGCAGAAACATTGACGTTTGCGTCTGATACATCAAAGTTTGCCGTTAATGCGTAGCCAGATTGACTCACATCACCACCCGCGGTTAAGTCGTATTTCACGCTTTCAAAACCGGCCGTGAAAGTCGCAGTGTCAGTCACTACGGTGACCGAAGGACGAATGCCTGAGATAGCGGCCGTATCATCACCCGCTGTATCATCATCACCAAAAATAGTATCAATTTCGAATTTTACGTTTTCGGTCGCATTAAAATGCAGCGCGATTTGACCCCCATCATCACCCGCGCGGCCACGTACTTTATTCGCTTGATAAACCGACACATCTTTAACGTGTGCCACCATAGTGTCTTTGCCTAGAGGGAATAAGTTCACCCCTTCAAAACGACCAAGCTGCACATCCCAAGCAGAATTACCCAATTGAATGTATGCGTCATCCACAACAGCCTTACCACCCGTCGTCAGCAGCACTGTTCCTTTTCCTGCAACGAAGTTATCTCCCGATGTGTGTTTGCTGTACGCATTAATCGCGACACGACCTCTCTGTTCGTAAGTGGTATCCCCTTCCGCTTCAGAAAAAGTATCTGTGTTCAACTCGAAATCGGCATCGAAAGAAGGTGCTGCATGGGCGGCATTAACAGACAAGAGACTGCCTACAATAGCAGTATATAAAATAGATTTTTTCATGATTATCAGACCTAAATGTATGTTGTTTTTATAATAGATAGAGCTTGTCAAAAACATTTGTTTTCGGAATTAATGATACATTTAGGTGATTTTATTACAACGAAATGGAGTGCCGTTTTGTTCTTATTTTTTACTTAATTCACAAGTACAAAAATAACACCACTTAAGTGATTGATAATTATGAATTAATTTTTTGTCGGGATTTATCGCAATCAAATAATAAGTAAAAAACAAGAACGCATGTTTATTCGATTCTATTTTTTAGTTATTTAATTACACAAAATAGATGGCCTCGACGCTTTTTTGCATTAATCCATCTCGCCCAAAATCAGAAACATTCATGCCAAAAAAGACATACATTAACAGACAAGAAAAACACCGTTTCTACCCCCTCATTCCAAGGCGCTTGTACCCAGCAAAAGACTCATGCAGACTGTCGCGCATCAATAATAAAAACCCTTAGGTCTGCTCTATGAAATGTCCACATTGCGAAACAACCTTGCCTTTCTCAAGCCTTACAAAAAGCTTTCGCCACTCTCAAGCTTGCCCTCATTGTGAGGCGGGGTTTACGCTCACGATCAGCATCAGCCGCATGTTTCTATTATTGTTGCCTGTCGCTTTCAGCTTATTTATGATCCGACCTATTAGCGTTTACTGGGGAATCGATCCCACGTTCTTTTCGGCTTTCATTGTGGTTCTGTATGGCTTGTCATGCCTGACCATACGAAAGCGATCTCTTTGAGAGGAATTGAACATAAGAAAAGTGCGAAATATTATAAACGAATCTCATTTACATTTATGTGAGCCTCGCCTTACCATCTCTGCCTATCCCATGAATAAAGAGCAGAGAGTCGATCATGATAGACATTCAAGAAGCCAATCAAGCGCTGCAAAATGCGGAACCGCTAGACATCATAAAATGGGGCATTGCTCAGTCTGATAAACCATTAACGACAACGAATTTTGGCCCATATGAAGCGGTTATTTTGCACATGGTCACGCAAGTAAAGCCGGATATGCCAATTGTGTGGATCGACTCTGGCTACAACACACCAGATACGTACAAAATCGCCGAACAATTGATTGCCGCACTGAACCTCAACATCGAGGTGTACACACCTAAAGTCAGCGCTGCACGTCGTGATGCGGCATTAGGCGGCATTCCTCACTTTGAAGACGAAGGTCACGCCGAGTTCACCGAACAGTTTAAGTTAGAGCCGTTTTCCAGAGCCATGAAAGAGCAGCGCCCAGACGTCTGGTTTACGGCGGTTCGCAGCGAGCAAACAGAGTTCCGTCAGTCAATGGATGTGTTTGGAAATGGGCCAAATGGTGCCATCAAAGTCGCCCCCTTGTTGCATTGGAAAGAAGCAGACATGCTCGCGTATTTAGAGAAATTTGATTTGCCAAATGTCAGCCGTTATTTTGATCCGACGAAAGCGTTAGAAAACCGCGAATGCGGCCTTCATACGAAGCTATAAGAAATGGGACTGCTGACGCAAACGTCACAGATTGATGCTCGCGCGCTGATCAATGAGTATGACCTTACGAACCTGAAGGCACACAGTGCCTTTATGCAAGGCCAAGAAAGCGCAACGAGCGAGCTTTACCTGCAAGCGTTTGAACTCAGCTTTCGGCTACTGTCACGCCATGACGTGACGACTGAAACCCTGCGATTAAGCGTGAATGCGTGTCTGAATTGTTTTGATTTTTGCCCACCGCCCAATGATAACGACGAGCGACACTACCTTGCACTCACCGCTCACAAATTGGATCGAATTGTCAGCAGTCATCTTCCTCGAGACCTTCGTTCCTGTGCCCTTACCGCGTACGCCGAGATAGCACGCTTATGTTACCAACTGGCACAAAAAGAAGCCGCGGTGACATCACAAAAGGTGGTTGAGCAATGCCAAGACTGTTGGGAACGTTATTGCTCCGAGCTCATTCCTTCCCATTGATTCCTAGTGTCAAAGTGGCGACGATAAACCCAATGCCCATTGGCTTTCTTTTGGCACGCTTGATAACCCATTTTTTGATACAGCGCGATGGCGCCCATATTTTGGCCTTCAACATCCAATCGCATTTTCATAAACCCTTGGTTTTCTGCATACTCACCCAACGCACTTAATAATTGTGCCGCGACGCCTTGTCGACGATAGCCTTCCGACACGATCAAACCATCGTGCAACAACTCTTGGCATTGTGCTTTACGATAACCCGCCATAGGAGAACGACTCAGCGAAAAAAAAGTGCGAACACCAAGACACTTCATCAGCTGAAAAGGCGTGGCGGCGCCAGTGAAAGAGCCAGATTTAGATTGGTATCCAGCCAATCCAATCACCTTATCGCCTTCCACCGCGACAAAGACAAAACGCCAATCCAACGAGACCTTAAGCAAACGAATCAATTGCGCTTCGGTGATAAACAACGCCGCTTCATGGCGCTTGAATTCAGCCAAATACAAGGTGAACGCACTTTCTTGTAAAAGCTCTGAAACACCATGAATTACCTGTACACTTTGACAAGACATTAGGTTCTCCGTAACAATTGTCCACAGCGCCAGTCTCAATCACGTTGGCGACCTATTTATTTCGTGTTAATGACTCTCATTTACACTAAAATAGCACCTTTAATACCGCTTTTGGAGAAGAGTATGAATAAAGAGCGACCGGTTAATCTTGATATCAACACGATCAAGCTGCCGATAACAGCCATTGCATCCATATTACATCGGGTGTCTGCTGTCATTTTATGGGTCAGCATGGCCGTCTTTTTGCCGGCACTGTATTTTTCACTCGCATCTGCCGATTGCTTCACAAGCGTGCTTGCGTTTTTTGACCAAAACGCCATTGGGCAGTTTATGGTATGGGGATTATTGTCCGCATTCGGTTATTACTTTTGCGCCACGCTTAAACACATCATCCAAGATTTTGGGCATTTCGAAGAGCTGGAATCAGGCAAAAACATTGCCATCGCGGTTCTTGTTGTTGCGGGTTGTTTTTGTGTCATTTCGGGGGTTTGGGTATGGGCATAATGTCATTAGGAAATACACGTAGCGGGACTCGAGAGTGGGTCTTTCAACGCATAACTAACCTTGCCATTTGCCTTTGGGGTGTGGTGATTATTGGGTTAGTACTGAACGTGGACACCGCAACATTTGCGGATTGGCAAAACCTATTTGCTCCTATGTGGTTCAAAATTTATTCCAGCGTCACCTTGTTAATGGTGTGTTTAAACTCAGTATTAGCGGGCTGGCAAATCGGCACCGATTACATTAAACCTAAGGGAATCAATACGCTTTATATGGCGGTGGTTAAACTAGGAAGTGTGGCTTACGCGGCGTTTGGTTTGTACATTCTTTGGTGGATGTAATTTAACAACGCTGAACGCGTTTACTGTGATGGTAAACGCGTTTTTTTATTCTGTTTTATCTAGTCACGACCAGCAAACTTCACCGCGTACATGGCCTTGTCTGCACGATGCAATATATCTGCAAGGGTGTCCTCTTCTTGAACTAGCGCACTGCCCACACTGAATTGAATGGTGACATTCTGACTCTTAATATCGACTATCAGAGGGTTGGACTTACCTAACAATTGCTTAGAAATCAAAGCCAAAGAGGCCACATCCGCTTGCTTCACCAATATTAAAAATTCATCGCCTCCCCAACGTGACACCTCTCCATTCTCCCCAACAATCTCTATCAAATAGTCAGCAATTCGTTGCAGTACTAGATCGCCCGCACCGTGACCATATTGATCATTGATCGATTTAAAACGATCAACGTCCACATTGATAAGCCCAAACGGCGTACGCGCGGATTCCCACTTTTGCATATAATCCGCCATGTGCATTTCAAACCCTCGGCGGTTATACAATTCTGTCAATGGATCACGCTTAGAAAGACGACTTAACTCTGCCGTCCGCGTCGCCACTTTTTCTTCCAATTCTTGCTGATAACTTAAAAGGGTTTTGGATATGTTGCGATAATGCGCCACTAATCGCTTAATTTCTGGCCCTGCAAAACGGCTCAATTTTGGTGCTTTATATTGATTTTCACCCAACGCACGTATTGATGACTCCAACTCTGCGATTGGCTTGGTCACAATCACCGCCAATAGTAAATAGACAATCAGCAGGGCAAAAACCAAGCTGATTGCGAAAACAATCAACAGGCCTGAGAATTCAGTAAATGGAAGGAAGTTATTGATGTCTATGAAATTAACTTGGAACCAATCAATTTCAGGTATGTAAATCACACTCGCCAACTGACGCACACCGTCTTTTTTAACCACGGCTGTTTCGACATGATTCGGGCTTTCTTTCGCCAATGCATACGTGGATTTCAATAAAGCATGGGACGCCTCGTCATCCAGAAGTTTGAATATGCATTTTTGATTATTGGATTCATTGGTTAATGAAGAGAAACTAATTAAAGCTTCATTCTGATAAAGCTGAATGGATCCTTCAGGGCTCGTAAACAATATCGCAGAATAAATGTCTTGTTTTTCAACCATTTGATTCAAAAAAGTAGATAAATCCAAACCGGTTCCTACCACGCCCAGAACCTCATCGCCTTCTCGAATTAACACATCACTCCAGAGCTTAACCACGCCCAATTCAACATCTGGATTCACGTTTAAATGAAGGTCTAAATTCTTCTCCATGATGCCATAAAACCACGCATCTGAATTTTTTGACGCGTCGAGTGTATATCGGTAATAGTCACTGTTTATCGGCTTTTCGCCATCACTGTAGTAATAACGGTCGTTTCCCTTTAAGGCGATAAAATAAGAGCCATCAGAAAATCGAGGTCGAAATTTTTCGGTCTCTTGAAGCGCTTGTGCTTTTAAATTGTCATCATGTGGATTTTTTGCCCATAACGTCAATGCATTAAGGTTTGCAAATTCCTTTGAGAGGTTTACCTCTTGAATAAGTGGCAATAAGGTTCGAACCTTATCGTATCGAACTTGCTTTTCAGCATAACGCTCAACCCAACTGCCAATAATATCTTCTGCCAATACGCGCATAGATAACCAAGAAAAAAAGCACGTTAGCAATAAAATAAGTGTGGTCGATATTAAAAAGCGCGACTTAATAGCCATTCTTGTTCCGTTCCATACAGTTAAACCAATAATAAAAGACGTGAATATCCTTAATACTATCTTATTCTATCTTGTGCTTAAGATGACCGCATTGCTTAACATGTCTTAATTCGTAACAGAATCAATCAAATAATCCGGCAACAGTAAAAAACAGCGCCGCCTGCTTTTACGCAATGCTACACTAACGCCATTATTCAGCGCCTTTTACTATTAGCGAGATCCCCATGAGTTTTTCCTCTTTAGGACTTCTTAAAGAAATCACCGACGTCATACACGATTTAGGGTATGCCACTCCCACACCAATCCAAAAAGCGGCCATTCCAACCGTACTAGCAAACAAAGATGTCATGGCAGGAGCACAAACAGGTACCGGTAAAACCGCGGCGTTTGCCTTGCCTCTGCTGCAGAAAATACTGCAATCGAAAAGCACCAGTAGCTACCAAAACATCCAAGTTTTGGTACTAACGCCAACCCGAGAACTTGCACAGCAAGTTCATGCAAGCTTTGTAAAATACAGCGCAAACCTTCCGATCCAATCTGTTGTTGCCTACGGCGGAGCGAGTATCAATGTGCAGCTTGATGCACTCAGAAAAGGCTGTGATGTATTAGTCGCTACACCAGGTCGCCTGCTTGAATTGGTTATGAAGAATCTTGTTAATTTGGGGAATTTGAAAACCTTGGTGCTCGATGAAGCCGACCGCATGTTAGATATGGGCTTTATCATTGATATTCAAAGGATTCTGCGAAAACTCCCTGAATCACGCCAAACACTCTTCTTTTCCGCTACGTTCAATGACGACATTTTTGCGCTTAGCAAAACCTTGTTAAAAGACCCTAAGCTCATCGAAGTCGACAACCGAAACACCACTGCAACACAAGTAGAGCAGATGATTTATGCGGTTGATCAAGACCGTAAGAGTTCGCTTCTGTCTTATTTGATTGGCTCCAAAAATTGGCAGCAAGTGTTGATATTTACCCGCACAAAACAAGGGGCGGATGAACTTGCAAAAGAAATGCAAAAAGACGGCGTTGCGACACAAGCCATTCATGGTGATAAATCCCAAGGTGCTCGCGACCGTGTTTTAACCGATTTTAAAGCGGGCAAAGTCAGAGCGCTCGTCGCAACCGATGTCGCGGCACGCGGTATCGATATAGAACAATTACAGTACGTAGTGAATCATGAGCTGCCATATAATGCCGAAGATTACATTCACCGAATCGGCAGAACTGGCCGAGCTGGCGCCGCGGGTCTCGCTATTTCTTTAGTCAGTGAAAAAGAACGCTACTTACTGGCGGATATTGAAAAACTAGTGGGCGAGCAATTCGTTCCTCAATGGTTACCAGGATTCGAACCCGATTTAAATAAAATCGACAGCCCAAACAAAAAACGCGAGCCCTCAAAAAAAGCACTAAGAGCAAAAGCGCTCGGTTTATCCTCAACAAATGACAGAAAGCCTAAGAAACGCCGTCGATAAACCATTTATTACGATTCAATACGAGCGGTTGCGAATAAAAAATTCACAACCGTTTAGTCCCGCCTTCTCGAACTTCTCCGCTATTACTGTTTTTTTACATCAACCTAAGTGATTCATTTCATTATTTTTTTTAGTTTTATCTAAAACCAAAAACTTTTCCCTACGCTTTCAATTCATCAAAAACACGTTAACGCCTCTCACGTTATTCACATCTCTAATTTATGAAAAGAGCATAGGTTGAATAAATCCATGCTCAACATCGATTCTCGTTATTTCCCTTATTTCTTATTCAAATCGCCCATTCATCAAAAATCACTTTTAAGCGTTTTAAAAGCAAAAAATCGATTGAAAGCCTTTAAAAAATCAATAAATCAACTGCAAAGTTATTGTCAACTTACACAAATACACGTAAGGTTTACGGAACATACTACGCCGTAGTTTTTAATAGTTTTTTTCGATATTCGTATGGAAAAGGTAATTTATATGATGAAAAGCAATGCTGAATTTCTTGACGCAACATCAGAGCGAGAATGTGCTTTTTACACAGAATATTTACTGAAGAATATTAGAGGGGCATCCCTTAAAAACTTGCGTGGCGATACACAGATCGAACGCGTGAAAAAATTAAATGAAGAATTAGAGAGTTTGATTAAAAAAAATCGTGCGCCGCATAATTTTTCATCTCAAATGCGGTCTGCGTTCAAATCTACGCAGCTTCCGTCTCAATATTTTCGCTGGATCGATAAAAAAGACGAACGTTTGTGTAATTGGGCCTGGTGTTATTTAAAAGAAAAAACAAAAAACAACGATACAGACGCAGATCAGAAGACCATCACAACAAATCTTTTAGAATTACTCTCTGAAAAAGCGTTTAGTACCGAAAGAGAAACGGCAGCTGAAAGGTACGTTGACGTATTGAATGCCTTTTTCGGTGGCGAAGCTGACGCACAGCAACAAGAAGAGATACTCGATCAACTCAAAGACAAATGGCAATCCATTGTGACGGGCATCAGCGTGATTAATTGGGTAGAAGAGAACAACCCTGCTCAATGGCATTGGGCCTGGTCGTATTTACAAAACATCATTCAAAGACCGCTGGATCTCGCCTGGACACCCACTAACGAGACAGAAAAAAAAGCAGCGGTTATTGCTACTATCGATTTATCTGATAACGTAGACCGCAAAGCGCTCGTTATTGATAAAATGAAAAAGGCATGGAGCCAGAAAAAATTTCGTGAAAAGTCGAGCGGAAAAAAGCCCTATAGCATCAGCATGACGCTAAATACAAAGCAAAAACTAAATGCACTGGCAGAGGAAAAGGGTATGAAAATCAATGATATGGTTGAGTATCTAGTTAGAAATGAATATAAGAAACGTGATTTCAATGAATAGCCTTACTTAATAAAGGGTAAAAACGATTTCGCCTCACCAGTAATAAAGTCCAATTTCTATTTCTGGTTGTTTCATTTGTCATCTAATCAATGTATAACGAGCCGCATGAAAATCCCTAAAAGAATACAACCCCTCATCGAAGATGGCTTAATAGACGAAGTGCTTCGACAATTAATGAGCGGAAAAGAAGCGACCGTCTATGTAGTACGTTGTGGATCAGAGATCCGCTGCGCGAAAGTCTATAAAGAAGCGGGCAAACGCAGTTTCAAACAGGCCGTACAATACAGAGAAGGTCGAAAAGTCCGAAACAGTCGACGTTCGCGAGCAATGGAAAAAGGCTCTAAATTCGGCAGAGACGAGCAAGAAAACCTTTGGCAAAATGCGGAAGTAGATGCGCTATATCGCTTAGCCGCGGCTGGCGTTCGAGCACCAACACCTTATGGTTGCTTTGATGGCGTTTTGTTGATGGAACTAGTCACTGACGACAGTGGCGAAGTAGCGCCTCGTCTAAATGATGTCGTGCTGAGTGAAGAACAAGCGAAACGCGATCACGCCACTATCATTAAAGACATAGTGCGCATGCTCTGCGCTGGCTTGATTCATGGCGATTTGTCCGAATTCAACGTACTCGTTGATTCACATGGCCCTGTCATCATTGATTTACCTCAAGCGGTCGATGCCGCCGCGAATAATAATGCGGAATGGATGTTAGAGCGTGATATCAATAACATGCGTAATTATTACGGCATGTCTGCACCAGAATTACTGGAAACAAAATACGCTAAAGAGATTTGGGCGTTGTTTGAAGCGGGTAAATTGACGACTGAAACTGAGTTGACGGGATTATTTGATGAGCCAACAGAAGAAGCGGACGTAGATTCTGTTCTCACTGAGATCAAAGAAGCCTTCGATGAAGAACAAGAGCGCTTGGCTCGAATGAACACCACTGACGATGAAGACTAACCAATAGACTTCATCGTTTTTGCATTGTAATGAACATGCGTCGTCATTCCCCAAGCACCAATAGAAACAGATTTTTAATATCAATCTAAGAGAGTAACAGCCATGGCTTTTGCTCTCTTAGCCGCATCAAGATCACCCGCAACGTAGGCTTGAGAAATAGCCCCTTCTTTTAAAACACTGATGCTTTGCGCCAATTCAGCGACTGACAATTCCGAAGAACAATCGATCAAATTCGCCTGAATAAAAGAAGTAATGTTTTGTTTATGCTTTTGACATAACGCATTCACCGCATGGTTGGAAAACTCACCATTCGCCTTGATAAAAAAACAGCCTTTAAAGGGCAGCAATACATCCACACGATCATGAAACCAATCATCAAGAGCATCAAATAACGCCAAAATGGCCACTTTTCCCTCTCCAGCCGCCAACATTCTTGACGTTAACCAGTCCATAAAGATCTGATCTCGATAAATAAGCACCGCTTCAACCAATGCCTCTTTGCTACCAAAATGGCGGTATAGCGTTTTTTTTGCCACGCCCGTTTCAGACAAAATAGTATTGATGCCCACCGCATGAATGCCGTGCTCATAAAACAATTTAAACGCTGTGTGTATCAATAGATCCGGCTTAGACATGTATCACCCTCTTTTCTAAATGAATATTGACACAGGGATACAGACTTGTCTACCATGAAGTAGACAGATCGGTTTACCTGTAATTATCTATCCATTAAAAAGGCGTATTCATGTTAATACCTGCACTGACTTCGTTTTATCACTCTCGCTTTTACGCCATGCTGCTAGCCGGTATTGGCGCCACCGCATGTATTTTCATCCTTGCTCAAGGCGCTCAAACGACGCCCTCCTACCTTGGTATCATGGCGCCATTTGGCGCAACCATGGTCATTTTATTTGCCTTGCCTAAAAGCCCGCTGGCGCAGCCAAAAAATATCCTTGGTGGCCATATGCTAACGACCTTGATTGGCTTGGTGATTTCATATTATTGGGACGTCACTCCGTTCACTATCGCAGTCGGCGTCGGTTTAGGTGTATTTTTAATGATGATCACAAACACATTGCACCCGCCGGCTGGCGCGAACCCAATATTAGTCATGTCCATAAATACGTCATGGGGGTTCTTAATCACGCCCGTGCTGACAGGCTGTTTGCTCATTATTCTGTTTGGCTGGTTCTATCATAATTGGGTTACACGACAAGGTTATCCACTCAAGAACAAGGGGAACCAATAAGCAAAAGTAAAAAAGCGACCAGATTTCCTATCAGACCGTTAACTTTTTATGATTGACTCTTTTTTAACCAGATAATTAATGTATAATTCCGCTCCACATTTGACCTACTGGTCAAGTGTCTAGAAAACTGAAACATTACGCTAGGCGTTCGTTTTAACCCATTCGAACGTCATTATTTGGGTTCCCTCACCCCAATCAAACGAAAAAGGTCACAATATGAGTACTTTCACCACTGAGCAAAAAAGCAAAGCTCTGCTTTATCTCGCCATGTTCCACCTACTAATCATTGCCTCTAGCAATTACCTGGTGCAAATTCCGTTTACTATTGCAGGATTTCATACGACGTGGGGCGCGTTTACTTTTCCTTTTATCTTTTTAGCGACGGATTTAACTGTACGAATATTTGGCGCATCATTAGCGCGTAAAATCATTTTTTACGTCATGATTCCGTCTTTAATCGTATCGTATGTTTTGTCTGTGCTGTTTGCACAAGGCGAGTTCCAAGGCTTCGCGGCGTTAATGTCATTGAATAGCTTCGTAGCACGCATTGCTGTCGCCAGTCTTATGGCTTATCTGCTCGGTCAGGTGCTTGATATTCAAGTCTTTAACCGTCTTCGTCAATTAAAACAGTGGTGGATAGCACCTGCCGCATCAACGCTGCTTGGCAATGGATTAGATACGCTGGCTTTCTTTGGCATCGCCTTTTATCAAAGCCCTGATCCATTCATGGCAGAGCATTGGCAAGCCATCGCTGTAGTGGATTTTGGGTTTAAACTCATTATCAGTCTCGGTTTGTTTATTCCAATGTATGGCGTGTTGCTTAATTATTTAACGAAAAAAATAACCGCCGTTAATCCAGACTTTGCTACGGATGCAGCGCAAGAAGGTAATGCGTTCAAAAATGCCTAGATAAAACCTAGTTAAAGACGGGACAAACACTTAAATAAAGGCCTATTTAAAAGGGAATAAAAATAGGCCTTTACCGTGCATTATCTAAAAGTTAACACGCTTAATAGCTGTATTTAACACCGATTCGATAGCGTGGACGCCATTGATCATTTGAAGAGACTTGCTCACCCTTAAAGCTGTAAGTTTTGCCTGATTTGTATGGCGTGAAGCCCAGCTCAGCAAATGGACTCCATCCATTATTTAGCCCTTTGTAAGTGCCTTTGAAGTTAATGTCAGACACCGCGAACTGCTCACCTTTCCATCTTGGCCCTGACTTTTCTTCGTTAAAGGTGTAGTCAAGATCCGCACCAAAAGCCCAGTCTTCTATGCCTTTGTAACCCGCTGAAAAGGTCCAACGATTATAGTGCGAATTATCGCTGCCTACTTTGTTTTCATAATGGTATCGGTGACGAAAACCCACAGACCAATCATCACTGACTTTATAGCCAAGACTTAAGTTGAACTGATGACCTACCTTATCTGAACCAGACTCCCACTTGTATTGGGGTTTTAAGGTCAATTTGTCAGACAATTTATAGCTATAACTTATGTTCGTCTGTTGGCCATTACCTGTTTGCTCACCGAACGCATCGTCATTCTGGCTTTTCCATTTTGCTTCTACGCCGTAACCAATGCCATTAGAGAATCGATGACTGATTTCAATACGATCTGAATGCTTTGCATCTTGACCATCATATTCAGGCACAAATTCATGACGAATATTAATACTGGTTGCACTGACCGTTGCGCTAGTAAGCCCAAGTAAGGCTGCCGCAGTTAAAATCTTAAAACTCATATCAAAACACCTTTTTATTTTTATTGGATTGAGGTTTTAATTTAGACCCTGATGCACTGTATTGATAGTTTTTTGTACAGTTTTAGTTAAAAAAATAAAACGGCGTTTTATTTAAATGTCTGAAATCGAGGCAGGTTAAGGCTTTCAATAAAAGTGTAAATAATTAGGAAAACAGAAAAGAAAACGATAAATCCGGGAGATAGTCTCGAATGTAGAGTGCGAAGATTAATAAAAGTCTAAAGGAAAAAGAGGAGTTTCACCGTCGGAAGACTAATCCCAGAGCGCACCAAATCGATCACGGTGACTCAAATACAGTCGTAAATCGAACTCCAATTGGTGGTAATCCGGTTCCATATAGCAACACAGCTGATAGAAAGCTTTGTTGTGCTCTTTTTCTCGTAAGTGAGCCAATTCATGCACCACAATCATTTTTAGCAAAGGTTCCGGCATACTTCGAAACAAAGAGGACACACGAATTTCATTTTTTGCTTTTAGTTTGCTGCCCTGTTTTCTTGAAACAAAGGTATGCAACCCTAATGCGTTCTTGATGATGTGAATTTTGTCGTCGTAGATGACTTTACTGATAGGAGGAGAGCTGCGCATGAAATCATTCTTTAAGTCCATGGCGTATTCATAGAGCCCACGAGTGCCATTAAGACGATGCGCATCTGGGTACTTTTTTAACAACCAAGCGCCTGATTCTCCTGAGTCTAGCAGTGCTTGTGCCTGTTGCTGTACTTGAGCATTGTAACCATTGAGGTAGTTTTTAATATCGTTCTGTTGACTCATGTACCCTACTATCAGATTTTTTAGCAAACTAGATTATACGAAGAAAAGCAGTTTTTTAGAAAAGCATCCGTTTGATTCTCTGATTGTAATGCATTTTAGAACAATGAGTTATGAGCATTATACTCCAAAGAAAATATGCAATTTCGTCCTGCTGATTTGGATTGGTAAAGCGCGTTATCTGCGATGCTTAATAAGTCATCCACGGAGCAATAACCATGGTCTTTATAAGCAATCCCTAATGACACAGTGAAATACACTTTCTGATTATCCATGCTCAGCACCATGCTGGTTTCTATGGCCTTTCTTAGCCTTTCAGCGACTCGAAGCACTTCTTTTTTGTCAATCGTGGGCAATAAAACCGCAAATTCTTCCCCTCCGATTCTCGCGATGATGTCTTCCCGTCGCAAAATTAACTCACTGACTTGCGCCAATTTCTGAAGCACCAAATCGCCCGTTTTATGGCCAAATGCATCGTTTACACTTTTGAAATTATCCACATCCATCATCAAAATCGATAATGGGAACCCCTTCATGAGCGACTCTTTCAAAATATTATCGCACTGCTCGAAAAAGTAGCCTCGATTGCCCAGCCCGGTTAGGTGATCAAAATACGCTCGATGCTCCAGTTCTTCTTGTGCTTTAACACTTTCAATCGCGATGCTCACTAAATTACAGGCAAAGTTAATCAGCTCCAAATCCTTGTTTGTCGGTGACGCCGGCGTTCGCTTGTAAATCGCAAACGTCCCTAACAAACTGCCTTTTGACGACATGATAGGATCAGACCAACAAGCCGCCACTCTGGCTTTTTGAGCAAGTGCCGTGAAGTTTTTCCAATAGTCGTGAGTGTATATGTCTTCCACGATAACGCGCTTACCTAAGTACGCCGCCGTTCCGCAAGAACCCACATTCATACCAATTCTAATACCATCCACCGCTTGATTAAAAAACTCAGGAAGATCAGGCGATGCACCCAGCCTTAACCGCTGCTCGGTGGCGTCAAATAATAAAATACTGCAAAGAGAAGAAGGACTTTCTCGCTGAACCTGTTTCACAATAACATTGAGAATCTCTTTTAATCCCGAGCCTTTCGCGACCATTTCCAGCATATCGCTGCGTGCACGAAGCCTTTCTTCCGCCACCCAATAATCGGTTATGTCATTGAAATACCATAACCTCTTATCTCCAACTGTAGAAAAGCGAATGCCAACTTGGCGAACAGAGCCATCTTTACAGAGCAATTTGGTTTTTAAATCCGGTGAGAATCCATTTTCGTCGCCCACTAAGTCCCAAGGGGCAACAGCATGTGGATTCGCGTGAAGTTCAGGAAAAGCATGCGAATACCATGTTTTGAGGTCTGAAATGTCACTCAGATCATAGCCAAAAAGTTCGCTAAATGCCTTGTTGATGTATTCGATACGACCAGAAGATACGCTCGACCAGCCAACAGCAGTAGGGGTGGTATTTAAAATATCCTCTAATCTAAGAGCGTCGTTAACCTTGTTGTCCATACAAATATCCGGGAAGAGCATGCCTGATCCAGCATTAGTTAGAGTGTTACTGCATTGGCTCTTATTAAAACTTAATAACAAAAGCTAACACAAGATAACGCCCCAACAGTTTTGTATGTTTTTTGTACAGAAATTGCGCTATATCATCCATCCATAAAATACCGCTTGGATAATCAAGGAATGAGAGAATTTAACGTTTTTGTAGCGTGCCACGTTTGAAAAATAGACCGCCTCTTGTACTTATCAAACTAAGACGGTTACACAACTTGAAGAACATGAGCCTCCTTAAGAAAACAAAAACAATTTGAATGCGGCGAGTGTCGACATAATTCGAATCATCCATTTGAACTGGATAGGGTTCACTTTCTTCAAGAAGTGAAAGCCGATGAATGAGCCAAGTGCCAAGCCAGGCAGTGCGTAAAGGCTTGTTTCTGTGCTCTCGACTGACAACAACCCAAGGCTGATATAAAGCGGGAGTTTCACGATATTAATGATAAAGAACGCCCATGCACGTGTGCTCACATAGGTTGTTTTATCGAGTTTCTGCTCTAATAAGAACAAGCTAAACAGTGGGCCTGCGGCATTGGCGACCATGCTGATAACGCCACCAAAGAACCCCATCAAATAGGCTGTCACTGGCTTACGCATGAAGGAAGCAGGACGAAAATCGAGATACAGCCCTAACGCAATCATTGCGATGATCGTCACACCGAGAAACGTTAGGAATTGATCCGCATCGATGTTCGCAAGAAACTGACTGCCGATAAACACACCTAAAAACGCTAAGGGTAAAAAGCGCGCCAACACCGACCACGCAATCTTGTTTCTATAACTGGCTACGGCCATCACGTCCGTAATAATGTAAAGCGGTAACAAGATCCCCAACGCTTCTGGGCCAGGGAAGGCAATCATCACAATTGGCAACACCAACAAGCCCATACCGCCGACGGAAAATTTTGAAAAGCCGGTAATTAAACCCGCCACAAATAATACAACAAATGACAAATCCACTGAGTCCTCCTTATTGATTGATAACGGCAATTGGATAACCAATCTGTCCGTTTATGCGTGCAATAATACGGCAAACAATGAACAATAAATAATCTCGTTTTATTATTAAAATGATCATTTTTACTAATCATGTGGTGTCGTTATGAAACTCGATCAACTCAGAGCCTTTATTGCTGTGGTGGAAACAGGCAGCTTTCGTTCTGCAGCGGAAGCAATACACAAAACTCAGCCAGGTATCAGTGCCGCGGTCAAAACATTGGAATCGCAGTATGGGATTTTATTATTTGACCGAGACAGCTATCGCCCAACGTTAACCGCCGAAGGGCATGCATTTTTTCAACAAAGTAAAAAGCTGATTTCTCAAGCGCAACAGTTGGAGAATCTTGGGCATGATTTGGCCAAAGGCATAGAAGCGCCACTGCACCTCTGCTTTAGCCAAATGGGATTAGATGACAATTGCATGGAAAGGATAAAAGCCTTTCAAAAGCAGTATCCTGATATTTCGTTAGACATCAGTACCGACCATTTATACGGCGTTCAAGAAGCCCTCGCCAAGAACAAATGCGAGATCGCCATTGGTCCAAGATACGGATTGGATGATCGACACGCGTTTATTGAATTGAACCGTATCAATATGATCACCGTCGTCAGCCCAGAAGTGTTGGCCGAATTGAATACCAGCGGCGCCAAAGTCAAACAACCTCAACTGTACGCACTGCCACAAATTTTGGTCACCAATACCGCGGCGAATTCCGCCGAAAACGGACATCGCTATATATTGCCAACTGGAAAACGCTGGTACGTGAATGACTTCCAAACCAAAAAAACCATGCTAATACATGGTCTTGGCTGGGCGAGAATGCCGCAATACATTATCCAGTCTGAGCTTGAAAAGGGGCAGTTGGTTCCGATTGACATCGAGAACTTCACCTCACAAAGCCAGCTGTCGATTTTTATGATTCGTTTACGACACCAAACTCAGAGTTCTCAATCCAACCTTTTTTGGGAAATGATGAAAACGCTGTCTAATAAAACGCTTACTTAGACAAAAAATGGTTAAGGCGATTTGTTCAATGCCCAATCGTAATCAAGAAATTCGATATCGGCTTTCTTATTATCAAGCGCCGCTTTTACGCTGTCAGATAACGACATAAAAGACGCATAGTGGCGGATAAAGGCGTCTAATGACGTGTAACCTTTCCAGCCTTTTTCGAAGTCTTCACGATACCATTTAAAAATAGAAGACAATTCTAATGTCTTACCATTCAAACGGTTACGGCTGCTGTCCGCTAGGAATAATTGCGTTTGTGTCTCTAGCAAGCGGTCGACGTTATCGCCTTGAAACGCTTGGTTTGCTAACGCTGGGCAACCAATGCTAGCGCAATTTACGGCAAAGTGAATACGTGGATCTTGGTAACGATCTGAACCGCGAATCAGCGTGTGTTCGATATCATCCAAAGAACGCATTTCTCCTAATAAAGGAATAAACGCTTTACTCCAAGGCGAGCTAAAAAAACTGCCTAGGTCTTTGATTGATTTTAAGTCAGGCCATTTCGTAAGAATTAAATCGACAGTCCAAGCATTGTAAGCATTGATCAAAAACGCCAGTTGGTCGTCTTTCGGCCAGCCATCAAATTCCGACTGGCTGACGTTCTCCAGCGTTTTCAAATACGTATTCAACGACGCTTTATTGTTTGCAACGCCTTGGTAATCCACTTGGCTGGCTTTACCGCCACCCAGTAACACCACGTTTTGTTGCAATAATGTATTCCAAACGGAATGATCAAAGGCGTTCGCGCTATTTGCGCTCGCACTTTGTACACTGAATAACGCGCACAAAACAATCAGCCAGTGCTTCATCGACTTAACCTCGACGCCAAGTGTGGTATTTTTCCAGCCAATGTAAAATACGCTCTGGTGCATGAGCGCGTTTCCACTCGCCAGCCGCGTATTTATTGGATTCTGCCCACGTCGGATAGGTGTGAATCGTGCCGAGAATTTTGTTCAAGCCTAAACCGTATTTCATTGCCAACACGAATTCCGCCAACAAATCGCCAGCGTGTTCGCCGACAATGGTGACACCTAAAATCGTATCTTTGCCCGGCACGGTTAAGACTTTAACAAAACCGTGTGCGGCGCTGTCAGCAATGGCGCGGTCCAAATCATCCAGACCATAACGCACCATTTCATAGGCAATGCCTTTTTCTTTTGCGTCTTGCTCGCTCAGGCCAACACGAGCCACCTCAGGATCGACAAATGTCGCCCATGGAATCACACGATAATCCACACGGAACTTCTTCACGGTACCGAACAGCGCATTTACGGCTGCGTACCAGGCTTGGTGAGCGGCAACGTGCGTAAATTGATACGGCCCCGCCACATCGCCCGCGGCAAAAATATTCGGGAACAAGGTTTCAAGGTAATCGTTGGTGACAATCGTGCGCTTGGTTTCAATGCCAAGGTTTTCCAAACCATAGCCTTCGAGACGCGCTTCACGGCCCACTGCACAAATCAACGCATCAAACTCGATGACGGTTTCTTGACCGTCTTTCTCAACAATCAGACGCTTAACATCGCCATCTTTTTCACAACGAATGGCATTGTGCGACGTTAGAATCGTTACGCCATCCGATGTCATGCTTTCTTGCACGAGCTCAGACACTTCTTCGTCTTCTCGCACCATAATGCGAGCCGAACGCTCGACTTGAGTCACGCTGGAACCTAATCGGGCAAAACTTTGCGCCAACTCACAACCAATGGGACCACCGCCCAACACCACAAGACGTGTCGGTGGTGCATCGAATGTCGCGAATGCTTCCCAAAGCGTGTCACTGGTGTAATAACCCACCTCGTCCAACCCCGGTAACGCAGGAATAAAAGGACGCGCGCCCGTCGCCAGCACAATGCTGCGAGCGGTCATGCGCTGAGTACCGCCATCGTTTCGTTGAATTTCCACCGTCCAAGGATCAACCAGTGTTGCGTAACCTTGTACAACGTCCACACCGAGCTTTGTGTAGCGCTCAACACTGTCGTGTGGCTCCACTTTGCTAATAACATCGTGAACGCGCGCCATGACTTTTTTAAAGGAAAACGTCGGTTCGCGGCTGTCCAAACCGTAGTTTTCTGCGTGTCGCATTTGCTGTGCGACTTTCGCGCTTTTGATCAAGGCTTTGCTTGGAATGCATCCGTAATTTAGACAATCGCCCCCCATTTTGTGGGCTTCAATCAAGGTTACTTTCGCTTTCACCGCCGCCGCGATGTAAGCACTTACTAAACCACCAGCGCCGCCACCAATGACAATAAGGTTACGGTCGAATGTTTTTGGTTTGGTAAATCCCGCGTAAACGCGGCGTGCTTTGATCAGATTCAATAATTTTTTGGCGATCAAAGGAAAAACGCCAAGCAACACAAAAGAGAACAATAATGAAGGAGACAAAATACCAGATAGGCTTTCCAGCTGACCGAGTTGCGTCCCGGCATTGACGAACACAAACGTGCCGGCCAACATGCCCACTTGGCTCGCCCAATAAAACGTCACCGCGCGAATCGTCGTCAGACCCATCAATAAATTGATTAAGAAAAAAGGGAAAAGAGGCACAAGACGCAACGTAAACAAATAAAACGCGCCGTCTTTTTCAACGCCCTCATTAATCGCTTTTAGGCGATCACCGAAGCGTTTTTGTACCGTGTTTTGAAGTAAATAACGCGACACAAGAAACGCCAAGGTCGCGCCAATGCTGCTGGCGAAAGACACGATCAGCAAACCCCAGCCTAAACCAAATAACGCACCGGCCGCTAACGTCATAATCGCCGCACCGGGCAACGACAACGCCGTCACCACCACGTACAAAAGCAAAAACGCGCCACCAACAAACAGCGGGCTTTCTGCTCGCCATATTTCGAATTGATCCAAGCCTGACTTCAGGCCTTCCAGCGTTAATAACTGATGCAAATCAAAGTAGAAAAAACCTACGATGAAGGCGGCAATAACAATCAATAAACCGGTTTTCTTCATTACTAACGCTCCAGCAGAGTCTTTCAACTCGGGACAAATATCATAATTAATCTTGGGATTATAAGTTAGACACGATACAGGCTCGAATTATTACAGCAAGGCGGATTATTTTTTAAAATAATCCGCCCAATAGACAAAGTGCGAAAGAAAAGACAGAAAATGAAAAGCAGAGAAAACAACTAGCTAACGGTATTAAGGCGTCCAGCCAGCAGGCTAAACACAATGCCGAAACAACAAACGCACAGTACCAACACCACCAAACCAGACAAACCAAACGCCGCCAGCGCAGTAGCAAAGGTGGGTGGCCCCAATGTCGCGCCAAGATTACCAAACTGAGCCAGCAAGCCATAACCTTGCGCCTGTTCACTTGGATTGCGCGCCAATGCCGGAATCATCGCCAACGAAGACCCTGGAATCATGCCAAGAAACAACACCATGATGCAGACAACCAAACCAAACAACACGGGCACATCATTCAACATGGACAACACCAACGCACTGATCGCCAAACCAACATACGCCATTAACGCCACGCGCTGAGGTCGCATCCAATATTGCGCAATCGCACCAGCCAAGAAGGTTCCGCTGGTGCTGATAAGAGGCAGCAAAACAAACATCCATTTATTCTGAGACGCATCCCCTGTTAAACCCGGAACATACGTCAAAACCGACACCAAGGTGAAGGTATAAAACAGAAACACAAAGCCGGGTAAAAGCGCCCTTGGATTGCGGTAAATTCTTATCATTTGAGCAAAGAAGCCGCCTTGATTTTCCGCCACTGGCACCAAATCCAACACCGGATTTTTTCTCAAAATGAAAAACAACACCACACCAATGGTCGTTATCAGCATGCCATGGCTCAAGAACAACGTGCTCAACCCTTGTTGATCCAGAATACGTTTCCCCAACCAACCGCAGACCGCAAATGCGACACCGAAAAACGTACCCCAGATGCCCATCGTCAAGGATCGATGCTGCGGCGCACTTAACTTCGCAATCAAGGTTGGTGCCGCCACCACCACCCCCAACTGAGACAAGCCTTCCAACATTCTCGTAATAAACAACAGGTTAAACGGCGGCAAAAAAGACTGAATGAACGACAAAACACCGCCCAATAGCAACGCACCGACCAAGACTTTCAAATAACCAACGCGACTGGCGATCATGCCCGCCGACACACCAAACACCAAACCAACCAACCCCACCGCAGACAGTGACGCGCCGGTTAATGTGGCGCTGGTTTGATAGTGGTTTAACAAGGTATCGAAAGAGATCGAAAACTTAGCAAACTGCATCGCCGCCGACACACCCGCCACCCACAGCAAGATAACTTCCAACCACTGTGTTTTAGGTTCGACAATCGCCGAATGAGAAGAGGAACTTGGCATCGAATTACCTTTATAAAAAGTAGATAAAAGCCATCGACTAACGCGACACGCTAAAATCTGACCTTATGGACAAAATTAGAGCGCTATTCTAAATCAAAAAGCACCAAGGTTGGGCAGGTATTTGCAGAATAAAAAAAGGAAATAAATTTGTACGGGAATTGATATCTCAAACGGTAAATAGAATAGAAGATAAACTCAGTCAATGAAAAGGCTGATGCTGTACATCAGCCTTTTCATGCTCTTAAATCTATTACGCCGCTGGCGCTAAATCCGCTTTTCTCAGCTCTTTCATGCGCAGGCCTATGTTGCCGAAAATCAACATCAAACCACCGGCTATTTGATAGCCCGTTAAGTCCATGTCCAAGAACAGCCAATTGATGGCGGCGGCGAAGACAGGGAAAGACAGCTCTGCCAAGGTGGCCAGTTGTGCGGGTACGGTTTTCAGCCCTTGATAGTAGAACCACATGCCGATGAATCCACTCAACAAGGCCATGACGACAACCAAGCTCAAATCCACCGAGGTCATCGCTGTCAAACTGTCAGACTGAGCCAGCGCCAACGGCAATAACACCAATAAACCGGCCACAAAACGCCCCGACATAATCGCATTGGCGGGCATATGTTGATGTGACAAATACTTGCCACACACTGTCGCGGCGCCCCATGCGATCACGGCAATCAGCGTGTAGCCGTAGCCTTTCATTATGCTCATGGTGTCGCTGGAATAATGCCATTGCGCGTCGCCAAGCTGGCGCAAATCTGGCCACATCATCACAAAACTGCCGAATAAAATGACGGCCGCCCATTGCATGAAATGCCCTTCAATGCGTTCTTTTAACAGCCAATACGCCAACAAAATCGCCACGATAGGTTGCAATTTTTGCAGCAAAATCACTACAGTCGGGTTTAAATAATGGAAGGCTTCGGTAAACGCCAATGTGCCCATGGCAGAACCGATGCCACCAATAAAGAACAAACACGAAAAGCCGCTGATCGACATATGACGATAAACATGGCGATAGCGCCACAGCATCGGGCTGACAAACAGCACCAAGGTAAGATGTTCAAACAGAACGATTTGCAGAGTGGAATAACCCGCGCCCAGCAAAGGGTAGCGAATTAAGGTATCAAGCGCCCACGTGAAGCACGCGATCATGATAAAGAATGTTCCTGCCATCTTTGGTTTCTCCAATCAGTAAGATGCACAGGGGTGATGAGGAATATACCAAGCTTCTTACATAACCAAAGCACGCAAGATAAAACGCAAATATAGCGCCAACGAAATGAATCACCACTCAATAAAGAGCAATGACTTTTGCGTTGCTTGGTCGATCTTCTATCATCCGGACTGTAACCGTCGGCTCTGGAGTCTCACCAGATCTGCTGACCTCAATGCTTTTAATCTCGAAGGAAAAAAGCGTTAAGCGCTCGCGGGCTGTTTGATGGATTCTTCAATCTCGTCAAATCACCGCCGGTGGGGAATTTCGCCCCGCCCCGAAGTTCGATTAATGTAAAAATATACCCTGCAACTTTAAACGCATCGCTTTCTTTAGGCAATAAGCGAGACGATTACCAAGAGGAAATACTCTGTTTCTAAAGAGACAAAAACCTGACCATTTATCCAGTATTAATATACACTCACAAGCCTTACTAAACACACCCATTGAATAGGATCACTTCAATGCAAACGTCTTCCAAAAGCGGAATTTTGTACGCGTTAACGGCATTCACTCTGTGGGCAATCGCGCCCATTTATTTTAAGGAAATGTCGTTTGTTCCTGCACAAGAAATTCTGGCTCACCGCGTTATTTGGTCGTGCCTTATTGTACTCGTATTGATTGTGGCGCTGCGTTATACCAAGGCATTGACCACCGTTCTACGATCGCCCAAGACGTTAATGGCCATGTTGGTGTCGACCTTGTTGATCGGTCTAAACTGGGGAACGTTTATTTGGGCGGTACAAAATAATCAAATGCTCAGTGCCAGTTTGGGTTATTACATTAATCCGCTGATTAGTATTTTGCTTGGCGTTATTTTCTTTAAAGAAAAGCTAGACCGAGTGCGAAAAGCCGCCGTGGTGTTGTGTTTTTGTGCCGTGGTGTTTGAAGTCATTCAGTTTGGTTCTTTGCCTTGGATCGCGCTTGTTCTTTCTATTACTTTTGCCTTCTATGGTTTGGTTCGTAAGAAAGTCGCCGTCGACAGTTTTACTGGTATGGCGATTGAAACTGCGATTATGTTGCCGTTTGCACTGATGTATTTAATGTGGAGCACGTCTCCCAGCGCGAACATTTTTGACAACAGCGCGAGTGTAAATTGGTTATTGTTTGCGGCTGGCCCCGTCACCATGGTGCCGTTGATGTGTTTTGCGGCGGCGGCTAACCGAGTCAGTATGGTCACGCTGGGCTTTTTCCAATACATCGGCCCAACTGGCATGTTTTTTCTTGCGGTGTTTTTATATGACGAACCGTTAAGCCCTGAGAAACTCATCACCTTTATTCTCATTTGGTCCGCACTGGCCATCTTAATTCTTGATTCTATTCGACGCTTACGCAGCACTCGTAAGATCAATAAAATGACCAAACTGAACCCCCCCCCTGAATAGCGCTCTGACTTAAAGGCATGATGAACCACATCATGCCTTTAATCAGGTATCGCATCGCGGCTCATTTTTGTATCTTTTTGCCGGGTTAAAGCACACAATCGCGGCCTGTTTGGCTACTGATTATTAAAGAATGAAGATCATCTCTTTCGACGCGTTAAGAACCCTTCACTTACCACATGTGCGCTATATCAAGCCTGAATCCATGTACGATCATTTGGATGAAATCAAACAAGCTGATTGGCTACTTTTCCCACAATACTGGCAACTTAACGCGCTGATCTATGGTCTAAAAAAACGCATTTTCCCAAGCCTTGCGTCGTATCAAATTGGTCATGACAAGGTAGAAATGACACGAACCTTTCGTACCCTTGTTCCACAGCAACATCCTCACACTGTCATTGCTGCAAACACCCCCTATGAAGCCGACAAAATTTGGGACGATATGCCGTCGCCATTCGTGGCTAAAATCCCTCGCAGCAGTATGGGAAATGGCGTGTTTTTGATCGAAACACTCGGTCAATGGCGCAACTATCTGGCCCAAACCGATGTGTTGTACGCTCAAGAATACTTACCAATCGACAGAGACATGCGCATTATTTGGGTTGGCAATAAAATCGTCAGCGGCTATTGGCGCTTGCAATCGGATAACGGTTTTCATAACAACATCAGCCAGGGCGGACAAGTGGAAGTCGCGTTGATCCCTAAAGAAGCACAAGACCTCGTCACCTACATTGCAGAATCACTGGACATCAACCACGCAGGGTTTGATATCGCCATGGTCGGATCAGTGCCGTATGTAATTGAAATAAATCGTATTTTTGGTAATCAAGGCCTCCCAACCCTTCAGCAAGATGTGAACACGGAACTGCTTAATTATTTGAATGAGCAACACTTACTCTCGACCGCTATGCTCATTGACCAACCAAGCGGCTTTTGAACGCGCATTTACAGGCACAAAAAAACGGCATGAATATTCCTTCATGCCGCTTTATTTTCGAGCTATCTATAAATACCCTTTACGAGAAACGACTCGCGATACCAGCAACCCGTTCGCCATAAGAGCGAGCGGTTTCTAAATCTCCCTCTGGAATCACATCTGCACCAGCGTCTGAAGGCGATTGAACCAAAACCCCTACCGATCCACCTAAATTGTTCATATCGTTCCGAGTGGACGCTTGTGTGTTAGCGGGCGGTATGCCTAAGCTCACCCAAATGCCACCATGTTGAGAAGCCAAGGTTTGTAAATAAATCAGCGTCACTTGTTTGTCGCCATTCAAGCTTGCACTGTTGGTAAACCCGCCGAAGACTTTGTCTTTCCACGCCATGGTGAACCAAGCTTTCGATGTCGCGTCTGCAAATTTCTTGAATTGCCAAGGCGCACCACCCATGTACGTTGGCGCGCCGAAAATAATGGCATCCGCAGCATGAAGCGTCTCCCAATCTTTTTCCGCGATATCACCCGTTTCATTTATCTCGATAAGTTGAGCGTCAGCGCCTTTTGCAACGTATTCTGCAACACGCTTTGTGTGACCGTAACCAGAAAAGAAAACCACAACTGTTTTACTCATTTCATACTCCATTACTGATTAAACCTAGAGAGAACAAACGCCCATTGGGCATCATTGCCTCAGTAAAGATAGCTCAATAACCATACGCCGCCACTTTTCTGTCCCTCAAAAAGTACGAGATAATAAAAAGCCATGACGTGTCATGGCTTTGTTGAGCAAATAGCTTTGTTCAGTAAGCAACATAAGAAAAGCTATTTTTGTCTCGCGTGGCGAATCATAAGATCAAGCGCGACATTCAGGTCTTTTGCAGTGCCAGCGCTGAGGCGCGTTTTTGCTGAGCAATCATTAATGGCAGCCGCGTATTCCGTAAAGAGTTTTTTCTTTGTATAACGTTCATTAAGGTGTTTAAAAAAGGTGGCTTTTTGTTTATCAAAAAGTCGATGCATTAATGCAGCTTGAGTCGCGTTACCGCCATACATTTGTAACACCTTAGGACTAATAACGTCCTCTTTCAGATAATCGCTGTAGCCAGATAAGCCTTTGTGTACCAACGTAATTTCATCCGCGGGATATTGGTCCGCAAACTCATCTAACTTTGTATCAACAAAATCCACCAGCGCGACACAAGAGTTCATCTCATTAATCGATGGACCCGCTGCAATGATCATAGGTGAGCAAATAAAGCCGAGAATAAAAGCCGTTTTTTTCACTATTTTCAAAGTCCTCTCCCTTTTTATTATTCTAAAATTCGGACTAATCACTGTCAGTCGACAGCCCCTTGTTATCTATAAAATCTAAATAAAGGTTAGTTTACAAGGGCAATATTGTAAACAATTCTCACTATAATCCGATGTGAATAGAGGGTTAATTCTTGTCGTTTATCGGTGGACGCGCTGATAACACACGCTTATAGGAGGGAGGGTTTCTTATCAATTTATTGGCTGGCCGAATCGGGCGAGCAGCAAAATTACCACCACAATTTGGGCACACCCCTTTTAACACGATATCCACGCAGGAACGGCAAAATGTGCATTCAAACGTGCAAATCATCGCATCTTCTGCAGACGGAGGCAGATCTTTGTCGCAGCATTCGCAATTGGGTCTAAGTTCTAGCATGACTCATCTCGACATTATCAGAATAAACAGATTGCAATTTAGCAAAGATACGCGAGGAAAACACCACGAAAGAACAGCCTGATGCGTCTCTTTCATGGTCATAACGTCGGTTGTTTAGGTAATGGTTGGCGCGGTTTTATTCAGTCGCTTTGGGCGTTTTTCCCAGCGTACTTTGACTTCAAACTGTTGGCTGTCTTCGTCATCGGAAGCGGTGACTTTAAGGCGTAACAACCCTTTTGGATCGAGCTGAAGTTCGCCCTCTTTGTCATCGCTAAATTCCAACTTCCCTTTGCCTAGTCCCTTGGAAATGGCTTTCAATACGTTTTGAATGTCATCGGCATCCAATAATGCTTCGTATTTAAATTCGGTTTTTGATTTCATAATAATTAAGAATAGATTCCTTGTAATTCTTTCGCCGTCATCACTTTGGCCATTGGGTAATCGCAACTCAGACCAATAATACCGGTTTCCTTGTCGATCAAGGTCGCGCCAATGCCATAATCGTATAAACCTTCCATCTTGCGCGAATGGGAATCCAGCGTGATGTCAGCTTCCACATGCACCAAGCCTTTTTTGATCGCGATACGTTGGCCTTTTTGACGATTCACGTGCCCTTGAACCACCACGTGAATGCCGGCTTTGTGAATCGCATCGACGCCCCGCTGTGTGAGAGGCAAATCGGCGTCCCGATATTTGGTTCGAAATGTATTCGCGATGGAACTGTAATAAAAGCTGAATAGGTCGCGGCGCTTTAAATTGCTATGAAAGGCTTTGTTTGCGTATTTCGTGCCATTTTTTAGCAGCATTTGGCTCATGCTATCGTCTAAACCCGCGTGCAAAAATAAAAAGGAGCCTCGCTTCGCGACCAATTCCATTTTGCGAAAGAACCAATTAAATTCGCCTTTTTTATGCAGAAACAACTGCTGGCACTTTATCGAGGTTGCGTACACCTGACGCAAGCTCAAACCCGCTGACAAGCAATGTTTTTCAAAACTGTGATTTTTCGATTCCATTTTTCGCACTTCGCGATCAATGCCTTCGGCGGTCAGAAAACCCGCCGCATGGAAGGGAAATTCTTTAAACCAATCGTCACCAGGGAAAAGCAACTTACGGCACGCATCTTCATCGGGTATTTTTTTCTCCCAATGCGTGTCTGCCAAATATTCGTCAAACACTTCACGAAACAAAGGCACGACTTTTTTGCCCATACGAACGAAAAAGTGCTGATTACCCACGTCTTTTTTTCGCGCCAAGGCCAGTAAGCCCATTAACAAACGCAAATCGTGATTGCCCGCCAGCAAGGTAACACGGGCTTTAAGCTTATAAAGTTGCTCCACGCTGCGCAGCAATTTAAGGTTGCTCGGGCCTTTGTCTAAACAATCACCGCCGACAATAATTTCGGACTTCCGACCTTTTTTCGTCAATGAAAGATGGCCTAGTTCCGCTTTATCTTTGCGCTCCGCCACACCGGCTGCAATCAAAGACGCTTCGAAAGCGACCGCGTCGGCATGGGGGTCGGAAATAAACACCACAGAACGTTTTGGCCAACGTAGCTTGTTCTTCTTATAACGGCTTGGCGTGTCATTTGACGCCAAAACATGACTGTTCACCGAGCTGTCATCGCGTGGCCAAGGCATCCATTCACTCGGAGAACGAGCGATGATGTCCGCATGATGAGGATGCTCTTCAATAACAGGAATCGGAGTCTGCATAACGGCGTTACCTTTCGAATGATCTTTCAATGTGGCGCGTATTCAATCGGGCACATCATGGATTTGTCGCTGTTTCCATTCTCCATAAGGTTGTTTGATCTGCTGATTGTCCGCAAATTCCAACACGATAGGGTGCCCGTAAAACATACTCAGCCTTTTAATATCGCAAAACTTTATGACACTTAAATGAAACACGGCATGACGAATCGATGCGCCATGACCCACTAGCAACTTCACTAGGCCTTCATGCGTTGGCGCGCTGGCTACTTGTTCTTGCAGGTGTTGCCATGTCTGAATATGATCCGCGACCCTTTGACCAGCTTGTAACAGGGATTCCGCGCCATCGAACGGTAGGCAATAATGGCTGTCCGATTTCCAGTTTTCTGGTGGGGTTTCGAACCTCGGGTCGAGCGTTAAAATGCGTTCAATTTCAGCCACTGGCAAATTGGCGACTGCACCAACGCTGCGTTCACACAAATCGGAAAACGACACAACATGTGGTTCACCATCAAAGTGTGCACGCAATTCCTCTGCGTAAATCGTCGCCGTTTGCCACGCTCGCAACAAAGTCGATGAATCAACCTGAGGATCCAAACGTAAGCCTTGGCTGGTCAGCCATTCCCCGAACGAACGCGCTTGTCGTCGCACTTCTTGTTCGCCTTCTTTGGTGAGAGGAAAAGGCTGCAAGGCGCTTGGCACATTACTTAATTGCTCGTAAGCACCGTGACGAATAAGCGCGAGGCGGTTTGTCATAGTTCACCCAACGCAGCGATCAATTCATAAGCGCGATCAAAGTCGACTTTGCCCGTTAAACGATACACGTGCACATTGGCCAGTTCGCTGGTGTAATGTTCCACAGAATCGATCACATTAAGGTCCGCGAAATCGCCATTATTGTCCTGATAAAATGGCCCAGGTCGTTTGCGAAGCCCTTCAATTGCATCCGGTTGCTCTGACAAATCCACCCGCGCTAAGGTGGTGGGTTCTGCACTGTCTAGCGACCAATCCAGCATAATGAGTCGAGCCATGTTTCCCGCCAGCTGAACGCGGTTTGAGCCGTAATCGTCTTCGATCTGAACATCGTACTTCTCCTCTAATGACCATAGTTCACTTTGAGGAATTTGGCGTAACGTTTCTTGTCGAGATTCTGGCAAAATGTGACGTAAACGATCCGAATGCAACAAGGTGCCTGGGTTCACTCGTGGCAGTTTTGCCAAGCCAATTGTCGCGGTGCCTTGCTCTGTTTTTTTCAACAAAATACGGTCATTGGTTAAAAAGGCGCGCTCTGCATTTTCAAGGCAACGCAGCATGAGCGTCGACTTACCACCACCAGAACCCGCGGCAAACGCCGTTACTTCGCCGTTAACACTAAAACCAGACGCATGACCTAAAGTGTAGCCTTGGCGTAAATAGTGGTTAAGAAACTGGTTGTTAATAAAGTTAACAATTTGCGCGAGATTCGCCGTACACGGCCCCACTGCCACGGTTTTTTCTGGTCGCTGTAAGAACGCCATGCCGGTTTTGAACTTCTTAATCCAACGGCCGCCTTCAATATCAAGATAGCCTTCTTTTCGACCTTGCTTACCGCCTTCACGAGGCACTTCTAACCACTTCAATTCCTCGCCAACGGCGCTTTCTTCTAACACGTACACGTCCAGTGACGTCGACGGGGTTGAGCCTATTTTCAAATAACTGCGGTAATAATCTGCCAAACTCGCCAGCAACATGGCTTCATTCGAATGCACGGTCACGGACACGTCCGCAAAATTTAACCTAATGTTTTCGGTGCACAGACTTAACCCTTCATCCACATGAGACAGGTTCAATAATGTTTTAATCATGCTTTGTTGATCTCCTGCGAAACGCATTTCTGTAAAATATAGTCGGCATATACACTGGCTGCATCGATGTCACACCCTTCTAAGGCGCCTTTGAATCCACCAAACGCCGACACTTCAAACACGACCGGACCTTGATCGGTCAGGGCGATATCGACCGTGGTGAAGCTTAGGTCGTAGCAAGATTGCGCTCGACGTCCTAACTCAATCAGCTCTGCATCGGGCTCAAAGCGTTCGTATTTTCCGCCGCTGTTAATCGTGGTGTTCCAAGAATCTTTGTTGCCAACACGCGCATACGTACAAAGGTATTCGCCACCTACAAACACCATGCCTAAGTCTCGGCCATCCAGTTTCACGGTTTGCTGAATGTAATAAATCGTCTGAGTTTCGCGGTATTTTTCTAACGCGTTGCGGACAAACTCATCGCTGTCGTCTTTCGTCAACATGATCATGCCGCGCGCTTTGGTGGAATACAGTGGTTTCAGAATCGCCGAGCCAAATTCGCGTACCGTCGTAAACGCTTGCTCTGCGCTTTCCGTGACGCGTGTTTTTGGCATCGGGATATGGCTCTGCTGCAACGCCAAGGTGCCGCTCAACCGATTCACCAAGTTACCCACGCCTTGCGTTGGGCTGAACAGTTTCACCCCCGCACGTTCTGCGAAAGACAACATGTGAATGCGGTCTTCCGTCGCAGGAGAATAGACTTCGCTGATTTTTTTGATGATCAAGCCATCCAGCGTTAGCAGATCTAATCCTTGGTACATCAGCTGCTGAGTGTCTAAACGCAATTCTACTTGATTCATGTCGATCACCGCGCGAAAGCCAGTGCGCTCTTCAAGGCGATCCGCCAGTACTTCTGTGGACCATTTTCCCGGGATGCCAATGACCCCAATTTTTGGCTTATTCAACATAAAGATCCTTCAATGGTAAGGTAAATGTCTGCGCTTGTTCTGGCGTTAGCTTTGCTAAGCGTTCCAGCAAATAGCGAGCACGTAAATGCATGCGAGACGCCAATTTTTTATCAAAAATAAACCGCGTCGACGTCGCAAAAGAACGCGCTAATCCTGCGGCGAGTCGCACTTCAAACGTCGCGTCTTGTTGGCGACTGGCAAAGCGTCGACCAAAGCGATACACAGCCTTAGCGCTTTCCATCATCTGTTTTCGCGTCACACCGTTAAGCACTTGCAAACGATAAATCGACACCATAAGAACCGATAAATCCTGCACATAATCAAAGTAACAAGCACGATGTAAGTCGATGAAATAAATGCGTTTTTCCACATCGTCGTAGATCAAGTTATCGACATTGAAATCCCCGTGGGTCAGCACCGAAAATGGCGCGCGCCACTGGACTTCTTGTGCCGCGACTTTCTCAACCAAATCGTCGAAGCTGGCGCTCACATAGCCACAAATTCGTTCTTCGTCGGTAAAAAAATCAGGGTGTACGTTACGACTGTCTCCAATGCGTTTTTGCAGCTGCTGCATAAACTTCGCCGCGCAAGGTTCGCGCGTTAAGGTGGCTTTCCACGTGCGGTTCAGCGTCTTGAACAGAATAGTCAGTGCGGCTTGAACACCGTTTTTATCGCCATCAAACAGCAGCTTTTCTAAGGTTTTTCCAGAAATGTGTTCAATCAACAACGACGACTGTTCGCCAAAACCGTCATGAGAAGAAGAGCCCGTAAGAGACGCGCCGGTTTGCGACAGAACGCTCGGAGCTAATCTTGGGTCAATGTTTCGCCAGTGATTCACGCCCGCGACTTCTTCTTCGATCTTAGTGCGATCGCCTTCTTTGTAGACCGCCAGCACCTCTTTGCCCGATTCACTCTTCAGAGAAATCGCCGCAATCGCACTGCCAGAACGGGTTAAGGCCAAACGCCTGACTTTGAGGTCTCTCAAGTCATGATTAAGATTCGACGCGCTGTCCAATAAATGTGAGTAATTTTGCAGCGTCGCGACTTGACCAAGATCCGCCTTAATCAAGGCTTCCGCCACTGCGTTCAATTGTTCGATCAGACGCTTCAAGGCCACGTTACTAAGAATCGACGCTTGTAGTTGTTCGTCGCTTAATGTGAGTTTGGCGTGCAGCGTTTGCGTTTGAATGTCGTTGTAACTGGTGAACAGTTTATGCGCACGTCGACCTAATTTGATGCCGGTGCGACGACGATTATCGGCCACGCCAACCTTCACCAGACGCAAAGCGCGTCGGATTTGCTTCACCAGTTTACGGCAATCCTCGCCAGCAGGATGAGTATACGGCGTGCTTAATGTGCCTTCTCGTACGCAGTCAAAGCAGTGTTTGGTTAGCATTTCAAGTGCGATGACCAACGAATGCATACCGCTCACTTGCGCATGAAAGGTGGTTTTGGCTTTGCGGCGCTCTAACAAGCGTGCCGTTTCGATGTCTGCTTTTTCACGAAGTGCTTGCACGTATCCACGGCGACCTCGAATCTTGGGCAACAACAAGGTGGAACTTGATGTGAAAAACAGTTCAACCATTTGGCAGTGTGTTTCAACTTCATTCAAGAGAAAATACACGTGTTCTTGAAGCGTCGATAAAACAGGGGGTGAAGGCATATACGTTTTGACCTTAATTCATCACTTCTGACTGTATAGATACTAGAAAGCATCAAGATGACGGTTATGTTACAGACTAGTGTAAAAGCGCCGATACCACACAAAACAGATCAAAATTCCGTCAACTCTGGTTAACTTTTACCGTAAAAAACCGTTACTATCAAAAGCAATTAAACGACATCAAGGTCAAGGATGCGCACCATGGCGATCAACTTTAAACAGAAAATTCGCTCCAACCGACAACACAACAGCCGAGACTCCGACGACACCCAAACCGCAAAACAAAGCGAATTTGAAAGCGATCGCGGCCGCATTATCAATTCCGCCGCCATTCGTCGTTTACAACAAAAAACGCAAGTCTTTCCATTAGAACGCAACGCCGCTGTACGCAGTCGCTTAACGCATTCCATGGAAGTCCAGCAAGTCGGGCGCTATATCTGTCAACTGGTTTTCAAAAACCTGTCGCCACAAAAGCAAGAAGAATACGGCCTAACAAACTTGGATCGCCAATTTGAATCCATCGTCGAAATGTCCTGCCTAATGCACGACGTCGGCAATCCGCCATTTGGTCATTTCGGTGAAAGCACCATGATCCACTGGTTCGACAATCACATAGACCGTTATTTAGAACGATTCATCGCTGACAAAACCACATCAGCCGAGTCCGTCACCTTCAGCGACGAACTCATCGCACTGAAACGCGACATTTGCCATTTTGAAGGCAACGCGCAGGCGATTCGTTTGGTCTACAGCTTGCTTGCGCTGAATCTCACTTACAGCCAAGTGTCTGGCATTATGAAATACACACGACGTGGCGATGTGCCAAAACCGGACAACGATTACCTGCAAAAAAAGGTCGGTTTTTACTTAAGCGAAGCGCCTTACATCACAAAATTAAGAGAGAACTTATCCATCCAAGAAGGCAGACGATCGCCTTTTGCCTATATTATGGAAGCCGCCGATGACATTTCTTACGGCATTGCCGACATTGAAGACGCAGAAGAAAAAGGCATTCTGACCATTGCGGAATTACCCGCCATTTTGCAAGAAGAATACGCCAACACCTGTCAATCCAAAGACTTTAACTTGCCAATCAACGACATGATGGAAAAAATCATCGCCTCGGCAAACAGCATGTACAAGCAAGACAACATCGACAGCATGTTCTTTGTTGGTCTGCGCGTTGGCATCAATAAAAATCTACCAAATTACGCCTGTACTCAATTCATCAACAACATCGACGCGATCTTTCATGGCACTTTCAACAACGCGCTAATTGAAGACAACAGCTACTGTCACGCCATTGTCGACACTCTGAAAAACATTGCCAAAAAATACGCATTCGGCACGCCAGAAGTGGAAGGACAAGAACTGCAAGGCTATCGAATCATCAACGGCTTGCTGGATATTTACGCGCCGCTTTTAACGCTCGACAGAGCCACCTTCAACAAGGTGTTAAGCAATGACCATAAAGCCCCCGCCTACGAACGTCGCGTCTTTAGAAAGCTCTCTCAGAAGCACGTTCGTGCCTACCGCGCCGCGTTGGAGGAGAACACACTCGCCCACTTTAAACAGCACTTCGCTGGCTCCACATTGGAAAACCTCAGCGACGACGCATGGGAATTCTACTTTCGTTGTCGTTTAATCCAAGACTACATCAGCGGCATGACAGATCAATTCGCCTACGACGAATACCGCGCACTGCATGTGATTGAAAGCTAAAAGGACATTAGGGTTTTACCGTCTCTGACTTAAAAACAAAACCCCAGTATTAGACTGGGGTTTTGTTGAATTTTTCACTCACATTTTTCTAAGTAGCCGCATTACCAGCCACGTCGATCAGCGAAGTCGTGCCATTTCATAATCGCGGGCAGGAACCACGGTTTTCCGGTGTAGAACGGACGCGTATTAAAGGGAAAGGCATCAAATGACGTTTTTCCTTCCGCGAGGTTCAATACTTGCTGAGCAACTTTACGGCCAAAGTAATTAGCTCGCCCCACGCCCGATCCGCAATACCCCATGGCGTAATGCATGTTGTCCATTTTGCCAATGTGCGGAACATGGTCGAACGTGTACGCAACGTAACCTGACCAAGCGTAATCGATCTTCGTTTCTTCTAACTGAGGAAACACGCGAATCATAAAGTCTTGTAGGTATTTCGAATACAGCTGTGGCTGATCACCACGACCAAAGGCTCGACCACCAAACAAGATACGTTTGCCGTCTGGCGAAGGTCGATAATACGCCACCAAACGCTCGGTACCGCCGTGAGCACGCAATTTTGGACTCACCGAACGAATGACCGATTCTGGCAAAGCTTCAGTCGCTATCATCGCGGAACGAATCGGAATGATACGACGGTGAAACTTGCCGAACTCGTCGCCTGTGTAGCCATTGGTCGCGATAATCACTTGATCTGCATTGATCTCGCCGCCATCGTATTGAACGTGATGATGATTGCCTTGCTTAGTAACACCGCGAACCATGGTGTGCTCCAACATCAGGACGCCCGCTTGTTTGGCTATTTGGCAAAGTCCTCGATGTAATTTAGCGGGTTGCAATGTGCCATCGGTCGGGTAAACCACGCCGCCATGGTAGGCGTTAGAACCCACTTCTTCGAATTGATTCTGACGACTCACCTCAATCGCGGGAAAGTCGACGATTTTCGCCAGTGCTTCGGCTTGTTCAATTAACCCTGCGTAATGACTCGGATGACTGGCGCCACGAAATCGGCCACACAAAGACAAATCACAATCGATCTGCTCTTCTTTGATAAAACCCACCAGCCAATTAAACGCCGTCAAACTCTCTTTGATGGAGGAATGAACACTGTCGCGACCGTATTGGCGCTCCAGTCCATCAACACCTAATTTGCTGAAACTTGGCCCGAGTAAGCCGCCATTTCGGCAACTCGCACCTTCCCCTAATCGACCGCCTTCCAACAAAACAACTTGCAGACCAGCTCGCGCGAGCGTGATGGCCGCAGAAACGCCTGTAAAGCCACCACCGACAATCACTACGTCGGCTTTTGTTGGGATTTCAAAACGTGCATTTGTATGAATTTTGCTCGCCAATGACGTATCTGCTAGCCAATAAGGCATGTTGGTATACGTCGATGTGTTTTTTGCCAACATATCGATTTCATTCCATAAAATAAGGGTAAATTCGCGCTTATAAACGTGCTTTACGAGGCAGTGAGTTTCTAGAGCACATGTCGTAAAAACTCGCTCGTCCTATCCCATTCGGGATTCACCAATACTTGCTCCGGTGGCCCGACTTCAACAATTTCGCCGTCGGCCATGAACACCACTCGATCCGCCACTTGTCGTGCAAACTCCATTTCATGCGTCACACACACCATGGTCATACCGGTTTTGGACAGATCAACCATGACGTCCAAGACCTCTTTGACCATTTCTGGGTCAAGCGCGGACGTCGGTTCGTCGAACAACATGATTTTGGGCTCCATGGCGAGAGACCGAGAAATTGCCACGCGCTGTTGCTGTCCGCCAGACAATTGACCCGGATAGCGCGATGCCAAGGCCGCGATACCGACTCGATCCAATAACTGCATGGCCATTTTATCCGCGTCTCGTTCCGACATTTTTCGTAGCCAGGTCAAACCTAAGGTACAGTTTTGCAACACAGTAAGATGAGGAAACAGATTAAAGTTTTGGAACACCATGCCCATGGCGTTATGAATCACATCATGACTTTTTCGATCTCGTGAAAGCGGTTGTCCAAACACGGACACCACGCCGTCTTGATAGTCTTCCAGATGATTCAACGATCGGATCAGCGTGGATTTACCCGAACCAGATGGCCCACATACCACCATAATTTCACCTTCTAGAATATCGAGTGAAATGTCTTTTAGAACATGGTGTGTTCCGTACCATTTATTCACTTTGTCGATTTTGATCGCCACACTGGTGGTGCGATTCAGCGGATTTTTTTCGGATAACATAGTCATTAGTGATCCACCTTTAAGCGTTTCTCAAGGTTCAGACTGTACTGAGACATGCTGTAGCAAAGGATGAAGAAGAGCACCGAAATCATGACCAAAGGCTCGGTGTGTAACCCGACCCAATCTTTGTCATTGGCGATATTTCGGGCCATCAGCATAATGTCGAACAGGCCAATAATAGACACCAAAGTCGTGTCTTTTAGCAGACTGATAAACGACGTCATAATGTTGGGAATCATCATTTTTAACGCCTGAGGCAAAACCACCAACACCATGGTATGCAAATAGCCTAACCCTAATGTGGTGGCCGCTTCGTACTGGCCTTTTGGAATCGCTTGTAAGCCGCCACGAATGTTTTCGGCCATATACGCGCCAGCAAACAAACACACCGCCACCAGCACTTGTGTCAGCTTATTAAACTCCATGTCCGCCGGTAAAAAGATCGGCAACAGGGTTACCGCCATAAATAACACGGTGATTAAAGGCACGGACCGAACCAGCTCGATAACAATCATCGAGATCCAATGGATCACCGGCAGTTTAGAACGACGACCCAACGCCAATACCACGCCAACCGGAATCGCCATAGTGATGGCAAATCCTGCAATAATGAAGGTTAGAAACAAGCCACCCCAGCGCTCGATAGCGACTGGTTCCAGCGAGACGTGACTCAATCCAAGCGAGACCCCAAACGTAATAAGCACCCACACAACAATAAAGCTCATTAGATGAATACGACGTTCGGCCCAGCGCGACACCAGCGGTAAAAACCACTCATTCACGCCTTTGTAACCCAGCGCAGATAAAACCCAGTTCATATAAAGCATCACCAAAAACGCCAAGGCAAAACACGTCATCGTGCCATGCACTAGCCCTAATTCGACGCCAAAACGCCCACCCAAAAACAGATATCCGCCCACAAAGGGATATAAGCCAATCCAAGACAACAAGATGAAGTTTCTTAGTGGAATGCGCTTTGACATGAGCGGCAATAACCACATCAGTCCGAGTAAAACACCGACGTTGACGCGCCATTGTTCATCCATGGGAAAACGGCCATAAATCAATCCGTTAAACCAACTAATCACGCCCGCCCAACATGCTCCATCTGCGCTTAATGCCATACACTGACGACGACTTTCCGCGACAAAAACCGCATTAAACACCGCCCAATCTAAAATGTGCTTCACCAAATAAAACAACACAACCGCCACACACAACGTCAGCACACTGTTGCCAATGCTGTTAAAACAACGGTGGAGAATGGTGCCAATTACGCCTCTTTCATTTTTCGGCGGAAGACGCGGTGGCGTTGCTATAAATTGTTTTAAAGCGGGTTCATTTTTCACGTTAAAATCGTCCATTTATCGCACCTTATACTGAACACTGTCGTTGTACTTGTTGAGCAAGTAAGAGATCAGCAAACTGATAAAGATATAAAAACCCATCACCATGAAAATAATCTCGATCGCCCGTCCGGTTTGATTCATCGAGGTTTGCATAAACACAGAGACCAATTCAGGAAAGCCAATGGCGACCGCCAACGACGAATCCTTTGTGGCGGCTAACCAAGAATTGGTCATCGGAGGAATAATCGAACGGATTGCCTGGGGAATCAGAATCAAACGCAATGACTGAACACGAGAAAAACCAATGGTAAACGCGGCTTCGTACTGACCTCGATCGATGGATTGCATGCCCGCGCGAACGGTTTCCGCAATGGCCGCAGACCGATACACCGTCATGGCAACAAACGCGGCACCGAAAGACGCCGGAAGAAACGCACCACCGCTGTAATTAAAACCTTGTAGTGTCGGAACGGACAACGTCATCGATTGAGAAAGAAACCAAACCGACCAAACGGCCGCCACGCCCCATAACACCAAGCCAATATAAAAGCCGGAAGATCGGGTGCCAGACAAGGTGTAATAGGGTTTTGACCAGCGAAAAAGACCATAAAGCGCGAAGGCCAAAGCGCCAACCAACAAGAAAAACCATCCCCATGACAAGGTGCTTTCCATTGACGTCACGTACAAACCCCGGTTATTCAAAAAGAGCCATTCACCTAAGTGGTAACTTTGACGAGGCGCTGGCAAAGTGGAAAACACCACGGTGAACCAAAAAATAATTTGGATTAACAAGGGCACATTGCGCACAATTTCCACGTACCAACGCGCCATCTGAGACACCAACGGGTTGTCAGACAACCTTAAAATACCCACCACAGTGCCAATCAGAGTGCCAACCACAATCACACAAGCAGAAAGGACGAGCGTATTCACAATGCCGACAAAAAATACGCGCCAGTAGCTCATACTGGAATCGTAAGGAATGAGACTCCAGCTGATGTCGAAGCCCGCTGTCACAGGTAAAAAATCAAAACCAAATGTCATGCCTAATCGATCTAGGTTGTCACTGGCATTGGCAAACAAGAACCACAAGCCAAACAGCACCGCCGCTAGCACGATCGCCTGTAGAACCACCGCGCGACTCTCGTCATTATTCATCAATGCCGAGCACCGCTGGAACATCGACAAAGAAGGGTCGACCGATTTACGCCCCTTTTTTGGCGGTTTGGATACAGAGGACTGAATCATATCTATACACCGAACGAAGAAAACAAAAACGACACTAGATAGGCCAACATACCTACCTAATGTCTTGTCAGATTAACGGAAGGATTTGGCGTACATCATGCCACCATCTTTCCATAACGCATTCAGTGTGCCTTCTCGATCAATGCCCAACACGCTGTCTGGGCCGACGTTACGTTCATAAACTTCGCCATAGTTACCAACGTTTTTAATCACTTGATATGCCCAATCTTGCGGAAGACCTAAGCCTTTGTTCAAATCCCCTTCGGTGCCCAATAAACGTCTGATGACAGGACTTTGGCTTTCGGTGCGCATTTTTTCGACGTTGTTAGAATTCACGCCAAACTCTTCTGCCGCGACCATGGCCGCAAAAGTCCATTTAACAACGTTCGCCCATTCGCTGTCGTTCTGCTTAACAGCAAACGACAAAGCTTCTTTGGAAATCGTCTCTGGCAAAATAACGTAGTCTGTCGGGTTCGGCGCCGCTGAACGCTGAGCGGCCAAACCGGATTTGTCGTTGGTTAGTGCATCACAGTTGTTATTAAAAAAAGCGGTGTTACGCACAGAGGAATCGTCGAAAACCACGGTTTTGATGTCTAGGTTGTGCGCGCGACTGTAATCCGCAATATTCAGCTCGCTGGATGTGCCGGTTAAAACACACACCGTCGCGCCTTTTAATTCATTGACGGATTTCACACCCAGATCTTTACGCACCATAAAACCTTGGCCGTCGTAAAAATATGTATCAAGGAAATCCAATCCTTGTGCTGCATCACGAGACAGAGTCCACGTCATACCTTTTGATAGAATGTCACCTTTACCACTCTTAATTGACGTAAAGCTTTGCGCCCATTGAACGGGCAAGAATTTCACTTTAGTGGCATCACCAAAGACAGCAGACGCCACGCCACGACATATATCAATGTCCATGCCTTGCCAATCACCGGCTTTGTTTAAACTATAAAAACCAGGAAAAGAGTTACCAATGACGCAATTTACATAACCTCGGTCTTTCACCGCGTCCAATGTTGATACTGCATAACTGTTTGCCGCTAAAAGCGTGGTGGTTGCTGCTAGCGCCATGGTCAATTTATTCATTGTCTGTTCCTTTTATATGCTGTTGAATTTTATAATTTCATTTTTATTCAGTACGCGTTTTTTATTATGAGTCGCACTGTAACCGCATCGCTTCGACTATTTTTTTTCATTTTTCTGATGCAGGTCAAACAACTAACAGTTAGGATCTTATGGGAAGATTTTTTATAATCATACTGAATAATTTTAATGGTCTGATAACTTTAGGTTATGCCGATGAACATCAATAAACTGCGTATATTTCACGAAGTCTTTGTTACAGGCAGCATTACCAGAGCCGCGGAAAGGAGCTACGTCAGCCAACCTGCCGCCAGTAAAATGCTCGCCAATTTTGAAGATGAAATTGGCTACAAACTGTTTGTTCGTAATAACGGAAAGTTGATTCCAACAGACGAAGCGCTGTATTTGCACGAAGAAGTGTATGGTTTACTGCAAGGCGTTAACCACCTACAAGACAGTATAAAATCTGCCACCAATAGCAAAACGGGCAGGCTGCGAATTTGCACCATTTTTGGCCCTTCTTACCAGTTTCTTCCTGAACTGATTGCCGAATACATGAGCGCAAACCCAGGGGTTAATGTCAGTTTACACTTGTCGGGCTGTTCAGCGATTCGCCAAGGCATTGCATCGGGACAGTATCAGATTGGTTTAGTCGATAAAGCGCAAAGCTCTTCAAAACACGATGCCGTCGCCTTTGATTTGCCTTGTTATTGCGCGGTGCCAAAAGACCATCCCGCCGCGCAGCTCGACATCATTCATCCCCATGATTTACGAGATTTGAACTGGATCACCCTCGATTCAGAAAACGCTACGACGAAAACGCTCAAACGTCTTTACTCCGAACTCGGTCTTCCTTTTAATCGCACACTCGAAGTCCATACCACGATACATGGCCTTTCCTTTGTAAACCTAGGAATGGGCGCGACACTGGTCGACATTTTGAACTTCCGCTATTTTGACAAAGTCTTTCAATTGCCCAATGTGGTCTTAAAACCTTTTTCGCCTAACATTGTGGAACCACTCGAAGTGCTCACGTCAAACTTGAGCCCGCTTTCTGGTATTGCCAAAGACTTTTATGATGCACTGATCGATAAATTAGAAACTCAAACGCAATTAGACTCAGGTTCAGACCATGAAGATCGACAATAAACCACGCTGCGCATGGGCTGATTCCGCACCGGACTTTCCTCATTATCACGATACGGAATGGGGTTTTCCTGTGGCCAATGATCAGCGTTTGTTCGAGAAACTCTGCCTCGAAACGTTTCAGTCAGGTCTAAGTTGGCGGACCATCTTGAGCAAGCGTGAAAACTTCCGCCAAGCGTTTGAGAATTTTGATGTAAAAAAAGTGGCATTATTTGACGACGATAACGTCAAACAGCTTTTAGAAAACAAAGGAATTGTGCGGAACAAGCGCAAGGTTCTCGCGGTCATAAACAACGCCAAACGCGCGTTAGAAATGATCGAAACAGAAGGCTCTTTGGCTGCGTTTTTATGGCGTTACGAACCCGACGAAAACACACTTCCGCCGCCTGAAACACAAACCACCAGCCCAGAATCCATTGCGCTGTCTAAAGCGCTCAAAAAGCGCGGTTGGCAATTTGTCGGCCCAACGACCTTATACGCGTTTATGCAATCCATGGGGCTGATCAACGACCACTCTGAAGCGTGTTTTATGCGTAAAGACATTGCCGAAGCAAGAAAAGGGTTTAAGCGACCACGTTAAAATGGACAGCCAAGAACCCCTTTGGGTTAAACTATTGATTAGCCAAGCAGCTTACGTTGTATCTGTGCTTTACCCAGTTTTTTGGCCAACAAAAGCTGTGTGTCGGCTTCTTCAAAGTAGGCCCAAAAGTCCTGTGTGACGGTTGGCGAACCGTGTACAAGGCCAATACTCACAGAAATAGACATGTCATCGCTCATTGCGGGTAAATGAATCTCTCTGACCCCATCCAGAATGCGTTGCGCTGTGGCCTGAGCACAATCTGCAACGGCATTGGGCAAGATTAAGACAAACTCATCGCCGCCATAGCGGATCAAGGTATCTGTGGGCCGGATACACGCTTGGACTTTGCTGACAAGCGCTTGCAGCACTTCATCCCCACCGTGGTGCGTCAAATGAGTGTTTAGTTGCTTAAAGTTATCGATGTCTAGAACCAGCACCGCGATCGGAGTACCACCATCGGCGATAAAAAACTGCGCCTGTTTGGTTTCAAGGTAGCGTCGGTTGGGAATATTAAGAAAGTCATCTTTGATCACCAAGTGCGCGAGACGTTCTGTTTCCTCTTCCAACAAGTCACGTAATCGACGCTCTTCGGTAATATCTCGATCCGCGCCAATGTAGAGTTCTGGCTGTCCATCTTCTGTTCGAGAAATAACAGTACCTTTGTTAGCAATCCAACGGTATTCGCCATCAATCAAGAAACGATACTCGCCTTCAAAAACATCACTTTTACCCTGCACAACGGCATCCCATGCGATTCGAGTGAGATCTCGGTCATCGGGGTGAACGTATTCCAACCACATTAAGGGGTCGTAAAAAGGTTGTGCCTCAAAGTCTTCATTGGGTATGAGTGAAGAAATAACATCTCGTCCACCAGGGTAATGATTAATCACAAACACGTTTACTCTTGCCAAGGCGGCAGAGATCAACGGGTCATTAAACAAAACATCGAGCGTTTTTTGCTTCCTTGCCATAGTGGCTGCCTTTATTAAATTTTTTAAATGAGTCTGAGACGGCATCTGAACATTTGGGGTAACTCGATAATAAGTTGTGACTTCCATCATTTCAACACAATGAAAAAATAACTCGTCTTTAATTCACTTATCTTTGTTTTAAAAAGAATTTTCTAAGGCTCAACACAAGGAAAGGCAGACATTTTTCGGCTTTTTCCTTACGTGTGACGCCCCAAAGTCGTGCGAAAAATAACCGTTGCATCGAAACATTTTCGGTCTTAACGTCGTTTGATGCTGGTCACAAAATGCACGATTAAGGCTTTATAAACCGCCTTGAATGATGGACAGTGATAAAAATAAGAATGGTTAGGTGCATCTGAAACATTATGTCGATTAAAGAAATAGCGACCCAATTGGATCTGTCGGTCTCCACAGTGTCACGAGCACTGAACGATTACCCAGACATTAGCCCAAGTACCAAGAAGCGCGTGTTGAAAGAAGCAGCACGGCAGGGTTACCAATTAAAAGGCGCCGATGCGGCGCATTGGGTACAAGCAAAGCGTGTAATAACGGCGATTGTTCCAAGCCAAGACATGCAATATCTCGACACCATTCTTTCGAAGGTTCTTGCCGGAACTCGACAGGCGCTGCAAGCAGAAGGTTATTTACTGCAAGTGGTGGCGATCGATAACGGCAAGCAGGAATTAAGTGAATTTGAACGCCTTGTTAAGGCCGGCGATCAAGACGGATTTTTGCTCCTTCGCACTCGGGTCAACGACCCAAAAGTCCATCGTTTATTAAAGCTCAACGTGCCTTTTGTGTGTTACGGACGCACCGAACGGGCAACGCAATTTGCGTGGTTGGATTTGGATAATTACCAAGTTGGCCATTTAAGCCTGACTCGCCTGTACGAACAAGGCCATCGCGACATTGGGGTGATTTCGGTGAGTGAGCGATATTTTTTCGCTCAAGAAAGACAACGCGGCATTCGCAATGCCGCCGAGCACGTTGGGCTTTCGATTGCATCCGAACACGGCCTAGAAGTCGGCTTTGACGAGGAAGAAAATTACCTCGCTTGTGCCGAGTTCCTTCTCCAGCACCCAGATATCACCGCGCTGATTTGCTTAACCAGCACCGGCGCGCGCAGTGCCGCTTTGGCGGTCATGCGATTGCACAACACTCGATTCAACCAGAAAGAACCCGTGTGTGTGATTGGTTGCGATACACCCGTTGATGAGCTGACCGCCAGTATGGGGATCACCAGCATTCAGCAAGCGCCACCCGCACAAATTGGTGAGCAACTTGCCAGCATGATGGTGTCGCGCATTAAAGGGGTTCCGGTGAAGGACTTACAAGTCGTTTTAGCGCCGGGCGTCGTAAAAACAGGCTTTTAGCCAGCTGGTTTTTAGTCATAGACTCGGAACACTCGTATAAAAATAAAATGAGGAAACGACAATGAAACATTCTCTGCTCGTCACCCGCGCCGCACTGGTCAATGGACTGCTTATCAGCTCGCTCGCCAGCGCCGCCACAGTGGAATTCTGGACTGCACAAACGCAAACGGATCGACTGAAAAACATCGAACTGCTCGCCAGCACGTTCGAAGCTTTAAACGATGGCGTCACCGTCAATGTCGTCGCCGTAGATGAAAATGAAATGGCGACTCAAATGGCCGCCGCGGTTGCCGCTGGGACCACGCCACAGCTTATCGAAGTGAATTCCGAGATCATCATGGCGCTCGGTGAAGAAGGCATCGTCGATTCAAAAACGCATCAAGGAGTTATTAATGACATTGGCAAAAGCCGCTTCCACAAAGGCGCACTGACCACGCTGACTTCGCCATCTGGCGATTATTACGGTTTGCCTTATCACGGTTGGATTCAAGGCATTTGGTATCGTAAAGACTGGTTCGATGAAAAAGGCCTCGCGGCGCCAAACACATGGGAGAACATCGAAACCGCAGCCAAAACCTTGACCGACAAAGCCAACAACCAATACGGTATTCTGGTCGGCACTAAACAAGACAGCTACACAGAACAAGTCTTCACCCAATTGGCGCTGTCTAACAACGCTGCCGAGTTCGACGCCAAGGGCAATTTGATTTTCAACAGCCCCGCGACATTAGAAACCATTCAATATTACAACACTCTGGCTAAATACAATCCGCCAGGACCACAGAACTGGCGCGCCCGCGATTATTACCTGCAAGGTAAGATGGCGATGTTCTTCTACTCCACCTACATCATGGATGACCTTTCCTTAGCGGAAGTCGCCAAAGGCTCACTTTCCTCTGAGAACTTTAAAGAGCTCAGCGGCGGCACCTTCGATCCGAACTTAGTCAAAAACACCGCATTTGCGCCAATTATCACCCACAAAAGCGCCGCATCTTACGGCACCTTGTCTGGCCTTGTCGCGTTAAAAACCAACAACGCCGACGACACGCAAGCGACCAAAGACTTCATCGAGTTTATGTACGACCCTGCCAGCTACATCACCTTTTTGCACATGGCGCCAGGCGGTATGAACCCAATGCTGAAAGGCATCGCGGAAGACCCAGCGTACTTGGAGGATCCAAACGGCGTCTTCACGCTTTACGGCGCAGATAAAATGAAGCAGATCGTCTCTGGCTTCGATGACATTCGCTCCTTCTCGGTCGTGAAAGGCAAAACCTTCCCCGCATCTGGCGCCTTCTTCGCCAAGTCGGTGATTCCTCGCATGATCTACGACGTGACGATTGAAAACAAAGACCCTCAAGCCGCACTGGACAGTGCAGAAGCGGAAATGAAAACCATCATGGGTGAATAGACAATAGACCCCCTCCCAGCCTCCCCCTTGAAAAGGGGGAGGAGCAGATAGATTTATTCTCTCCTTGTTAAGGGGGAGGAGCAGAAATTTGTTCCATCACCTTATTTATGGGGGAGGCAAGTGATCTGTTCCCTCCCTTGTTAAGGGGAGGGCTAGGGTGGGGTTACATTTAAATAAGGGAAGCGACTATGTCTTCAATTCTGGTCAAAAACGAAGCCCGACTCGGTCTCAAATTAGTCGCGCCAGCCGTCGGTATTATCGGCTTACTGGTGATTTACCCCATTTTGTTCAACGTCTACCTGAGTTTTTTTGACGTGCAACTCAATGGCAGCAAGACCTTTGTCGGACTGGATAACTACACGGATTTACTCGGCAATCCGCGTTATTACCACTCCATTGGTGTGTCGGTCATTTATCTCATCGGAACCGTGGTCGGTACCACCGTGCTCGGCTTGGCGGCGTCGATTCTGATGAATCAAGAATTTCGCTTTCGTAACCTCGCCCGCGGTTTGATCCTTTTGCCCTATTTCGCGCCGGTGATCAGCGTGGTGTTTGGCTGGCAGTTTATTTTTGATCCGGTGAACGGCATTTATAACCATGTAGTGGTGGATGTGTTGCACCTGACTGACACCCGAGAAAACCTCATCGGTAATCCCGATTCGGCGTTGTTCGTGGTGATCTTATTCGATATTTGGAAGCATTTCCCAATCGCCTATTTGTTGTTTCTCGCCAAGTTACAAAGCGTGCCGAAAGACCTGTACGAAGCCGCCGCGATAGACGGCCAAAATGCATGGGGACGTTTTTGGCATGTGACCTTGCCGGAACTGAGATTCGTCATCGCCACCGTGGTGCTATTACGCATCATCTGGAATTTGAACCGCTTTGAAGACGTGTACTTACTCGCACCGAACGTCGAAACCTTGCCAATTTTCACCTATTACCAAGCCTTCGCGGGCATCGTAGACCAAGGCGGTGCCGCAGCGATTTCAGTCATTCAGTTGCTGGTATTGGTCGGTTTAATTTGGCTGTACGTTCGTAAAGTACTTAAGTGGTAGGTCTTATGTATGTGGCTCAAAAAATAGGTAAAAGCGTATGATGAATAAACGCACTCCCATTCAATCTGTGATCTTGTATGCCTTAGTATTCGCCTTGGTGATCTTTTGCGTGTTTCCTTTTTTGCAGATTCTTTCGACGTCGTTAAAACACCCCATTGATTGGGGCAATCCGTCACTGATTCCTCGCGTGTTGCACTTGGATGCGTACAAGGAATTGCTCGGTTTAATGCCGGTGAAAGAAGTCGACGTGCCCGCCAGCATTCAGCGATTGCTCGACAACCCCGCGCTATCGGCCGAGAAAAAACAAATGCTGTTGGCGAAATTCAGTTCGGGGAGCGATGTCTTTCCCTTTGGCCGTTACATGCTCAATACCTTCGTAATCTCCTTTGTAACGGGCATTTGCTCGACGTTCTTGGCATCACTTGCGGCGTACGCCATTGCACGCTTGCGCTTTCCTGCGCAGTCGCTGATGGCAAACGGCGTGCTGTTTGTTTATATGGTTGGTGGCGTTTTGTTGATGGTGCCGCTCTATCAAATGAGCGTCAACGTCGGCTTGGCGTCCAGCGCGGGCGGCACGATTTTCAGTCTGTTCTTGATCTACCTAATTCAGACCTTGCCTGTCGCCATGTACATGCTGGGCAACTACTTTCGCACCATCCCGTTTTCGCTAGAAGAAGCGGCAATGATGGACGGTTGCTCAAGGGTCGAAGCCTTCTGGCGCATCATCATGCCACTGTCAAAACCCATGCTGTTTACTGTGTTTATTTATTGTTTTGTCATCGCGTGGAACGAGTACTTGTTCGCCTCCGTATTTCTAAAACAGTATCAAGATTTCCAAACCTTGCCTCTGGCATTACAAACCTTATTTACCTCGAAAAATGCCATCTGGGATCGCATCATGGCCGCGTCCATGCTGACACTTTTACCTGTGGTAATTTGCTTCATGCTGGCGAATAAACATTTGTCTGGTGGGTTAACCGACGGCGGAGTTAAAGGCTAACAATTCCCTCCCCTTAGCAGGGGGAGGAGCTGAGAACACTTGATAGACAAAAATGTATGCAGAACAGCATCGGCTACGTCATACCAAAATTAGAAAGGAACTGGCAATGAGCTCTGTAATCTTAAGAAACGTAAACAAGTCTTATGGCAATTTGCCGATAGTGAAGAACCTCAATTTAGAAGTAAAAGACGGTGAATTCGTCGTGCTGGTCGGCCCAAGTGGTTGCGGAAAAAGCACCACGCTGCGAATGGTCGCGGGATTGGAAGACATTACTCAAGGCGACATTCAAATTGGCCAACGCGCCATTAACGACTTGCCGCCGCACAAGCGTAACATTGCCATGGTGTTTCAAAACTACGCCTTGTATCCGCACATGTCAGTGCGAGAAAACATCGTCTTCGGCTTAAAGAAGTCCGGCGCCGACGCTGAGACCATCAAACAGAAACTCGCCGACGTATCAGAAATGCTCAAGCTCGACGATTACTTGGATCGTAAACCCGCCGACTTGTCTGGCGGCCAACGTCAACGCGTTGCCATGGGTCGCGCCCTCGCTCGGGACGCGGACGTGTATTTGTTCGATGAACCTTTATCGAATCTAGACGCCAAACTTCGACATCATATGCGTTCCGAAATCGCTCGTATTCAACACCAATACAACATGACCGCGATTTACGTCACGCACGACCAGATCGAAGCCATGACGCTGGGCGATCGCGTGGTCGTGATGCGCGATGGCATCGTCGAACAAGTCGGTACGCCGATGGACATTTACCTGCAACCGACCAACACCTTTGTGGCGACGTTTATTGGCTCGCCCGCGATGAACTTATTCGAAGCCACCATAGACGGCGACGACTTGGTGTTCGACCAATATCGCATTCCCGCGTCCAAAATCGCCAACGTCGACCTGCACGATTTAGGCTCTCACGACACGGTCTTAGTCGGCATCCGCCCTGACTTCTTCGAAGACAGCGCCTTATCATCGCCCAGCGATAACCTATTTGAATTCAACGATATACAGGTCGACCTCGTGGAAAACCTTGGCTTCGACAAAGAAATCATGTTCAAACTCGGCGGCGAAGACGCCAAAGCCCGACTCGACCTACGTTCCCACGTAAAACGTCAAGAACACATCTCACTGTCCGTCGATTTGAATCGCGTCTTGTTATTCGACACCAGCCCACAAGGCATGTTGATTAATGCGGGAGAGGTTTGAGGGTAATAGCCTAACGACTCTTTCTCTGAATTGAGTGTTGATATACATTGTAATAACACTCCATATTTCGCGTAATTTACATAAAGGATGAGATTAGAGAATGAAGGATATTTTTGAAGCGATTGAATCCAGAATAAAAAGCCCTGTATTTGGCTATTTTGTTTTGTCCATGGATTCAATACACATCTATCTGGATTAATTCAAAGCCAACCCATCCCAAAAATCAGCCAGTCGTTGCTCTATCTGATCAGGATTAATACCACTGCGTATTTTAAGCAAGTCGTTAATGAACATCTCGCTTTGAGAGGTTTGTAGCTCTAACAACTGAAGGAGCGTTTTAGAACTGGTACTCTTGTCTGACAGGAGCATATTCAAGTCGTAACCCAATAAAAATGCACCAAGCCGTTCAATCTCGTAATCCAGCTTTTCAGCGGGTATAAAGTCGTCATAGAGTCGGTCACGTTCAACATTGGGGTATTCCGTAAGGATGGTAAGAAAATCCTCAACGTCTTTATTTGTTTCTAATCGCCGTTCTTGCCATGCCATTAATTTTAACAATACCAATCCTGCTAAAGAAGTCACTTTTACACTTACACCTTGGCCAATATAGACTAGAACCGCATGATCAAAAGCTTCTTGAAAACCTGTAACAGACATGGTGACGACGTGTTCTGGCGGCCATAGAATCTCCCCCGTATTGTCAGCAATAGCGCCGAACGGAATGATGTCGATAGGCAAGCCACTAACTGCATGCATCAATCGGTGAGGCAATTTTGTCTCGCTTAAGCCCAAGCCTAACAAAGCGCTTTTGACGGCGGTAAAACTCTCCCAATCTGATACTAATATTGCCGTATCTATATCATGCGTTTTTCGACCTGGATCTCGGCCAAAAACATGAAAGAGTAGTAAGTCTCGCGCTGTTGCTCCCGCAATAAAATACGGTATCTCAAGCTGGGTGGTTACATCGACAATGATGCTAAGCACGGGCTCAAATGCAGGGTTCAACGGGTGTTTTAGTTCCTAAATATTGCTCATGTATCATCCTTGCAACTTCTATATTGCGGCTATCCTTGCTCGCTTCTAACTCTGCTACGGCCAATAGGGCTTGGCTTTTATCTGACCATGCTAATTTACTCCCCCAAAAGGCTGGCACTAACCATAAATTACCTTCTGGGTTCGGGCGACATTTAAGCTGAGCTAGCTTTTTTTGTAGTGGCTGTCGGGTGAACAGCTGCAAGTCTTTGGGGTGAAGGTAGCGAGTTAACCTTTCTGCTGCGGCTTCTCCGCCCCAAAAATCGCTCTCTTCCATTGGGACATTTTGCCATTCACTTTCAAACTGCAAACGAATGCCACCCAACTTTGGCCTAATCGCCAAACGATAGGAATCAATCCAAAGGTTCAGCATTCGTTCAGCATCCAGTATTCGTCTCGTATCACCAAGACTAATTAACGATTCGGCTTCGAGAATCCCCAACCCTTTACTTACCATACCCAATGAGATATTGGCGTATTCAGCAATCTCTCGGTATGACAAATTAAGCACGTCGGGTTGAGATAATAAAGCAAACAGGAGCTTTACTGCGCCCTCGCCAAGTTTGTTACTTTTATTTTCAACGTTAAGGTTTTTCTTCAATTTGTTCGTTTTCTGAGGCTCGACCCAAAGGTGAAAGCCATCCATGTTAATTCTCGCATTGCCGGCGGCATCTATGAAATTTAACCCATTTTCCGTGCACATATCCGCTAAGTAAGTAGTAAGACGATTGCAGATTAGCAGCGTATTAGGCGCAGCATTCACTAATAACGCGCTTAGGCTTTCTTTGCGATGGATAGTTTTTACTTCCACAAAAAAGTGATATTCAGCGCCGCTCACCGTTAAATACAATTCACCATCAGTAAAATGATTATCATTGAACGTCTCATTTTGGGCGAAGTCAGATTTAATATGAGCAGGCAGTAACGCCAACGCATTCATGGCCAATCCAGATTGCTTTGTCATGATTATTATCGCTCTATATCAATTTAGTGCTCACTACACAGGTCGTGTTCATGATTCATGAACAAACTATAACTGTGAACAATCGATAATACAAACCACCCTGAATGATTAGCTTGTTCCGTTGCCATCATTACTCATGAAACAGGACCTAAAACAAAAAAACCGATGCCTTCACACGAAATGGCATCGGTTTTTTGTGGTTCCAGTAAACCTAAAAACACGCTGGATCAAGGATTACAGTTTTCCGGCTCCGGCGTTTTCTTTGACGTAGTCAATCACGTCGCTGACTGGCAGCACTGGCGTTGGTCCGTATAAGGTGGGCGTCCAGCCGACGTCTTTCGATAAGGGTTTTCCACTGGCACGGTTCGCTTCTTCAATAATGTCGATCAGTTTGCCATTAAACATTGAGCCTTTATCGAAGGCGACTTTGCCTTTCATGTTACCGATGGCATGAGAAGGATTGCCGTTTTCGATGTCAAACACGTTGGCTTCCGAATAGATCGCGGACGCAGTACCCGCGCCCAATGCTTGGCGAACGATATTGTGCTTCGGCTTATTCATCAAAGCGTTAACGTGTCGCTCATACGCGGTGTCGCCCACGCCATCCCCCTGCGCATTGCCCACAAAATAATTGTTGTAGACATGCACTTTTCCATATCGTACGCGCGGCATGCGCTGACCGACATTGTTAAAATAATTACCGTGCAAGGTCACTCGCAGATAGCCTGTATCGGCGGTTTTTTTGTCGCTATTGCCGATCAAAAACGCTTTATCGTGATCATGAAAGTAACTGTTTGAAATGGTCACTAAATCGGCCTGATTGGTGATGTCGACTAAGCCATCATGGTGCTGAACTTTTTGCGTGATTTCATTTTGAGGAAAGGGATAAACCGGCGGAAACAGGGAGTCGGGTCGATCGCCATCGGAAAACGTACAGTGATCAATCCATACGCGCTTGCCACCCGCGATGGAGATGAGATCGTATTCTGAATTCCAACGACCGCCTCGGCATTTCTGCGGACCGTGCAGGCTGTCTACGTAATCGGCTTGGCATCCTGGGTAACTGGCGTCCAGTTTAAAGCTGTCGCCTGGATCCCAACCGGGGAAATAATCAAATGCGTCTTCGAAGCGGATATTCCGAATGATGACGTTTTCAACGCCATCGCCAATAAGCAATGAGCCCTTGATGATTTTCGCGTCTTTGCCCAGCCCGATGATGCTAACATTTGACGGAACGCGTACAACAATGTGGTCTTTTTGCTTTTGCGCAGAGGCTTTTCTAGCGACTTCTAACGGCCCAGTGAGTTTTCTATTTGGGCGCTTTTTGATCAAAGGTTTTATGTTCCAAACCGCAGGGGCATACGCTTTTTTATAATCATCAAAGTGATAAGGTGCGACGCGATAATCGTCTTCGGTTAATTCACGGCCTTGGTCATCGGATGATAGGTTAATCGTGCCATCCACTTTGATAATCGTCGGTGAACCATTCGTGGCGTTTAATGCTTCAACAAATTCCTTACGGCTGCTCACGGTATAAATATGAACGTCGAGCGCATTCGAACCACCCGTCACGGGTCCTTCGGCTGCCGCCCAACCGTCGTTTGGTGGCAGCACTTGTGTGGCAATGTCTTGGTGATCGTAGCGTATGTCGGTACTGGTGCAACCGACCATCAAACCAGAGGCGAAACAGGCCGCCACTAAGAGTCTTCTTTTCATTTTATTCTCCAAAAACATTGAAAATAAACCGGCAGAAAAGAGCCCACCCTGCGTACTTTCAAGTCATCCATTTGTTTTTATTTTCGGGAATACAGAGAAAACCAATCCATACTTGTTCCAGATTTTCTAACTCAATTGGCTAAAAAAACGCTCTATATGAAAAGCAGACTAGCAGCAAAACCCATAGAAATAAAACATCGTTTTGATTTTGAGGGTTTTGCGTTTCTTTTTGATCCGGGAATTAATCGCTCAATAACGCGGCGGCGCTGCCACACACGGTCATGACGAAAAGAAACCATTTGAGGTGATTTGGATTGGCTTTAATGGCCATTTTGACCGCAAGGAAGGAACCTAACATAGTACCAGACGCGAGGATCAGACCGGGAATCCATAAGATTTGGTCATTCCAAATAAACACGCCCAACGCCAACGCTGTGAAGCCAAGCGTACAGACCATTTTTAACGCATTGGTACGAACAAGGTCATAACGCAAGGTGCCTGCTAAAGCGGCAATCAAGATAAAGCCCACGCCCGCTTGCACAAAACCACCGTAAACACCGGCGATAAACAAAGCGACCCATGCGCTGGGCTTTTCAGAGACTTTAAACGGCACCGTGCCTTCTGGAGGCGCAATCAGCGTCGGGCGAATGATCATAATGAGCGTCATGCCGATCATCGCGCTGAGCAGCAGGGGTTTAAGCCAGGTTTCTGGCGCGTAACTGGCGGCAAACGCACCGACCACGCCGCCCAACAAAGACGGAATCATCACCGGCATGATGTCGGCGGTATCGAGTTTCTTGGCTTTACGAAAGCCAAATGTTGCCGCAACATTTTGCAAAAATACACCCACGCGATTGGTCGCGTTGGCGATGTCAGCCGGCATGCCCATGACCATCAAAGCAGGCAAGGTCAGGTTGGAACCACCGCCCGCTAACGTATTAATAATGCCAGCAAGAAAGCCAGTACCGATCAAAAGAGACACAGTGAATAAACTGTATTCCATAACATCGTCCTTTAAAAGACTCGCAATCAAGTCTGGAGAGAATCAAATAAGGGAACGAATAATAAGGAGAATCGCTCTGACTGACAAAGGATTATTTATCTAATACGCCGCTTACAAACGCGACAACAAATGTGTGACGGTGGATTCATTGATACTGTGGGTGAGATTCGGGATGAGATCATAGGTGGTGGTCGTGCCGCGAGCCAACAAGGCTTCGTGTGCCAGTTGTGACAGTCGATAATCAATCACGTTATCTTGATCACCATGAAGAAAATGCACCGCTGTGTCGTTCAGTGCGCACTTTGGTAACACGGCAAATCGCCCTGACAACGATACGATTTTATCCGCTAAAGAGTCCGCCACCATTTGGGTTGAAGACAATGACATAATAGCGCCTTGAGAAAAGCCAATTAAGGCAGTTTGAGCCGCAGTCACGCCAAATTTTTTCTGCCAGCTGGTTACCGTTTCAACAAAAATCGGCATCGCGGCTTCAATGCGCTCAACCCGATTCGCTTCCGTCACGCCTTGAACTGAAAACCATTGAAAACCTTGGCCAAAATCAGACAAATCCGGTGCTTGAACAGACACCACCGCCGCGCGAGGATAAGATTTTCCAAGCACGTCACCCAACGGCACCATGCTTTGCGGGGTGGCACCAACGCCATGAAACAGAAGAAATAAACGATCAGCGGCGACGGGATTTTGTAACATAATAGAAGCAGACATAAAGTGACCTTATGGCGAAATGAAAGAATAAAACGCACTCTACTATTGCTAAAATAAGAGATAAATAGCGAAGTTGGTAAGGGTTTATTTCATAAATGACAATAAACTACCCTGTTCATTCCGCAAAAAGTACTCGTCCAATTTTCGGTTGTTGCGCACACATCGATCACGCTAACCTAATTAAATGGAAAAAATATCGACGACCTACAACGGACAGCCGCATGCTAATAACAAATGAAAAACAAGCCGATGACTATTATCACGCCTTGATAAATCGAGAACCTAGCTTTGTCGGCGTGTTTTTTGTCGGCGTCAAAACCACGTCGATTTTTTGTATTGCGACGTGCCGCGCCCGCAAACCAAAGCGTGAAAATGTACTGTTTTATACGACGTTCAAAGACGCGATGGACGCAGGTTTTCGTCCTTGTAAAGTATGCCGTCCCACCGAAAATGCCCATGAAGCGCCCAACGAAGTCAAAGCCGCAATGGATTTAGTACGCGATTGCACCAAGGCGAAAATCACGGATCAACAATTACGAGAAGCCAGTATACGACCGATTTTTGTGCGCCGTTGGTTCAATCAGCATTACGGGATGACGTTTCAAACTTTTCAGCGCATGTATCGAATTAACCATGCGTTTCAAGAACTGAAAACCGGCAAGAGCGCGACCCACACCGCGTTGGATTCAGGCTACGACTCTTTGAGTGGTTTCGGGTACACTTTTAAAAAACTGCTCGGCCATTCGCCGACGCGAAATATGGAGAATGCTGTGATTCTAATCGACCGACTGACCACCCCCATTGGTCCGATGTTTGTGTGCGCCACTGACGAGGGAATTTGCCTGCTGGAATTTGTCGACCGACGCATGCTCGAAACCGAATTTGAAGACTTACAGCGCCGCCTAAAAGCACCGATTGTGGCAGGCGAAAACGCGCACACTAAGCAGCTAAAACAAGAACTCGAAGAATACTTTTCTGGTTCACGTAAAGACTTTACTGTGCAGCTTCTCACACCCGGAACCGACTTCCAAAACGCGGTTTGGCAAGCCCTCGGCACCATTCCTTATGGCGAAACCGCCAGTTACCAAGAACAGGCCACTCGATTAAATAACCCAAAAGCCGTTCGAGCCGTCGCCCGCGCCAACGGTATGAATCGCATTGCGATTGTGATTCCTTGTCACCGTGTCATCGGAAAAGACGGTAGTTTAACGGGATACGCAGGCGGATTAGAGCGAAAACGCTGGTTACTGGACCATGAAAAAACACATCACTAAGACCACTCTTAAGGCCAAGCATAAGTTACAAATTGTATCCTAACGCCTGTAAATTCAAGGATGCATCAAGGTTGTGTCATGGCAATGTAATTTCCCATCACCGCGCTTGAAATGCCTCTTCAGCCAGTCCATCTTGTGCACTTTGATAGCTATAAGATGGAATTCAACATGCCAACAAACATTGTTGCTGTATATGGAACGCTTCGCGAAGGGTTAAATAATCACACATTAATTTCGGAATCCAAACGCATCGGACATGGCTGGCTGACGGGGTTTCGCATGCACAATTTGGGTGAGTCTCCGGGCGTTATTTCGACCCATGACGACAGCGGTCGAATTCGAGTGGAATGGTACGATGTGTCCAATGATATTTTAGATGAATTGGATCGCCTCGAAGGCTACGACCCAAATGCAACCGACGACTCTCGACACATTAGAAAACGTGTTTTCTCGCCCTATGGCCGAGGCTGGATTTACGTCTACAATAAACCCTTAGACCACGCACCTTACATGGAAGCAGGTGATTGGGAACGTTTTTCCCGTACGCCTCCGCCTAATCAAGGCGTACAACCGGTGTAGACAACACCTTCGCCGCTTGCGTGTTTTGCAACTTATCTATACCTGCTTTGCTGTCCGCCACCTGATCTGCATCTGTTAACAAGCCAAATCGCACCACAAAGTGTTTTGATTCACCCGCGTCAATCGTCGGCACCAAGCCTAAATCGCGCTGATAAGATCGGTTGTAGGCAAAGCTGGTGCCCGGTTCGATACCGACAACATAACCTTGCTCTTCAGTGTCTGTATTTTTCCAAATCGTCAGCACGGGTAAGGTGTCGGTTTGATAGCTCACTTCTATGCCACAGCTTGCATTGGCATTGTGTAACAAGGCATGAGAAAAGCCGTTTTCGTCGCTCAGCGGACGAATGTTAAACACCCTTTCGTCGAAATCTTTGGTGGGCGCTGGCATGTGATTCCAATCGCTCAATCCACCCGCTGCATAATCATTAAAAGGCGATAATTCCGCCACAGGAACATGCAACTGTGCGCCCTTTTCAAGAATCGGTTGCGCAAAATTATTGTGGTAAATCGCTTGGTATTCCCGCGGATAACTGCCTTTGTTGGTCAGCGTGTCTTCAATGATAAGGTAAGGTTCATCTGGCGTCAGAGACAAGGCGGTTTGCAATTCGAAGTTGGTGAACTTGAAACGCTTTTCATCGACTCGACCACGTAACGTCACACGATAAGGCGGCTCTTGCTCGACGTCTAAAATCACCTCGTCAGCGGGCGTGTTTTGGATACGTCCATGCAAGGTCAAAAACTCATCGCCGTCTTGGCCTGGATGCCCAGCCCATTGATAACCACAACGTACGATCATCTCGTTAAAACCATCTAACCAACCAATGCCACCAGACGCTTCTTGATGAATAAAGCTCGGATGAACCACTTCTTTCACTGGAGAATCCCAACCAAATCGCACGCCTTTCCCATTTGAGTCTTTCCGAACCACATCAAGAACCGCCATGCCGCGCGTCGGAACAACACGCACAACAGAATCACCAACGGTTAAGGTGATTAAACGCGAACCTGTTTGTTTGCCGCCCATCAGACAAGTTTGTTGAACGCTAATTGGAATGTCTTTCGGTAACCCCATTAATTCTGCGGACAAAGATAAATGAGCGACATCGATATGCTGTTGATTACTAAGCAGAACAAGTTGAAACATGGGCAGGACTCCAAAGACAAATCCATCATGCTAGCGCGAGCATGAATAAAGAGCTAAACACTAGAATACATTGCTCTATTTATCCAATGTGCCTTCTCGCTTCTGCGTATAGTCCTCGAACGAGTCGTTGTATTGGCTCCTACAATCATCGGATTGAGTCGACTTTAATCGATCACAGGATCGAGCATGGTTGTACTGCAAATTGCTGTAGATGTCTTTTGTAGTGCAGCCGACCAACGTCATGACAAGCACGAGAGGAATCAGTATTTTCATGGTGACCAGAAAGCCTTCCAATTTGAATTAAGCAAAGATTAGCACTTCAACGATGCTACCGCACGCGGAGGCTAAAAATCCCCCGGCGCGCACTGCAAGCACGTCAGCCCCAAATTGCGCCAGCCTTGCACAACGGCGTCACGGTCGTCCAATACCAACCAAGGGGAGAAGCCATCACTATGAATTTTCTCCAACAAAGCTTTTTTCACTTCTTCATCAGGCACGGCGTCGGCGCCTTCGGGGCGTAAATACATGCCATCACACGGAATTTGGTGTTTTTGAATCCATTCAAGCGAGTGCTGTTTGTGGGACTCAGGACGACCACTGCAAATCAAAATGTGTTGACCTTGTTGCTTGAGAATATTCACCAGCCGCAATATATCTTCAATCACTGGCGCATGTTTCATGTGTTCAAAAAACGGATCCCAATGCTTTTCAGCGCCCAATACCCAATGGGCGACTTGGGTGTGATCAAATTCAGCAAGAGTGCCATCTAAATCAACGATAACGGCGTTTGGGGTCATACAAATTTTCCTTTAAATGGGGCAATAATCCAGCCGTTTTCATCTTGGCTGGGAATGAAAGAAATCGGAGTCACATTGCCAATTCTTGGACAATACGGTGTGCCATTAATCACATTATTCAACACGCGGTACACGCCCGAATGCGCAATGATTAACGGCCAATCATGTTCACTTAAAATGATGTTTAGCGTGCTGAGAACACGGGCTTCAAAGTCATGCCAAGATTCGCCATTGGGCGGCGTGATTTCATAGGCTAGTTGCTGCTCAATAGGACAACCTTCTAAATCACCCCAGTTGCGCTCTTTAAGCTGTTCGTAAGGCACTATAGTTTGCTCTGGCACTGCATGAAGCGCGGTTTGTTGTGTGCGTTGTAGTGTGCTGGTAATCACCGCGCTCCACTCAATAACACTCAGAATCGGCGCCGCTTGTTGGGCTTGTTGAATGCCTTTTTCACTCAATGGACTGTCGGTAAAACCACCAATAAGATAGTCCGCATTAAAGGTGCTCTGAGCGTGGCGTGCGAACACAAAGGGTTTATGGGTTAACGTCATAATGTTGCTCAATTTTGGCCTGTGAAAGATAAGTCTGTGTAATATTTTCCTGCGAAGTCACACTAGGACCAAGGGCGGTTTTCCATTCATTTAGATCTTTCATATGGTGAAAAAGCGGCGAACACACGTCGCACTCTAGATGATCGACAAGACGTTTTAGATCTCGCTTGCGCGGATGCACATTCCAACGGACAAAATGCGCCTTGTCTTCGCTGACGGCTTGTCGTGCGTGTTCAGGAAGGTGTCCGGTATAAACCGGCAAATAACGTTCGGGGTGTTGCAGTAACGCCGCCGCTTCGCCGCTCATGCCATCGGGGTCACCGCATAACACCACTTTAGCGGTTGGATTAAACGGCTGGCTCTTAATACGTTCTAAAATAGGTCGAACCTCCGTACAAATACCCTCTATTGGTGCCGCCAAAGCCGACTCTGGCGACAAACAATCTTCGCCTAATGTCCAATCGTCGAAATCAAATGACGTCAGCCAACAAGCAATTTCTAAGGCGCGACCACTTTGTGGTACTGGCATCAACAACGCTCGTTCATCGCCCAGAAAGTTCACCAAGGCACTTTTGCATTGCTCTAACGAATTATCATATAAACCATAGGACGCATCGAGTAAGGCGATGCTGGCTTTCGGCGGCATGGTGAAAGGATACAGGGTAGATTCCAGACTGAAATCACCGCTGTAAAATACACCCTTCCCAATATTGAGATGCAACCAAACACCGCCAAACGAATGCCCAGCGGAGCCAGTGGTGACGTCAATGCCTTCAACCAAGGTCGTGCCGCACACCGGCAAGGTCTGTAGATTCAGGTGACTCGGTAGCTGTTTCTGCACCAACAAGGTCGCATACACTGGCACCTTGCTGTCTACATCATCTAATCCGCCCATGTGATCTTGATGATCGTGGGAAATAAATATGGCATCTAAGTCATCGGGTTGCGTCCAACCTTTGGCTTCGTCTGCTTCTAACGCGCCTCCAGCATCAAGTAAAAATCGCAGTGTTCGAGCATGAGGCGATGCTTGATAAGTGACCAAAACCGCCGCAGCGGTTTTTCGACCAGCACCACTGAGAATATCTACGCAAACCTTCATGATTCACTCTCAAGCGACCAAGCTTGCCCAAGACGCACATGATGCACGCTATCGAGTGTCATCGGCACATCGCTGTAAGCCAATAACGTCTGGCCATTGTTGAGTATTAACTCGATGTCGTAACGCTCTCCACGGAAAATACAGTGGCGCACGGTCACCGCAAGCGGTTTTGAACTCGCAACATCGGCACTCACATCGACAAACGCAATATCTTGTGGTCGAACCAACACATTGCTGGAGACTGTTTGTGGCAAATAGCCATCAATCAAACGATGTAAATCGGCGCTATTAATGTATTGCTGTGGCGCAATCGCTTCCACGTTCAATACGGAACCTCGACCAATAAAGTTCGCCAGCCAAGTGTTCTTCGGCGTGGCGTACAATTCCTGTGGCGTTCCCCATTGCACAAGCTGGCCTTTGTTTAATACCGCGATGTGATCCGCCAGCGACATGGCTTCGGATTGATCATGAGTCACATAAACGATGGTAGCTCCCGTACGTTTATGAAACGCGCGGAAGGTTTCTTCCATAGTGGCACGTAAATGACGATCTAAGTTCGCCAACGGCTCGTCAAACAACACCACGTCCGGTTCGGTCACCAAACTTCGCGCCAATGCCACGCGCTGACGTTGTCCACCGCTGAGCTGTGCTGGTAATCGATCGGCATAGTCTTCAAGCTGCACGATCTCTAACGCTTCTTGGATGCGTCGATTGCGCTCGCCGGCAGGGATCTTCTGCACCTTAAGCGGATAACCGACATTGTCTTTGACGCTCATGTGCGGCCATAGCGCGTAAGATTGAAAAACCATGCCGAAGTTTCTGTCTTCCGTCGGAACATGCTGTCTCGAACTAGAAAGACACTCGCTTCCGTGAAGGATTTGTCCGTCAGAAACCGCTTCAAATCCCGCTAACATTCTTAAAATAGTCGATTTACCACAGCCACTCGGGCCAAGCAATGCGACAAATTCGCCCGGCTCAATGGTCAAACTCAAGCCTTTAACAACGGGATCGCCATGAAAAGATTTATGTAGATTGTCTAATATTAATCGTGCCATGGAATCACTCCTTTCGGCAGACGGGAAGCAAACAAGCTCAATAGGCTCATCAACCCTGCAACCAGCAACACCACCAGCACGGCAATGGCAGAAGCCAGTACACTATCGCCACTTTCATCGAGGTTAAAAATCAATACGCCGAGGGTTTCATTGCCTGCACTCCACAACAAAGCCGACACCGTCAGCTCATTAATCGAGATGAGAAACACCAATAACCCACCCGCAAAAAAAGCGGGAGCGGTGAGCGGCAGAATAATATCGACTAAGCGTTTCAGCGGCCTTGCCCCCGCCAGTTGCGCGGCTTCTTCTAACGCAGGATCTAACTGGGACATGGCGCTTAATACTGGCTTCAAGCACACGCTCAAAAAACACGAAAGGTACGCCAAAAAGATAATGCCCAAGGTGCCGTACAGGCTCACTTGGATAAAGGGCAAGGGTTTGGCAAACAGCAGAATAAAGGCAATCGCCAACACAATCCCTGGGATGGCGTAAGGCACTTCGATCAAGCTGGCAATCACGGCTCTGGTGCGCATTGGCAAACGCATCAACAAATAGCCCAAAGGCAAGGACACCAACATGAGAACCAAAGCACAGGAAAAGGCCAAAAAAACACTGTTCTCAAACGCTCGTGACGTCACGCCTTGGCGACTGATCATCTCGTAAAACGCAGACAAGGTAATGGTGTCGGACGTCAGCGACATCCCCAAAGCCGGCACGAGCGAACTCACCACCAACGCAAATAAAGGCGCCACCAAAATAAAGCAAAGCACTAAGGCCAACAGCACTTCTAATGGCAAACGCCAGTGCTGTAATCGAAATGAAATCGACTGCGCCGTGTGCCCCAATAAGGCATAACGACTACGCTGCTGCAGCCATTGCTGTAACAACATACCCGCCAACACCAACAAAGCGATGATCATCGACAGCCCAGCCACTTGGCTCAGCATATCGTTACCGAATCCCGCCATTTGCTGATAAATCAAGGTAGGCAAAACAATGTAACCGGCGGGGATACCCAGCATCGCAGGAATACCGAAATTACCCAGCGACGACACAAACGCCAATGCCGCCCCCGCGATAATCGCACTGCGACATAACGGCACAATGATGTCGAACCAAACTCGACACTGAGATGCTTTCGACAGCTGTGCGGCTTCCAATAAATCTTGTGGTAATGCAATCAATTGCGTTCGAAGCGCGAGATACACCAAGGGCGCACTTTGGATACCCAACAACAAGGCAATGCCTTCTGCAGAATACATCGGCTGTGGGCTACCCAACGCAGGCGCCATGCCCAAGGTGTTTAAAATAGGACTCGCCGGACCAAACAATTGTAGCCAGCTCAATGCTGTGACTTGAGGTGGAATCATCATCGGCAACATAAAGCAGAACACCCAAATGGCACGACCACGAATGTTCGTCAAAGTAACAATAAAGCCAAATCCGCAGCCTAGAATCACGGCAATCAAGGTGCCTAAACCAGACGTATAAAAGCTGTTTTTTAAGGCAATCCAAGTACGCTCACTGCGTAATACTTCCGCCAAAGGCGATGACGCCGAAAAGGTAACATGACTTAGCGCTTCCACCAGCAACCGCAAACTCGGCACAAGGCTCAAGGTCGCAATCAAAATGAAGAGCCCAATGGACAACCAGCGAAGCTGGCTGTCCATCCTCAATCCATCCATAACACGTGCTTTTAACAAAGAAGGCGTCATCTTGCTTAACCTTCAAAGATCTTGCTAAAGCGAGCTTTATTCACTTCATTGTTTTCTAGCGTCTTCGCCGCATCAAATGGCATCAAACGAATCGCGTCACGCTTAGGAAAACCCGCTGGGACGCCGATATCACCACGAGCAGGTAAATACCCTTGCTCTAATACCATCTGCTGACCGTCTTTGGACAACAGAAAATCCACAAAACGTTTCGCGGCCGCTTTGTTTTTAGCGCCTTTCATAATGGCAACCGGTTCCGTCACCATGCTTACGCCCGTTTTAGGGAAAATAAACTCGATCGGCGAGCCTTTCGCGGCTTCACGAATGGCTAAGAAATCCACAATCACGCCATACGGTTTTGTGCCTGACGCAACGGCTTTCAATACACCACCGTTGCCGCCTTGGGCTTTCACTTGGTTCGCGTGCAATTGCTCGTAGTAATTCCAGCCTAGCGTTTTATCATCCGTTAACGTCGCAAGGTGAATCAATGCAGCACCAGAATACAAAGGGCTTGGCATTGCCACTTGGTTTTTATATTCAGGCTTCGCCAGATCCGACCAATCAGTTGGATGTTGTGGTGCTTTTTGATGACGAACAATGCCCGTCGTGATCAATTTCGTGCCGTAGTAATAACCCTTTTCGCTGTACAAGCTGTCTTCGTATTGTGTGCGGTTAGGGCTTAGGTAGGATTCTAAATAACCGTCCGACACCATGGATTCCATAGTCACGCTGTCGGCGATTAACAGCACATCAGGTTTCACCACGCCGGAAGACAATTCAGCGCGTAATTTGGTCATCAACTTCGTGGTGCCGTCACGAACCCATTCTACTTTGATGTCTGGATTTTCCGCTTCAAAAGCGTCCACTGTCATTTGCGCGTCTTTGTTTGGCTGACTGGTATACAGGGTCAACGTCTCTTGAGCTTGCGCAGAAAGAGGAAAAGCAAGTGCCGCTGCGCATATCAATAAAGTCTTCTTAACGGTCATTGGGAAACTCTCTTTTTGATAAGTGAGCTGCAACAATACCGACACAATTTGACACTATAGTGACAAAAAGTTTTCGTTTAATAGCGACCTTCTTTCGTTTCGAAAAGCCGCGTGAAAAAGCACACTAAAAAGGACTAAATCCTATGAACAAGCGACATCATGACATTGTCCAATGGGTGAATTTACAAGGAAGACAGACATTACAAGCCGTCGCAGACCAGTTTTCGGTTTCCGTGCAAACCATTCGCTCGGACATTCGATTGTTGGCCGAAAAAGGACTCATACTGCGCAGCCACGGCGAAGTGATTCCGTTTCCTCATCGTGAAAATATCAGCTTTGACCAACGTCGGATTCGTCATGCTGCAGGCAAAAAGCACATTGCCGACCTGTGTGTGAGTAAGATTGCGGATTATCAATCGATCTTTCTCGGCAGTGGTTCAAGTGTCGCGGAAGTGGCGAGTCGGCTTACGTCGTTTCAAGGTCTACAAGTAATGACGACCAACTTGCATGCCGCGCGCAACTTATGTGAACACCCAGATTGCGAACTGACAATTTCGGGCGGTCGAGTGCGAATGCGCGATCAAGATGTGATTGGCGGTGATGCCATGCGTTTTTTCCAACGTTATCGCGCCGACATTGGTATTTTTTCCGTCGCGGCGACCAATAAACAAGGGCATTTATTTGATTTCACCGACGAAGAAGTCATGGCTAGAGAAGCCTTGGTAGAACATTGTCATTATCGTATTTTGGTGATCGACAGCACAAAATTCGACACTGAGTCTCGTTGTTTATGGGGAAAAATGAGCGACTATGATTGCGTCATTACAGACCAACAACCCGCTCCCGCGCTATTAAGCACGCTTACCTACCAAGGCGTCGAGGTATTGTATTGACCATGTTATTTACTTCATAAAAATGGCCAATATTTGGCAATGAGTTTGTGTATGCCTCTTCGATACGGTGGCCGAAACAGTGACAGGATATTTGGCCCTCGTTTACGCAAGACGGACTTACTATGGGAAAAGGTTCGGAAGCCTTCTTCAGCGTGATACGCGCCCATTCCCGATGTGCCAATGCCACCGAAAGGCAAATCTGCTTGCGCGACTTGAATGAGCGTGTGGTTGATGACCAAGCTGCCACTGGTAATTTGTTGTTCACAGCGTGCTTGGTCTTCGTTTTGTTGCGTAAATAAGTACATCGCCAAGGGACGTGGTCGTTGCTGAATATAGGACAAGGCGTCATCCAATTCGGAATACGTCAGAATGGGCAACAAAGGCCCGAAGATCTCGTCCTGCATCACCCCCAATTCGTCGTTTGGCTGATGAAGGACATGAAAAGCCAGTTTTCCGTCGTTTTCTATTGGCCCTTGCGGCATGAGATTGTCACATTCGACGCCGGCGGTGCGTGCTTCGTCTAAATAACGCTTCAGGCGGTCTAACTGACGATCGTTAATCATGCTGGTGTAATCAGGGCTCTGGATACCGTCTGGGTAATACGCGGCAAGTTCTTGCTTCATATGATCAATCAACGCCTGTTTTTGATCGTGATGACACAAGACATAATCCGGCGCGACACAGGTTTGTCCCGCATTTAAGGTTTTGCCAAACACCAGTTTTTTCGCCGTGTCGTTTAGATCCGCCGACGGCGCCACGAGCAAGGGTGATTTGCCGCCCAGTTCTAACGTGACAGGGGTTAAATTCGTGGCCGCATTCCGCATAATAATGTGGCCAACGGACGTTGAACCAGTAAACAGCAAATGATCAAACGGCAATTGGCTGAATGCATTGGCAATTTCGGCTTCGCCTTCGACGAATTCGATCCAATCCTCACCGAGCGCTTGATCGACGATGGTACGCAAGACGCTATTCGTCTCTGGGCAAAATTCCGACACTTTCAGCATCACGCGATTTCCCGCCGCCAACGCGCCAACCAAAGGTCCTAAGCAAAGCAAGACAGGATAGTTCCACGGAGAAATAACACCGACGACGCCTTTGGGTTGATACATGACCTTCGCACTCGCTGGCAAGGTACTAATGTGTACACGACGACGAGAAGCGCGCATCCATTTCGAAACATGTCGTTTGGCGTGTTTGATTTCACCCAAAAGAGGTATCAGCTCGAGCAATCTGGATTCTTCTGGCGCGCGGTGTCCAAAGTCTGCCTGCAAAGCGTCTAATAAGGCGATTTCATTCTTCAGTAACGAATCATGTAAACGCTGCAACGCCTGTTGGCGTTCTTCGACGGTTGGAAAGGGCTGCTTTTGTGTCAAATCCTTCAAGCGAGCGTGCGCCATGTGGATCTCATCTTTTGAAGAAAACGTAGGAGATGTTGCTGTCATTGTGGCCTCGTCGACTCTCGTTATTATTGTTTGCTCAAACCTTGATTCAGGTTATGACATTCCTTTTTTATGGCGACAATTGTCGATCATATCTGCGCGTCATTAACTACACTATCTAAGTGACTCATCAAGAATGCAAGGAGTACATCATGGCAACGATTCTATGTTATGGCGATTCCCTTACTTGGGGCAGAATTCCAAATGGTGGACGCTACCCTAAGCATCTTCGCTGGCCAACGATTCTAAATGGTTTATTGGGCAATCAGCATCAAGTAATAAATTTCGGGTTACCGGGCCGAACCACTCTCTGGAATGACCCTTTTTTAGAAGGCAGAAATGGCTTGGCGTATCTTCAGGCGAGCTTAGAAACCTTCGGCCCTGTCGATGTTTTAGTCTTAATGTTGGGCACCAATGACCTGAAGCGTTACTTCCACGTTGGTGCCTTTGAAGCCGCAAAAGGCGTCGAGAAGCTGATCGAGAAGTCAAGAATAGCAGATTATCATGATTTTCCGAGCCCAACGCTGGTGGTGATCGCGCCACCAAATATTTTATCCCCAACGGGTGCTATGGCGGAAAGCTTTGACGGAGCCGTTGAAAAATCACAACATTTTCATCAGCACTATCAAGATATCGCCGTTCATAACCAGTGCCTTTTCCTCAATGCGGCGGGGATTTTACAGCCCAGTGAGGCCGATGGCGTGCATTTAGACACCAAAGCAAACGAACAACTGGCTCACGCTGTTTATTCACTCATCAAAGATGTGATTAAAAATTAAACTATTGTTTTATAATGATTTTTTTGTAAATTTCGCAAAATGACGTCAAAAGCGCAAAATAGTATTATCAGCAAATATTAGATTTTTATGATGTACTTTTTGAAAATAATCTTGCTTTAGACTCTTGACAAAATAGTCAATAACTTGCAGCCGCGAAGGAAAGGTTAAAATTTGTACAAAATATGCACGATTATTTACAATCAACCGCTTTTTTACGAAATAATCTCTCGTCCAAATTTTCTTACACAAAGTTATCCACAGGAAATTTGGGCGAATCCCCATTTTCGAATTCCTTTTAAAATGCCTCTAAACCGTGCAAAAAAACGCAAAATAGCCGCTCTGTATGCTTCGTTTTCGGCTTTTTTGTACCTCGTAATTGGCACGCAAATCCGTATGATTTAGCGATAACGAATCAAAGCAGAAGGAAAATAGCTATGAAAGTCAGCTTCATCGGACTCGGCACTATGGGTTACCCAATGGCAGGTCATGTTAGCAAAGCAGGACACACGGTTGTGGTCTATAACCGTTCTACGGAAAAAGCCCAAAAGTGGTGCGAAGAGCACGTAGGCACGTTCGCCAAGACGCCAGCATTGGCGGCTCAAAACAGCGACATAGTGTTAACCTGCGTGGGCAATGACGACGATTTACGCGCTGTGTATTTAGGCGCTGACGGGGCCTTTCAAAACGCCAAAGCAGGCACCTTATTTATCGACCATACAACGGCGTCTGCAGAAGTCGCTAAAGAGCTGCATCATGCGGCCCAAGAGCGTGGTTTTGCCTTTATGGATGCACCGGTTTCGGGTGGCCAAGCTGGCGCGGTAAACGGTGTACTGACGGTAATGATTGGTGGCGAAAAGAGCGATGTAGAAAAAGCGCAGTCGGTGCTCGATTGTTATGCCAAAGCCAGTACATTAATGGGGCCGGTCGGCAACGGTCAGATCGCGAAAATGGTCAATCAAATCCTTATTGGCGGCGTGTTGTCTGGTCTGTCGGAAGGCATGCGTTTTGCTCAAAAAGCCGGTTTGGACATCGCAACGCTAGTCGATACATTAAAACATGGCGCGGCGGGTTCTTGGCAGTTAGAGAATCGCGGTGAAACCATGGCGAAGAATGAGTTTGATTTTGGCTTCGCGATCGAATGGATGCATAAAGATTTGGGGCTGTGTTTGGCTCAAGCCGAAAAAATGGGGCTCAATTTACCGCTGACTCAGGCCGTGGATCAAGATTATCAAGATCTGATGGCCGAAGGTCGAGGCCGCCAAGACACATCGGTGTTAGTGAAAGCCTTCGATAAAAAATCCTAACGCCCCTCAACATAACGTGCTTTGGTATCGGTTCGCATCCAAAGCGCGTTCTTTATATTACGTCCTTGTTTTATCGCTTCTTTCTTCTCGTTATCACTCCCTTTTGAAGGGCTATATCGGCAATTTTTTTGCCAAAATAGCGTGTTATTTTTAACCCATTAAAAAAAATCGCTCTCTTTTCTTCCTCATTGTTTACTAACGCGTTGTGCTTAACGCCTTTGTTATCAAGGCTTCTACACCTTTATGCGTATTTGATATTCATTCCATGCATAGGGCATATCGTTATTTCGATTGGTCATTTAGAAAGGCTTAAGTACTCTTCAAAGACGCTGTTTTTGGTGGTTCTTCCGCCATAAATAGCTAAAGGGGGCTCAGGGATGAGGCAGAACAGCCCCATTCGAACTAGGAGTTTGGATGGGGTTTGTTTCTCTGCACTGATAAAGAAGGCTCTTTACCTACCTAAGAAAAAATCACAAAAGTAACGAACACCTTGATTCGACTTCCCACGTGTTTAACACGAAATATAATTACGTTAATGGAGAGTTACAATGAAAAAAGGGCTAGCAAAACTAACGCTTGCACTCATGGCTGCTGGAGCAATCGGCACATCTGCTCACGCTGCATCCACACTGGTTTATTGTTCAGAAGGGAGTCCTGAAGGCTTTAACCCTGCCTTTTATACTTCTGGTACGACGTTCGATGCGACATCGAAAAACATGTTCAACCGTTTGGTTGAGTTTAAACTGGGCACAACAGAAACTGAGCCTGGCTTGGCAACAAGCTATGACGTTTCTAGTGATGGCCTTGAATACACTTTCCATTTGCGTAAAGGCGTGAAGTTCCATTCTTCAAAAGACTTCAAGCCAACACGTGATTTTAACGCTGACGATGTGATTTTTACATTTGACCGTCAGGGCAACAAAAACAACCCTTACCACACCGTGTCTGGCGGCTCTTACGAGTACTTCACCGGCATGGGTATGGATTCGTTGATCAAAGAGATGGTGAAAATCGACGACTACACCGTCAAGTTTGTTTTGAATCAACAAGAAGCGCCATTCGTAGCCAACTTGGCAATGGACTTCGCATCGATCTTTTCGAAAGAACAAGCCGATGCTTACATGAAAGCGGGCAAGCCAGAACAGTTGGACATCAACCCTGTCGGCACAGGTCCTTTCCAAAAAGTTCAGTACCAAAAAGATTCTTTGATCCGCTACACCGCGTTTAAAGACTACTGGAAAGGCAAAGCAAAAATTGATCGTCTTGTTTTCTCTATCACACCAGACGCTTCTGTTCGCTACGCGAAATTGAAAGCGGGTGAATGTGATGTGATGCCGTACCCGAACCCTGCTGATCTTAAGCAAATGGAATCGGATCCAAGCATCAACCTAATGAGCCAAGAAGGTTTGAACGTCGGTTATCTTGCGTTTAACACTCAGAAAAAACCTTTCACGGATGCTCGTGTTCGCCAAGCACTAAACTACGCTACGGATAAGAGCGCGATCATTGATGCGGTTTTCCAAGGCGCTGGTAAAGTCGCGAAGAACCCGATTCCACCAACAATGTGGTCTTACAACAAAAAAGTGGTTGATTACCCATACGATCCAGTAAAAGCGAAAAAATTGCTTGCTGAAGCGGGTTACCCGAATGGTTTCTCTACCAACATCTGGGCAATGCCTGTTCAACGTCCGTACAACCCAAATGCCCGTCGTATGGCTGAAATCATGCAAGAAGACTGGTCTAAAGTGGGTGTTAAAGCGGAAATCGTTTCTTACGAATGGGGTGAGTACCTAAACCGTTCTAAGAAAGGTGAGCACGATACCGTATTGCTAGGTTGGACCGGTGATAATGGTGACCCAGATAACTTCCTTTACGTATTACTAGGTTGTGACGGCGTTGGCGGATCTAACCGTGCACAGTGGTGTAACGAAGAGTTCAACAACTTGTTGCTTGCAGCAAAACAAACTCCGAACAAAGCGGAACGTACAAAAGACTATGAGAAAGCTCAAGAAGTATTCAAGCGCGAAGCGCCTTGGGTAACGATTGCGCACTCTGTTGTGTACGAACCAATTCGTAAAGAAGTAAAAGGTTACAAAATTGATCCACTCGGTGGTCACTACTTCTACAACGTCAGCAAATAATCGACGTTTAGGAATAAGCCCTTTGGACTAGAAACGTCCTTCGGACTAAACAAAATACCTACTCGCCGGGACGTGAGTAGGTATTTTGCTGACCGAGCACACTGCTCGATCACACAACATCGCAAGAGAGCCAGTCCTTTATGTTCCAGTTTATTTTCCGTCGCTTAAGCCTCGTCATTCCGACCTTTCTCGGGATCACCTTGCTGACTTTTACCCTTATTCGCTTAATCCCCGGCGATCCCATCGAAGTGATGGCCGGAGAACGCGGTGTGAGCGAAGAACGCCACGCCGAACTGAGTGCTCAGTTGGGCTTTGACCAACCTATGTACATTCAGTATTTCCGCTATGTCACCGGTGTTTTACAGGGTGACTTGGGCAACTCCCTCATTACCCGAGAACCGGTAATGAAAGAATTTCTAACCCTATTTCCAGCCACGATAGAACTGGCAACCTGTGCCGCTATTTTTGCCATTTTTATTGGTTTGCCCGCGGGTATTTTTGCGGCCGTAAAACGGGGAACCATTATTGACCACTCGGTGATGACCTTTTCTCTCACCGGCTATTCGATGCCCATATTCTGGTGGGCGCTGTTATTGATGCTGGTGTTCTCCGTGAACCTTGGCTGGACACCGGTTTCAGGGCGGATCGACGTGGTGTATTGGATTGATGACGTGACCGGTTTTATGCTGATCGATTCCTTGTTGTCTGACGAAGCCGGCGCCTTTCAGTCCGCCGTGTCGCATCTCATTCTGCCAAGTATCGTACTCGGCACGATTCCGATGGCGGTGATTGCCCGTATGACACGCTCTTCTATGTTGGAAGTATTGAGCGAAGATTACATCCGCACCGCTCGTGCAAAAGGCATTGCGCCTTGGCGAGTCATCGTTATTCATGCGTTACGTAACGCCCTGATTCCAGTCATTACCGTGATTGGTTTGCAAGTCGGTATCTTGCTGTCTGGTGCGATTCTGACCGAAACCGTGTTTGCTTGGCCGGGCATTGGTAAATGGTTGATCGAGTCCATCGGACGCCGTGATTACCCCGTTGTACAAGGCGGAATTTTGATTGTCGCTTGTATCATCATTGTCGTGAACCTATTGGTAGATATCACTTACGGCATTGTTAACCCACGTATTCGACACAGCCGATAAGGAGACGTTATGACAACTTCTACAGAAACGTCGACAAACAACGGCGCCGTCACCGCACCCGTGCCCATGACGCCGTTACAAGAATTTTGGCACTACTTTCGCAGCAACAAAGGCGCGGTAGCAGGTTTGGCATTTATTGTGCTGATTTGCTTCATGGCGGTATTCGCCAACTTTGTTGCCCCACATTCCCCTTCTGATCAATACCGTGATGCATTGTTGCTGCCACCAGCTTGGTTACAAGGCGGAAACTGGTCGTTTGTATTGGGTACAGATGATGTGGGTCGCGATATTTTATCTCGCTTGATCTACGGCTCTCGCCTTTCGATTGCCGTGGGTATTGTCGCCGTGACCGCATCTTTGGTCATCGGGATTTTGCTGGGCCTTGTGGCTGGGTATTTCAAAGGCATGATCGACACCGCCATCATGCGCATCGTCGACATCATGTTGGCCATGCCAAGCTTGTTGTTGGCCATTGCGATTGTGGCGATTTTAGGGCCAAGCATCGTCAATGCTGCATTGGCGATTTCCATCGTCTCGCTGCCACATTATGTGCGTTTGACCCGTGCAGCGACCATGGCGGAAATGTCTCGTGATTACGTGACGTCTTCCCGCGTGATCGGCGCCAGCCCATTACGTCTGATGTTCGTTTGCATTTTGCCAAACTGTTTAGCACCTTTGATCGTACAAGCCACGTTGGGCTTTTCGAGCGCAATTTTAGATATGGCGGCGCTGGGCTTTCTTGGTCTTGGCGCACAACCACCAACTCCAGAATGGGGTTCTATGTTGGCCGACGCACTGCAATTCGTTCAGCGTGCTTGGTGGGTGGTTACTTTCCCCGGTTTGATGATTTTGATCACAGTACTGGCGTTTAACCTCATGGGTGATGGCTTGCGTGATGCCCTTGATCCCAAGTTGAAACAGTAAGAGAGGTTGTTATGTCACTGTTACAGTTGGAAAATTTAAGCGTTACCTTCGGCAATTTTCGCGCCGTAGATAATATTAGTTACAAGGTCGAAGAAGGGGAAGTTCTCGGCATCGTTGGGGAGTCTGGCTCAGGTAAGAGTGTGAGTTCATTGTCCATCATGGGCTTGATCGATTTCCCAGGAAAAGTCAGCGCCGATCAATTGTCCTTCGACGGTCAAGATCTGCTCGCGATGCCAGAAAAACAACGCCGTAAGCTTACTGGTTCCGAAATCGCGATGATCTTTCAAGACCCAATGACAAGCTTAAACCCTTGTTTTACGGTCGGTTATCAGATCATCGAAGCCTTGAAAACACACCAAGGCGGCAGCAAAAAAGAACTCAAAATACGCGCCATTGAATTACTCACGCAAGTGGGTATTCCTGCGCCAGAGTCTCGTTTGGATAACTATCCTCACCAGCTTTCTGGCGGCATGAGCCAGCGTGTGATGATTGCCATGTCGATTGCGTGTAATCCACGTCTATTGATCGCGGATGAGCCGACAACGGCCTTAGATGTGACAATACAAGCGCAGATCATCGACTTGTTGATTGATTTACAACGCGAAAAGCAAATGGGTTTGGTGTTGATCACGCACGATTTAGCGTTAGTGGCTGAAGTCGCTCATCGCGTGATCGTCATGTACGCCGGTCAAATTGTTGAATCTGGCCCAGCATCGGAAGTGTTCAGTACGCCGAAGCACCCCTACACACAAGCCTTGCTGGCTTCCTTGCCAGAATCGGCAGCGGGTAAAGCACGACTTGAAGCACTACCAGGCGTGGTTCCGGGTCAATACGATCGTCCTTTGGGTTGTTTGTTAAGCCCGCGTTGCCCTTATGCGACCGATTATTGTCGTAAAGTGGAACCCGCGAACCAAGGCGACCTTGATCGCCAAGTGAAGTGCCACACGCCATTGGACCGCGAAGGGAGACCAGCCGCATGAACCAATCCGATAGCCGCTTAATTTTAAAAGCCGAAGATCTAAAACAGCATTATCGCGTGAAACAAGGTTTCTTCAAACCGGAAGCCGTTGTTAAAGCCGTCGATGGCATCAGCTTCAATCTTGAAAAAGGCAAAACCCTTGCTGTCGTGGGCGAATCGGGTTGTGGTAAATCGACCCTTGGCCGCATGTTGACCATGATTGAAACCCCAACAGAAGGCAAGCTAGCGCACCTTGGTGAAGACTTGTTGGCCTTAAGCGCCGACGCTCAAGCAAAGCTGCGCCAGAAGATCCAGATCATCTTTCAGAACCCGTATGGTTCCTTGAATCCGCGTAAGAAGATCGGCGCCATCTTGGAAGAGCCTTTGGTAATCAACACCAAGCTTTCTAAAGCCGAACGCAAAGAAAAAGCGCTCTCTATCATGGCAAAAGTCGGTTTGAAGACCGAACATTACGATCGTTATCCGCACATGTTTTCTGGTGGCCAACGTCAGCGTATCGCCATCGCTCGTGGCTTGATGCTCGATCCGAACGTTATCGTTGCTGACGAGCCTGTGTCGGCGCTTGACGTGTCTGTTCAGGCGCAAGTCTTGAACTTGATGATGGATCTGCAGGAAGAGTTCGGTTTGAGCTACGTGTTCATCTCGCACGATTTGTCTGTCGTGGAACACATCGCCGACGACGTGATGGTGATGTACTTGGGCAAAGTGGTAGAACAAGGGACTCGCGAACAATTGTTCGAAAATCCGAAACACCCTTATACCTTGGCATTGTTGTCTAGCACGCCGCAGCTTTCACCAGAAAAACGCCGTACGCGTATCAAGCTGGAAGGCGAATTGCCTTCGCCGCTGAATCCGCCATCAGGCTGTGCTTTCCACGGACGTTGCAGCTACGCCAACGACCGTTGCAGTAGCGAAACGCCGATGTTGCGATTGGACAGCGAAGAAAACCAAGAACAAGGCCACTTGATTGCCTGCCATGCGGTTGAAGAAAATCGCATAGAAAGCTTAGTGGAAGGCGCCGCTTAACCAACAGCGGCACGAAAAGGACATTCACTCCCAGTGAATTTTTAACGCCCGAAAGGGCGTTTTTTTATGGCTAAATTATATGTATGCCTTATTGCCAATCCAAAGACGTCATAAATTTATATTGTTTACTATACCAATAATTGATATCTACAGCACTAAATTGGATGACTAAGTCCCCACCCCAAGCATTACACTTTATACACTGAGGAAAGCCATTTAATGCTTTGCTCAGATTGCTAACTTATAAAAATAATGAATGCATTGGTGTCAGTATGAAGTTTGATTTTTCTATCTACGACCTTCAGGTCGCAGAAGCTTCTTCGCAAACGCTCACGAAAGTGTTACTGGACAAGGGATTTGGAGAGTATCGTTTCATTCAGAGTACGCCTCTGAAGCAGCTTGCAAAGCTAAGATTTAAAGAATTCGGACCGCTTTCTATTTTGGAATACGAAGCAGGCGCCGTCACCACGATTCGCGCGTCTAAAGGCACGAATGCCTACTACCTGCACATCATTCTTGCAGGTCAGAGTATCGGTAAATCCAATAACGAAGAACGCACATTAAAAACAGGCGACTCCATTTTAGTGATGCCCGGCACTCGATTTGAATCACATAACACCAAAGACTGTCGGAAACTCATCGTCAAAATACCAACCGATTTTTTGCATCAAACCGCACGAAAATTTGGCTATATTTCATCCAAAAAACCCATTCAATTCGAGCATAAAGCAAACGTGTTCCCAATGACGGGGCCGTTGTTTAATTTGCTCAATGACATGTTACAGCAGGATAAAAGCACACTGTATGATCGAGCCTTGGTCTATTACTGCAGGCTGTTCAATAGTGCCATTTTGACTATGTTCAACAGCAATTTTAACCAGTCTCCTCTTGCGACTTTGTCGGTGCATCGCCATATTGAGCGCGTTCGGAATTACGTACTGGATAATATTACCGCTGACATCACGATCGATGAATTAGCCAATGTTTGCCAAATAAGCCGCAAGTCTCTGTATAACCTATTTGAAAAAGAAGCAGGCCTAACACCTTCTGCTTATGTGCGCCGCCTCAAATTGGAAAGCGCCTATTCCGAATTAAAGCACAACGAACACATTAGAAACGTGACGCAAGTGGCATTAAAATATGGCTTTACTAACTTGGGAAGATTCTCGGCTCAATACCGTGAACAAATTGGGGAGCTGCCTTCGCAGACGCTGCGGGATTTTGCACCTTAATTCGGTTCTAAAAAGAACACACTGGGCAAAAGGGTAAAGCCCAGTGTGTTCTTGTCAGTGCTCTTTATTAAAACTTGTACATCGCCATGACTTCAACTTGCTGCCCAGCAGGACGCGTTGCTATATTGCCGCTCGGTGCACCATTACTGGCTGCACTTTGATCTCGCAGCTCTAGACCAAACTCAAGCCCAGGAACATAGGCGTAAATCATGTTTGCGGTTGTGATTTTAAGCGTGTCATCCGCAAGGCTAGAAGCATCAGTCGTGACTTGACCATAACGCAGGTTCACTCGCAGCTTGTCGCTTACCTTATGACCAATGCCCGCAGAAAATCCACTCACCGTTAATAGATCGCCATTACCGTCTAATTCCGAAGATCCAGCGGTTCCAGCTGCGCCGTTGTAGCCCCAGCCTGCGTATATTGCTGCACCTTTACCGGAAAATCCGCTTAACGATACGCTTGTATCACCAAACTTCAGCTTAGTCGCTAAAGACAATGTCATCCCAAATTTAGACTCACTGTCTGTCGTCACGGAAGGCGTTGTGTCGACATCACGACCAGTGACAGTGACGTTAAACGCATGACCTTCTGCCGTTCGATGTGTATAACCCGCGACTAGATCAGGGGTGCTTGCATTGCTATAAACTGGATCTTGCATCGTTAAGCGCATGCCGTCTTTTGCATAATGCACAACAAGATCTGGTCTTACTACCGCACCGTTTCCTGAGACAGTACCAATCCCTGTTCCGTAGAAATTAATCATTTCTGTATCAAAGGGTGCATTGGCAAAAAACTGCCCCGTCCAAGTTTGACCGATGGTTAAGTTATCGACCGTGATTGTGGCGTGACGCAAACGAAACACGGAAGAAGAACCTCTAAAGTCACCTTCAATAAACCCTTTTAGACTGTGGTCGCCTTCCTTGCGGCTGGTTGTGAAGTTCAAACGAGACTGACTGGCACTTCCTTCAAAAGTGCTGCTTCCTTCATCCGGGTTATTAAAAACACCTTCGGACTTAAGATAGCCTCCTACGCTAAATTGAGTGCCATTAAAATCACCTAATTCCAGAGCAAACCCTTGAGAGGAAAGGCTTGCAACGATAACGGCTTGCGCGACTTTATTTTTCATTAGCATATTGATACCACCCTGTTTTTATCATTTATATTTATTATGGGCAGCCAATATCGCAAAGTGCCATTCAATGAAATAGCCACATAGTGCAATCTTTGTACACTGGGTGGAAAGTCATAAAAAAAAGCCGCTACCTAGTCGGCAGCGGCTTTTTATGGAAGCATTGTGGTTCGTAATAACTTAAAAATTATGCTCTAAATTGCTTTTGCAATCCCATCAAGAAGTTACGCAAGATTTGGTCTTTGCATTCGCAATAATGACGGTTGTCTGGTTTGCGGAAGAAGGAGCTTAGCTCATGCTTGCTTAGGTTAAATTCCGCCAATGACATGATGTCTAGAATTTCTTCGGCTTGCAGGTTCAACGCAATGCGCAACTTCATGAATACGGCGTTGTTAGTGAGGCGTTTTTCTGGCACAGGTTGTGGGCCTTCACGCTTACCACGCTTACTGTTGATAAAGCCATTTAGAAACGTGGCCATTTCTACGTCGATCATTTCAACATAGCCAACATCGTCTTCTTTCTTAAGCCAGCTAACCACTTGCTCTTGCGTCGCAACACCGTCAGCAGAAGCAAAAATGTCTACGATGGATAATTCTTTCAGATCAAAAGTGTAGCGAAGGCGGCGCAAGATATCGTTATTGTTCACAGTAAATTCCTAGTGTTAGGGTGCCAGCGCCATCAACATAATGGGCTGTGAGATTCATAAGACTCATTTTAACAGAGTCATTCATGTATTGCCGATATTCTTCAAGAAAGAAAAACGCGCATTCCATCTAAGAACGCGCGTTTCTATATCGACTTTAAACCTGATCTTAGCGCTTTTTCGGCTGGCGTCCGTGGTAGATGGAGAAGCCTTTGTCTCGATTTAAACGAGTATGAGAACCCAGCGCGGCGTCTAGCATCGGCGGGTATCGTAAGAAATCGTTGGCGACCACAAACAGTTCTCCATTCAAGGTGAGGTGTTGTTTCACCGTCATGAAGAAGCTTTCTGCAATGCTGTAGTTGGTGTTCATGCCAGTGTGAAATGGCGGGTTGGTGACAACGTAGTTAAAGCGCCCTTTCACTTCCGCTAAACCATTCGATGCGATCAAGGTAACTGCATCGCTTAGTTGGTTGGCGGCAAACGTCATTTCTGTGGCTTTTAGTGCCAAGACACTGTCGTCCAACGCGGTAATTTTCGCACCGGTTTTGTTGTGCAGCCAAAGAGAGATAATGCCGTCACCACAACCAAAGTCGAGTAAACGCGCACTGGCCACGTCACTCATGAAGCGATGTTGATTCAGTTGGTCTAAGAACAGTTCTGTGCCTTTGTCTAATTTTCCATGACCAAAGACACCAGGCAAGCTGCATAAGGTAAAGCTTTGTCCTGCCACGTCTTGTTTCCACGTCACAATCCAATCTTCAAACACAAACGGTTTCGCAGGACGACGCTTGTAGCCCGTATAAAGCAAACAGTGCTTGGCGCCGTCACGTTTACCGACTTCATCTAACCCGCCTTCTAGGCGCTTCATAGCCGATTTGACGCCGCTTTTATTGTCGCCCACCAGCCAGACTTGGCCACCTTCTTTTAGAAGAGGCAAAACCGCAGCCAGTAAGTAATCGAGTAGTTCTTTGGCTTTGGGTTGATAAATCACGATGTGATCAAAGTCGCTGCCATTTTCAAGTGTCCATTGTGCAGACAAGAACAGTTTTTCATCCGTAAAGCCAACACGTGACAACGCATCATGAATGGTTTTGGATTGGCTCCAAGCATACACATCGGCTTGTTTGCTCAAATCCAGAGGGTACGTGTCTTCTGGGTTGGCGAATAAGATTTTGCCCGTCAGTTCGTCTTCGTTGCGTGCCAGCAATTGGCTCGTCGAGTTAAGGTTCATAAGTTACAGATAGCTCTTTTATAGTAAGGGTGGTTACAGGTGCAAGAAGTCTGTTCAAGCGCTCTGTCTCAAGTTCAGGTTGCACCCTCGGGTATCGAGGGGCTTTTCGGTCATTCAGTAGCGGCGATGTCCAGCCTTGCGTTAGCGTCAGAAAGTCTTGTGTGAATACGTCGCCATACTCTAAGCAACCAGACAAGATCACATCAAGATAGCTCAACGCGATAGGACAATGATGATGCGGTTCAACCACTCCGTCGGTGTGATACACCCAATACGTGCCTTCTGGCAACGGATCATCTTGATACGCGATTAGCTGTTCCGCGGTAATCATGACGCGTTGGTAGCCTTGTTCACGTTCATCAAACAAAGGGAATTGATCGTATGGGACTTCCACCAACACGCCATTACAGGCTTTTTCTGGTGCCGCAATGACCGCTACCGAACTCATGCCATATTCAACCGACATGACGGACCAATGACGTTCAAATCCGTGCAGTTTAACAGGCCATACTTGCCCTGTTTCGCCTGTTTTCGATCGGCTTTCGCCGTTGATTAAGCTTCCATAGCCCAGAATAAAATGTCGTCCTAATGAGCTCATGTCCGCCTCCAGACAAAACCAAGTAACCAAATAATCAGAATGACACGCATGATAACGTGTGGCTTTAGACAGTACTAGCTTATGTCTGCATTGTTCGACAATGACGTGAAAAAGACAGAAAAAATGCCCTGATTTCGCAGGGCATTTTTGTGCAGTTGACGGTGAGAAACGTCAGCAAAGTTAGGATGGTTTTTTCTGTGGTCCTTTAAGCAAGAAAACCAACGGAAGCGCGGCCACGGTGACCCACATCATCAAACGGAAATCTTGTAAGTACGCCAATGTCGCCGCTTGCCCGTTCACCACTTGATTAAGCGCCGATAACCCCGCGGTGGTCGTCGTATTATAAGTTCCCTGCTCTTGGGCAATCTGTAAGCTCAAATTGAACGGGGTAATATAATCCGCAAAAGCCGCGTGATTAATTTGCGTCCGTTGCGCCAAGTACGTTGTGACCACTGAAATCCCGATACTGCTGCCGATGTTTCGCAATAAGCTAAACATCGCCGTGCCTTCGTTACGGTATTTTGGGTCTAACGTCGCAAAGCTGATTGTCGACAAAGGCACAAAAATAAAGCCCAATCCACACCCTTGCACCATGCCGCTGCTAATGATGTCCCACGACGTCACTTCCGTGGTAAACAAGGTCATTTCCCACATTGAATAGGTAATCAGCACCAACCCAAATGTGATGAAATAACGCGCATCAATCCGGTTGGCCAAACGCCCTACGATGATCATCGCGCCCATGGTTCCAAAGCCCCTTGGAGCAAGGATGGCACCGATGTCCACGACAGGATACCCCATCAGTGAACTCATAAAAGGTGGCAACAACGCCATAGAGGATAATAAAATAACGCCCACAATGAAGATAAACACCATACCGACACTGAAATTTCGATCTCGGAACATTTTGGGGTCAATAAACGGGTGTTCGTGCGTAAAAATATGCACCAAGAACATATAGCCGCCGACCACCGCCAGCAAGCATTCGATGGTGACTTCTAAGCTGTCGAACCAGTTTTGCGATTCGCCACGATCCAGCATCATCTGCAAACTGCCAATGGCGACGCCCAGTAAGACAAAACCATACAGGTCGAAACTGCGTTTTTTATCGAGCTTACTTTCTTCTAAGAATCCAGCCAGACCAAGCCACGCGATAATGCCAAATGGCACGTTGATATAAAACACCCAACGCCAGCTGTAATATTCCGTGAGCAAACCGCCAAGATAAGGCCCAAGAATCGGCCCAACCATGACACCAACACCCCACATGGCCATGGCCGACCCATGCTTTTCTTTTGGATAAGTGTCCAACAATACGGATTGCGACAAGGGCACTAAACTCGCACCGAACACCCCTTGCAGCAAACGGAAAAACACAATTTGATCCAATGACTGCGCCGCACCACACAAAATAGACGACACCGTAAAGCCGACAATTGACCACATGAATAAACGCTTGCGACCCACTTTCGCGGCGATGATGCCGGTCAGCGGCATACAAATTGCCGCCGCCACAATGTACGACGTCAACACCCAAGAGATTTGATCTTGAGTCGTGCCCATCGCCCCCTTCATATGAGGCAGTGCTACGTTGGCAATCGTGGTGTCCAGTGCTTGCATGATGGTCGCCAACATCACCGACACAGTGATCATGATGCGATTGGTGCTAGCGTCCTTTTCTTGTACGCCTTGCGTAAGAGCCATACCTATCGCCTCAGAATGCTAAACCGAACAAACGGCGATGATGCTCTGTGTCTATGGTGACATTGGAACTAAAGCCTGCACGTAATATCGGTGAGCTTTGATCACGATCAACGAGAATTTTGACAGACAAACGCTGGGCGATTTTGACCCAGTTCCCCGTCGCGTTTTCAGCTGGAATGACCGAAAATTTAGAGCCTGTCGCAGGGCTAATACTTTCGACCTTGCCGATTAACGTCACGTCAGGATACGCGTCCACTTCAATCTCTACCGCTTGCCCAGGTTTCACATTCGCCAAATCTTTTTCGGTAAAATTCGCTTCAATCCAAGGCTGATCATCCGACACCAACACCATCGTCGTCGTTCCTGCGGTAACATATTCGCCATTATTTGGCACTTTCGCTACCACACCAGAAGCCGGTGCTCTGACGTCCACATGACCAAGATTAATACGTGCTTGATCTAATGCTGTTTGAGCCGATTGGTAACTTGGATGATCTTCAAGCGGTGAGCTCGGATCACCACCAAGCGCTTCTTTTAAACGAAACAAGTCTTTCTTCAATGTCGCAACGCTCAGCTCACTGACTTGTGCAGCTTGTCGTGCTTGGTCGAACTGCGTGTCCGAAATGAATTTTTGCTTCAATAAGTTGGCTTGGCGTTTCTCTTCTCGTTGATTAAACGCGTACTCGTTTTCGGCTTGCTTGATTTCGGCTTTTTTCTCTTCGTAAGCCGCTTTCTGCTCCAATATGTCCAAGCGAACTTGTTGCAATTGCGCTTTGGCTTTGGCCTCTGCAATTTTGAACGATGCGGCGTCTATGCTAAACAGCAACTGGCCTTCGTTTACTTTTTCATTCTCTTTGACTGAAATAGATTTGATCGCACCAGATACTTCCGCGTTAATCGACGTAATATCTGACTGAACATACGCGTTGTCGGTTTCCACATAACGGCCGCCTTTCATATAAATAAAGACAGAAGCCAAGACCACCACAACGGGTAATGCCACCAATAAAACACGGCGCGTTTTGCGCTTTTCAACATGCTTTGGCAATGTTGGATTAGTGTCTTGCTCACTCATAACAGGTGTTTCTCCAGATAAATTCTACAGTGTCGAATCATTTGATAAGTTGGTATGCATGGCGGTTAACGCTTCCATAGCCGCCTTAATTTGCTCATCCGTTAAGCCGTGCAGCGCCTTCTTGCGAACGCGCTCTATCTCTGTGTCGATTTCTTTCAAGCTAGGGGCCGCTTCTGGCGTTAAAAACAAACCATAAGCTCGACGATCCTTTGGGTCAGGTCGACGTTCAACTAAATTATCCGACGCGAGTTGATCGATAAGACGGGCTAGCGTGATGGGCTGAATTTCGAGCATTTCTGCCAAGTCCACCTGACGAATACCTTCACAGCGAGAGACAAAAACCAGCGCTCTTGCTTGCATCGGTGTCATCGTCAAATGGCTTTTTAAATATTCCCGACGCATTAGCCGCTTAATGTCCGTTAGTAGAAAACCTAGATTATTTATTTGCATTCCAATCACCAAAATTAATACCGTATGATTATTATATACCTTACTTACTATATACAATGCACTGACTCCAATGTGTCAGATGCTTCCTTATTCGACCTATAATGCGCACTGAGTTTTCCTTAATTGAGCGCCCTATTCTTCTCATCTGGTTTTCGAATCTTATGCACCGTATTCTGTAACACTGTGTATTTGTACATTAAGGGAAGACAGAATGAGCAAACCTATTTTATTAATCACGGGTGGCGGACGCGGCATTGGTGCCGCCACTGCAAAACGGGCCGCAGAACAGGGCTATCACGTGGTGATTAATTACAAAACTGACGCCACGTCAGCAAATAAAGTCGTTGCAGACATTGTGGCGTCTGGTGACTTGGCCGATTGCGTACAAGCTGACATAAGCGATGTCGAGCAAGTCGCCCAGATGTTTTCTTTTATTCGAAAGAAATGGGGGAAAATTCAGGCATTGGTCAATAATGCAGGCGTGCTAGAGCATCAAATGCGCTTTACCGACACCACGCCAGCGCGCTGGCAACGCATTTTTCAAACCAATGTTTTTGGCACCATGCAATGTTGCCAAGAAGCCTTTCAAGACATGGCCATCAGCCGAGGCGGTCAAGGAGGTGCAATCGTCAACGTGTCGTCGCTTGCCTCTGTTTATGGTTCTCCGAATGAGTATGTGGATTACGCGGCGAGCAAAGGCGCGGTCGATTCTTTTTCGAAAGGGTTTGCGCTAGAAGTGGCGGGGGATGGCATTCGCGTGAATGTGGTTCGACCAGGATTGATTTATACCGATATGCACGCTGATGGCGGCGAAGCAGAACGCGTAGACCGCATCGGACCAACGCTGCCATTACAACGTGGCGGCAAACCAGAAGAAGTCGCTGAAGCCATCCTGTGGCTACTCAGCGACAAATCCAGTTATAGCACGGGTGGTTTTATTGACGTGGGTGGTGGCCGCTAGCCATTCACCCTGAGCCAACGCTGGCACGCCGTTACTTAATGATCACACAACGGAACGACGTCGCTTTCAGAAGATCGCCAGTATGGTATTTAGCGAAAGCGGGATAAGGGCACAATGGACGAGCCAATCCCGCCATTCTCGCCGTAATCTCTGGGTTATCTTTGCGTGTTTTCGCAATCACCGCATGCGGTGCTTTGTCTTTTTCTACCCAAGTAATCAAAGGCTGGAGCATATCAAACTCATCCGCTGATGGACCGCCCTGACCATGCGGCATGCCTGGCACTCGATAGAAGCGAACAAACTCCGATGCTTTTCCTTCCAACATAAAGTCTAAGAAGTCGTACCAACGCATGGTGTCTTTAACAGAAAAAGCCGGGTCGCTGTTGCCGTGGAAAATCATCATTTTCCCACCCTGCTGTTTGAATTCTGTCAGCATTGGCTTTGCCGCATCTGGTGGTGTCATGATCGACATGGCGGACTCTTTAAATTGCTTGTTCGTCGCATAGATTTTAGGCGCGTCTTTATCGAAATCAAACGCCAATAAGTACTTCTCAAGCGAATAGGTGTCACCGGCAACGTTGGTATAAGGCGTGGTGAAAATGTGTGCGAGTGACGCGGCGCCCATGACCATGCTAATAGGCTTATTGTTCCAAGCAGAAATTGGGCTTTCTATTTTCCACATGCGCCAATTATTGGAACGAATGCCAGCGTCGTATTCCCAGCTGGTGTAGAGCGATTGATTTTTAGAGTTATGCGGGCCTTTGTGCATTCGAATCAAAGCGGCCACCTTGTTAAGTGGCAAACAATCGCGATCAAAATTGCTTCTGCAAACCAAGGCTTTCGGCTTGAAGACACGCTGACACGCCTCTGTCGCAAAGATCATGTCGTCATTAATGCCGTCTAAGGCGTCACACTGATCCAATATGTTTTTTGCAAAAACATCCAAATCACGCTGAGTTAATGATTGACTGATATTGTCACTGACACGATGCAAGGCTTGAGCGTCCCACGCATGTTGCAACGCGGCTTTCGGTAAATTGAAGCCTGGGTAACCAACCAGCAAACCGTCAAACATGGTAGGGAAACGAGTCGCGGCAACCATGGCCATGCGGCCACCATTCGACTGACCAAGACCGTAGGAATATTTGATTGGGGATTCGTAGTAGCTTTCAACCAAAGTACGAGCGACCGGGTTTAACTTCTCCACAGCACTGTAGCCATAATCGCGGCGAGCTTCTGGATCATGGCCAAACATTACAGGACTCGCAAGCCCTGCTTCTGGATTGGCTAACGCATCATGGCCGCCATTGCTAGACACCACGGCAAAACCTTGGTTAATGGCATATTGAGAGCTCGTTAACCCAGTTACCGCGCCCAATGCCGGCTTGACTTCGCCATCGTTGCCGCCATTAAACTGATAAGCAAAACGGCCTTGCCAAAAGTTGGGCAGACGCAGTTCAAACTGGATCGAATAGAACTTGCTCCCCACCCCCATTCGCTGTGACATAACGCCCGACACCAAACAATATGGACTTCTTACATCCTTGTCTCTGCCCATCATGGTGGTTTTAATTTCTACGTTCTGAGGCGCTTTTGTGACTAACGTTTGGCAATTAACAGCATAAACCGAGTTGCTGCCTAATAATAACAGTGCCAACGTGGGTGCTATGTAGGTGAAAAGCGCTTTCATTCACATCGTCCTTTTTGATTGTAGAAGCAGACCCAAAACGTATTCCTCACAATGCAGGAAATATTTTTAAATATCAGTCTCATTGAGTAGGCTTCAAAATAACCAATAATGAGGAAAATAGAAAGTTACAGAGGAAGGAAATAAAAAACGGGCTAAAAGCCCGTTTTGTAAAGCATGAATTAATGAGCGCTAAACACCACTAAATTGGGTGAGACATCATTAAAATCCAATGCCATGGTCACACTTAATGCCGTAACAGTGATAATAGAAAAGAAGAACACTTGTCGTGCCCATCCATTCAGATCAATACCCGGACGGTAACCGCGCAATGCCATTGCTAACCACCAAAGGCTGGTAGCTAATGCAACCACCATAAAACCAATTCCCACATATCCGGTCAGCGGTAAAAGCGCTGCCACCACTGCAAAAGCGGCGATGTGAAGAATAATATGGCGTTTTGCTTTTGCGATACCTTGTGACACTGGCAAAACAGGAATCCCTGCCGCTTCGTAATCTTTGTAGCGAAAGATGGCAATCGCGTACGAATGTGGCATTTGCCAAATACAAAACATAGTTAACAAAATAGCAGCACCAGCATCAAACTGGCCCGCCGCCGCACAATACCCCACAACAGGAGGAACAGCACCTGATAAACTACCGACAAACGTGCCGTAAACGGACTTACGCTTGAAGTGCAATGTATACAAGCCGACGTACACTACATAACCAAACACCGCGAAAGCAACCGCGACCCAGTTTGTAAAGTACGACAGTAAAGCCAAACCAATTACACCTAATACAACGCCATGGAAGAATGCCGCTTTACCTGACATTTCACCATTTACCGTCACACGGTTACGTGTACGCTGCATTTTCGCATCAATATCTCTATCAATATAGTTATTAATGGCACAGCCAGAAGCAACCACCAACGACAAGCCGATCACTGTCGCTAGCATAAGGATCCAGTCAATCTCGCCACGGGAGGCTAAAAAGAAGCCCCCCGCAACAGAGATGAGGTTACCCATAATGATGCCAGGCTTTGTCACCTGAAGATAACGCTTAAACATCTTTACAGGCTCCCGTCGGACACACATTACTTGTAATGAAAGAAGTCCGCATAATCATCAAATAACTCTGCTTACATCATCATTGCGTTGGAAGCGTAGATAATCCAAACGGATAACGCGACAACCATCACAATAATTACGGCAGAGAATATGAATGAATAAGTATCCAACTTACCTTGTTCAGAGAAGTCCAAATGAAGGAAATACTTCAAATGAACAAAAATCTGAACAATGGCTAACAATACGATTGTTATGTAAGTTGGACCCTTATCGAACGCTTCCGTCATTACCATCCAGAATGGAATACCAGTCAAAATAACAGACCAGATAAAACCAACCAAGTAAGACTTCACGCTACCGTGTGAATGCGCTTCAGAAGAATGATCGCTCATTAGATCGCCCCCATCAGATAAACAACGGTGAAAACACAGATCCAGATTATATCCAAAAAGTGCCAGAACAAGCTTAGACAAGCCAGACGAGTCAATGATCGACCAGTCAACCCTGTCATCATGATTTCAACAGCTAAAATAACCATCCAAATCAAACCTGCTGTAACGTGCAATCCATGCAAGCCAACAAGACTAAAAAACGCTGACAAGAAAGCGCTAGCTTGAGGGCCATTGCCGTTATGGATCAGATGCTGAAACTCATATATTTCTAGGGCTATAAACACGCCACCAAAAATAAAGGTCGCCAGCAACCACATTAACGTACCAGAACGGTTTTTGTTATGAGCACAAATCATTGCAAAACCGAATGTGATACTTGAAACAAGTAGCGCAGCCGTGCCCGCAAGGATTAACTCAAGATCAAAAATATCTTTACCGGAGACACCACCTGCTGTGTTCATAAAGAGCACAGCGTAGGTAGCGAAGACAGATGCAAACAACAAGCAGTCTGTCATTAGGTACAGCCAGAACCCAAATACAGTGTTTCCACCTGTATCATGGTGTTCGTCGTGATGTGCACCAGCTTCGTGAGCGTCGTGCGTATTCATATGTGTAGTGCTCATGATTACCCCTTAGCCACGTTATCTAGATGCTCATTTTCGATCTGAGCGATTTCATCAGGCTGTACATAGTAATCAACATCAGAGGTGTAGGCACGGGCAATAAATGTCACGATAGAGCCTACTAGACCAACGATTGCCAGCCACCAAATATGCCAGATCATTGCAAAACCGAATGCCGTAATAAGTGCACCAATGATGATACCCGCCTTAGTATTCTTAGGCATATGGATAGGCGCATAGCTTTCTTTACGAACGTAAGCCGTACCTTTTTCTTTCATATCCGTGAAAGCATCGATATCAGATACAACTGGTAGCTCTGCAAAGTTGTAGTACTGCGGCGGAGAAGCCGTAGACCACTCAAGCGTATGACCATTCCATGGATCACCAGTAGTGTCCAAGTTTTGTGCACGGTCACGGAAGCTTACGTATAGCTGTAGGAACTGACAGATAATCCCCGCCAAGATAACCAGTGCACCAACAAGAGCGATGTACAACCAGATGTTCCAATCAGGATTATCTGTATGGTTTAGACGGCGAGTCATACCCAAGAAGCCCAATACATAAAGAGGCATGAAGGCTAGGAAGAAACCAACTAACCAACACCAGAAAGCCGCTTTACCAAGCTTAACGTTAAGATGGAAGCCCATCGCTTTAGGGAACCAGAAAGCAAAACCAGCTAGATAACCAAATACCGCACCACCAATGATGGTGTTATGGAAATGGGCAATCAAGAACAAGCTGTTATGCAATACATAGTTAGCACCAGGTACAGCAAGAAGTACACCTGTCATACCACCTACGGTGAAAGTCACCATGAAACCAAGTGTCCAAAGAACCGGAACAGTCACACGAAGGCGACCACGGTACATAGTGAACAACCAGTTAAATAGTTTCACACCAGTCGGTACAGCGATGATCATTGTCATCACACCAAAGAAGGCATTTACGTTCGCACTTGAACCCATGGTAAAGAAATGGTGAAGCCATACGATGAAACCAAGAATGGAAATCGAAGCTGTCGCCCAAACCATAGATTTGTAGCCGAACAAACGCTTACCAGTAAAGGTAGACACAATTTCAGAGAATATACCAAATGCTGGAAGAACAAGGATGTACACCTCAGGGTGACCCCATGCCCAGAACAAGTTGATATACATCATTGAGTTACCGCCGCCATCATTCGTAAAGAAGTGGAAATCTAGGTAACGGTCAAGCGTCAACATTGCCAGTACAGCAGTCAAAATTGGGAAGGATGCAGCGATCAAAATATTGGCCCAAGTACAGGTCCAAGTAAAGATCGGCATATCCATCAATTTCATACCAGGTGTACGCATTTTAAACACAGTCGCCAAGAAGTTAACTGCGGTTAATGTCGTACCAATACCTGATATCTGCAATGCCCAAATATAATAGTCGACCCCTACACCTGGACTGTATTCCAACCCTGATAAAGGTGGATAAGCCACCCAACCAGTTTTAGCAAATTCGCCAAGGCCTAAGGAAATATTCACCAATACCGCACCAGAAACAGCTAGCCAAAAACTTAAGTTGTTTAGGAACGGAAAAGCCACGTCACGAGCACCAATCTGTAGCGGCACAACAATGTTCATCAGACCTATCATAAATGGCATTGCCATAAAGATGATCATAATGACACCGTGAGCCGTAAAAATTTGGTCATAGTGGCTTGGAGGTAAATAGCCAGGGTCACCGCTCGTTGCAAGCGCGAGCTGCAAACGCATCATAATGGCATCCGCGAAACCACGAATAAGCATTACCAATGCTAGAACGATATACATGATACCCAGTTTTTTATGGTCAACAGACGTTAACCAGTCATTCCAGAGTACACCAAGCAATTTGTGCTTAATAAGTAGGAAAGCAAGTACACAACCAGCGATCGCAACGACACACAATGTGCCGATAACAATCGGGTCGTACGGAAGAGCGTCCCACGATAGTTTGCCTAAGAGTGCAGACATTATTTTTCAGCCTCCGTATGCATATCATCCGATGAGTGTTCAGACGACTCATGATTCATTTCGTCATGATTCATTTCTTCGCCATGTTCCATATCACCATGACTCATATTGTCGTGAATCATTTGAGAATCGAACGTCGTGCCTTTTAAAAGCTCAACTTTGCCGTGATCTTTCATGAACTTCATTACATTGTCCATGAAAACGCCTGACTCAATTGAGTTGTAGTACTGAACTGGCGTCGGCTCATGAGTATGATGAGGATCTGGATCATATTCAGCTAGCGATTCATAGGAAGTCTGGTTCAATATGCCATTATTAATTGCACCAGGAATTGACCCAGCTTTTACACCTTCAACCCAAGCGTCAAAATCCGCTTCAGTTGGTGTAGCAATAGCATTGAACTTCATACCAGTGAAACCAGCACCACTGTAGTTTGCAGAGATACCTTTGAACGTACCAGGTTCGTTTGCAATCAAGTGAAGCTTCGTCACCATGCCAGCCATTGAGTAAATTTGGCTACCCAATTGAGGAATGAAGAACGAGTTCATCGTGCCTTCTGAAGAAATCTTGAAAGCAACAGGAACGTTTGCTGGAAATCTCAGCTCGTTCACAGAAGCAATACCTAGATCTGGATAGATAAACAACCACTTCCAGTTCATAGAAACGACCTGAACATTGATGTGGTCTTTCTCAGACTTCAAAGGCTTGTAAGGATCTAGAGCGTGTGTTGATTTCCAAGTAATCACGCCAAGAATGATGACGATGATGACTGGAATAGCCCAGACGATAGTTTCAATTTTAGTGGAGTGCGACCATTTTGGTTCGTAGATCTCATCACGACCTTCACGATATTTCCAAGCGAAATAAAGTGTCATGAAAATCACAGGAATCACGACAAGAAGCATCAACAAAGTAGCAACAATAATTAGTTGCTTCTCTTCAATACCAACTTGCCCTTTAGGATCGAGCACACCACCCTGACAACCGGCGAGCAAGCCCACCATTAGCGCCAAAGCGACTTTACTAAGGATACGAGTTAACAAGAGAATCATCCTCTAACCCCGAGGTTCACAAAACTGCCACTTGAACATCAAGCAACAGAACGAAAATCCGGCACATGCCGGGTATTTCAGTAAAGATCACCACACTGAAAACAGTACAAAGACCATTACCTAGTTAAGAGTATTAACGCAGCAATGACTTATTTGGATCACCTAAATCTGAAAAAGGGAGCTCTACATCTGTTCGCGCTTTGTGCCTCAGCACAACGGGAATGCTCATTAGGAGCATCAGCACGAAATAAAAAGACGGCCAATTTCTGGCGAGCAGGGTTGTTATTTGTCATAACGGACAAATAACTAACCAACAATAGGGAGATAAAAACGAGACTTAAAAGAAGCCCCGAATTAAGAATAGGGTCGATCTTGATAACAGAGTGATTATCAACAGAGGAAGAGAGTAAGAACATAAACACAAAGAAGCTAAAAACCAAGCAAGACACGGCAAGAGCGGAGCGCAAAAAGGCCGCCAAAACGCTGGATAACGAATGCATGTATAAATGCAGAATGTCTTGAAATCTGTTCAATTTATTCATCCGATCCATAAAAACTAAAAGGAAAATGCCGTTTTTACTCGCTTCACACGAATTTAAGTGTGCGGAATATATCAAAATTTAGACAATCGCACAAAGTCTAGTTTAGTCTTTGTTCTTGATTGCTACACGGTCTTTTCATAAAAAATTACAATCTAAGTACGAAAAATTCCGACCATTTCAACGTAATGAGTGAGATTAGCACTCTTTCAAGACAAATTCCTTACAATTTGTAAGTCTTATAAAGGTTCAAAAGTCGTTATGAACCAATTTTTTAACGCTAGAATGATCTCTTTCATCTGCTTTTCATTCGGTCCACTGAAGCCCAGTAAGAAGCCAAAACGCCCCGATTTCCGTTGTTCATACGCATAATGTACAGACAGAGGAGACAGTAAAATACCGTCCTGTAAAACCTCTTGCGCCATCTTCTGATCCAAACCATTTTCAGCGTGAATCTTAACTATAAATTCTGGCTTTATCTCAATCAATACATGCATGCCGCCTCGCGGTTTTTTCCAATCGAACCAATCGGATAAATGCATTTCCAACAGAATCAACAGCGCATCACGCTTGAGCCGATAATGCCGACGCATGCGATTCATATGACGATCAAAATGCCCTTGCAGCATAAAATCCGCCACCGCTGGCTGTATTGGTAAAGACGCCGAAGACCCTAACGTACGTTGGCTTTGCTGCAAGATCGTCACATGCGCGATGGGCGCGACAATGAACCCCAACCTTAAACCACGAAACAGCACCTTAGAAAAACTGCCGATAAAAAACACACGGTCTTTGGCATGATCATGCACACTGGCGGTTTGCATAAACGGCACATTGCTCCGGCCTTGATACACAAACTCGTTATCGTAATCGTCTTCAACCAGCCACCAGCGAGCATTTTTCTTCTGCATCGCTTGCAGCCATTGATGACGTCGAGCCGCACTGATACTCACACCAAGTGGGTATTGTCGATTTGGTGTCATTACCGCCACATTTGCAACATGATCACTGTCGGGCAAACACGCGCCTTCATCGTCAATCTGCAGCGTACCGGTTTGTTCATGAGAACGAATTGCCTCACGGATAGGGGGATACGTTGGCTCTTCTAACCACCATTTTATCGAATGTGGATCCGCGTGATGCATTGACGCCAACGCATGCTGCAACAAGAGCAATGAATCTCGACTGCCTGCCGTCACAATAATTTGCTCTGTCGTACATTCCAGCCCTCGCACACGATACAAATAATCCACAATGGCTTCTTTTAACGCCGGATAGCCAGTGACATAACCACCTTGCAAAACGGTTAAATCTGGCTTCAGCCAACTTCGGCGCATGCTCGTCGCCCATTCTTTAGTGGGAAACGCACTCACATCCACACCAGAGTCGAACTTCAAAAACGCGGGTGTTTTATTTTTCGATGAAATGGGCGAAGCCGATGAAGAAGATACAAAACGGGTAGAACGGCGGCTAAGCATAGGCAAGGCCGCAACAAACACGCCGCGTTTTTCCTCGCTTGTCAAAATACCTTCCGCAATCAGCTGTTCATACGCTCGCGACGTCGTGCTCCGAGACACACCCAGCGACTCGGCCAATAAACGAGAAGAGGGCAGTTTATCGCCAACCGATAATTCACCGGACACAATACCTTGCTGAATTTGCGCCATAAGCTGTTGGTAATAGGGCGCACCACTTTCATCTAACGAAAAACGCACACTGCCGATGGCATACTTCATAACTGGCCTGCTTTTTAATCTTGATTCTGGCTATTTTTAAAGAAGCCAGATTTCTCTAATCTTTCGTTATATAGACCCCAACCAACAATGACAAGGATTTAGAGCATGAGCGATTCCCTCGAAACACCGTTAAGCAAAGTAAAGCGTGGGCCCAATCGCGCCCAATACGACAAAGAAACCGCGTTCAATATCATAGATTCCGCCTTGATGTGTCATGTTGGTCAAACCAAAAACGGCCAAGTGTTCGTTACGCCAACCTGTCATTGGCGTGAAGGGGATTATTTCTACTGGCATGCGCATTCCAAAGCGCGGAACGTCAAAGGGCCAATCGACGAACCAGAGAAGGTTTGCATTAATATTTCACAGCTCGATGGGTTGGTCATGGCGCGTTCTGCAATGCATCACTCAGTCAATTATCGCTCAGTAACGTTATTTGGCGTTCCTGAATTGATCGACGAGAAAGAAGAGAAAGTGCGTCAATTTAAAGTTTTCTTAGACAAGGTCAGCCCTGGTCGCTGGGAAACCTTACGTCCTGTCAGTGATATCGAGATAAAAGCCACAGGTTTGGTGCGGATCAAAATTGAAGAAGCGTCGATAAAGATGCGAGCCGAGCCGCCAATAGATGACCCAGAAGACATCGATTGGCCAGTGTGGGCCGGTGTTATACCGTTAGAAAAAAAATGGGCCGACGCAGAGCAAGATCCGATTCAAACCGAAGCGTATGCGTTGCCCATTAACCCAAATGCGTCTTGACCTATCATCAAGCCATTGTATTTCTTAATAAAAGACTAATCTGTTAACGCCGAGTTCGATTCTTCTGTTGCCTCCATCGAACTCGGCGCTTATCGCACTCATTTCTAGCAAAATGAAGAAAATCCACCGAAAAAGCCAACAAACCCACTTTTCATGCATCTAAATTGCATAATTTATGCACCTTTTGCGTGCATTTCTTCTTGCGCTTTTTATTGAAATCGCTACTCTTGCACCTTTTTTGCGCACCAGCGCATTCTTGAGACGACTTTTTCATACAAAATGCAGCGCTTGCATTTACCCCTCGCACCATAAAACGATAACTTTATCGCATAACGGGAGTGCCCTAAATGGCAGCCATCATTGATTTTTTGAATACGATTTTCTGGGGTTATATCCTCATCTACGGCCTATTGGCGGTTGGGGTATATTTCACACTGCGTCTGGGTTTTATACAAATCCGTCGCTTCCCAGAATTCATCCGTACGGTTCTAAAAGCACCACAATCCGACCGTGGTGGTATCTCTCCTTTCCAAGCGCTTTGTACTAGCCTTGCTTCTCGCGTCGGCACCGGCAACATGACCGGTGTTGCCGTCGCGTTGTTTTTGGGTGGTCCTGGTGCCATTTTTTGGATGTGGGTGGTGGCCGTCATTGGCATGGCGACGGCTTACGCAGAAAGCACACTGGCACAGCTTTATAAAGTACGTGACCAAAACGGTCAGTTGCGTGGTGGTCCAGCGTTTTACATCAGCAAAGGTCTAAAAGCCCCTTGGGCTGGCGCGGTCTTCTCGCTGGCGCTTATTTTAGCGTTTGGCTTGGTGTTCAATGCGGTACAAGCCAATTCGATTGCCGGCGCAATGGAAGGCGCGTTTGGTGTGGATACCAACGTAACAGGCTTGGTCATCATGGTATTAGCGGCGATTGTTATTTTCGGCGGCATCAAGAAAATTGCACGCTTTGCCGAAATCGTCGTGCCATTTATGGCGGTATTGTATCTTGTGGTCGCGTTATACGTGATTTTCATGAATATCGACGAAGTGCCTGCGGCGTTCGCGTTAATCTTTAAAAGCGCATTTGGTATCGAACAAGCCGCTGGCGGTGTATTAGGCGCGATGCTAAACGGTATTAAACGTGGTTTGTTCTCGAACGAAGCGGGCATGGGATCGGCGCCAAACATCGCCGCGGTTGCGACCCCGAACCCTCATCACCCAGCGTCACAGGGCATGGTTCAATCATTGGGCGTGTTTATTGACACCATCCTAATTTGTACCGCAACCGCCTTGATGATTCTGCTTTCTGGTGCATTAGGAAACGGCCAAACCGGCATTGCCTTAACACAAACCGCGTTAACGACTCACATCGGCAGCGCAGGACAATACTTCGTTGCGATCGCGATCTTCTTCTTCGCATTCACCTCCATTATTGGTAACTACAGCTACGCAGAAAACGCGCTAACCTACCTAAAATGGGCGAACAAACCGGGGATTTTCATTCTTCGTATCTTGGCGTTGGCGATGATCCCGTGGGGCGCGTACGAAAGTGTCGCCATGGTGTTCAATGCAGCAGACGCCGCGATGGGCTTAATGGCAACCATTAACCTGATTGCGATCATGATGCTGTCGGGTACCGTAGTGAAGTTAACCAAAGATTACTTTGCTCAGCTTAAGACACATACACCAGTGTTCAACTCAGACGACTACCCAGAAGTGCGAGATGACATCGACCTAACCGTGTGGGACGAAAAACCTAACAAATAAGCGTTTTTAGCTCTCACTCGAATTAAACCCAATAAAAAACCGCTCACACGATGAGCGGTTTTTTTTCATTTCAACATTGTCTAGCGAACTTACATTCGATCAACAATTTTTTGCGCTAGCTTATGCAAAAACGGCCCAGCAATAAACGCAACAAGACCCGCCACAGGCCAAGCAAGAAACCACGCATGCATCCAAAAGGACACAAAATCTGGCGCCAAGCCAATGTTCAAATACGTAATCCACGCCGACATAATAAGCGTTAACGTAAACGACATGAGCAGAGCAAAAATGAATCTGTGTTTCACGTAACCCTCCTATATATCAGTTTTCTTTAATATGAGATTAGCAAACATTCTCTGCGAAAATACAGCGGTATTTTTCATCGCCATCCATTAGTATTAAAAAAATCGAATTTAGTGACAGCTCAGCTTAAAATCGATGTTTTGGTTACACTAACCAAAACATCAATAGACGTACATTAAGACTTTCAAAGGACGATCATGGAACACTTACTCTGGTGGCAATACGCCCTCATCGGCGCCATTTTTATTTGGAGCGGTTTTGTCCGCAGTGGTCTAGGATTTGGCGGCGCCGTGCTCGCCTTACCGTTCCTGTTATTAGTGAAAAACGACCCATTATTATTCCTGCCAATCATTTCCGTGCATTTACTCGTGTTTTCGAGCTGGATTGCATGGCAAGGTGCGAAAAAGACCAAACAGCAAGCCATTCTCGCCGCAGAACGAGGCGAAGCACCGAAAGAAGAGCAGGGCAACATTGCATGGGGTTACTTGAAAAAAGCCCTCGGCATCATGATAGTGCCGAAATTGATCGGCGTATTTGGCTTATTAACCTTACCCGGCAACATCGTCACTGGAGTGATTTTTGTCATCGTCGCGATCTTTGCCGTGTCTTACATTCTTAACAAACCGTTTTACACCAACAACAAATTCCTCGACACAATTTTCCTCATGCTCGGCGGCTACGTCAGCGGCACCTCATTAATCGGCGCACCGCTTATCGTCTCCGTCTTCGCCACCAAAGTGCCACGCCATCAACTGCGCGATACCTTATTTGTACTCTGGTTTATCCTAGTGATGATCAAAATGATCTCCTTCCTCATCGCCGGCATCGACCTACAACTTATCCACCAACTTTGGTTACTGCCTTGCGCTTTACTAGGTCACGTCTTTGGGCAAAAGCTCCACAACCGCATCCAAAAAGCCGAAACACCCGTCTTCTTCCAATTCATCGGCTGGGCGTTACTCATCGTCTGCGGCTTTGGTATGTATTCAACGTTTATGCTTTGAGGTTTTTCACTCGCCTTTAATACAGCCACTCGCAGTGTGCTCAGTCTCTCACAGTTAACTCAGCCACAAGATCAACTCTCGCTCCGGCGCTAAAGCGCAAACATCCGCGAGATGTTGATCTGGTGACAGCTAGGCGTTTATTTTGTGATATAGACTATTATTAGATTTATTAAACAAAGGAATGCCCTATGAGCGATACAGATACAGAAGCCTTTGCCAAATGCGCGACAGGGAATAAACGAAAAGAGCTCGCGGAGCGTTTTACTCAATACCTAAAAAGCCGCGACACAAACGACAATGCATACGTCGTAAACCTAAACGGGGCATGGGGAACAGGGAAAACTTACTTTGTTACCGAATGGAAAAAACTGGTCGAAGACAAAGGCCACATAGCCATCAAGATAGATGCTTGGGAATCGGATTATTTAAATGATCCACTCGCCATCATCATCGCTGAACTGCTTGAGCAGATAAAGTTAAACATCAAAGACCATAACCCTAAATTTCGAAATGCAGAAAGAAACGTCGCCAGCGCCATATTTAATATGGGCAAAAGCATTCTTCCAATTGGGTCAAAGGTTGTAGGCAAACACCTTCTCGGAGAAGCAGCAACAAACGAAATACTCGACCTAATTGCAGCCGCTACAGGTTCCGTGACCAATCATAAAGCCTTAAAAGACGACTTGAATATGGGCGATTTAGGGTTGGAAGTTGCCAATCAACACAAACGACATAAGCAATTCACCCAAGACTTCAGAAAGCAAGCACGCGAACTTGTCGACTTCGCCCTTGAGAACAATCCTAACAAACAAGTATTCATCTTCATTGATGAACTGGATCGATGCCGCCCAACCTACGCCATCGAAATGCTAGAAACAGTAAAACACCTATTCGACATACCAAACTTCATCTTTGTCTTATCCACCGACACCAACCAATTGCAGCATTCCATCAAAGCCGTTTACGGCCATAGTTTTGATTCTCATGAATACCTAAGCCGCTTCTTTGAGCAACGCTTTACGCTTCCAGAATTGGATTATTTTGAATTTCTAACCGCTGAAAAAATATTTGAAATAGAAGATTTTAAGGCACTTCCAACATTACCTGCGATTAGTTCAGCAGAAGAGTTAAGAGCCGCTGTGGCTCTGATCTGTGAACAGAACAAGCACCACCTATCACTACGAAGAGTGAAGCAAATCTGCGTGCAACTAGAAGTCATAATTGATTCAAAAGAATTACGAGAAAATGCCTACCCAATCCTTACCTTAATTGGGCTTGTTTTCGGAAATGCATTATATGGTGGAAGGCAAATGCCTGAACTTCCCATAGACAAAGCACGGCTTGCGTTAAAGCGTTCTGTAAATACGAGCCAGCCATCTGTTATTTTTAACCCATTTAATGTTCTTAACATATATTCACGGCAAAACGATTCAATACAAAGCACTATATCTGCTGAAAATTTAATTAGTAATTGTTTAGGAGCTCTAGTCTTACAACAAAAGGAACAAACACTTAAGAACTCTCAGTTTGGGGATAGGAACAATAGCTGTGAATTTATAAATAAACAATTAAGCATTTTATATATCAAGCCAACCAGTCTATTTGTTAGATGCGGTGATATATCTCGTGAATTTAATAACAAGATCATTGCTGACGAGCAAGAGCTTCTACAAATCATTGAAAATTTAGACATACAAGTCGGTGTAATCGAAAAATAGCTAGTAGCAACAAAGACCAACGCCGAGTGGATGTTCTCGCTTTAGCGCCGTAACGAGGCGTTGGTCTTTGTTGCGGGTTCACCGATGAACGTCCTTTTGATAAGCACGGCTGAGCGGCTAACTAGGCGGGTGAAGCTTCAGACAATTGATCCACCAGATAGACGATGGATTGATACTCGATGCCGCTGTGTTCCGATAAGCCAATCTCGCAGGTGCGGCTGTTGGAGTAACCCGCTTCGCAGCCTTCTACGGCTTTAGCTAAGGTTTTTAAGGCGCTGGCGTTAAGTTCTGGAGTTGAGAAACCTTTGTCGCCAGCGAAGCCACAGCAGGTAATGTCTGGCGGAATCACCACATCATCAGCCAATTGATGTGCCAGCTGCACGAAGCTGTCGGCCAGTCCCATTCGCGTGGTGCTGCAAGTCACATGCAGCGCCATTTTTCCCAGTTTCTTTTTCACCGTTAGGTTTGGCATCACATGAGTCGATACAAAGCCAACTTGTTCGTGCAGTGCTAAACGAGGATCCAGACTTTCCTTCATTCGTAGCAAACAAGGGCTCACATCACAGACGATAGGGATTCGACCATTGTCGCTCGCGGCCAACAAAATACCATTTAGATTAATGGCTTTCTGGTGCGCCACATCAAATTGGCCTTTCGATTCAAAAGCCATGCCGCAACATTGGCTTTCGACGTCATTGGGTATAGTTACTTTGTATCCTGCTTTATTCAATACAGAAAACATCACCTCCATAACAGAGCGTTTGTCTTCCGCATTTGGCCCTGCGCCCATAACGCGAGTCGCGCAGCTGGGGAAATAAATCACTTCTTTTTGATCGTCTTGGTCGGCCGCCATATCCGCGCACTGCAAGACAGGAATCCGTGCCAAAGCCCCCGCTGGCTTTGGCATTTGCTTGTGCCATTTCGGCACGGCGCCATGGGACACTTTGTTCATTACCGAGGTGATGGCCATCATGCCTGAGTCGCCAATAATGCGACGCGTGCCGTTCGCCACAGCAAGCCCGACTTTCGCCGTTTTGGTGACACCTTCAAAATGATCCGCGATCCAGTAACCGACCTTGCTGTCTGGATGACGATCATGGCGTAGTTCGCGCGTTAAATTGCCGGTATTAATACCAACCGGACATTGAGTGGAGCACAAGCCGCAGGCAGCGCAGGTATCGATGCCTTGATAATCGTAGTCTTTTTTCAATTCTGTGAGGCGTTCTGGCTCTTCTCCTGAGGCGATCAATCGTTGTATTTCACGCCAAATCACAATGCGCTGACGCGGCGTTAAAGTCAGTGATTTTGAAGGACATGAGGATTCACAAAAACCGCATTCAATGCAGGTATCTACCTTTTCATTGGCTTTGGGTAAAGGTTTGAGGTTTTGTACATGCAAGTTCGCATTGTGCGATAAAATCACATCGGGGTTGAGTAAGCCTTGCGGGTCAAACGCGCGTTTTATTTCCCACATAATGTCGTAGGCTTCTTTGCCCCATTCCAATTCGACATACGGCGCCATGTTTCGGCCTGTGCCATGTTCCGCTTTAAGAGAACCTTGATACTTCACCGCAACCAATTGCGCGACTTCGTCCATCAAGGCCGCGTAACGCGTCACTTCATTCGGGTCATCAAAACCTTGCGTAAAGACGAAGTGTAAATTGCCTTCTAACGCGTGACCGAACAAAATTGCTTCGCTGTATCCGTGTTTTTGAAACACGCCTTGAAGCTCCAGTACGCCTTCCGCCAATTGTTCAACCGGAAACGCCACGTCTTCAATGATCACCGTGGTACCAACAGGGCGAACCGCACCAACGGCAGGAAACAAGCCTTTGCGGATTTTCCAATACGAATCGTAAATTGCTTTGTCTTGAGTGAAATCAATGTCGTTGATGGTTTTTAAACCGTCTAACGCCTGCGTTACCGCCATTAGATTGGCGGATAATGCTTCCGCGCTGGCGGCCCGAACATCCACCAATAAGCCCGCCGCTTGTGAGCCTAAAGAAGACAACAGCGCTGGCATGCCCGGCTTGCCTTCCACCGCTTTTAGGCCTGCTCGGTCAATCAACTCCACCGCTGACACGGGCGCGCTTTTCAGCGAGGTTACCGCTCGGCACGCCAATTCCATATCGTCAAAAAAGATCATCGCCGCGGCTTTAATCGGGTGATCCACCACGGTTTCGTAGGTTACTTCGCTGATAAAACCCAAGGTGCCTTCAGAGCCGATCATCAAATGCAGCAAGATATCGAATGGATCTTGAAAGTCGACGAGGCTATTTAAACTGTATCCTGTGGTGTTTTTTAAACGGTATTTGTGTCTTATTTTATTGGCCAGCTCGGTATTGGCTTTCACGCTTTGAGACAACCGACTGAGCGTGTCCAATAAGTCCGCATGATGATTGCCAAACGCCAAACAGCTGGCTTGGTCAGCGGTATCCAATACACTGCCGTCGGCAAAAATAAGTCGAGCACTTTGAATCGTGTGATAGCTGTTTTGCGCCGTGCCACAGCACATACCGCTGGCGTTGTTCGCAGCAATGCCGCCGATCATACAAGCGTTGATCGACGCGGGGTCTGGCCCGATTTTACGTTGAAAGGGCGTCAGCAGTTGATTCGCTCGCGCACCGATAATACCGGGTTGAAGTGAAATACTGTGGCCATGATTGTGAATCCGATGTCCTTTCCAGTTATCGGACAGTTGCAGCAAAATCGAATCCGTCACCGCTTGCCCAGACAAACTCGTGCCCGCCGCACGAAAGGTCACTGGCAAATTACGTTTTCTGGCTTCTTGCAGCACCAATCGCACTTCGTTTTCATTATCGACACGCACCACCAATTGCGGAACCAACCGATAAAAACTCGCGTCGGTGCCATACGCTAAGGTTCGAAGCGGATCCTGAATCAATCGCGCCGTGTCTATTTTTTCCTTTAACGCACGGTATAAATCTCGATATTGATGAGTAAGTGCGTGATCAGCGGTACGAGAAGTGTTCATAGAAAATTCCACAGTAGACAAGTCGTGTATCGGTTTATTTTTATCGTCTTTTTGTCTTCATACTAGACAAATTGGTAAGACCAATTTACCTTTGAATATACGAGCACAGTAAGAAGCTAACCATACTTTGTCAACTGGTAGTTTTGCCGACATTTCGTGAATTTTATCGACAATATCAATTGGTTTTACCAATTTTAGAGTTATACACAAAAACCGTTTTTAGGAAATTCTTAATGAAAACCAATCGATTAAGCCCCGTAAAACAACCCAAAATTTCCGATATTATCATGCGAGAACTGGAAAGCCTGATATTGGAAGGCAGTTTTACAGCAGGGCAAAAACTCCCGCCAGAACGGGAGCTTGCCGTACGGTTTGATGTTTCTCGCCCGTCATTAAGAGAAGCCATTCAAAAGCTGATCGCGCGTGGCGTGTTATTCAGTCGTCATGGCGGCGGCACGTATGTGTCGGAACAACTTGGCAGCTCGTTTGCCGATCCGCTGCAGGATTTGCTCAGTTCCCATGACGAATTTTTATACGATCAATTGGAGTTTCGCGATGCGTTAGAAAGCCTCGCCGCGTATTACGCCGCCTTGCGCAGCACCGACGCCGATAAAACCAAACTGACTCAATGTTTTAACCAACTCGTGGAAGCCAATCAAAATCACGCCTTCGCGCTGGAAGCTAAGCTCGACGTGGAATTCCATATGATCATCGCGGAAGCGGCGCATAACGTGGTGTTGTTGCATACATTACGCAGCCTACACGCCATGCTGGCAAAAAGCATTTCGAGTAATTTGAAGAATTTATTTGAGAAAAAAGCCGCGCGTCAACGTGTCATGGAACAACACGCAAACCTTTACCAAGCCATTATGGAAGGCAATGCCGAGGCCGCTCGCACAGCGGCGCATACACATTTGGTTTTCGTAGAAGATAATTTGCTAAAAATGCGCCAAGAGGAAACACGGATTCAACGCTCGTTGCGCAGAAACGAGCACCAAAATCCGCATGGTTAAAATGACTGATTTTTAAACCACACGCCTTTTTTCATATTTTGCAGATAACACCAGTAAAGCGTCGCGCCTCTGGCAAGAAACAGCGTCGCTTGGCTAAGCCACAAACCATGATTGCCTAAATCTTGGGTAATGAACCAAACAGGAAAGAAAACGCCGATCACACAGAGAATCATGGTGTTTTGCATCTGCTTTACACTGGTGGTGCCAATAAACACGCCGTCCAACATAAACGACCAAATACCCAACAGTGGGAAGAAAATGAGCCAAGGTAGGTACAGTGCCGCATCGTCTCGAACGCTTTGAACGTTTGTGAGTAAACCAATGATTTGATTGCCAAAAAGCCAAAATATCAGCATCAAAATAACGGCCGCTACCAAGGCCCAATAGGTTGAAAGCTGAATCACCTTTTTAAAATTGGCTTTGTCTTTACGACCATAATATTCGCCACACAAGGCTTCGACTGAAAAAGCAAAGCCATCCAAAGCGTTAGAAATAATCATCAAGAACGTCAGTAACACCGCGTTGGCGGCAAGAATAGAATCGCCTTGGCGCGCGCCCTGAGCGGTAAAAAACAACATAACCAAAAGCAAGAGGATCGTGCGCACAAACAAATAACGATTCACTCGCACCAAGGCCACATATTCCCGCCATTGTGCCAATGCTCGCATTGGCACATGGCCAGAAAAACCTTTCAGTTTATGCCACGCCAAAATACCCGCCACCGTCACGCCAATGTAATGCGCAACCACCGTCGCCCACGCCACGCCGTCACTGGCCATGCCCAAACCGTACACGGCAAAATAATCCAACGCCATATTGGCGATATTGATCACCAGCAACATCCATAATGGGCCTTTGGAATATTGCACGCCAAAAAACCAACCCATTAAAGCGTAACCAGCCAACACCGCTGGCGCACTGAAAATTCGAGCTTCGCAATAGATTCGAGCCCAAGGTTCTACATCGGCACTGGGCGACATCAAATGGATCGCCAGATCAATCAGGGGCGCTCGAAATAGAATCAACATCAAACCGATAAAAACGCCCATTAAAATCGACTGTAATAAGAGCTCTCGCACGCGCCGCTCATCGCCTTGACCAAGCGCTTGAGCGGTCAATCCAGTCGATCCCATGCGCAAAAAACCAAACGCCCAGAATAGGAAGCTAAAAACACTCGCGCCAATCGCCACAGCACCAAGATGCGTCGCCGTTCCTAAGTGGCCAACCACGGCCGTGTCGACCAATCCCAAAAGAGGTGTTGTGATGTTTGAAACCATCGGCGGCCACGCCATGCGCCAAATTTTACGATTCAATAAAGCGTTTGCACGAAACGAGCAAACAATGGAATTCTGGGATAACTTTGACACTCGGGTCTCACTTGTGGGTATGTCGTATTCTGTGGATAAAAATCAACCAAAACAAGCGGCATGTCTCACCTTGATCTGTGGAAAATAATAGCAGTTATTCACATCTGAGGGCATTTCTTCAGCTAACTGTGCATTTATTAGCCACAAGGAGACCGAGGGTGACGTTTGTTTACACATTTACAAGGGTTGTCCACATATTGAAAAACGATAAATTTTAAAACATAAAGGCTTCCTAATATTGGATAAGTAGTGCTTTTTTCCACAATCTGGCTCGCATCGTCGTATAATTTTGCTAAACTCGCGTTTATTTTTTATCTTTCGGAGAAATCTTATGCCCAAGCAACTCAGACCTTTTATTGAAGGTTTAGCCGTCGGCTGTGTTTTCATCAGTATTACGATGTTATTTGAAATTCCGCTTTACATGAGTTTCATTATTGGCGCTTTGGCCGCGATTGGCGGTTACCGTAACTCCATCAAAATGGACAAAGAAAAAGTCGCTAAAAAAGAACAGAATCAACCGCAAAGCACCAAAAAAGACATCGAATAAGATGACAAATTCTAATCTGCCAGTGTATGGCGAAAGCGATGGAACCTTGCAAGCGGTTGGTGGTCTTTCCGGCTTGCAAACACTGGTCGAAACATTCTACCGAATCATGGAAAGCACGCCAGAATTTCGACCATTATTCGACATGCACCCAAACAATATCGAGTTAACCATCGACAAGCTGGTGTCTTTTTTATCGGGCTGGATGGGCGGTGAAAAGCTGTTTTCCAAAAAATATGGCCCCATCAGTTTACCTCAAGCGCACGCGCATTTAGTTGTGACCGAAAAAGAGAAAGCCATGTGGCTAAACTGCATGGCGGCCGCGCTGGACGAATTGAACTACCCAGAAGAATTGAAAGCCTATTTGTTGCCTCAACTTGAGTTCCCCGCGGAACGCATTCGTCAGGTAAGTGCAGCGAGGCATAATTAAGCCTTGCCCCCCTAACCCTTGTATCTCCCCTTGAAGATAAGGGGAAGGAACTAAAAATCTTAGCTTCTCGCCCTGCTAAGAGGGAGGCTGGGAGGGGGTTCTAAGCGCGAATTTCTTTAGCGACGACAATCCCTAAACGTTTTGCCAAACGCGCTAAGTTAGCACGATCCATAGACAGCTGCTGAGCGGCTTTCGTCCAATTTCCTTCATTGGTTTCTAGCGCTTTACGGATAATGTCACGTTGGTAAGCTTCTGTTTCTAAACGCAAATCGATTGTTTCTTGTTTGTCTAAGCGGGGTTGCAATACGTCTGCATTCTGTATCTTTTCTTTAATCTCATTGTCAATTTGTAACCCTGTTAAGTGCGTTGGTGAAATCACCGTGATGCCCGTTGGGTGGTCCGCTTTTGAGAAAAGGGCAGCGCGAGAAATAACGTGTTCAAGTTCTCGGACATTCCCAGGCCAACGATAGGCTTCTAGCATCTGAATGGCCGATGGCGACAAGGTAAGCTGCTGCAAGCCCAGTTTTCGACGAAATCGTTCGGCGAAAAACCCTGCCAATAATGGAATATCACCTTGTCGATCACGCAATGCCGGCACTTGGATTGGGAAGACGCTGAGTCGGTGAAATAAATCGGCACGGAATCGATTCTCCGCGACTTCGGTCGCCAAGTGGCGATTGGTCGCGGCGATGATTCGCACGTCGACTTTGCGGACTTGGTCTTTGCCAACCGCTTGAATTTCTTGGTTTTGAATAGCGCGAAGCAAAGTGCCTTGTACTTCTAAGGGCAATTCCCCAATTTCATCCAATAATAATGTGCCGCCATCGGCCAACAGAAACTTGCCATCTCGGTCTCGATCTGCGCCAGTAAACGCGCCTTTCACATGACCAAACAACTCGCTTTCAATGAGATGAAGCGGAATCGCGGCGCAATTGACGTAAACCATTGGTGCGTCAGAACGAGACGAATGTTCGTGCAAGGCGCGCGCAACCAGCTCTTTTCCAACGCCGGTTTCGCCTTCAATCAATATCGCAAAATCCGACGGTGCGACAAGCTGAATCGACTGTTTTAGGTCTTGAATCGCCTTGCTTTGACCAATCATTTCAGCACTTTTCTCGCTCATGACTTTCAAAACATGTTGGGCATGTTGCGACTTGTTTTCCAATTGTTCCATCAACATGGCGGTGTTTAGCGTCATCGCGGCCATGGTGCCAATGATTTCTAAGGCGCGTGCATCAATGTCATCAAACACGCCGGGGGAAATACTGTCCAACGTGACCGCGCCTATCAGTTTTCCTTCCAAATAAAACGGCACACCCATGCAGGAATGCACCGTCAAATGTTCATCGTGTCCCAACACCATGCCGTCATAAGGATCAGGGAGTGGGGAATCGGCGGCAAAGCGAACCGGATAATGACCGCCACAAATGGCGTTTAGCCTTGGGTGTTCTGCAATGGTAAAGCGTCTTCCCATCAGGTCTTCAGACAACCCCCGCTGGGCAATAGGCGTTAACACGCCGTGGTTATGCACCAGTAGAACAACCGCATCACAATTAATGGTGGCCCGCACGGCGAAGACCAATTGCTCAAAGCGATTCGGCTGCGTCACCGCGCTGGCAAGGTCTAAGGCAAAGCTGAGTAGGGCGTTGTTGGAAACCTGATTCATAGTCATCGACTCGTAGGATGCATTTCGAACTGTGTCACTTTGACTCGAATATATCATATAGACTTTTATATTTATGAGTCTTATTGACTCTTATTAGAAGATTAAAACCATAACATTATGATTTTATTGATATTTATTTTTTGGCACGACCTTCGCAATAGTACAGATAACACACCTTTCTTCATTGATTTAAAAGGAAACAATCATGTTATCGCAACAACATATAGACACAGTGAAAGCCACTATTCCGCTGCTTGCTTCAGCCGGAACCGCCATTACCGAGCATTTCTACCAACGTATGTTTTCGCACAATCCTGAGCTGAAAAACGTGTTCAACATGACGCACCAAAAAACAGGTGGTCAGCCAGCCGCGTTGTTCAATGCCATTGCGGCTTACGCGACGCACATCGACAATTTAGACGTCCTCACCGGTGCCGTAATGCGCATTGCTCATAAACACACCAGCTTTAATATTCAGCCAGATCAATACGATATCGTTGGTCATCACTTGATCGAAACCTTGCGCGAGCTGGCACCAGACGCTTTCACTAAAGACGTTGAAGAAGCGTGGGTAGCGGCTTACGGGCAACTGGCTGACATTTTTATCAAAATAGAAAGCGACCTTTACAAAGAGCGCGCGGCGCAAGCCGGCGGCTGGGAAGATTTCCGTCGTTTCCGCGTGGCGTCCAAAACACCGGAGTCCGATCTTGTGACCAGTTTCGTTTTTGAACCAACCGACGGCGGCGCGGTGATCGACTATCTTCCAGGCCAATACTTGGGCGTTAAATTACATCCAAAAGGCAATGAATACGATGAGATACGTCAATACTCTCTATCAACAGCACCAAATAATCAGACTTATCGAATCAGCGTAAAACGTGAAGGCAGCGATGACATGGCAGGCGTTATGTCCAATTACCTGCATGATCATCTAAACGTTGGAGACGAGATTGAAGCCATGCCACCGGCTGGCGACTTCTTCTTCAAGGACAAACAAACACAGGTGGTGTTGATTTCTGGTGGCGTTGGCTTAACGCCCATGCAAGCCATGCTGAATACACTTGCTAAACAAGGCTACACGCAGCCAGTACATTACTTACACGCTTGTGCGAATCAAGGTCAGCATTCTTTCAAAGAGCACGTAAACGGCCTTAAAGGCACCTTGAACCTGTCTGTTCATACTTGGTACGAGCAAGCGGACAACGCAGAAGACGGCGTGATTGAAGGCAATATGGCATTGGATCCGATCAAAGACAGCTTACCGCTCACCAATGGCGAGTTTTACTTATGCGGCCCAGTCGGCTTCATGATGTTTGTTAAGCAGCAGCTGTTAACGCTTGGCGTGGGAGCAGACCGTATTCATTACGAATTATTCGGTCCGCATAAAGACGTGTGATGTTTAACCCCTCCCTAACCCTCCCCTTGAAGATAAGGGGAGGGTACAAAATCTCTACACTCCTCTCTCTGCTAAGGGAGAGGTAGGGAGGGGGGGTTACCTCTCTTTAAACGGCAACAACGCGTGGGTATCTTGATGATACTCGCGCACAGATTCCGCTTCTTCTTCACAGAAATTCCCAATCGCATCACGGAAGCCTTCGTGGGCAATGTAATGAATGCTATGGCTAAAAACGGGCTCAAAACCTCGGGCGATTTTGTGTTCCCCTTGCGTACCAGGATCAAAGTGCTGTAACCCTTTTTCAAGACAGAATTCGATGCCTTGGTAATAACACGCTTCAAAATGCAGGCAATCAACTTCTTCCATACAGCCCCAATAACGACCATATAAAGAGTGATCGTCGAAGAAACACCACGACGCCGCGATCGTTTCCTCGCCTCGGTACGCTTGTACTAAGAGGATTTGCTCACCCATGGTCTCGGCCAGTTGCCCAAAGAATTCACGCGTTAAATACCCTTGCTGTCCGCGTTTGGCGTACGTGGATTGGTAACATAAATAAAAGAAATCAATCTCAGCTGCCGTCAGCTCATTACCAACTGTTCGAGTGAGATGAATACCTTGCTTAGTGACTTTGTCTCGCTCTTTGCGTGCGGCTTTGCGTTTGCGGCTGGAGAAATGAGAAAAGTAGTGTTCCATGTCGTGATAGTCACGATTAAACCAATGAAATTGACAAGATATACGATGCAGTAGGTCTTTGTTTGGTGCGAATAAAGCCGCGTGTTCTGGCTTGGTAAACAGCAAATGCCAGCTCGAAAATTGTCGTTCTTGATTCGCTTGTGTCATCAATTCCGCAAGCGCGGGATAAAGATGCGAAAACGGAACATCGTCGCCTTTTGGGTCAAGGTGAGAAAATATCCGCAACCCCGTCACCGGAGAAAAAGGTATCGCCCAAATGCGTTTCGGGTAATACCGCATGCCGTGGCGCTGATACGCATCCGCCCACGACCAATCAAAAACAAATTCGCCCTGAGAATGTGTTTTCAAATAGGTTGGGGCAATCGCCAGCGGGCTGTCGTCATCATCGATCACGAGCAGATATTCAGGATACCAACCCGTTCCGTCGCCAATGCTTTTGCTTTGTTCTAAGGCGTTATGAAAGGCAAATTGCGCAAAAGGGTAATGCGTTTCTCCAATGGCCGCTTGCCACTTGGCTTCGCCGATTTGGTCAACTGAATTAAACCATTGCGCTTTCATACAGTGCCCTTTCGTTCGCGGATCAACAGTCTTCCATTTGTTTGCGCATCAGCGCAACCAAGCTGGCGGTCTCTGGGCGAACGTTACGCCACAAATAAAAGGCTTCGGCGGCTTGCCCAACCAACATACCCAGACCGTCAGCACCGTTGGCGCCACGCTGATGCGCCCACGCGAGAAACACCGTGCGGTCCGCGCCGTACATCATGTCGTAACACCAAGTTTGCTCGCCGACTAATTCGTCTTTTAACGGCGGTAAACGGCCAGACAAACTCGCCGATGTGCCATTGATGATGATGTCGAATGCGCCTTCTAAATCTTCAAAGGTCGACGCCAAACACTCAAAATGCCGCGCCAACACGTGTGCTTTTTCAACCGTTCGATTGGCTATGGTGACAGATTTTGGTTGCTCGGACAAAATAGGTTCAAGCACACCTCGCACCGCGCCACCGGCGCCCAAAACCAAGACGCGCTTGCCTTTTAATGTCTGTCCGTGATTGTCGATCATGTCGCGAACCATGCCGATTCCGTCAGTATTATCGCCGAATAGGTCGCCATTTTCGCTCATCACGATTGTGTTCACCGCACCAGCTTGTTCCGCGCGTTTACTTAATACGTCACACATAGCATAAGCACGCTCTTTAAAAGGCAAGGTAACATTAAGGCCTTTTCCGTCGCTCGCCAAAAAGGCTCTTATTTGGTTTTCAAATTCAATATCGTCGCCCAGTAGGGTCGAATACGTCAACGTTTGCTGGGTTTGCTCCGCAAAATACGTATGAATGCTTGGCGATTTGCTGTGAGCAATCGGATTACCTACCACGGCGTATTGATCCAAAATATGTCCTCTTGTTTATTCTAAGCGCGATGTCGTTGTATTTTCTTTATTTCGTTGCCACGAGCCAATCTTTTGACGTGAGGTAATATTCTGTCAATTTGGCTTCTTCGCTCTCCGCTGTGACTTGGTATTCGTATGTCCAGCGAACTTCCGGCGGCAATGACATCAAAATGGATTCCGTACGACCCAAACCACTTTGCAAACCAAAATGCGTGCCTCGGTCAAACACCAAGTTAAACTCGACATAACGACCGCGACGATGCAGTTGGAAGTCTCGCTGTTGCTCGGTGAATGGTAAGTCTTTACGGCGCTCTAAGATCGGCAAATACGCATCGGTATAGGCGTTGCCCACGGCTTTCATCATGCCGAAGCACTGTTCGAAACTGGCTTCGTTAAAATCATCGAAGAACAAACCGCCAATACCACGAGGTTCGCCACGGTGTTTTAAATAGAAATAGTCGTCGCACCAGGTTTTAAAGCGCGAATAATAACCTTCACCAAAAGGTTCAACGGCATCGTGTGCGGTTTGGTGCCAATGGATACAGTCTTCGTCAAAGCCATAATAAGGCGTCAGATCAAAACCACCACCAAACCACCAAACGGGCGCCATTCCGTCCTTATAGACGATAAACAAGCGCACATTCGCATGCGACGTCGGCGCCATCGGGTTGTTAGGGTGAATCACCAAAGACACGCCCATGGCTTCGAATCGTCCACCCGCCAACTCAGGACGCTCTGCGGTCGCAGAAGGCGGAAGATTGTCGCCCATGACGTGCGAAAAGTTCACGCCGCCTTTCTCAATCACATCGCCGCCCGCAATAACACGCGTTCGACCACCGCCGCCGTTGGGTCTGTCCCACGCGTCTTCTTTAAAACGAATAGACGGTTCGACGGTTTCTAACATCGAACAGATGTGGTCTTGGAGAGACAAAAGATAGTCTTTAACGGCTTGGACATCGAGATTCGTCACCGTTGCAGGAGAAGTTACTGACATAAAAGGCTCCATCGCGTCGCATCTTGCGTCTAAAAAGCAAGAAACGACCTAAAATTTTAAGCCGTAGTTTACCATTGAAATGGCCACTTTCGCGAAGGAACTATGAAGAGAAGATTAACGCTAATAAAGACGAGAGCCGTCGGGGCGTGTGCGCAACAAATTAAGCACCCACATATACTGTTCAGGGTGTTCCCCAATCATGGCTTCCAACGCCTGATTCATGATCAAAGCGTCAGACTCTTCACTATCACTTGGGAAGTTTTCCAACGGAGGCGAAATGAACAGTTCATATTTCCCCGTTTCTGTATTGTACGCTGGCAGCATAGGCACTACCGTCGCGTCCGTGACTTTAGCAAGCTTACCCAAGCCTTTCATGGTGGCTTTATTAGACGCAAAGAACGGCGTGAAAACCGAGTGGCGTGCGCCCAAATCTTCATCTGGCAAATAGTAGCCTAAATGGCCTTCTTTGATGGCTCTCATAAAGGGTTTAATGCCGCTGGTTCGGCAATACACGCGCGCGCCGTAGCGAATGCGTTGACGATGAATCAACCAATTTAAAATCGGATTTTTCTGCGTACGAATCATCGCCACCGTTTTGTAGCCTTTGGCCGTTAACATAATGCCCGCGTAATCAATCGCCCAACAATGAGGAACCAGCGCAATCACTTTTTTCCCGCTGTCTAATAAAGGGAACAAATGCTCTTCGCCCGACACCACACAACGGTCTTCACAGTGTTTCTTGCTGCGAATGATCAACTCACCATAAGCGATAAAAAATTGCGCAGCGGTTTCAAAACTTCTTTTTAGCAAATGCTCGCGTTCTTCTAACGGTTTTTCAGGAAAGCACTGCTCAAGATTGATACGTGCGCGCTTTAACGCCCCGCTTTTTGTGTGCAACAGTGAACAGGCAATTTTGCTGGCCAATTTGTCGCGCCAGCATACTGGTAAAAAAGCAATGAGCAACGCGCAGAAAACGCCAAGCCAAGTAAGCCAAAAGCGAGGATGAAGAAACCGCCACTGAAAAGTAGGATGATATAAGTGCTTATCGGCTGAACTCATTGAGCAAATTTTTCGCATAAACTGTGGAAGTTTGATGATACATCAATCATGGTGTCGCTTGAATTGATAAATCACCCCGCCTTTTAAGAATAGCGGCTTTTCCAGTTGGACAAGGCTCGATCAAAAAAGTCCGGTTGATTGGTGCCTTGTACCAAAACCGATGCGCCATGTAGGCTTGCCAGTAATTGGCTGGCGAGCACCAACGCCTGATCTTCAGTAACTTGTTCCAATCGCATAAAGACCTGCGTTAGCCATGCAAGCTTCACATTATAAAACGCCGCCAATTCCGCGCTCACTTCCTCTGGCAGAATGTGTTTATCGGCGGTCAACATGGTACACAAGCTCATATTGCGCTGATCGACGACTTTGGCTTTGAAGCCATCGATGAATCCATTCAGCAACAACGACGCATTTATTTTTTCATTATTTGGGTTCGGTAGTTGTTCAGAAAACAACAAGGTGTAACGCGCCAAAATTGCAGAAGCAAGATTTGCCTTAGTCGGAAAATGATAGTGAACACTTGCACTCTTTATTCCAATCTCTTCCGCAATGGCACGAAAGCTAAACGCATTGTAGCCACCTTGGATAATGAAGCGCTCGGCAACATCTTGAATTTGGCGTTTGGTGTCATTTTTTCCAGCTATCATTAAGAACGTCTCTTTTCGATTTATCTATCTAGTGATAGGTATTTTATTGACCTAGCGTAAATCTACCAGTTATATTTCACCTATCTAGTGATAGGTAATTGTTTTTACCTTTTCCAAACACCCAATTAGGAGTGAAGAATGACATACGATCTTGTGGTTTTAGGCAGTGGCCCTGGCGGCTATGCGTCGGCGTTTCGAGCGGCTGATTTAGGATTAAACGTCGCCATGATAGAGCGCCACAATACGCTTGGCGGCGTTTGTCTCAATGTGGGTTGCATTCCATCGAAAGCCCTGTTGCACGTGGCTGGAAAAATACTCATGGCCGACGAGCCGTCTCATGGTGTGCAATTCACCAAACCCACCATCGACCTTGACGCCATTCGACACCACCGACAATCCACCGTAGACACTTTAACGGGCGGCCTCACCATGATGGCCAAAGGCAGAAAAGTCACCGTGCTTCATGGCGAAGGCAAGTTTGACTCCGCCCGCTCTATTGTTGTCACAAAAGACGGTAAAGAAGAGAAATTAGACTTTAAGAACGCGATCATCGCTGTGGGTTCTCGCGCCATTCGATTGCCTTTCGTACCGTACGACGACCCACGTATTTTAGACGCCACCAGCGCGCTGCAGCTCGAACGCATTCCAGAGCATCTATTGGTGCTTGGCGGCGGCATTATTGGTTTGGAAATGGCGACGGTGTATCAATCATTAGGCGCGAAAATTACCGTCGCTGAGCTTGGCGACCAAATCATGACGGGGGCAGACAAAGACCTAGTTCGCGTATTCGAACAGGCCAATCAAGACCGCATGACGTTTTTGACCCAAACACAAGTCACCAACATTGAAGCCACACCAAAAGCGCTAAATGTCACCTTGAAAGACAAAGAGGGCGAGCGCCAACTCGCCGTGGATGCGGTATTAGTGGCGGTAGGCAGATCACCCAACGGTAAAACCGCGGGCATTGCAGACATCGGCGTAAAATTGGACGAACGCGGCTTTGTATTGACTGACGATCAGTGCAGAACATCTGTACCCAATATATACGCCATTGGCGACGTGACTCATGGCCCAATGCTCGCACACAAAGCGTCTCATCAAGGCCACACCGCTGCCGAAGTCGTCGCGGGTCACAAGGTAGATTTCCAACCGCTCGCCATTCCTTCCATTGCGTATACTTTTCCAGAAGTGGCTTGGGTTGGCTTAACCGAAACCGAAGCGAAAAAACAAAACATTGCCGTCAAAACCGCCGTTTTTCCGTGGACTGCCAGCGGCCGAGCCATTGCTTCCGGCGTGACGCAAGGCAAAACCAAACTCATCTATGACGAAGCCACCGAACGCGTCTTAGGCGCTGGCGTTGTTGGTTCTCACGCTGGAGAGCTACTCGGGGAACTGACCTTAGCCATCGAATTCGGCGCAACATTGGAAGACATCGCTTTAACCATCCACGCCCACCCAAGCCTCCACGAAACCGTTGGTTTAGCAGCGGAGCTTGGCGCAGGGACCATTACCGACCTGCCGAATAAGAAAGCGAAGAAAACCAAATAACGTTTTTAGACACCCTTCATGTATCACTTAATAAAAAGCCGGCTAACCAGTCGGCTTTTCTCGTTTGGAAAAAAAGTTGCAATGTTACATTCCGTTTCCCATAATGGGAAAAGACTTACATGGAAGAGTAGTCACATGAGAATATTCACCAAAAGAACACTAAGAGAATTTTGGGAACAGAAGGAGTTTCAGGATTCGGAGCAACCTCTAAAAGCATGGCATGATGAGACAAAGCATGCTGTTTGGAAGACGCCACATGACATAAAAGAACAATATCGTCATGCGAGTGTCATAAAAAATAACAAGGTAATCTTTAATATTCACGGCAATAAATACCGCCTAGTCGTTGAAATAGATTACGGATGCTCTCACTGCTACGTACTGTTCGTAGGCACTCACAAGCAATATGACAAAGTGGATATTGATTCACTTTAAGAGGTAAAAAAATGAACATTAATCCTATTAAAAACGATGATGATCTAGACGCCGCTGTCTTGCGCATGCGTAGCCTACGTGACGCTAAACCGAATACGCCGGATGGTGATGAAATGGAAATTTTAGCTGCACTTGCTGAAGCCTACGAAGAAAAGCATCACGCTATCGATCCACCCGATCCGATAGAAGCCATCAAATTTCGCATGGAACAAATGAATTTAAAGGATACAGATCTAATCGAATATCTAGGTCAACGTAGTCGGGTCAGCGAAGTGTTAAACAAGAAAAGACGCTTAAGTCTAACCATGATCCGCAGCTTGAATAAAGGCCTGCACATCCCTTTAGAATGTTTAATTAAAGACTACCGCTTAGACAATGAAAAAGCCGTTTGATCAAAACGGCTTTTATTCTTACCCGCCATGGAATACAAAACCTAGTCCGAAATACATATCAACTCACGTACACAATATGCTGCTCAGCGTCGTAACTAAAACTAAGAGAGACCTGAATTTGCCTTTCATCGAGATGCAGCTTAGAAACTAGGCTGGCGCTGCCTTTTTCGGCTTTCCTCGCGAGATCTCTCAACTGCCTTTCTAGCATTTTCCAAGCGATTGCGTCTCTTGATTCACCGAAACCATTATCCGCTCTAGAAGTCGTCCGTAGCCAACAAAAATAGGCCAAGGAATTGGCTTTGATATCCACACTATCACCAACGTCTGTTTCCATATAACCAAGCCCGTGAGCGGCTAATTCGTTCAACAAATACGCTTTCCACTGCCGCATAAACTGCTCTAAATAGGACAAACACATCTTTTCCAACTTAATTAAACATTTTGATCAGACATATAGAACACATTCCACCAAGAGCCAGCAAGTAGATCTGTAATAACACTTTGTAGAAATTACACCTTAATAGAAAAATTATTGACTACTTTTTGCACTGGGTATATTTTGGATACAAAATACATTTTTATAAATAGACACTAACTCCCTTCAATTTCTTAGAAAAGGTATCGAATGATGAAAAATGACGTTTTTGATGTAAGTGCTTTCAACGGCATTATGCCGGCGTTGATGACGCCTTGTAAGGCGGATCGCACGCCAGATTTCGATAACTTGGTGAAGAAAGGCAAGGAGATGATCGCGGCGGGCATGTCGGCGGTGGTGTATTGCGGTTCCATGGGCGATTGGCCGTTGCTGACAGATGCGGAGCGCATGGAAGGCGTGGAGCGTTTGGTTAACGCGGGCATTCCTGTGGTGGTTGGCACTGGGGCGATTAATACCAAATCCGCCGTGGCGTTGGCGGCCCATGCCGAGAAAGTCGGCGCGGCGGGTTTGATGGTGATTCCTCGGGTGCTGTCTCGTGGTTCCGTCATTGCGGCGCAAAAGCATCATTTTAAGGCGATTCTGGACGCGGCGCCGTCGATTCCTGCGATTATTTATAACAGCCCGGTGTATGGTTTTGAGACCCGCGCGGATTTGTTTTTTGCGTTGCGTGCCGAGCACAAGAACCTAGTCGGTTTTAAAGAGTTCGGTAGCAAAGAAGCGCTGCGTTATGCGGCAGAAAACATCACTTCACAAGACGATGACGTGTTGTTGATGATCGGCGTCGACACGGCGGTGTATCACGGATTTGTGAAATGCGGCGCCGTCGGTGCGATCACGGGCATTGGCACCGCGTTACCGAACGAAGTCTTGTTGCTGGCTAATTTATGTCGGCTGGCCGCCAAAGGCAACGCGGAAGCACGCGTTCGCGCACAAGAATTAGAAGAAGCCTTTTCTGTGCTCGCCAGTTTTGATGAAGGGCCAGAATTGGTGTTGTTTTTCAAATATTTGCTAGTCTTAAACGGCGAAGAAGAGTATCGCTTACATTTCAACGAAACGGACGAGCTTAACGCCGCGCAACGTCGTTACTGTGAAGATCAATACGCGCTCTTCAAAGACTGGTTTGCGGGATGGGTAAAACAAGGTGGAGTAATAGATACATGCAAGTCATAGACAGTCATACGGAAGGTGAACCCACTCGCGTTATTGTGTCTGGTGGGCCAGATTTAGGTTCTGGTTCTTTGGCCGAACGCGCCAAGACCTTAGCCACGGAGCATAAAGAATTTTATCGCTCTGTGGTGTCTGAGCCTTATGGACAAGAAGCCATGGTCGGGGTGATGCTGGTCGAACCGGTCGATCCTGAATGCGTCGCTGGGGTGATTTATTTCGACGCTGCCGCCGTCATAGGAATGTGTGGTCACGGTACGATTGGTGTCGCGGCAACGCTGGCTCACATGGGAAAAATCGGCGTCGGCACGCACAAAATCGAAACGCCGGTTGGTGTCGTAGAAGTGACGCTGTCAGATGCCAATACAGTCACAGTGAAAAACGTCGAAAGCCACCGATTACACAAAGGCGTTGAACTCGACATTGAAGGCATAGGTACAATTTTTGGCGACATCGCTTATGGCGGAAATTGGTTCTTTATTGTAGATAACAGTCCGATTCCTGTGATTCCAAGCAATCTTCGTAACCTCACCGAAATCGCCATAAAAATTCGTCATGCGATTCAAGAGAAGCAGCTAACAGGTACAGATGGCGAGATCCTCGATCACATTGTGCTTTATGGGCCAGCATTGACGGAAAACGGCCACAGCCGAAACTTTGTGCTTTGTCCAGACAACGCTTACGATCGTTCGCCATGCGGCACCGGAAGCTCCGCGCGTTTGGCGTGTCTCGCCGCCGATGGTCGTCTTGCACCAGACGAGGAAATTCTCCAAGAAAGCACCATTGGCAGCAGTTATCGGTTGCGCTATTTGCCGTCAAAAGAGGGCGCGGTTATTCCTATCATCACGGGTCAGGCGTTTGTTACTAAGGAAGCGACTCTCATCATTAACCCGAACGATCCCTTGAAAAATGGCATTCGCCTGTCTTAAATACGGATAAATGGATTTTGATAAAACGGTGAACAAATGGATAAGACAACAAATCATGATGTGATTGTGATTGGCGCTGGCATCATCGGCATTAGCATTGCGTTGAAGCTGCAAGCACAAGGTCGGCAAGTACTGGTACTGGACCGAAAAGGCGTGGCCGCCGAAACCTCGGCGGGCAATGCGGGCGCGTTTGCCTTTGCTGATGTTATTCCGTTGGCAACACCCGGCATTATGCGCAAAGCACCAAAGTGGCTAATCGATCCGCTTGGCCCCTTGTCACTTCGCCCTGCCTACGCACTGAAAATTCTCCCTTGGATGTTGCGTTTTTGGCGCGCCAGTTGGCAGGACAAATACCACGCCGCCTTGGCCGCACAAGCGAGCTTAATGAACTTCTCAAAAATCGCCCTTGAGCGACAAATTCAAGCGGTGAATGGCGAGTCATTTATTCGTCGAGAAGGGCAGTTGCAACTTTACGAAGGCCAAGACGAATTTAACGCCAGCTTGGCAGACTGGCAAACACGCCAACAACACGGTGTGGTTTACGAATTTTTACTCACCCCCACCGCCATTGCCAAAGTCCAACCTGGCATTCACCCAAGATTCACCCACGCGGCGTTTACGCCAGAATGGAAAAACGTCTGTGATCCGGCGGAATGGACTCAGCATTTAGCCAATGAGTTTGAACGGCTTGGCGGTAAAATCGCCATCGCGACAATCCATTCCATGGTGTTACATGACGACCTCGATTCCCAAGATAGAACGGTCACACTAAAAAGCGACGCGGCAGATTATGAAGCTCGCCAAGTGGTGATCGCCGCAGGTGCTTGGTCAAAAAAATTGGCATTATCGATTGGTGACAATGTGCCACTGGATACAGAACGAGGGTACAACACTACCTTATCCAATGCTGAATTTGACTTAAAAACACACATAACCTTCAGTAACCATGGGTTTGTGGTGACAAAAATAGGAAATGGTGTTCGTGTTGGCGGTGCGGTTGAGTTGGGCGGATTAGCCTTAAAGCCCAACTACAAACGCGCCGATGCATTACTGAATAAAGCCGCTGAGTTCTTGCCGGGGTTGAATATTGAAGGGGGGAAGCAGTGGATGGGGTTTCGGCCTTCGATGCCAGACAGCTTGCCGGTGATTGGCTATTCCAGCCGATCTAAACAAATTCTCTACGCCTTTGGTCATGGACATTTGGGGTTAACCCAATCGGCAGGCACCGCCGAATTAGTCGCTATGCTGGCAAATAACGAAACGCCAGACATCGATTTAACGCCATTTTCGGCAAAGCGGTTTTAATTGGGTAAATTATCAAGAATAACCCCTCCCTAACCCTCCCCTTGAAGATAAGGGGAGGGAATAAATACCTCAAGTCTAGCCCCTCCACCTGACAAAGGAAGGAAATAAATACTTCAAGGCTAGCTCCTCCCCCTGACAAGGGGGAGGTTGGGAGGGGGTCATAATAAGGAAGATTACCTGCGTGCGGCGGCAATCCATTCAAGCACTTGCAGTTTGGTGCTTTCAATATGAGAACGTAACTTTTCTGCGGCGCCATTGATGTCACCTTGTCGAGCCAAGGACAATAATTCACTGTGATCTTGTTGTGCGTGCGCTGCGTTTTTTAGTTGATCAATGTGCAAACTCACGTAACGGTTGGATTGTAGGCTGGCGCGTTCAAGTAAATTCGAAGTGAGTTTTCGGCCAGCCGCGGCATAAAGAACGTTGTGATAGCGCGCGTTTAATGGCCCCCAAGCTGCCACATCGCCCGCTTGATAAGACGCTTCCATGTCTTTGAGCAGTTGCTCGCATTCTGTGAAGTGTGCGGCTTGCATTAAAGGAATGGCGCGAGTGAAAAGGTCGACTTCAAGCAGCATGCGCACATCAAAAATTTCGGCGATTTCATCAAGCGTATGCAAGGTCACAGTGGCGCCGCGGTTGTTGGTAAACACCACCAGCCCTTCGGCATCCAAACGTTTTAAGGCTTCGCGAATGGGCATTCGAGAGACATCGTATTCTTCTGCCAAGAGTTCCTGACGAATTAATTCCCCTTCAGCAAGGTCACCAGACAAAATACGCTGGCGCAAATCCGCAACAATAACGTCTGGCAAGCTCTGACGAATAACCGCTCTTTTTTGTGCCAATGTCATGTCCTCTTGTTGTCTTAATTAGCTGTTTTTATTGATGAATATAATGTTTTTCGTCGACCAACTGCCTTTCAAATTATGACGATATTATACCTCAAATAGCTTGATTACGTAGCGTGTGGTGCAATTCAGTTCGATTCCTATCGATATTGCTAAGAAATGACTTATACCCACACAGGGGTATTTCACGCCCCCCTTGTCATCGCACAAAATTCCTATCGGATTAGCGATTTTATCGTGTTCCGATACTTTATTGCCGACAATGTTTGAATGCTATCAAACATTGAGTTGATAGCTTCTCATTTTTCAAACGGTTGCCATTGCCTACTATCGATTGATATTAAAAGTGCTATGTTAATTAACACCGCACTACTAACCATCCTCCGTAGCCAAGTCTGGAGTCTTTTATGAAAGCAATACTATCTCAGCCCTCTCTATTAAAAAGCCAATCTTACATTGGTGGCGAGTGGGTCGATGCCAAGTCAGGTAAGACATTCGCGGTGCTTAACCCATCAAATGGCGAGCACATTATTGATGTCGCAGATTTGGGTGCAGATGACACCACATTCGCGGTGGAAGCAGCAGAAAAGGCCCAAAAAGAATGGCAAGGCCGCACAGCAAAAGAACGTGCGACGTTATTACGTCGTTGGAACCAACTTATTCTCGACAACCAAGACGACCTCGCGACGTTGATGACGTTAGAGCAAGGCAAACCGTTTACAGAAGCCAAAGGCGAAGTGGCTTATGGCGCGTCTTTTATTGATTGGTTTGCGGACGAAGCGCGTCGCTTGAATGGCGATGTGATTCCGACGTTTGCCAAAGACAAGCGCGTTTTGACCATCAAACAACCGATAGGCGTTGTCGCTGCGATCACGCCATGGAACTTTCCTATCGCGATGATCACACGCAAAGCCGGTCCAGCGCTGGCGGCAGGGTGTGCGATTGTCATCAAACCGTCTGACGAAACACCGTTGTGTGCGCTTGCACTGGCGGAACTGGCGCATCAAGCGGGTATTCCAGCAGGTATTTTAAACGTCGTTGTCGGTAAAGACGCCAAAGCCATTGGCGGCGTGCTGACAGGCAATCCAACGGTTCGCAAATTATCTTTCACCGGTTCGACACCTGTGGGCAAATTGTTGCTGTCTCAGTGTGCGCAAACCGTGAAACGTACGTCGATGGAATTGGGCGGCAACGCGCCTTTCATCGTGTTTGACGATGCCGATCTAGACGCCGCCGTAGAAGGCGCCATCGCGTCGAAATACCGTAACGCAGGTCAAACTTGTGTGTGTGCGAACCGTCTTTTGATCCAAGAAGGCGTTTACGATGCGTTTGCCGAGAAATTGGCGAAGCGTGTGGCAACATTCAAAACCGGCGATGGATTTTCTGACGGTGTTTCTATTGGGCCACTCATTAATAACGCGGCCATCAGCAAAGTCGAACAATTGGTGGGCGATGCCGTTGCCAAAGGCGCGAAAGCGCTCATCGGCGGAAACAAGTCGACAGCGGGCGAGCGCTTCTTCGAGCCAACCATTTTAACGGGCGTGACCGAAGACATGGACATTTTCTCTAATGAGATTTTTGGCCCTGTTGCGCCTTTGTTTAAATTCAAAACCGAAGAAGAAGCTGTTGCCATGGCAAACAATACCCCATTTGGCTTGGCGTCTTACTTCTATTCCCAAAATATTGCGCGTATCTGGCGTGTTTCTGAAGCCTTGGAATACGGCATGGTAGGCATTAACGAAGGTATTATTTCCAGCGAAGTCGCGCCATTTGGTGGTGTGAAAGAGTCTGGAAGTGGCCGCGAAGGTTCTCAGTACGGCATCGACGAATACGTTGAAATCAAATACATGTGCATGGGTGGATTAGCGTAACCCGCTGCGAAATAACTTACGACATAACACAGACTCTTTATGGTGAAACACCGCACAAAGCCCGCGGTTTTCACCATGACATTTAGAGCCATCTATTGATAAGGTGAAGAAAAATGAACAACGCTGATCTACAAAAACGCAAAGAAAGTGCTATCGCACGTGGTCAAGGTAACATGGCGCCAGTGTACGTTGATCGCGCTTTAAACGCTGAAATTTGGGACGTGGAAGGCAAACGCCATATTGATTTTGGCGCCGGCATTGCCGTGGTGAACACAGGGCACAATCACCCAAAAGTAAAAGCGGCCGTTTTGGCGCAAGTAGAACGTTTCACTCACACTTGCGTGATGGTCAGCCCATACGAATCTGCGGTTGCGTTAGCGGAAAAGCTAAACGCGGCGGCGCCCGGTAACACGCCGAAAAAATCCATCTTCGTGACAACAGGCGCGGAAGCGGTTGAAAACTGCGTGAAGATTGCGCGTGCGTACACGGGTCGCCCTGGCATTATCGCGTTCAACGGTGGTTTCCACGGTCGTACGAACATGACCATGGGCTTAACCGGCAAAGTGAACCCTTACAAGATTGGCTTTGGTCCTTTCCCAAGCGATATTTTCCATATTCCTTACCCGAACGATTATTTGGGCATCACGGAAGAACAAGCTCTGGAAGACTTAAACCTACGCTTTACTTGCGACATTGAGCCTTCTCGCGTAGCGGCTATTATCATCGAACCAGTACAAGGCGAGGGCGGTTTCTACCAAGCGTCTGCGAGCTTCCTACAGAAACTGCGCACGCTGTGTGACGATCACGGTATTTTGTTGATCATGGATGAAATTCAATCTGGTTTTGCTCGTACCGGTACGATGTTCTGCCACGAACAAGCGGGCATCGAAGCGGACCTTATGACCGCGGCAAAAGGCATCGCGGGCGGTTTCCCTATCGCAGCGGTTGTGGGCAAAGCCGAGATCATGGACGCGCCGATTCCTGGAGGACTTGGCGGTACTTACGGCGGTTCACCTGTCGGTTGTGCGGCAGGTCTTGCCGTGTTCGATGTAATCGAAGAAGAGAAGCTGTGCGAGCGCGCAGTAGAAATAGGCGCTTACTTCGTTAAGCACCTAACCGCAATGCAAGCCGAATACCCGCAGATCATCGGCGACGTTCGTCATGCTGGCGCCATGATTGCTATGGAGTTTGTACACGATGGCGATGTCAGCAAACCGTATCCAGAATTGGCTAAGAAACTATCCGCAAAAGCCGCTGCAAACGGCCTTGTGCTGTTGTCTTGTGGTATTCGTGGCAACGTGATTCGCTTCCTACCTGCCTTGACGATCGAAATGGCCATCATCGACGAAGGCATGGACATCTTCAAACGCTGCTTTAAAGAACTGGTTTAAGTCGCTTTTTTGAAATGAGTAACACCTTCCGCTTGCAAGAATGATTCTTGCCCGAAGCCACTGTGGTAACACGGTGGCTTTTTTTATACGTACTTTTTATACGTACTTCTAGCACTCAGCCTCAAAAATCATTAGATAAACTTACAGTCTGTGCTTTTTACTATCTTCGCTTTCCGTATAAGGCGGCAACCCCATATCGCGCTGAAGATACGCGGGTAAGCGCCCTAACAGGGCCAAGTCTCTTTTTGCTCTTCGTCTGGCTTTCTTTACTTCATAGCCTGTTTTAAGGTATTCATAGCTTTCTTTTATTTTATGATTCAACCATACCAATAGCGTCCACATGCTTTTTCCTCCCATTTGTTAAGCGTTTAGTGTGGTGCTAAACCGAGAAAAACACGAACGCTATATTCTTACAGGTTAGATTAGAAAATCTTATGGATTTTATTTTGGATACTTGCTTATGAGCAATCGCATTACACATCTTAAGGCGAGCCATTACTTTTCAGTGGCAAGCCAAACGCTCAGTTATACTAAAGCGGCACAGCAACTTAACGTCTCGCAAGCGGCGGTCAGCCAGCAGATTCGTTTGTTGGAAGATTACTTGGGAGTGCCGCTTTTCTATCGCTCAGGCAGAGACATGCGCCTCACCAGCCAAGGTCAACAATTGGCGGAGCACCTAGAGCAGGCGTTTAAACACATTGGCGAAGGCTTAGACAGCGTCAAGCTGGAACCTCTCGAAGGCATACTTCAAGTGTCTGGCTTACAAAGTTTTGTTTCCTTATGGTTGATGCCAAAATTGTGGCGCTTTTCGGATCGCCATCAAGAAATCAGTGTGAAGCTGTTTTCCGCCGATGAGCAAGAAGACATTCATGGGGGCAATATTGATGTCAGCATTGATTGCTTGGTGAATCGCCAAGAAAACGCCATTCAGCGCTTGCTTATTACGTCTGACATTATTCCTGTGTGTTCCCCAGAATTGGCCGAGCGCATCGGGTTCACGCAGCCATCCGATTTATTAAAGTGCTGGATGATTGAAGTAGGGGATTCGACCTATTGCTGGAACTCATGGTTTGATGAGTTGGGCATTTGCCCGATTCGTAGCAAGAGCTTGCTTTGGGCGGAAGTAAACTCTTGGTATATGGGCATTAGCGCGGTAAAAGCGGGGCATGGTATTTTTCTATGCCCACGATTCATGGTTGAAGACGATCTGTTATCAGGCGCCTTGGTGCAAGCACATCCAAAGGCACTTAACACGCAAATTCAGTTCTATGCCCACTACGCAAAAAGCTCACCACGTAAAGCGAGAATTGAAGCCTTTATAGCGTGGTTACAGCTCGAAACAAGCCATCGTCACGAGCAAAGAGTAAAAACCGCTCTGCATCAACCCTTGCCTTGGCCTTAAGTACTTGCCAATCAATAAGGCGCGGCGATCAGCTCTTCTACGGTTTGGTGCAGTACTTTAAGAAATAGCTCTCTTGGTTTGTTCGGTTGCGTGGTTTTTTTGCAAATCACCGCAACGCCTAGCGTATAAGAGCGTTCACTTGGTGCAACCGCCACAATATCACCTCGGTCGAGATACGGTTCTGCGTATTGTTCCGGTAAAAAGCCAATAAATTTTCCGGATAAAATCAACGCCAGCCGACTGTCATAGAAATACGAAATCGCAGTAAGGTTCATGTGTGAAATTTGTTCGCTCACCGCTTCGTGGGGTTTTAATCCTGCGTGTGTCGCTGGGTATTCGTCGGCCTGCAACTCTTGGTCTTTGACGGACATCGTCGCCAATGGATGGTTTTTCCCGCAATAGAGATAACAATCGTCGCTGTATAAATGCACGTAATTAAGGCCATCCAGTTTGCGGTGATAAGGAATAAAGCCGATGTCTGCTTCGTCATTCAATATCATGCGTTCAATATTGGACATGGAAGACACGTTGGTGGTCACCATCACGTCGGACGCTTGCGAGGAAAATCGCTGAATCATCTCAGGGAAGTGGCTGCGCGGATCAAGGCTAATTTTGTCGGAAAGGGCAAGGCGAAGCTTTCCGGTTAAGCTGGCGTTAAGATTGTTCACTGTGGTTCGGAACGTGTCGAGTGAATCGAGCAGGTTTTCGGTCATCTTGTAAATAATGACACCTTCCTCTGTCAGAGAAAAACCACCACGCCCACGTTTACACAGAACAAGGTTCAGGCGCGACTCTAAATTGGATATGTGCAAGCTAATGGTGGATCGACCAATGTTGAGTGACGTTTCTGCCGCCGAAAACCCGCCGCAATCCACCACGGTTTTAAACACTTTCAACTGCTTGATCTCGTAATCACCCACTTGACCCAGTGAATAGTTTTTTACATTCATCGTCTCTCCCAATAGTCGTTCTCAGCTTAAGCGGCATTTTAGGGTTTCGAGCCGGCTTTGAACAAACAAATTTGTCATCCGCTCTGATTCATAGCCTTTACGTCATCATATTCAATGTTGAAGACAATAAGTTCGCTGATTCTCTAACTTTACGTCGGTTTATCCTACTTTCATCACGCTTTGTGCTTCTTTAAGGTAGAGGTGCGGTTACAGCAGAGCACTTGTTATGGTCGGGTTTCTCTGCGTTCAAGGAAGATGGGTAACCGCTCGATCAAACCTTAGAGAGGAAGCGTAATCGTGACGCGCTTCATCTCGTTCTTCCAGTACGTTTTTAGGCCTGTTTATCTTATTGGATAAACAGGCCTTTTTTCATTTTGATTGCTTGTCTTCTTCAAGGCGGCCAGAGGAGCGTTACATGCCATTTGCTTTATCCGTTCGTCAGAAACTCATCGCGATTGTGATGCTTGTGTGTATTGGGTACGCCGGTTTTGGCGCCTATTCCGTCTATAACTTGTCATTGATGTCGAACGCATCAGATGATGCCAGTGATCTGAGTCGATTAACCACTCAAGTCAAAAACCTCGAAGTGTCTCTCTTAAAATTCGAGCGAAAAATGGCCACATTAACACCAGACGGTGTGGAACCACTAAACCAAGAACTTGATGATATTAAACACACCATTGCGAAAGGATTTCCAATTCGAGCCGCTTTGATCGACTCTCAAGGCACGTCGTTGCTGAATCAAAACAAAACCATATTACCCAATTACATTGCCGCTATTGAAGACTATTTACAGACTCGACAAGCGCTTGGGCTCAACGATCAATCCGCCGCACTCGGCTCATTGAATCAGGCCGCTACGGAACTCGCCGAAAAACTGAGCACATTGGCGAGCTTTGCCGCCAGTTTTAAAGACGTTAGAAACCGGGAAAAAGATTTTCTTGTTTACAGCGATGCCGCCCATCAAGAGGCATTGATGACGTCCGTTAACGTACTAAAAGACACCATCAATAACATCGGCTTTGGCGATGTATTTAATCCCATGGTGCAAACGTATGAAGACGCTTTATCCCCTGTTATTCGTCTTTCGGTCGCGGTCAAATCACAAGAAAGCACGCTTGAAATTTTGAGCGGCCAATACACTCAATCCATGGACAAAAGCGCCGACTACCTACAAAACACCTTACTGGCACAAGCGCAAACTCGTTCCTTAGACACCGCCAGCCAAGCTCGTCGCTCTTTGATGATAGCCTGTGTGTTGCTTGCTTTAGTCACTGGGCTCATTTTATCGACTGTGATTCATTCCTTAAATCGCAACCTGAAAGCCGTGCTGGACGTCTTAAAAGAAGTCGCACAAGGCAAGCTCCGTTCTCGTCAACAGAATACACTTATCACCAAACCAGATGAGTTCCAGCAACTGTTTATTGCGTCGAATCAAATGTCCGATGAACTGCGTCAGTTGATTCGTCATTTGCTCAACAGCAACGAAAAACTCATTCTCACCGCAGACGAATTGGACACTGGCATTCAAACCATTGTCAGCGGGAGCGAGCGCATTCGTGATCGCAGCAACACATTGGCCGCTTCAACCGAAGAGATTTCCGCCACAGCGGACACGGTACAAGCGATGACACAATCGGTTCAAACGGGCACAAAAGTCGCTTATGACTCGGCGACAAGCGGTGTTAATGCCATGCAGAACGCGATGAACAGCATCAGTGACGTGGCCGACACGATCCAAGATACGAATGAACGCGTCGCGCGCCTTGGCACACTGTCAAAAGAAATCGATGTGGTGATTGAGCTGATCGTTGGTGTTGCAGAGCAAACCAGCTTATTAGCACTTAATGCCGCGATAGAAGCGGCTCGTGCTGGCGAAGCAGGGCGCGGTTTCGCTGTGGTCGCAGACGAAGTCAAAACGCTCTCAGAGCAAACCGTCAAAGCATCGGGAGAAATCACCTCCAAAGTCGAAAATATTCAGAAAGAAACCTTAGCGGTGATCGACGCCATGACACTCAGCCTTGAAAAAGTCAGTCGCAGTAAAGAGCAGGGCGAAAACGCCGTGATTACCATTCATGAAATCGAAAAAAACACACAAGAAGCAATGAACAACACGTTGGAAATCACCCAAGCGATTAAAGAGGTGGCGCTGACTACCACGCAAATGGCACAGGACATGGACATCATTGCTCACGATATAAAAGATAACCACATCGCCACACAATCTATCCAAATGGCCAATAAAAATGTGCATCACCAAACCCAAGAATTAGCGAACCAAATACAACGTTTCGACGTGGCATAACGGATCCACTCCCAATTTAGGGCTTGTCTGATTCTTTAGAGAGCCCTAATTTGGTGCGAATAATTCCCCTCCTTTAAACCGCTTATTCCTGCATTGAAAAAAGCAAAAATAATGCACGTTTTCAACATGATAGATCAATATTATTCACCTTATTGATGTGATCACCTAATCTATGGATTGCACCAAAATAGAACATGACGTATCGTTTTTGTGCGTCGTCTATGCGTTAGTTCACTGATTTATAAGGTTTTTGCCCTTTTTGATTGTTTGGTGCTGACAAAACTTTAGATAGGTTTTACGCGCTTTAATGCACGTAGGCTTTTTGAAAGTATCGAATACACGACTTCACACCATCACAGGATGTGATCTTTTCATGCACTTTTGCTCTCGGGGTAACTCAATGATTAAAGCGATACTAAAAGTAAAAAAACGATTGGTTGCGAGTTCTTTGGCTGTCACGCTAGGTCTAGGCGCTGTCGCTTCTACTGCGCACGCTGCAGATTATAACTGGCGCTTCGCAAACCTATACGGCCGTGGCACAGCGTATGGCGCAGTGTACGAAGGATTAGCAAAAAACATTGAGACTATGTCCAATGGCCGAATCAAAGTGCAAGTATTGTATTCTGGTGAAGGTGTGGGTACTTCTGGTATTTTGGGTGCCGTAAAAACCGGTCTAATCACCATGGGCGCACCTTTCCAATCAATGCACGCTGGTGAACTTCCTGCAGGCTTGGTTGAAATTGGTCTGCCTGGTGGCACCAGTGATGCCGCTGAACTGACAACGCTTTTCCAAGAAAAAGGCTGGGCGCCCATTCTGAAAAAAGCCTATGGCGAACAGGGTCTAGTATGGCTTGACCCATACATTCAGCCTGCGGTTTATGTCATTACAAAAGACCCTATCAATTCGATTGAAGATTTCAAAGGCTTGAAAATCCGTGCGCCAGGCGCTTACGGTAAATTCCTACGCAACCTAGGCGCTTCTCCTGTGTCTCTCGCGTGGTCCGAGATTTACACCAGCCTTTCTACTGGCGTAATCGACGGCTCTATTGGTTCGAACATGATCGATCACCGTGACGGTAACCATGTTGAAGTCGCGAAGTACATGTACCCACTTCCTCTAGCAGGCGCTCAAGTGTTGCCTATTATTGTGAACCGCAGCGCATGGAAAAAACTCACACCTGATCTTCAAGCAATCGTTTCTGCTGCGACGACCGTTCATGCTCGCGAGCAAATGACCAAGTCTAAATTGTGGGAATCTCAAGCCGTTGCCGAAATGGAAGCGAAAGGCCTTCAGTGGAGCACTGCTCCAAGTGATGCCGACAAAGCTGCTTGGGCGAACGCTGGCGCAGGTCTATGGGATGAGTACTCTGCCGCTGACAAATACAGCAAAGAATTGATCGACATACTTCGTAAAGAAGCCAACTAATATCAGTTCGTAACGCTATACAAAAAGGAGATCATGGTAACATTTGATCTCCTTTTCTTTTTCCATTTCCCACCTTCAAAGGTACAAAATAATGATAGAAACAGCTATCAGGCGTTACTGTTTAGTGATCCATGCCTTGGTGAGCTTTATCGGTAAATCTATTTCTTTTCTTATGCCGGTTTTAGCTTTTGTCGTCGCTTTTGAGGTTTTCTCTCGCTACTTTTTGAATAAACCCACCATTTGGGCTTATGACCTTTCTTTGTTTTTGTTTGGCTACATTGCCGCGTTAGGCGGAGCGTATGCGCAACAACAACGCGCTCATATTAATGTCGATATTCTCTACAACAAGGTATCACCTCGCGTTCGTAATATTTTCAACATGCTGTCTTTTACGCTCGCCATTTTCTTTGTCCTTATCATTTGCAAAATGAGCATCGGTAAATTTGAAGAAGCCATCGAGTTCAATTATCGCCGACAAAGCGAATGGGCGCCGCAGATGCATCATTATTGGGTCATGATGGCCGTCGCGAGTATTTTGTTGGCGTTACAACTTTCGAGCGACTGGATAGAAGAGTGTTATCACTTGATCACCGGAAAAAACTTATTACCAGATTCTTTACGAAACACAGAGGAAACGCCAAATGATTAGCATTGAAGTTCTAACGGGCGTTTTACTGCTTTGTATTCTTGTGACTTTTGCCTTGGGTGCGCCCGTTGGTTTGGCGCTTGGCGGCATCGCGATGGGGGTTGGCTACGCCACATGGGGCGATGCACTGTTTAATGTGATTCCCACCACGCTAGAAGACACGCATTTTAGTTTCATCTTGCTGGCCATTCCTTTGTACATTTATATGGGTCAATTGCTCACTCGATCCGGTATCGGTGACGCGATGTTCAGCGCAAGCCAAATGCTGATCGGCCGCGTACGTGGTTCGTTGGCAATCAGCGTGATCGTCGTGTGTTCGATGATCGGTGCCATGGTTGGCATTATCGGTGCTGGCATTATGACGTCGGGCAGTATTGCACTGCGTCCCATGCTGGAACGCGGTTACGACAAACGCCTTGCCTTAGGTGTCATCATGGCCGGTGGCGGCTTAGGGATTTTGATTCCGCCCAGCATTCCCATGATCATGTTTGCATCGTCGACACAAAACTCCGTTGGGCGCATGTTTATTGGTGCGTTGATTCCTGCGCTTATTACCATCATTTTATTGATCGCTTACGTGGTGATTTCCTGTAAATTGAACCCAAACCGTGCGCCCATGGACAAAATTCCAGACGTGCAGCCAACGGTAAAAGAAAAGTTCATGACGGCGCGTGACGGCCTATTGTCATTACTTTTGATCGTGGCGGTTTTGGGCAGCATTATCATGGGTATTGCGACGCCAACCGAATCGGGTGCAATCGGTGTTGTCGGCGCTATCGTTTTGGCGATTCTGTTTAAGCGCTTCAAACCTCGTATGGTACAGAAAGCCGGCATGCAAGCCGCGTTGCTAGTCAGTGTGGCAATGTGGATCATCGTGGGCGCGTCTGTGTTTAGTAACTTCCATTTATTAATGGGCGTTCAAAACATGGTGGCCAGCTTTACGCAAGATTTAGGCTTGCCGCCGATCATGGTCATCATGTTATTCCAACTGATCATGTTGTTGCTTGGTTTCATTATTGATGAATTCATCATCGTTCTAATGTGTGCACCCATCTTCACACCGATTGCCGTTTCGTTGGGTTACGATCCGATTTGGTTTGGTATTTTGATGATCTTGAACATCGAGATTGCCGTGCAAACGCCGCCATATGGTTTTGCCTTGTTTTATCTAAAAGGCATCGCACCGCCGGGTATTACCATGTTGGATATTTACAAATCCATCCTGCCTTTTGTTCTGTTAAAACTGCTGGTTCTGATCATCGTCATGATGTTCCCAGAGCTGGTGACCTGGTTGCCGAACAAACTAATGGATGGCTAAATAAACATTACGGTCATAAAAAAAGGCGACTCAGTGAGTCGCCTTTTTTCGTTCTTTGCTTTGTGTTTCTATGTAAAGCCTAGTAGCGTTTGAGTATCAGCGCCGCGTTTACGCCACCAAAACCAAAGCCATTACACAACACGTACTCGACGTTTTTTTCACGTGAAACCAATGGGATAAGATCCAAGTCCGCCATGCTTTCCTCTGGTTCTTGTAGATTCAAGGTCGGCGGTAACGTACCCGTTCTTAATGCTTGAGCACTGAAAATGGCTTCAACGCCACCCGCTGCGCCGAGCAAATGACCAGTGGCCGATTTCGTCGACGAGATCGCCACGTCAGTGACGTTTTCACCAAAGACTCGACGCAACGCATTGATCTCACCGCGATCGCCCACGGGTGTCGACGTGGCATGCGCATTCACGTAGCCAATTTTTTCGGCGGTAATTCCCGCCATAGTCAGCGCCGTTTGCATAGCACGCGCCGCGCCTTCGCCACTTTCTGGACCAGACGTCAGATGATAAGCGTCCGCGCTGGTGCCGTAACCAACAATTTCCACCAAGGGCGTCGCGCCTCTCGCTAACGCATGTTCAAGCGTTTCCAACACAACCAAACCCGCGCCTTCGCCCATCACAAAACCTTCACGGTCTTTATCGAACGGGCGAGACGCTTTTGTCGGATCGTCATTGCGCGTCGACAATGCCTTTAACGCTCCAAAACCCGCCAGCGACAACGGATCGATGCACGCCTCTGTACCACCCGCCAAGGCGACTTTCGCCTCGCCCGTACGCAACAGGCGCATCGCGTCACCTATCGCTTGCACACCAGCAGCACAGGCTGTCACTGGTGTACCAAGTGGCCCTTTGAAACCGTATTTGATCGAGACGTTGCCTGCAGCAAGATTGGCAAGAAACGCCGGCACGGTGAAGGGTGATAAACGGCGCGCACCTTGATTGGTTAATACCGATTGCGCATGCGTGATCGTTGGTAATCCGCCAATTCCTGTTGCGATGATGGTTGCCGTCGCTTCTTTATCCGCTTCGCTGGTGGGTTGCCATTTGGCCTGCGCCAATGCTTCGTCCGCCGCAGCGAGGGCAAAAAGTGTAAACAGATCCACACGTTTTCGGTCTTTTGGTGACAGATAGTCGGATTCGTTCAATCCGTTCTCTTGTTCCGTGTGGCTAGGCACTTGTCCGGCAATGTGTGTGTTTAATCCTTCCGATAGCGTAGTGGGTAAGGTTCGAATGCCAGACTCACCACGAATCAATCGATCCCATACGGACGATACTCCCAATCCTAATGGCGACACGATCCCCATTCCTGTAATAACGATTCTGTCTTTAAGCGACATGAGAAAACCCTCTTTATATTCAGCACAAAGAAAGTCCTCATGCTAGAGAGAGTCTTTATATGATCAAGATAATATTCAGATCCTCTGCTACGATGCACACATAGGTTTCCATTTAGTCAGAGAGTAGGAGGTCAGATAAATGCCTTACACACCTCAACATAAAGAACATACACGCCAACGGATTTTACACGCCGCCGCGAAGTTATTTTGCTCACAGGGTTTTGACCGTGTCACGCTCACGCAGATCATGAAGCAAGCCAACATGACTCACGGTGCGTTTTACGCGCATTTTTCAGCGAAAAGCAGTCTGTACGAAGCGGCGATGCAATTTGCTACGTCTCATGCTTTTTGGGCTCGAGACGACAAACAAACCGAAGGCAAAGAAACCCACATAAAAGCGCTAGTGAGTCGCTACTTAAGCTGGAGCAAAAGCGATAAAGAACACCCATCGCCCTTGGAGTTTCTGGTCACGGATGCGGCACACAAAGAAGAAAAAGTCCGCCAAGCCTACCAAGCGTGTTTCGACAGTTTGGTGAATCGCCTTGCGGGAATTTTGAAAAAACGCGGTAGCCAAGACGCCAATGCGTTAGCGGAAGAAACCGTGGTGTCTTTAGTGGGAACCGTCGCCATCGCACGGTCTTTTGCGCAACCGCTGCAAAGCGATTTTTTGAAACGCGCTCAAAAACGGATTGTTAATCGCCTGAACTCGGGATTAAGTACCGTTAGTTAGATGAAATGTAAGTGCTGACTTAGTAAATGTTTCACGTGACACAAGAGAGGAGTAAGGAAAAAAGACCAAGGCGAGCACCTTAGTCTTTTTTCTTGTACCAATCCATCACGCTTGGAGCAAGCTCAGGGCCTGATACAAAGAAGTGGCCGTTGAGCAGCGTTTCACGTTGATTATAACGAAATGGCTTTCCGGTTGGCGTGACGAGCATGCCGCCAGCGGCTTCGATAATCGCTTGTTGTGCGGCAGTATCCCATTCACTGGTTGGGCCACGGCGTAGATGCAAATCCGCAATGCCTTCCGCAATTCGACAGCCTTTTATTGAACTGCCTTTAGGCAACTCTCGTACTTGTTGATACGCCGATTTCAAATACGCCTTTAAATCGGATGGCAACGCCGGTCCATGACTGCGACTCGTCATGACAACAATGGGATCCCTTGGCTCGCGTAACTTGATACTTTCAAATTCATCGCCTTGCCATTTGAACGCACCAATCGGCAAATCTTTCCAAGAATCCGTTACACCAAAATAACCTTCACTGGTTGTTGGTAAATACACCACGCCAAGAATCGGCGCGCCATTTTCAACCAAGGCAATATTGATGCTGAATTCACCATTGCGTTTAATAAATTCTTTGGTGCCATCGAGTGGATCAACAATCCACAACATAGACCATTGTGAGCGTTCCTCAAACGAGACGACCGCTTCTTCGGATAAGACGGGAATATCCGGTGTAAGCGCCTGCAAACCTGCTAGAATCACTTTGTGAGCAGCTAGGTCCGCCGCCGTCACAGGGCTATCATCCATTTTTTGTTCAATGCCCAAATCGGCACGTTGATAAATGTCCATGATCACATCGGCGGCATCGTGTATTATTTTTTGAAGAGCTTGGAAAATTGGGTGTTTACTAATGTCCTGCATAACAGCCTCAAATATGACAACAGAATAGGGTCAACGCATTCTTTATGAGTAAACCAGAAAAGCAGTCGGCACCACAAGCCGTTCGTTTAGATAAGTGGCTTTGGGCCGCACGTTTTTATAAAACCCGCTCTCTTTGCAAAGACGCAATAGATGGCGGAAAAGTGTCTTATAACGGCAGCAAGGGCAAAGCCAGTCGCAATGTCGAAGTCGGTGCCTTGATCGGCATACGCGTCGGTTGGGATGAAAAGGTACTGGAAATCAAAGCCATTAGCGGTCAACGCCGTGGCGCACCAGAAGCGCAACTCTTGTATGAAGAAACCCCAGAGTCCATTGAAAAACGAGAACGCAAAGCGCTAGAGCACAAATCGTTTGGCGGTCGAATCATGGCAGACCACAAACCCAATAAAAAAGAGCGCCGCGATATTAAGCAGCTCAAAAATGATATTTTTAGCGGATCCGATTAAAGCATCTCTAACATATGACAAGCTGTAAAAAAGAGGTGCGAAATACGCGCCTCTTTTTTATTTACCTTCAATCACAAATGATTAACACGGTTTATCAACAACGCCCATAAAGACCTTCTCGGTTCTCGATACAACCTGATAGTTCCAACTCCATTAATACCTGCATCAATAAACCTGCACTCAGATTGGTGTGTCGAATCAAGGCATCGAAGTCCATTGGCATGGCTTCTTTTTCCATGAGATCCGCCACCGCCTTTGCTTCATCTGAAATGGATTCCGGCATAGGTTGTCGTCCTGACGGACCGAATGATGTTCCGTTCGTCGTAGTGTAATATGGGCTCGTGTCTTTTTCGGGCGTGCCTTTTTCAGCCGTGTTATCAAATGCCAAAAGACGGGGAGAGCACTCTTCCACTATATCTTCAACGCATCGAACCAAGGTCGCCCCTTGTCGAAGTAACTGATGACAACCTTCTGATTGTTTGTCAGATAAGCGACCGGGTAATGCAAACACGTCACGGTTTTGTTGTACGGCGTAACTCGCGCTGATCAGCGAACCACTTTTGATTGACGCTTCCGCCACAAGAACGCCCATACTCACTCCACTGATGATTCGATTACGCGGTGGAAAAAGGTGAGGGCGAGGACTCGTCGTTAGTGGGTATTCACTTATTAAGGCGCCACCTTGTTCTAAGATGCGCTCAAACAAAGGTTTATTGTGAGCGGGATACCGATGCAACAAGCCCGTTCCCATGACGGCAATGGTTGGGGTAGTTTTGCTGTCGAGGGCACCTTGATGCGCAGCGGTATCGATCCCCATTGCGCCGCCACTGACCACACAAATACCATGATGTGATAATTGCTCCGCTAGTTTTAATGTTACCTCTCGACCGTGACGCGTGCACTTTCTCGCACCCACGATACCGATCTTGGGTAATAACAAAGCGTCTCGACTGCCTTCCACGTACAAGAATGCCGGCGCGACACTGATCTCTTTCAATGCCTCAGGGTAATGCATGTCTTCTTGCAACACCAAGTGGTGGTTTGGTTCGGCCAACCAAGCTAGCGATTGCTCTCGCTTTGTTTCTTGTTCTTGCGTCAGCGTGCCATTTGAAAAGTAATCCATTGCTTCTCGAGCAGTAATGTCTGGCCACTTTAGCGCGCGCAGCAATTCATAAGACAGAAGGTCATCCGTCCTCTCATCTGCCTGAGAATGATCAAACAGTGGCGCGGTTTCATTTGGGTCTTGTGATGTGCTGGATTGAGGTTGAATCAGATAGAGCTGGGTTAAATACGTGTATAAACGAGACAGGCGAGCAGGGCCGATACCAGACAAAAAGCTCAGGCATAACCAATCGCTTTTCGTTAAACCAGCCGAATAAGATGTATCCATACAAACGCTTCCTTGCGTATCAAGACGACAACCTATTGTCATCGTGAGATTAAGAACGGGGCTTTCCTTGGCCCAAAATATCCTAGCCAAGTCGAAATAGGCTGTGGCTATGAAAGCCATTCAATCATATTGACCAAAAAACCGCCACGAGAAGACTGCTCAATAGACAGAGTTGCGTTACAATATACAGAATGAAAAGAGTAGGAGAGAGCGTCTCCTCTCATGAACAAAGACACATCGTTGGAAAAGATCATGGCTGTTTTAACCGTACTTGAATACCCAGATAAACGCTTACGCAAAATTGCGAAGCCAATTACCCAGTTTACTGATGCGCTACAAACTCAAATCGACGACATGCTAGACACCATGTATGACGAGAATGGTTTGGGTCTCGCGGCAACACAAGTGGATTATCATCACCGTCTTGTTGTGATGGATTTCTCTGAAGAGCGCAATGAACCCATCGTGTTTATTAATCCAGAGTTCGAAGTGTTAGACGACGAACCGAACGAATTCCAAGAAGGCTGTTTGTCTGTACCTGGCTTTTATGAACACCTTTACCGTGCTGCTAAAGTCAAAGTCAAAGCGTTGGATCGTCACGGCAAACCATTTGAAATGGTCGTAGATGAACTGATGGCGGTTTGCGTACAGCATGAAGTGGATCACCTTGATGGCAAACTGATGGTGGATTATCTATCGCCTTTGAAACGTAATCGCATTAAAAGCAAATTAGAAAAAGCACATAAGTTGGCCCTAAAACAAGGTTAAGAAGATCGCTTTTTCTGCCTAGATCATTGATAAACGAATTACAAAATCAGGCTATGGCCTGATTTTTTGTTAAGGAACCTTTCATGTCCAAATCCCCATTGCGTATTGTATTTGCTGGCACGCCTGAATTTGCAGCGGCCAGCCTACAAGCTGTTCTCGATAAGCAAACAGAGAACAACTATGAAGTTATTGCGGTTTACACCCAACCTGATCGCCCTGCAGGTCGTGGCCAAAAGCTCGTTCAAAGCCCCGTAAAACAACTCGCACTAACGAACGACATTCCTGTTTACCAACCGCTGAATTTTAAGCTTAAAGAAGACAAAGCCGAACTCGCAATGCTAGATGCTGACATTATGATTGTAGCGGCGTACGGAATCATCTTACCGAAAATCGTACTGGATATGCCTAAGTTTGGTTGTATCAATGTTCACGCATCATTGCTGCCTCGCTGGCGCGGTGCGGCGCCTATTCATCGCGCCTTGATTGCTGGCGATAATGAAACCGGCATCACTATCATGCAAATGGATGTTGGCTTGGATACAGGCGACATGCTATTGAAAGCCCATTGCGATATCAAACAGACAGACACCTCAGCGACGCTACACGATCGTTTAGCGGCGATGGGTGGCGATGCATTGATAGACGCATTAGAGCAGCTCAAAGCCAATACGCTCACACCAGAAACGCAAGATGAAAGCCTAACCTGTTACGCAGCAAAGCTAACAAAACAAGAAGCAGACATCGACTGGTCAGCACCCGCTGAATTGATCGAACGTCAGATCCGTGGTTTATCACCTTGGCCTGTCGCTTACACCAACAGCCTTGCTGGTATCATGAAAATTCACGCCGCGCAGCATGCCAGTGTCAGCGATGAAGATTCCACACCAGGCGAAATTTTGGTCGTCAGTAAAGAAGGGGTTATTGTCGCCACAGGACAAGGTTCTGTATTGATTACCGACGTTCAGTTCGCGGGCGGTAAACGCATGAAAATCCAAGACGCCCTAAACGGTAAACACAAAGCCGCCTTAGCCATTGGCCAACGCCTTGGTCTTATCGAGCCATCATTATGAGTCAAACTAACAATATGTCATCTGATACCCTTTCTATTCAGCACAGTGCTCGCCAAGTGGCGATTGAAGTCATCACCAATATTTTGCTTCAGCAAGGTTCGTTAAGTACGCAACTTGCTCGTCATCAATTAGAGGTTGCCAGTGAGCACATCCCATTATTAAAAGAGTTGTGCTTCGGTGTTTGTCGTCAGTACCCAAAATTAAACAGCATCGCTTTGCATTTACTGGCTCATCCTTTTGAAGAAAAGGACACAGATTTATACGCAACGCTGCTTTTAGGTTTATACCAATTGACCTACATGAACACGCCAGATCATGCCGCTGTCAATGAAACCGTAGAAGCCTGCCGACTGCTTAAAAAGGATTGGGCAACCAAACTAATGAACGCGGTCTTGCGTCGTTACCAACGTGAAGTCGATGAGATCGAAGAAGAATTAGAAGCCATGCCATCGGTTGAATACAATCAACCAAAATGGTTTGTGAAGCGTTTGAATAAGCATTGGCCAGACCAGCTTGAAGAAATCATTGAAGCCAGTAACACGCATCCACCCATGTGTATTCGTGTCAATGAGAGCCGCGTTTCACGTGAAACATATAAGTCCCAACTTTTAGAAAAAGGCATTAAAGCAACAGAAGGGGCATTTTCAAGCTCTGCACTGTATCTAAGAAATGCAGTACGGGTAACAGAGCTACCTAATTTTGAAGAAGGTTTTGTGAGTGTACAAGATGAAGCAGCTCAACTTTCAGCCAATATTTTGTCACCAAAGGCAGGAGACAAAGTACTCGATGCGTGCGCAGCGCCGGGTGGAAAAACAGGCCATTTATTAGAAAAGGCGGAAGGCTTGGTATTAACCGCGGTGGAACTTGAACCCTGGCGCATGGAAAAAATCGAATCGAATTTAGAGCGCCTTGGTTATTCCGCGACGTTAATTTGCGCCGATGCCGGTGAACTGGATACGTGGTGGGACGGTGAGCACTTCGATAAAATTTTATTGGATGTGCCTTGTTCTGCAACGGGTGTGATTCGCCGAAACCCAGACATTAAGATTAATCGTAAACCTGCAGATATTGACGAGCTGGTGTTAATTCAACGAGAGATTCTGAATAGCGTTTGGACTACATTGAAATCAGGTGGTTTCATGCTGTATGCAACCTGTTCATTAATGCCAGAAGAAAACGAACAGCAGATTACGCATTTCCTAGCCAACCAACAAGATGCAAGCGAAGTGCCATTAAACACGCTGTCGGAAGAAAGCGCGCTAGAGTGGGGGATTCCTGTCAGCCATGGACGTCAATTGTTCCCGAATTTAGAAGGGCATGATGGATTCTATTATTGTCTACTAAAAAAAATACCTGCTTAAAATGCCGTAGGCACAGATCAGCTAAGACAAACGACTGAGAAATAAGTTATTTTCTCGAAAGGCCCAGCCAATTGTTTCACATGAAACACAGTTGATTGGGCTTTTTTTTGCCTGTTCATTCTCTAACGGCTCTCAATCAAACATGCGGCTGTGGAATGATTGATTACGTTAAAAGTTATGGATAGCCATCATTACAAAATCAGTCAAATAAATTACGAGTATTTTCCAAGTTCAAGTTAAATAATTGTCTTTATGTGGGTAAACTTGCACTACCTGATTCGAGTAAAAAATATGCACACTCGATCAAGCAAAATACTCAACGTTGTCATTTGAATTAATACACTAAACAAAGAGCTGAAACACACATCACGCTCTAAGGCAGACTATGAAGATCATCATTATAGGGGCGGGCCAAGTAGGCGCGACACTTGCAGAAAACTTAGCAAGTGAAGACAACGATATTACCGTCATTGATACCGATTTAAATCGCCTTAGAGAATTGCAAGACCGCCTCGACATTCAAACGGTAGAAGGCAGTGGCTCACATCCCGATGTGCTCGACCAAGCAGGTTGTAATGATGCCGACATGCTCATCGCGGTAAGCAACCAAGATGAAACCAACATGATCGCATGTCAGGTGGCGCATACTCTCTTTAAGACACCAACGAAAATTGGTCGAGTACGTTCAAGCGCTTACGCAAAATACCCCGAACTATTTTGTGATCAAGCCATTCCATTGGATGTTCGTATCAGCCCAGAAAAAGAAGTAACAAAACATTTAAGTCGATTGATTCGCTACCCTGGTGCGTTGCAGGTTATGGAGTTCGCTGACGGAAAAGTGCAGCTTGTTGTGGTAAAAGCCGAAAAGGGCGGCCCTCTGATCGATCAGCCAATAAGCTTCTTAAAAGAACACATGCCATCAATCCAAACCCGTATCGCCGCCATTTATCGCGATGGTAAATCCATTTCACCGGATGGTAATACTTACATTCGAGCCAACGACGAAGTTTTCTTTTTGACGGCTCAACGCGATGTGCTTGACGTCATGAGTGAACTGCGTCCGCTGGACGTTCCATATCGTCGTATCATCATTGCCGGCGGCGGCAACATTGGTGAGCGTTTGGCTCAAAGTCTTGAAAGAGAGTATCGCGTGAAGATCATCGAACGTGATCCAGAACGCTGCCGTTATTTGTCCGAGACATTGGACAACACCATCGTATTAAATGGCGATGCTTCAAAACAGGAATTGCTGCTTGAAGAAAACATCGAATCCACCGACGTATTCTGTGCACTGACCAACAACGACGAAGCCAATATCATGTCGTCGATGCTGGCGAAAGTGTTGGGGGTTCGTACCGTTATGACCATCATTAACAACCCTGCGTATGTCGACATCGTTCAAGAAGGCATGATCGACATTGCGATTTCGCCGCAACAAACGACGATCAGTTCGCTGCTCAGCTATATTCGACGTGGCGATGTGGTGAACGTTCACTCAATGCGTAAAGGCGCCGCCGAAGCATTAGAAGCGGTTGCGCATGGTGATTACCGCTCCTCGAAAGTGGTTGGACGCAGCATTGCCAATTTGAACTTGCCTGAAGGCGCAACAATTGGCGCCATCGTTCGTGCAGACGACATGATCGTCGCCACCAGTGAATTGGTCATACAAGCAGAAGATCACGTGATTATCTTTGTCACGAATAAAAAACAAATCCCTGCGGTAGAGCAACTGTTTCAAGTCGGCTTAACCTTCTTTTAAACGGTCGCCTACGCAGACAGCAAGAAGCCCAAAAAGGTTTCCGCCTGAATTTTAACAATGGCCTGACAGATGAATGTCGTTGGGTTCTAGGAAGTAAGTATGCATTTTAGTGTCATTTTACGTGTCATTGGCTTATTGGTAATGGTATTCAGTGTGTCGCTGATTCCACCCATTATGGTTTCTCTGATTTATGATGATGGTGCACTCTATGCGTTTCTTTATGCATTCGGCGTAAACATCTTAGGCGGTTTCTTGCTGTGGTTTCCGGTTCGAAACGAGCGGGGCGAACTAAAAATTCGCGACGGCTTTTTGGTAACCGTATTGTTTTGGACGGTTCTAGGCTTGTTCGGATCCGTGCCTTTCTTCTTAGCGGATCACCCAGACCTAACTTTTACCGATGCGTTGTTTGAGTCCATTTCAGGGCTCACGACAACCGGAGCGACCATCCTGACAGGCATTGATGATTTGCCTAAATCCATTTTGTTTTATCGTCAGTTGCTTACGTGGTTGGGCGGCATGGGTATCATCGTATTGGCGGTAGCCATCATGCCGATGTTGGGCATCGGTGGAATGCAGTTGTATCGAGCCGAAACACCAGGACCAGTAAAAGACACCAAACTCACGCCCCGTATTGCTGAAACCGCCAAGGCGCTTTGGTACATTTATGCGACGTTGACGAGTGTCTGTGCGCTGGGTTATTGGATCGCAGGAATGAGTTTATTCGATGCGATTTGTCACAGCTTTTCGACCGTGGCCATCGGTGGTTTCTCAACGCACGATGACAGTATTGGTTACTTCAATAGTGTTGCCATTGAGATGATTTGTACCTTCTTTATGATTGTCTCTGCCTTCAACTTTGCACTGCATTTTTATGCGTGGCGTCACAAAAGTGTTTGGCATTATTTCAGAGACCCAGAAGCACGTTTCTTTTTATTGATTCTTTCCAGTACGGTTATTCTTTCTACGTTGGTGCTTGCGATGACATCCACTTATGACTGGGGAACGTCGCTACGTTTTGCCGTCTTTGAAAGTGTGTCTATCGCCACGACGTCTGGTTTTGGTACATCCGATTTTTCCAGCTGGCCACACTTCCTACCGTTCTTGTTAATCGTTACGTCTTTTGTCGGTGGTTGTGCTAGTTCAACCGGTGGCGGTATGAAGGTGATTCGAATCCTATTGATCCTCAAACAGGGCATGCGAGAAATCCAACGCTTGATTCACCCGAACGCGGTCATTCCCGTTAAAGTCGGTGGCAAGGCCATTCAGGAACGCGTTGTGTCGGCGGTATGGGGGTTTTTCTCCGCGTATTTGTTGGTTTACGTTGTGCTCATGATTGGTTTGATGGCAACAGGATTGGACCAAGTCACGGCATGGTCAGCGGTTGCGGCAACGCTCAACAACCTTGGTCCTGGTCTTGGTGATGTGGCGTCGAGCTTTACCAACGTAAGCGATCCAGCAAAATGGATGTTGTGTTTCTCTATGCTGTTAGGCCGCTTGGAAGTCTTTACCTTATTGGTGTTATTTACGCCGATGTTCTGGCAGAAATAACGACTAAGCAAAGAGGAATCCACCAAGGTGACACCGGCAATTAACCAGCTAAAGAAGCAAAAAATAGCCTTCAGTGTTCATGAGTATGAACACGATCGACACAGCACAAATTTTGGTGAAGAGGCCGCGCAAAAACTTAAGCTCGATCCGGCTTCTGTGTTCAAAACGCTATTGGTCAGTGACGAAAAACATTTTTTTGTCGCTATTGTTCCTGTAACGGGAACGTTAAATCTAAAACGGGCCGCCGCCGCATTGGGTGTGAAAAAGCTTCGTATGGCCGAGCCAAAAGAAGCCGAACGCCTGACCGGATATTTGGTTGGCGGCATTAGCCCGATTGGACAAAAGAAAAGCCTGATCACTTGTATTGACCAAAGCGCACAAGCCTTCGAAACGGTTTACGTCAGCGGCGGACAACGCGGTTTAGACATTGGCATTTCAGCCAGTGATTTAAGCGCTGCCTGCCGCAATGCATTATTCGCAGACATTGGCGAAAACAAATAAATTAATTTTTCCCTTCATCGTGACAATAAGGCGACGCTCATGGCGCAAAGTAAACCCATCATTCTGTTAGACCGAGACGGCGTTATCAACCAAGACTCAGACGCGTATGTTAAATCTGTCGAAGAATGGCAGCCGATTCCTGGCAGCATTAAATCCATCGCGGCGTTATCAAAAGCGGGCTTTCAAATTTTTGTGGTCACGAACCAGTCTGGAATTGCTCGTGGTTATTATGACGAAGACACGTTAAATGCCATGCACGATAAAATGACCGCATTAGTGGAAGCAGAGGGCGGTCGTATTTCAGGCATTGAATATTGCCCTCATGGCCCTGCTGACAATTGCACTTGCCGTAAACCGAAAAGCGGCATGATTGAAGCCATCGAAGAAAAACTCGGAATGTCGTTCAAAGAGTCTCCAGCAATTATGGTTGGAGACTCACTGAGAGACCTTGAGGCAGGAAATGCGCGCGGTTGTTCACCCGTATTGGTATTAACAGGGAAAGGTCGCCAGACTCAATACAAGACGATCGATTTCCCGTTTGATATCTACACAGATCTTGCCGCTTTTACCATTTCGACATTGCACAAATACAGCTAGTCATAACGAAACGGGTTAGTAACCATTCACTAACCCGTTATTCACCTTATAGTAAATCACACTCATACATCAATCAGCCTTTTGTCATCACAGACAATCTCTGCCAACTCAATGCCATGAGCGCTGCTAACACAAGCAGTAAATAGGGAAACGCCGCCACACTGAACACATCGATAATTGGGCCCGTTAATGACGGAGCAACCAACGCCCCCAAACCACAACACACAAAAACCATGCCTGTGCGTTTGCCATCCAGCGACATAATGCTATTGCCATAGGAAAAGAGCATGGGGAAAAAAGCCGAGCAACCCAATCCAAGCCACAACGCAATCCACACCAAAGACGCATCGGACAGCAGCATCATCAAACAGCCAGATAGGCTGATCACCAACAATCCATAAATGCCTTGTGTCGGACTGATCCAACGCAATAGGGGTACCGAAAACAAACGCCCCAACGACAAGCTAACGAAAAACCACGTCACCAAAATTGCCGCGCTGTTTTGATCTTCACCAGATAAAACCGCGTAAGTGCTAATCCAACCGGCAATGGTGATTTCAAACCCAACGTACAAAAATATGACCGTAAGAAAAGCAATAAACGTCGCCTTTTGTTTCGTCGCAGGGACGACTTCACTCGCTCTTGCTTCAAAGGTTGGGCTAGGTTGTCGCCATAATAGCAACGGCAAACACAGTGCATATAAAGCCACCATCCAATAACCTGCGCCATAATCGAGCCCCGTCCATACCGCAAAGACCAGAATCAAAGGCGCCAGCATGCTGCCTGCGCTATGACACAGATGCAGCACCGTAACATAAGAACCCACTTTTTCTTTATGCAGCCACAACATCATCATGTTGCCACCCGCGTTGGCAGACACTTCCGTTGCACCCAATAAAAAGAACAACACCACCAGCATTGGCAAGCTCGTAGAAAAGGGCACCAGCACCAATCCAAAGATCATGCAAAGCAACATCACGATGATATAATGATGACCTTGCCAGCGATCAAACATACGTCCGGCCAGCAGCGCGCCCAAAATATTACCAATGGCTCGGGCGGTGAAAACAATGGAAATTTCGGCCACTGACGCATCGATCAGTCCAGCCAAATAAATTAAGCTCGGTCCAAGCAAACCCGCGACCGCACCCACAGCAAGAAACATGGCACAGTAAAGTGCAGTACGTGTTAATTCCTTCATTGTGAAATCCATTTTTTATTATTGAAATAAGCCTGACGACTGCGAGCGATGTCGTGTTATCCAACTCATCAAAGACACAGCAAAGACACAGCGAGTGAGCATAATTGGATTTAATCATGCTAATTGATTAAATAATAGACGCGATAATATAAATTCCAATTGCGGATACAATTCAACGGAGATCCACGCAGAGCATTGGTAATGCAGATCGAATTAGATGATAATCATTATTATTTGATTATTCTTATCCTATGGCGCTCCAACCCAGATTCACACGCATTGAAAAAGTATTAGATTACATCCATGACAATTTGGATGAATCGATTCATGTCGCAAGTTTGGCTGAGAAAAGTTGTTGGTCTCGCTGGCAGTTTCAACGCGTTTTTGGTGAAGCGACAGGGCTAACCGTCGCGCAATACATTAGAGAATTACGCTTAAGCAAAGCTGCAGAGCTTTTGTTGTCCAGCAAGCAGCGACATTTGGACATTGCCCTGCATTGTGGCTTTGATTCGGAAATCAGTTTTAGTCGTGCGTTTAAGCACATGTTTGGCTGCACACCGCGCGAATATCGCTTGAGAGGACAACGCCAAGGTTTGCGAACGCCCCTACAATACCGCACTGAAAAACCCGTTGCAGGAGACAAACCCAAAGCCTTTACCCAAATCCGTATCGAGAGCCGAGATGCATTTCAGCTTCATGGGGTGAATGGCTGGATACGCGGGCCTTTTTCTTCTGCACCAGATTTTCTTGAACGCGTTCCACAACTGTGGGACATCATAGACAAAAACGTCGACAACGATGCTCAGCCCATCGGCGTTATAGACACGCACTACCACCCTAAGAACCCAGGGCAGATGCGCTATTGGGCAGGATTTTTAAATCAGCCTAAAAACAATTACGACACCATTCATGTACCGGCACAAGAATACGCCGTGATTCCTGTGCACGGAAAAGTGGTTGCCGTTGAACAAGCGGTTGAATGGTTTATTCATCGCTGGCTTCCTGAGTCGAATTACGACGGCGTATCCGGTTATGAGTTGGAAGTGTACGAACCCAATTACGACCCCAAGAGCACCCAAAGCTACATGGAATATTGGCTGCCGATCAAACCAAGGTAACCCTATGCCACAAATACTTACTCAAGAAGATGCACCAAAAGGTTAAGTTTTCAATATTCAGCATCCATAGAATGAGATCCATTCTCAAATGAAACTCATTCAATCATCGGAGCGACTATGAAACCGGCTTTACACATTCAACCCACTTTACTCGCTTTGGCCATCGCCAGTGCATCGTCTTTTTCCATCGCTGAAATAGGTACAGATGAAAAAAATTCGGACAATACGGATCAATTAACAACCTTAGAAGTAAAGGGACAGACATACCGTAATACCGCGACGAAAACACAGTTAGACCCAGAAGAGACACCACAAGCCATCACTATCATCGATGCAGACAGCTTAGAGCAACGTGGAATAGAAACAGTGGCTGAAGCCGTTCGATATACATCAGGTATTAACACCGAACTGCGTGGCGGAGCAGTAACTCGGTTGGACTTATTCAATATTCGTGGTTTTCAAAACGACAAAGCGTATTACGACGGACTTCAATTGCTCTTTAACGACTGGAATTTACAACCACAAATAGACATGGCAGCGGTAGAGCAAGTCGAAGTGTTTAAAGGCCCAACGTCAACCTTGTATGGTGCAATGCCGCCTGGTGGAATGGTCAATCTCATCAGTAAAGCGCCACAATCCGCTGATAAAAGTAGTGTCGAAGTGGCCTTAGGAAGTGACAACAAGCGTGATATCTCGATCGATTCCACAGGCGCACTGAATGAACTAATGAACTATCGTGTCGTGGCGTTAATTCGCGAAAAAGAAGGGCAAGCCGTCACCTCGGACGAAAAACGCATCATGATTGCGCCATCATTGGATCTTAAAATAAGCGACGATACGCAACTGAACCTAAATATGTATTACCAACAAGACCCAAGCATGGGCATTTATTCCTCTTTGCCTTCGAAAGGCACGGCCTATGACAATATTAACGGTAAATTGTCTTCAGACAGTTATGCGGGAGACGCTAACTGGGATACCTATGAGCGAGATGTTCTGCTACTCGGCTATAAGCTTGATCACAAAATAAATAATACGTGGCGTTTTTTGCAAAATACTCGATTCACCGCAGCAAAAGCCTACCAAGAAAACACGTATTCTTCGAGCTTAGACAGTGATGAAAGAACATTAAATCGTCGAGCATACCTCACCGATGAGGCCTCTACAGGCTTAAATGTCGATAACCAATTTTCGGGGGTTTTTGATGTTGGTACGACGGAACACAACATTTTAGTCGGTGTGGATTACTTTACCCTGACGTCCGATATCGAATATGAAGACGCTGTCGCACCAAGCATCGATCTTTATAATCCAGATCACTATCAAATACTAAAAAGCGACCTCGACTTTGCCGCGTCAGGCTACAGCAGCGACTTTAGGATCAAAAAGGAACAAACTGGTTTCTATCTGCAAGATCAAATTCGTCTAGATCAATGGGTATTCATTGCTGGTGGGCGCTATGACCAATTCAAAGCAACCGAGACCGGCATCAAATATGGTAGCAGCACTGACACAAGCGTAGATCAAGATCAGTTTAGCGGGCGAATGGGCGCTCTTTACGAATTTGATAATGGCATTTCCCCCTTCATTAGCTATGCCCAAAGCTTTGAGCCGATTACAGGCACAGACCGAAATGGAAACACATTTGATACCTCTACAGCGGAGCAATGGGAAGCAGGCATTAAATACAGCCGCCATGGCCTAGTTGCCAGCGCAGCCGCTTTCGAAATACTCAAAAGCAAAGTATTAACCCGCGATCCGAATGGTTCCGCCTACGATAAAATCCAAGTGGGTGAAGTCCGCTCCCGAGGATTAGAGCTAGAACTGCAAAAAGCGATTACATCCGATGTGAATATTAAAGCCGCTTACACATTCCAAGACGTCGAAGTCACCAAAGACAACAGTGGCATTCAAGGTAAAGCGCCAATTTGGGTACCGGAAAAACAACTCAGTGCTTGGCTAACCTACGCGCCGCAGCAAGGTAACTTAGCTGGCACATCGCTTGGCGCAGGTTTTCGATATGTTGGCCAAATGCAGCTGGACGCAGCGAACTCCAACACAGTACCATCCTACACTTTGCTCGATCTATCGATTGGCTATGACTTAGCGATGTTATCCTCAAAGTGGCAAGGTGCTAGTGTCAAACTCGCCGTGTCTAATGCACTAAACGAAACGTATTACAGCTGTTATGATGCTTCTAATTGCTGGTTCGGAGACGAACGATCCATTGACGTCAGCGCTCGCTATGACTTCTAAATCTTTTAAAAGGAAATACACACAATGGAAAGACCGTTAGATCGTCTTTTCAAGGTAGCAAAGTCTTACATTGCCGTCCTAGACGGACAGGAATCGGACTCTCAACACGACAAGCCAAGCACGCCTTACTTGTCGGTAAAAGAGCCTGATTCTGCGCTCATGACATTGCATCAAACATTACAAGGGGCACATCCGGAAACGGGTGCGCCTTATTGGCGTATACGCTGCTGGGGATTAGCGTGCTGGCAACCCATTTATCTCGCCATGATTTGTGTGTATCAGCTCAAAACCGTGCCTTTGCGCTTACAGGAAATAGAGCAAAAGCAACAGGGTGAAATGGTGTGCGGTTATTTATTGCCTGATGGCGCATGGCAAGAAGGTAGTCATGAAACACTGATCCAAACCGCCAGCGAGCAGCTCAACACCTTATTTTCTTCGCTGCAAAACGCTCATGTCAAAACATTTGGAGGCAGAGCCGCACTTTATCAAGGCCTGCTTGCAGATCAATTAATGAGTGCCCTGATTGCAATCTCAAGCCTGTTACCAGACCAACATAAAGGTCGTTTAAAAGGCGATTTTACATTGTGGGCAAGCGCCATGAACCTGCCATTAAAAGCCTTAGAAGGGCTGAAACACCAAGAAAACGAAGCCCCAATGTTTGTTCGTCATACCTGTTGCTTGCATTTTCGTCGTGATGAAGGCGAGCTCTGTTCGAATTGCCCAAGACTTCATAAGAAAAAGAAACGCGATCAAAATGTAATTCAATGTGAATAAATGTAAGTACTCACTCTCACAAAAAAATCATATTTATCAACTAATTAAAACTTCTATGCCTGAATCTCATTCGAACGCGGCGACTGATTGGCTAAAATAGTCACGATATTTTCTTCTATCCAGTCCGCCAAATTTACCACTCGATCCGCAACCTGCTTACCACTGTCCGTCAAGCTGTATTCCACATGCGGCGGAACAACAGGGTAGGAGATACGCAGCACAAAACCATCTTGCTCCAACGCTTGGAGCGTTTGCGCTAACATCTTTTCACTCACACCATTAATGGTCCGTCTCAACTCACTAAAGCGATGCGACTTACCGTCTTTTAACGCAATAAAGATCAGAACTCCCCAGCGGCTCGTGACGTGTTTCAGGACATCGCGAGAAGGGCATTTATCCGAGAAAACATCACCGCGCTCAAAATGCGCCGACAGACCTTTTTTTTCAGCTGGTTTCGGCATGTCTAAAATTTTCTTCATACTTACCTTTTTGTATGTACTTACTAAAAGTTTGTTAGTCGATTATTCTACGACTCATCAACATAAAACACAAAGGAGAAAACCATGATTTTAGTAACAGGTGCATCCGGTCAACTGGGTCGATTGGCCATTAATGCTTTATTGGAAAAGACTGATGCGAGTAATCTCATTGCCGCGGTTCGTAACCCAGACAGCGTAAAAGACCTCGCAGAAAAAGGCGTACAAATTCGTCAAGCGGATTATTCTCAGCCAGACACATTACTTAACGCGTTTGAAGGCGTTGAAAAAGTCCTGCTTATTTCTTCTAGCGAAGTCGGCCAGCGTACAGCACAACACCGTAATGTCATCAACGCGGCGAAAAAAGCCGGTGTGTCTCTCATCGCTTACACCAGTATTTTGAACGCGGATAAATCACCGCTTATATTGGCCGAGGAACACGTTGCCACAGAGAAACTGCTGTCCGAATCTGGTGTGCCTTATGTTTTATTGCGCAACGGCTGGTACTCAGAAAACTACACAATGAGCGTAGCGGCGACGTTAGAACACGGCGTGGTTGGATGTGCAGAAGGTGGAAAACTGTCCACGGCAGCACGCGCAGACTATGCAGAAGCCGCTGCAACGGTATTGTTGAAAGAAGAACAAGCCGGAAAAATATACGAATTAGCGGGCGACGAGAGTTTCACATTAAGCGATTACGCCGCCACCATCAGCAAGGTATCGGGGAAAGCCGTTTCTTATCACAATGTACCAGAAGCAGAATACGCCAAAATTCTTGTGGAAGTAGGCCTCCCAGAAGGCTTTGCAGCGATTTTGGCGGACTCTGAAGTTGGTGCGTCGAAAGGTGGACTATTCAACGACAGCAAAACACTGTCAACACTGATTGGGCGTCCGACAACCTCGATCGAAGACAGTATCAAAGCAAGTTTGTAGTTAACAACATGGTTGAGATTGGGATATTAAGGCAGAGTACTCTGCCTTAATTTTCTCAAACCACATCACACCGCTTTTTATAGGTGAACCTGACGCTCTAACCAATCAAAAAATGACATCGCTTCAAGGGACAGCGCTGTACCGGATTTACGGACAAGGTAAAATGATTCACTGGCCGGAATACGTAGCTCAAAAGGCTCCACCAGCCGTCCATCGGCCAACATGTCTTCCACCATGGAAGATCTCGCTAGCGCAATGCCTACACCAAGTTCAGCCAAACGCAACGACGCTAATAAGGTGTCTAATTGCATGCCTCTTGACGGGTCGACGTCGGTTTCATTCACCATAGACAGCCAATATCCCCATCCTTCTTCGTACCCTAATACATGCAGCAACGTATGCTCAGTAAGATCGAAGGTTGTATTAAGCGGTAAACGTGCTAACAAATCAGGCGAACACACCGGAAATAAACTGTCCCAACTTAAACGCTGAGACACATAACCAGGCCATTGACCATTTCCCCAGCGAATTTCAAAGTCATCATCGGCTTCCGAGTCTTTTACCCATAAAGAACTAATGTAGCGAATATCAATATTAGGATACAGACGATGAAATTCCGTTAATCTTGGAGCTAACCAATGAACAAAAAAAGACAAACTACCACGGATTTTGACCGGTATTCTCTGATCTTGGCTAAACAGTTCATTCGTTGCTGCCGCCAATCGGGAAATAGAATCCTGCACAACGGGAAGATAGGACATACCTTCATTTGTGAGGGTTAATCCACGAGGAAGACGAGTAAATAAAGCCACGCCGAGATGACCTTCGAGCAAGCGTATTTGTTGACTAACGGCACCTTGAGTCAAATGGAGCTCTTGCGCCGCCTTCGTGAAATTGAGGCTGCGAGCAGAGACTTCAAAGGTACGTAACCAGTTTAGCGGAGGAAGTGATTTTTGGTTCATTCGGGACGTTAACCATCGCTCTTAGAAAGACGAAGCGTTAGAGTACCTGACCTAAAAAGCGTTGCAAGCGCGGATGATCAGAATGAAAGAAACGCTCAGGGGTTTCTTCTAAAACCAGTTCTCCGTCTTCCATAAACACCACACGATCCGCCACTTCACGAGCAAAGCCCATTTCGTGCGTCACCACCACCATGGTCATCCCTCCATGGGCCAGGCCTTTCATCACATCCAACACTTCTCCGACCATTTCTGGGTCTAGCGCACTGGTCGGTTCATCAAATAACAGCGCTTTCGGCTTCATCGCCAACGAACGCGCTATGGCCACTCGCTGCTGTTGACCGCCCGACAGACGTGACGGGTAATTATCCATACGATCTGCCAGTCCAACACGCTGTAGTAAACTCTCAGCCGTTTTTTGTGCCTCGGCTTTGCTTTGTTTAAGCACTTTCATCGGCGCTAACATCACATTTCCCAACGCCGTTTTATGAGGAAACAAGTTAAAGGATTGAAACACCATGCCCACTTCTTTACGCACAATATTAATGTCAGTGTGTTTATCCGTGAGATCGACTTGGTCTAATACAATCTGCCCAGACGTTATAGGCTCTAATTGATTCAAAGTGCGTAAAAAGGTCGACTTACCCGAGCCACTTGGTCCAATAATGACCACCACTTGACCACGCAGCACCTCTAAAGACACGTCTTTTAGCGCATGACAGCCATTGGGAAAAACCTTGTTTACCTTACTCGCATGAATAAGCGGTTGTAGGCTAGGTGGCACTTTCGCTTGTTCAATCACTGGCGGATAACCTCTTTTCTAAACGTTGAATGAGTAAAGACAATCCACCAGTCACCACCAAATACAAAATCGCCACTGTAAACCAGACTTCAAACGGTGCAAAACTGCCACTAACGACTTCGCGTCCTGCCTTGGTCAAGTCCGTGATGGAAATCACCGACACCAGTGAAGAGTCTTTGATCAAGTTGATAAACTGCCCTGCGAGCGGTGGTAACGTACGTTTAATGGCTTGCGGCATAATGACATAAGCCATGGCTTGTACATAGTTCATGCCAAGGGATCGAGCAGCTTCCATTTGACCAACAGGAACCGATTGTATTCCCGCTCGCACGATCTCAGCGACGTACGCACCAGTAAAAATAGACAGTGCCGCAACGCCAGCGGTAAAACGATCTAAATCAAAAACGGTACCGATAAAAAAGTAAACGATAAAAATTTGTACAAGCAGTGGCGTGCCACGAATCACTTCGACATAAGTCATCGCCAAATTACGCCACACCTGTCCATGCGCCACACGCATCAAGCCAAACATAACGCCTAGTAACACAGCAAAAATAAGCGAGATAAATGAAATTTTAATGGTGACCCATAACCCTTCGGCTATGGGACCAAAGCGCCAACCATCAATACGCGCAATGGTATCGCCTTGGAAGATAAGGTCTCCGTCACGAGAAACCAACGTGTCGTAGACATCAATGATTTGAGGGTCATCACCGTAGTCTGGTTGAATGGATAAGCGACCAGACTTATCAACCACAGCAGTGCCGTCTGTTACGGCAACAATATCTTGGGATTCGGTATTGATAACGTAAGGCCACAAACGTTCCCAGTGCCATGTGTAGTCAATTTTCTGACCAGCGAAATACACGCCAGAAATCAATACCGCCATGATCACTAGGTATAAGCCGTGTCCAAGCCAACGTGAAGATTGTGTTTGCATGAGCTCTCTTAGCTATAAAAAAAGCCTATTAACATAGGCTCTTTGAAGCACTCTGAATGAGTGAAAGGGTTATTGAATGCTGTCTACCCACGAGTCAGATTTGAACCACTTGTCGTAAATACGATCGTAAGTGCCTTCTTTTTTGATCTGAACAAGGTAGTTGTTTAAGAAGTTGAGGAAATTGGGATCATTTTGACGAATCGCCCAACCTAACGGTTCATAGGTAAAAGACTGATCTAAGTGTACAACGCTGTCTTTGTGCTGAGAGGCATACAGGGCATTGTATGGTAAGTCATAAACAAACGCGTCCGCTTTGCCGTTCGCGACTTGAAGCACCGCATCCGCAGAGGTTTCAAACAGGTCTAATGTCGCTTTCGGGAAATACTTCTTTGCCGCCAGCGCACCGGTTGTACCAATTTGAGATGACAGTGTGTATTTCGGGTCATTCAAATCACGATAGGACGTCACTTTGCCAGCTAAACCGGAATTGATCAGAACCGTTTGACCGATTTCAATGTAGGTATTCGCAAACATTACCTTCAGGTTACGCTGCGGCGTGATTGCCATTCCGCCGATAATAACATCACATTTACCGGTTTGTAGCGCAGGAATAATGCCGTCCCAAGCCGTATTTACGGGCGTGAATTTCACATCCATTGAACGTGCCATATGCTTGGCAATATCGATATCAAAACCGATAAAGCGGCCGTCTTTGGTCTTCATCTCGAAAGGAATATACCCTGCTTCAAAACATACCTTAAGCTCACCACTCGACAAAATACGGTCAATGGCGGGCTCGGCAGCGTAACCGTTAACAGAGAACAATGCGCCAACCAATGCTAAACCGGACAGCGCTTTCTTAAGACCACGTTTCATATCATTCCTCGTTTTTTTTCCGGTACCGTGAAAAGCATAGCGGACACGACGTATTGGGGGATTTTACGGAATAATATAGCGGAAAGTCGTACTTTAGAATAACCATTGAATTCGCCCCTAAGACCAAGCTTTTTTAATTGATAGGACGTGTTTTTTCATGGTTATCGCCATTATAGACATAATAAAGCAAAATTGACCCTGATTTTATAATCAAATTAATTTCCATCCATCGTCCTCATGGTTAAACTAGCATGATTCAAAATACTGGGAACGGTTATGCAATTAATCACTATTCTAGACGGCGGCATGGGTCGCGAGTTAGCGCGTCGCGGCGCGCCTTTTAAGCAGCCAGAATGGTCTGCATTGGCCATGATGGAAGCGCCAGAGATCGTTAAAGACGTTCATAAAGCGTTTATCGAAGCGGGTTCCCGTGTTATCACGACTAATAGCTACGCATTGGTGCCTTTTCATATTGGTGAAGACGTCTTTCAGCAACGCGTCACCGAGCTTGTAATAGAATCGGCTCGCGTTGCCCAAGAAGCCGTACAAGAAATGCATGCAGACGTCGCTATTGCAGGCTCTCTCGCGCCATTATTCGGTTCATATAGAGCGGATTTATACGAAGCCGATCGTGCAGAAAAAATTGCTCGTCCCATCATCGAAGCACTCGCGCCACGAGTGGATTTGTGGCTAAACGAAACCCAAAGTTTGCTGGCTGAAACACAGCAAATGAAGCAGCTCGTCGATGAAATTGACCATCAAAAGAAACCTTACTGGGTTTCGTTCACCCTTGAAGATTCAACAGCAACAGATCAACCACGCTTACGCTCTGGCGAAACGGTCAAAGACGCCGTTGAAGCCATGGCTAAGGCTGGGGTTAATGCTATCCTGTTTAACTGCTGTCAGCCTGAAATCATTGCCGATGCGATTGAAATTTCAAAAGAAGTGCTGTCCCATTTAGACAACGATATCCAACTAGGCGCTTATGCCAATGCGTTTCCGCCACAGCCAAAAGACGCCACCGCAAATGATGGACTAGATGAGCTGCGCAAGGATCTCACACCGGATTCCTATCTGCTTTGGGCACAGCGCTGGAAAGAGCAGGGCGCAACCTTAATTGGTGGCTGCTGCGGTATTGGGCCAGAACATATAAAAGCGCTGTCAAAAAGCCTATGAAAAAATGCTGAACTCAAACCCAATAAACGCCTAAATACTAAAAAGCCCCATTTTTTCTCGGAAAAATGGGGCTTTTTTTGATGTCTAGATCAGAAAATCATACGTCTAGGTTCGCTACATTCAAGGCATTTTCTTGAATGAAGTTACGACGCGGTTCAACTTCGTCACCCATTAAGGTCGTGAACATCTGATCCGCCGCTACGGCATCGTCGATCGTTACGCGAAGCATACGGCGCGCATCTGGGTCCATGGTGGTTTCCCAAAGTTGCTCAGGGTTCATCTCTCCCAATCCTTTGTAGCGTTGGATAGTCATGCCGCGAGACGCTTCTTTCATCAGCCATGCTTTCATGTCACTGATGGTTTTCACCGCTTCACGACGTTCGCCACGTTGGATGTAAGATTCTTCGCCGAACAATTCACCTACCGTTTCAGACATGGTCACAATGCGCTTGTACTCTGGAGAGTTAAAGAAAGTGCCTTCAAAACGGTAACGGTTCGACACACCGTGGGACATGATGTCGACCACTGGTAAGAAAATGTTACGTTCGTCGTCTTTTTCTACAGAGAAGTCAAAACGGAAGCCCGTTCGTGCATCTTGTGGCATTTGGGCACGAATCGCTTCTACCCATTCCAGCACAGCGGCTTCGTTGGTTAGGTTTTCTTGTGTCAGCGGTTTGCAGTACAGAAGCTTGCTCATTACATCTTTTGGATACACACGTGAAAGACGATCTAAGTCGGTTTCAATGTGGATGTAATCACGCACTAATTTTGCGAGAGGCTCACCTTGAATCCCTGGCGCATCGGCGTTGACATGCATGTGAGCACCATCCAGCGCAACTTCAATCAGGTGTTGATCCATGGCCGCTTCGTCTTTGATGTACTGCTCTTGCTTGCCACGTTTGATTTTGAACAACGGTGGTTGCGCGATGAAGATATGACCGCGCTCGATGATTTCAGGCATTTGACGGAAGAAGAAGGTCAAAAGCAACGTACGAATGTGCGATCCATCGACATCGGCATCGGTCATGATGACGATGCTGTGATAACGAAGTTTGTCTGCGTTGAATTCGTCACGCCCGATACCACAACCTAGTGCAGTGATCAGAGTGCCAACTTCAACAGACGCTAACATCTTGTCAAAACGGGCTTTTTCGACGTTTAGGATTTTACCTTTGAGCGGCAAAATCGCTTGAGTACGACGATCACGACCTTGTTTTGCAGAACCACCCGCAGAGTCACCCTCCACTAGGTAGATTTCAGAAAGCGCTGGGTCTTTTTCCTGACAATCGGCCAATTTACCCGGTAAACCTGCGATGTCTAACGCGCCTTTACGACGAGTCATGTCACGCGCACGACGCGCAGCTTCACGAGCACGAGCCGCATCGATCATCTTGTTCACGATGATTTTCGCTTCGCCTGGTTTTTCCAGTAGGTATTCCGCGAAACGTTTACTCATTTCTTGTTCTACCGCGGTTTTCACTTCAGAGGAAACCAGTTTGTCTTTGGTTTGAGAAGAGAACTTAGGATCCGGTACTTTTACGGACACAATCGCGGTTAAACCTTCGCGGCTGTCATCGCCTGTTGTCGCGACTTTCTGCTTTTTCGCTAGGCCTTCTTTTTCAATGAAGTTATTTAGCGTACGAGTCAACGCACCACGGAAACCCGCAAGGTGAGTACCACCGTCGCGTTGTGGAATGTTGTTCGTGTAACAGTAGATGTTTTCTTGGAAGCCTTCGTTCCACTGTAACGCCACTTCAACCGCGATGCCGTCTTCTAGGTCATCACGTTGGCAGATAAAGTGAAATATGTCGTTGATTGGCGTTTTGTTGGTATTCAAATGCTCAACAAAAGAACGCAAACCACCGTCGTAGTTGAAGAAGTCTTCTTTGCCGGTACGTTCGTCTTTCAAGCGAATGGCAACGCCAGAGTTCAAGAAAGACAATTCACGTAGGCGTTTCGCTAGGATGTCGTAGACAAAAAGAATGTTATTAAAGGTATCTGCAGAAGGTTTGAAATGCACCGTTGTGCCGGCGCCGTCAGAATCCCCAACAATCGCCAATGGCGCTTGAGGTACTCCGTGAGCGTAATGCTGCTCGTAGACCTTGCCATTTTTACGAATGGTCAGTGTCAGCGCTTCAGATAGGGCGTTTACAACCGACACACCCACACCGTGAAGACCACCAGAAACCTTGTATGAGTTGTCATCAAACTTACCACCAGCGTGTAGGACAGTCATGATAACTTCGGCGGCGGAAACGCCTTCTTCTTCATGGATATCAACCGGAATACCACGGCCGTTATCCGATACAGAGATGGATTCATCTGGGTGAATAAGCACTGTAATGGTGTCACAATGCCCAGCAAGCGCTTCATCAATGGAGTTATCCACGACTTCAAACACCATGTGGTGCAAGCCGGTACCATCGTCAGTGTCGCCAATGTACATGCCGGGACGTTTACGAACGGCATCTAGCCCTTTGAGCACCTTGATACTGGACGAATCGTAATTATTTTCACTCATTTAACTCTCCTGCAAACCTTTGCTCAATAAAGACAGTTCGCCATTGTTCATTGAGAACTGGCGAACGTCCGTTGTGTCAGCCCAAGTAAAATCCGTTGTGTCAGGCTCAACACTGGTAATAAAAATTTGGCTGTTTAACGACTCCAATAACTGACACAGTTTCTGTCGGTGATTGGCGTCTAACTCTGCTGGTAAATCATCCACTAAAAATACCAGAGGGCGGCCCATTTCGATCAAAAGTTGTCCTTGGGCGATTTTTAGCGCGGAAACAACCAGCTTGAGTTGACCACGAGAGAGCGAATCTAACGCATCGCCTGTGGCCGTTTTAACCCGCAAATCCGCTCGTTGAGGGCCGGTATGCGTGTAACCCAGCTCAATGTCTCGCTCTCGCCCAGCCTCTACGGCCATTTGTAAGCTTTTCTGTGCGTCCCAACCTTGGAAGAACTGCAAATCCACCGAAAGTTCTGTCGATAACAAGGACAGAACGGTCGTAAAATGCGGCGTCAGCTTTTCCACATACGCTTTTCGAGACTCATTGACTTGCTCACCTAAGCGGATCAATTCCTGATCAAAAGCCGCTAATAAACTGTTGGAGATTTTACCACGTCTGAGCAAGGTATTCCGCTGTTTTAATGCTTTTTGCCAGCCTCGCCATGCATGAATGAAGTCTTTATCAAAATGGAAAGCGCCCCAGTCGATAAATTGACGTCGAATACTCGGTGAACCTTCCAATAATCGGAATGCATCAGGGTTAATCAGTTGCACTGGAAGGCGTTCAGCGAGCTCAATGACCGATTGCGCGCGTTGACCTTGAATACGCACATCAATCTGACCATCTCGATGACGTTGTAAGCCGACAGGAATCGGACTGCCTTGCGCTTGATGCAACTGGGCAAACACAACACAAGCGTCGTTGTCGTATTGAATGTAGGTTTTGTGTTTATGGCTACGAAAGGATCGACCAAACGACAGCAAATGAATGGCTTCTAATACGGAGGTTTTGCCACTGCCGTTTTGTCCGACAATCACATTCACTTGAGGCGAAGGTTCAAAACGCACACTAGAAAGGTTGCGAACATGAGAGATGTCCAAACGCACCAGCGGCATAACAAATAAACCTTACTTAGGGTAGGGAAGACCCGCTTGGCTATTAAATTCTCTAAACTGCCAAGCGGGTAATAGAACGATATTCTTGACGTGATTACAAACGCATTGGCATCACAACGTATTGTGCTGCATGGCTGTCTGCTTCTTCAATCAAGGCACTGCTGTTGGAGTCGTTTAATGACAAACGCACTTCTTGCGTATCGACAACACCCAATACATCCAACAAGTAGCCTACGTTGAAACCCACTTCCATGTTGTCGCCTTGGTATTGAACCAATACGGACTCTTCGGCTTCTTCTTGCTCTGGGTTGTTGGCAAACACTTGCAACATGCCGTTGGACAAAATCAAACGTACGCCGCGGTATTTTTCGTTCGATAGAATCGATGCACGAAGAAAAACCTGACGCAGTTCTAAGCGGTCTGCAATGACGATTTTCTCGTTATTTCGAGGAATAACACGATGGTAATCAGGGAATTTTCCGTCGACCAATTTAGACGTAAACACATAATCCGCCACTTTCGCGCGAATATGGTTTGTACCTATAACAAGTTCAACCAACTCATCTGTGTCGTTCAATAAGCGGTTCAATTCCAACACGCCTTTGCGCGGTACGATTACCTGAGCAACATCACCGCTCACTTGTGCATCTTCAACAGCGGTTGCCAAACGGTGACCATCGGTTGCAACAACACGCAACTGACCATCCGCGACTTCTAACAACATACCATTTAGGTAATAACGTACATCTTGGTTCGCCATGGCGAAGCCAGTACGGTCGATCAAACGACGCACGCTGTTTTGAGAAATAGAAACCGTCAAATCACCTTGCATGTCTTGAATGTTTGGAAACTCATCAGCAGGAAGCGTCGATAAGCTAAAACGTGAACGGCCTGAGCGGATCACGGCTTTTTGCTCATCCAGTGTGAATTCAATCACGGCGCTGTCAGGTAAGCTTTTACAAATGTCCATTAGCTTACGAGCAGGCACCGTAATACGGCCTTCTTCGCATTCATCTAATGGTACATGACCAATTAACTCTACCTCTAAATCCGAACCGGTAAGGGTTAATATTTGATCTTTAACTTCCACCAATACATTGGCCAAGACAGGCATGGTTTGCTTGCGCTCTACAACGCCTGCCACTAGTTGAAGTGGCTTAAGAAGTGTCTCGCGGACGACTGAAAATTTCATTATTTTCCTCGTAAACTCAAAGTCTTAGACCATCAGGTGGTCAGAATTCGCATCAATTGTTTGTAGTCTTCTCGGATATCCGAATCGGTATCTTGCAGTTCTTTAATCTTACGAATCGCATGCAACGCTGTCGTGTGGTCGCGACCACCAAACGCGTCGCCAATTTCTGGCAAGCTGTGATTCGTTAATTCTTTTGCTAACGACATCGCCACTTGGCGAGGACGCGCAACGGATCGACTACGACGCTTCGACAGTAGATCGCTGATTTTAATCTTGTAGTATTCCGCCACAATTCGCTGGATATTATCAATGTTCACCAGCTTGTCTTGCAAGGCCAAAAGGTCTTTTAACGACTCACGAACAAAATCCGGTGTAATCGCTCGCCCTGTAAAATGGGAGTTGGCGATAACACGTTTTAACGCACCTTCTAATTCTCGCACGTTAGAGCGGATTTTCTGAGCAATAAAGAAAGCAGAATCATAAGACAACTTGATGCCACTTTCATCTGCTTTACGCATCAAAATCGCCACTCGTGTTTCTAATTCTGGCGGTTCAATAGCAACCGTTAACCCCCAGCCAAATCGAGACTTAAGACGGTCTTCCAGACCTTGAATCTCTTTTGGATAGCGATCGCACGTCAGAATCATCTGCTGTCCACCTTCTAATAACGCATTAAAAGTGTGGAAAAATTCTTCTTGCGTACGGTCTTTGCCGGCAAAAAATTGAATATCGTCAATCAGCAAGGCATCCACAGAACGATAATAACGTTTGAAATCGTTAATCGCGTTCAATTGCAGCGCTTTTACCATATCGGCAACGAAACGCTCAGAATGCAGGTAAACCACCTTGGCATTCGGATTGTGACGCATCAGCTCTGTACCCACGGCTTGCATTAAGTGAGTTTTACCCAGACCAACGCCACCGTATATAAAGAGTGGATTGTACGCACCGCCTGGATTTTCAGCGACTTGTAACGCCGCCGCATGAGCAAGTTGGTTCGATTTACCTTCGACAAAGTTATCAAAGGTAAAGGAGTTGTTTAGGTTCGCACCATGATTGATCCCGCCTTCTACCTGAACTTTACGTTTCGGTGCCGCTAAAGGAAGCTGCCCTTGTTCGTAAGGTTCAAGCTCGCCACGCAAGCCTCTGCCATTAGCAGACAGGGTTAATGGGGCTTCGAATTCCAGACCCGCTGGTGGCGACCCTTCTTCGTCATCCATTAATCCAAAACCGGGACGATAACCGGATTCTCGAGCCACTTCATTATTCAAAGGGCTGGCAATCGGTTCGCTTGGAACAGGAGGGGGAGGAGGAGATGTCGAATTTATTTGGGCAAAGTTTTGAGCTTTAACCGCCAGCTTTAAGGCTGGGGCAAGATCATCGCCAGCAAACTCAGACAACAGCTCTTTTATGCGCGTTTGATATTTGTTACTCACCCAATCCAACACAAATCGGTTCGGTGCACTTAGGCACAACTCTCCATTCGGCATCATTTCAGCCTGCAATGGACGAATCCAGGTGTTGAATTGAGATGTGGAAAACTCACCCTGCAAACGCTGCAGACAAAGATTCCAATGCTCCAAAGACACTGTAGACGTACTCCCTGGTTGAGTGACAGACAAGCGGCAGATTTTACCTCGGCTATTTTAAGTTATCCACATATAAATAGAAAAAAGCCCTCCGACAGCAGAAATAAAAAAATGTTAATAACAGGTAAAGTTACGCACAGCGGGTGATAAATATTAACGGTGTGCATAAATAGGCTAGTTATACACACATAAAATTAAGCTTATTTTCACTTTACGCACAAGCAAAAGTTAAATTATCTTTTTGATTTTTATACACATAATTTATTATTTTCACTGTCCTGTGGATAGAAAAATTTATATTTGAATTTTTTATCCACTATTAGGGTAGAAGTCTGTGTGTAAGTAGTTAATCAATTGTGCAGTGAATTATTTACTAATTAGCGCGCTCTAAGCATTGAATTTACTGAAGAAAGGCTCTAAAATCCGCGCCCTGATTTGACAATCAAATGAAGAGGCTTGGCGGTCGCTAACCCTCAAAACTCAAACACTGCATTCAGTGAGAGAATAAAGATGAAAAGAACTTTCCAACCTAGCGTATTAAAACGCAAACGTAACCACGGTTTCCGTGCTCGTATGGCTACTAAAAGCGGACGCCAAATCGTCGCTCGCCGTCGTGCCCGCGGCCGCAAGGTACTAAGCGCATAAAACCGCTGATGACCGACTATTGTTTTCCCCGGCATGTCAGACTTCTGAATGCCGGGGATTATCAATCTGTCTTTAACGACACCTCCTCCAAAGTCTTCGCAGGCGAATTCCTTTTATTGGCACGAAAACGAGATGATAACCAAACTCGGTTGGGTCTTATTGTGTCTAAAAAAACGGATAAACGTGCGGTAGGCCGGAATCGTATCAAACGCTTGGTACGCGATTCCTTTCGCCATCATAAAACTCCCCTTGAAGGTCTGGATATTGTCTTCCTAGCTCGACAAGGCATTAAAGAGTTAGAAAACCCAGATCTGCACAAACGCTTAGAAAAAGCATGGGATCAATTGGCGAAAAAAGCACTAAAACCTTCTCAAAATAAAAAACGCGATCACTCTAAGCAGAAATAGGCTGAAAAAACTGCCAAAGGCTGGTTTAATAGCGCGTGATTTTTATAAGGGTTCTGTGAACCTATTGTCCAACCAAACAAATTAGTTGAATACCATGGATTTCAGACGTTACTTTTTATGGGGTGCGCTTTTTATCAGTGGCTACCTGCTGTTTTTACAGTGGAGCCAAGATTATGGTCCTCAGTCCACTCAAAGCGTAGCTCAAAGCACTCAGTCTCAATCTGAGACAAACACTCAAACGAGCGATGATTTGCCATTGGCAATTCAAAGCACAACCGAAGCCAATGCCGAAATTCCACAAAATGCGACTCAAATCGCACCGGGGAAATTGATTGAAGTCACCACAGATACATTACGTGTTGCGATCAATCCAGTCGGTGGTGATCTGGTTGAAGCGGCGCTTCTTCAGTACAAAAAAGAATTAGGTAAACCTGATCCTTTGGTCATATTGGAAGACGGCACTGAGCGTACTTATGTCACGCAAAGTGGTTTGGTTGGTCAAAATGGTCCTGACGCTTCAACAGAAGGTCGCCCTGTTTACCAATCAGAAAAAACGTCTTACACCTTGGCGAAAGGCGAAGATTCTCTTGATGTGAATCTGTATTACACCGATGCAAAAGGCGTGAAATACACAAAAACCTTCCGCTTCACGCAAGGCAAATACCGTATTCGTCAATTGATCACCGTAGACAACACCACGTCTTCTATTTGGCGTGGTAATTTGTTTGCACAGATAAAACGTGACAACACACCAGACCCAAGCCAAGCCACCAGCATGGGCTTACAGCCTTATTTGGGTGGTGCAATTTCGGATGAGCAAACCAAATACAGCAAGGTTTCTTTCTCTGATATGGCAGAAGAACCGGTGAAAACAACCACAACGAAAGGTTGGGTTGCGGTTCTGCAACATTACTTTGTTTCCGCTTGGGTTCCAGAACAAGGTCAAAAAGTAACATTGCAAGCGCGTACAAACGGTGACTACAACATCATCGGCTTTACGGGCTCTCCTGTTGAAATCGCACCGGGTAAGCAAGGAACATTGAGCTCAACGTTCTACGTTGGACCAAAACTACAAGATCACCTTGAAGATACAGCCGAAAACCTCGCCCTAACCGTTGATTACGGCTGGTTGTGGTTCTTAGCAAAACCTTTGTTCTGGTTACTGACGCTTATTCAGTCTTTTGTAATCAACTGGGGTATTTCTATCATCCTGATCGTTGTTTGTGTAAAAGCCATCTTCTTTAAGTTGTCAGCCACAAGCTACCGTTCAATGGCAAAAATGCGCAAATTTGGTCCTGAAATTGCCAAGCTGAAAGAACAGTACGGTGATGATCGCCAGAAAATGTCGCAAGCCATGATGGCGCTGTACAAAAAAGAGAAAATTAACCCGTTGGGCGGCTGTTTACCAATCATGGTGCAAATGCCGGTTTTCCTTTCTTTGTACTGGGTATTGATGGAATCGGTTGAATTACGTCACGCTCCATTCTTCCTTTGGATCAATGACTTAGCAGTAATGGATCCGTATTTCATACTGCCTATCTTGATGGGCCTAAGTATGATGGGACAACAAATGTTGAACCCAACGCCTCCAGATCCAATGCAAGCTCGCATCATGAAGATTATGCCTATCGCATTTACGTTCTTCTTCTTGTGGTTCCCAGCTGGTCTCGTTTTGTACTGGGTAACAAACAACAGCTTGTCGATCATTCAGCAGTACATCATTACCAAACGTATCGAACGAGAAGCGTAACGCACTCGCGTTAATCTGCTCTTCGATAAAAAAGGCTTCCCAATGGGAGGCCTTTTTTACGTTTAGATTGCCATGATTTCCTTGCTAATGGACAATGGCGATAATTACTACTCATTCCTTTTTTCCCGTTCATCGCACAGAGTTTGATTATGACCGATTTCCAATACGCCACAGACCAAGACACGATCGCCGCACAAGCCACCGCTCCCGGCCGAGGTGGCGTAGGAATTATTCGTTTATCTGGCCCCAAAAGCCTTGCCATCGCAAAGCAAATTGTCGGCTTTGAACCGAAACCGCGTTATGCCCATTACGTGCCTTTCAAAACGACGGATCAAGAACAACTCGATGAAGGAATCGCCTTGTATTTCCCGGGACCGAACTCCTTCACAGGCGAAGACGTTTTTGAACTGCAGGGTCACGGCGGTCCAGTGATTATGGACATGCTATTGAGCCACTGTGTTGCCCTTGGCGCACGCTTGGCGCGTCCAGGCGAGTTCTCAGAACGCGCTTTTATAAACGACAAAATGGACTTAACGCAAGCGGAAGCCATCGCTGACTTGATCGACAGCACGTCAGAACAAGCCGCGAAATGCGCGTTACGCTCCTTGCAAGGTGCCTTCTCAAAACGCGTGGACGAACTGGTCGAAGCCTTGATTCATCTGCGTATTTACGTGGAAGCGGCCATTGATTTTCCAGAAGAAGAAATCGACTTTATCGGTGACGGAAAAGTCGCCGCGGAATTGGCTGGGATTCAAGCCAAACTGCAAACCGTTTTAAAAGAAGCCAACCAAGGCGCCTTGATTCGAGAAGGCATGAACGTCGTAATCGCAGGTCGTCCAAACGCCGGAAAATCCAGCTTGCTAAACGCCTTATCCGGGAAAGAATCCGCCATCGTGACCAACATCGAAGGCACAACACGTGACGTCTTGCGCGAGCACATTCACCTAGATGGCATGCCGCTGCACATTATCGACACCGCGGGCTTACGTGACAGTCCAGACGAAGTTGAGCGCATCGGTATACAGCGCGCGTGGGATGAAATCAGCAAAGCCGATCGTATTTTAATGATGGTCGACAGCCAATCCATCGACAGCAAAGACCCAAACGAGATTTGGCCCGATTTCATCGACAAGCTTGGCGGCACCGAACATTTAACGCTGGTTCGAAATAAAGTCGATTTAACCAAAGAGAGCACGGGGATCGAAATAGTCTCAGGCGTCCCTGTGATCTCCTTGTCAGCAAAAACAGGTGAGGGTGTTAATGATCTTACCGATCACCTAAAAGCCGTTATGGGCTTCGACAGCACAACAGAGGGCGGTTTTATCGCTCGTCGTCGACATATCGAAGCACTCAACAAGGCAAAACGCTTTTTAGACGCCGGAGATGAACAACTTCACGGCTACGGCGCAGGGGAATTGCTCGCGGAAGATTTAAAAGAAGCGCAACAAGCGTTAAGTGAAATCACCGGCGCGTTTACCAGTGATGACTTGCTTGGCCGCATCTTTGGCTCGTTTTGTATCGGGAAGTAACCTATTTCCTCAGCAAAAAAAGGCAGATTAAAGTAAGTTACGACCTAGTTTAAGAATCGACGCAATGTTGCGTGATGTATTGATCAGATTACTCTCCGCTTGAGATAGCACATTATCGAGACTGTCCAGTGCGGGGATAATCGGGAATATCGCCAACATGCCGTAAGCCAAAATGGCATCGGCGTCGTTGCCCAAACTGCCCGCAATGCCAATGGTTGGAATTTTCTGAGCATTGGCTTGTTTTAAAACGCCCATGGGGGTTTTACCAAAGACCGTTTGACCGTCAATCCGACCTTCGCCAGTAATCACTAAGTCTGCTCCCTGTAACTTATTCGCTAAACCAACGGTGTCCATGACAATCTCAATGCCTGGTTTTAGCTCAGCATTCAGAAAGACTTTCGCGCCCAATCCCATACCACCTGCTGCACCGGCGCCAGGATCGAGGCGATGATCAGCAAAACCACTTTGCACCAGAACATCGGCAAAATGCGCTAACGTCTTGTCTAATTGCTCAATCATGTCGGAGGTTGCGCCTTTTTGCGGACCAAAAATCGCGGATGCTCCGCGTTCACCACACAAAGGATTATCAACATCACAAGCAACATCGAAGCGACACTCGGCTAGAAGAGGGTGCGCTTGGCTCAAATCAACATGGCTCAATTGTGCGAGCGCCATGCCGCCAAAGGGCAGTTCTTGATGGTTATCGTCTTGGAATTGAATGCCCAATGCTTGTGCCAAACCGACACCTGCATCATTGGTTGCACTGCCACCAAGCCCTAAAACAATGTGTTTTATGCCCCGATCGAGTGCATCTTTGATCAACTCGCCAGTACCAAAACTGGTCGTTAAGAAAGGATTACGTTGATCACGCGGCACCAAATGTAACCCCGAAGCAGACGCCATTTCGATCACGGCGGTGGTCGGTTCTTGACCGTCAGGCGCCCCCAAAATACCGTATTGCGCCATAACTTGACTGCCCAGCGGCCCTGTGACTTCAAGGTCAATGAATTGCCCCTGTGTTGCGTCAATCATGGATTGCACCGTGCCTTCACCGCCATCAGCCATCGGCACTTTGATGTATTCCGCGTCAGGAAAAACGTGGCGAAAACCCACTTCTATCGCATTCGCGACGCCAAGTGCGGTTAAGCTTTCTTTAAAAGAATCCGGTGCAATGATGATTTTCATACTTGTCCTTTTATGCTTTTGATTTTTAAACCAAAGCAAGAAGTGCGCCTATCCGTTTATCAAAATAAGCGCGAAAACAATCTATTAAAGTAAGAACAAGCTCAGAATGTACACAAGACACATTGCCGTAACACCCTGAATTAGCGTCGCCATCGTTTGAGCTCTATAAGCTTGTGATACGCTCATACGGCTAAATTGAGTGACTACCCAGAAGAAGCTATCGTTGGCATGAGAGACCGTCATAGCGCCCGCACCAATCGCCATTACGGTTAGCACTCGACCCATTTCACTGGCTAAGCCAATATCACCCAACATAGGAGCAACCAAAGCCGATGTTGCTACTAGAGCGACCGTAGAAGAGCCTTGTGCCGACTTTAGTGCTGCAGCCACGATAAATGGCATAAAAATACCAATACCAAGCGCAGACAGTGACGTACCAAGAAATTCACCAATTGGTGTCGCTTTAAGAACCGCACCAAAAGCACCACCCGCGCCCGTTATCAACAAAATAGGCGCAGCTACAATCAAACCTTGGCTAATACGTTCACTAAACTCTTCAATTTTTTTATCACTTTTTAGCAGTAATAACGATAAAAACAAGCCAATTAATAAGGCGTTAACGGGTTGTCCTAAAAAGACAAATACATCATATAAAGTCTCTTTTCCTAAAGGCGCGGAAGGAAAACCAGCAATAGATCCAAAACAAATCAATAAAATAGGTACAAAAATTGGCGCAAAAGCTTTAAATGGACTTGGTAATGCACCATAGCTTTGCTTTAAGATTTCGTAGTCTTGATTTTGAGTTTTAAGTTCATCCGCGCCTTCACCATCTGGTTCGACATTAGCAAAACGATTTGCCCACAACATGCCCGCCAAAGCGGCAACGGCAGCAACAAAAATCCCCACTAAAATAACCAAGCCTAAATTCGACTCTAGACCTAAGTTTCCTGCGGCGGCAATAGGGCCAGGCGTTGGAGGTACAAAAGTATGAGTCGCATAAAGCCCTGTTGCCAACGCAACACTCATGGACACACTGGAAACTTTCATGCGATTTGCCATCGACTGCTTTAATGAATTTAAAATGACAAAACCAGAATCACAAAATACAGGGATAGAGACGAGATAACCAATCAAAGACATGGTTAAGGTAGGAAAGCGCTTCCCTAAAAGCTTAATAACACAATCTGCCATGGTAATAGCAGCACCGCTTTTTTCTAAAATGGTACCAATAATCGTCCCTAAGACGATCACTAATCCTATATACCCAAGAATACCGCCAAAACCCGATGTGATGGTTTTTGCAATCGTAATGCTAGGTAAACCATAGGCAAAAGCGGCAATAAATGCGGCTAATATCAAGGTTAGGAAAGGATGAAGTTTAAATTTAGATGTTGCAACGACGATAAAGGCGATAACCCCTATCAAGATCAGTACTAAGCTCATCGAGTAATGTCCTTTTTTATTTTTAGTGTGGGAGTCAATGACACCTGTTTTTAGGACTTTTGATTATTCAATAAATGCACACCAGAAGCTTTAGACACTTGGCTGGATATTTGGCTATAAATCCTTCGGTATTTGGTCATTCGCACAAAAAATTTAGAATTAATTCGATGGAATGGTTATTTTTCTGTCATTGGTTGGCTATCAGCTGACCTAGATACAAGCTAAAAAGACCATCTAATGTATGAATATCGACTCGAGTAATGGCTTGGATCTTGTCTAAACGGTAACGCAGCGTATTACGATGGATATGAAGCCCATTTGCGCAGCGCTGCAAGTCTCCAAAATGAGTAATATAAGCAGCAAGCGTTTTCCTTAAAATCCCTTTATTATCAAGTGATTGAAGTTTTTCATAATGACTACATAAAACATCTCCTCGCCAGTTATTTTTAAGCCCTGATAGTAAAACCTGCAAAGAATAATCTTCGAAAAGATACTTTCTCTCTTCGTTTTTTACCTGTTTCCCAATAGCTAAGGTTTCTTGCGCAGTCTGATAGGAATATGCAATACCCTCAATGCTTGGAAAATAATGTCCTAAAGCGATTTTAGTGCATTCCTTGAGATGAGCAGGCAAGCGATTTAGTAGCGAGTCGATCCGTGTACTTTCTAAAATAGGATCCCATTGTTTACCATCAAGAAAAGCGGGCTTTAAAATAACCAACTGATTTAACGAGGTCATTGCAACCAAATTATCGCGCTCTGGACTCTGCAAAAGGTGTAATATTTCTTTGAGGTTATTAGCGCCATTACTGCTCTGTTCCGAATGCGAGTTCAGACCAATGACTTCAATAATGGCAGCAACTCGTGGGGTATCGAGAGAGATCCCTAGCTTCATGGCCCACTCGATAAGCTGAGGTTTATGGGAAAAATCGCCCTTAATCAGCTGCAGTATAAACTCTTCTTTTTGACGATTTTTCCATTGCAAATTGTCTTGTAGATTCGCTTGCTCAACTATCATTTCGGCGGTCATTTTGAGTAACTGGCCATATGGCGTTATTTCCTTAAATTCACCGGTAATACCAATAACGCCAATGATTTTACCTTGGTAATGCAGTGGTAAATTAATACCAGGCTTAACACCAATGAGACCAGAAGCCACTTCTAGAGTAATTTCTACCACTCTGTTTTGAGTGATAGCCAATAAAGCACCTTCATGGACAGCGCCAATACGCAAATTATCGCCGGAACCAAGGATCACGCCTCGGCTGTTCATCACATTAACATTGTGCCCCAAAATACTCATGGTACGAGTGACTATTTGCATAGCAATAGCAGGGTCTAACACGTCCATTGGAACTCCAATCAATAACAAAGTCGACATCATGTTACTGAAAATCAACGAGGTAAAACAGTGAGTTGGAAGTCAGCCAGACACAGAGTATAAAAATACTCTGTGTCTATTAGGAATAAAGTACTTTGTCGTATTCTATGATTTTACGTTAACCAACACTCGACCTCGTACTTGACCATCTAGCAATTTATAGGCCGTTTCCACCACGTCTTCCAATCCTATTTCCTGACTTATTGCATCAAAGTCTTGTGGTTGAAGCAATTCACTCAGACGTTGCCATGCTTCGATACGATCCGCCTTAGGACGCATGACGCTGTCGATACCAATGAGTTTAACGCCGCGTAAAATAAATGGCGCAACGGACGCAGGGAAGTCCATGCCTTGCGCTAAACCACACGCGGTTACGACACCGCCATATTTTGTGCTCGCACAAGCGTTGGCTAACGTATGGCTACCGACGCAGTCAATCACACCAGCCCAACGCTCTCTTTGCAAAGGTTTGCCCGGCTCAGATAAGCTGGCCCGATCAATGACGTCATTTGCCCCAAGACTTTTTAAATATTCGAGTTCGTCCATTCGCCCAGTAGACGCCACAACTTGATAACCCAATCGGTTAAGCAAACGTATCGCAAAGCTGCCAACACCACCGTTTGCACCCGTCACTAAAACTTCACCAGAATCTGGTGTAACACCTTGTTTTTCAAGCGCTAAAACAGACAACATGGCGGTATATCCAGCTGTACCTATTGCCATAGATTGTTTTGCGTCTATACCTTTTGGAAGTGAAATTAACCAATCGCTTTTCAGCCGGGCTTTTTCAGCCAATCCGCCCCAGTGCATTTCCCCCACCCCAAAACCATTCAACAATACCCAATCACCTTGGGAAAAAACCTCAGAGTCACAATGCGACACTTTGCCAACTAAATCGATGCCCGGCACCATGGGAAAAGATCGAACAACAGGTGATTTTCCAGTAATGGCTAAACCGTCTTTATAATTTAATGTGCTGTAATGCACATCGACCAAGACATCACCTTCAGGTAACTGGTCTTCGTTTATAGCCACAACTGATGCCGAACTTTTTTTGTCTTCTTGTGTAATCAATACACCTTTAAACATATCAACCTCACTTTTAGACCGATCGTCTATTTAATTCGTTAAAAAAGCCAAGCCTAAGCGCTTGGCGCTAAAATATAACAAGACTATTTCACTTTAATCGCCTGAATAAAGAAATGTAGAAACACAGATAATGGCTGTGTATTTTTCATTAAGCGTGTCCTATGAACCGCACCCTCCCAGCCAATCCAAAAGGCTTGAGATGTGTTTTCAATCGAGTCCAACAGGACAATATCACCTTTTTCTAAAGCAAGTTTAAGACTAGCAGCAACGCGAACCTGCCAACTTTGATAGGTTTGTTGAAGTTGCGCTCGAAATGCCTCAGACAAATGCGTCGACTCCTGTTCTAAATTTCCCACTAAACAGCCGCGCTTATAATTATGACGAACAATGCCATCTTGAGCGTCCTGCGCAAACCGCTGTAAACGCTCTAAAGGTGGAAAGGCGTCGTCTAATAAAAAACTGTCTAGTTTCGCTTCAAAATAACGACGATAACGCTCAAGAACCGCTAAACCAAAGGCTTCTTTGCTGGAAAAATAATAGTAAAACGACCCTTTAGGTACCCCGACAGACTTTAAAATAGGGTCGATTCCGCTGCGAGTAAAACCGGTTTCCGTTAGTACGAGCATACCCGCTCGTAATAACGCGTCACGAGTATGCATGTCGTCTGTTTGTGTTTTTTTTGGCCGACCTCGACGAGGTTTATTTGCTAAGTGTATCGTCGTATTTTGTTCATTAATGAGATTGAGCAATACGTCGCCTCGGTGTTTTATTTTCGAAAGAATCGATAATTTAGACCGATCGTCTATAAAAATCAATTTTTAAAAGAACATCAAATGACCGCATCTTCTCTGCGTTTATCTTTGGTCGGTGGTGAACCAAAATAGCGTTTATAATCTCGGCTGAATTGGTGAACGCTTTTATAACCTACTTCAAAGCCAATTTGTCCCACACTAAGGACTCCTTGATTCAATAACATTTGGGCCTTTAGCAAGCGTAATTGCTTGAGATATTGCAACGGAGAAGATCCAGTCACATTTTTAAAATGATAATGGAAACTAGAGACGCTCATATTGGCTTTTTCGGCCAGTTTTTCAACGCGGATTTCTTGGTCTAAAAAGGTATTCATTTTTTGGACAGATTGAACAATACGAGAAAATTGACCTTGATTAACAACCAATTCTCTTAATACATTGGCTTCTGTATGTTGAAGCGCCTCAAAAATAACTTCTCGAACGCGACTTGCCCCCATAATTTTTGCGGTTCTAGTGTCGTATAAAGCACGGATCAAACGAATCAAGGCGGCTTCCATATCTTCGCTGACAGGCACAGAAGACATAGGGCAATAGGGTACACTTTGCTCTATGGGATTATCTAAGGAATCAGAAACCAATTCAGACAATAATGCAAAATCAATATCAATTGAAATACCTAATAGTGGCCGATCTAAACTGGCGAATGTCTCACACTCAAAAGGCAAAGGCAGAGACTGCACTAAAAAATGACCTGGGTTGTAATGAATCTCTCTGTCGCCTAAGTAACCAATTTTTTGCCCTTGAGCAATAATTGTTAGTCCTGGGCGATACATAAGTGGCATTCTAGGCAGCGATTTTGCGCATTTCATCAGTCGTACATTGGGTATTAACGTGTCAAAAAATCCATCATCATCAACCAGCGGTTTGATCAAGTCTATTAAACGACTGTCTGCCATATGTCTACCCTTGCTCTCTAAAAATCAATAAAAGCATTATCCTCTTTAGATTGCGCAAGAAAAGTTAAGTTTAATTTATTTAGAGAAATAGGCAAAAGTATAAGCAAAATGCACAACACAGAATTCGAAAAACGGCTCTAAACTGCAGGAGTCCTATTTCATGTTCAATTCTGGAGTACTCTTTATGAGCCAAGCGAAATCCTATGCGGCACAATCCGCAACAACCCCTTTAGCCCCCTTTTCTTTTGAACGCCGCGCGCTTCGTGAAGACGATATAAACATCGATATTCTTTATTGTGGCGTTTGTCATTCTGATATTCATGTTGCAGAAAGTGATTGGGGACCGAGTAATTACCCAATCGTTCCAGGTCATGAAATTGTGGGCCGTGTGACAGAAATTGGCAGCAAAGTCACTAAGTATAAAGCAGGAGACCTTGTTGGCGTTGGTTGTATGGTCGACTCTTGCCAGCACTGTTCACACTGCTCGTCAGATTTAGAGCAATATTGTGATAATGGCTTTGTTGGAACCTACGGTTTTAAAGACTTAATCGATGGTACTTTAACTTACGGCGGTTACTCTGATCATATTGTGGTTCGTGAGAAATTCGTTCTTTCTATTCCAGAAGCACTGGATGTTCGTAAAGCGGCACCATTATTGTGTGCAGGAATTACCACCTATTCGCCGCTTCGCCATCATGGTGTAAAAGCAGGTGATAAAGTCGGTATTCTAGGCATGGGCGGATTAGGTCATATGGGGGTAAAATTCGCAAAAGCATTGGGCGCGGAAGTGACCATTTTCACTCGGTCTGAAAGCAAAATTGCGGAAGCGAAAAAACAAGGAGCGGATCATGTCATTGTTTCAACGGATGATGCTCAAATGCAGGCCGTAGCAATGTCATTCGATTACTTGTTAGACACCATTCCAGTACAACACGATTTAAACCCATATCTAAACTGCTTAAAAGTAGATGGTACTCATATTTTAGTCGGATTGATTGAGCCGATAGAGCCTACTGTGCATTCTGTAAATCTGGTATTAAAGCGACGTGTTTTAACCGGCTCTTTGATTGGCGGTATTGCGGAAACTCAGGAAGTATTGGATTTCTGCGCTGAACACAATATTGAGTGCGATGCTGAGATGATCAACATTCAAGATATTAATGAAGCGTATCAACGTATGAAAAAAGGTGATGTGAAGTACCGTTTCATCATTGACATGAAAAGCCTTAAAAACGGCTAATTATTTAATATGACATCCTAGTCATAAATATGCGCCCTACATTTCATGTAGGGCGCTTTTTATTGTCGTTTTGATGACGATTTTTTACTGCGCGTGATGATATTCAAAAACAGCCTATAACGTCGACCTTCACTCACACTTCCTGCAAAGTTTAGTTGCGCAATTCATCTTGATCACGGTAACAGAGCAAAGTTACTCACAGACGGAGATTTTTAAACATTGTCTCTGTTTCTCCACAATGCAGGCCAAGCCTTTCAAAGCATGGCTTTGATCAAACTATTCACAGTAAAAAATCGTATTTTTAGATTTTTTTATTTTTTTTGCTTGTGGATTAATCTCATTTAAAAAATGCTTAAAAACACCCCATAAAAGTCATAAAACCTTTTATAAACATAACGTTAATTAAAAAAAATTTTCGAAACACACCTGTTGATAAGTATGGTGATAGCTTGATAGGAAGTTTTGCACAGTTTTTAACAACTTAGCAGTTTAAAATTGGGAGTGTATAAGTAGTACTTTTATGCACAGGAATAGGTTATCCACAACACAGGAAGATAGGGGGGAAGTTAACAAGATGTTATAGCTATATCGGTATGATTTATATGTATAAAATATACTTATCAACAGATTTTCGCTTGCTATATAAACATAACAAACATAAAAGATCTTATATACTTACTTATATATATTAATATTGATGACCGGGTAAGTTGGTTTTCGATCTCTTTCTTTTTAGAAATTAGCCTATATACTAAGCGGCCTTATCGATAGTTGATCGTTTTTTATTCATTTTTTCTGTTTATTCGTAATACCGAGGTTCCCGTGGATTTCCCAAGTAGTTTTGATGTGATTGTGGTTGGTGGCGGACACGCTGGTACAGAAGCGGCTTTGGCTGCAGCACGTATGGGTGTTAAAACATTGTTACTTTCCCACAACATTGAAACGTTAGGACAAATGTCCTGTAACCCTGCAATTGGTGGTATAGGGAAATCCCATTTGGTAAAAGAAATTGATGCCTTGGACGGTGCAATGGCATTGGCAACAGACAAAGCTGGCATTCAATTTCGTACTTTGAATTCTCGTAAAGGTCCAGCGGTTCGAGCAACTCGAGCTCAAGCTGACCGTATATTATACAAAGCGGCCATTCGCCATAAATTAGAAAACCAAGAAAACCTTTGGCTTTTTCAGCAGTCAGTAGAAGATCTGATCGTGGTAGACGGCGCTGCACGCGGCGTTATTACCCAAACAGGCATTCGCTTTAACAGTAAAACCGTGGTGTTAACAGCAGGAACGTTTTTAGGCGGCATCATACATATAGGGTTGCAGAATCACTCTGGTGGCCGAGCTGGAGATCCACCTTCAATAGGTTTGGCGGAAAAATTACGAGCGCTTCCATTCCGTGTTGACCGCTTAAAAACAGGAACACCACCTCGAATTGATGCTCGATCTGTCGATTTTTCTCAGATGCAAGCGCAACCTGGTGACGACACGACACCCGTTATGTCGTACATGGGAAACCGAGCGATGCATCCGCGTCAGATTGAATGTTTCATTACCCATACCAATGAAAAAACACACGACATTATTCGTGCAGGTATGGATCGATCTCCGATGTACACGGGCGTGATTGAAGGTGTTGGTCCTCGATATTGCCCATCCATTGAAGATAAAATCGTGCGTTTTGCCGATAAAAATTCGCATCAAATTTTCATTGAACCTGAAGGATTAACCACTCACGAGCTGTACCCAAATGGTATTTCGACGTCCTTGCCTTTTGATGTGCAAATTGAGTTGGTTCGTTCAATGAAAGGCATGGAAAACGCGCATATTATGCGTCCTGGTTATGCCATCGAATACGATTACTTTAATCCTCAGGATTTAAAATATTCGTTAGAGACCAAACACATGCCGGGTTTGTTCTTCGCTGGACAAATCAATGGCACAACGGGTTATGAGGAAGCGGGCGCGCAAGGTTTGTTGGCTGGGTTGAATGCGGCATTGCTTGCTCAAGAGAAGGACGCGTGGACGCCTCGTCGTGATGAAGCGTATTTGGGGGTGTTGGTCGATGACTTGATCACCATGGGCACCAAAGAACCGTATCGAATGTTTACCAGTCGTGCGGAATATCGTCTGATTTTACGTGAAGACAACGCAGACATGCGCTTGACTGAAAAAGGCCGTGAGCTTGGTTTGGTTTCCGATGAACGTTGGGCCGCATTTTGCAAAAAACGCGAAGCGATTGAAATCGAAACACAGCGTTTGAAATCCAGCTGGATTGTGCCAAATTCTCCGGAAGCGGCGATGATTAATCCAAAATTAGAAACGCCAATCACACATGAATACAGCTTGTTGGATTTGCTCAAACGTCCCAATATTGTTTATTCTGATATAGCAAATTTAAAAAATGCGGTAGAAGAAGCGGTTGATGAACAAGTGTCTGAACAGGTTCAAATTGCGGTTAAGTACGCGGGTTATATTACTCGTCAAGCGGAAGACATTGAGCGTTTACGTCGACAAGAAAATACGCCGTTGCCAGATGATTTGGATTACAGCAGCATGGAAGGCTTGTCGAATGAAGTAAAACAGAAGCTAAATCAGCTTCGTCCTGCGACGCTGGCGGCGGCATCGAGAATTCAAGGCATCACCCCTGCTGCGGTTTCTTTACTGCTTATTCACTTGAAAAAACGTGCCATTGCACGAAAAAGTGCCTAGAATCATCAGCCGATAATTCCTTATTGCTATCTTTATAGAAATGGATCGACTGTGACTCACTTTGACACTATTCAAAAAGGCGCCCTACAAATGGGCGCTTCTCTTTCAGATAATACTATTCAATCGCTTGTTCGTTATCTTGCCATGCTTGAAAAGTGGAATAAGGCATACAACCTGACCGCCATTCGTGATGTTGAACAAATGATTTCATTGCACCTATTGGACAGCTTGGCAACATTACCTTATATAACAGGTGACAAGATTATTGATGTCGGCACAGGTCCTGGCTTACCTGGTATGGTGCTTGCTATATGTTACCCAGAGAAACGTTTTACCTTGCTTGATAGTAATGGCAAAAAAACACGTTTTCTAACGCAAGTGAAAATGGAACTGGGCATTGATAATGTGACTGTTGAGAATGAACGTGTTGAAAAGCACGCTCATCAAGGCGAATACGATCATGTTATTTCTCGAGCGTTTGCCTCTTTACAAGATATGATAAATTGGACTTTGCCTCTGCCAAGCGACACTGGTAATTTTTTGGCAATGAAAGGGGTTTATCCTACGGAAGAAATCGCCGCGCTACCGAAAGAGGTTGATTTAGTGTCCGTAGAGCCTCTTAATGTGCCCAATATACAAGCGGAGCGTCACATGGTTGTGATGACGCGTAAAGGGTAAATAATGGCAAGAATCATTGCAGTGACAAACCAAAAAGGTGGTGTTGGCAAAACGACCACCTGTGTCAATTTAGCGGCTTCACTCGCGGCGATGAAACGTCGAGTGTTATTAATCGACTTAGATCCGCAAGGCAACGCCACGACAGGAAGTGGCTTGACTAAAGATGAATTAGACACAAGCGTTTATGACGTATTGATTGGCACGCATGGCGTAAAAGAAGTCATGAAAAAAAGCATGCCTGGTGATTACTGGGTGTTGCCTGCCAACGGCGATTTAACCGGCGCAGAAGTCGTGTTATTGGATTTGCCGAGTAAAGAAACACGTTTACGCGCGGGTTTGTATGAAGTTGACAATGATTTCGATTACATTTTGCTCGATTGTCCTCCTGCATTGAACATGCTAACCGTCAATGCGTTGGCGGCGTCTCAAGGTGTGTTGATTCCTGTACAGTGCGAATATTACGCGCTGGAAGGGTTAACGGCGTTATTGCAAACCATTGAACGTATTACGCAAGCGTTAAACCCATCTCTTGAAGTCGAAGGTATTTTACGAACCATGTATGATCCTCGCCCGAGCTTAACGCATGATGTTTCTAACCAGCTTCATAAGCATTTTGGCGACAAGGTGTACGACACGGTAATCCCTCGTAATATCCGTCTTGCAGAATCGCCAAGTTATGGTTTGCCTGTTTTACACTACGAAAAACAATCTCGTGGTGCGATTGCTTATCTCGCGTTAGCGGGTGAATTTATTAGAAAATGCGTCGCTTGATGATTTTTTTACAAAGCACGCTTAATACCCATTAAGGTTAATGAAATGACGATGAAAAAAAGAGGCTTAGGTCGTGGCTTAGATGCCTTATTGGCGCCTCAAGCGGCAGCAACGAAAGGCGCTGATGCTGGCACCGCTAATGAAGAAATCAAAGGCTTAACGTATTTGCCTGTGGATTGGCTTTCAAAAGGCAAATTCCAACCTCGTCGTGACATGAACCCTGCGCAATTGGAAGATCTTGCGTCTTCGATTCGTACTCAAGGTATTATGCAGCCAATCGTGGTTCGTCCAAGCGGCCATAATCAATACGAAATCATTGCAGGTGAACGCCGCTGGCGCGCGGCTAAATTGGCGGATTTAACCCAAGTTCCTGTGATTGTTCGTCATGTTGAAGACGCCGACGCAGTGGTCTTAGCTTTAATTGAAAATATTCAACGTGAAGACTTAAATCCCGTTGAAGAAGCGTTGGCTTTGCAGCGTTTAGTAGAAGATTTTCATCTTACTCAGCAAGAAGTCGCTGATACGGTGGGTAAGTCACGCTCTACTGTCGCGAACTTATTACGTTTACTTGGCCTGACACCTGAAGTGCGTCGTTTGCTTGAACACGGTGATATTGAAATGGGCCATGCCAGAGCCTTGTTGCCATTAGAGCACGACAAACAAATACAAGCCGCATCGCAAGTGGTGACAAAATCGTTGTCGGTTCGTGAAACAGAACGATTGGCGAAAAACTTCCAAGTAATTGAAAAAAATGAAGATAGTAAACCTTCTCTGCCTGATTTAAGTGCAGAAGCCGAACGCATCAGTCAAAAAATCAATGCCGCGGTAAAAATCCAACCTTCCGCGAAAGGGAAAGGTAAGTTGGTTATTGAATATCGAAACCCAGAACACCTAGAACTCTTGATTAGCGAACTGCTCACAGAGAAATGATGCAATTTTCAATAAAGGTTTTTTCTATCTAGACAAGATGCCCTGAAAGTCGTCTTGCTATCCAGTTTAAGTTGAACACAGCCGTCATTACCCATATAATGCCTCGAATTTTGTAAATCATCACATTGATTGCACTTTTTAAGTGCGGAGTAGAATTGGGTAATGGGAACAAATAAGCCGTTAAGCGCGAGTGCTATCATCAGCGCCAGAAAAAAGGCTGTGTTTCGTTTCCTCTTGCTACAATTATTACTTACTTTATTCGTTTCTTTGGGAATTTTTTACAGTGCTGGTTGTCTGTATGGGTACTCTTTTATATTGGGTGCATTAACCAGTATTTTACCGAGTATGTTTATGGCTTGGCGCATCTTTGGTTACAAAGGTGTTCGTCCAGCAAAAGAGGTTGTTAGATCATTCTATCGTGGAGAAGCCGGTAAATTGGCTATGACAGTGATTTTATTGTCGCTGGTTTTTCTTCTGATAAAACCATTAGCTGCAGGGGCTTTTTTTGCAGGTTTTGGTGGCGCAATTTTGAGCCATTGGCTCAGCCCTATCGTGCTAAGAAATAGTTAGCATAATAGAGGGTAGGATTTTAATCATTGAGAGAGCGTGGATATAAGTATGGGTATTGAAAGTCCAACAGCTTCTGCATATATAAAGCATCACCTTCAGAATCTGACCTTTGGTCAACATCCTGATGGTACATGGGGCCTTGCTCATGATGCTAAAGAAGCAGCAGATATGGGGTTCTGGGCAATTCATGTAGACACAATGGCGGTTTCTATCGCCTTGGGTGTATTGTTTTTGTGGTTGTTCCGTAAAGCAGCAAAGAAAATTTCGACAGATACGCCATCAGGTTTACAAAATTTTGTAGAGCTTATGGTTGAGTTTGTGGATGGCAGTGTTAAAGAAACCTTTCATGGTAAGAGTAAGGTCATTGCACCGTTAGCACTTACTATTTTTGTTTGGGTCTTCTTGATGAACTTCATGGATTTGATCCCAGTTGACTTCTTGCCAGCTGCTGCTCAATGGATTGGGGTTTCTGTATTCGGTGCTGATCCTCATAATGTGTACTTCAAATTTGTTCCGACAACCGACATTAATGCCACATTAGGCATGTCTCTTTCGGTTTTTGCTTTGATCGTTTTCTACAGTATCAAAGTAAAAGGTGTGAGTGGTTTTGTTGGTGAACTGACGTTACAGCCTTTTGGTAAATGGATGATCCCTTTCAACTTCTTGCTTGAAGGTGTTGGTCTACTTGCTAAGCCTGTTTCATTGGCATTGCGATTGTTTGGTAATTTGTATGCTGGTGAATTGATCTTTATTTTGATTGCTATTCTACCTTGGGGTCTACAATGGGCTTTATCGGTACCATGGGCAATCTTCCATATTTTGATCATCGTGCTTCAAGCCTTCATCTTTATGATGTTGACTATCGTCTATCTGAGTATGGCGCACGAAGATCACTAAAAGTGTGTTCTTTAAAGTAATATTTTTTTAAACCTTATCTAAAACTGTGAAAATGTAGGAGTTAAAATGGAAACTGTAGTTGGTCTTACTGCGATCGCTGTAGCCCTTCTAATCGGTCTAGGTGCCTTAGGTACTGCGATTGGTTTTGGTATTTTGGGTGGAAAATTCTTGGAAGGCGCTGCGCGTCAACCAGAGATGGTTCCAATGCTGCAAGTTAAAATGTTCATCGTAGCGGGTCTTCTTGATGCCGTAACTATGATCGGTGTAGGTATCGCATTGTTCTTCACTTTTGCGAATCCTTTTGTTGCTTTGGTCGCTGGTTAATATTCTGCAAACATTTGCGGAAATGATTTTTAAACGACTTAAAGCGAGGGTATTAGCGTGAACTTAAATCTCACACTTCTAGGCCAAGCTATCTCGTTTGCCATTTTTGTCTGGTTCTGCATGAAATATGTGTGGCCACCAGTAATTGCTGCGCTCGAAGAGCGTAGCAAAAAAATTGCAGACGGTTTGGAAGCAGCGAACCGTGCTTCACGTGATCTTGAATTGGCACAAGAACAAGCCACTCAAATTCTACGTGAAAGCAAAGAGAACGCGGCCGAGATTATTGAACAAGCCAACAAACGTGCGAACCAAATGGTCGACGAGGCAAAAGAGCAGGTAATTGCCGATGGCAAGCGCTTGCGCGAAGCAGCTCAAGTAGAAATAGAACAGGATGTATTGCGTGCTAAAGAAGCATTGCGTTCACAAGTTTCTGTTCTTGCATTTGCTGGTGCCGAGAAGATCTTGGGAGCCACAATTGACGAAAAAGCACATAGCGAGATCGTTGAAAAACTCGCTAAAGAGCTTTAAGCGAGGGTCTAATGGCTGAATTAAAAACAGTCGCGCGACCGTACGCTAAAGCAGCTTTCGAAGTTGCCCGTGAGCAAGGCCATGTTACAGAATGGGCCGATATGCTAAGCATATTAGCCGCTGTAACAGCGGAACCTAAGCTCAAAGTGGCACTTGGAAATCCAGCTTTTAGTGCGGAAGAGAAGGCAAACGCTCTAGCGGACGTTTGTGCAGAAGTAACAACAGAACAGGGTAAAGCATTCTTGCTTGCACTGGCTGATAAAAAGCGTTTAACGCTGATTCCAGCCATTTCTGTGTTATTTCAACAGTTCAAACTGAATTTCGAAAAAGCGGTAGATGTTGAATTTACCTCTGCTTATGAATTATCAGCAGAACAAGCACAAGCATTGGCCGCATCATTGGCGAAAAAGTTGGATCGTACTATCAACTTAACCAATGAAACAGACGCGAGCCTGCTTGGTGGCGTGGTTATCCGTACAGGTGACTTAATCATCGACGGTTCAGTTCGCGGTAAACTGGCGAAACTGTCCGAGGCGATAAACTCCTAGTGTTTCGTTAAATCGAAAACAGGGTTGAGGAATTTAGCATGCAGCAACTGAATCCATCTGAGATCAGCGAGATTATCAAGAAGCGCATCGAGAATCTCGATGTCACTTCTGATGCCCAAAATGAGGGCACAATTGTCAGTGTAGCAGACGGTATCGTTCTGGTTCACGGTTTGGCAGATGTTATGTACGGGGAAATGATTGAATTCCCTGGTGGTGTTTACGGTATTGCATTGAACCTAGAGCGTGACTCTGTCGGTGCAGTCGTATTGGGTAAATACCAAGACCTTGTAGAAGGTCAAAAAGTTAAATGTACAGGTCGTATATTGGAAGTTCCAATTGGACCTGAATTGCTTGGTCGTGTTGTTGACGCATTGGGTAATCCAATCGACGGTAAAGGCGATATCAATGCAAAGCTAACGGATAAAGTTGAAAAAGTGGCACCGGGCGTTATCGAACGTCAGTCCGTTGATCAACCTATCCAGACTGGTTACAAAGCCATTGATGCTATGGTGCCAATTGGTCGTGGTCAACGTGAGTTGATCATCGGTGACCGTCAGATTGGTAAAACGGCGTTGGCTATCGACACTATTATTGCTCAGAAAAACAGTGGCATTAAGTGTGTGTACGTAGCGATCGGTCAGAAACAATCTACTATTGCCAACGTTGTACGTAAGCTTGAAGAAGCCGGTGCAATGAGTTACACCACTGTGGTAGCGGCTGGCGCATCTGATCCAGCGGCGATGCTATACCTAGCACCATACACTGGTTGTACTATGGGTGAATACTTCCGTGACCGCGGTGAAGACGCATTGATCATTTATGATGATTTGACCAAGCAAGCTTGGGCTTACCGTCAGATCTCTTTGCTTCTTCGTCGTCCACCAGGTCGTGAAGCTTACCCAGGTGACGTATTCTACCTTCACTCTCGTCTTCTAGAGCGTGCATCACGTGTAAACGTTGATTACGTTGAGAAATTCACCAATGGTGAAGTGAAAGGCAAAACAGGTTCTTTGACCGCATTGCCAATCATCGAGACTCAAGGTGGTGACGTATCAGCATTCGTACCAACCAACGTTATCTCCATCACAGATGGTCAGATATTCTTGGAAACGAGCTCATTTAACGCAGGTATTCGTCCAGCGATGAACGCGGGTGTTTCTGTATCTCGTGTTGGTGGTGCTGCGCAAACTAAGATTGTCAAAAAACTTGGTGGCGGTATTCGTCTTGCATTGGCTCAGTACCGTGAATTGGCGGCATTCGCTCAGTTCGCATCTGACCTAGACGAAGCGACTCGTAAACAGCTAGAACATGGTAAACAGGTTACTGAACTGATGAAACAAAAGCAGTTCTCTCCTATGCCTGTCGCTGATATGGGCGTGGTTCTTTACGCTGCTAATGATGGCTTCCTTGAAGATGTTGAAACAAGCAAAATTGGTAGTTTTGAAACTGCGTTGTTAGGCTTCATGAACAGCGAACACGCTGATCTGATGGCTGACATCAACAAAACTGGTAATTTTAACGGCGAGATTGAAGCGACACTGAAAGCGGCAATCGAGAAGTTTAAAGCGACGCAAACTTGGTAATGACTTTGGTGACTCGCTAATAATTTAGCTTGTCACCATCTTCTTGCAGTTTGTGAAATAACATTCTCACAAGGGCAGTTCTATTATGGCAGTCGGAAAAGAGATACGTACTCAGATTTCGAGCATTAACAATACGCGTAAAATTACTCGTGCTATGGAAAAAGTAGCTGCTAGTAAGACGCGTAAAGCTCAGGATCGTATGGCCGCTTCTCGTCCGTATGCGGAACGAATTCGCCAAGTAGTTGGTCATTTGGCCAACGCGAATCCTGAGTATAAACACCGTTACCTTACCGAACGTGAGGCGAATCGTGTTGGTTATATCGTAATCTCTTCTGATCGTGGTTTATGTGGTGGTTTGAACATTAACGTGTTCAAAAAAGCCATTAAAGATATGAAACAGTTCGCTGATTCAGGTGTTGAAATCGACATCTGCGCTATTGGCGGTAAAGCGGTTTCTTTCTTTCGTAACTACGGCGGAAATGTAACAGCAGCTTTCACCGGTTTAGGTGATGCACCCAAAGCTGACGACTTAGTCGGCAGTGTTAAGGTGATGCTAGACGCATTTGATGAAGGTCGCATTGATCGTCTGTATGTAGTGTCTAATGAGTTCGTGAATACCATGACTCAGACGCCGACGGTTGAGCAACTTTTGCCATTAAAAGCGGAAGAGAATACAGAGTTACAGCACCACTGGGATTACATTTATGAGCCTGAAGCCGTTGAGATTTTGGACGGGTTATTGGTTCGCTATATTGAATCTCAAGTATATCAGTCAGTCGTTGAAAACATTGCGTGTGAACAAGCATCTCGTATGCTTGCGATGAAAAACGCAACAGACAACGCCGGCGATATCATTGATGAATTGCAGTTGGTGTACAACAAGGCTCGTCAAGCAGCGATTACTCAGGAAATTTCTGAGATAGTCAGCGGCGCGGCAGCGGTTTAAGGTATTTAGGTATTTAAGAGGATCCGAACATGAGTAGCGGACAAATCGTACAGATTATCGGTGCTGTTATCGACGTGGAATTCCCACGTGATAGCGTGCCAAAAGTATACGACGCCCTTACTATCGAGGGTAAAGAGTTGGTGTTGGAAGTTCAACAACAACTAGGCGACGGTATTGTTCGTACTATCGCCATGGGTTCCACTGATGGTATGAAACGTGGTTTGGTTGTTGAAAACACAAACAACCCAGTTTCTGTACCGGTTGGTACTCAAACTCTAGGACGTATTATGGACGTTCTAGGTAATCCGATTGACGAAAAAGGCCCAATCGGCGAAGAAGAGCGTTGGTCTATTCACCGCGCTGCGCCTTCTTACTCTGAGCAGTCTTCTAGCAACGAACTGCTAGAAACAGGCATCAAAGTAATCGACCTTGTTTGTCCTTTCGCGAAAGGCGGTAAAGTTGGTTTGTTTGGTGGTGCCGGTGTAGGTAAAACCGTAAACATGATGGAGCTTATCCGTAACATCGCTATCGAACACAGTGGTTACTCTGTATTCGCTGGTGTTGGTGAGCGTACTCGTGAAGGTAATGACTTCTACCATGAGATGACTGACTCGAACGTAATCGACAAAGTATCTCTTGTATACGGTCAGATGAACGAGCCACCAGGTAACCGTCTACGTGTTGCTTTGACTGGTTTGACTATGGCTGAAAAGTTCCGTGACGAAGGTCGTGACGTACTTTTCTTCGTAGATAACATCTACCGTTACACGCTTGCCGGTACGGAAGTATCTGCATTGCTAGGTCGTATGCCATCTGCGGTAGGTTACCAGCCTACACTTGCTGAAGAGATGGGTGTTCTTCAAGAACGTATCACCTCTACTAAGACTGGCTCTATCACGTCTGTTCAAGCGGTATACGTACCTGCGGATGACTTGACTGACCCGTCTCCAGCAACAACGTTCTCTCACTTGGACGCAACCGTTGTATTGTCTCGTGACATCGCATCTTTGGGTATCTACCCAGCGATCGATCCTCTTGACTCTACTTCACGTCAGCTTGACCCATTAGTTATCGGTCAAGAGCATTACGACGTAGCACGTGGCGTTCAAATGGTATTGCAACGTTACAAAGAATTGAAAGACATCATCGCAATTTTGGGTATGGACGAGCTATCTGAAGAAGATAAGCAAACGGTTAACCGTTCTCGTAAAATCCAGCGTTTCTTGTCACAGCCTTTCTTCGTAGCAGAAGTCTTCACTGGTTCTCCAGGTAAGTATGTTTCTTTGAAAGACACGATTCGTGGCTTTAAAGGCATCTTGGATGGCGAGTTTGATGATCTTCCAGAGCAAGCGTTCTACATGATTGGTAGCATCGACGAAGCTGTCGAGAAAGCTAAGAAACTTTAACCATCACGCGTAGCAAAGGCGTTGAAAGACGCTTTTGCTAAGTATGACTAAGAGAGGCAACTTATGGCTATCACAGTACACTGCGATATCGTAAGCGCTGAACAAGAGATTTTTTCCGGTACGGTTCAATCTCTTGTGGCTGCAGGCAGCTATGGCGATTTGGGCATTATGCCTGGACACGCGCCATTGTTGACAACCCTGGAGCCAGGTCCTGTTCGTGTGGTTAAAGAAAATGGTGATGAAGAACTTATCTTCGTGTCCGGTGGCTTCCTAGAAGTTCAACCGCACCGTGTCACCGTCTTGGCTAATACAGCCACTCGTGCAAGAGATCTGGACGAAGAGGCGGCTCTAAAAGCTCAGGCTCATGCCCAAGAGCTTTTGGCAGACCAAAAACCTGACGTCGACTACACTCGTGCGACAGCGGAACTAGTGGAAGCTATGGCCCGTTTGCGCACTATTCAGCAGTTCCGTAATCACAATTAAGCGGATATGTTGAGTTTGAAGTCAAAAAAAGCAGCCTAAGGGCTGCTTTTTTATTGGGTTCGATTTAATACGGAGTTATAGATTTGAGGGTTAAAGCATCTTCCATAAGGTATCGAAGATAATTTGTTGTGCTTTGGCAATGTCTTTGGATTCCAGCACGACGGCAGAAGGGAAGTTGTTACTTGCCAAAGAAATAATTGCACATTTTGGTGGATAGATTGCAATGTAGCTTGCGTCGACAGCGCCATCCGTTTTTATCCATTTACGTTCTGATAGTTCGGCTTCTTCGCCACCTTCTCCTAATGCAATAACTTTCACATTAATACCGAGCTTGACACGTTGCTTTGTGTAGTTGGGAAAAGGGCGATACAAAAACGGACGAATTGGTTTAGAGGAAAATACACAATATTCTTTATGGTCTTGTTCCGATACCACGTTTAAAATATCGCGCAAAACCCATTCAATGCCATCATCACCTTCGTAATAACGTACATTCGTATGATGATAATCTGGCTGTTGTTGGTGCAAGCTCGGAATGATTGTGGTTTTTAAGGATTCGATGGTTTTATCTAAGCGGTTGCGTTTTTCTTCCGCTAGATTGAGCAATATATCGGGATTTTCTGCCGTGAAAAAACGGCGCTTTCCTTTGGGAAAATAACTGACTACGCCTTTGCCTTGCAATTGCTTTAGTGACTCGTAAGCGGTGCCACGATTGATGCCGCTGTGTTCCGCAATGTCCCGAATAGACGAAGGTCCGAGTTTTAATAGAGTTTGGTAAAGCTGTGTTTCTCGCGGTGTTAAACCAAGTTGTTCAAAGGCTTGCTCAATCATAAGGCTCACTGTACATATCAGTATTTTAACAGAGTCAAGAATACACTTATTGAAAGAAAAGCGCAGGGCGATCTCCCTGCGAGGAGAGAAAAGTGACAGATGATCAACGGTTTGGTGGTATTCGCCGTTTATATGGCGATGCGGCGTATGAGGTTTTTTCTCAAGCGCATGTTTGTGTTATTGGCATCGGCGGCGTGGGTTCATGGGCCGCTGAAGCCTTGGCGCGTTCAGGTATTGCTAAGATCACACTGATTGATATGGATGACGTTTGCATTACCAATGTTAACCGTCAAATTCATGCGTTAAATGGCACGATCGGTGAGTCGAAAACCGATGTGATGGCGGAACGTATAGGTTTAATCAATCCAGGTTGCCAAGTAACCTCAATCGAAGACTTTATCACCCCTGAAAACATACCTGAGCTTCTGTCAGAGCCATTCGACTATATTATTGACTGCATCGATAGCATTAAACCGAAAGCCGCTCTGGTGGCGTGGTGTAAGCGCAATAAGCGCAAAGTCATTACCGTTGGCGGCGCCGGAGGTCAAACAGACCCAACCAAAATACAAACGGGGGATTTGTCTCTAACAGTGGGCGATCCATTAGCGGCGAAGTTACGCAATTTCTTACGTCGTTATTATAATTTTAGCCGTAATTCGACACGTCGCTTTAATATTGAATGCGTCTATTCAGTAGAAGAATTGAAGTACCCTCAAGGAGACGGAACCGTATCGAAAGATAGGGTGAAAGGGAATACTGAAACCAAGATGAATTGTGATACGGGTTTTGGTGCCAGTACCGCCGTGACAGCTTCCTTCGCGTTTGTGGCGGTGTCGAGAGTGCTAGACCGCTTGGCTAAGTCCGCTGCAGCTGAGAACAAATAGCCAATACACCATTGCTTCGTGAGCTGGTCAGATAGCTCGCGAGGTTCAATTCTGCTAGTTCAGTCTTTAGATCCATTTGCTGAATATCTGTTAGCGTCTTTCCTTCTACCAAGCTCAATATGGCGACTAATACGCCGCGCATGAGTTTGGCATCGCTGTCGGCTTTGAAGTGGCGTACTCCGTTTGTTTCTGTGGTGATCAGCCAAACGGCGCTTTCACAGCCTTTTATCTTATTGTCTTCGATCTTTTCTTCAGCCGACAGTCGCGGTAAGGTTTTGCTTAATGTTACCAATGCCTTAAAGGTTTCTTCTTTGCTTCGACACGCTTGTAGTTGGGCTTTGATGTTCACTGGTTTTTGTTGTCCTAAAGAGTCTGTCATTGCTTGTTACTCATCACTTAATAAGTCTATGGCTTCTAGAAGTACGTCACAAAAACGGTTGGCTTCTTCCATGGTATTGTAACAGGCGAAAGAGGCGCGCAAGGTTCCCGCAACACCAAGTTGCGCCATTAATGGATGGGCACAGTGGCTGCCAGCTCGAACCGCTACACCTTGGCTATCTAGGTAAGCGTTCAAATCCAAGATGTGAATATTAGGTACACTTAACGAGACTAAGGTGGCGCATTTTTCTGGTGAATAAATCTCGATGTCACCTTCTTTATGGAGGCGGGAATAAACGTGTTCCGCCAGAGTATGCTCCCACGCCAATAACGCATTGCGATCTTGTGCGCTTAGAAAATCGCATGCGGCGGCCAAACCAATCACACCTTCGATGTTCGGCGTACCGGCTTCCAGTCGATAAGGAAGCACATTGAATTCTGTGGCGTGATGCGATACATGACGCACCATTTCCCCGCCGGTTTGATACGGCATCAAAACCTCCAGCGCGTGATTTTTTCCGTATAACACGCCAATGCCTGTTGGGCCGTACATCTTATGGCCAGAAAAAGCGTAAAAATCACAATCTAGTGTTCGAACATCAATCGGATAATGCGCCACCGCTTGTGCGCCATCAACCAAGGTAAACGCGCCCTGTTGTTTGGCATGCTCAAGCATGATTTTCAGCGGTGTTGTGGTGCCGATGGCATTGGATATTTGCGTCGCCGCAAAGATGCGAGTGCGATCGGTGAAGTATCGGCTAAATTCTGGCGCCCAATCTCCTTTCGAGGTTAAAGGAAGAACGCGAAGTCGTGCGCCAGTCCGAAAGGCCAATTGTTGCCACGGAACAAGATTCGCATGATGTTCTAAGCTAGTGATGAGAATTTCATCGCCTTCTTCCAGCAGGTGCTCTAAACCAAAGGCCACCATGTTGATGGCTTCTGTCGCCCCTTTTGTCCAGATTATATGGCTTTGTTCGGGTGCATTAATAAAGTGTGCCACCGTGTTTCTGGCTTGCTCAAACCGGTTGGTTGCACGATCGCTCAGACAATGTGCGCCGCGATGCACGTTGGCATTGTCATGACGGTAATAATGTTGAATCGCATCCAACACGGATAAAGGTTTTTGGGTGGTGGCCGCGTTGTCTAAGTAGGTTAAAGGATGATCGTAGGCTTGCTGCGACAAAATAGGGAAAAGGGGGCGAAGCGATGAAGGGTCAAAAGCCATGGATACTCTACTTTGTGTTTGGATAATCAGGGTTTTCAAAGGGCGATTAGCTTAAGAAAAGCAATGAAATTGGCCGCAAAGAGTGTGAAATTGTACCTTAACTCCCATTAAAATCGCGAATTATTGGCCTTTTACTTGCGTTTTTTTAAGACAACAATAATGATTGATAACAGATACTAGATGACAAACTAGAAAAGGTACAAAGCGGTGGCGGATTTTTTATATAAAGGTGTGGTGGATTGGTTTTTGGATCAAATGGCGCAAGACGCGATTTTGCCCGGCGATCGTATGCCTTCTTTACGTGTTTTATCGAAGCAATTGGGTTTGAGCTTAAACACCATCATTCATGGCTATGAGTTACTGGGTGAAGATGGCTGGATCGAATCTCGCCCTAAATCCGGTTATTTCGTTTGTCATCGTAGTGAAACTAAACCAGCCTTGTTATTGGCCAGCGAAACGCTCATAAAGCTCGCCAATGATGGCGCCAAACCGGCTTGGTCTTGCCTTGCTCATCGCGGTGCTTTGGTGGATCAAAGTGATGCGTTTTTGAGCCCGACCACTCGTCAGGAAGACGTGCATTTACCCGTACTGGGAAAAGGCCATTTAACGGCGCGAGAGTCGATCAGCGATTATTTAAAAGGTTTGGGTATCAAAGCACACGCGTCGCAAATATGGCTTGGTTACTCTCCTTTGGCGATGTTTACACAGAGTGTTCAAACGTTGACTCAGCGAGGCGATGCCGTGTTGGTGTTAACACCATGTGATCCTAGAATTACCACGACGTTACAAAGCTTAGGGCGACAAGTTATTGCGTTGGGCTCTGGTGAACGCGGTGCCGATTTAGATATCGCCATTCGTTGTTTACGTGATGAATCAATTCGTTTGGTTGTGTTGCCGGGACAATTCTCGTTTCCTGCAGGGCAATTGATTAGCAATTTAAGTCTGCGTCGTTGGTTAGCGATTATCGAAGAAACTAAGTTGCCAGTGATCGAGTGGGACATGTGTTCACATCTTGCTTATCGTGCAGGTTCTATGATGACTTACAAATCATTAGATTCGTCCGATCATATTGTCTACATCGGCGGCGTGGAATCGAAAGGCGTAGGCCGTTCGGCAAGCTGGTGTTTGGCTGGGCGACATCAGAGTGTGTTGGAAGGCGCTTTTTTAGGCGCAGATATGTCATTGAGCGATACACAACAAACGGCGTTAAGCGATGCATTACAACCAAATAGTAAGCGTTCGCTGACTCGTCGAGCGAGAGAAATTTGGGCCAATTCAGAGCGCGTCAAAGCGCATTTGGAAGCACGTCTTGGCGAACACGTTAGCTTTGCTTCGAGCAAAGGCGGAATGTCGTTATGGATGCATTTATCGACACCATTAGACATGGCGGGTACGACGGCCTTGTTGGCCAATTTTAGACACGCGATTGTGCCTGGCGCGTTAGTGAGCCATGAAGCAGACGCCAAACATTGGTTTGCCGTGAATGTAACATTAGACGATGTCGAGCCGTTGGCAAAAGCCTTGGCGGAGCATCTGGTATCGGATGAGGCTTCACCTGACAATCAAAACATTGAGCCGTTAGAGGAATCAACGGAAGAGGCTGATCTAGCGCCTGCTGTAGAACCTGAAGATATAGAACCTGAAGATATAGAACCTGAAGATGTCGAAACGGAATCGATGGACAGCGATGTTACGCTGTCAGAGGTAGTAGAAACGGCGAATACCGCGAAGGCGTCGAGCGAAGAAAAGGTGATTACAAAAGAGGAAGATAAAAAGTCGCGTGATGCGAGTACCGAACCGCTTTATAACCCGATGTTGGATTTAATCAATCACGATTTTGGTTGATTCATTAGGTTCTCTGTATCGGCGCATTAAGTCGATACTGAGTGATGCCAGTGATCGAAGCAATAAAAAGGGCCAGATTGACGGCCCTTTTTATTGTCGTGTACGAAATGTGTTTTAAGGTTGGCTTGCTGCGCCGAACATGTCTAAATCTTTGTTATAAATTTCACTGCGCATGTCGAATGCCCCCATAACGCTGTGGAACACATTGGCTTGTGTGCTGCTTTCTCTGCTTTTTAACGTATCGACGTTAATGTGTTGTTGGTCGATAAAAGACGGCGACATCCAGACAAGGAAGGGCACATGCAATTGTTGTTCTGGCGCAATAGAATAGGGCGTTCCATGTAAATAAATACCACCTTCTCCAAGTGATTCTCCGTGATCAGATACATACAAAAAGGCACTTGATGTGTCTTTTATGCCCGCCAGTGTTTGGCGTAATTGATCCAAGAAATGATCGTTGTACAAAATGGTATTGTCGTACGCGTTAATCAGCTCTGCTTGTGTGCACTTGCTCAGTTCAACGGATCGACAGACAGGCTTAAACACCTCAAATTCTTTAGGGTATTTGCTGTAATAAGAGGGGCCGTGACTGCCTGTTTGATGCAATACCACAAATACTTTTTGCTTATCCGATGCGGCGATTTGTTCGGCCAAATGGCTGAGTAAAACACCATCATAGCCGCATTCATTGCCTTCACAATTCTGCTTTAAATCCCCTGAACTTAGGTAGCTAGATACCTTAATTGGTGGTTCACCCCAGTTCTTGGTGCGCCAAATAACATCAATTCCTTGGCGTTGTAGGTAACTGGGTAACGGCTCAAAATTTTCAGTAAATACGCCGCTTGGAGTGTGGTGCGAGAGAATGCATTTTACGGCGGCGGTAGTATAGCTGGCGCAAGATGTGGCGTTTTTCAACGTAATGACGTCCGATGCGGCGAGTAATGGATTGGTGGGTCTATCGTAACCATACAACGAAAAATTCTGTGCGCGTGCCGATTCACCAATCACCAATACCACAACGGTTTTATTATTGGATAGGAAAGTCGCATCAGGCAGTGGTGTTTGAACAATATTTTCCTGAGACTTGCTGTATTGGAAACGCGCGGCATTGCCGACGTATGACCAAGGCATGGTCATACCGCCCAGCTGTTTGGCATGGTCGTCCACCCAAAGCCATTTGCTTTGCGATTGCCATAAAAAAGTAGAAATCACGACAATAGTAAGCACAAGATGCAACGCTAAGCGGATTCTAGACGTCTTTTGAATCGAAGATCGCATGATCAAATAAGCCGGAATGACGCCCATAAGTACAAAATACACCAGCAGTGTAGGACTTAGAAATTGCTCAGATTCCGAATATTGTGTGTTGAAGATATTGCCCATCATGGTTCTGTCTAAAATGACGTTGTAGGTCACAACAAAGTAGACCGCCAGCGAATTCGCTAACGCCAACACCACACAAACCGCTTTACCAAGGCGTCTTGATATCAAAAACAACAGGTACAGAATCAACGCCGTCTCTAAGTAAATCACCGCGAACACCGCCAGCAGCGTATGCAAACTGTTGAGAGTGATGCCATCTAAGTTTTTCAATGAAAAAGAAAACAATGGCCAGTTGTAGAGGGCGATGTTCAGTAAGGTGATGAAAATAATGAAGGTTGATGTTTTTGGTGTGCTTTTGAAAAAGCGAGAAAAACCAGAGTGTTGGCGCTTCATGGGCGAGTTGTTTCCTGTTGATCCTACGGCGGCTTCGTGCCGAAAAGTGCAAGGCGTTAATGGTTAAATATCAATTCTAGGTTACATGATAGATGCTTGTTTGCACCACGGAGTCACTTTATCACGCAAGCCCGATGGTAACAATTTAACACTAATCGTAGACGTATTTAGGATCATGGCGAATCCGTGTCATTGAGAAGGCGCAGAATACATTCCCCAAAAATTAAGGTCATATGTCCATTATTGGTATGTTTGTCATGAATTTTTATATATTTTTCACGCAATATGCATAGAATATGGTTAAAATTAAACGCTAACTGTTATTTCATATTAGAAATTCCCAATGGAGATGGATTTTATGCGCTGCTCTTCAACCAATATTTGCAATAACTATAAGTCTTTATTAGAAGAGGCTCGGTCGACACCAACTGTTGTGTCGCAATCTGACATCCAGATTTTATTAGTGATTGCCATTGTTTTAGCCAGTTTGGCAAGCATTGGATATTCTATGGGAGGTTATCAATTTGCCTTCTTAGAAATAAACCACTTATCTTCTTATATTTCTCCTACCTTGCTGGAGAACCTCACCGTGTTTGGTGACGGTGTGTTTCTATTGGCGTTGGTGTTGCTTTTTTCATGTCGTCATATTCGTTTTCATTGGACGGTTTTGTTTACGACGATCGTATCTGCGATTGTTGTGAATTTATTGAAAGACTATTTCGCGATGTCTCGTCCGCCAGCGGTGCTTGATCCTGAGGCATTTAACTTGCTTGGGCGGGCGTATAAGTCGCGCAGTTTCCCATCTGGTCACAGTATGACGGCGTTCTTGCTGGCCACTATTTGCTTTTGTTACGTGCAGAACCTGTACTTTAAAGTGTCTATTATGACCTTGGCTGTCTTGGTGGGTTTGAGTCGAGTTTTGATCGGCGTTCATTGGCCAATGGATGTATTAATAGGTGGTGCCTTAGGTGTCGTGCTGGGCGTAGCAGGTGTGGTGGTGACGGCGAAATGGAAAGCTGGAATTTGCGCTTACGTTCATTTATTCACGCTGACCTTGTTGGTCATTGCCTGCATTATGATCTTCGTAGATGGCAATGATTATAAGCTTGCGTTGCCATTGTTGTATGTGGTGTCTGCGGCCGCGTTATTTCGAGTATTCAAAAATTACATTTGGCTAAAATAACGAGACTGTTTCTACTTGGTTAGAAGGTCTATAGATATAAAAAAGGCGCTATGACAGCGCCTTTTTTATGGCGTTTAACATGCTGGTATGGTCTTTATAATCCAGTGGGATCGATGTCAATTTATCCCCAATGATCAAGGCGAGAGAAGGGAAAGAATTCAACCCAATGTGTCTGGCTTGTTCTATTTCTTCTTCTAATAAGCGTTCGTTTTTAACGTGCTGCATATTTTTCTGAAAGCCAGCAGGGTTCAAACCAATGTGTTCTGCACATTCGGTTAACGTATCAATATCCGATGGATTTTTCGCCTTCAAGTAATAGGCTTCTTGGATCGCATGATACATTTCCTCTTCTAATCCCATGTCTCTTGCCACATAACAGGCTCTGCAAGCAGGGTAGGTGGAACGACGTGGTGACGCCGTTTGCCAGAAATCAAAATTGAACTCTGTTCCCAGTGTCGAATGAATATTTTTCCACGTGGCTTCTAATTTGCCTTTCATGTCGTCTGCCATTGGCGCATCCGAATCAATAGCAAGTCCACCTAACATGGGCTGAATGGCCAACTGATCTGAGTCGACTAACCCTTGCAGCGCTTTCTGTAGCTTTGTCCAAGTTGGGCGAAATCCCCAGCACCAGCTACACATAGGGTCATAGCAATATATTAGTGTGGCGGTCATTAGTAGCTCCAATATTGAGTTGAGAGGTTTCTTTTGGAAGAGTAAGAACGGATAAGGTAACAGTCTCTTTGTCGATAAAACAACAAGCAAAACGATTAGACATAAAAAAACGGCTTCAACGAAAGTTGAAGCCGTTTAATGCGTTGCTCGAAAAACGATTATTCGCTTTTTAAAACCGCAGCAATGCCATCACAAAGCGGCCCCATATTGTCATGGGTCATACCCGCCACACTGATGCGTCCAGAACCAACAATATAAATACCGTATTCTTTGCGCAACTGAGTAACTTGCTCTGGTGTTAGGCCAGAAAAAGAGAACATGCCTTGCTGATGAGAGATGAAAGAGAAGTCTTGAATCACGCCCTTTGCTCGCAACGTATTCACAAACAAACTGCGCATTTCGTGAATACGAAGACGCATACCTTTTAACTCGCTTTCCCATAATGCATACAGCTCTTTGTCGTTCAGAATTTCAGCGACAACGGCGGAACCATGAGAAGGTGGGTTTGAATAGTTGGTGCGAATACAACGTTTGATTTGAGTAAATGCGGTGTCAGCTTGTTCTGCGGTTTCACACAGAATTGTCAGTGCGCCAACACGTTCGTTATACAAGCCAAAGTTCTTTGAAAATGAGCTCGCGATCAACATTTCAGGAACGTATTCCAAGAAAGTGCGGAGTCCTTGAGCGTCTTCTTGTAAACCTTGGCCAAAGCCTTGATAAGCAAAATCAAACAATGGCAAGAAGCCTTGTTTACTGCAAAGCTTCGCCAGCTGATACCATTGCTCTGGCGTAGGATCTATGCCTGTTGGGTTGTGACAACAGCCATGAAACAGCACCACATCGCCTTCTGGCACTTGTGACAAACTGGCCAACATGGCTTCAAAATCTAGCGATTTGGCATTGGCGTCGTAATACGCGTAGCTGCCGACTTCCAACCCGACCGATTGGAAAACCGACTGATGGTTCGCCCAAGTTGGGTTACTGACCCAAATAGTGGCTTCTGGCAGATGCTTTTTAATGAATTCTGCGGCAACACGTAATGCGCCTGTGCCGCCAGGAGTGTGAGCTGTTTGAGCAAGCTGCTTGGTAATAATCGGATGATTATGCCCAAATAAAAGAGTTTGCACGGCAGATCGATAAGCTGGGGCGCCTTCGATGCTGAGGTAATTTTTGGTTGTTTCTTCTGCCAACAAACGTTTTTCTGCTTGTTTTACGGCGTTTAAAATCGGTGTATTACCTTGCTCGTCTTTAAAAACACCAACGCCCAAGTTGATTTTATTGGGATTTGGATCTTTCTTGTAAGCGTCATTCAGGCCAAGAATTGGGTCTGCTGGTGCGGCTTGTATATGTTCAAACATGGTCACTCCCCCAAGAGGGTTATTTGCTTTTTTTATTATGGATTAGAAGATATTAAAATCAGCTCACATGGTACTCCAAGACGTGAGTAACCGCTATAAGTTGAAGGAAAAGGGAGGGAAATTAACTCAGGAGAAATGAACGAATAAATGACAAAGAGAGGCTTTTTAGAGGGAAAAAAGCCCCTTGACCTAATCAAGCGTTAGGTCGAGTTTTGTGTCTCTGAACGAAGAGAGTGATTAGATAAAACTAATCATCCCAACCATTTGATATATCATGATGTAAGCGCTTCTGTTCCAAATGCTGTTCAATGGCGCGCCTGGCTTTTAGCAAACGCACCGCATCTTCCTTTTTATTCTGCTCTTTTGTTTCATTCTGCAAGCTAATGGAAGCGTGCATTATGTCGGTTTTTACTTCAGTTAGTGTTTCAGTAAAATCGCTCATCGTTATACCCTTTTGGACGTTCGACGACATTGAACTGCACAGATCACTGTCATCAACAGTTAAAAAAAGTCAAAATAGACAGACAACACATTATTCAAACTAATAAAAAACGTAAATAGATCGAAAATCAACCTATTTTTACACGGTTTTTATGACAAAAATATTAATTAATCATGGCGGAATGTAATGGACGTTTCTTTTATCCTCGACTCACTGAATGACAAACAGCGTGAAGCCGTCGCAGCACCGTTGCAAAACAGCCTAGTATTGGCCGGCGCTGGATCCGGTAAAACGCGAGTCTTGGTGCACCGTATCGCGTGGTTGATGCACGCCTATGAATTGTCACCTTACAGCCTGATGGCCGTCACCTTTACCAACAAAGCGGCGCGTGAAATGCAAGGTCGTATCGAACAGCTTGTTGGTGTGCCTCCACAAGGCATGTGGGTGGGTACATTTCACGGCTTGGCTCATCGACTATTACGCGCCCATTGGCGTGATGCAGGCTTGAAAGAAAACTTCCAGATCATGGACAGCGACGACCAGTTGCGCCTGATCAAACGCATCATGCGTGAGCTGAACATCGACGATACACGTTGGCCGCCGAAACAAGTGTGTTGGTTTATCAATGGACAAAAAGACGAAGGTCGTCGCGCCGCGCATGTACCAGACAGTCACGATCCCTTCACCAAAGGCATGCGCGAGCTGTATTACCATTATGAAGAAGCCTGTGAGCGTGGCGGATTACTCGATTTTGGTGAGCTGCTATTGCGTGCGCATGAGCTGATGCTCAGTACGCCGGCGTTATTACGCCATTATCAAGACCGTTTTCGTCATGTGCTGGTGGACGAGTTCCAAGACACCAACACCATTCAATACGCCTGGTTACGTATTATGGTGGGCGAACATGGCACGATCACGGCCGTGGGCGACGACGATCAGTCTATTTACGGCTGGCGTGGCGCGAAAATCGAAAACATCCAAAGCTTTACGAAAGACTTTAAAGACGTTGGTACGGTTCGCCTAGAACAAAACTACCGTTCAACAGGCCACATTTTGAATGCCGCCAATGGCTTGATCAAACACAACGACGATCGTCTAGGCAAAGAGCTATGGACCGAAAGCGGCGATGGCGATCCTATTTCCTTGTACGCGGGTTTCAACGAACAAGACGAAGCGCGCTTTATCGTTGGCATCATCAAGCAATGGCGCGACAAGGGCACCGCTCTCACCGACATGGCGATTCTGTATCGATCCAACGCGCAATCTCGTGTCATCGAGGAATGCTTGGTTAGGGAACAGATTGCTTATCGTATTTATGGTGGGCACAGATTTTACGACCGTCTCGAAATCAAAAACGCCTTGGCGTACGCACGTTTGGCGCTTGATCCTAACGACGACGGCGCCATGGAACGCGTGATCAACGTGCCACCGCGCGGCATTGGTGAACGCAGTATTGGTACATTGCGAGAGTTTGCTCGAGATCACGGCTGTTCTATGTGGCACGCCGCCCAAGAAATTGTGCGCCAGTCCCTAATGACCGCGCGCGCTACCAACGCCATTAAAGCCTTTTTGTACCTTATCGAAGGATTGAGCACTACGGTTCAGCAGCCTGATTTGAACTTGAACGACATCTTCGAGCAAATCATCGAAGAAGCGGGTTTGATCCCTTTCCATGAAAAAGAGAAAGGCGAAAAAGGCGAAGCGCGCATCGAAAACTTGAAAGAGTTGGTTGGCGCGGCGGGTGGGTTCAGCTGGAGCGACGAAGACGAAGAATTCAGCTCGCCACTGATGGCCTTCTTAGACAAAGCCGTATTGGACGCAGGCGATGCGCAAGCAGACGAATACCAAGACGCCGTTCAGCTCATGACGCTTCACTCTGCAAAAGGCCTAGAATTCCCATTGGTGTTCTTAACCGGCGTGGAAGAAAATATTTTCCCAAGTAAAATGTCGTTCGAAGAACCGGGACGACTCGCAGAAGAACGTCGCCTTTGCTACGTGGGTATTACGCGTGCGATGGAGAAGCTTTACATCACGTACGCCGAATCTCGTCGATTGTTTGGCAGCGAATCGTTCAACAGTCCATCACGCTTTATCAAAGAATTACCGCCGGAATGCTTGGAAGAAGTCCGTCTTCGCTCACAAGTCAGCCGACCGGTTTCGATGCAGCGACCGGATTACAGCTTTGAAAAGAACAAACTGCAAAACAGCAATGTGTTGAACAATTACAAAGCGCCAGAAGTCACCGTCAGCATGGGTGATCGAGTAAACCATCCGGTGTTTGGTGAAGGCTTAGTAATCAACTACGAAGGCCAAGGCCCACAAGCACGCGTTCAGGTTAACTTCGATGATGAAGGCACCAAATGGCTGGTGTTATCGTTCGCTAAATTGGAAGTTATTTAGTCTATTGTGTTCTGGTTTATGTTGATTTGTTTGTCTGTAAGACTGTCCATAAATATAAAGTTTAGGTGAAAGAGGGTAAGGGATGGCTATTCGTGTTGGTTTGATCGGTTTTGGTTTGTCTGGGCGAGTGTTTCACGCACCTTTTGTGATGAACGACCCTGGCATGACGATGGCGTATGTTTGCAGTTCCAAGGCGGGTGAAGTGAAAGCGGTATTGCCTGATGCCATGGTTGTGTCGTCTGCCGAGGCTGTGTTTATGGCGTCTGATGTTGATTTGGTGGTGATTACCACACCAAACGTGTTGCATTTTGATCAGGCGAAACAAGCGTTGGAAAACGGCAAGCACGTGTTGCTAGAAAAACCCTCTGTTACTAATTTATCTCAGATAGAAGCCTTGTGTACCCTTGCTAAGAAAAAAGGCTTGGTGTTTTGTGTTTATCAAAATCGTCGCTTTGATGGCGATTTTCTGCGTCTTAAAGCCCTGATCGAAAGCGGAGAGTTGGGTGAGTTGAAGCATATTGATTCTCGCTTTGATCGTTTCCGCCCGACATCTCAAGCGCGTTGGCGTGAAGAACCTGGGGTGGGAACGGGGATTTTTTGGGATCTTGGACCGCATATTTTCGATCAAGTACTTTGCTTGTTTGGAGAACCTATTTGGTTGCAGGCCAGCATTGATACCTTACGAGATGGCGGCCAAACGGCCGATTGGTTTGAGCTTGAGTTGGGTTACGCAGATAAACGTATTTGCCTTGGATCCAGTCCATTTGAAGCGGGGGAAATGCGTCGTTTTAATGCCAGATTCACCAAAGGCAGTTGGCAGTGTGTCGGTTTGGATCCGCAAGAAGACGCGTTGCGAGCTGGGCAAATGCCATGGGAACCAGAATTTCCTTCACGGGCTACCCCACAACGCAATACGCGCTTTGTCGCACATTCTCAAGATGACATTGATGCGATTCAAGAAGACGCGACTCAAGGTGAATACGCGGCGTTTTATGCGCAACTTCGCGATGCGATTCTCGGTAAAGGAAACGCCCCTGTGCCGATGGAACAAGCGTGTCAGTTGATTTACGGTCTGTGTTTAGCTGAGCAGTCTTCAGAGAGTGGTCAACGTATGGTTTGGAATTACACGCCAGCCATGTAACAAAGTCGCTTTTATTCCTCGATGGAGCGGGAGGGCGAATAAATTATGACTGAGTCTGCGTTTTTCAGAGGCGTCGCCAAATACGGCGCGACTCTGAAAAATGCTTTTCATCTTGATGTTGTTAAGCGCTCACAAGTCCCAATATTCGTGGATTATTTTCCAAGCCTCTTCGGCAGAATCAACGAACTTGAACAGAGATAAATCCGCTTCATCTATCATTCCTTCGTCAACGAGCATGTCAAAATTGATGACTCGACGCCAATACTCACTGCCCAATAATAACACCGGAACCGGTTTGATTTTTCGCGTCTGAATCAAGGTCAGCGTTTCAAATAATTCATCTAATGTTCCAAACCCTCCTGGACAGGCCACTAATGCTTTGGCGCGTTTAAGGAAATGCATTTTACGAATGGCAAAATAGTGGAACTGAAAACAGAATTCAGGGGTTATGTAAGGGTTAGGATGTTGTTCTGATGGCAGTACGATATTAAGCCCTATACTTTTCCCTCCAGCGTCCTCGGCGCCACGGTTCGCGGCTTCCATTAAACCTGGGCCACCTCCCGTAATCACGACCAGCTCACATCTACTGTCATTTTCTGTTTCCGTTGTGATTAGCCGAGATAACTTTCGTGATTCATCATAAAAACGACTATTAACAAGTACGCGTTCAGCAATGCGCACTTTACGCGCCAACGCGCTGTTGTCTGGTTCCAGTAGAGCATTGGCTTTAGCGTGGTTTAATTTTTCAGTAGCAATGGTGGGTTCGGGGATACGGGAACTGCCAAAGATAACAACCGTAGAGTGAATGTTATGCTCATCTTGAATTAAATCGGGCTTGAGAAGCTCTAATTGTAATCTGACGGGTCGTAGTTCATCGCGTAATAAAAACGCTTCGTCTGTGTAGGCCAACCTATAGGATGGCGAGCTTGTTTGAGCGCTTTCTGTAACTTGCTTGGCCGAATGGACATCATCACCCGCACTGGGAAATACACTTTCTGGCTTTCTAGATTGCGGCATTAAAGCTTATCCTGTTGGCAAAATATTTTCTCATTAAGGGCTTGGGGACAAATAAGCCCCCAAGGTTTTTCCTTTAAAATGAAATACTTTGATTTTTAGTTGGAATGTCGGCGGACCAGCCAGCCGAAGCAAGGTGCTTCTGGAGCGCTATTTTGGCGTTATTTTCGCCATGCACAAGAAACAAACGAGGATGCGGTTTTTTAAAATTACTGACCCAATCCAATAGCTGCGATTGCCCCGCGTGCGCTGAAAACCCGCCGAGTGTATGGATGGCCGCCCGAACAAAAATCTCTTCACCGCCGGTGCGAAAGACTGTTGAGCCATCGACCAAGGCTCTTCCGGGCGTTCCATTGGCTTGATAGCCAACAATAATCACATGCGCATTACGCTTCCATAAATTATGTTTAAAATGATGGCGAATACGCCCACCCGTACACATACCACTGCCAGCAATAATAATGGCGCCTGACTCAATTCGATTCAGTGCCATGGATTCTGCCGTGGAGGTTGAATAGCGTAATACGGGTAAAAACGTGTGTAGGCTGCTTTTTTAGCTTTGCCCCAACGCGGCGGCATCTTCCGTATTATAAACATTCTGATATCGATGATAGATTTCCGTCACGGCTATGGCCATTGGGCTGTCTAGAAAAACGGCTTGTTGTTTCAGTTTGCCTTTTTGATACAACTGACCAAGACGAAAGATAATTTCTTGGGTTCGCCCAACCGCAAAGGAAGGAATTAGAATATTGCCGCCATTCTTTGATGCTTCTACTATGATGTCTTCAAATTCTTCCAGCGTGTCATCCATAGGGCGATGGTTACGATCACCGTAGGTGGATTCAAGCAATAGCACGTCTGCTTCTTCTACGACTTCAGGGTCCGCAAGCAAGGCTGCGTAACTGTTACCAAGATCGCCTGAAAAAACGAGTTTCTTTTCTGTGCCGCCTTCAGTAATAAACATTTCAACAATCGATGAGCCGAGAATATGGCCAGCATCCCGAAAACATACATCGACGCCTTCGACGATTGAAATGCGTTTGCCATAACGATTGCCAACACACTGGGTTAACATCTCTTCCACGTCTTCCGCTGTGTACAGCGGTTCAATCAAATCCTTTCCGGATCTGCGACGACGTTTGTTTTCCCATTCTGCGTCGCTGCGCTGAAGTGATGCCGAATCTTTGAGTAACACCTCCAACAGCTCGGCGGTTGGGCTCGTCATATAGATGGGACCCTTATAACCATCGGCGCTTAATTTTGGTAGTCGGCCAGAGTGATCTAAATGACCATGTGACAGAACCACCGCATCCAGCTCGCCAATGTTAAACGAGAAAGCATTGTCATTTTGCTTCTCTTCTTCGCGTCGGCCTTGATAAAGACCGCACTCCAGTAATATTTTTGCTGTCGCTGTTTCTAATAGATAAGAAGACCCTGTCACGCCTTCTATTGCACCGTGGAACGTTAATTTTGTCATGATAACCTCAACTAATTGACGTTTAATTCCTCCAATCATCCTACATTGATCCAACGAAATTAGGGTATGTCCCTGATCAACAAACGCCATCAATGCCGATAGCCCAAACGGTTTTTATCGAATAATAATATGACTGACGTAGACCGATTCTTACTATCAGGGTTGGTAATGGTCTGTTTGTTTTTCAACCAAATCAATGTGGTACACAAAATACTAGAAGGGCGACTGATGCCGCTCGACGTATATCATGGTGCTATTCTCCGAATACTTAATGGAATGCAGCATTATTGAGTGAATACGGCTTTTTTGTGACAAAAGGGTTGAGCAAAAATCCTACACTTCTTATTATCAATCGCCTCTTTCTTGTTTCATGCATGAAAGAGGCGTTTTTCTGTCTGACCCTAAAATAAAAATACAACAACGAGCGATGAGAAACATTCGCTGGTGGTTGATCAACTCTACAATGGTTGGTGATGTTGGGCATCACTTTCACATGTCACAGACAGAGTCATATTGTTATCAAGTAACGGCACACTGAGGGAAAGTAATGCGTAATTTAATGGTATTGGGCAAGTTGGCGTTCGCTGGTTTATTAGCCTTGTCTTTGGTCGCTTGTGGCGGATCAGAGAAAGCGGAAGACACCGCAAAAGTAGAAAAGAAAGCAGAGACAATTCATTGGAAAATGGTCACAACGTGGCCTAAAAACTTTCCAGGATTAGGAACGGGCGCCGAAGCGTTGGCGAAGAACATCAAAGCCATGTCGAATGGTCGTTTAGACATTAAAGTCTACGCGGCGGGCGAATTAGTCCCTGCGTTGGAAGTCTTTGATGCGGTATCACGTGGTACCGCAGAAATGGGGCATTCCGCCTCGTATTACTGGAAAGGCAAAGTCCCTGCGGCGCAATTCTTCACCACCGTGCCGTTTGGTTTAACCGCGCTTGAGTTTAACGCTTGGATTGAATTCGGTGGCGGTTTGAAATTATGGGAAGAAATTTACGCGCCCTTTAATTTGATCCCAATGCCAGCGGGCAATCCCGGTGTGCAAATGGGTGGTTGGTTTAATAAAGAAATCAATTCTTTAGCCGACTTCCAAGGTTTGAAAATGCGCATGCCAGGTTTGGGCGGCGAAGTGCTGAAAAAAGTCGGTGCGTCTCCTATCAATTTACCGGGTAGCGAAATCTTCACCGCGCTTCAAACAGGCACTATTGATGCGACAGAATGGGTTGGCCCGTACAACGACCTAGCGTTTGGTTTGTACAAAGCGGCGAAGTATTACTATTACCCAGGTTGGCATGAGCCGGGTTCTGCGGTTGAAGCGATTTTCAATAAAGACGCGTTCAATGCCTTGCCAAGTGATTTACAGGCGATTGTGCGTTCTGCGGTTCAACAAGCCAATTTGTCTATGTTGAGCGAGTTTACGGCGCGTAACAATGCTGCGCTGCAAACCTTGGTGAACGAGCATCACGTGATTTTGAAGCCGTATCCGCAGGATTTATTACTCGCCCTGAAAAAAGCCTCTGACGAGACGTTAGAAGAAGTGGCAGCGAATGATCCAGAAAGTCAGAAGGTGTATGACTCGTTCAAGAAATTCTTGGACTCTGTTAGTGCTTGGCACGACGTGTCTGAACGGGCGTTTATTAACGCACGCGCAGGAGAATAATCCTTCTGATATTGTCAGAAAGTCATTGTTTTGACTGATTTTAAGCGCCGTTATCGTCGATAACGGCGCTTTTTTATGGGCAATAAACCCGCTGTAACGAGGGGGATGCAGAAATAAAATAAAAAAGATCTTGAGAGCTGAGACGGCAATTCATACTATCTAAATCACTTAGTGCACAAAATGTGTCTAAAGGGTCAATATTTAGTCTTAATACTGACCCGAATCGCACAATTGGGGTTGTGTGATTAATCGAGCTGGAAGGCTTGGTCTTATAACAATAAATCTAACTCATCTCCTGAGGGATAAAGCGAATGAAAACAATAAAAACGTGGGGCAAGCTGGCGTTAGTCGGTTTGACAGCAGCAACATTAGCGGCGTGCGGTGGATCCGAAAAAGCGGAAGAAACAGCAAAAGCAGAAAAGAAAGTCGACGTCATTAACTGGAAAATGGTCACGACTTGGCCGAAAAACTTTCCAGGGTTGGGTACAGGCGCAGAAGCGCTCGCTAAAAATATTACGGAAATGTCCAATGGTCGCTTAAACATTAAAGTGTATGCGGCGGGTGAGCTGGTTCCACCATTGGAAGTGTTTGATGCGGTATCACGCGGCACGGCTCAAATGGGTCACGGTGCAGCGTATTACTGGAAAGGCAAAGCGCCAGCGGCGCAGTTTTTCACCGCGGTTCCATTCGGTTTTACAGCACAAGAAATCAACTCTTGGATTCACCACGGTGGCGGTTTGAAACTGTGGGAAGAAATCTATGCCCCGTTTAACCTAATCCCAATGGCGGCCGGTAATACGGGCGTGCAAATGGGTGGTTGGTTCAATAAAGAGATCAACTCGCTTGATGACTTCCAAGGTCTGAAAATGCGTATTCCTGGTCTTGGTGGCGAAGTCTTGAAGAAAGTCGGCGGAACGCCAATCAACTTGCCAGGCGGCGAGATCTTCACGTCATTGCAAACGGGCGCAATCGACGCAACAGAGTGGGTTGGACCTTACAATGACCTAGCGTTTGGCTTGTACAAAGCGGCGAAGTTTTACTACTACCCAGGTTGGCATGAGCCAGGTTCCACCATGGAAGCGCTTTATAACAAAGAAGCGTTTGAAGCCTTACCGAAAGACCTTCAGTTGATCGTACGTGCGGCGACTCGCCAAGCGAACGCAGACATGCTGGATGAGTTCACAGCCTTGAACAACACGGCACTAGAGACGTTGGTTAATGAGCACAATGTGGTATTGAAACCGTTCCCTAATGACGTTTTGTCGGCACTGAAAAAAGCCTCTACAGAAACATTAGAAGAAGTGGCCGCAGCAGACCCTATGAGCCAGAAAGTATATGACTCATTCAAAGACTTTGGCGGCAAAGTAAGAGCGTGGCACGAAGTGTCTGAGCGCGCTTACATCAACGCTCGAGACATTGAATAATCTGTTAGATTAATCAGCATCCATAAAAAAACCTCTTTGGTAACAAAGAGGTTTTTTTTCGAGCTGTGTTTTCATTGTCTAACAACGTTAGTCGTTCATGCTACCCAATTCAAGCAGGGTCGCGTTGCCGCCGATCGCGGTGGTGTTGTTCGACACGGTGCGTTCCGTAACGAAGCGCAATAAGTAATGCGGTTTCGCGATAGCGCTTAGGTTGTCGCTGTCGGTTTCTTCGATCAACTGACAAATAAGGCCGCCTTTTGCTGCAAGACGTTGGTTTAGCAATTGCGCTTGCATAGGGTCGCAAAGCGTTGCAATGCCAGCCAAATGATTGGCTTCTATTAAAGAGTCTTGTGCCGATTCTGCGATGTTTTGAATGACGCCTTCGGCAACGAATGGTGCAATCATGTCCATGATTTCTTGCCCAGTCGGACCGACGGTAATCACCGGATTGCCCGCGATTAACGCCGTAAAGACCTGACCAACCAAACCAACTTTGGCGTTGTCACTTTCGACCAATGACATGCAAAGGAACGGGCCACGGCCTTGGCTTGATAGCTCGTTGCGTTCACCGGTCGGGCCATGCATGACGCGAGTTTCCGCTATTTCTTTTTCTGCATTTTCGATCTGCCAAGCGGCCATTTTTCTTTCGTTGTTAGGAAAGGCGTTTAAGGCTTTCTGCAGTTTTTCTGCTCGACCTGTGACACCGATTTTGTCCCATGCTTCGAAGACTTTTTGAGCGACCTGAATTTGGATAGGTTGTACGATTGTCATAATAGTGTCTCCCCTTAAAGGTCTTGCTCAATGGCGAAGCGTTGAAGATAGTGCGGGCCACCGGCTTTTGGGCCAGTACCAGACAAACCCTGTCCGCCGAAAGGCTGAACGCCCACCACGGCACCGACTTGGTCACGGTTGATGTACAAGTTACCCACGCGAGCTCGACTCGCGATGCGCGCACAAGTGGTTTCGTTACGGCTATGAACGCCTAACGTCAGACCAAAACCTGAGTGGTTAATCGTATCGATGATCTTGTCTAAGTCGCGTGCTTTGTAGCGCACAACGTGAAGGATCGGGCCGAATTTTTCATCGGTAAGTTGATCAATACTGGCAATTTCAAATGCCGTTGGCGCAACATACGTGCCTTTGTCCGCAAACGATGGCAGCGCGGCTTGTGCAATCAACTTGGCGTCTTTGGTCATGTGTTCAATGTGCTCAAGCAACATGGTTTGAGCTTTTTTATCAATCACTGGACCGACATCCGTGCTGTGCAAATACGGCAAACCAACGGACTGTTCTTGCATCGCGCCCTTGATCATTGGAATAACGCGATTCGCGATGTCTTCTTGTACGAACAAGACGCGCAGTGCAGAACAGCGTTGTCCTGCGGATGCAAACGCGGAACGAACGGCATCTCGAACGACTTGCTCTGGTAACGACGTGGAATCCACCAACATGGCATTTTGACCACCGGTTTCGGCAATGACAGGCACTGGCGCTACGCCGCGTGCAGCGAGTGTGCGGTTGATCAATTGAGCCGTACCGGTTGACCCTGTGAAAGCCAATCCAGCAATGCGTTTGTCGCTGGTGATCGGTGCACCAACCGTCGCGCCGTCACCAGGTAAAAGGTGAAGTACGTCGGTTGGAATGCCAGCTTGATGCATCAATTCAATCGCACGAAACGCGATTAAACTGGTTTGTTCCGCCGGTTTGGCAACGACCGTATTACCCACGACAAGCGCGGCAACCACTTGACCGGTGAAGATCGCCAATGGGAAGTTCCAAGGACTGATGCACGTAAATACGCCACGACCATTTAGCGTGGCGTGTTTTTCTTGACCCAAGAAGTCGGTGTAAGGCGTTGCGGTGGCAAAATGGCTACGCGCTTGTTGTGCGTAGTAGCGACAAAAATCCACGGCTTCACGCACTTCGTCGATGCTGTCTTGAATGGTTTTTCCCGCTTCACGATGACAAAGTGCCATCAGCTCCGCGTAGTTTTCTTCCATCAAGTCGGCCATTTTATCAAGGCAATCGGCACGCTCTGTCGCAGGACGCGCAGACCATGCAGGGAAAGCGGCTTCGGCTAAGTCGATGGCTTTGGTGACGGTCGCGGTGTCTGCCCAATCGATCTGCCCCGCGGATTCACTGTGATCATAAGGGCTTAGTACTGCGTGAGTGTGTCCTGTTTCGACCTTTTCACCACCAACGATAGGGAAAGCACGCCATTGGGTGTCTTGTCCCATGAAGGCGTCGATTTTGGCTTTGAATGGTGTCCAATCGGATTCGATTTCGATGTTCGGTCCGAACGAGTTTTTACGATCGTCAAACAAGCTGGATGGCAAGTTGATATGTGGATTCGCCAACGATTTGCGTTTTTCTAGCGTTGTGACAGGGTGATCGATCAAGTCTGCAATTGGGTAGCTGGCATCGATCAAGCGGTGGACAAAGGAACTGTTTGCGCCGTTTTCTAGCAAACGACGAACCAAGTAAGGCAGTAAGTCTTTGTGGCTACCCACTGGGGCGTAAATACGGACACAGATGTCACTGTTTTTAATTAAACGGTTATAGAGTGCATCGCCCATGCCGTGCAATCGCTGGAATTCAAACTCTTGCGTGGTCGCGCCTAGCTGCGTTGCGATGCAGTTAATGGTCGCGATGGTGTGTGCATTGTGGCTGGCAAACTGCGGAAAAATGTTCGCGCGAGTGTGTTCGCTCAATAGGAAATGCGCACACGCTAAGTAGGACACGTCGGTGGACTCTTTACGCGTGTAAACAGGGTAGCCGTCGATGCCTCGTTGTTGGCAAAGCTTGATTTCAGAATCCCAGTACGCGCCTTTTACAAGACGAACAGGAATGCGATCGCCATGCTCTTTGGCCAGTGCCGCCAACCAAACCAAAACCGGCAGCGCGCGTTTGGAGTAAGCTTGAACCACTAGGCCAAATAAGCCCCAGCCTTTGGTTGATTCATCGCGGTAGAGTTTTTCAAATAGGTGTAAAGACAGCTCTAAGCGATCGGCTTCTTCGGCGTCGATGGTAATGCCGACGTTTAAGGCGCGCGCTTTGGTGATTAAGCCTTTCACGCTGTCGAACAACTCCGTCATCACACGTTCTTCACAACCCACTTCGTAGCGAGGGTGAAGCGCAGACAGTTTGATCGAAATCGTCGGGCGGTGTTTTTGGCTGTAGGTGTCTTTGCCAACGGCGTCGACAGCTTGCTCGTAAGATTTTAGATATTTTTCGGCATCCGCTGCGGTCAGTGCGGCTTCACCCAACATGTCGAAAGAATAGGTGTACCCTTTGTCGCGGTAGCTTTTGCCACGAGACAAGGCTTCTTGGATGCTGCGACCTAATACAAATTGATGCCCCATGATTTTCATCGCTTGGTTCATCGCTTTGCGAATCACTGGCTCAGAAACCCGGTTGACCATGCGATTCACCAGGTTGGCGGGTGTGCCGTCTTGGTTTTCGTCCATGGTGACGATTTTGCCAGTGAGCAACAATCCCCACGTGGAGGCATTGACGAAGAAGGAGTCAGAATTTTTTGCATGAGAGGCCCAATCGGCGACGCTCAAACGGTCCTTGATGAAGGCGTCTGCGGTTTCTTTGTCTGGCACGCGCATTAACGCTTCGGCCAAGCACATCAACAAAATGCCTTCTTTGGTGTCTAGGCTGTATTCTAACAACAAGGCGTCAATCATCGACATGCTGTCGTCGTCTTGGCGCACATCGGCAATCAAGTTGGACGCGGCATTGGTTTGGTTTAGTAGCTCGCTTTCAGACGGTTTTGCCAATGGCAAAAGCTCGTTCAACCACTTTTCTTCATCCATCTTATAAAGAGGAGAAATAAGCTGCCACAATTCGTTAAGTGGTCGCTGAATGAAGTTAGGTTGTAACACCTCAATCGCTTTAAACATGGTTGTATTCTCCCGCGTAGGCATAAAAATCGACATGGCTTTTTATAATTGGCCGCATATTTGTTATAGAGCATAACGCGTATCTTTGGCTATTTTTTAATCAATCAAAAGACGCCGCGCGCATATCTGGATAATGCTGACACTTTAGTGACAGAAGGGATTTTGTGTCTTTCGAAAAAATCGTTTTTTTTTATAAGAAAGTCCGACTTTTTTAGAATCCGCAGAAAGTGTCGGTGTTCTTGAGTCGATATCGGGAAAAAGTAAGAGAAAAGAGGGCTTAGCGGCTGACGAATTGTTTCTGGTATTTTAACGGTGTGATGCTGAGTGTTTGAGAAAACACGTTGGTCATCGCGCTCTGGCTGGAAAAACCACACATTTCAGCCACTTGGATCGGCGGGAAGCCTTCTCGTAATAATGCTTGAGCGCGTTCTAAGCGTTTGCGCATCAAGTATTGATGCGGCGTCATGCCCGTTCTGTCTTTAAAGCGTTCGTGAAATTGGCTGACACTCAGAAAGCAGAAGTTAGCGAGCTGATCGATGTGTACACGACGCGATAAGTTGAGCTCGATAAATTGGTCGAGCTTGTCGATATCAAGGTGATTGCCGCGTGTACGAACGTTTTTGCTGTTGAGCTGATGACGAATGGCACTGAGCAAGGTGTTACCGCAAGCCCTAGCCAGCACAGTGTCGTTTGGATATTGCTGCAATTCGCCCGACAAGGCAGACGCTAAAATTTGTAAACGTGGATTGAGCTGAAAATACGCGGCTTGATCGAACAGACGCGAGACGATTTCGTATTCTTCGTCGGTAATGCTTTTTTGCGGCGGAATCGGCAGATTGACCACCATGATGCGATTTTCCCCCAGACCCGCAAACGCATGGCTGTTTTCTGACGGAAGGATACAACCTTCGCCAGTATGCAGCTGCTTGCCTTTGCCTTGAATATCGAAATCGGTATTACCATCTAAAACGACCACCAATTGGTGAAAGTCGTGATCATGGGTATCCGCTTCATTTGGCAGGCTGAAAACGTCGGAATCAGACTGAGTCAAAATGTGCCTTTTGGGTGGATTAATCGGGAAAGTATAGCGAGCTTATTGGCGCTTTAGTAGCGTATTTTTTTGGAGATACCCGAATTTACGGTGATTTCGTGTGTTTAGGGGAGAATATGAGGGAAATTCAAAGAGATAGCAAACTCGACGTTTTATAGTATTAAAACGTCGAGTTTGGCGACGTTAGTGATTCTTACTCACTAACGCGAATAACAAGATTGCCCAATGCCCCTGATTTCAGAACATCTTCATGGGCTTGTGCCAATTCCGTTAAGGCATAGCTATGGCGAACCACGGGCTTCAACACGCCTTTTTCAAACAGTGGCAATAGGGATTTTGCAATCAATGCGAGCTCGTTTGGCTGTACATTGGCCAACGCCACGCCAACCACAGACGCATCACGCGCCATCAGGTCACGAGGGTTAATCTCAACCGTGCCACGGTTACCAATCACGGCCACACAACCACCAAAGGCCAAGGCTTTTAAGTCTTGATCTAGGTTATGGTTGGCCAACATTTCGATCACGACATCAAAGCCGTTTTCAAGCGTTTGGAAAGGCACAAGATGGTCGGCTTCGTTGTGCATGATAACGGTGTCGACGCCTTGTTGACGCAATAATTCTGCGCCTGCCGCCGTGCCTGCACTGGCCACTACATCCATGCCAGCGGCTAACGCCAGCTGAACAGTGGCAATGCCGACTGCGCCTGTTGCGCCATGCACAAGGACTTTATCTCCCGCTTTCGCGTGTGCTCGGCCAAATAACGCACGATGCGCCGTTGTATAAGGCACGCCTAGACACGCGCCTTCTTCAAACGATAACGCGTCGGCTAACGGGTAAGTGTGCGTGGTAGCACACACGGTAAATTCCGCCGAAGAGCCGCCAAGGTTACGACTGAAATACACGCGCTGACCGACTTGGAACCCGGTGACGTTTTCGCCTAGCTCAACAATGGTGCCGGCGCCGTCGGATCCTGGTGTATGCGGAAACGTTGCTTTGTAGTTGTTTGTGCCAGAGCGAATGTAGGTGTCGACTGGATTCACGCCAGCCGCACCGACTTGAACCAACAGTTGATCCGCATTGATGCTGGGTTTGTTGGCATCAGTCAGCGTTAAATCGCTGGCTGGACCGTAGTCTTTCATTTGCATTGCTTTCATATTTTTTGTCCTAACTTAATGAGTTCTGTTTTTGTTATTTCAAAAGTTATGTCTTAAATCAGTCTGCATACACTTGTTCAGGCAACCAGGTCGCCAGCTCTGGCCAGATTGAGAGCATTAATAGCACAAACAGCTGGATCAGAATAAAAGGCAAAACCCCTTTATAAATAGACTGTGTTTTTAGCTCTGGTGGCGCGACACCACGTAAGTAAAACAGAGCGAAGCCAAACGGCGGCGTTAGGAACGATGTCTGCAAGTTGATCGCCATCATGATGCCTAACCAAACAGGGTCTAAGCCCATTGCCAATAAAACTGGCGCCACAATCGGTACGACGACAAAGGTGATCTCGATGAAGTCTAAAATGAAGCCAAGAAAGAACATCAACAACATAACGACAATCATGGCGCCAACCACACCACCAGGAAGCTGAGAGAAGAAGTCTTGAATCAACTCTTCGCCGCCAAAGCCACGGAACACCAAAGAAAACAGTGACGCACCGATGAGGATCATGAAAACCATGCAGGTGACTTTTGTGGTGGAGTACACCGCGTCTTTCAACGTTGGAAAGCTCAATTTACCGCTTGCTAAGGCTAAAATCGCGGCGCCTAATGCACCGACACCAGCGGCTTCGGTTGGCGTTGCAATACCGCTTAAGATAGAACCAAGAACGGCAAAGATCAGCGCCAAAGGTGGAACCAAGCCTTTTATAAGTTGTATGGCCAACGGTTCAGTAGAGCCATTACGCAATTCTTCACGCGGCACGGCTGGTGCTTTATGAGGCTGTAACCATGCGACAGCGATGACGTAAAGAATATACATGCCAACTAAGATCAAACCAGGAATCAAGGCGCCAACAAACAAGTCGCCGACCGAAATGGTTTTTGGAGAAAAGATGCCCATTTCCAGTTGCGCTTTTTGGAAGGCATTGGACATAACGTCGCCCAATAACACCAACGCAATCGATGGTGGAATGATTTGTCCCAAGGTGCCCGTCGCACAAATGGTACCGGCGGCTAACGCAGGATCATAACCACGGCGTAGCATGGTTGGTAATGAAATCATGCCCATGGTGACCACAGTCGCCCCCACAATACCGGTACTGGCGGCCAATAACATTCCTACCAAAATCACCGAAATGCCCAAGCCACCGCGCAAGGTACCAAACAGCATCGCCATGGAATCAAGCAGCTTCTCAGCCAGTTTTGATTTTTCCAGTAGCACGCCCATCAATACGAAGAGCGGCACCGCGATTAGGGTTTCGTTACCGATAATACCGAACAAGCGGTTTGGTAAGGCTTCGAGAAACACACCGTCGAAGGTACCAAAAAAGGAACCCACTGCCGCAAAAATTAAGGCAGTGCCGCCTAGAGAAAACGCCACAGGGTAACCAAATAATAAGCAGACACAAACGCCGGCAAAGAGCCATAAAGGGATAAATTCAGCCATTAGTTTTGTCCTTTAGCCTGTCTATTAATGGGGGAGCAAGCCGCACGTATCACGCCAATATTTTTCAAAATATCCGCCGTACCTTGAATGATGAGAGTGATCATCATCATTGGGATCAGTGTTTTGAGGAGATATACAAACGGCAAACCGCCTGGTTCTGGAGACGTTTCTAATACGCGCCACGACGCGCTCACGTAATCCATACTCAAGTACGCCGTATAAAGCGTAAAGGGTAATAGAAAGAAGATACCGCCAATGATATTCACCCAGGCTTTTTTGGTGGCGGAAAAGTCTCGATAAAACACATCCACACGAACGTGTTCATCGTCTTTAAAGGTATAAGCCGCGCCCAGCATGAAAACCATAGCGTGAAGGTAAAGAACAGATTCTTGTAGCGCGATGGAACCCATATCAAAACCATAGCGCAGAAGTACGACGAGACAGGTAAGTAGCATCATCGCTAACGTGAGCCAAGCCACACATTTCCCCGTGTAATGGGAAATGGCCTCAGCTGAACAGACCAGTTTGTTAAACATTAAAGTACCCACAGTTTTTAATCATTATTATCGGACGTTTAGCGAGGCCACAGTGCCTATAAAATCCGGACGGTTAGTCTATTGGATAACGCCACTCTTGGGAATATTACAGAGGCTTGTAAGCGAGTGTTCGTAGTATTTTATGAACAAATTATGGGGTTTTTAGTGTGAAAGTGGTTTTACAGCGCATTTTAGGAACACATAAAACCAAGAAGTCACTTTCAGTATTTGGATTGAGCTAATGTAACGTTGTCTTTTTTTAGTGATGTTTAGGACATTGGAAGTACACCTGAACATGCACTTGTTCCTTCCCCTTTCTTCAAGGGGAAGGCTAGGATGGGGTTGTTCTTTGTTCTGCGACTTTATACTCATCGACCGAATAACATGCCTCCTCGAAACGACCGCCTACCTTGTTGAAATGTTATTCGCCCGTGATGTGTTTCTGTCAGCATGCATGAAACTCCGAAAGGATCGAGCCCCTTTTTGCTTTAAGACACTTCATAGAGGTAATAAACATTCCTCGTTTCCATGCTCTTGCGTAGGAGTTCATAAGGGTTGTGTCCCAGACTTCTCCTCGACGTTAGAGCCAACCAACCCCATTCGCTCGACACTATCGTTTGACCTCGCTCATCGGCTTTGCTTTGCGCTTACAGCGTCATCTCAATACAAAAAACGGATTTTAAAGGCACCTTAATTTAGGTGATCAATTCACCATAGGAAAAAATAATTAAGAGAAAGGTTATTTTTTGCCCTGTCTATTGTATGCTCGTTTTGTCTAAAAAATAATCACTGCTTTACGCGTTTGTACTGGTAGATAAATAAAAAGTCTTTTAATATCAATGGATAAGCATTTTCAGTGCAGAGATAACGTGCTGGGCTTTCCTTATAAAAAGAAGGAATAACGCGCACGCTCGTTTAGCCAGTTTTGGACTTTATGAATAATTTTATAAAATACTGAAAATTCAGTTAGTTATAGGGATATTTAAAGAGTTTTAAAAATGTGTAAACGCGCATGCGCACTATTAAAGATGTTATATTGCAAAGTAGGCATGGAGTATTAATTGGATATCAGTGAATGGAAACATAAGATTCTTACGGAATTATCCCTTTCCGAGTTAGCGTATGCACATTTAGGAGGAGCTTCTTTTTACCAACTTAAGGACGGCCATCTAAAATCAATTCTACCGATTACTCTACAAGAAATTAATCATGCTAAACATATGGAGTATTCTAAAAACTTCGTCCCTGTTGTTGGTGCTTTTGCAGTAATAGAACAAATAGGTTTTTGTTACGCGCGTACAGATAAGGAAGAATTTTCTAACTCAGCCTCTAGTCCAATTTTGAAAGCCTTATACTATTTTGCTGATTACCCTGAAGGTCACATGGATACCAAAGCAGTATATGCATTGCGTAATTCATTTCTTCATAACGCAAGTTTAATGGCAATCGCACAACATAAGAACAAGCCTAGTTTTAATTTTAGATTTGATAGAGAAATACAAACTTTAGTTGAGTATTCATCTGTGATTTGGGATGGAAACATTGAGAGCTATAAACCTGAGATGACTACATTAATTAATCCAAATAAAATTATAGATCTCGCCTCGTCGGTTGCACAGAAAGCTCTGGAATGCCTAGAAGCTGGTACTTTAAATGTTACTCTTGCTGGTGGTCAAAAAGAATTGTATTACAGGTACTTAAAGCATTTCAGTTAATGCAATATAACAAGAAATTCAAAAAGGACAAAAAACAGTTGGCTTTTTTTTCACTCCGTTCACTTATTTTAGCCAACTATTTTTTTGCCTGTTAATTAGGCGTTATATTTCATCGGAGTTTTATGAAAAAGTTTAAGAAAATTTGTATTAGCTGTGATAAAAAAATGAAGAAGCCAACCAAAGAACATTTTTGGCCAAAATGGTTAATTAAGCATACAAATATGACTGGCCATAAAATAATGTGGATGAGTGAAGATAGAGTTTATCCTTTAACAGCAACGATCCCATTATGCTTATCATGCAATTCTGAATTTGGTAGTAAATTAGAAAAACCAATGATGGAATTACTTATCGATATCGAACTCGGAAAAGGAATTTCAGATAATGATGCTGAAATTTTTGTTCGCTGTGCATGGAAAATGGAGGCTTTTTCTTGGAGGGTTAGCTTGCCTGATTCCCAATACTCGGGTGTTTATACAGTTAAAGAAAGAGTATTAAAAAGCTTAGATTCTATTAGAGGGAATCTAGTACTAGCTGTTGCATTAATAAAAGACCCGTATCAGGGAAAAGAATACCTTCCTATGGGGCTATGCAATACTAATGAGGTAAATGCAATTGTAATGTCCGGAGTTATAGGGGAAATTGCTTTCATAGTATTAACAACAGACCAAGTTGGTAAATTACCTTTGCAATTCTCGTATTATCGACTTAAGCCACTACGCGATTCATTAGGGGATGCAAAATTATTTTACCCTGATGTCGGGTTTCAGACATTTAAAGAGGCTCAGGACTTAACAAGAGATGCTGCTTCATTAATTTCATTAAGCTTTGACGAAGAAAATAAAGAACATATTAAAAATACAAAAATGAAAGAAAGTGGAAGTGTAATAGAAATATAACAAGGCAATTAAACGGAACTAAAACAGTGGGTTAGGTTTCGCTTCGCTACACATTATAACCCACCATTTTAGTCCGCTTATTGCGGCGTTAAGTCACTTGAGTCTGAGGTTTACATGCAAGCACAGAAGTACCTAAATTTACTTAATCAGCTAAAGGTTTCTAAATATAGAAACAGCTCTCAGAGTTTGTGTTGTTTTAATGCTCAAAAAGGGAGTGAATATAATAACAACCTTATGGTCGTCGGGCGGGCCGTGAATAGTTGGCACCATGAGTTTGAGCTGAATAATTTAAACGTAGAGTCGATGGTTGAAGAAGTCTTTAGGCAGCCGACTACTTTTGAATGTCCGTTGAAGTGGGTTGAGGATTCATGGGGTAGTCAGGAAGGATACAATACAAAATCATCTGCATTTTGGCGTGTTATCAAACAAGTATCTCAACGTTTAAATGAAGCCTCTTCAACTACAGGTTGGGCAAGTAAAATTGTATGGTCAAATCTTTACAAAATAGCTCCAAGCATTACAGGAAACCCTAGTGACAGCCTGTGTGATAAACAGTTTACCTACTGTAATGAATTACTACTTGCTGAAATTATAGAATACAGACCAAGAGTAATTGTTTTCTTTACTGGTCTGAACTGGTTCAATGGCTTCTTAAACGAGGCTGTATCACTATCAAGCAACAAAGAACATAGTTTGGTTGAGGCTCATGGAGTGTTAAAAATTAATGACAAAGACGTCAAAATTATTATTGCTAAACATCCTCAAGGCAAACCTGAAGCAGAGATGATACATGAAATTTTGACCATCGCATCAGTGACTTAACAAGTTATTTCAGCAGGATAAATAACAGTTGGCTTTTGCTCCTGCGTTGCTATTTTAGTCAAAAATTATTTGCTTCTGAATGAGGCGTTAAAACTGTAGAATTTCTCCCAAAAGAACATGTCCATGTTCTTTTTTATTACGTCGAGTCTGTACGATAAGCAACGCTGATTGAAAAATTCGTCTGTTATCTAATCACTATTATTAGTCCTAAAGGGTCAGGTTCTTTAAAAATAGTGACGCCTTTAGCCTCAATCTCAATTTGTTCATCAACCCCTCTCAATATTTTTTTGAAATATTTCATTCTTTAACATAACTGTCACATAACTTTTCTATAGTACGAAACATCAAACGAGCAATGAGCAGTCGCTCATAAATATTTGACTATAACCACTGAGGTTTATGTGATGAAAAAACTAGTTGCAGGTTTAGCAATGACAGCAGCAGTAGGCGTTTCTGTTAACGCTTTTGCAGATGTTGATTCAAATTTGATGTCTTATAACAAGGCAAGCGGCGTTTCAGGAAATATTTCAAGTGTTGGCTCTGACACATTAGCAAACTTGATGACATTGTGGGCGGAAGACTTCAAGCGTCTATACCCAAATGTAAACATTCAAATTCAAGCGGCTGGCTCTTCTACTGCGCCACCAGCATTGACAGAAGGCACGTCTAACTTCGGCCCTATGTCTCGTAAGATGAAAGACAAAGAAATCGCAGCATTTGAGAAAAAATACGGCTACAAGCCAACAGCGGTTCCAGTAGCAATCGATGCACTTGCGGTTTTCGTACATAAAGATAACCCAATCAAAGGTTTGTCTCTTCCTGAAGTTGATGCGATCTTCTCTTCTACTCGTAAGGGTGGCCACAGCGAAGACATCACATCTTGGGGCAAAGCAGGCCTATCCGGAGCTTGGGCGAATCGCGACATTCAGTTGTTCGGTCGTAACTCAGTGTCTGGTACTTACGGTTACTTTAAAGAACACGCGCTTTTCAAAGGCGATTACAAAAACAGTGTGAACGAGCAACCAGGTTCTGCGTCTGTTGTTCAGTCTGTTTCTACTTCTCTTAACGGTATCGGTTACTCTGGTATTGGCTACAAAACGTCTTCTGTACGTGCTGTACCACTAACGAAGAAAGAAGGCGGCGCGTTTATCGATGCAACAATTGATAACGCAGCAACAGGTAAATACCCACTGTCTCGCTTCCTTTACGTTTATGTAAACAAAGCACCTAACAAGCCACTTGCTCCATTACAGCGTGAGTTTGTTAAGATGGTTCTTTCTAAAATGGGTCAAGAGGTTGTCGTAAAAGACGGTTATGTTCCTCTACCATCGAAAGTAGCCAACAAATACCTAAACGATCTAGGTATTAACTAAGCAACGCCGTAGCGAGCTTAGGAATAAGGTGTTTAGAGTAGGAGGGCTGAGAAGCTCTCCTACTTTTCTTGTTCTGTTAGCTGTCACACTACTGTCATATATAAAATGTCACACAACAAAGATGAATGCGGATGACTAAACCAACTGACCATCGGATGCCTGAACTGGATTTCAATACGCCAGCTTTAAAGCGTCATCGTAAAATTCGCGCCCTGAAGGACCGTATGGCCGGCATGGGCATTGCCATTGGAGGCAGCAGCGTTATTTTGGCTGTGCTTCTGATCTGTTTCTATTTACTTTATGAAGTGGCGCCGCTGTTTTCGAGCGCTAGTATTGATCTTGAGGCCAGCTATTCGATGCCGGCAGAAGATCAAGGTGAAAGTCTCTACTTAACGACGGAAGAACAAGCCGAAGTCGGTATGCGAGTAGCGAGTAATGGCAGCATCGTATTTTTCTCTGTTGCGGATGGCAGCGTAATCGACACCGTTAAAAACCTTCGTACTGAAAAAGTCACCGCCTTTGCCGTTGAGTCAGACACCAGCCATTTGATGGCGTTTGGTTATGAAGATGGCAAAGCGTTAATCGTCAAACACGATTACCGAATTTCTTACCCAGACGGCAAACGTAAAATCACCCCAGTCGTTGAATACCCTTATGGCGAAGACGCGATTGATGTGGCGGACTTTGCGATCAAAAAGCTAACACTGCGTGATGGCAGTGACGCTATGACAATGGCCGCGATTGGTGACAACAGCAGCGCCATTACTAAGGTGACAAAAGAAGTTAACTTCATCACCGAAGAAGTGGAGTTGAGCGAACAAAGCGAGCCATTACCGTTCGTTGCCGATGTTGCTAGCATGCTGTTGAGTGGTGATCAGCGCTATCTTTATGTGGCCACACGCTCTGGTGCAATGAGTGAATTTGATCTGCGTGACTTTGATAACATCGCACTTAAAGACGAAATGTCACTGTTTAACGGCGACGCCAAATTGGTCTCGATGACGTATCTATTGGGCAAGTCGTCCATCATGGTTGCAGATTCTTCTGGCCGTGTGAGCCAATGGTTCAACGTTCGTAATGATGCGACAAACGAAGAAAAACTGACGTTCATCCGTGATGTAAAACAACCGGTTGCCTTGGTGGATTTGGCCATGGAGCAACGTCGTAAAGGCTTTGCAACCTTGGACGAACGTGGTTTGGTGGCGATTTACAACGCCACATCGACTCGCCAAGTCATCGACGAAAAACTCAGCGACAACACCGCGCGTTTAATCAGCTTTGCGCCACGTGCGAATGGTTTGTTGCTAGAAGATTCGAAAGGTTTGCACTTCTACCATGTCGACAATGAACACCCAGAAGTCTCTTGGTCTTCATTGTGGGGTAAAGTCTGGTATGAAGGCTATCAAGAGCCGACTTATACGTGGCAGTCTTCTGCGGCGAACAATGACTTCGAACCAAAATACAGCTTAATGCCGTTGGCATTTGGTACCTTGAAAGCCGCGTTCTATGCCATGTTGATGGCCGTGCCATTGGCAATTTGTGGTGCGATTTACACGGCGTACTTCATGGCGCCAGCGCTGCGCCGTAAGATCAAACCTGTGATCGAGTTAATGGAAGCTTTGCCGACCGTTATTCTGGGTTTCTTAGCCGGTTTGTTTTTCGCGCCTTTCTTAGAAGAAAACCTTGCCGCGACCTTCAGTATTTTGGTGGTCTTGCCAGTCGGTATTCTCATATTTGCTTATCTATGGTCGCGTTTGCCTCAGCAAATCCGTTGGTTAGTGCCGGATGGCTGGCAGCCATTGGTGTTGATTCCAGTGGTCGTTTTCTTGGCGTGGTTCTGTTTGGCGCTAAGCCCTATCATCGAGTTGAACTTCTTCGGCGGTAACATTCGCGGTTGGATAACGCACGATTTGGGCATCACATTCGACCAACGAAACGCGCTGGTAGTGGGTTTTGCGATGGGCTTTGCGGTGATTCCAACCATCTTCTCGATTACCGAAGACGCCATTTTCAGTGTGCCGAAAGCCTTGACCCAAGGGTCTTTGGCCTTGGGTGCCACTTACTGGCAAACCATGACGCGCGTGGTATTACCGACGGCGAGCCCAGGGATCTTCTCTGCGATCATGATCGGTATGGGACGTGCGGTGGGCGAAACCATGATTGTCTTGATGGCAACGGGTAATACGCCAATTATGGACGCGAACATCTTTGAAGGAATGCGGACTCTGGCTGCCAATTTGGCGGTGGAAGTGCCGGAATCTGAAGTGGGCAGTTCACATTATCGTATCTTGTTCTTAGCGGCATTTGTGCTCTTTATCTTCACCTTTATCGTGAACACAATCGCCGAAACCGTGCGTCAGCACCTACGCAAAAAATACGGGTCGCTATAATGAGTACTCCAATGAAAATGAAGAAAAAGTCCGTATCCGAGTGGGTCAAATCAGGTGATCCATGGGTGTGGCTTAACGCCGGCGCGGTGGCGATTTCCGTCATCATGGTGCTGGGTTTGTTATTGCTGATTGCCGTACGTGGTTTAGGTCATTTCTGGCCTGCAGACGTGGTGGAGTCACATTACGCTTTGCCGGGTGAGTCGGAATACAACATCGTCGCCGAGCGCGTAGAAAGTTTGGAAGTGCCAGCAGCGCAGTTGCGCGAAGCGGGCATCGACATTCCAGACAATCATCAGCTGATGCAACGTACCTTAATGAAAACCGGTAACCGTGATGTGTACGGTTCCGATTTCCGTTGGGTGATCGACGAATACATCACGAACACTCAGCGTCCGGACATGCTGTTCACGGCGGAACGTCGTGAGTGGGGTAATTTATACGGTTACCTCAAAGCAGTGAAAGAAGATGGTCAGATCACGTCTCAAACGACGGATCTTACGCCAACAGATTCTGCGTTGGCGACATGGGCGGTTTTTGAAGCAAGCATTGAGCGTGCGGCAGGGATTTACGACCAAATCCATGACATTGAGAAAGGCGACATTGGCAAGATCAACTACGCCCTTGAGCGCATTCGTCTTAAGCAACGTCGTCTTGAGCTAGAAGACAAGTTAACGCCAGCAGCAGAAGCCGATCTTGCTGTAGAGCGTAGTCAATACGATGAAGAATACAAAGGTCTTCAGCAAAGCTTGATTGATCTTTATCAGGCGTTTAATCGTGATACGTTTGTTGTGCAAGTGATGGACGGCTCTGAACACGAAATGCCAGTGGCGAAAATTGTTCATGCTTACCGCGCTAATGCGATGAACGTTGGCCAAAAAATGAGTTTTTACTTCACCAAGTTGTGGGAATTCTTGTCAGACGAGCCGCGTGAAGCCAATACAGAAGGTGGCGTGTTTCCGGCTATTTTCGGTACGGTGATGATGGTATTGCTGATGACGGTTTTGGTTACCCCATTTGGTGTGGTAGCGGCGGTTTACTTACGTGAATACGCGTCACAAGGTTGGGTGACTCGTATTATTCGTATTGCCGTCAATAACTTAGCGGGTGTTCCTTCTATCGTTTACGGTGTGTTTGGCTTAGGGTTCTTTATTTACTTCCTAGGGTCTGGCATTGACCAAGCGTTCTTCCCGGAAGCCTTACCATCGCCGACATTCGGTACGGGTGGTTTGATGTGGGCGTCTATCACATTGGCGCTATTAACGGTGCCTGTGGTAATTGTGGCGACGGAAGAGGGCTTGTCTCGTATTCCTCGCAATGTGCGAGAAGGCAGCTTGGCGTTGGGTGCAACGAAAGCCGAAACCTTATGGCGTGTGGTCTTGCCGATGGCGAGCCCTGCGATCATGACGGGGGTGATTCTTGCTGTCGCTCGTGCGGCCGGTGAAGTGGCGCCATTGATGTTGGTTGGTGTAGTGAAACTTGCGCCATCCTTGCCGTTGGATGGGAATTACCCGTTCATCCATTTGGATCAGAAGTTCATGCACTTAGGTTTCCATATTTATGATGTGGGCTTCCAAAGTCCAAATGTAGAAGCCGCAAGACCATTGGTCTATGCAACAGCCTTTTTACTTGTGTTGGTTATTGCTTTGTTAAACTTATCAGCAGTAACGATCCGAAACCACCTACGTGAAAAATACAAATCGCTGGAAATGTAAGCGGCTAAGAAGAGATTATTATGAGCGACGCAAAAACACACTCTATTGATATTTCAGCAATGCAGCGCAGCCAACAGGCTTTGCGCATTGAAGACGAAAAAGTTTGCCTTTCTGTCAACGACTTGCACCTTTATTACGGTGACAAAGAAGCGCTGAAAGGCGTTAACATGGTCATTCCAGAGAAAAAGGTGACGGCGTTTATCGGGCCTTCTGGTTGTGGTAAATCGACGCTATTACGTTGTTTTAACCGCATGAACGATTTGGTGGATGGCTGTCGTATTACGGGGGAAATAAACCTACGTGATGAAAATATCTACGCCAAAGGCACCGACGTCGCCGAGTTGCGTCGTCGTGTTGGTATGGTATTCCAGAAGCCAAACCCATTCCCTAAAAGTATTTATGAAAACGTCGCGTACGGTTTGCGTATTCAAGGCATTAATAAAAAGCGCCTTTTAGACGAAACCGTTGAGTGGGCGCTGCGTTCTGCTGCGCTATGGGACGAAGTAAAAGACCGTCTGCACGAAAGTGCGCTTGGCATGTCTGGCGGTCAGCAGCAGCGTTTGGTGATTGCGCGTACCGTCGCGGTAAAACCCGAAGTGCTTTTGTTGGATGAGCCTGCGTCGGCCTTGGATCCTATTTCAACGTTGAAGATTGAAGAGCTGATCCATGAGCTAAAGAATGAGTTCACCATCGCCATTGTGACGCACAATATGCAGCAAGCGGCGCGTGTTTCTGATTACACCGCGTTTATGTACATGGGGGATTTGGTCGAGTTTGGTGATACCAACTCGTTGTTCACGAATCCAAGCAAGCAACAAACAGAAGACTACATCACGGGCCGCTACGGCTAGGCGGAGGACGCATTATGAAAGAGTTAACAACGGATCATATTTCTCAGCAGTTTAATAACGAGCTAGAAAGACTACGTCAGCACTTTTTAACCATGGGTGGTGTTGTTGAAACTCAGGTACAGGACGCGGTTCAATCGTTACTGGACAGCAACGGTTCTCTGGCAGAAGACGTGAAAGACAAAGAAGCGACGGTCAACCAACTAGATGGTTTGATTGACGAAGAATGCACGCGTATTTTGGCTAAGCGTCAGCCAGCTGCCACGGATTTACGCATGATCTTGTCCATCAGTAAAGCGGTGGGTGAGCTAGAACGTATCGGTGATGAAGCGAAGAAAATCGCCAATCTTACCCTAAACTTGATCGACGAAGGCGAGTCGCCACGCGGCTATGTTGAGATCAACCGCATTGGCCAAATGGTGTCACGCATGATTCATGACACACTAGACGCATACGCGCGTTTGGATATTGCTGCCGCCGTTAAAGTGGCTAAGCAAGATCGTGCAATTGCTCAAGAATACAACACAGCGATGCGTTCTTTGGTGACCTACATGATGGAAGATCCACGCAGTATTTCGCGTGTAATCAATGTGATTTGGGTGCTTCGCGCGCTAGAACGCATTGGGGATCACTCGCGTTATATTTGTCAGCATTTGATCTTCATGGTCAAAGGCGTCGATGTTCGTCATATGCACATCAACGACCTTGCGAATGAACTAGGCGAAAAATAGTTCCTTCACGAGCGGAATGATGCGCTTAACGACGGATCTATCTGCCATCGATTTTTTGTCACACGTTAGTCGTGAGTCAAAAGGTCGGTGGCTTTTTTGTGCCAGTAATATTTGTTTTCAGGTGAATTTTTCATAGTAGAAAGCGTTTTTGGGTTGGCTCTGATACAGACTTTGTTATCATCGTTTTTTTGTTTTATCTGGTGCAAAACACGATGTTTACGATAGACGTTGGTTCACATGCTTCCCTTGAAAGCACGTATCAAGATCTTAATACTCAGCTGGCGGCGTTATTAAGCGGAGAGCGAGATTTTATCTGCAACGCGGCTCAGTTCTCGGCGTTTGTCATGCAAACGGTGGGCGAGCTGAATTGGTCTGGTTTCTACTTTGCGCGGGGCGAAGAATTGGTGCTCGGACCGTATGTCGGCAAAGTAGCGTGTACGCGGATCCCGTTCGGTCGTGGTGTGTGCGGCAAGGCCGCTCAGACGCGACAGGTTCAACGTATCGATGACGTTCATGCCTTTGACGGTCACATTGCGTGCGATGCCGCATCGGCCGCTGAGTTGGTTCTTCCGGTTGTTGTCGACGGCAAGCTGGTGGCGGTGTTCGATATGGACAGTCCCAAAACGGGTCGTTTTTCTGACGTTGACCAAGCAGGTATTTCGGCATTCGTGGCGACGTTTATTGACGCCACTGACATGACTTGGTCGATCTAATCTGACGATGCAAAATACGCCGCCAGCTCTTTCAGTGATACTTGGTGAAGGGCTGGCAGTGTGTCTATGATGGCTTGAAGCCCTTGATCATCATGCAGAGGCGCGAGTTTTTCGATCTGCTGACATTGTTTCGCAAACATCTGCATTGCCATATTCAAACTGGACGACTTGAGCGAGTGACTTAAGCGTTGCAGTTCTTGATAGTCCCTTTCCCGCCACGCGCTCAACAGCAACGATACTTTTAGGCAGCTGTCTTGCGTGTATTGCAAACGTATTTGATTAATGTCGTCTTTCCCAAGGAATTGGGTGAGGCTGTCGAGTTGTGCGCGATTAATCATGACAGAGTCTCCTCTGTCGACGTCGCTGACTGAGGAAATAAAGGCGCAATCAATGACTCTAGTTGATTCTGCGTCAACGGAAAGTGCAGTGCAGTAATGGCATAGTCTGGGTAGTTTATGGCGTCCGGAAGGTAGCTGAATATCGGACAAGCCTTGGCTTTTCGTTGCTGAATAGCGTCGTGAGATTCGCGCTCATATTTTGGCGTATTACCAATGATAACGAGGTTGAATTCTTTGTGCTCTTGGAAACTACCATCTTTTGAAACAGTGACCTCGATATTAAAGGTCGCCAATTGCAACGTGATGATCTTCGCGAGATGAGCGTCCGTTTCTATCAACAGCGCTACGGTTTTGTCCGGACAACGAAAGGCGGTGTGTTGAGGTATGGGACTCGTATTTTCGATATAAAATGGAATATCAATCCAGAATTCACAGCCTTTCTGCGGCGCGCTGGAAAAATGCATTTCTCCCTTCATCAGATACACCAATTTATGGCAGAGCGCCAAACTTAAGCCAACTTTGCTCGGCAGCGGACCTTCTTGTTGCATGGGCAACGCAGGGTTGATTCTGAGGTTTTGTTGTAACTCGCTTGGCATACCAAGGCCAGTATCACGAAGGGCAATTTGCAATACGCTGGCTTCTTTTACTCCGGCTGGTAGCGCGGTTTGAGAGGCGCTTAATGCCGAGTGACGGATCTGTAAGCTGATGCTGCCAGAAGGGGTGTGGGAAATGGCATTTTGCAGTAAGGCAGAAATGATTTCTTTGGTACGGGAAAAATCCAAACACACAAATTCTGGCAAGTTTGGGTCTATGTAGACCACACTTTGTAAGCCTTTTCGCGTCATTTGTGGTTCAAATAGAGCAAGGCAGGCTTCTATGTGGCTGGGCAAATGTTCGGTGGTGGGCGTCAGCGTGAGTTGTTTTGCGTCAATGAGCGCAAGATCAGACAGCATTTCGATGGTTTGAAGCAACTGCAGCCCTGATTCTTCAATGTGTTTCGCGGACGCTTCGGTGAAGTTTTTGGATGTGGAGCGGTTGAGCGTTTTCGCCACGCCGAGAATCGCATTCACTGGAAAGCGTATTTCTTGGTTGATGAACGCCAGCATATTGGCCTTGTCTTCATGGACGGTTTGTATGCCGAGTGTGAGTTTTTTGTTGTGCTTAAAGGCGCGCCTTAGTTCAGACAAACCTCGGATGGAAAAAAAGCCAAACAGCAGCAAACATACGAGCAATGCCATGGATAAAAGCTGAATGTAATTTAAATTCTTTTGAAGTACGTGGTGTTCGCTGGTGATGTATTGATTGCTGCCGGTGTTGACGAGCGTGACAAATTCGTTGATTTGGCCTTCGATGCGTCGAATGCGTTCAATCAAGTTGGATTGATAAGAGGCGTCGCCGCTTTCCATTTTCGATAAATTGAAGCTCAGTAACTCCAGTTCGCCATTAATTATGTTGAGCAGCCTGGTTGAGCGGCCATTTTCAAAGGTGCGGATGAGCGTTCCGACTTGGCCTTCTCTGAGTAAATCCACCCGACTCATGAGTAAGTCATACTCAAAGAACGCATGGCCATTCAGTGGGTAGTCTGCCTCATCCAGTTCAATCAGATAATTGAGAAAACGATAAGATTGGACTTGCAGCTGTAGCGCATTCCACAGAGAGCTTTCAAATATACGTCGGCTGTTGTTTTGTGAGCTGTCACTGGTGTAGGTAATGATACCAAATACGGCAATTGCAATGGCGATCATAAAGCCAATAAAGCTGTACCAAACAGATTGTCTAAAAGTAGATTGCCAGTCGCTTTCCTTAAAAAAACGCATTGTTTTACTCCGTTAAAACAATTGATTCAATGCGGTCAACCTGCCAGATTGAGCGCCCATAAAAGACTTCAGATTTGAGATCGTCCCGCTGGTCGAACGGGTAAATCACCATAATAGGACCAAGCTTCCTAACACTCATAGGCTTTCCGTCTTGATGTGTGGCAAAAATGGCACCATTGACAACAAAGTCACTCAGCGGAATTTCCGTCATGTATTGATTCAGCGCTGTGACTTTCAACAATGTGCCTTTATTGCCCAATTTGGTCAGCAAATCCACCGCGGAAAAGCCTTGATACATATGCAGACCTTTTGTCCATGGGTTGCGTGTCGTAATTGAATGCGTTGGTAACACTTGCAACATGGCCTGGTCAAACACGGCGCTTTGTTCCAAGTTTGTCGCATTGATCGCTCCTGTCACGGTTAATATGACTCGGCCTTTGGGTTGCTCTAAGGCAAAAGACGCACTGGAAATAAGGCTAGCAACAACGACAATGAAAGGAACGAATAAACGCATAGTGAGCAGCCTTAACACAATTAGATGAAAGAACATTTCCTATGATAGACAAAAATCGCGGGTATTTGTCGTTAATCTGAAAGGGATAGAAATATACGCCTGTTCAACCGATGAAAAAGCCGCTTTGAGTGTTGTCAAAACGGCTTTTGTTACAAACATTACATGAATGAATGGTTAAGCGATTTCAGCCAGACGAGAGCAGGCCGCTTGATGCTCGTTAGACAAAGCTTGTAAGGCCGGTTTTTTCTGTGCACAGCTTTCATTTGCATGAGGGCAGCGGGTTCGAAAAACACAGCCAGAAGGCGGATTAATCGGAGAAGGAAGGTCGCCCAACAACAGCTGGATTTTCTTGCCTCGTTCAACCCTCGGATCGGGCACAGGCACCGCTGACAATAACGCCTTGGTATAAGGGTGCTGAGGGTTATCGTATAACGATTTTTTACTCGCCAATTCGACCGCATTGCCTAAATACATTACCAATACACGATCGGAAATGTGTTTTACCACGCTTAAATCGTGTGCAATGAACACCAACGACAAGCCCATTTCTGCCTGCAATTCTTTCAGCAAATTGACCACTTGTGCTTGGATAGACACATCCAACGCAGAAACCGGTTCGTCACACACGACCAATTTGGGTTTTAGAATCAAGGCACGCGCGATGCCGATACGCTGACATTGGCCGCCGGAAAATTCATGGGGGTAACGGTTAATCACGTTAGGCAGCAAGCCCACGCGATCCATGATGCTGCGTACTTCGGCTTTCACGTCTTCTTTCAAAAGCTCAGGACGGAAGGTTTTGAGCGGTTCCGCGATAATATCGCCCACGGTCATCCGAGGGTCCAACGACGCCAACGGGTCTTGGAAAATCATTTGCAGCTCTTGGCGTTTGCTGCGCATTTGTTTTTTATCAAGATCCCTTAAATCTTGTCCGAGCCACACCACGCTGCCGTCGGTAATCGGCACAAGGCGCAACAAAGCACGCGCCAAGGTGGATTTGCCGCAGCCAGATTCGCCCACTACACCCAGCGTTTCGCCTTCATAAATGGTGAGGTCAACGCCGTCGACGGCTTTGAGCGCATGGCCTTTTTCCCAAGGCCACGCGTTATCGGATTTGATATTGAAGTGCACTTTTAAGTTATTCACTTCCATTAATACATTATTTGAGGTGTTCATTAGGCAACGCTCCCATCAAGGGATTTATGACAAGCACGAAGCTGACCCGGTGCAAACTCTTGCAATGCTGGCATACTTTCTAAACAGCGATCGCTCGCACAATCACAACGCGCTTGGAATGGACAACCCGCTGGCAAATGCAATAAGTTGGGTGGATTTCCCGCAATGGTCGATAATTTTTCGTCATTGGCATCCAGACGTGGAATGGCCTTTAGCAAACCTTGTGTATAAGGGTGCGTCGGGCGATAAAACACGTCTTCTGCTGTGCCGTATTCCATGGTTTGACCCGCGTACATCACCAAGACTTTGTCACACAATCCGGCGACCACGCCTAAATCGTGGGTGATCATCACAATGGAAGTATTAAAGTCGTCTTTTAACTCATTTAGTAAGGTGAGGATTTGCGCTTGCACGGTCACGTCGAGCGCGGTTGTTGGCTCATCGGCGATCAAGAGTTTGGGTTGGCACAACAACGCCATGGCGATCATCACACGCTGTCTCATGCCGCCAGAAAACTCGTGCGGATACATGTTCATGCGTTTGCGTGCTTCTGGCATTTTAACGGCGTCGAGCATTTTTACAGAGGCTTCAAACGCTTCGGCTTTGCTCATGCCTTTGTGCAGCGTTAACACTTCCATCAGCTGTTTGCCGACTTTCATGTAAGGGTTCAGCGAGGTCATTGGGTCTTGGAAAATCATCGCGATTTCTTTGGATCGAATGCGGTTCATTTCACGTTCGTTCAACGCGAGGATGTTTTTTCCTTCAAAGCGCGCTTCCCCTTCGATCACGCCGTTGCCGGCTAATAATCCCATGAGCGCAAACGCGGTTTGGCTTTTGCCGGAACCGGATTCGCCCACAATGCCTAAGGTTTGGCCTTGTTCTAACGTGAAATTCAGATCGTTCACCGCGGTCACAAAACCGTCTGGTGTTTTGAAATTCACACGTAGGTTAGAGACTTCTAACAAATTCTGGGTGGTTGAAATGGTCATAAAATCTCCTTAGCGGTCTTTTGGATCAAGCGCATCGCGTAAGCCATCGCCGAGGAAGTTAAAGCAAAACAGGGTCACGACTAAGAAACCGAGCGGCCAAGCCAATTGCCAGATGGCAATTTCCATGTTCTGAGCGCCTTCAGAAATCAGCGCGCCCCAGCTGGTCATGGGTTCTTGAACGCCCAGCCCTAAGAAACTGATGAAAGATTCCAGCAAGATCATATTGGGTACTAACAAGGTGGCGTAAACCACGACGATACCGAGCACGTTTGGCACAATGTGACGCAAGATGATTTTTGGCGTGGATACGCCGCAAGCGTAGGCGGCTTCGATGTATTCTTTGTTTTTCAAACTCAGCGTCTGACCGCGAACGATCCGCGCCATGTCGAGCCAAGAAATCGCCCCAATGGCGACAAAGATCAAAAAGATATGACGGCCAAATAAGGTCATCAAAATGATCACAAAGAACATGAAAGGAAACGAGTTCAAAATTTCCAAGAAGCGCATCATGACGCTATCAACACGCCCACCAAGGTAACCAGATGTCGCGCCGTAAAGCGTGCCGATGACAATCGCCACGGCACTGCCCATAATGCCAACCAGCAACGAAATTTGTCCGCCTTGCATGGTGCGAACAAAAATGTCGCGGCCTAACGTGTCTGTGCCGAAGTAGTGGCCGTTTTCGATGTTGGGGCGACCCAATACCGAAATATCAGACAGTGCTTCCCAGTCGATGTCTTCGTAATGCCATTGGCTGAATAACGGCGCTAACAACGCAATCGCCGCAATCATCGTAAGTATCACTAAGCTAATAACTGCAGCGTGGTTGGAGAAAAAGCGTCGACGAGCGTCTTGCCATAAACTGCGTCCTTCAATTTCCACCACTTTTTCGGCGAACTGTTCGACGGCCTGAATTTTGTCTTTTGTAGTAATCATAATAAAGAGGCCTTAGTAGCGAATTTTCGGGTCAATAACCGCGTATAAAACATCAACGATGGCGTTGAATAGAATCGTTAATGTACCGACCAAAATGGTGACGCCCATGACCATGGAGTAATCGCGGTTTAATGCGCCATTAATGAAATGCTGGCCAATTCCGCCGGTTCCAAAGTACACATCCACAATCACGGAACCGGTGACAATGCCGACAAACGCTGGTCCAAGATAAGAAATAACCGGCAGCATGGCTGGGCGCAAAGCATGCTGAAAAATAATGCGGTATTTCGGTAAGCCCTTTGCTCGCGCAGTACGGATAAAGTTGGAATGCATGGTTTCAATCATGCTGCCCCGTGTGATACGCGCGATCTGTGCAATGTAGCTGGTGGACATAGCAATGACAGGCATGACTAAGTAAGGCCAAGCGCCGCCGTTCCAGCCACCGGGCGGAAGCCAATGGTTGTAAATAGAGAAAAATAGGATACACAAAGGTGCTAATACAAAATTAGGTAACACAATGCCAAGGTTAGCAAACCCCATGACGCTGTAGTCGACCCATGAATTCTGCCGCAATGCCGCAATAATCCCGCAACCCACACCAAGAATCAGCGCGACGAGAAAAGACCAAATACCGATTTCTGCGGAAACAGGAAAGCTCTGTGCAATGAGTTCGTTGATGGTGAAATCTTTATAACGAAAGGACGGACCTAAATCGCCTTGAATTAAGCCACCAAGGTAATAAAAATATTGGTTAATCACTGGCTCATCTAGGTGGTACTTGGCATTAATGTTAGCCAAGACTTCCGGCGGTAAAGATCGCTCGCTGGAAAACGGGCTGCCGGGCGCAGAATGCATCAAGAAGAAAGACACCGTGATTAAGATTAACAAGGTTGGAATGGCTTCTAAGATGCGTTTTGAAATAAATGTAAACATATATATTACCGTGTTAGACACGCTTATCAGCGGCTAATACTTGGAACCTGTAGGGAATTCAAGAGATGCCCAGCGACGACACGCCGCTGGGCATGGTTTTCAAAAGACAATGCGCTTTAACGCGTTGTCTTAGTGCTTGATGATGTACATATCACGCGCGTAGATGTTGTCTTCTGGGTTTGGTTGGTAACCACCCACGTAAGGTTTCACTAAACGCTTATTGGTGTATTGGTAAATGGGTGCAACGGCCATGTCTTGTTCGATGGCGATCTCTTCGGCTTTGTTGTAGTTCGCCGCAGGATTTTGCATGGTACGAGCATCGTGCAATAGCTTGTCGTATTCTGCGTTGCTGTATTTACCGTCGTTGTTACCATGTGTGGTGGTTAGAAGATCTAACATGGTAGACGCTTCGTTGTAGTCGCCAATCCAACCGGCACGTGCCACATCAAATTGCTGATGTTTTTTCGTTTCTAAGTAGGTTTTCCACTCTTGGTTTTCCAGCATAACGTTTACGCCCAAGGTTTTTTTCCACATAGACGCAATCGCAATGGCGATTTTTTTATGGTTTTCGTTGGTGTTGTAAAGCAAGTTGAAAGACAGTGGGTGGCTCTTATCGAAGCCGGCTTCTTCTAACAAGGCTTTGGCTTTTTCGTTACGTTCTTTTTGTGTCCACGTTGCATAAGTTGGTACGGCTGGATTAAAGCCATTCACCACTTCTGGTGTGAAGGAATACGCAGGGATTTCGCCAACACCTGTCACAAACTTGGTGATCACGTCGCGGTCAATGGCGTAAGACAAGGCTTTACGAACGCGAACGTCATTGTAAGGTGCTTTGGTGATATTGAATTGGTAGTAATAGGTGCCCAAATAAGGCGTTACCACTACTTGTTCTGGAATGTCGCGCATCAGTTGCTTGTAATGGTCGTTTGGTAGCTCGTAGCTCAGGTCCATTTGGCCCGCTTGGAAGCGTTTTAGTTCGGCGTTTGGAGACTCAATTGGCAAATACGTCACTTTGTTGATAACGGTTTTTGCATTGTTCCAGTAGTTTGCATTACGAGAAAATACCATCTTCTCGTTTACTACCCATTCGTCCATTTTGTATGCGCCGTTAGACACCATGTGTTCAGGTTTTGTCCAGTCATCGCCCCATTTTTCAACCACTTTTTTTGGCACTGGGAACATGGTTTGGTGAGACGTCATTTTTACAAAATAAGGAACCGGACGTTCTAGTGTCACTTGGAATGTGTACGCGTCTAAAGCTTTCACGCCAAGAGTTGATGGCTGTGCTTCACCTGCGATGATTTTAGTGGCGTTCACAATGGATGGGATTTCCATGAACCATGCGTAAGGTGACGCTAATTTAGGATCAACCGCACGTGTGAAGGCGTAAACGAAGTCTTCCGCCGTTACTGGGTCGCCGTTAGACCATTTTGCGTTTTTACGAAGATGGAAAGTGTATTGCGTGTTGTCGGCGTTTACGTCGTAGCTTGTTGCCACGCCAGGGATTTGGTTGCCGTCGCCGTCTTGGTTATACAAACCTTCGAATAGGTCACGTGAACGAGCAGAACCTGGTGTGCCTTCGATTTTTTGTGGGTCAAGTGTTGCGGGTTCAGAACCACCACCACGAACGAGTTCTTGTTTCGCGGCCAATTCTACGCCGGCTGGTACGTCGGCGGCTTGGGCTTGCAGAGCAATAAATGAAGTGGCCATGATGGCACTGGCGAGCAATGTTTTTTTCATGTGAATAATGTCCCTTGTTAGTTAGCTTTTGTGTGTGCCCTTTTTATGTTTAGACGTCATACCGGCACTGGTTTGTATTCGTCTTACGTTTTCATAGTTCCCCAATTCCCTAAAGGTCACAATCGAAATTGCGTATCAGGTTATGCGTCTAATAAATGTAAGGATCTTCAAGGGGAACTTTAAAAAATGCGTTTTAAGGTTTATTAGGTTCAAAAAAGGGACACTTCGTATTAATTACGTTGTTGATTGGTAAGGCTGTATGGAGCCATGAAAGGCCTCATGATATTCTTTGCATTACTGGAAAACTTAACCAAAAAGGTAATACGGCATCGTGATCACTCATCCATTTAAAGCCGCAGGGGCTTTTTTAAAAGCATTTCCCTTGGTTCTGTCGAAAGATTTAAGGCTGTTCATCTTGGCGCCTTTGCTGGCGAACTTTGTTTTGGTCGGCTTGTTATACATGGTCGCATTCAGTTATTTCCAAGCGCTAATGGATTCTGCAATGGGGTATTTACCCGACTGGGTCTCTTTTTTGAATTGGCTGTTTTATCTGATATTTGCGGCTATCATTAGTGTGCTTTTGTTCTATAGTTTTTCTGTGGGTGTGAATATTTTGGCCGCGCCATTTATGGCGTTTTTGGCGGAAAAAGTAGAAGAGAAAGAAACGGGAAAAGTGTTCGATGAAAGCCTAAACGCTGGCGTCATCATGGCCATTATTGGTCGTAGTCTGCAAAGAGAGTGCCAGAAAATTTTGTATTTTCTACCGCGTTTTATTTTGCTGCTTTTGTTGTCTTTTATACCGCTGGTGAATGTGATCGCGCCCGTTTTGTTACTGTTGTTTTCGGCGTGGATGTTGTCGCTTCAGTACATGGATTATGCCTTTGATAACAATAAGGTAAAATTCCATGATATGAGAATGGCGCTGCGTTCTAAGCCTTTGTTATGTTGGACATTTGGCGGAATTGTTATGGTAAGTTTGACGATTCCGTTTTTTAATTTATTCGTTATGCCGATTGCGGTTGTGGCGGCCACATTATTGTGGATTTCTGTTTTCCGATCAGAGCATGGTGATTTTTCCGCTTTGTTAGATCGCACTGATGGTACTTTTTAATGTCGTTAAAAATTTTGGTAGTAGATGATGCCTCTTTCACTCGTGATCTGATTCGACGCTCTTTGCGTAAGCAGTTCCCGGCGGTAGAAATCGAAGAAGCCGTAAATGGCCGTAAAGCCCAGCAATTACTCACGAAAACACAGTTCGATATGGTGCTGTGTGACTGGGAAATGCCTGAAATGACCGGTGTGGAATTGCTTAAGTGGTGTCGAGAGCAACCCAAGTATAAAAAAGAGGATGTGCCTTTTGTGATGATTACCAGCCGTGGCGACAAAAGCCATGTGGTGGAAGCGGTTCAGTCTGGTGTGACCGATTATCTTGGTAAGCCTTTCTCGAGCGAACAACTGGCGAACAAGGTCATTTCAGCGGCGAAAAAGCACAACCTTGAAGGCAAACTGTCAGCGCAAAAACCACGTGAATCTATTTCTCCTGGTGGTGTAAGCACGGCTTCTTTGGATGTTTTGATGGGGGCGGGTAAATCAGCGTCTGTGCAAGCGACAAAATTTGCGCCACCGGAAGTGGCGACGACAGTCGCACCGGAAAAAGGTGTGAAGGACGTTAAGGTGCCGACGTTAGTTCGCTTTGAAAGTAAGCAGTTTCGTTGCATGGTGATTCAATTTAGTAAAACCGAAGCCACGATGTTTATTAAAAGTGATGATGTGGTGCCGCAAGTCCTTGGCCAAGCGGTGTTGGATTTGGAGTTTGGCGGCAAGATTAATCGACTGAACTACTACATTCAATCCGTGGCGACGACAGAGAAAAAACACGATTCAACTTTCTTGACCGTGACACTAAGTTTGATCGACCAAGACAGTGAGAAAGAAGCGTTTATTAAGCAGTTGTTCGACAGTTTATAGAACGAGTTTGATGTTTTAAAAAGGGAAGCATGTGATCGTGCTTCCTTTTTTTTATTCTTCAATACTTAACGGCGTGTTGCTTTGAACGGGAATGCTGTCCGTTCGTATTCGATTTCCGGGGAAGTGACAGGAAAAGGTACTGCCTTGGCCTGGTTGGCTGCGTATTTGGAGCTTAGCATCATGATGCAATAAAACGTGTTTCACGATTGCCAACCCCAGTCCTGTGCCGCCGGTTTTTGATCCTCGTCCTTTATCCACTCTGAAAAAACGCTCCGTTAAGCGGGGAATGTATCTTGGGTCTATGCCTAATCCTGTGTCTTTGACAGAAAACACACCGTTGAATTCACTGGATTCCCACTGAATGGTGATCTCGCCGCCATCGGGTGAGTATTTGATGGCATTGACGATAAGGTTGGAAAACGCACTGTAAAGTTCTTTGTATGAGCCGTAGAGACGAGCGTCCTCAGGGATGTTGATAGACAAACTGTGTTTCGTGTCCAATATAGGCGCAGTGGCCTTAGTGACGGCTTGTATTAAGTCTGAGACCTTATGCCACTGGTTCTCTTCCCGTTTGTCATTACTTTCTAAGCGGGACAACAATAAAAGATCTTCAATCAGTTGCTCCATTCGCTCGGATTGCTCTGACATATTGACGATGCCTTTTTGCATGCTCGCGGGCAGGCTGTCTTTGAACATCTCGAGCGTTTCTAAGTAGCCTTTTATGACGGTGAGAGGCGTTTTTAGCTCATGGGAAGCATTGGCCACAAAATCTTTGCGCATTTGTTCGAGTAAGTGTAGACGCGTCACGTCACGGACAAAAATCAGATGGTCGTTTTTATCGTACAACGTGGTTTGGATTTCAAGATAAACACCGTCTTTGGCTGGTGATTTTATTACTAACGGTTCACCAAAGCGTTTTTGGCTGAAATAGCGGAAAAATTCAGGGCTACGGACAATATTGGTAATTACTTGGCCGCGATCGACCGGGCGCATCAAGCCCAGAAAGTGCGCCGCGGAGTTGTTCCACCATTCTAGATTGCCTTGATTGTCGGCCATGATAACGCCTTCTTTCAAGGCGGTAGTGGAGCTTTCAATGCGAGTCAACGCTTGGCGCATACGGCGTTTGGATTTGCGTTGTTTCTTATGCAATCGATACACCGCATCAAAGACTTCGCCCCAAATACCACTGGCTTCAGGCGGTGCCGCGCGACCTGAATGGCGTAACCAATAATGAAATTGATACAACTGGTACAGTTGCCAGTATAAAGACCCTAATGTGTACAGCAGCAAAACACCCAATAATTGCCCAATAATTAGGCCTATTACGATGCAGGCTCCAAGACCCGCCAGCCAAGCAAGAATGGTGTTTCGCCAAATTGTTTTCATACAGACCTTTTTGCTGAAAATCGGTACCCTGTTCCTCGAACGGTTTGTATCAAGGAGTCATGAGAGCTGCCGATGGCTTTACGTAAACGGCGTATGTGGACATCCACAGTACGCTCTTCAACATAGACATTGCCACCCCAAACTTGATCCAACAGCTGAGCTCTTGAATACGCGCGTTCTTGGTGGGTCATGAGAAATTTTAGTAGGCGGTATTCCGTCGGTCCCATGTCTAGTGGGCGAGTGCCAATGGTGACACGTTGGCTGATCGGATCAAGAACCAAGCCGTCGACTTCAATCGGTTCATCGATGCCTTGAGGTGTGGCTCGACGCAATACGGCTTTGAGTCTCGCTACCAACTCACGTGGCGAAAATGGTTTGGTGATGTAATCATCCGCACCGACTTCAAGTCCTTGAATTTTATTGTCTTCTTCGCTTTTTGCCGTCAACATGATAACGGGAATTTCCGCCGTCGTAGTGTCTTTTTTCAAACGACGAGTCAGCTCAATGCCGCTTCCGCCAGGCATCATCCAATCGACAAGAATGAGATCTGGTCGATGGTCGACGATGATTTCATGGGCTTGCTGAATGTTCTCAGCTTCTAAATATTCGTAGCCCGCCATTTCAAGTGCAATCGCGATCATTTCGCGGATTGAAGACTCGTCATCAATTATTAATACTTTTTTACCGGTCACAGGATTTATCCTCATCTCAGGAACGGTTTCATTAAAGCGGCCCAATGTGACAGTTTGGTTAAAATGTCACATCTTTGCCATATATTACATAAAATAGTTTGCAACCAAGCCAATAAAGACACAATAACCTACGCGGTTATTGTCTAAGAAAGAGCGAAAACAAGCGTGTCTATCACGTTCTTTTGCTTGTGTGTATTGCTGGTAAAAAAGCCCGATACAAACGATTAATGACACAAAGTATGGCCAATGTAATTCAGCTAAAACGCCGATCCATGTCAATAATGATAGCGTTAATCCTTGTAGGCACAGAATGACAAAAAAGTCGTATCGGCCAAATAAAATGGCGGTGGATTTCACCCCGATCTTAATGTCATCAGGTCGGTCTGTCATGGCGTAATACGTGTCGTAGGCGATGGTCCAAAAGCAGTTCGCAACAAACAGCATCCAAAGCTCAGGGTTTGTTAAATTGCCACCTTGCGCACTGTACGCCATTGGAATGGCCCAAGAAAAGGCCAAACCGAGAAAAAGCTGAGGCAGATGGGTATATCGCTTCATAAAAGGGTACAGAGCAGCCAGCCCTAAACCGACAAACGACAGTAGAATTGTCTGTAGATCGGTGAAGAGTACCAAGATGAAGCTCAAAACAGAGAGTGCGGCAAAGAGTAAAAGCGCTTCTTTTTCTGATACACGACCGGATGGTAAAGGGCGGTTTTTTGTACGGTCTACGTTACCATCGACGTTTCTATCGGCGTAATCATTAATCACACAACCTGCTGAGCGCATACTAAAAACGCCCAATACAAAAATGATGACCAAATGCCATTCTGGCATGCCATCAGCGGCAAGCCATAGAGCCCATAATGTTGGCCACATTAATAGAAAAGAGCCAATAGGGCGGTTAAATCTTGTTAGTTCTGCGTAATCTTTTAGCTTACTCATAAGAATCCAAACAGCGGTTTCAATTGGTTGATGTCTTCAAAAAACGCTTCATTTACCAATATGCCGGGGCCAAATTGTTGGAACACGGAGCGTCTTGCCCATAAAGCATTTTGTTGATTAGGGAACATGTTTTTGGGCAATTGTGTGATTTCTATGTTACTTCGAGTCAGAGCTCGGTGCTGAAATAAATAACCGCCTAAGGGTTTGTTTTTCAAACGCTTTACTTGACGCCAATGCCCTTTTAGCGATTTAGCGGGAATAATAGAGCGGGCGTAAATCACCGCTTTGCCATCGACTTTGAGTAATACCGTGCGAATTCGTGCGGCTTCTCTGGGTCGTAACTTGAGGCGTTTTCTTTCCCGTGCTGTTGGCGCGCCCCATGTGTCGTCGATGACGTCGACTGTTAATGTGCCAAGATGCTGCAGTTTCGCGGTTAAAGAGTCTTGAGTCACCAACCAGGGCCAAAGCGTATTGGGCACCTTGACTCTGTTTACGCGATGAATAGGCGCCCAGCGGTAATCAAATTGCTGAGCCGCTGTGGGGTTCATTAATATCATAATGCAGTGAGACCTTTGTGCAGCGACCCGTTAGGCATTCATTTTATTGATTAAGACGACCATTTTTTGTAACTCAGCGGACTTTTGATACACGGCGTCACGGCAGGCTTCCGCTTCTTCAAGCGATAAGCCTATTTCCTGTAGAACGGATGGGTCGAGATCTTCGTCATTACGCAGTTGAAATGCGGTATACAGTAGCTTGGCCAACATCGCGTGTTCACCGTAGTAGTGTGGTTTTTTACTGTATCGGATGGCGGTCCAAATGTTGTCTGGCAGGCTCCAATAGCGTAATAACCAAGAGCCTAATTGTTCTTTCGTAAAGTGCAAAATTTGCATCTCTATCAATTCGGAAGACAAGTGAGCGTTGGCTTCTTGGTATCGTGAAAGAATCGAAAAATGTGGCGGCAATATCGTGCTGATGGCGAGGTAACCAAAGTTATGCAGCAGCCCAGCAAGATAGGCGTGTCCCAGCTTTGGTCGTTTTTGCATCGGCATGGCTTTCACCAAAGATTCCATTAAGACGGCATTAGATACTGAATCTAACCAAAAATCTTCGTAGTGACGTGGGCCATCTTCAGGCGCCTGGAAAGCATTTCCCATGGAAAGGCCAAGTGCCAAGTTCATCACCATATCAAAGCCTAAGACTCGAATAATCGCGTCTTCTACCGATTCGATTGAACCAGGAGCGCCATAGTAGGGCGATGACGCCCAGCTAACGACTTGAGCGGCTAAACTGGGATCGAGGGCAATCACATCACACAGGTCATCGGTGCCTGCTGTGGCGTCTGAAGACAGGCGAATGATCCGATGTGACGATGCCGGTAACGGCGGAATTTCCAATGTTTCTTCTAAGCGCTGCTTCAGCCGAATAGATTGAAAACGACCAAGTGCTTGAAGAATTTGTTCTTCATCGTCTTCATGATTGTCGACGGGGCGTTTGATTAATTGTGTATCAATGGATATCGGCTCAAAGCGATTCAAAGGCCCAGAAAACATGTCTTTTAAGGCTTCTGTGGTTGTGTCGTGGTAGTGCCCGTTGACTTTGGTCCGAATTGAAAATGCCATCTCTTTAAGGATGTTGGCTTCCAGTATCGTTGTGACACTGTTGGGCCGGATAAGAGGGTCCCCAGAACTGTGAAAATTGCTCACAGGCTCAAAGCGTCGTTTAGTAATGCGAGATACCGCAGAAATATCAAGCATATTGCTATCAGGAAAAATAACCTGCAAGCGACCGGTATGATCCGCTAAATGCACAACACGTAGCTTTTGGCTTGGTTGAGGGTCTTGAGAAGACTCCATAAAATTCCCTGTAAAACAATGGTTAAACGGCAGAAATAAAAAAGCCCCTTATAGGGGCTTTTGTCAATATAACAGATTTTAAAACCAAGTAACGTATTAGTGATTTAGAATTTGGCTTAAAAACATTTGAGTACGGTCATGTTGTGGATTATCGAAGAATTCGTGAGGCTCATTGGCTTCAACGATTTCCCCAGCGTCCATAAAGACAACACGGTCAGCAACGGTTTTAGCAAAGCCCATTTCGTGCGTTACACACACCATGGTCATGCCTTCTTCCGCTAATTGAACCATAACATCCAATACTTCTTTGATCATTTCTGGATCAAGTGCCGATGTTGGCTCATCAAACAACATGATGCGAGGCTGCATGCAAAGGCCACGAGCAATCGCCACACGTTGTTGTTGACCACCAGAAAGCTGACCTGGGTATTTCAATGCTTGGTTGGCGATTTTTACGCGTTCCAAGTAATGCATCGCCATTTCTTCCGCTTGTTTCTTAGGCATTTTACGTACCCAGATTGGCGCTAACGTCAGGTTTTCTAAAATGGTCAAATGAGGGAATAAGTTGAAGTGCTGGAAAACCATGCCTACATCTTTACGAATTGCTTCGATGTTCTTCAAGTTATCATTCATTTCAACGCCGTCGACTAGGATCGTTCCTTTCTGGTGCTCTTCTAGACGGTTAATACAACGAGTCATCGTTGATTTACCAGAACCAGATGGACCACAGACAACGATACGCTCGCCTTTTTTGATGCTGAAGTTGATGTTCTTTAATACGTGAAAATCACCGTACCATTTATTTACATCGTTAAATTCGATGATTGCTGATTCGCCCTGCTCTAGTTGGGCACGAGCCATATTTGTATCTGTCATTATAAAGACCTCAAATTCTTAACTAATTTCGCTTGTGCCCAGTTTCTAACTTACGCTCGATTCTCATACTGTAGCGTGACATGCCAAAGCAGGCCAACCAATACACAAATCCCGCAAAGGCATAACCTTCAATTGTCGTTCCTAGCCAGCTTGAATCATGCGTAGCGGCTTGGATCCGACCCAGTAAATCGAACATACCCACGATGTAAACAAGGGTAGTGTCTTTAAACAAACCAATGAAGGTGTTTACGATACCTGGAATAACCAATTTCAATGCTTGTGGCAAAATGACCAAGACCATGGATTGCCAGTACGTTAATCCCATTGCATCAGCGGCTTCGTATTGGCCTTTCGGAATGGCTTGTAAACCACCTCGAATAACTTCTGCCATATAAGCAGCTGAGAACAAGGTAATACCGATCAGAACACGTAAAAGCTTGTTGAAGTTCATGCCTTCAGGCAAGAACAACGGAATCATTACTGATGCCATGAACAAGATAGTGATCAAAGGAACCGCACGAATAGTCTCGATGAAAACGATACAAACCGATTTCGCGATAGGCATGCTTGATTGACGACCTAGCGCCAACAAAACACCCAAAGGAAAAGAAGCAACAATACCAACCACACCCAACAGCGTGGTTAAGAACAAGCCACCCCATAGAGATGTTTCAACCACTTCAAGACCGAATACACCACCAGCAAACAGAAAGTAAGCAATGATAGGGTAAACAACCACAATCCCAATGGATAAGTAGAGTTTGTTGACGGTCTTAACCACAAACGTACCCACCAAAACCACCAATAGAATCAAGGCTAAGTTAATACGCCATGTTTCTTCTGAAGGATAAAGGCCGTACATAAACTGTTCAAAGTACACGCCAATGAAAGCCCAGCATGCACCTGCTCCAGTACAATCAGCTTTAGAAGCACCGCTAAAAGTTGCTGTGACAATACCCCATTCGACAACCGGTGGGATAAGCAAAAACAATATATAGAAGCTAAATAGCGTTAAAAAAATGTTAAGTGGGGACGACAATAAATTTTGACGAACCCACGCCACCGCACCAACAGAATTCACTGGTGGTGGAAGGCTTGGTGATGGTTTAAATTCAATAGCCATGTTCTTCCTCCTAGCGCTCTGTTAATGACATTTTTTTGTTGTACCAGTTCATGAATATTGAAATCGTAAGACTCAATGTTCCGTAAACGAGCATACAAAGACCGATATTTTCAATCGCTTGACCAGTTTGGTTAAGCGTCGTGCCCATCACTACGGCAACCAACTCTGGATACGCAATAGCGGCACCAAGAGAGGAGTTTTTCGCTAAGTTTAGGAATTGGCTAGTAAGCGGTGGAATAATAACGCGCAATGCTTGAGGCAACACAATCAGGCGCTGAGTCAAACTGTCTTTTAGACCCAAAGAACGAGCCGCTTCAGTTTGCCCCCAGTTTACCGACATAATACCCGCACGAACGATCTCGGCAATAAAGGCACCGGTATAAGTAGACAGTGCGACAAGTACCGCAACAAACTCTGGAGGAAGAACCATACCGCCAGTGACGTTGAATCGACTTTTCTGTGGAAGATCAAACTCGATAGGAAATCCGGATACCGCCAACGCTAAAAAGCTAATAACGATGATTAATCCTAGAGACGACCAATAAGCAGGAAACCAGAGTCCTGTTCTTGTTTGGCGTTTTTTCGCCCAAACAATCAATGCGATAGACGCAATAATAGACAGGATAAACCCAGCAACGACAATACCAAATCCATCTTGAGTGATTGGATTAGGAGAGTAGATACCGCGTTTATTTAAGAAAAAATCCCCAAATATGATGCTGTTTTTTGGTATCGGTAAGGTTGCAAGTACCGCGAAATACCAGAAAAACATTTGTAGTAACAAGGGTATGTTACGCAACGTTTCAACGTAGACCGTTGCTAAACGCGCAACCAACCAGTTATTAGATAGACGGGCTAAGCCCATTACAACACCAATAATGGTTGCTAAAACGATCCCCATTAAGGAAATCACAACGGTATTAATTAGGGCAACAACAAACGCTCGTCCGTAGGTGTCAGCCTCTGTGTAATCAATTAGGTGGATAAGAACGGGAAATCCAGCTGGTTGGTTTAAAAATGCAAAACCAGTAGAAATACCTTGGTCAGCTAGGTTGGCTTGTAAGTTACTAAATAAGTAATAACCTACGAAAACAACCACTGCTAGAAGCACTACTTGAAAGATCAGGGCGCGAGTGCCGGCGTCATTCAAAATGCTTTTATTACTTGAAGTAGTTTTATCGCTCATCTTGGTTCAGGCAATTGAAATGCTCGTCAGATGTGTAAGGAAGGGGGGAAAAACACAGCGGCTCTATTTTAGAGCCGCTGGGTAAATACCCGAAGCAGGTAGCTTTTAGGTATTAACGTACTGGTGGCGCGTACATTACACCACCGTCAGTCCATAATTTGTTAATACCACGTGGAAGACCTACTGGAGTAGATGGTCCAACGTTACGTTCAAACACTTCGCCGTAGTTACCTACTTCAGCGATGATGCTGTAAGCCCATTCAGCAGGAAGGCCTAGTTGAGCACCCATGTCGCCTTCAGCGCCTAGTAAACGTTTGATACCTGGATCATTTGTTTCGCTTTTGATCTTAGCGACGTTTTTAGAGGAAATGCCCATTTCTTCAGCATTAACCTGTACAAACATTGCCCAAGTCACAATATCTTTCCACTGGTTGTCGCCATGACGCACAACAGGACCTAGAGGTTCTTTAGAGATTGTTTCATCAAGAATGATGTGAGCGCTTGGATCCGCTAGTTTAGAACGGTGAGCTGCTAGACCAGACTTATCTGTTGTGAATACATCACAACGACCAGAAGCGTATGCTGCTAGTGCTTCGTCTGCTTTTTGAACAACAACTGGAACGTAAGACAATTTGTGCTTACGGAAGAAGTCAGCCATGTTCAATTCAGTCGTTGTACCTTGTTCTGTACAAACGGTTGCACCGTCAAGGTCTAGGGCAGAAGTAACACCCAGATCTTTACGAGCCATGAAGCCTTGACCGTCGTAGAAGTTAACGGCAGTGAAGTCTAGACCAAGAGACGTGTCACGAGTGTAAGTCCACGTCGTGTTACGAGAAAGAACGTCGATTTCACCAGACTGTAGCGCTGTGAAACGTTCTTTTGCAGAAAGAGGAGTGAATTTAACTTTCTGAGCATCGCCGAAGATAGCAGCTGCTGTTGCGCGACAAGCGTCAACATCGATACCAGTCCAGTTACCACTTGAATCAGCATTTGAGAAACCAGGTACGCCTTGGCTCACACCACATTGAACAAAACCTTTTGCTTTTACATCTTCAAGAGTAGATGCGGCTGCACCAGCACTGATAGTGGCGGCGATTGCAGCAGTAGACAGTAGTTTACCGACATTCGATTTCATTATATTGAGCCTCCCAGGCGTTTTTATATATGTTGTTATATTGCTGAACTTTAAATAACAGATCCTAAAATCTGATTGATTTATCAAAGCAAAGTTAATGCCAACATTTAATTATTCTTGTTGTTTGGAATATGTAGATGATTCCTCTACAAAGGTCATCACATCCCCCTATAGAATTACTCTTTGAAGGTGGAGTCAAGGAGAAAATGACTGCGTAGCGTTGTTGCGTACTCATTGTTTGCACTTTTAGATTAGTCAAGACGAGCATTTGGTGTTTTTTCTAAAAAGCGTTACTTTTTTCAAAGTCGCTGAGGGTAAGGGTTGTAGCGGGTATCAACCCTCGCTGGCGCACAGGTGTGGTGCGTTTTTTTGCCGAATGCGTCCTATTTTGTGCAGAAATAGTTTTTCGCAACATTTTGGTGCTTTTTTGTAATCCATTCAAATAACCGTATGAAATATATTGAATAAAGCGCTTTCCATAATTTGTAATCTGCATGGTAGACTTAAGCATCAATTGAAGTCATGTAAGGAGATCCACATCAGATGGATAACTCAGCAAAACCGCTTGATCGCCTAGATAAAAAAATTCTACGTGAACTGCAGATAAATGGCCGTTTATCGAATGTTGAATTGGCGAGTCGAGTAGGATTAAGTGCCACTCCTTGTTTAGAACGGGTGCGTCGTTTAGAGCGCAATGGTTACATTACGGGTTATTGTGCTTTGGTAAACCCGAAGAAAGTTGACGCAGGGTTACTTGTTTTTGTCGAAATACGCCTCAAAACAACATCACCAGAAGGTTTTAACGAATTCAAAACCGCAGTGGCGGAAATTCCTGAAATTTTAGAATGTCACCTGATTGCGGGGGATTTTGAATACCTTCTTAAGGCTCGTGTATCGAATATGGACACCTATCGTCTTCTGTTAGGCGAAACGCTATTGACGCTGCCTCACGTACGAGAGTCGCGTACTTATGTGGCCATGGAAGAAGTGAAAAGTACGACAGTGGTTAATATTCCATAGAGTAATACGGACTATGGGCTTGAATTGATGTTGCGTACGGCCTCGTTATTTCGTTAATTCAGCGAGGACTTTACTTAACATTGCTGGCCCCATTCCTTTGACATTGAGAACCGCCTTTTCCGAATGAAAAGGACGCTCGGCAGCCAGTTTCCCCAGTACTTTTTTAGGCACACCCTTCACGTTTAGAAGCTTCTCCACCTTTGACTTATTAATGGCGACATAGCCATTGGAGTAACCAATGGTGTTTTTTTTTACGCCTTTTTTTTCTGTTGGTGCTTTTGGCGAAGGTGTCAGGCTTTGCGTTATTGGGTTGTCAAGCTGGGTTGTGGTTTCTGCTTGTGTGACAGGCACCTGATAAAAAAGGTCGAAATAAACGGTGTCACACAGTGTGTAAGCAACCCCATCCCATTCACAAAGTTGTAGGCTGAATTGCCAGGCCCCTGCCGCTGGCGGTTGGAAAATTAAATCGTAGTCACAACCAACAAGGCAATGCTGGCCTTTTATTTCCCCAATGGTTGTCGACGCCAATATGGCTTCAACTTGACGTTCAGTATATTGCTCGAATGCACATAACTGCAGGCACAAAGTGCCACTGAGGTTTCCACCGTCTCGATCATTGGCTATGCGCTGAATGGATATCGTGACACGATCGTTGTCGATCTTATAACCACAACCTTGCAAAGTTAGGCCTGTATTTTGAATCGCTTGGTTTCCACTGATCATGCCCATTCCTTATTGTGTATCCATTAAAAAGGAGAATCTTAAATTTCAACAATAACCGATACGCTTGATGACTCTGTGAATTCTTGATCAAAAGTTGTTCATGTGCAAGCAAATAAAAAGGCTCCTAGAGGGAAGGGTTAGACATTCAAGTATTGATCATGATTTGGCAACCATCGTGATAATAGGGGCGAAATACGGTCAGGGTAACGGCTATGCAGAAGCGCTGCGGCTTTTTGGACGTCATCCAGTAAGCCTTTATCACGCTGTAGGTCGGCCACTTTAAATTCCCAAAGGCCAGTTTGCCTTGTACCAAGCAATTCACCTGGGCCACGTAGTTCAAGGTCTTTTTCCGCAATTTTGAAACCGTCGCTGGTCTCTCTCATGGTAGACAGTCGCTCTTTGCCTTGTTGGCCTAAAGGCGCTTTATAAAGCAACACACAATGGCTGGCTTCCTTTCCTCGACCAACGCGGCCGCGTAACTGATGCAGCTGAGCCAATCCCAGCCTTTCCGGGTTCTCGATTACCATTAAGCTGGAATTAGGAACATCGACGCCGACTTCGATCACGGTAGTCGCCACCAACAGCTGAATGTCGCCTGCTTTAAACTTTGCCATGATGTCGGCTTTTTCTTGCGCCTTTAGTCGACCATGCACCAAACCAATCGTTAAATTCCCCAGCTGTTCTTGCAATAAAATCGCGGTGTCTTCTGCGGCTTGGCATTGCAGTGCTTCGGATTCTTCAATGAGAGTACAAACCCAATAGGCCTGCTTGCCTTCTTCGCAGCCGCTTTTTACCCGATCAATGACTTCTTGTCGGCGTTGATCGGAGACCACAATCGTATTGACTGGCGTTCGGCCTGGCGGAAGCTCGTCAATAATCGAACAGTCTAAGTCCGCGTACGCAGACATGGCGAGGGTTCGAGGGATCGGCGTGGCGGTCATGATGAGTTGGTGTGGCTGAAAGCCATGTTTCATGCCTTTCTCGCGCAATGCCATCCGCTGGTGCACCCCGAAACGATGTTGTTCGTCGATGATGGCCAGAGCCAAGCGGTCAAATTCGATCGCGTCTTGAAAGAGCGCATGTGTACCAACCACAATTTGCGCTGCGCCAGACGCGATGTCGGCGCGTTCTTTTTCTCGAATCTTACCTTTGAGTTTGCCTGTCATCCAAGCGACTTTAAGGCCAAGAGGTTCAAACCATTGGGTAAAATTGATGTAGTGCTGCTCAGCTAAAATTTCAGTTGGAGCCATAATCGCGACTTGATAGCCTGCCTGAACAACGGACGCGGCTGCGAGCGCGGCAACGAGTGTTTTCCCTGAACCTACATCACCTTGCACTAAACGCAGCATAGGGTGACCTGTATTGAGGTCCGTGAGAATTTCTTGAAAAACACGCTGCTGAGCATTGGTGGGTGAAAAAGGCAGCTGTTGTAACAGTGCCTGGCTCAATGCGCCTGCGGCCGGTACTTGAATCGCCACGTCTTGTTTTGCTTTTACGCGTTTGCCAATGAGAGACAACTGATGCGCCATGAGTTCTTCAAACGACAATCGGTATTGCGCAGGATGACAGCCAGATCGTAGCTGCTCTAAATCGGCGTCTCTTGACGGATGATGTAAGAATAAAATGGCATCGCTCAATGGTGGTAAGCGAAACTGCTCACGAATCTCGTCCGGTAGCCATTCCTTAAGGTTATAAGGCGTTAAACGCTCTAAAGCCTGTTCGCAGAGCTGACGGATTTTCGTTTGCGTTAATCCTTCTGTGAGCGGATAAATGGGCGTGAGCTGAGAAGATTCCTCTTGTGACGCGTCGTCGCCGATGATCTGATACTCAGGGTGATATATTTCAAAGCCCGAACTGCCACGACGGATTTCGCCAAAACAACGGATGCGCTTGCCAGTTTCCAATTGTTTCTTTTGTGCGGCGGAGAAATGAAAAAAGCGCAAACACAACGTGCCTGTGTGGTCTTTGATTCGACAGAGTAGACTGCGGCGTTTGCCCATTTTGATTTCACAGCCTGTGACTTGCCCTTCAATTACCGCCTCGTCCCCAAATCGAAGCATGCCTATTGGCACAACACGGGTTCTGTCTTGATAACGAATAGGCAAATGGAACAGCAAATCTTGGACGGTGTTCAGGTGGAGTTTGGCCAATTTCTCGGCCATTGCATTTCCCACGCCTTTTAGGTCGCGAACATCTTGCGTGTCTAATCCGTCGATCATGTTGGTCTCTATAGATTCAGGTGTTTGCACGCATCGCGAATGGATTGGCTAACGGCTTCAATGGCTTTCGGTCTAGGAAAGCTGACACGCCATGCCAGTGCCACAGTACGTTTTGGTGCAGGCGCTGTAAAAGGGCGCACTTCTAATAAGCTGCGATCAATATTGGTCACTGCCGATTTGGGCAACACCGTGACGCCTAACCCAGACGCCACCATATACCGAATGGTTTCTAATGAACTGCCATTGACGATCGTACGGCCATCGTTATAAGAACTTTCCGTTACAAGCGGGCACGCTTCTAGTACTTGCTCACTAAAACAATGGCCTTTGCCGAGTAACAACAGGTTATCGGTAGAAAGCTGATCGGTTTCTATGCTTTCAAGCTTGCTCCAAGGGTGATTTTTGGGCATCAGCACGACAAACTCTTCTTCGTAAATGGGCTGTGTGACCACATCCGGTTCACGAAATGGCAGCGCGACGATAATCGCATCCAATTCGCCATTACGAAGCTTAGGGCGTAAATGCTCGGTGAGGTCTTCTTCAATAATCAATGGCATGCCAGACGCCATTTTATTCAAAGAAGGAATCATAAAAGGAAACAAATAGGGCGCAATGGTAAAAATAGCACCGACTTTAAGCGGGCCTTTTAATTGGTTTTTTCCTGAGGCTGCGAGCTCTTTAATCACGTTAGCTTGATCCAGTACCCGCTTGGCTTGCGTAATGATTTGCTCACCCAATGGCGTGACATAAACCGAACTTTTACTGCGTTCAAAAATCGCGGTGCCAAGCTCTTCTTCTAGCTTTTTCACCGCGACGCTTAATGTAGGTTGTGATACATAGCAACGCTCTGCGGCTCGACCAAAATGTTTCTCGTCTGCCAACATTACAATGTATTTCAATTCCGTTAATGTCATAGCGCACCATTTACCTAGGCTGATTCATTGTTAATAACTATGATAATACATAATTTGATAAAGTATACTCGTTACACGAATTTTGCACGACTTGTGCGCTGTTGGAGAGATTGAATGGCAAAGGTACTGATCGCGGGTTGTGGTGATTTGGGGGCCGGTTTGGCGACGGAATTGGTCGCGCAAGGGCACACGGTGACGGGCATTCGACGTACGAAAAGGGATTTCCCTGACGGCGTAAACGGCCTAACGGGTGATCTTGTCGAGATGGGCGATGACATGCTGCCAGACGCCGATCTTATTTTTTTGATCATGACGCCAAATGGCCGTAACGAAGCGTCTTATCGAGCGGCGTATTTTGATACGGCTCAGGTTTTGATTCGTCGATATCAGTCCACGGCCAAGCCGCCAACAGTATTTTTCATTTCCAGCACCAGTGTGTACGGACAAAGCCAAGGCGAATGGATCGATGAAACCACACTGGCTCAGCCGGAGTCGGTGACGGCAAAAGTTCTCCTTGAAACCGAAATGGCACTGTCGGCCGCGTTACCCAGTGTCGCGGTGCGCTGCTCAGGCATTTATGGGGCTGGGCGTTTTCGCTTATTAGAAAAAGTACAGAGTGAAGATTCGTGGCAAGCAAACAGCTGGACCAACCGCATTCATCGGGACGACGTTGTGTCGGCACTGGTTTTGTTGGCGCAGTGTGCGTTGACTGACAAGACCTTGCCTCAACACGTGATTGTGACCGATCAAACACCGGTTTCCATGTGGGAAGTAAAGCTCTGGCTGGCGACATGCTTAGGCGTCAACGTCGCCGTGAATGACAATACGCAATTCGTTCCGACATCGGGGAAACGCATCCAAGGACAATATTTGTTTTCACAAGGTTGGGTATTGCGTTACCCCAGTTATGTGGCGGGTTATCACGCATTGATAAAAGCGTTTCTTTCTGCCTCATAAAAGAGCGATTCAGCGCATAAAAAAAGAGGCCGAAGCCTCTTTTTTTGTTAGACACAAAGTACAGTGAAGAGATTAGTCTTCTAATACCATAATGCCTTCGATTTCAACTTGAACGCCTTTAGGCAATGCACGAACGCCCATGGCAGCGCGAGCAGGATAAGGTTGTTTTACGAATTGAGTCATCACTTCGTTTACGGTGGCGAAGTTGCCTAAGTCAGTCATGAAAATGTTGAATTTTACAACGTTCTCCAATGAACCACCCGCCGCTTCACACACCGCTTGTAGGTTTTTGAATACTTGCGTGGTTTGTTCAACGATGTCTTCGCTGATCACTTCCATGGTTTCTGGTACCAAAGGAATTTGACCAGATAAATAGACCGTGTTGCCTGCGCGAACCGCTTGAGAGTAAGGGCCGATCGCCGCTGGCGCATTTTCAGTGTGAATCACTTGTTTTGACATAATGAGTATCCTTTTCGAGAAGAGGTAAATAAAAGGGTGAATTCAGGCGAACTAGCGCCCGACGATGGTTTCGCGCGTTACTTTTTCCACACAGCGAACCGCTTTAATGCGGCGCATGACATCGGCCAAACCAACACGACTGGAAATGGTGATACTTAAGCGTAAACGACTGACTCGCCCGCGCTCGATGATATCGAGATTGGACACTTGAAAATCGGTGTCACTGATCGAGCTGGCAATTTTTGCCACGGCGCCACGTTCATTGATGTATGAAACGATTAGGCTAATGTGCAGTTCTTCTTCAATTTCCTTGCCCCAAGACATATGAATAAAGCGTTCAGGGCTGGAAAGATGGTCTTGAACATTCGGACAATTCAGATGATGAATCACAATGCCTTTATCGACTTGAACATAACCGACAATGGGGTCGCCAGGAATAGGTGCACAGCATTTCGCGTAGGAAATCAGCATACCTTCGGAGCCATTGACCTTGAAGGATTTTGGCGTGATCAAGGTGTCTTCATCGATATTCGGGAACAATTCACGTGCCACTAAATAACCGACATGGCGGCCTTTGCCGATGGATTCTAATAGATCGTCCAGCGAGCCCAGCTGATGATTGCCTAACACTTGAGTAATTTGCTCTGTGGTCAATTCATCAATGTTGGTTTTGAACGCGTTCAGTGAGCGCGTGAGTAGACGATGGCCAATTGCAATGGCATTTTCGCGTTGCTTGTCTTTTAGGTAGTGGCGAATGTTTGTGCGTGCTTTACCCGTAATAGCAAAACTTAGCCAAGCCACATTTGGTTGAGCGTTCTTAGCGGTAATGATTTCGACGGTTTGCCCACTTTCTAATTGCGTGCTGAGTGGTGCAAGGCGTCGGTTTATACGACAGGAAATACAAGTGTTGCCGATTTCTGTGTGAACGCCATAAGCGAAATCCACCGGTGTGGCACCAGAAGGTAATTCGATGATTTGGCCATTGGGTGTGAAAACATACACCTCATCTGGGAATAAATCGCTTTTGACGTTATCAACAAATTCGATTGGATTTCGTGCTTTTTGTTGGATTTCCAACAAGCTTTTGACCCATTTTGTCGCGCGGTCATGGTTACTTGGAATATTGGAAGAGCCACTCACTTTGTAAGCCCAATGAGCCGCAATGCCATTGTTGGCGACGAGATCCATTTCTGCTGTGCGAATTTGCACTTCCATTGGAATGCCGTTGGTGCCTAATACCGTGGTGTGAAGCGATTGGTATCCGTTGGATTTTGGTACGGCAATGTAGTCTTTGAAGCGGCCTTCAATGGGTTTGAAAAGGGCGTGGATAACGCCAAGAATTCGATAACAGCTGTCATGACGATCGGTGACAATTCGAACACCCATAACGTCCATGATTTCATCCAAAGATCGGCGTTTCTTGTCCATCTTTTGATAAATGCTGTAAATGTGTTTTTCACGAACACTGATGCTGGCTTCGATATAGTCGGCGGCCAGTTCAGATCGAATGGTGTCTTCCAGCTTTTCCGTGTCTTTGATGCGCTGCTGGCCATATTTTTTATGAATGGCGCGTTGTAACATGCGCGCCCGCATCGGGTAATACGCTTGAAAGGCAAGGGATTCTAAATCGACCCTGACGTTGTACATTCCTAAGCGGTTTGCGATCGGAGCGTAAATGTCTAAGGTTTCACGAGCAATACGGCGCTTTTTATGAGCAGGCATCGCGTCGAGTGTACGCATGTTGTGTAATCGATCGGCCAATTTCACCAAAATGACGCGAATGTCATCGGCCATGGCCATCGCCATTTTTTGGAAATTATGCGCTTGTTTTTCGATCTGGCTATTGAATTCAAGGTGGGTCAGTTTACTAACACCATCTACCAGACCTGCAACGCCTTCACCAAACTGTTTAGTGAGTGCTTCACGGCTGATACCTGTATCTTCAATGACGTCGTGCAGAAGTGCCGCGGTCAATCCATCACAATCCATCCGAAGTTCAGATAGAATTTCAGCGACAGCGAGAGGATGGGTGACATAGGGCTCGCCACTTTTACGCCGCTGCCCGTCGTGGGCTTGCTCGGCATAATAATAGGCGCGTTTTACCTTGGCGACTTGGTCGTAAGGTAAATACTGACTCAAGGTCAGGGCTAAATCTTCAACGGTATACATCGCTCACCTCACTAAGGCAAAAAAGAAGTGCGACAGCTGTGCTATGAGCGACACCATGGAGATTAAAACTCGTGGATTGGGCGTTTTTGTAGATCAACATTTTTTGCGTTGATCAAATTTTCCGCTATTTCACGTAGTGCAACTACTGTCAATTTGTCGCCTTCTAAAGGGACTTTTGCGTCTTCACCACCAGTGGCAAGTTGACGTGCGCGTTTTGATGCCACCATGACTAATTCAAAGCGGTTATCAACGTTTTCTAAACAATCTTCTACGGTAACTCGAGCCATTTTGACCTCTGTATTCGGTTATCTATTTTTCCAAGGGTAATTCTACTTAACGCCTTCTCACAATGACAAGAGATCATTTATAAGATTGCTATTTTTTTCTTGCATTACAGGGGTTTTTGCCCGCATTGCCATAAAAATTGACGCCATTTGAGAAAGCGCTGCATCAAAATCGTCATTTACGATGACAAAATCGTATTCGTGATAATGCGACATTTCATTTACCGCTTTTGCCATGCGGCGCTGAATAACATCTTCGGTGTCGGTTGCTCTGCTTTTTAGACGTTCTTCTAGGGCATGCAATGACGGCGGTAAAATGAAAATTCCGATGGCTTCAGGGTAAATTTGGCGAATTTGACGAGCGCCTTGCCAGTCTATTTCTAGAATGACATCTAAACCTTGTTCTAGCATTTCGAAAATCGATTCTTTCGACGTGCCGTAATAATTATCAAAGACTTGAGCGTGTTCAAAAAACGCGTCTTCGGCGATCATGTCGAGAAAGGATTCATCATCAATGAAATAATACTCTCGGCCGTTTTCTTCGCCTGTTCTCGGTGCTCGAGTAGTGTGAGAAATCGAAATGCGCACCTGTTTGTCTTGGCTGAGCAGCGCCTTATACAGGGTCGATTTACCGGCGCCAGAAGGCGCAGATAAAATGAATAAATTGCCTTTATGTTTGTCCATGGGGTTTTTTTAATCCGCCTGTCGATGTCTTTTTCAACGTTTTACTATATCACAAACCTACGAAGCAAATGTGTGTTCTTGGTAAAGACAATAGCGTGTATTCTTTATAACGTCATACAAATTGAAGAGAATGCCTGGTTACAAAAAAATTCTTAAATTTTGACGAAATTTTCAAAAATATCACTACGCTTAACGGAATGTAATCATGGTTCTAATTTACGCTAAAAATTAAAAATGGAAGGGAAACGAAGATGGATTTACCCTCTAATGACAATCCAATACTGCTGACGCCTACGCCCAGACACTATTGCAAAATCTTGTCTGTAGAAGACGATCAAGACTATCAAGAAGCCTTGCTTAACGGTTTAAGCGCGTTGAACTACGACAATAAAGAGGTTGAGTTTTTGACCGCCTCTTCTGCGGCGGATGCCGCCACTGTCATCGCGGCAAATCCAGATGTATCGGTCATGTTTTTAGATGTGGTGATGGAGACCGATGTGGCGGGTTTGCGTTTAATTCGCACGATCAGAGAAGTCATTGGGAACGATCTGGTGCGAATTGTATTGCTTACTGGTCAGCCAGGTATGGCGCCAGTAGATGATTTAATTGATCAGTATGATATTGACGATTATTGGTGCAAAGCAGACCTGACTCAGTTGCATTTACAAACCATCGTACTGAGTAATTTGCGTACGTGGGAGCACCTTTCCGACATGAAGGAAGCACGCCATGGTATGCAACTGCTATTGGCCTCCAGTCAAAGAATCGCCTCAAAAAGCGACATCGTTGAATACACACACTCCATTCTAGAAGAGGTAGGGCAACTTCTAAAAATAAACAGTGGCGGCATTGTCTGTTTTCTTCACACCGAAGACGATCTGATTGAGCGGGCTCGAATTGTGGCGGCCAGTGGGGAGTTTTCATCCTATGTGCACCGAGATTTGTTGTCGGTTGCCAGTAAGGAGGAGATGCTTAAAGGGGCCATTGAGCAAGCGAGCAAACAGAAAGGCCATGTTTTCCTAGAAGGCTTTTCTGTGTTGTATTTCTCGAATAAAGAATTGGATGGCCGAGAATACATGGTCGTCGTGAAATTGAATCGAGCATTGGCTGCAAATGAAATTAACCTGTTGCAAATTTTTTGTGAAAACATCGGTGCAGGGTTTCGGAATGTGGCGTTGCATAACAAGCTTACTGAGCTAGCTTACGTTGACCCTATTTTAGGGCTTTACAACAAAAACTGGCTGTTACGTGAGATTCGTAACATGTTGTCTTGGGAGCGGGAAAAAGCCACATTGTTAATGGTCTGCGTAGATGATTTGGCGTACACCGAATCGGTGCTTGGAGCCAAATATTGCGATCAGCTTATTTTGTCGCTTTATGATCACCTAAATGAATTTTTTGATAAAACCGCTGATATTGCTTTGTTGGAACGGGATACCCTGATGTTGGTTGTCTACGACAACCAAGACTACAACGAGTCCTCTTTAGAACGAATCATACATACCAATATTAAGGTCGAAAAGGCCACACACTCGCTTGATTTGACCATCAGCTCAGTAAAGTTTTCCGAATTCTCTTCTTATAATCCAGAGCAACTGATCAGTGTCGGAAAAAGTACGTTGGCAAGAGCGAAATACGAAGGTGTGGCGTATCTGGCGTTTAGTAATGAATTGGCCTCTGCCATGTTTGGCCGTTATGAGCTACTGCAAGATTTACGAGAGGCGATTCTGAACAATGAAATAGTGGCGTATTTCCAGCCCAAAGTGAGCTTGAAAGACAATGCCTTAATTGGCTTTGAAGCGTTAGCGCGATGGGAACACAAGACGCGCGGTTTTGTCTCACCAGAGCTGTTTATTTCTTTGGCTGAAAGCAGTGGATTGATTGATAAGTTAGATCGGCAAATGTTGCGTCAATCGTGCCGAGCAATTAAAGCGCTTAAAGGGATTGGTATCAATGTGCCCATTTCGGTGAACGTGGCGGGCAATGAAATTATCCGCCCAGACTATTTTTCTAATTTTAAAACGATTCTTGAAGAAGAGCAGGCGCCTGCTGAATTGATCGAATTAGAGATTACTGAGTCGCAATTGATTAATGAAAAAGCCACCATAAACAGGCATTTATCGGCGCTAAAAACATTGGGCGTGCACACGAATATTGACGACTTTGGCACGGGGTATTCTTCCCTAGCGTATTTGTCTACTTTGTCAGTATCGACGTTAAAAGTGGACCACAGTTTTGTGTGGCAAATGGAAGAATCAGAAAAAGATTTTGAAATCCTGAAAATGATTATTGAATTGGGCAATATATTAGGTTTGAGTGTTATTGCAGAAGGCATTGAGACCGAACAACAAAAAGCGCATTTGCTAAGCCTAGGTTGTGAGAACGGCCAAGGCTATTTGTTTGCTAAGCCAATGTCTTTGGAAAATACCATTCACTGGGTTCAATCTGGTCAATAATTCGATGACACTAAAAAAGTATTTCGGACGCAAGAAAACGCAAATATTTATGTGCATGTCTGCCATTGCCGTGTTCATCACTGTACTGAGCTTTGGCAGCTACCGTTACTTTCTAGACAATAAAATCAGTCAGCTTGCTTGGACTGAATCGGAGGTGTTGTCACGTAGCGCGAGCGCTTTTAGTCGAGAAATTGGCCATATTAAGCGTGTGACCTTGCTACTACGCAACAGTGTGAATGCCCGCCTGATATCTCAACAGGCTCCAGCGTCCGACCAGATGGCATCGAGTGACGATTGGAAGGTGCGAGTTGCGGATGAATTTAGTCGCTTTGCGCAGACGTCTCGCTTGATTTCACAAGTGCGCTGGATCGCGCCAAATGGTCAGGAGTTAGTTCGTATTAATGCCCAAGATGGTGTGATCACCCGTGTTTCAGAGTCTCAGCTGCAAGACAAATCGGATCGAGGCTATGTGAAAAACGCCCCTCGTGTTGGAGACAACACCGTTTACATCTCGTCACTTGACCTCAACATAGAAAATCAAGAAATTGTGCGACCCTTTCAACCAACGGTTCGTGGGGTGGTTCGTATAGACGGGAATATGCCCGGCATTCTGGTGGTCAATTATGACCTGACAAAGCTATTTGAGCTGATGCGTTCGTTCAGCGGAGATGGCGTGAATTTGGAAATATTGGACGCGAATGGATTCTGGATGCTGTCGTCCAACAAGAGCCTTGAATGGGGCGGTATTCTTTACCTGCAAGATGCGCGATTTAACATAGCGACTCACTTTCCTGAGATTTGGCAAGAAATAAACGCCATCGATGGGTTGGAAAGAATCTTCGACGACAACCGATTATGGGGGTTGCTAAAACTACATATAGACGAAGAAGAAGTGGTGAAAGAGGGGACAAAAGTACCGTTACTGTATTTTGTAGCCCAGTCTCACGCTGAAGTATTCGCCCTATGGCAAAGAACGATGCTTGCGACCATTGTGGCCATTGCGAGTATCAGTTTTTTGATAATTGCTTGGCTGGTGTGGCGTCAAATCGTAGCGCAATTCGAAACCTATCGATTGTTGAAATTGGTTCAGCAAGAAAAAGAGCAAGCCGAGCTGGCAAACCAGCAGCTGCGTTTGACCAATTCACGACTCGTGGATTTGCAGGATGAATTGGTCGAGACCAGCAAGCTATCGTCGTTAGGACTCATGGTAGCAGGGCTGGCTCATGAAATGCACACACCGTTGGGCGGCGTCAGAATGGCGTTGTCGTCGTGCAAAATTTGGCTGGATAAAGAGTCGGATTTACTCTCTAAAAAAGCAGCGGAAGGCATGAACAATTCGCTTTCTATTGCCGAAAAAAACCTTCTTCGAGCACTGGAGGTGGTCTCAAGCTTCAAACGTATTGTGTCAGATCGAACGGCGCAGGAAACCCAAACCTTCTTTTTTCACAATGTTGTGAGTGACATTATGTTCACTTACAAGCCTGTGCTAAAAAAACGTCCAGAGATTAAAGTACACATCGATGTACCGCAAAATATCAAAATGTTGGGTTTTCCGGGAATCATGTCGCAAATACTGCAAAATCTGATCGATAACGCGTTAGACCACGGATTTCAGCGATTGGACAAAGGGTTGATCACGCTCACTGCGAAACAGGACGCCGACAATTTGGTGCTGATGCTCAAAGACAATGGTCGTGGAATTTCCCCTGAAATGAAAAAACGGATTTTTGATCCTTTTGCCACAACAGGGCGCACGAATAAACACACGGGGCTGGGGCTACACTTAGTCAGCCAATGGGTAAACACATTGATGAGAGGTCGTATCGATGTGGAAACGGAGGTTGGTGTGGGTACTACTTTTACGTTGACTGTTCCATTGGAGCAAAAAATCACAGAAGAAGAGAACTGATCTGGGATTTTTTACCAAACTAAATGGGAGAAATTGCGGCTTATTGTTTTGGCTTAGGGCTTGCGATCCAGCCTAACACTAACCACACGAAACAAATCGCTAACATCACAAACAAGGGCAATGTCCAAGATTGATGCCAGTCGAACAATGCGCCTATCATCACCGGCCCAATCGCGGCCAATGTATACCCAATCAGCTGCGCCATACCCGACAGCGCTAACCCCAAATGAAGTTATCTCTACCGGCGGCTTTTGCGTCATACATGGCTCTATCCGCTCTTTGGAACCATTCTTTAAACGTCTCATCTGGCCACATAGTGGCAACGCCAGCACTAAACGTTAGCTTTTCAATCGGGGAAAAATTGGCGTTTGCTATCTTTTCTTGTAACGCTGTCATATAGCTTGAAACCGTATCTTTCGATGCGTTGGGTATGAGAATTACAAATTCTTCTCCGCCCCATCGACAGGTGATATGGTCATTTCCACTTTGGTTTGTTTCCGACAATTCATGGGCAAGAAGGCACAAGATGTCATCACCCACATCGTGCCCAAATTGGTCGTTTATTTTTTTGAAATGGTCAATGTCTAACACCACCAAGGTCGGTGGTAGAGAGTGTTTTGTATTATGGAGAACTTCTTTTTCTATTAAGACATTAAATGCGCGACGGTTATATAGATGGGTAAGAGGGTCTAAGGAGGCAATGTCTTCCAGTGCTTTGTTTTGGCTTTTCAGAATCACATTTTTCGAATGAATTTCTTGTGTACGACGGCTCACCACTTCTTCCAAATACGCGGTATGAGAGTGTATTTTTTTGAAGGCATCATCAAAGGCTTTGGATAACTGGCCAATTTCATCGTTGGATTCTATGACATCAAATTGATGGTGTTTGTCATTAACGGATGCCTTGACGTGTTTGGATAGACGAAGCAAAGGCCGAACAAGATTTCTAGACAGTCTATTGATTAATAAGAGAAAAATCAGCATCAAAACAACAGATGTGACGATCACATTGGAGAGTATTTCGTAAACCTCATGAAACACCTCAGACTTTTTGGTCGTGACGAATAAGTTCCAGCCGGGCAAGTTGCTGATTTTGGCGAAGGTAACCACTTTGGATTCGTTTATTCTGGTGTCTAAATAATGCCCATAGCCGTGGCTTTCTACCTGAGTTCGTTTCACGATATCACCGAAACCAGGAAAGGTATCACTGTTGGTGGTGGACAGCTGCACCTTCATAATAAAGCGTTCGTCTGGATGAGAGACAATCATGCCATTCGAATCGGCTAACCAAGCATAACTGCCTTTGGTTAATTTAATAAAAGACAGTTTTTTAGTAATTGCGCTAAGCGGAAGGGCGACGCCAATGGTACCTGTCCATTGCTCCAAATTATTCAAAATTGGAACCGCGACGATAATAACGGGCTTTTTCTCGAATCGGCTAAACACAGGCGTGCTGATGTTGTATTCCTTTCCTGCCCACTGCTCTGCCTTTAAAAAAGCAGGATGAGTGACCTTATTGGTGTTGCCATTTGCGTCCGTCAGCATGAGGTCTTGATCGATATAAATGGCATTAATGAAGTCACCTTTGCCGAGCGTCAGTAATTTTTTTAATTGAAAATCGATGCTGTCTTTATTTCTGAGTTGTATCTCGGGGTTGTAGCTCACCATTTGCAACATGGTGATGTATCGGCTGAACTCGTGGCCTAGTATTTCGGCGTGCATTCTTGATATTTCGATGGATTTTTCGAGCTCCAAATCCAGTACACGATTACGTTCAGTGAGAAACGTGGTTAATAAAAGCGTCGATGTGAACGCGATCATAACCAAAGAGTATGTCGTGATAATCTTAGTCTTTATTGTCTTTAACATATCATTTCTCAAAAAAAGGAAGACTAAGGCGCTAACGTGTTAGTCGTTCTTGATCGATGTATTTTGGCAATACACCTAGGCTACGTGTGTTAAACGTAGCCTTATTTCAGACCCTTAAGCACAATTTTCGTTACGGTGAAAATCGCTGAGATTGGTTCCGACCATTATTTTTTGCTTTATAAAGGGCTTTGTCGGCCCGGTTAATGGCGGCTTGAAGATCCGGTGTCTCTGCGTCCACTTCAGCGATACCTATACTGACAGTAAAGCTGACGGATTGCTGTTGGTCAATTGGAATCACAACGTTTTCAAGCTCTTGGCGGATACGCTCAGCCAAAGTATAGGCCTCGTTGAGGTAGGTATTCGGCATCAGAATCACGAATTCTTCTCCGCCATATCGTGCAAAAATATCTTGGCGACGACACTGAGCTCTTAGTGCATCGGCAACGCGGATAATGACTTTGTCACCTAACCCGTGCCCGTAGGCATCATTAATTTTTTTGAAAAAATCAATATCAAGCACCGTTACGGTGATCGCTTCTTTGGCGCGTTGGTTTTTTTCCAAGATGGCGTTTGCTTCATTGCTGAAATGCCGACGATTAAACAGCTGTGTTAGCGAGTCCGTGGAAGCCAATAATTTGAGCTCAACTTGAGCCACTTTTAAGTTTTCCAGCATGCGAATACGATAAGCAATGATGAGCGACAACACCAGTGCTTCTACCATGATGCCAATGCCCACGCCGTGGCTATTGATGTAATTAAACTCAACCATTCCTTTGTAAAACAAAACGGACAACGAACTAAAGAAAACAAATAAGCCGTGACCTAATAAAAAGAAAAGAGCCATGGGGTGTTTACGGATCAGCATCGACAGGGTGACGGAAAGACTGATGATCATCATGATGGCGGCTAATGTGCTGGAATAACTCAAGGCCGTAACAATATCAAACAAGCCATAAATAGCATTGGCGACTAACAAGGAAATATTCAGCAGCAACGCCCAATGTTCTATCGGGTATTTTTTCTTCGTCTCGAAAATATGGATCATGAACAGCAGTAAAAAGATGGGCATGGCACCCAATGAAAGGTGCCATTTCAATGTCATCGTTCCGTAGACATCGAACAAGTTGCCTAATAAACCATACGTCAGCGCAATCCAAAATCCCCCAGACACAAGATAACAAGCGTAAAAAAAGTGCTCTCGTAAGCGGGACGACAAGAACAACAATAAGTTATACACCATGAGCGCAAGTAGAACGCCGACCAACAAGGCGATGTCTGTGAATAAGGTTAATAGCGCTCTTTTGGAATCATCTTCATCATAAAGACTAAGGCTGAACCATTGATGTGAAGACGAGACACTTCTGATGTACAGGGTTTTGTGTGATTTAGGAGGCAATGTAATATCAAATACTGCGCTACCTCGATACATCCATTGCTGAGTTTCTTTACGATCCATATCCAATATACGTTGGCGAGTTAACTTGCCATCGACCACTTCATATAGTTCAAGGATATGATTGTGGTACGCATACGGATCATGAAGGTACAGTTTTAACGCGGTTGAGTTGACATTCTCAAGCTTGATCTGTGCCCACGTTGTCTTGGCTTCTAACCCTAGAGATACGCTGTTGGAAGACGGTTGGAAGTCTTGTCTTTGCACTTCTGGAAAAGACATTTTTTCCGTCGAGTCGACAAAGTAACCCATTTGAAACTGCTCAAGTTTTACGGTATCCCCCTCGATGACGAGGGTTGGGATGGCCGCGAAAGTGAGAGAGGGCATCAACCAAAATGGAAAAATCAGCATCATGAGACGAAAAGTGAAGCGGCAGCTGGCAGTCATGAATCATCTTCCGTAACGAAATCTGTTGGTGAGATTGGGTAATGTGGAACAGATTTTAACCGATTGATGCTGAAATATGCCGATTAAATTGTTCAGTTTTGTAGAGTAACTTCCCGATGTAAATCTAAATAAAAGTGATAATTCATTGGTAGGACAATGCTTTGAGGAAATTCATAGCAAACCGCACAAACAATCACTCGGCAGAGGGGGTGTTTGTGCGGTTCAAGCGGATTCAAAAAGATGATGTTCAGTGACTAAAAATTCACCGCATCTTTGCCTTTAAGGCCCAGCATGATGCGAGCTTCTTCTGGCGTCGCGATTTCCATGGAAAGCTCTTCAAGAATACGTCGGATCTTTCGTACTTGGTCGGCGCAGGAATGCGCGAGCTGGCCTTTGCCAATAAACAAACTGTCTTCTAAGCCAACGCGAACATTACCGCCCATGATGGCCGCCATGGTGAGCAGTGGCATTTGGTGTCGACCGGCACCGAGCACCGAGAAGCGATAGTTTTCTCGTCCGAACAATCGATCCGCCGTCGTTCTCATGATGGATAGGTTTTCTGGGTCTGCGCCAATGCCACCCAAAATGCCATAAATGGACTGAATGAAAACGGGCCCTTTTATTAACCCTTCATCCATAAAATGGGCGAGAGAATAGAGGTGCCCAACGTCGTAACATTCAAATTCAAATTTTGTTCCGAATCCATCGCCCAGTGTTTGCAGTATGTATTTAATGTCTTTGAATGTGTTGCGGAAGATCATGTCTTCCATCCCTTCTATATAAGGCTTTTCCCATGGGTGAATCCACTCTTGAATTTTTCGTGCTGCAGGGTGAATCGAGAAGTTCATCGACCCCATGTTGATCGAGCACATTTCGGGTTGTGCCTGAATGGGATAGGCCAAACGTTCTTCCATTGTCATGCGAGTGCTGCCGCCTGTGGTGATATTAATCACGGCGTTTGTGGCGGCTTTGATGCGTGGCACGAATTGATCAAACACTTTTGGGTCTGGTGTTGGTCGACCATCAATAGGGTCGCGGGCATGCAAATGAAGAATTGCCGCACCGGCGTTGGCGGCGTCAATGGCTTGCTCGGTGATCTGATCCGGCGTTAGTGGAAGGTAAGGCGACATCGATGGAGTATGCACAGAACCCGTTACCGCACATGAAATAATGACTTTGTCAGTGGTAGACATATTCAATTCCTTTCAATCAAAATTATTATTGTTGTTTTAAACCGCCAACCAGTCGGCAAGTAGCTTTTCATCTTCCATGAGATGCTGAGGCGTGCCTTCAAAAACGATTTGGCCGTGTCCTACCACACACACTCGGGAGGACACTTTGAGAGCAATCGTAAGTTTCTGTTCGACCAGCACCACGGAAACATTTTTACGCTGAAGATCCATAATGCATTCCCCCACCGCGCTGACGATTTTTGGTGCCAGCCCTTCGGTGGGTTCATCAATAAGGATGACCAATGGATTGCCCAAGAGTGAACGGCACATGGTAAGCATTTGTTGTTCGCCGCCCGAGATGCTGCCCGCTTTGACGTTGCGGCGCTCTTTTAAGCGAGGGAAATACGCAAACATGTCTTCCACTGTCCATTGCGTGGCGCCTTTTTTGGCCGCTTGTTCTCCCATGCGAAGATTTTCATCCACCGTCAAATTGGCAAACACTTCACGCTCTTCGGGCACATAGGCAATGCCAGAACGGCATATCTCATAGCTTTTGGCTTTGGCGAGCTGTCGGTCATTAAGGAGAATAGACCCTTGGGTTGGCGGCACAATCCCCATGATTGCCTTCAGCGTTGTCGAGCGGCCAGAGCCATTGCGTCCCAGTAGACTAACGACTTCGTTCTGACCCACATCGAACGTCACACCATGCAAAATATGGCTTTTACCATAATGTGCGTGCAGATCGTTTACAGCTAATAAGGTGTTGGTTGTCGTCATGCTGTCGCTTCCTCTCCAAGATAGGCTTCCTTGACTTTGGCGTTGTTGCGAATCTCTTCTGGCGTTCCTGTGGCGATAATTTCGCCGTACACCAATACGCTGATTCGATCGCTCAGTGAAAACACCACATCCATATCGTGCTCGACAATCATCAGGGCGCGCCCTTGGGTGACGTCGCGAATCAGCGATGCGGTGTAGTCGGTTTCGTCGTGAGACATGCCAGCCATGGGTTCATCAAGCAAGATGACTTTCGGGTCAGAAGCGAGAGTCATGGCTATTTCCAGAGAACGTTGCTCTGAGTACGACATTTCGCCCGCCAGCGTCGAGGATCTTGATTCAAGCCGGACCATCTCCAGTAACCTTTCCGTTTCTTCCCGAACACGAACGTCTCGTTCAATAAATTTCCAAAACGCATACTGCAACCCATGAGAGCGCATAACGGCGAGCCGAACGTTTTCGAAGGTGGTTAATTTGGGGAAAATATTGGTAATCTGAAACGATCTAGAAAGACCAAGGTGATTGATCTTCTCAGGTTCCCAGCCCCCAATCTGCTGTTGATCAAGGATGATCTCGCCCGATGTCGGCGTCAAACTTCCTGAAATAAGGTGAAACAGCGTTGATTTTCCTGCGCCATTTGGGCCAATAATCGCGTGGCGTTCGTGGTCGAGCAGCTCAAAATCAACGCCGCGAATGATTTCTATATCGCCAAAGGATTTGCGCAGGCCTCGCAAACTGAGGATGGATTCACTCATTCTACTACCTCTTTTTCGGACTGATTGGACTCAGATTTGAGCGCTTCGCGTTGAATGAGTATTTGTACCCATTGCTTCGCCAAATACCCCATAACGGCCCCAACGGCTAATAAACTGATGGGAACCAGCCAAGTGCTGATCGAAGCAGGCGGCCAGGATTGCCCAAACAGCAGAATGTCCGGCCAACGCGTTGCGGTCTGCAAACTGGCCAATGATTGGTAGTTCTGCGACAGCATTCGTTGCAGCATTTCGATCACAAAGGTGCCGCCTGCGCTTAATAGCAGCGCAGAAATAACAGAAAGCACAACCAAAGGCGCAAGCGACGCAACGCCGAACCTTTTATGCAAACCGCCAAGTGATGCGATGATCCCTGCGAGCCCAGTTGGCATAAACATCATCACCAAGACAAACAGCGTGCCTTGATAGAGCAACCAAGACTGCGTCAAATCGGATACAGCATAACCAAAAAAGGTCATGACAGAGGCGCCCAACACTGGCCCGAGAAAACTGCCCACGCCGCCAATATAGGTGTTGAGAACAACGGCCGCGGACAAATGCGCATCAAACAACACATAGTTCGCCGCTTCATTACTCACGACTTGAAGCCCACCAGCAATGCCCGAAAACATCGCTGAAATGGCGAAAACCATAATACTGAGTCGGTGCGTGTTATAGCCCAGAAAACGCAAGCGATGCGCGTTTTCACGCAACCCCAACGTCAAACGTCCCAAAGGCGTGCGGGTGAATAGGAAAAGCAGTGCAATAGAGAGCAGAACCCAGACCAACGTGAGGTAATACACTTCGTTGGTAGAACCAAATGTAAAGCCCCACGCTGGCATGCGCATGGCTGAAATACCGGATTCGCCACCAAACATGTCTTTAAGTTGAGGCGCAAGTGCATGGACAAGTTCCGCAATCGCCAGCGTGATCATGGCAAAGTAAGTGCCGCTTCGCTTGGTGGAAAAGTAGCCGGCAACGATACCAAAGAGCAACCCGCCAACCGCGCCAGCAAGTGGCATGAAAGGCGTTGGTAATAATCCAGTACCGTCAAGCGCATTCATGGCGTGAACGGTGGCAAATGCGCCCATACCAAAATACGCTGCGTGCCCGAATGACAGCATCCCAGCTTGCCCGCAAAGCAAGTTGTACGCGCTGGCAAATAAAGCCGCGATGAGCATTTGTATGGCCGCATCCACTAACCCTTGTGAAAGCAGAAACGGTATTGCTAGAAGAAGCGCAATCGCGGTGATAAAAAGAACCGATTGAGTTTTCATAATATTAATCCTTCTCGCCAAGGAGCCCATTGGGCCGTACCAGCAATACCAACAGCATTAAGGCAAACGGGATGGATCCGGATAAACTGGACACTTGCAGTGTCATTAAGCCACCGATGTTTTCCGCCCATTCACGAGCGCCAAAGAGCGCGAAAAAATCCGCGAGACTGGCATCAATACTGATGGCTAAGGACGTAATAATGCCGATGAGAAGAGACGCCAACATCGCGCCGCCTAACGAACCTAATCCACCGACCACGACAACAACAAAGACGATGACACCAAGTTCGAGCGCCATGTTTGGGCTGGTGGTGTAAAACGCGCCCGCGACCGCTCCGGCAAGGCCCGCCAAGGCGGCTCCAACGCCAAACACACCCATGAAAACGAGTGGCACATTGTGTCCAAGCGCTTCGACCATTTTGGGTCTGTAAATGGCCGATCGAACCACAATACCAACGCGTGTGCGTGTTAAAAGAAGGTAAATGGCGATAAACATCACAATGGCAATCGCGCCCATTAATACGCGATAAACAGGATAATCCGCCCCGCCAATGGTAAACGCCGCAAAATTGAGCGCGTCCGGAATTTGGTAATTCACCGGATAGTTACCAAAGACCAATTTGATGAGCTCGGTGATGATAAAGGAAAGCCCAAAGGTCAATAACAACTCATGAGCATGACCATGATGATGAACCCTGCGTAGAAAAAAGCGCTCAACCACAACGCCCACGAGTCCGACCAGTATTGGCGCCACCAAAAGCGCGCCCCAGAAGCCAATGCTGCCCTGCAATGAGTAAGCGAAATAGGCGCCGAGCATATAAAAGGAGGCGTGGGCAAAGTTAAGCACGCCCATCATGCCAAAGATCAGCGTGAGTCCCGCTGACACCATGAAAAGCAGCAATCCGTAGACGGTGCCATTCATCAATGAAACAAACAACATATTCATAGTATTACCAACATTACCCGTGAAACGTGACGTTAATGACGGCTTGGACGTTAGCAAGTCCAAGCCGCTGTTTTGTGCAACGAGTTAGCTAGGTCGTTTCATTTTGCATGAGGATTGCGCTGGCGTAGAGACTTCTTTCGCACTAAAGACACGCACGCGTTTGAATCCCATGTCGGTTCCATCCACTTTGATTTGAGCGTCTTTGGAAACCGTTGAGACCACGATTGGCAGCTGGACTTGATGGTCGGCCGCTCGCATGTACATTTCGCCCATTGGCGCTTGGATTTTGCTGGTTTCTAAGGCTTTCGCTAACGTATTCACATTCAGAACGCCATTTTCAGGTTGAACGCGTTTCAGTGCGTCCGCCACCATTGCCATTCCCCAAACCGCTTGCGGTTCAATGAAGACAGGGTCGTGGCCGATCTTGGACGTGTAATCTGCCATGAACTGCTTAGACGCTGCGTCACCAGCATCGCCATTAAAAGTGTGAGACACATAATGACCCAGCGCAGCATCGCCTGCATTGGCTAAGTTTCCAGGCTGATCTAGATACAACGCGCCGAAACGCGCTTTAAGACCAGAGGCTTTGCTGGCTTTCATCAACAGGAGTAAATCATTTGACCAGTTTCCGGTTAATACCGTGTCGGCGTTGGCCGCTGAAATCTTGGCTACATAAGGTGAGAAATCTTGGATTTTATTGGTGTCATGCAGGGTTTTTGCAACAACATTATAACCGCCAAGATCAGAAAAGCTGACGATCGCTTTTTCCATATCTTGCCCCCAAGAATAGTTCTGGTTGATGGCGTAAACACGATCCCCAAGCACATTGGATTCCTTCATTGCCATCACCAATGCTTTGGTTTGAACCATCGCATTGCCGCTGAATCGGAAATGATAGAAGTTGCATTTTTCACCGGTTAACTCGCCTGCGCCCGCACCTAAGTTGATAAAAACCACTTCTTTGCCAGGGTTGCGCAGATTGTATTTGCGAACGTCTTCGGTGATTTGACCTGCAATAGACGACGAAGCCGCTTGAACAATGATTTGAGCACCGTCAGAAATGGCGGATTTTAATTTGGTGGCCGCGCCAGTCGGCCCGCCTTGGTTGTCATATTCTAATAATTGGACGGGTTCATTATTCCAGCCACCGCCCGCATTGATCTTCTCGATCGCGTACCAAACGGCACTACGATACGCTAACCCCGTGGAGGCTTGCGGCCCAGACAGGGTTTCCAGTATGGCGACTTTAACGGGGGCTGCGTGAACGATACCGGCCGTTAAACCAATTGCGGCCATGCCACAGAGCGCTTTCTTAAACTTTATCATTGCGTTCTCCTGATGTTATTTTTGTTATAAATTGAACGGTATTACATGGGTGTTAAAACGAGGTTTCACTCGTCTTGTTTTATTGCCTTTAGAGATACTCTACATTGCCATCAACACTGATTGCTTGGCCGCTGACATTTCGTGCGGCTTGTGAGGTTAAGAAAACAGACATGGCCGCAACGTCTTCGGCGGTGACCATTCGGCGCAAGGATATTTTTTGCAAATACTCTGCGCGCATATCGTCCAAACTGACTCCTGTTGCAGACGCACGGGCTTTCATCACGCCTTCCATACGCTCGCCTTCGACCGGCCCAGGAAGGATGGCGTTGACCCGTATGTTTTCCGGCCCTAATTCAATCGCGAGGGATTTTACCAGCCCAACAATCGCCCATTTTGTGGATGCGTAGGGCGTTCTAAATCCATAGCCTAAACGCCCCGCAACAGACCCCATGCAAATGATGCAAGGGCTGTCCGCCGACTCACGTAATAACGGGACAGCGCGACGTATAAAGTAAAACTGACTGTTCAAGTTCACTGCGACGGTTCGTTCCCAATCTTCCTGTGTGATGTCATCAATCGAACCGGTTGGTCCGGCCATTCCGGCGTTATTGATCAATACATCCAGCCCGCCCATCGAGATGCGAATATCATCGAAGACTTGATCGACCTCGGCGGCCACCGCCACATCGGCCATGCTGGCGGTAACCCCGGGATGACGTGCAACGAACTCATCCAGAGCGGATTTATTCAGGTCACAAATATGGACGCGAGCTCCCACTTCATGGAAAGCACTGGCAATGGCGGCGCCAATGCCAGAAGCGCCGGCGGTGACAAGTACTCTTTGCCCTGGCCGAGGGCGGATAAGGTCCACAATACTCATTTAATATCCTCTTCATTCATACGCTCAGTCTGAGCCGTAATCTTGTTTGTTAAGGACATTGTCGAGTCATGCTTCCATCAAAACAATGTAATATCAACACATAAAATAAAGAATAATTGTGTGGCAAATGAATACTTTAATACGATACCTTTTCATTAACATGACTAGAATTCACGTTTTAGTGACTGGCCAGTTCGCCTGCTTAGTGTGGTGAAGCGGACGCCATTTGTGCATCACATGAGAGAGGTAGATCGATGAGTTTTCTTGCAGATGATCCGACGAGCGAAGCCGTTTATGAGAGTTTGATTCGCTTACTACATCAAGACGCGCCAGCAGAAGGCTTGGTCGCTCAATTGGCACGAGCGGAAGCGCTGCCGATTCCTGCGCATAAAAAATCGGCTCTCATGGATTGCATTAGAATGGCGATGACGATCCGTAACCGTTTGGAGCTGCAACAAAAAAGGGAGCACGGACTACTGGCGGTGATCGAATCGGCTCAAGACCTTTCCAGTCATTTGGACCTTATGGAATTGCTGCATGCGATCGTCACAAGAGCGCGTAATTTGCTGGGATCGCACGTGGCTTGGATCACCATGTACAACTCAGCGGCGGATGAGCTGCAAGTGCAAGTCGCCGATGGGGCGCTCTTTAAAGACACCGACAAGATGGCCACGCGAAAGAGCTTGGGCGTGGGCGGCGTTATTTTTTCCACCGGAAGGCCCTTTTCGACCTCTGATTATCTCTCTGACAATAGGTTTGAGCACGATCCCGTACTCGACACCATTTTTCAACACGAAGGAATATCCAGCTTGGTTGGCGTTCCGCTCATGTCGGAAAACGAAGTAATAGGGCTTTTGTTCGTTGCTGATCGGTATCATCGATCTCATACAGCGCTGGAAGTGTCCATTCTTTCCACGCTTGCCACGCACGCAGCTGTCGCGTTCAAAACGGCGATGGCGTTCGACATTACCAACACAGCACTTAAAAATGCCGACACGGCTCGTGAAGAGCTTGAAATGCATGTGCAAGAGATCCATTCCGCCGCGGAAGCGCATAACCAATTAACCTCGTTACTTGCTCAGGGGGCGTCGGTTGCGACCTTAAGTGATACTGTGGCTCAGTTGCTCGATGGTTGTGTTGTGGTGGTTGATGAAGCGCTGCAATTCATTTGTCGAGGGGTTGCTCAGAATGCGGCGGAAACCAACCGCCAACCTTACAATCCTTACGGTGAAAAAAGCAGTTTAATTGAAACCGCCATACGAGAAAGCCGCCGAACAGGGCGTTCGGTGATCGCTTATCAAGAAGGGAAAGCGCTTTGTCGAGCCGTGTCTGTTTTTGCCGGTGACGATGTGGTGGGCGCGATCTTATTATTCCGGCAAACCGATTTGAGCGATGTGGCGATACGCACGTTTGAGAGAAGCGCCAGCGTGATAGGCATTGGCTTACTTGCCCAAGAGCGGTTGGAGATTCATCGCAGCCGTGATGTGGCGGCGTTGTTAAGAGGGCTGCTGTTGCCTCATGAATATGAGTGGGCATTAACGATTGAACGAGCGCATCGGTGCAAGCTCGATCTATCGCAATCCTATACGTTGTTGTTGGTTGAATCGACCCAGCTGAAAGCGGCGTACGTGGCGAAGCGACTTCGATCCATGGTGTCGCTTGCGAATGTTGTACTCGATGACATCGATGGCGTTGTTGCCATCATTTGTAAAGCGGAAGTCGCACAAGACGTGGCTCAGACGTGTACTAAGTTTTTTGATGCCGAAATAAATACGAGCTTTTGGGGCGTGCAATCTAGACCGTCGACAACGGCAGAAGACTTACCCTCTATTTACACGACGTTGCGTCGTACGTTAATGATCGCCAAGCGTTTAAGCGTAAACGGCATTCACCATCAAAACGAATTGGCGTTGTACACCGTCTTATTTGAATCACTCGACATGACATCATTGGATGGATTTCTAGAGAGCACGATAGGGAATTTATTAGCGTACGATCAGAAACGAAACGCGAAACTTACCAGCACATTGTTGTGTCATTTCGACTGCAACCGTAACGCGAATCTGGTTGCCAAACGCATGAACATACACGTGAACACGGTGCGACAACGACTGGATCGTATCGAGGAAATGATCGGGCATTTTGACAATTCATCACGCGCGTTAGAAATCCATATGGCACTGCGTCTGTGGGATTTAAGGCACACGTGACCTGCGCGTTTTTATTCGATTTTTGGCTTTGGGCTCGCCATCCAACCTAAGCCCATCCAGATTAAGCCAATGCTTAACATAACGTAGAGTGGCGCTGTCCATGATTGTTGCCAATCGTAAAGCGCCCCAATTAACACAGGGCCAATGGCGGCGAGCGTGTAACCGATTAGCTGCGCCATGCCAGACAGTGCTGCGGCTTGTTTTGGGCTGTTGGTTCTTAAACTCACGAAAGACAAGCCCAAAATAAACCCCATGCTGACGCCAAAACCGAACGACACTGACCAAACACCAGACCAACTTGGAATGAATATAAAGCCCGCCAAGCTCAAGGTCGTCAGCCCTGTCGCGCTCAAACACAGTCTTCTATGGCTGCCTAAACGATGGATAAAGGGCGCTAAAATCAACGATGGCATCGCCCCAGCCAATTGCAAATACCCGTGATACAACCCAGCGGTTGAATCGGTGTAGCCGTGGCTCATTAAAATGGCCGGCACCCACGCCACCACGATGTAATTAATCAACGAGTTAACCGCTAAAAAGCTGGCTACTTGCCATGCTGTCGTCGAACGCCAAACGGACGTCGACGTATCGGTATTGCTGGCTTGCGGCGATTGATGTTGGGTTATTTTACAGCTAAACCACACGACTAAAGGCAGCAGAATCAATGCGCTTTGACACGCCAACGCAAACACCCAGCCACTGATAGACAACGTACTCATAGGCAAGTGAAAAGTGGACTGCTCCGCATACAGGCTTAACGGCACAGCAAAGCTCGACATTAAAAAGCCGCCGATGCTCATCATCAGCACATAAATCGCCGTGAGCTGAACAACGTACTGTGGAAATTCACGCTTCAATAAACTCGGTAACAGCACATTGCCGATGGCAATCCCAGCGCCAATAAATATCGCCCCAATGTACAAGGTGCTGATAGAACCAAACGTGCGAATGACCATGCCAATGGCGATCAGACCGACGCCCGAGGCCAGAATCCGTTCAATACGAAAGTGTCGTGTTAGCCAAGACGCCACAGGCGCAAAAAAACCAAACGCCAACAAAGGCAAGCTGGTGAGCAAACCCGATTGCGAGCTGCTCAAATTCAGATCGGTACTGATTCTATCGAGTAACGGCGGTAATCCCGTCACTGGGCCGCGCAAATTTAACGCCACCAAAAAGATAAATAAGAGTAAAAATGCTGCGTCGTGTTGCGCGAGTCGATGTAATCGTTTCATGGTGTCCATTTCGAAAAGAGTGTTGGTTGGGAGGGATTGCCGATTCGCTATTATATGCGTTACTCTGCTTGCTGAATTTAGATGTTTGGACAATAAATTGCGAAATACAGACAAAACTATTTTCGAGTCCTTGACTGACCTTTGTTTTGCGGATCATTATCCACACCGAATCTTGGTGTTGCGCTCTCAATCCGTACCGCACAGCGAAGAAACGCCTTGGCATCAACATAAAAAGGGGCAGCTGGTACTGCCTCTAACGGGTGTGGTGACCAGTTTTATTGATGACAAAATGTGGCTCGTTCCACCGCGTTGCGCGGTCTGGATTCCTGGTAATGTGATGCATCGGAATCAGATTTCCTCCAATGCTGATGTCTGCATGCTCTTTGTCGACAGCGCGGATTTGCCTTTGCCGGATGCTGCTTGCACCTTGACGGTCACGCCCTTTGTGCGTGAACTGATATTGCATTTGCACACACAACAGCGCTACGAAGAAACCGATCCGGCGACGGACCGGCTTGTCGATGTATTGCTCGACCAACTGATCCAACTGGAGCGAGAAGAGTTTGATTTCCCCATTCCCGACGAACCAACACTCAACCGACTTGCCCGAGAACTCATCGCCAGACCCAATGAAAAACGGACTCTCGGCGAATGGGCCAACGATTTCGCCATGAGTGAGCGCACTTTAGCACGCATGATAAAACGTCACGTAGAACTCACTTTCGGTCAATGGCGCAGCCAACTTCATATCGTTCTTGCGTTACAAAAACTCGCGGTCAATATGCCCATTCAAACCATTTCCGAAGAACTCGGCTATGAATCCGTCAGCGCCTTCATCACTTTCTTCAAAAAAGCACTGGGCAAATCACCAAGACAATATCGGATAGAGCGATGGGGCAAGGAATGAAGCGACGTTTTTACCGTTAGAAGAACAGGTTTTGAGTGACATCGCCTCTTGTGGCTGCTCTATTTGATCGATATGAAGTATTAGATAGTCATAAGAATACGCAGCGCCAAGAAAAGCAGAGCTAAGCCCGTCAGACGATCAATGATGACTGCGTTCTGTCGTAGTTTGTCTAATAACCTTGGGTTAGAAAGCAACACAACGATCACGGTATACCATAATCCATCCACGAGAAATGGCGTGGCGATCATCATGATTTTTCCCGTCATGTCATGTACGGTTGCGACAAAAGGGCTGAACAAAGCCGCGAAAAATAACGCAATTTTGGGGCTGAGAATCGATATCAAAAACCCTTCTTTGGCCGACTGGAACACGCTGACTGCGTTGCCTGATTCCATTCTTTCCGCAATGCCGCCTTTTGAGCGCAGTGCGTTTATTCCAAGGTAAACCAAGTAAATCACCCCAGCGTAACTGATTGCTTTAAATAGTAAAGGCAGCTGATGAAACACCACCGCAAGACCTAGTAATGAGATTAAGGCATAGAGGCCGATACCCGCGGCGTGTGCCCACGACGTCGCCAACCCGTTTAGGCGGCCGCCGGCCAAGCTGTGCTTCATCACCATGGCGAGGCTAGGGCCTGGCGACATGGCGCCGAGAAGGCAAATAGTGAAAAGAGAAAACCAAATGGACAATGTCATAAATAAACTCCCTGATAATGAAGGAACAGTAACAAGTCAGAGCTATTATATGAAATCATCATTTCTCATCTATCTTATGATTTTAAATCATAGTTTATGGAATACGCGGCTTTTGACATCACCTGCAAAACGAGATTCCGTATCCATACATGGGAAGGTTCATTGTCGTATTTAGCGTGCCAAATCAGCCAGTACTTATGGCGTGGTGTCGTGACGGGAAGAGGTTTGTAGGCAATAGGAAAGTGCTTCTTTAAATTGCGAGCGATGTGCTCGGGAATCACCAACAAAAGGTCACTCTGACACAAGGATTGGGACGCGGCGTGAAAGAAAGGAACGTTAAGCGCGATACGGCGTTTCTCGCCTAATTTTGCGAGCGCATCGTCCACATAACGGTCTTTGTCGCCACCGCCAATCACTTTGATGTGCGCATAGTCGAGTATGTCTGCGACGGTTATTTGTTCCTTCACGGCCAAGGGATGCGACGCTCGCATCACACAGACAGGATTGTCTTCGCCAATTTGAATAGACGACACGCCGTCAGGTTGAGTCAGCGACATACTCGATGCCAGTTGAATATTTGACGTGGCCAATTGCTGAATTAAATCGGGTTGCCAGAGGTGATAGGTCATCAACACTTGAGGCGCTTGTTCAGCCAACAGCCCAACAATATCAGGTAACAGATACTGCGCCACGTAGTCGCTGGAAGACAGAACAAACTCACCTTGCCAGAGTTTTGGGTCAAACACATCGTCGACCAGTAGGTCATCGAGCTCAACAAACCAGTGCTCAAGTTTTGCCTGCAACTGCAGCGCTTTTGGCGTGGGGATCAGCGTATTGCCTTCTCGGATCAGCAATGGGTCTGAAAATAACGTTCTGAGTTGGCTAAGCTGACGGCTTACCGCAGACTGCGTCAGATTCAATTTTTCGGCCGCGCGGCTGACATGTCGCTCTTCCAGCAGCACCTTTAATGAACGCAGTAAATTTAGATTAACACGGTGAATCATCTCGTTATGCTCATGGCTTAGACTGAGTGGTTGTCTTATTTTTCGGTTTTACCTATGAGAACGCAAGGTGAATTGGTTTCTAGTTTTCAGACGGATCAGCCAAAATCGAATGTAGACAAACCTACCTCATTGAAAGGATTACAAATCTGCCACTTTCTTCAAAAAAATACGGGGCAAATTGCCAAAGCAATATCGGATAGAGCGATGGGGTAAGGAATGAAACAAATGGGCCTGAATATGGGACTTGTCCTTGTTAAAAAGGAAGGTATTTTGAGGGTTTTGTAAAACGATTTAGGTAATGCCGAGAAGTGCAGGGCACAATGATGGCGAATCCAAATAATCAAAAAGAATGCATAACGCTAGATGAACGAAAACGTGGTGCTCTATTTTATTTGATCACGACAAATGCCGTTGTTGATTTATTGTTTGCGCCATACGTTAGGCGTCACGCCCACAATACGTCTAAAGGCCGCAGAGAATTTACTCGGGTTAGCGTAACCAACTTGCAACGCGATGTCCGTGATCATCATCGATTGATCGACTAACAGTTGTTTTGCGTATTCCATACGACGATATGTGAAGTAAGCATAAGGTGAAAATCCTGTTGATGCCTGAAATGAGCGCGTAAATGAGCGGACATCTTGACCCGTTAAGTCAGCGAGTTCCGCCACACTAATGTCTCCTCCAAGGCGACTTTCCATAAAATCTAAAGTACGTTGTAAGCGCCGACCGTTTAAAGGGTAAACGATTGCTTTTTGTAGGCTTTTCGACTCATAACCTGCCAGTCTAGTTAATAACGTGTAAATCCCTTGTTCAAAAAAAGCGCCCGATAAACCATGCACTTCTGCATCTCTCCATAATGCGGTCATAACAGCCGTTAATAATGGATCATTATGAAGTTGAGACGCAGCAGGAATCAGCTTTTCTATATCAATATTTTCCCCATTGGTTGAGGTAAAAGCATCAAGTTTAATCGCTATTCCTAACATCTGGGTTTTAGGCCAGTATCCTGACGCAATGGTTTCCGGTAAGGCCATGGCAACTGTTCCAGGTCGCAACATACCTTCTAGCGATGGTCCTTCGCCTTCCCGCTTCATACGGCCTATGTGACCGGTGCAAAGGTTGAGCATTAGAAATGGAGAAGGCTTTGCGGAAAAACTCCCTTCGAATGCCATAAAATCAGCATGCGCCAATAAGCACTCTCCTTTCTTGTCTGAAAGAGACAGTGTGGGGGTAATGCCCAAATCAGACATTCGACTATTAAAACCCTTGAGCTCAGTTTGAGAAATATGACCCTGCAACTGATTTGTCATTTATAACATCCTAAAAGCAATTCTGTGACTAAGGGTTTTTCGCGGCGATGAAAACGAGTAGCGATTCACACCAAATTAGCACAAATGAGAATGATTATCAAAATAGGTGTCAATGTTAGAATTTTATTGATTTTGGTCGAGTATGATTGAAGGTTTTACCGCTTGTGAATGATGGTAATATTCTGCTTTTATGCCATAAACACGTTCAAGATGTGATCGTTGTAAAACACTTTCAGGTCGGCCTTTCGTCACAATTTTTCCGTTATTTAATAATACTAATTGATCGGCGAAACTGGCCGCTAAAGACAAATCATGGATAACCGCCAACACACCAATATTACGTTTAGTCAGTTCTTTTGCCAGCGATAGCACATGATATTGATGGAACACATCTAGGCTTGATGTCGGCTCATCAAGAAATAAATAACGCGCTTCGACTTGTTCGTAGGGTAACCATAGCTGCGCTAATACTCTCGCCAGTTGAGTGCGTTGTTGTTCACCACCTGACAGTGTTATAAAACTGCGTTCTGCAAGGTGCTCTATGTCCATAAAGCTCATCACATCGTGGATAATATCTTGCTTCTGCACTTGAGATATTTGTTCTTCATAGTTAAAGCAGCCCATAGACACGACTTCCATCACAGTGAAACTAAATCCCATTTGATAGGATTGAGTCATAACGGCTCGTGTATTGGCAAGTTCGAGTGGTGTGAACGAGGAAATGGATTTTTTGTTAATAGATATGTCACCTTCACTGGGAAGCATATCTCCAGAACATGCCTTCAGTAAGGTGGACTTCCCCGCACCATTAGGTCCAATCAGTATGCTTAATTCATTGGGTTTAATCGTTAAGTCGATGGTGTCTAGTAAGGTTTTTCTACCAACAGAAATAGACAATGCTTGTATTTCAATATTCATGAAGCGCTTCCTGTGACCTCTAAATTAATATCGACTTGTTTGTTTGTATAAAACAAATAAGAAGAAAGGACCACCCAGCGCACTTGTCACCAAGCCAATGGGAAGTTCGGCCGGAATAATAACAATACGTGCAATAACGTCTGTTATGGTTAAAAAACTGGCGCCAAACAACATGCTGACGGGAAAAAGAAAACGATGATCTGGACCAATCAGAATTCTGACTAAATGAGGGACGACAAACCCAACAAACCCAATCATTCCACTAATGGATACCGCCGCGCCAACTGCCATCGCAGTATAAATAAATACCTTTTTCTTTAAATTCGACACAGAGACACCAAGGTGTTGCGCTTGCGCTTCACCCAATAAATACAGGTTGAGTGGTTTTGCGAGCCGACTAAGTCCTATCAAGCTAATAAAAATTAAAACCAACACTGGTAAGGTTAATGCCCAGCTGTTGCCACCCAAGTTTCCCATTGTCCAAAAAGTCAGCTCTCTTAATTCACTGTCACTGCTCACCAATGTCAAAATTCCAATGAGAGAACCAACAATCGCATTTACTGCAATGCCTGATAGCAATAAGGTAATAATGGTGAACTGACCTTGGCGATTGCTTAACCGATAGATAATGGCACAAACACCCAGACAGCCAAGCATTGCGCCTATTGGTAGCGCATATATACCAATCACGTCCATTGCCTGAGGAAACATCGAGTGGCCAAGTACAATAACGGTCACAGCTCCCAAGGCGCCGCCACCAGCGACCCCAATTAAACTAGGATCGGCGAGTGGATTTCTGAAAAGCGCTTGCATGGCTGCACCACATAGCCCCAGTGCACCGCCAACACCAAGAGACAAAACCGTCCTGGGCAATCGAATTTCAAACAAAACTCGTGTGCTTAATGAGCTGTGTGTTTGTGAAAAACCATGGCTAACAAAGGTTAAAATATCGCTTTCCGATAAGGATACAGCACCGATGACTAACGCTAAGAAAGCAGAGCAAATCAGCAACCCCAAAGTCACGGGGATCGCCATAATTTGACGCTTACCTCGTTTCTTATTAAGCATTATCATTTCTTGCATATCTTAACGCTCTGCCATTGATGCGAGATCATCACGCGGATAACGAAACTTATAACCCACCGGCAACGGAAAATCTTTATGAATCATGGTGCCTAATTCGACAATCGCTTGTGGTGTGCGGGGGCCAAAACCAAGAAGGTAAATGCCATCTATTATATATACCGCTTTGTTTTTCACGGCTTTCAGATATTTGAAGTGAGGCAGGTCGTCTATTTGTTTAAAGACATCTTGACGTCGATTCATGACAATAATGACATCAGGGTCTAATTCCAATGCGGATTCTGGAGAAAGCTTTATCCACCCATCATAATCTGCCAATAGGTTTATTGCGCCTGCTTCTTCAACAACGGTATGAGCAGGAGTGCCAGAGCCAGAAGCAATGGGCGAGCCATTTTCTAATGTAAGAAAAAACAAGACTTTAGGCGGTGATTTTTTAACCGAATCTGGAAGGTGTTGTTTCGCGTAAGACAGCGCATCAAGGTCTATTTGAATGTCCTCTAAAAGTGCGGTTCCTTTTTCTTTGACCTCCAGCAACGATGCGATGTGCATGATTTTTTCTTGTAAGGCTGGCAGCGTATTATCTTTTTCTATTATGTCTGTTTTTACCCCGACAGAGGCTATTTGCTCAACGGCTTTAATAGGGCCGGTATCTTCCTCACCTAACAATAAGTCTGGGTTTAAAGAGAGCACACCTTCGACAGCAATATTTCGGACATAACCCAAGCTTGGAAATTCTTTAGCCTCTTCTGGGAAAATACTAGTGGAATCCACGCCAATAATGCGATTTTGCTCGCCAAGACGATAAATGATTTCTGTTATAGAGCCGCCAGCCACCGCAATTCGCTCGGGAGGAGTCGCCTTAGTGATAGCGCTGGTCAACGCAATAAGACAACCCAAAAACAATAATCGGTATTTAGTCATATTCAATCCACAGTATGCAATAAATGGAAATGATAAGCGTTAGTGTTTGTGTGTCAATAAAATTGAAATATTAGTCCCGCTCTCGGAGTTTTTTGGACGCTTATGGAGTAGTTTAGAGAGTAACGACGCAGTAATATTAATGATAATTATTATCGTTAATGTCGGAGATTAAGTTAATGCTCAAAAATACAATACTCTCAACACTGTTTTTACCACTTGTACTCGTAGCTGAAATGACAGAAGCAGAAGAAAGTAAGAACGCGCTATCCGATCAAACGTTTATTCTAGATACCGTTATTGTGACCGCTGGCTTACTCGATCAGTCGGTACAAGAAAGCGCCGAAAGTGCTGAAATCTTTGATGAAGACACCATTCAAAGTCGGGCAGGCATTACGACGGTCAGAGACATTTTAGAAACAACATCCAATGTCTCTGTTATGGAGGGCACTGGTACCGCACCGACAGTACGAGGAATAGACGGAACGGGCGCTGCTCAAAATGCCATTGCACTTTTTGCTGGCGGTCGATCTAGGCTGAGCTACGAATTAGACAACAGACCCATGTCTTTCAATGAAGTGGCCTATGGCGACATTAGCTTATTTGATGTAAATACTGTGGAAGTGTTGCGTGGCCCACAGAGCACGCTGGTGGGTCGAAATGCCATGGCAGGCACCGTAAACATCAAAACGAATGATCCCGTATTCGAAGATGAAACCATATTACGAGCCGCGACAGGCAACCATAATACTCAGCAACTTTCAGCGGTTCTAAACCGACCCATCACAAAAGATTCAGTGGCATTCCGCCTTGCCGCGGATTGGACGGAAAAAAAATCTTCGGTTGAATACGAATCTTATGATGGTGTAGATGACCCAGGCCTTTATGAAAGCGTGAACATCAGAGGGAAGCTACTTGTTGAACCTGATTCAGAAAACAACGCTAGATTACTCATCGGCTTATCGCATTCTGATTATTCTGGCCCAGCCAACGAGGTGATCTCAAAGCCTTATAAAGATAAGGTGTCCAACGCGGTAAAACAACCTCAACACAACCCTGTGACCAACACGGTTTCCGTGGATTACTCTCAAGACCTTACCTCTGCATTTCAGTTTAAATTAAACGCGTCCGCAACCGATGTAGACTTTACCCGCACCACCGTAGTGAACAGTACGAACACGACGATTGATACTCGTGAATATGTATTGGAACCTCAGGTTTACTATGATGATGACAACTGGAGTGCGGTAGCAGGACTTTATTATTACCGTGCGCGAGAAGAGCAATTCTCAGAGCTTTTTAGCGTTGGCGATCTGCATTATGAAGACGAAACGGACACGTTAAGTGCTTACACTGAAGGGTCTCTTACACTGACAGACGATGTCGCTCTGTCAATGGGATTACGTTATGAGTATGAATCCAGAAAACGTAATGGTGGCGCTTATAGCGGTGGCGTAACGGCCGATGACTTTAGCCACGATGAAAGCTATTCAGAACTCTTACCGAAAGTAGGTATCAACTGGCACCAATCAGAAAATATCAGCTGGGGTGCACAAATATCCAAAGGCTATAATGCCGGCGGTGCAGGCTGGACACTGGATACCAGTACATTTGCCGTTAATGACTATGAATATGAAGAAGAAACGTCGTGGACTTATGAAATTTATGGACGACAAGCCTTCTTAGAAGGGCGCGTGAGCAGTACACAAAACCTTTTCCATTCTCGTTATAAAAATCTTCAACTTGGCTACAGTACAACGGGTGATTGGGGCAATGATGGCGCGTATTCCATTGTTAATGCTGACAAAGTGAATACTTGGGGCCTCGAACAAGGCTTAACCGTACTCGTTTCGGATCAACTCACATTATCAGGCACCGTCGCGCTGTTAAGCACTGACGTCGTGAAGTTCTCCGATGACACGAACCTAGAAGGCAATGAGCTTGTGACCTCGCCGACCGTCACATCGAGCCTCAATTTGGATTGGCACAAAGACGCTTGGCAAGCCAGCTTAAACGTCCGTTACACCGACAGCTATTTTACGTACTTGGCCAACCAGCCTGAATCTGAAACAGACGCTTATATTGTGACGAACGCGAAAGCATCTTACAAAATTGGTAAAGCGGAATGGTTTGCCAGTATTGATAATGTCTTCGATGAAGACGCTGTGATTTTTCAGCGCTCGGACGCTGGTTCGGCCTCTGCGGATTCGGCTGTACTGCTTCAACCAAGAACCTTCTTAGTTGGCATTCAGTATCAACTTTAATGCTGTGACGGAAACCGAAATGGGCTACTTAATACACGAAAATAAGCACTGGCCATTGGCGCTTACCATCGCACAAGAAAAGCTGACATTCGAACAACATCTGGCTTCTTTAGAAGGTTGGAACACATGGTTTGAGAAAAACGAGCCCTTTCATGTTATTCGATTCTATGTCGATAAAGCCTCTCTTGAACAAGCGTCTGGCGTCGGTAAAGCGACACTGGAATGGATGTCAAAAGGGGCCGACACAAAGTTTCGCACGCTTGTGAAAAGCATGATGATTGTTGTTCCTCCTGATCAATATCCTCGAATGAAGAAAATGGATGTGACTGCGGTTTTTGGTATTCCAGGGGGAATATTCCCTTCCATTGAAGACGCATTGGATTGGCTTGATTGTTCACTTGAGATAATGGATATATCTGACCTTAAAAAAGACTGGAAGGAGGCGGTAAAACAAACACTCGAAATATCTTAGGTAAGCACCGCCTACAAAAAATCCCCTATCAGGCATCACTTTACTCATAGGGGATTTTGTATCTTATGAATTTTCTCGTATTAAAATATTGATGTAAGCATTATTCAATATTCTGAATTTGCTCATTGAGTAGCGGTCTAGA
>NZ_AYOZ01000022.1 GCF_000508165.1 Marinomonas profundimaris | reverse complement strand
CGCCAGAATGCGTCTAGCACCGTTAAGTACAATTACCCCCGCGATGGTGCCGATAATCAGATCCGGATAATTGGACCCGGTCCACGCGACCAGAGCGCCGGCGGTGATGACCCCCAGGTTGATCACCACGTCGTTGGCCGAGAATATCCAGCTTGCCTTCATGTGCGCCCCGCCCTCCCGATGTTTGGATATGAGCAGCAGACAACTGGTATTGGCAATCAATGCGACGAATGCGATAGCCATCATCACCAGCGATTCAGGCTCACTACCGAATACAAAGCGTCTCACCACCTCTATGAGTACGCCCACAGCCAAGATCAGTTGCAGTACACCAGCAAGATGCGCGGCACGTACCTGCATTTTCACGCTATGTCCAACCGCATAAAGGGCAAGCCCGTACACCGCCGCATCGGCAAAATTGTCCAGGGATTCTCCAATCAGGCCGGTGGACCGGGCGATCAGACCGGCAGTCATTTCCACCACGAACAGAAGTGCATTGATGCCGAGCAACCAGCGCAGGGTCCCGGATTCTTGCTTAGCAGAAGCTGCCGAAAACTCGGCGGCCTTGATGGTCTCCGGATTTGCAGCGACGGTTTCCTGAAGCGAGGCGCCTAGCCCCAAGGTCTTCAATTTCGAGGTGACGGGCTCGACCTCGCCGTCATGCACGACCTTCAGCCGGCGGTTCGACAAGTCGAAGGACAGCGCCCGAATCTCCTCAAAGCCGTTCAGGGCTAGGCGAATCATTCGTTCTTCTGATGGACAGTCCATCTTCGGCACGGCATAAACACTGACCCATCTCCCTGGCGCCTCGGAGGAGGCCTGTATATCGGTATCCGCTGCGGACGTTGCATCAGCGCCACAGGCGCCACCACAGGATTTTCTCATGATACGACTCCACTTGAACAGGCGCCACCACAGGATTTTCTCATGATACTACTCCACTTGAACAAAATGTTGTGGTACCATTTAAAACTATAAAGCTACTATAATGTCAATAGAGTAAAGAATCCGTTGGGGAGGAGGCTGATGCGCATTGGTCAGTTGGCGCAGTTGGTAGGGGTCGAAACACAGACGATCCGCTTCTATGAACAGCAGGGCTTGTTGCCGCCGCCTGATCGGCAGGACAACGGTTACCGTGTCTATACCGAGAAGCATGGTGAGGGGCTGGCCTTCATCCGTCGCTGCAGAATCCTGGGCCTGTCACTGGCTGAGATTCACGAACTACAGAGCTATCAGGACGACCCTCATCAGCCTTGTACCGCCGTCAACGCCTTGCTCGATGATCACATCTCTCATGTGCGGTCGCAGATAACCGCTCTGCAAGCGCTTGAGAAACAACTCGTTTCACTGAGAGCGAGTTGCAACGATGACCGGGAAGTTGAGGCGTGTGGGGTTCTTGCTGGAATTAGCGAAGGAAACATGCACCAGCAGTAGGTGAAGCATCAACCAGATAATCCGATGAGATGCCGGTCTGTCTCACTCTCATGCAAAGGTAAGATCAACCATTTAATCCGCTTACCCAGTCTTCGCATTCAACTTTTTCAAAAGTCATTCCGTCAAATTCTGCCTGAAATTTCTCATTCAGAGGCTGCCAGTTTGGCGACATGACTTCATTAATAGGCCGAGGGTGACTTAATGTATAGGTTAAAAAACCCACCAAAATCTCTCTCGAAATCCCTTCACTGCCAAGTAACATACGCACATCAAATAAGTCGCGAGGATGTTGGCGATCCATTGCAGCACACAATTTTCCACCATACAGATCGGGAAGACTGACTACCTGAATCTCAGCATAACCAAACTCGTCTTCAACAGACTCTTGAACTGGCATTATTTCTGCACTATGCAATGTACCTCTGGCGACGGGCGACACTTCAATTTTGATCGTCGCAACCGGACTTGATACAACGATTCTCAGTTCATCAGCTTTATTATCCTGAAATGCCGCTCTGATATCTGGTTGAGTATTGATTCTGTCTGTAATGCGCTGCAATGCAGCCCTGACATTAATCAAAGCCTCATCTCTTGGTTCAAGTGGAAGATAAGCAAGATCAATATCTACAGATAGCCGAGGAAAATCTCTCACAAATAAATTAATGGCGGTGCCACCTTTAAGTGCAAAAACCGTCTCTGTTGCTACCACAGGAAGCATTCTTATGAGCAAGGAAACCTGTTTGTAATATGGGCTATCTTTATCCATTATGTTGTTCACCTTTTTTGACGCTTAATATCTCTGGCACTGTGATTTGATATCGCTCATCAAAACGTCCTTTTTCGACAACCTGCCGCTTTCCTGCCCCCAATTTAATTCTTGTTTCATCTATGCGATTGACCCACTGGTGATCGTAGTATCGACCCAGAAATAGAAATATTCGGTTTGCCTGAACAGAGCTGCTTCGTTCAAGAATATCTTGTACTTTTCTAGGGCTAAGATTGACTAAACCCTGAAATAATTCTGCGACATGCTCAAATGAAATCAGCTTTCCAATCGCATCTACCACTTCATAGGCAGCAAGTTCTGCACAGCTGACAGTGAGCTCTTTCTCTTTAACCGTGATCCTTTTCAAATCCTTCTCGGGATTCACTTCAAGCTTATGGTTTCCGCAGTAAAACCAATTCTGATAAGGGAATTCACGAAACCATTTCGGTAAGGACGACTTGTTTTTAACGCAAATCCAAACTTGCTCTTTGTTCAGCTGCAAATAGTGACTCAGTCCTTGGTGAGTTAAGCTGCTCAATCCAGCCAAATGAACTGGAACGCCCAATTGCACATCCAATGCTTGAATGGCATCAACCCAAGTTGGCTTTATATCGCCCTGCGCATTTGGACGATAGTACACACCAGAACTAAGCTTCTTCAGCCAACCGTTCTGCGTGTACTTTTGAGCCAGGGAGTAGCTCACGCCGTTTTCAGTCAGCCATTGCTGAAGTACTAGCGCACCAGGAGAAGTATGAGCAACAAGCCAGTTTATTTTAGATGACATTTTAACACCCAAGGTATGAATATCACGAACAGTATAAACCATATAGTTTATTACGATAGGAATTTTAACACCTTAGGTATTAATATACCAAATACTGTAAACCAAGCCCGCTAATGCGGCGTTGTTGAAATGAAAAGGTCTACAGAACATCACCAATAACCCGATGTTGTGTAGACCTAGTTTGATTACCTTAAGTGAAGTGCCTACTGTGGCTCACATTCAGGTGCCCAGTAAAACGGCGCTGATCGCTGGAACTGCTGTGCCAATGACTTCTTGAGTGCTGGCAACGACAGGTAAAGTTGCAGACATAACACTTTCAACGACTGTTGGCGTATTGTAGAGACCCATACCGCCACCAATGCCCAAGGCAAAGGCCATCAAGCTTTGGCGAGCGATACCGCCCACAATACCCACCAGAACCATGGCTCCCGCTACGATCCGTCCCAAAGTACCTTGGGTCCAATCTTTTAGGGTATCCCACACATCGGTGAAAGCATCACCACCGGTGCCCGCAAATGAGGGCTCCGAAATCATTAACGCCATCAAACCAAGCGCACCAATGGTCATTAGGCGCTGAGTTTGAATGGTGCGAACTGCATTTGTCATTCGTTAGTTTCTCCGTAGATACTCAAGTTATCGCGCTTACCATCAGCTCCCGCTGAGGTTGAATCGCTCTGAGTCTGAAGTGGACGTAGCACAGGCGAAACCGTTCGAGGTGCTGACACCCCAATATCCCACCGGCGCGGTTCAATTTCGGTAAACACGTAGCTGGATAAATTCAGATCTCCACGGTCATCCTCCCAAGGCGCAATCCAAATTCGCATCACCCTTGAAGGAATGCGAATAGGTGCAGATTGCTGCGTCTCAGGTAATGCTGGATGGCTCAGCAGTCCTGTCTCTAAATCAGATTGTGAATACCCAGAGGGAGCACCCATTCGAGTCGCCACAGCATCAATCGTCTTGGGTGCAGCGCCATTACTGGTAAGCTCATAGACTTCACGAGCGGATAAACAGCGCACACCGTCAGGCATACCTGGGCATCCATATTCACTACTCCCAAGACCCAATGAACTACAGCCAGACAATAAGGTTGAGCCGACTACCAATAAAAGTAATCCAGCTTTAGACCACTGTTTTGAATGGTGCTTTGGGTTGTTCTGCATTGATGTCGTCATGGTTAACTCTCCTCTGGATACACATCTTATTGTCTGAAACGGACTTCGATCGGTTAGCAACATGCAGGATTTTTTCATCTTCTTGCACCTCCCCCTTGCGAAGTGGCCAACGACAACGAGGCACCACGAGTGACTATGACTTCAATTTTCCTGGCAGCGTCTACCTCTATGACTGGGAACATATTTTCAGCCATGTCCAAATAGAACTTGGCCACTCGATCCAATGCTTTACCGGTGCCTTTAATCGCAGCACCTTGTAATGCTTCTTGGCTCATGACTTGCTGGTACAGTTGAGTATCACCGGCATTACCCGTCTGAATCGTCGGAACAGGATTCACATCAAATGCGCCTGCCAAGCCCTGAAGGAATCCGGCCATCATCGATTTGGCCACCAGCTGGCCTTGTTTCGACACTAATCGGCCACGAATACCGGCTTTGCCGTCTTCACCCACGGCATAAGAATCCAGTCGCGTTTCAATGACGCCACCATATTCTCTCACACATGAAATGGTCTCGCCTCGCAAATAAGCACGCTCAGAGCTCAAATCACCGTAACCTGCGGCGATCAAGAAACACTCTTTGATATCCGCTCTAAATCGGTTGGGTAAAATGGCTTCCTTTTGAATCCTCAGCAATGCAGGAAAAGGCTCTCGTCTTGCGGACTCGTGAGTCGGTGCATCCAAACCGGTGATCAAAGTACCTGAGATGATGCTGCCCGCCGGTAGATACAAAGGCGGCGCTTCTTGCACAACAACCTCTGGTTCAGCAACCACTTCAGGCTCAATCATACGAATCGTGATTGGCGGCAATGGAACATCTCGTGCTCGTGTACCTTGGCCATTGGCTGGCTGCTGATAGAGCGGATCAGGCAGCGGCGCATTGGCAAAATAGTCGTCTGGGTTAGACGGCAGAGGCTTTTCGTCTTTGGGTAATTCCATGGCAGATAAAGGCACTTCAAAGCGGCTATTTGTGCCTTCAACTGCTGCATCACCTCCAGCGCGAACATCATCAAGTTCCGCTCTAAGGCGGGCCAGCTCCGCATTGACCTCACTTGGTATAGAAGGCGAACCTGGGCTTAGCCGCCCTGAATCGACGTCACGACGCAAGCGCTCAACTTCACGACGTAACTGTTCATTGCGCTCACTGAGTAGTTTTACGTTTGCAGCCAAACTATCGACCCCAACATCGCGAGTATTGGTATCCGTTAGAATGTGCCGGATCGTTTCCTGCCGGTTCCGATTGCTTGAGCCATCGTCAGGATTAGGTGAAAACACCATCACCATAAGGATGAGACCACCAGCAATACCAGCAACCGATAGGCCACGCTTCATGTTCGGGCTCATTTGTTCCCATTGTGCTTTCATCGTTATTCACCTCCCACAAGAAGTGAAGGTCGCTGACTTTCCACCGCTTCTTCACGATGATTGCGAACAACTAAATACAACTCAGTCTTTTCACCCGGCAACAAGATATTGCGCGGCCAGTAGGCGCTTGCCACTATATCTGGTGCATGACAGGCTATTTCACTGGCTTCTATCGGTTCATCGGCAAAGCTTTCAACCAGTCCTACATAGACGGTGAAGTAATGTCCCGTCACAATTTGCCCCTGCTTAAAACCAAACTTTAAGCCTGGCTGAAAACATTTAGGGCTTATGTCAGTTTGGACAGCCAAACGGATGTCATAGCCTTGTGGCAACTCATTTAATGCAAGGCGTCTGAGTAAGTCTCGTAGGTTATCAACGTATGGCTGAGCTGTTTCCCAAGTGGCGGCTTTGCGGTTCACGACGCCCTTAATAGGCCACTGCTGACCATCAATAGCTAAGGTAATTTCACGCGGTGGAATACGACGAGGCACTAAGGTGACAGATAATGCGGGCGCTTCCTGACCAGGCGGAGTGATGTAAAGTGAAACCGGTGATTCTTTGTCCGTGGCTACATATACAACATTCCCCTTGATTTGCGTCTGAGCATCACTGGTTGTTCTCACCTTAGGCGATTCAAACGGCGTCACAATTCGATTCAGATGACCAAGTGCTACAGGGATCAGTTCATTAACCCCCGGTGTCATCAGTAGCGTTGTTGGCGTATCCGCTGCAACCGAATTGCTTTGAACCGGTGGATTTGCAGTAGCAGACTGCTTCATCACACTAGCTGGCACAATCGGCAATTCCACGTCTGCATACGACGCTTGTGATAACAGAACGCCACTCAAGCTCATTGCGATTAAACTTGGTGTCATCCATCGACTAATTTTGGTTCGCATCATTCACCCTCCGGTTTTGCTCTTGGGTCAACTTTTCACGAACTCGCTTCGTTCTAGCTTGCCCCTCATACGTATCCATCCAGCTAAGTTTTGGACGGTATTGCTCAATGTCGATATCAAACTCATAGGTGCGAGTTTGGCGCTGCTCATCTCCAGATGGTCCAGAGACCAAGGAATAACCGGTCACAAAGACATGGCCGGTTTCATACTCATACTCCACTTGTCTGGGTTGGAATTTGAGCGTGACTCGGTCTTCACGGATCTGTCTTGCCTGAATCTCCAGTGCATCGACCACTTGCTGGTACACCGCAGGTGAAAGTAGCGGCTCGATAGCAACCCGGATAAAGGACACATTGCCCGGCGTCACGTTGCCCATAAGCTCAGCCAGGTAGAGTCCCCAAGATTCCAGGTAAGGCTGACTGGCCTGGTTTCGTGACACTTCAGCCGTTTCAGACAAGGTTGGTGGTTGAATGGCCACCACGGTATTGCGAGAAAATGCCGCTACCGCAAGCAGCAAGTTAGATAGCACCAGCACCGCAATCAGGAACCGTTGCCATCGGTTCTCTAATTGCGTGCCTTGCCATGATTTTAAAAACACGTCGAACTTCACGGCAGATAGCTCCTGATAAATGGGTTAGGGATTGTCTTGGCTTTGGTTGGCAACAGCCCGGCCCAGTAGATGGCGTGAAGAATAAAACCATCTGGGCGACCATCACGAAAACGCCGATAGAGCTTGGTTGTCACCAACCCCAACAGGCATAAAACCAAGGCATTACCGGTAAAAATGCCGATCACTAGCCCCAACAGAATGGGAGCCATCTCATCGGCACTCCAAAGCAGGAAGTGCGGCGGGTCATCGATATAGGATGGAATATTCACAGGTTCCATAGTCACTCCTCGTTGTTTGAATTGAGAAGTGAAGGATGCCTTGGGATTGGTAGGTTCAGTGGTCAGCTAGATGCCGAATTCTTGAAGGTTTTGAGGGTTCTACTCAGACAATACTAACAATTGATCTTTTTGATGCGGTTGATATGATGGGGTTATTGGTCGTGTCGAGACCAGCTGCCCACTTTAGCAAACCCGGACGGGACGACATGCATATCAAATTTATTTTTTGCTTAGGTTTTTTCTGCGACCTCGGCAGTGGGCACCGTATTCGCTAATAGGAGAAACTCAATGCAAATTACTAAAATCATTTCCTCTGCCTCGGTTGAACGTTTAAAGCAAAAAGCACGAAAGCTTAAACGTGAAAAATCCATTCCACACACTCAAGCACTCGATGAAGTTGCAGTATCTGCTGGTTTTAATCATTGGCATCAAGTTGTGCTAGCTAATGACTTACTGAAACCATCAGAAGTGGCGTTATCTTCTGGATGTGTCATGGCTTTTGATGTCAAAGATGGTATGGACGTCGATACCAGTGATGGGGTTTTAATTGAAGACCACTTCTTGGAGATGCTCACTGAAAAGCAGCTATTTGAAATTTATGCCAATTCCCCTGATGAGGACGACGAACAAAACAGGCCGCTAAAAGAAACGCTATCGGATTCAGAGCTTCATGAGTATTTTCGAGATTATTGCTCATTCATGTACTTTCGTATTGCCGAGCCTCATGCAAACAAACCGTTAAAAGAAGTATTGGCTCTTATACGACAGTACTCGTTTTGGATGCCTCAATATATTTGGCTTCAAGGCCACCTTATTGATACTTACCATTTGCCTGCTGAAGACGAGTGCGTATTTTTATAACTATGAACGCTGATTTTTGCTTAGCGTGAACACTTCCACCCCTTATTCTTGCAGATGCGGCACTTTTACCTTAAGTGTTCACAGTTGGTCAAGATTCGCTTGTTTTTTACGCATGGATTCTCCTTTCAAACTAATTTTATAGGCGTTGTGTAAAAGCCTATCTAAGATGGCGTCAGCAAGTGTTGGATCGCCAATAGTTTCATGCCAATGATTGGTTGGAAGTTGGCTAGTAATGATTGTCGATCCGATTCCGTGCCGGTCTTCAATCACTTCCATTAAGTCCATTCTTTGCTGCCGCTTTAGGGCGTCCAATCCCCAGTCATCTATGATCAGGATTTCAGTTTTCCGCAACTGTAAAAGCACTTTACCAAAGCTACCGTCACCGTGTGCGATCGTGAGCATTTCAAGTAGTCTGCTGGCCCGGTAGTAGCGCACGGAGATTCCTTGTTCACAAGCAGTTTGCCCCATGGCGCAGGCCAGGAATGTTTTGCCTGTGCCTGTTGGCCCTTCAATCAGAATATTTCGATGCTGCTTAACCCAGTCAAACTGCAATAGCTGTGCGACGGTGCTTTTGTTTAAACCACGCTTGGTTTGGTAATCAATGTCTGATGGTTGGGCATTGATTCGGAGTTTGGCTTGTTGTAACAGGCGTGCAATTTTACGGTTATCTCGGGTTGTGATTTCATGATTAACCAAGAGTGCGAGTCGTTCGAGAAAGCTCAGCTCCTCATAGGTATTGGGTTGATCACACTGCTGAGACAGAGCCTCAGCCATACCGGTTAATCGCAAACTGTTTAGCTGAGTGCGTGTTTTATTAACTCAAGTTTCGGAGTTCAGTTTAGCCTAAAATCAGCACTCATCACCAATAGATTTGGCTTCTAGCCTCAGCGTGAAGGTATCCATTTGCAGGACTTGCATAAAGAACTCCTGAACCGTTTTGTCTATTTGGTTCATGATCTCTTGTGCGGCGCTGACTCCGTATAGCTTGCTGAGCTCATCAAGCGCTCCCGATATCAGTGCTCTAAAGATAACCCAGAGACGGCTAGCAACATCTAAGGTGCACAGACTGTTGATCATGTCGTTACGACTATCACTCAGTCTAGCGGCACCTTCCTCGTGTTGAGTCAGTAGCAGCAAGCAGAATCGCAGCGCCGTTAAATGGATGGACGCGATATAAGCACTGTAATGTGTACTTTGCTCTTTGAGGAACCCAAGCTTTTGTTTCGCTTCCTTAAAGTACACTTCGATGCCCCAGCGCAACGCATAGATTTCGAGTATTCTCTCATCACTGAGGTGAGTGTCGGTGGATAAAAACAAGGCCCAATCATGCTTTCCAGCGCGCTGTTTTTCTTCGTTGACACCACGAACAAACAACAGCTTGACCTTGATCCAGTGATCAGGCTCTTTGATGCTTTTTGCTAGATTCAACTCAACGGTGATCGCCTTAGACTGGTATGGTCTACCCTTAATCTTCTGCCATTGGCCTTTGATGTGGTGTTGGTAAAGCTCAGCCGCTGTTGCTAGAGCCGAGGTGTTATCCATAGTGCGATAGCGCGTCTTATTTTTCTTCATGCGGACAATGGAGACTAACGATTGCGCGTCCATAAAGGCCAGTATGGACTTACTGGCAAACCATGAATCAGCTAAAAAATATTGCGCATGAATGTCGGACCGCGCGGCTCGCTTAATCATGCGGTGGATCATCTCCGGCTTACTCATTGACTGCGCATCACGATAGCGTTTTGCTACGATACTACGACCATCCGCAAATGCTTTGGTGAGTGGTTGTGCTTTCACTCGACTGATATAAAGCTCGCTATCTAAAGGGATAAATTGCTTTTCAGTCGCCAGTCCTCGGGTCCGGCTTTGCTGCCCCCTCACACAACGACCGTTGAGGTGATCAAAGTGGCTGGAGATGCCTGGCATGGTTTTACCGCGCCGTGTTTTAACTGAATCATCAACAACATAGGCGCGTATGGTGCTGTGGTCAGTCATACTGATGACGGTCTTCGCTGTTTGAAGGT
>NZ_AYOZ01000021.1 GCF_000508165.1 Marinomonas profundimaris | reverse complement strand
CGTTTGGCTTTTGGATCGAAACGCCAAACAGGGAAATTAGCCCATTTACTGTTTGGCGTCTCGATTGAAGTCCAAAGCCGGCAGGCCTTGCCAGTACTGGTTCAAAGCAAGGTTTGGCACTTTTTGTACTCTAAACCAACCTCGAATCCAAAGTACAAACCGTTTGTTTTTTCTAACCCAGAATGCAAACGATCGTTTGGCGTCTCGATTTTTTTGCATGGGCTAAATGCCGTCAAACAGCGCTGTATTGGACTGTGTATATCAAACAGTTAGCCGCGCACAGGTCATCATAAAAAACCGATTTGACTGGTTAGTTTGATGGCCATTTCTTTCATCTAATTCACCACCGCGTCTGCACCCGACCACTGAAAATAGACGGCATGAAAAACCAATAAGGTGATAAGTGACGTGTTATGGGCAAGTGGTAACGATTGGGATAGAGAATGGATACAGCAGGTGGTCGCTTTACTGGTTGGGCATGGCGCGTTTACCCTCTACCCAGCATTAAGCCAGTGCGATAATGCCGCCGAACGTTTAACCCGCTGGCTGACCTATCAGTTACCGCGCGTTAAACAAGCGCACCCAGGCTGCCCGATTCACCAATGGCTGAGCAGCATTGGCGCACAAGAGATCGTAGAAAAATGGCAAAGCCCCGAGCAATGGCCAAACCTGTATTGGTTGCCTTTACCTGAGATTGATGGCAACACGCAAGGCGGACTAGTTTTGTTAGCAGCGCATTTGTTGCCGGCACATTTATTACCGACAGATAGGAATGGCACGAGTCAAACCAACACATTGCTCGCAAACACGCGCGCCAACGCCTGTATCTTTTGGTGCATTACGCCTTTATCTAAAACAGGAAAGCGCGCTACCTTGCACCCCAAACAGCAAAACCGCGCCTTTTGCCTGCCCAGTTCGCCGGAGCAAGTGGGCAAATCATGCACGGGGTTATTACTGAAAGGTTTGAAAAAAGAGTGCCAAAAACGAAACGGCAACGTGATCACCCACCAGATCAATCTAGCGCTGCTGCACCACCTTTGTGGGCCGGAGAATGATGTGTGGATTACGAACAAATGCTTTGGTAACGAGAAGGAAACTCAACAACAAGGCTAAATAGCTTGATATTTGTTTTGAAGAAAATCACAATTTCACTCAAGCTATTTAAAGCTGGTTGAGCCTTTACCTAGTGTTTTGGCTCGTGGCTGCGCCTCAGTCGCCGTTAAGACTGGGGCTTATCTCTTAAAAACTACCCGAAATCACAAGCCCCAGAAACGAGTAACCCCTCGCGGGGCGCTGATCTAACGGGTAGCGGGAGGGGTGTTGTTGATGCGATTTTAATATTAACAATGCTAAATGGCCATATACTCGTACCATCTCGTGATGATCCACGAAATGGTTAGTAATCTTTAGCTGCTTCGATCGCTTCAAATATAGCCAATTTAACGGACTCTGGATAATCGTCGTCATAAAGTATTGAGCTGATGATCTGACGTAAGAGATCCTTGTCAATCACGTTATCTGCAACCCAAACGACGATGTTTTCCATTTCTTTGGCAAAGCGTTTTACCACATAGTCAAAACCGTTTAATTCAAGGAAATAAGCGCCTAACACCAACGATGATCGTTTGTTACCATCATTAAAAGCATGGTTTTTATTAATGGAGAATACCAAGTGAGTCAGCTTGTCCTCTATTTCTGGATAATACCAGTCATTTTGTATGTGCTCTAAGGGGCTGGCTAACTGACCAACGTCCTTGGTGCCTGCTAGCCCGCCAGAATGCTCTATAATCCAATCGTGAACGCTAATCGCATGCGTCACATCGAAATAGAAGAACCGTAAGCCTGTGTCTGTAGAATCGCTCATAGCCACATTCCTTTGCTTATCGATCTTTCAAGCGTTTGAGTACAGCCAATGTTTCTGGATCACTCAATTGCTCTTCCAAAGAACGGCTCTTCTCACCCAAGAAGCGATCAAAATCAGCTTCGGGTACCGATTGAATATAAGCTTCCAGCTTTTCATGCAAGGCATCACGGAAGCACAAATCGCGACTGGCCATTTTAGTTCTGGCATCCAAAATCAGTGGTTTAAACAGAGGATGGCTTTCGAAACTCGCAAACAGGCTCTCCGCCTCTTTCTGCGAAAGTTTGCGGCCTAATTTATTGCTAGCTTGCTCTAGTTCATGAGCAATACCTGATTCGTAACTAGCAATCAGATTAAGTACTTCTGAATATAGGGTCTCACGGATATTGGTTTTCGTTGCTAGGTTTAAAACCTTTTTATATTCAGTCGCGTTTTCATGAAAAATGCTTTGATATATGAGGTTTGTAAAGCGTGCATAAGTCCATTTATTGACCTCTACATACTTATCCAATGCATCGGTGAACTGGCGGCGGTAGTTTTCTTCTTGCAGAGCAGAGACAAGGTAATTTTCATCACGCTGATTAATAAACTTGGTATGACCACCAGCGCGCTCAGCCATTACATCCAAGACAATATCCAGCAGGCGCGAGCGTAGTAGGCGAGCTGGTTCACTTTCAGTTAGGAGCATGCCGATATTAAGAACTGCACGAAAACTGAACACACCCAACACACTCGTTTTGGTACCGTAATTGATTACGGTACCATCGAGTGACTCTTTGAATTCTTTAAGCTTTTTCCCTCGAAGCAAGGTGTAACCATTAACTTTCAACTCGTCAGCATGGCTAACAAGGTACTTCTCAATGGTACTCTCGCTTACCTCATACAAGGCAACTACCTGCGCTTTGGTAAATACTGTCTCACCTTCAAAGATCACACCGCCCAAGCCCAAGTGCTGCTCGGCTTGTTGCAGGGCGTAGCGGTTGTTAAGGATATTTTGGCGGTCATGTGATGATGCGGTTAGGTCTTTAGCCATCTTACAACTATTCCTATTCTAAAATGCTATTGCAGCGCCACATCGATTTGTTCAAGTGACATAATAATTAATTCAACCGTTTGGCGGTCAAACTCGCCACGATCATTCTCTTCATGTGTTCCTTTGTTTAAATATCGCCATTCTCGAGAGTCACCACTACGATTTAAAAGCTGGTCAATTGGATCATAAACACAGGCTTTATTTGGGTCGGAAAAGTTAGCTTTGGCAATCTTGCTGCGCAATTGCTCGGCTAAACCCCTTAACTCAATTGGCGAAGATGCCGAACGAAATTTCAAACTTAAGTGTCCGTCACCGAATTTACTCACATATCTCCAAACTTTTCCTTTTGTAAGTGCCTCCAATCCTTGTCGTGACTTTGCCAAAGCATCCCTTACTTCGTTTCTATTCATGTGATTACGCGCGGCCAAAATATAATTCCTCGGAGCACAATTGAAATCAACACGGACATGCTGCTCACCTAACCGAGGTAGGAAGCTTAGGAGCCTTGCGTTACGGGTCTCCTCAGCAGGCAGCAAATTCTGTATATCCTTGAAGAATTCCTCTCCATGGCAAGTCAAAATTATCTGTTTTTTGGAGAAATATTCGTCTTCAAAGAGTGTTCGTCTAATAGACTCGCGGTGGTCGTCGTCAATCGCATTAACTGGGTCATCAAAGATTAAAACTGGAGCTTGCTCTTTCAAATTCTTCGCAAGCAATATGGCTAGGCCCAGACAACGAACGTGCCCTTCACTTAGGATATGCAACGCATCAAATAACGGTTCAGGATTATTCTGAAAGGCTATTCGCATTCGTTGGTTTGGTGCTAAAGGCAGTTTCACGCCTGCCAATAATTCAGCTCGAGCATCATTTCGATTGAACGCGTTATACAATTCAACGACCAATTCGCCTAGGTCAGCCACTAAATGTGCAGGCAACCTGTTACTGTAGTCTGTTAGCTTTTTAACAAATATTGCGTATGCAGCGACTATTTCTTGATTCCGTGCAATGACAGGCTTTTCAGCTTCGACGTTGGCTATGAGTTGAGCATTTTCATTTTGAAAATTATCAATCAGTCTCTGAGCGTTAGCTTGATTACCCAAGGCTGTTTGCTTCTGAGTTGCCAATACTGTTATTTGTTGTGCGATATCGCGAAGGAGCTTTAGCTCGGCCTGTTGATTTTCCCTATTTCGAATGACTTCTTCCGCTTGCTTATCATTTTTCTCAAGTTGCTGGATTTGACTGATTAAGTGCTGCCATCCCGTAAAAGTATCTGGCAACGGACCGAATAGTGAATCCCACCACTGTAACCCAGGCTGTATGTTCCCAAGTTCAAAAGGTTTTAATGGGTTATTCTGCGAGAAGAATCGCAAACAGGTGTTCAGCGATTGCCCAACCTTGAATATTGCCTGCAATGCTTTTTGTTCAAGTTGAACTATTTTTTGCTGAAGTTCACCTAACTGCTGCAATTTGGTTAATTCTTGCCCTGCATTCATGTACGGATTTACCTGAACGTGTTGCAACGGCGTCTTGCATGCCGGACACGCACCGGGGCTGCTTTGTTGCACCTTCGCCACAGCTTCATAAAGCTGCTTAAATGACACTTGTTGGCTCGCGCCTGCTAGTTGCTGTTGGCTTTGCCTTAATTCAGTGATTAACGTTGTAGCTTCACCACCCAGCGCCTCAAACGTCGCAACACTGAGATTACTTTTAGGCGGAGGTGGCTGCTGTAACTCAGTCTCCAACTGTGCAATGCGCCCAGCAGCTTGACCATTGCCGTTCAGTTCTACGATCAATTGTTCAAAGCTAATACCAGGTCTATAGCTGTTGGTTAGCGCCGACTCTTCCGTTGCTATTCTTTGTAGTTCGGTGACGTTTGCTTGTATCTGCTGATGCGCCCCTTGCAAACTTTGCTGCTTTTGAGCTAGACGCAATGCAAGGTTGCCTTGCAAATCGATGTATTGAGTACCAATTTCTGACGTGAAATTACGGACAAATTCGGTAAATGCTTCTAGACCAAATAGTGTTGCGATTAGCTCGGTTTGCTTCGCTGGTGCTTGTGCAGCAATCCGGGAAAAGCTATCAATACGGTTCTTTTCAACAAAACAAAAACGAAAGGCTGACTCATTCGGAACGATAGCAATATCGTTTCCTCGCTCATCACACGCCACTAATGAAGGGGCTACCAACTGATTTACAAATGCATTTCTCAGATATTCGTTTTGATCACGAAATCGTTTACTGTCTGCTTCGGCAACATTACCTAATAGCGTGAATTCCAGGGCTTCACAAAAACTTGATTTCCCCGTTCCATTTGGACCATAAATCAATACCAATCGGCTATTAAGATCAAATACTTCCTGCCGCGCAAACCCTCTAAATGGCCCTACAGCCAAAGATTTTAACCGCGATATTGGCACTTCCTGTGTTACTTCTTGCTCTACGAGTGGAGGAATGCTGGTTGCCGTGCTGCCCCAATAGGTTTGGCACAGCTCAACCACCTTTCTAATACGTTGCCCCTGGTGAGTAGTTAAAGGTAATAACTCATCAAAATGGGCTGAAACTATATTGGCTAACTTTCGCACAGAGTCCGTTGTATTTTGACCGTGTAGTGTTTGCATAAAGCGTTGATATTCAGCCCTAATCATAATAATTCCTTTTATTCCACAGTCACTTGGCCATTCATTAGCATGGGGAGAAGCCAGTCGCGGAGAGCTATTAGCTCTCTATTTTCGAGGCTTCGCTCAAATATCATTTTGTTGTAATTCGTAACGATCTCATCATACTTTTTGAGCAAATCCGAAGTTGGATAAGCAAGTGTCAGCGAATGCAAATCGTTTTTTGTGATAGAGCCAAAGGTTGTACCTTCGGAGTTTCGACGGTCAAAAATCTGTTTGAAATACTTCATCACATAAAACAGAAAACCGTCAGAGCCAGTTTTGCTATTTAATGCTGCTAAACCTCGACCAATACAGCAGTCGGTATTAGCAATATTCATATCACCTACTGGTGCACGAACGCTTAATAATATGTCGCCTTTCTTTGCCATGCGGCTAGGCGCTGTCGTGTACTGGCGTGTGGTAGGAAACAACCAACCAAAGTCTGTAGAACCTTGATAAAAAATGGTTCCAACGCCTTCATCATTATACGAACTCCCCTCTGGGGATTGACCCATAGTGATGTTCGCTATTTCAGATAGCGTTTTGTCGCTCCACCCCTCCGGTATTTCTCGCTTAAGAGTTGGGTTAAAGACCATTTTTCCACCGGAGGTTTTGTAGGGTTTGCCTTGGCCTTGTGGTGAGTCGTCAGGGAAGTCGAACTGTACAAACCAATAGTCGTACAGGGTTTTGGCCATGGCTTCCAGCTCGGCATTGATGCGGTTATTGAGTTCGATTTTTTTGTCAATCTCGCTTAATAGCTTCGCGACTTTTTTCTGCTCCTCGATAGGAGGTATGCGTATTGGAAAGCTTGGAAGCTCGTTCAACGCGATACGATCTACAGTGGCGCCAGTTATAGTATTTGCTTTGATCGTTTGTTGGAAAGCAGGTGATAGATATGCGTAAAGTACGTATTCCGGCGTAACTTTTTCTCTATTGAGCCGAAGTAAGCCCATCCGTCTTCCTAAACAGGCTCTGATGCCAGAAGGCATAAGGGCTGCCTCACCAAGACGAGTTTCATAAGAAAAAAGAAGATCACCTTCTTTAGGAGTGACTCTTTTTGTCCACTTTTTAAAATCAGCTTCGCTTAAGAACGCCGATTTGTTTAAGTCTAACCGGCCTTTCTCTAAGCTCGATATGCTTAGAAAGTATGGCCCTTTTTCCAACTTCTTTGGAGTAGCATGCGGTCCATCATAAACATCGGCGATACCGCCAATCGTTGTAATATAGTTAGGCTTCATACTTCAACCCTGCCAACTGTTTTTTGATCTCCGTTTCCAGTTCACGAGATTGACTAAATAGGCTATCCAAATTGTTGGTAAAGCCCTGCATTTTCTCGGCAAACTGTTCTGGGGTGATATCGACATATTCGATTTTGACATCAAAGTATTGACCTGCACTTAATGAGTAATTTTTGGCCTCTATGTCGTCATAACTCACCGCAACGGAAAAGTCTTCTACCGCTTCTTTGGCGTTAAACACATCAATAATTTGCTGTTCTTCATCGGCGGTTAATACGGTTTTTTGGTTTTTGCCGTCTTTGACTTTTTCACCCAAGTTTGAGGCATCTACCAGTACCACATCGCCATCGTTGCTGGCGTCGATAAACAGAATGGATACGTTAGTGCCTGTGGTAGCGAAGATATTGGATGGCATGGAGACGACACCCGCCAGCATTTTGTTTTTTACCAAATGCTCACGGATTTTTTTGTCGATACCCGATTGTGCGGTGATAAAACCCGTAGGCACCACGACTGCTGCTTTGCCGTTTGGTTTGAGTGAGGCAATGATGTGCTGTAAAAACAGCGAATAAATCGCCATTTTGTCTTTTGCTTTCGCCGGTGCTTTAGGAATACCGGCAAAGAAGCGTTCTTTGTTCTCTTTGCTGTCTAGCTCATCTCTAAAGTCGCTAAAATCCAGCTTAAACGGTGGGTTAGAGACGATATAATCGAAGCGCTTTAACTCTTTGCCATCCTTATGATAAGGATGAAGCACGGTATTACCTTGGATCACATTCGGGATTGAGTGCACCAAGTTGTTTAAGATCAGGTTTAAACGCAGTAAGTTGGATGATTTTTGTGAAATATCCTGGGTGTAAATACTACAGCGGTTTTCACCAATGGCGTGCGCCACGTTCATAAGCAACGTACCCGAACCCGCCGATGGGTCGTAACAACTCACATTGCGTACTGTGCCGCGCTGATCTTGTGGCACTAAAATTTCCGCCATAATGCGTGCTACCGCATGAGGGGTAAAATACTCGGCGTATTTGCCGCCGGAATTGCTGTTGTAGTCTTTGATCAGGTATTCAAAGATGGTGGCGTAGAAGTCGAATTTTTGCGTGAAGATACGCTCAAAGCTGAACTCAACCAGTTTATTGATAATGGCGCGGCAGAAGGCATCGCGTTTTGAATCGTCGGCAATGTATTGGCTGATGCGGTCAAACAGCACCACTTTTGCGCCGCCATCGGTTTTTACCGCGAATACATCGTTATTGCTGATGGCAATGTCGATTAGGGTATCGTCAAACAGTTTGGCAAAGTCCGGCGCGTTTTGTTGGCTAAACAGGTAGCTGATAAAGTGCTGCGGTTTTAGCCGCGCGGTGTCGCCGCCCATTTGCAGTTGCAGCATGTCGAGATCGTCTTCACTCATGGCTACCAGCGCTTCTTCCCACTTATCGGCTTTGGCGATGGTGTCGTCGAGTTTTTTCGCTTCAAAGGCGAATTTGTCGTTTAAAAACTTGTACAAAAAGGTTTGGGTAATGATTTTAAATTCGTTACCGTCGTTACCTAACCCATAGTTAGCACAGATGCTTTTTAAGCTATCAATCAGGGTTTTGGTTTTTTGCTGAAATTCTAATTCAACCATTTGGTGTTTACTTCCTAATCAGTTTTGCCCGCATTACCACGCTTGGCTGCCGGTATTAAATTCTTTTAAATATTCTGCGACGACAAGGTGGTTAATGTATCGCGAGGCGTCGGCGTTGAGTTTGATTTGCTGTTCTTTCATAAAGCGCGCTATGACCAGCGGCATCATTTGCCGTTCGAAGTAGCTTTCGTTGTCGAGCACTTGGCTGTTGTTGAGCACTTGCTCGTCGGCGTCTTGTTTTACGCCTGCTAATGCCTCGAAAATTTTACGCTCTGACTCGCTAATATCGCTTTGGCTTTGCTGGCGCTCTTGTAAGCGCTTATGAATACGGGTGTACTTGGCATCGCCTAAGTACTTTTGCCGCAGTTGGTTGTTTTGGCGGTTCAGCTCTTTGACGCGGTCGTGAATTTTATTCAGCGCGTCGATGTTGGCAACCATTTCATCTTGAGTTACTTCGCTTAAGTTTTTCTTCTTAAACAGACGCTCTAGCTCTTCTTTTAAGCTGATGAACTGTGGGTCTTGCTGGTCAAAGTTGCTGGCCAGTGCTTCGCGGGTTTGGCGCAGGGTGTTTTTCAGTTTGTCAGCCAATACCAGCTCTTCTTCGCCGATTTTTACAAACTTGAAAATCACGTCTTCTAAGGCGCGGTTGAGCAAGTTAGTGGTGTCTTCACCGCTTTCTAAGTCGTTTTTAAGATTGAGTAAGTCCAAGTGATTACTGGTTTCACGATACAGCACATTGAGCTTGGCAAAATCCAGTTCATCGAGAAAATCATACTCGCCTTGCAAACGGATCAAGTTATACAAGCTGCGAGCATCGGCTAAGGCTTTTTTGAGCGCCAGTACGGTGTCGCGGTCTTGAATTTGGCTGATTTGATTACAGAACTCTTCCATGTTGTCGGTATCAAAACGGAACAGCACGTCTTTAATGTGTTCGATTTCTTGCTTGATTTCTTCCTGAGATTTAAACAGGTGTGAGTAGTGTTCCATCTCATCGCCTAATTCTGACTGTAATTCGTCGAAATAGGCTTTATTGGTGGCATCGAACTCTTTACGAATGTCGGCAAAATCCACCACATAGCCGTAGCGGAAATCTTTGTAAGTACGGTTCACTCGCGTGAGCGCTTGCAGCAAGTTGTGCTTGCGGATCACCCGACCAAGGTAAAGCTTTTTCAGGCGCTTGGCGTCAAAACCGGTGAGTAGCATGTTGTACACAAACAAAAAGTCGATTTTGCCTGCTTTGAAGTCTTCTACCCAGTTTTTGCGTTCTTCTTTGGTGCCGATGTCGTGCAGGATTAGGGCGGCGTTTTTTACCTTTTGTGCTTGTTTAACCGACTCGGCATAACTGGTTGGCGCAGGCTCAGCGACTTCGAGTAGCTGGCTATTTGAATTGGGTGTTTGCGGCAGTATAGGCGTTTCAGCATAAACGCCATTAAAAATGTCAAACATCTGCTTGGCTTGATCTGAGCTGTCGCAAATGACCATGCCACCAATGGTTGTATCGTTTAATGCGCCACGGCTTTTTTCAAAGTCGTTTACGATGTAAGTCAGCATGGGCTCAACAAAGCTTGGGTGGGCGTAAATCAGCTTGCGATCCACATCGCCCATTTTCACTTCGGCTTCTTCGAGGGCTTTTTGCAGTTCAATTTTGTATTGTGTGCTGATCTCCTCACGAATGAGCCGCAAGGTGTAGCCGTCGGCAATGGACGCGTTGTAGTAGTACTTGTGAATGTAATCACCAAACAAGGCGCGTGAGTTGTAGTCATCCCCCAATAGCGGCGTACCGGTTAAGCCTATTTTTATGGCGTTGCTGTCTGACTGACTCAAGTTGGCCAAAAAACTGCCCTTGGGATTATAGCTGCGGTGTACTTCGTCTAAAAAGTACACGCGTTGTATCGTGACGTTGTAGTCTTTGGTGCTGACTACATCTGGGTCGTCTTGAAATTTTTGAATGTTTACCACGGTAATTTCTGGCTTGCCAGAATGGTTATGGATCACCTGCGTGGCTTTAATGTCACGGGTAAAGGCATCCCGTGAGTTGATGGTGTGCACGGTTAAACCACGGGCGGTAAATTCGCGTTGCGCTTGTTGCAGTAGGTCTAGGCGGTCAACGATAAAGTAAAACTTAGGGATGACCTGCTGCTGTTGAAAGTAGTCGGTTAAAAAGCGCACGTTATAAAACGTTAGGGCAGTTTTACCACTGCCCTGTGTGTGCCAAATAATGCCTTTTTTCACGCCTTCGCTGAGCTTGCGTTCAATGGCTTTGGTGGCAAACAACTGCGGGTAACGCATGATGTGTTTTTGTAGTCCGTCTGACTCGGATACATACGCCAAGGCGTAACGCAAAATAAAGGCTAAGCGCTCACGACTGAGTAAAGAGGTACAAATACGGTTGGTTGGGCGCTCGGGCTGCTTGTTGGTCTGGAACTCTGGGTTACTGCGGATTACCTCAAGGTTATTGTCTTTTAAGACTTTTAGCTCGTCATCATCCAATACCGGCTTCAACAAGGCGGTTAAGTTTAAGATTTCTTCTTCGCGGAAATAGTTAAATACCGGCTTATGGTAAGAACTGCTGGCATAAAAAGCGCCTTGCACGGGTTCAGGATCGCCGTCGTCGTACTCCATGTTATTGGAGAAAATCATAAACTGGGTGATGTTGGCAAAACGCTTGAACTTAGGGTTTTGAAAGCGTTTGTTAATGCGGTCACGCTCGGCCAGAATGCCTTCGCGGTTATTGGGCTTTTTCACCTCGATAAACACTAACGGCATACCATTGATAAGCAAAGTGATATCTGGGCGGAATTCTTCATCGCCGTTTTGACACGTTAGCTCGGTAACAACATGGAAGGTATTGTTATTGAAATTCTCAAAGTCGATCAGCTTGGTGTTTGAACGCTCTGACAGGCGCTCAAAGAAGGCTTTGCCTAAGTCTTCGTTATCGAGCAGTAGTTTAACATCTTCTAGCAAACGACCGGCTTCAGCAACTTCAATACCAGGGTTAATTTTGCTGATAGCGGTTTTGAATACGTCAGGGAAGATATTGGTGTCGAGATCCCAGCTTTGCCCTTTAAGTGATAGGTACTTATAACCTAGACGCATTAAATGAAGAATTGCAGGGATTTTTACTCGGCTATCCTCATTAAATTTTTTGGTATTGAAGGCCATAACATTCCTTGTAATCGTTTTAATTAGAAACCTGCTCAAGCAAATCGCTCAGAGGGCAGTTAAATAACTCGCACAGCTTATCGAGCGCCTCTAAGTCCACCTTGAGCGCGGTTTCTTTGTACAGTAGCGTGACGGTGGTACGGCTTAGGCCGGTTTCTCGCATCACGTCGCTAATGCGCATTTTTCTCTCACCCATTAATCGGGCTAGGTGGCAGCGGATCATGCTCTCTCCACAGTGTTTTCTTAACCATAAACTTGGGGCTTTATCACTGTTGCTTACCCTACCACGATTATGGTTATTCTCAACTTATTTGAGTTAAAACCAAATAATTGAGCGTATTTGTTATTCGTTCCGTTCTGGTTGTTGGTGCACTGGCGGTTCACGGGAATGCCTCTAACAGTATTGTCTGCATTGGACTTTATACCTCGCCCAGCCCTTAGGTTGACTGGCGGTGCACTGCAAGGCGACAAGCCTACACAGGATTAATCGCCTTTTTAGTCATCCAAGATGCTGCCTTTCACGCAGTACATACGTGGGCGGGTGTTGTCGGGCAGGCTGACTTTGCGCTGCGGCCGGTTGCCATCGGGGATTAGGTAGCCTGCGGCCATTAGTGCTTTGGCGGCACGATCTGGGCTGAGGCCTTCGGTGGCTTCACGCCAGCCGGTTGGGTAAAACAGGTAGAGGGTTTGTGGGCCAGAAGTATCAAGCCAACCCGCGCGTTGGCGTACTTGACTGCTGTAACCGGTTTGTTTAAGCGTAAAGCGGCTTTCGCCATGTTGCTCAATAAAGCTGCGTACTTGGCGGATGGCTTGTTGGTCTTCATTGGCGGCCACACCACCGCGGGCAAGTATCCATTGGTTTAGCTGGCTTAAACAGGCAGCTTCGACACTTTGAGTTGGCCAATCAAGTACTTTGGCTTGAATGGCTAACAGGCCCGCGCTGGCCAGTAAGGCAAATTTTTCGGCTACCCGGCGCACTTGGCCGTCAGCCTCAGTGGGTAAGCTGGCTAAAAAATGTTGGCGTACGTTTTGGAAAACGGGTCGTACCTGTAAGCTGTTCTGCGTTAAATACCGTAGCCACTCCAAGGCCAAGCTGCCGTAATGTTGGCGACTTTGTTGTTTTAGGTGATCGGCTAAATCGGCGGCGTTCATACCATGGCTATGGTTAAACACGCCCATTTGCGCTCCGGCATCGGCACTGAGATCAATCACGCGCACTTGCTGCCCCGCTTTCACGCGCTTGCCGATACTGGCAAGGTGGCTTTCGAGCGTCACTTCGCCAGTGGATAAAAACACCAAACGCCAACACGCGGGTAAACGCATTTCACCGTATTTGCCTGCACGGGTTTTACCTTGGCCATTGGCAAGCATGTAAGCGACATCACCTGCCTCTTTTGGGTCAACTTCGCCCATTTCATCGAGCGCCAGCAAGGCATCGTTATGCGCTAATGCTGTGCCTTCTAAACCGTTGGCCGTGGCACGCCAACTGTGGCGCAGCTGATTAGGTTCGCCCCACACCGATAATGCCGGATACAGCGCCGCGGTTTTACCTGTACTGCTGGCACCGTAGAGGTGTAAACCAAAACCATCCACCCCACACAAGTGCAACAAAGGCGCAGCCAGTGCAGCGCAGACACCAACGATTAATAGCGGGTTATCCAGACAATAACGGCCAACGTGCTGCCGCCAAGTGTCGCTACTACCTTGTTGAATAAAGCCTTCTATCGGGTGCATGGTTTGCAGCACCATGCGCGGGTTGTTGCTGTGTTCGCTTGGGTAAAAGGTGAGGCGCGGATGCACATAAGCGTGGTGATGCCAGCCAATACAGTTCACGCTAATGGCCTTTTGCGTGGCCAGCTCGCCCATTTGTTGAATAAACAGCGAGAGCAACTGCCGCGCTTTGACACTGTTGCTTAGGCGCATGCCTCGGCTGAGTAGGATTCGGCGGTACTCGCTGCCGTCTCCGGCCAATAGTTCTGCGGGCATAGCCCAGTAGCGATGGCGATTGTCATCGTCTAACCAGTGCAATAAATAGCCGTAGTTGTCCCCTTGCGGATCGCGAGTACGAGCAGCTACTTGCAGCCAAGAACAAATTTTGACTGGGCTATCTTGCCCAGCCGGTTGCATCACCAGCCAGTTTTGCGCGTTATAGGCAAAACCAGCCGGTAATGTTGGTGCGTTGCTAGGCATATCACTGGCAGATAATTGGTTTGATGCTGATGGTTTATCCGCGGCCATAAGCAGCACCGATACGGCGAGTTTCAATCCACTGGTCGATATCGCTTTCTAACCAGCCCACGGCACGCGCACCAATACGAATGGAACGTGGAAATTCACCGCTGGCCATCAGGGCATAAATGGTACTGCGGCCAAAGCCTGTTTTGGCCTTTACCTCGGGCAAGCGCAAAATCCGCTGCTGACGCGCTGGGTGTACTGAGTTTGTGGGTGACTGTGTGGTTGGGTTCATCGTTTGCTTCCTCACTGATCTGTTAAGTTCAGTTAGGAGTTTGCCAGTACTAAACGGACGCAGTAGGCAGATAAATGCCCAGATCGTGCAGCTTTCTGAGGGTGCAGGTAGCGAGCTGCCCCAGTTTGTAGATAGTGCCCAAAACAATAAATGCTCTGTGGGCAGGGTTAGTGTGTGCCTAAGTGGCGTGAACTAAGGCTTTGCCCAAACTGCCCCAAAAGCCCAAGGGATGGCGTACTGCTTTGAAGTTTCCTACTCAAAACTCGGTTTTGGTGAGTCGTATGGATGGAGTGTTTATATGTCGAGTGTATCGACACACAAGAAAGACATGTCGAAAAAACAGTAAAAAATCGACATGACCAGCTCAGATCTTGGCTCACTTTACTTCGAGAGATTGGCAATTTATTTCTTTACAACTTGAAGATAAAAGTGAAACTATAATTTCACTAAATTAATATTTAAGAAAATATAGTTTCACTATGGATACTGTCGAGCCAAAATCAAAACGCACTGCGGTCATATTCCCTAGACAAAGGAAGATGTTAAACATCTTGGGAGAAAACTTAACATTGGCGATGAAGAGACGCGGCATTACTCAAGAAATGATGCATAGTAGGACAGGGATTTCTAAGCCAACACTACGTAAAATATCAAAAGGTGATCCTTCCGTTTCACTTGGTCACTACGTTAAGGTTTTGGCAGTCCTAGGCTTGTTAGACGACCTAACCAAGGTTGCCCGTGATGACGAGCTGGGAAGAAAGCTGCAAGACATCCAATTGCTGAATAAAAAATAAGTGCAGCAGTAGCCCATATCCACATGACTAAAACTTGGCCAGCAAGGTCAGCTTCAGAGAAGAAAGATAGCTATTAAGGGGCTGATTTATACTCAATCAGAACCCGTTTACACTTTTATGCGCATAAAAATGTAAAATTCCGCACTTTTCTGCGCGTAAAAGTGTGCAATGCAAGTTGAGTCCTCTATGCGTTTTACCGAACGGGGGAATGCAGAGGTTGGAGGTCTACACAAAGTGACTTTATGGGTAACAATCTGTAGACCTTGTATTTATTGTGAATTGAAAAGTTTGTTTTACTTTCATTGAAAAAGCGCGGCATTTTCCTGTTTGCGCTGATCCAATGTCTTAGCAATCGCAGACACTGTTGTTTTACTGATCCCTTGTTGCTTGGCAAGATACGTAAATTGGCTGATGGCTTCTGCGACTTCTTCAATAACTTGCTTTGCATCATTCCAATTCGCAAAGCCAGCACTAGTAGCAAGTTTTTGCATCACCTTAAGCGATGGCGCTTTGCCATAACCGCCGAAAGCAGTGGCGTGTTCGTTGAATGGATGCGGGCTGTAGGTAACATCGTAAAAAGGGGCAGGATCCCATTGACCGTCATCCGCTTGCAAAAACGCCCAGTTTTTACTGTGGTCGTCTTGATTAGACGACAGCAGATTAAAAATGGCGCGGCGAAATTGCAGCTGTCCAGCCGCTGGCGATTTACACAACTGACGGCTGGCTTTAATTAAATCAATGTAATCTAAACTTGGCGTTCGAAAGTCTGCATCCAGCAGCCCGCAAGCGCTGTGCATATGCAATCGACCTGCACTGCGCTTTCTGCCTAAGTCGGCCTGTTCAGTGACATAATCAAAACGCTTAAGCGCCAACCAAGCAGACGCACCGCTTGTAGGTGGTGCTTCAATGAGTTGCCATTGCGGCGGTTGACACTTAGCAAGTTCTGCCATTTGTAAATAAACTGCCTCGCACAAACCTTCTTCATGCCCGAGCGCGAGATTTTTAGAAGTAAATTTAATCAGCCAAGCCTCATCTCCAAGCTGAGCGAAGGTTCGACAATACTGAGTTTCCCCAGCAGGCATATAAATTTGTGCCTTAGGCCTTGCCCCACCCGAACTACCTCCGGCGACTAATGCGGCCAACACCTGTTGAGTATGCCCATCTAACTCATCGTGATTATCATCCATATAATCTGACATTGAAGCATCGAACAGCGTTTGTGCTTCTAAGCCTAACGTCGCTAAATCAATATCCGCGTGCGTGGTGGCTGAAAACTCAGACACCGGAGAAAAAGACAATGCTCCCATGCCTTTATCACCGACAAAGGCCAGTCTATCCATCGCCGTTAATTGATTAGGTAGGATGCCCTTTTGCCGGAAAATACGATCTTGTAACAGCATGCCCCAGCCATCGGGTAAACAATCTCCAAATACGCCATGTACACCTTGGTGCGGCGCTTTAGGAGCGACTTGAACTTGCGCGTTCGCATGCAAGGTAAAAGGTGATAAGTTGCCAAACTGCTGCAAATAGCTGTCTGCATACTGGAAAAAAACGCCTTGCCGATTCTGCGCCAAGACCCCTACTGCAACCTGCTCACCTGAACTTAAGGTGCGAGTCACGGCGAGTTTTTGAATGGGTTTAAAACTCATCTTTTAGCACCTCATCAATACTAGAGGGCATAGTGACCCGTTCTTTGCTAGGTTGTGTGAGTTGATAGAGCCTCTCTAGCGAATCAAGGGTCTGCCATAGCAACAGCAATTGGCGAAATGAAATTTGCCCGGTCAGCTCAAATTTCTTAATGGTGGCCGCAGGTACGCAGCTTCGCTCAGCAAGCGCCGCTCGTGACAGCTTTGCCTGCTTTCGTAACTCACGTAAATAAGCCGCATAGGCTTGGCTTACATCGGTATCATCAAGTAAGGTAAAATTCATCCGCAAAGACCAAATAGATACAGTTATATCCATAATAGCAAAATAAAACAGAAAGTGGATATCATTGTATCCGTTATAAAGTGAAGTGTTGAAAAAATTACTCGATAAAGCCCTTCAAAACTGCTATGTTTTAGCTCTAACAGCAGCAAAAAAACGGCACTGTTTTTCCATTGCTAACCACTAAGATTTAGTAAAAGCCACAGGCAAGTGGTGGGCAGTTTGGTGGGCAAACAGGCATTTTTGAACGGTTTCTTTTCGGTAACTTATTGATTTTTTGATGGTCTAGACCGCTACTCAATGAGCAAATTCA
>NZ_AYOZ01000020.1 GCF_000508165.1 Marinomonas profundimaris | reverse complement strand
GGTTCGTTTTATAATAAAGCCTTCTTTATCTTGCTGAAAAAATAGCGTTTTCGTATTTATTATAATACTGCCCGCTCTACTAGCTTATTCAAATCACCATCATGCTTAAATCCTACTTCATCGGCAAAAGGGGTTTCTAGCGGTGGAAAGCGCCCAAACAAGTTTTCAATCATAGGATTTGGTTCATAGCTAACAAGTTCTTTCACGTTCTGCTGGTAAACAGTGCCAATAGCATCGACCATTTCTGCCATGCTGAAACAGAGAGTGGGCAAGGTAAAGGTTCTAGTCGCCTTTAGTTTGCTTTCTTCTACCGCTGCGCCATGCATAAGGTTTTCAATAATGTTTGGTAAAGACGATGCCCATGTTTTTGCTTGTGCTGACATAGGGCAAACGAAAGTATGACCTAGGGATAACTCACGAATAATATCGCTTAAAAAAGCCGAAAGTTGACCCGTTTCTGCTGGCGGACGAGCCAGCACACCGGGTAAACGCAATGAGCGACCATCGACCCAGCCACGGCGACTAAAGTCATTAATCATCACCTCACCAACGATTTTATGGGCGCCATAACTCATCTGAGGTTTCAGCGGAGTATCATCGTTGACCAAATCTGGCATGATGCCAAAGACCGCAATGCTACTAGCGAAAACCAATACAGGTTTGTGCCCTATCGATTCCGTTTGAGTTTTGCAGATATCCAGTAAGGCCATCGTGGCATCAATATTCACACTGCGGCCGAGCTGATCATTTTTTTCCGCCATGCCACCGGGAATACTGGCCAGATGGTAAATAACATCCATAGAGAAACGCCCCAGTGTGTCTTTCAGCCATTGATCGTCTGCAAGGTCACAGCTATGTTGCTCAACCACCAAATCGAGTGATGAGCTACCAACAACAGCCTTATCAAACTGACGATCCAGCAAGGTCAAACGCGAGACCTTGCTTTCTCCAACACAGCCTTGGGAAAGGATATAGTTTGCCAGCGCTTGTCCAACAAAGCCATTTGCGCCCGTAATTAATACATGCATCTGACAGCCCTTATTTATTTGTTCGCTATGACTTTTTGCTCGATCACGCCAAATGGGCCATCGCGACCATCATCAAATTTCGCCTGCATACGGACACTGTCACCAAAACGCATATACTGAGTTTTAATCTCACCAAGATCGATTTTCTCAATCACTCGTCGTTCAGCGATACACGCTGATCCTGCATCTCGAGATTTATTGGAAACGGTGCCCGATCCTATGACACAGCCTGCATTTAATTTGCGAGTTCGTGCCGCATGAGCAATCAACTCAGGGAAAGAAAAATTCATTTCACTACCATGAGGTTCACCAAAACGCTCACCATTCCATGTGATGTTAAGATGCAAATTAAAACGTCCATTTTTCCAAGCATCACCCAGTTCATCAGGAGTAACAGCAACCGGTGCAAAACTTGATGATGGCTTGGCTTGTATAAAACCAAATCCCGTTGCCATTTCACGAGGCCCAAACGATCGCAGACTCCAATCGTTTATTTGTACCAACAAACAAATCCCCTGAGCCGCTTCGTCCAGAGTTGCCGCCATAGGTACTGGCCCTGTAATCACACCAAACTCGCCTTCAAAATCAATACCGTCCGCTTCGCTTGGCATTGGAATGTCTGCAGTTGGCCCTTGAAAATCATCGCTCGCGCCTTGGTACATCACCGGAATAGTGTCGAAATCGGGAATAGGCTTAGTATTAAACGCTTCTTCCATCAATTTACCATGATTGATAAACGCAGAGCCGTCTAACCACTGCGAACTTCTTGGTAGCGGTGCAAGGCAAGTAGATGGATCAAAATCAAAAGCAGCATCAACTTTTCCTGCGTTTAATAAGTCGTACAACGCCTGAAGATCGGCGGCTTTTTCTTGCCAATTTTGTACTACTGATAATAAGTTAGGCGCAATAACTGTGGCGTCGACAGCTTTGGTTAAATCTTTTGAAACAACGACTAGACGACCATCTAAGGTGCCATTTGGTAGGGTTGCAAATTTCATTTTATGACTCCTTATTTAGTTAAGGCGTTAGCCAATTGATCGTCGTACTGTCCGCCGATTAAGATGAATAAAATACGGCACATTTTTCCAGAGCGATTCGCCCACGCATGGTTAGTACCACGCTGAATAACGACACTACCGGGCTTTAAAATGGCTTCGCCATTATCAACAATCAAGGTCAACTCGCCTTCAATAACAATGCCATAATCTACGGACTCAGTGCGATGCATCAAAGGATGAGGAGAATCGCCTTTTACTGTGGAGGCATCTTCATCTCCGACTTTTGAAAACATATCTTTCATCTTGCCTTTCCCCTGAGTCAAAAACTCCTCAGTGTCAGGCGGAATATCAACAAAGCGAATTCGGGTGCCCGCTTTCATCGGTGGTAAAACTACAGGGCCTATAGTTGGGTCGGTTTGAGCATTAGTGATGGGGGCCGGTGTATCACTGGTATTCCATACTTCATGAAACTTAGTACCTGGAACGGCTTCAAGATCCATCACTGTATTAAGTGGACCGTTTTCTAAAATAATCGCGTTACCATTTTCATCATGACCCGTGACCACACGGTAAATATCGGGAAAACTCATGGAGTAACCTCTCTAATGTTAAAAAGAACACATAACAAAAAGTAAAAAAAAAATGGCAGTGAACACAAACGCGTCACACTGCCCAAGGGAGTTTTAAATAGGCTGACTTAACGCGATTAGTGACTGTCCCATAATTTTTGAGTGTTCCCCTTTATCGCCACCATGAATTTCGATATGGCACAAGCGAGCGGAGTTTTCGACCACCATGCGACAACGATCCCAACGACGGTCATGAAACTTATCAAGCGCCACCTGAACATCATCATTAGCCGCCAACTCATCCGCTAATACGATACCGCTTTCGATACCAATACCTGCGCCAGACGCAAGATGAGGAGTCGTCGCGGCAACCGTATCACCAATCATCACTAGACGACCTTTGTTCCAAGGTGTTTTAACCAGCAAATTAGCAAGCGGACGGTAGTCAATGTTTGCCTCTTCTTTTAATGCATGTGGGATCAAGGCTTTTATAATTGGATTAGGAAAATGTTCCATCAAACCTGCGAAAATTTGTGGCCAAGTTTCTTTATCGATATGTTCTTTCGTAGGACGATCTTCCGTAATAAACATATACATATGAGTATCAGATACTGGGTTTACACCAAGCTTAAGGTGATCGCCCATCCACATGGTCACGCGATTGATCTCAGCGGTACGTGGCATAATCGCACGCCACACGCCCTGACCTATGTATTCAGGATCAGCCACTTCAGGGAAGAATTCTTTGCGTATTTTTGAGTGCACACCGTCTGCACCAACAACAAGGTCATAGTCGTGCGTACTTCCATCTGCAAAAGTCACAACTGCGCCAGATTCAGTCTGTTGAATGTCTGTATAGGTGCAGCCCAAGCGAACATTGACACCAGACTCAAGTGTCGCAGTAGACATAATGCGAGCGAGAGTAGGACGAAAAATACCGCCACTGCCTCCCACAGAGGAACCAACTGGGCTTGGTGTTGGCAGCTCCATAATTAAAGGGCCATGAGCTAAGTGAATAGCGACGCCATCGGTCACACACCCTTGCTCAACAACTTGTTGATAAAGCCCAAGGCTTTCCAATGCACGCATAGACGCGCCATTAATGCTAATACCAGCACCCAACTCACACCATTCAGGGTCAATCTCAACAAGATCAACTTGAATGCCATGACTGCGCATTTTAATTGCTGTGGCCATACCGGAGAAACCACCACCAATGACCAATACTTTATTTACTGCAGCCATTTAATGACTCCTTATTTTTGTTGTTAGTAGAATTAATTAATGTCTGTTAATAAAATTGAGACCATGCCTATCGAATTAACATAAACAGGTACTTTTTCTAGCGTCTTGCCAAGGCAAGGCCCCTGAATACACAAACCAGAACCAGGCTCAAATAAGGCACCATGAGCATGACAAGCAACATGTTGCTTTTTAGCATCCATATAAGCATCTTTACGCCATGCCATCGGTGCGTTATTCACATGAGGACAAGCATTTCGCCAGCCATAAAATTCGTCGTTAAATTTCACCACGAATAGCAAATCCTGCCCGGCCTCATTTTCTAAAAAGCCTTTCGTGTCGCCTTCTTTAAGATCATCAACGTGACAAAGTACAACGTCGTTTTCAGTCAACATCATCACAACACCTCACTTTTGGAGTCTTCGCTATTAGCATATTTTGGCTTAAGCAGAAAATGCGCAAGAGCAGGTAATAAAATCAACGCCCCTAACATGTTCCAAATGAACATAAACGCCAGTAATAACCCCATGTCCGCTTGGAACTTAATCGGGCTAGCTATCCAAGTAATCACCCCTACAGACAAGGTCACACCGGTTAACATCACGACTTTGCCGGTGAAATTAAGCGCTCTTAAGTAAGACTGAGATAAGCTGCTACCTTGACGTAATCCAACCAAGGTAATGGACAAGATATATAAGGCGTAATCAATTCCAATACCGACCCCTAAAGCGATAACTGGCAAAGTGGCAACTTTCACGCCCATGCCTAATTGCACCATCAAGGCTTCGACCATAATGGAGGTCAGCATCAAAGGAAGAAGCGCCACAATAACGGCTTTAAAAGAGCGGAAAGTAATAAGAGACAGTAAAGCCACTGCGCCATAAACAAGGAACAACATTTGATACCAAGCGGCTTTTACGGAGATATTACTCGCCGCTTGAATACCTGCACTACCCGCAGCTAATAGAAACTGCACATCGTCGGTATTATTGTCTTTAGCAAAAGCTTCCACATGATTAACAATGTTACTCAAGGTGTCTGCCTTGTGATCTTGTAGATAGACATAAACGGTCAACAGATTGCAGCTGCTGTTGTACAGACCTCGCGGCGCACCCGCGGTGATGTAATTCAACATACTTTGGTTTGGTAGAAACTCGTACCACTTAGGATTGCCTTCATTTAAACCAGACAACACACGACGAGATAATAGAGCCAAAGAATTTGTCGACTCCACGCTAGGAAGCTGACGTAATTGCCACTCAAGTGCGTCTATTTTTTTCAGGGTATCGTATTGAGAACATTGACCGTCAGGCGTTTTTACCATGATCGCCACCACATCACTGGAAGCGCCATAGTGCTGATTCATAAAGGCAATATCTTGATTGTAACGGCTGTCTTGACGTAGTTCAGGAGCCCCTTGATCAAGATCGCCAATCTTCAATTGGGTACTTAGCGAGAATGCCCCAACTGCCAGCACTGCACCTGCTATTAAAGCGCCAGTTGCCCATTTACGCTGGGTAAACTTATCTAAGAACACCCATAATGCAGGCATCTTTTTCGCGTTGGTTTGATCAATGTCGTTTACCACGCTGCGTTGTGCTGCTTTTTCACCAACACCAACATAAGACAGCATAATGGGCAAAAGAATAAGGTTAGTGAAGATCAGAACAGCAACCCCAATAGAGGCAGCAATAGCTAACTCTTGAATCACCTTAATATCGATCACTAACAGCACAGCAAAACCAACGGCGTCTGCCAACAACGCGGTTAAACCAGCCATGAACAAACGTCTAAAGGTAAAACGTGCCGCGACCAGTTTGTCAAAACCACGGCCAACATCTTGCATAATGCCATTCATTTTTTGTGCCCCATGACTCATGCCGATAGCGAACACGAGAAAAGGCACTAGGATAGAATACGGGTCTAATACATAACCTAGCGTGGGCAGAATACCTAGCTGCCATACCACCGCTAATATAGAAGCAAATACAACTAAGAAGGTTGAGCGTACACAACGGGTATACCAAAACACCATAATGGTCGCGATCAAAACCGCAAATGCGAAGAACCACAAAACAGCCTGTACACCATCGATTAAGTCGCCCATTACCTTGGTGAAACCGGTTATATGGATTTCCAAACCTTCAGCTTGATATTTAGTTCGAAGATCTTCAAGCACCTTGGAATATTTTGCGTAATCTAAAGCTTCACCAGTGGCATCTTGATTTAGCAATGGCATGTAGATAATAGTGGATTCTTCATCTGCCGCGATCAATTGACCAATTTGCCCCGAACGCGCTACGTTAGCTTTCAATATTTGCAAACTAGCAGGAGAGCCATCGTAGCCTTCAGGAATAACAGGACCGCCATCTAAGCCTTCTTCAGTAACCCCAATCCATCGTGTTGAAGGCGTCCAAAGAGACGTCATTTGCACTCGGTCTACACCAGGCAATAGAAACACTTCATCACTAAGTTGACGCAATAACTCTAGATAGTGAGCGTCATAAATACTACCGTTAGGGTTAGCAACAGCAATTCGTAACGCATTACCTAGACCCGTTAACTCCTTTTCATATTTCAAATAGTTTTGAATATAAACTTGATGTGTTGGTAAGGTTTTTTCGAAACTTGCATTGATTGTTAGCTTAGTTGCTTGCCAACCTAATAACCCCGTCACCAAAGCACAAATGATAATAACGACTAAACGATGATTGAATAACACCCGCTCAATAAAATAACCAGAATTCGGGTCGAACTTACCTTCGGGTGAAGTAGTAGTAGATGTATGATGTTTCATTTGAAATCTCCTACATCAATAAAGACAGGCCCATTGATGCTTAAAGCAAGTACACTACCGTTCGCTTTTTCTAGAATATTGGTTAAAGGTGGAAGGCGCTTACGGGTAAGTGGAACGAGTCGATTTTCTCTCAAACCAAGTAAAGTTCCCGCTTGATTCGCCATGATTACTTGGCCATCAGAATGAATAAAAGAGGCCATAATCGACGAACTAATAGGATTTTTAATATCTTTCCAGTGTTGACCATTATCATCAGATACCAGGGTATTACCCCGTAAACCAGCCAGCACTATTCCATCTTGCTCAAGCAGCTGAGCAGTAAAAAAGCTGCCTTCATAAGGCGTTTCGATGGTTTCGAACGACTGACCATCATCCATAGAAAGTGCGACAAAACCTTGCTCGCCTGCAACCAGTATGCGCTCACCTTGTTTACGGATGCTGTATAAGTGCAACCCAAATGGATTATCAATTCGGTCCATACAAGATGCCCAAGTCTGGCCGCCATCGATACTTTCAAAAGCAAAGCCATAAGCACCAACAACCACAAGGTGATCTCGTCCAAGCACCAACAAATCTAAAAAAGGTTTGTCTGGGCCGTCGGCAATCAGCCATTTAGCCTGACGAATCGATTCTTCGTCTTTAGATTTTTCAGCTTGTTGTAGTAGCTTTTCTGCTAGCTGTAGACCATTTAGCTGTACTTTCCAATCATTACCACTATTTGTAGTACGCAAAACAATGCCGCCGTGGCCAATGGCATAGCCATTTTCATCATCAAAAAAACTTACTCCAGTCAAAGTCACACTGACGGGAGAAGACAACTGATGCCAGCTTTTGCCATCGTCATCGGAGCGCAAAATCAAACCACGCTCACCAACAGCAACAAAATGATCACCGACAAATGTCACCGACAACAAAACAGAATGCGCTCCCAAATTAGACTCAATAGCTGGACGATCAATAGCATCAGCAACGGTGGCAATCCCACCTTCCATTCGAAAAAGTAAAAAAGCTGTCAAAGTGAACATAGTGAGCTTACGCAATAAACTCGCTATGCTCGGTCTCTCTTTCTTCTGGTTAGACATTATCCACCTCACGCCACAGACTCAGATTGAATAGCATCTGATCTGCGCTGAAAGACACGTATAAAACACACAAGTGAAATCGTACCGAACACCAAAGCGGCTATACCAATGCCTTGATAACCAACAAATTTAATGATGGTTCCACCTAAAATTGGGCCAACCGCCGCTCCAATCATTAGCATCGCAGGGGTTGCTGCTAGGGCTCGACCAGACTCGTCTAAACGAGCCAATAAGCCAAAAACAAAGGTATGAGTGAATATCATCAGAGACACAAAACAAGATGCTGAAGCGGCATAAAAAGCGAAGCTACTTGCATTCATCATAATATTGGACAAGATAATTTGTAGAACAGGACCTGTGCATAAAACAACACGGGCAGAAAGGCGTTTTTCAAAAATACCAGCGAATGCCGCTGCGACAATGTTAATCACAGTAAGCAAAATTAATACTAACGTCACAGAATCGGTGGAAAAACCTCGATCGTTGCCTACTCGTTCCATAAAGCTAAACGTCATTGCTTGAGTCACTGCCATTAAGCTAATGCCCACAATGCCGTACCAAACGTTAGACGGAATTTTCGTTACAACCTGTTTGGCATTCTCACTGTCTTTTTCATCTAGAATCAAAGAAGGAAAGGCCACAGCACAAACAAAAGCAGCAAACGTCATAATGCCACCAAAGATAATGAACAATGAATGTCCACCCACTGCCTTGGTAATATTGGGAGTTGCGCCCATAAAGACGAACGCCATAATACCCAAGGTAAGCCCGGCAATGGCGAATAATCTGTGCGGATTCTCTCCTCGAGCGAACGTCCCATGCGCCATGCTTAGTGCCGCGCTTGAACTGATGCCCGCCACAAGATGCAAAAGAGCCAATTGAACATAGTCATTGGTTTGAGAAGCGGCAAAGAAACATAAACCTGAAGCAAAAAAACCCACGCTGGCGACCATACGTCGATTTAGCTTTTTAAAACACGGAGCAATTAATATGCTAGAGCATACCGCACCAATTAAAAATAAAGTAACTAGGCCTCCCGCTTGCTGACTATCAAAGTGATACGTGGCAACTAATACCCCAATCCATAAAGGTAGCGCGACTAGATCTAACATGCCGGCACTATGGGAAACCATCAAAGCAAGATTGCCTTTAAACCCAAAACGTTGGCTCATTGTACACCTCCCATCAAGAAGGTAGGCTCGCTTAGATCCGTACAGCAAAAAATCCCGTATCTCACAGCTATCATCAACATACTTTTACCATCCACTTTGTTTATTGTTATTTCGTGGTAACGACGTGTCGTCGCTTTTAGTTTTTTATGGGGCAGTAATCAATCATTACTGCTCCTCTCCATAAAAAACTTCATTTATTTCAAATGCTTGATTAATTTTTTTACTTAAATTGATCTACTCATAATCACCATTATGTGGGGTATCTTTTCCTGGCGACCATTTACTTCGGTAGCGTAGAAGAAACGCTTGTGAGTTATCTGCGCCCATTGGGAACGCACGAGGACTCCAATTTTGATCATGCAAATCCATATCCGCATCCATTTCAATATGACATGCAAACGGGCTGTTGAAATACCAGAACCAGTTCGATCCCATAATATGACGACCCGGTCCCCAAAAGGCTTGATAGCCCTTTTCTATAAACTGATAACCGTTTTGCATCACTTCAGTAGGACCACCGAAATGGAACGTGAAATGTTCGACGCCTTGCATAAACGGTGGCGCACCAATCAAGAAATGTGTGTGGTGATCTAACGTGCCTGCTGGCTGTAAAAATGGACCAGCGCCTTCAAATCTATCTGTGCAGCGGAAGCCCAAACGCTCAACATAGAACGCTTCAGCTTTAACAGGGTCAGGTACAAAATACACAATATGAGACAAGGTTCTAGGACGAATTGGACCCGCCTCTAGTTGAACAGCTCGATGGTTAACAGGACGTTGAAATGGAGAACCTGGAACATTGGAGATTTCACCTGCCAAGTTCAACTCTTTACGAGTAGTCACCTGAAAGCCAATCACAAAACCGGAATCATCCGTAGACTCAATAGAGCCATCCGCTAATTGACGAACTTCTCGGTCTTTACTCAGCTCTTCGGTAATCGCCTGAATCGTTGCAGTATCAGCCACACCCATAACGGTTTTACGCATCATGCAGCCATTACCAATGCTTGCAGGAATGCTTTTATCTGAGGCATGAGCCAAAACCACGGCGGTGCCATCTAATGCTTCAAAACGACCGCCTGTTTCAGTTACATTAACAGGAAACAAACCGTAATCTGTTAAAAAGGTTGCACAAGAGGCAACATCCTCAACACCAAAAATGATGGTTTCTAAACCGACTATCTTCATTATTTATTACCTCTTTACGATTAGGCCGTACGACCATTCAATGTCTCTGCAACCCAATCGGCGATATAAGCCCCAGCATTGGCAGAATTATCAAAACTAGAGTGCTGAACGCCCCCTTCACGATCTGTGAAAACCTTAAGCTCTTTTTTAGGGCTATTAACCAACTGCTCATAGGTTCGATGAGCCCACTTCAACGGAATTTGAGAGTCTTTTTCTCCGTGTGTCACAAGAAATGGCACCTTGATGCGATCTAATACGCCATCTAAATGAACTTTTTCCGCGATTTCCATAAACTCATCCATGTCTTTAGCTCCCCATACCCAGCGCACGTGCTCCCAATAATGTGGAACAGGAAAACTGCCTTCTTTTTCTAAGCGACGTTTTTGTACATCTCGCCAATCATGATTCGCTCCCCATACCACACCACAAGCAAATCTAGGCTCAAACGCCACAGCACGAGGACAGTAATAACCACCCAGAGAAACGCCTTCCATGCCAATGCGTTTGGCATCAATTTCTTCACGAGTTTCCAACCAATCAACAATACGACTTGCCCAATGTTCGCTATCAAAACGAGCCGTAAAGCCTTGTAAACGAAGCGCCTCACCGGTGCCCGGCTGATCAACAATAAGAGAAGAAACGCCTCGTTTAGCTAACCAAGCAGGTAAACCAACGCGATACTTCATTTCCTTAGTAGAATCCAAACCATTCACTTGTACTAATATTGGCGCCTTGCCTTCAACGCCAGAGGCACGCACATAAAGGGCAGAAAGATGTTTGCCTTCGTATGGAATCTCAACTCGTTCACAGTTTTCTTTTGCTAGCTCTAACCCACAAGAAAATATTTCTTGAAAACGCTGATACAAGGCTTCTCGACCTTGCGATCCATGTGCCTGTAAACGTTCAGCTGTGAGGTAATACGTCGCCGCGCGGCCATATTTGTCACCGGCAGAAATCAAACGACCACGCTCTTCATCCCCTTTAGCCAATTCACACAACTTATCTGCCATGCGCTCCCAGCTATCACGAAAAGCCTTAGAACCAGCAGCGTCTTTTGCTTTTGCCGCTTCCTGAAGAGGCGCACACATTTCTTCAATCTCACCAATACGCGCGCCCATTTCCAAGGCAAGATTGATAGAAAGGTCCCATGGATAATTAGTGGGAAAATAGCGAAACATAAATACTCCAACGTCTTTTATTTGAAAGCTTACAAACTATTTGGTTTGTAAAACAAAGCCCTCTCAAGCAAACCAAAACCTGTATCAAAGGACGAGTGAAGCCAAAAGGGGGAAGGCTACGCCCTCCCTTTGATACAAAGGTAATCGGATTAACTGAGTATTAAATAAAGCTATCGTGTGCCCTGACGCGCTAAGCCTTGACCAGTAAAAGTACTGGTAGGAAAACGCTCTACAGGCCTATTTTGGGAAGGCTTATCATTCATGACATTGGCCACATAAGCCTCACTTGACAACAAGTTATAGAAACCAAAGGTTTGCGGAATCGTTCCTGGGAACTCAGGCATGATGTAGTTAAACTGCCATAGCGTTTTCCATAACTGACCATTAGAGTCCCAACGGTCAGCCAAAGATGCCTGCCAAGTATCTTCATCTAGATAATATTTACTGCGCACTGCTTGATGGCGCTTGCCCTCTGCAAGCGTTGCTTCAACAACCCACACGCGATGTAATTCCCAACGTACAGCATCTGGATTCAAATGATTTCCAGTAATGGCTTGTGCATCACTGTATTGTAAGAAGCGGTTTTCGTTATAAGGCACAAGTATTTCTTTCTTACCCAATAACTTCCAATCAAACACCTCAGTAGTACCAGAAAACACGCTTAACTCATCGAAGGACATTAAACCAGCCGTCGCAGGAGTTGGTGTATCACAACAAGCATTTGGTAGTTTACGTACTCGACGCTGACCCGTTAAATACACATAGGATTGAGTTTTGTCCTCATCAACGTTGTTTCTCCCAGCAATACGTTCTCCGGCACGAATTGGTGGCCCGTAGTTTTCAAGGTTAACTTCCCAGAAATAGCCATCAAACTCTTCGCTGGAGCCTTCCTGAAAGTAGTAAGGCATTTGATTTTTTAGTAGTCCATCCGTTGTTAAAACAACCTTTCCACTTGATGTAATTTGATACTGATTAATATCTGCTTCCCAGCTGACACCTCGCCAAGATAAACGATGGTTGTTGATCGCTTCTAGACCATTTTGAGGAATTGGAAAAGGGATACCTGCATAAGCGCCAATGATTTTGTGGCCATCCATTTTGGACTTCAAAGCATTTTGTACGGTGTAGTTATATACCCAATCTGGCGCTGTCGCCGTTCTATGAGTTGGGTAAACATCTAGGCGATAAGTATCTGGATACTTTTGTAGCATCGCCTTCACACCATCGGTTAACTTGTCAGCATACTTATCCATATTCGCTACAGTAACTGTGTACAAAGGCTTCTCATTAGCGAACGGATCTAGGCGCTTGCCGCCCAATATTTCACCTTTTATTGGGTCATTAAAACCGCTGGTCCAAGCAGGGATAGAGCCATCGCTGTTACCCGCTTTTTCACCACCAAAAGGAGTTAAATCTGCACCCAATCGAGCGGCTTGCTCTGGGCTAACAGCAGCAAAAGAAGCCAGTGAAAAACAACCTAGTACTGCAGAGGCAACTAAAATACTAAGAGAGTGTTTTTTATTGTTATACATTTCCATTCTCCAAAAAATTAAAAGGTGGTGCTTACAGAAGCAGAGATAAAGTCTCTATCTTTTTGCGACTGCTTATACGTTGCGTTATTTGAACTGTCATTGAATAGACCTTCATCGCCTAAATATTTGATATAGCTCAATGAGGCTTTCCAACGGTTTAAATACACTGCATTAAGGCCGACGTTAATATCACCGCCATCATCAACACCAAACGATGAACCTAACGCCGAAGATTTACCCCAAGTATGGCCAATCCCAATAGAAGGACTTAGGTCAACCCCATCAAAAGCTTGTCGATACATCGGCGAATAAACCATTTTGATACCAACAGCAGATTTGTCTGCATTGGGATTCAACTTGTTTTCATTTTGAGTGGTTTTTACGCGTGTGTTCCATGCAATTTCACCAACAAAACTGGACTCTTTAGATAGGAAGTTCGAACCCAAGCTCGCCAACCAAGAGAATTGAGCATGAGCGGTCTCACCGATCGCATAACCAGGATTTTTATCGTTATCGTATTGCACACCTGATGTTGTTATCGATGTAGCAGCACTCGCTAGAGGAGCATTTACACGATATGAAATTTCACCGGCCAAGCTCCAAATCCCAACGGTTTTCGCCATACTGGCGCCATAAGCTTCAATACCTTTGGCATATGCCCATTTGTATTGGCTAGGGTGGAAAGAAGCATCCAAAATCGTGTACATACTACTTGGTGAGCTAGAGTCAAAACGGATTGCGTACAAACCAAAGTCCACATCAAGGTCATAGTCACTCCATTTAAGTTGTAGACCGTATTGTCCAGAGTCAGAACCTTCATCATCAGATGTATGGGTTGCTGTGTATGGGCCAGCAAGCAGTTTTTCACCGCCTAGCGTATCGCCAGTAGAAAGATAAGAGCCTGCTGGTAGAAAGCGAGATTTCTCCCACTCATAACCCACATAAGCTCCTAGTGAAGCCGTTTCAGAAATTGGGATATCGATCGAAACCTTACCTGTCGGTCTCATTGTTTCTTTAAAAGTTGAGTTAGGCACAGAGGACAACTTCACCACATCAACTGGCCCTTGAGCCCCAGCAATACCGTTCGCGCCAAAAAACAAACTTTCTCCCCACAATAAACTATGGCGTCCAACACGAATGGTGCCTTCCATTCCATCCATCACAGGGAATCGTGAATAAACAAAAGCATCAAGGATTTCGGCATCTCCACCCATGGTTTTTTTGGTGGTGTCAGAAAACTCACTGGCAGGGGTGTGGTTTGAGCTTGTGCTGGTATTACCTGTATCTTGATGATAAATATCGTCGTACCAGGCAGCACCACTAATACGAACACCGGCATTTTTATAAGACAGGTCAAATTCGGAAAATAGATCTAAACGACTTGAAACCAAACCTTTGTCAAAGTTGTTATCTCCATCGTTATAATTAGTCGCCCCACTCCCTTCAGTTAAAACTGAAGAGGCATCCTTGGTACGGAACGCGGTACTGTATTTTAGGGTATTACCTAGACTGAGCCTTAAATCAGAATTATCCGTTCCTATTTCAAATCCATAGGCAGCAGAAGTGCTAGAAACAATGGCAATAGCCAATGCTTTTAGCCGGAATGGCGTCGAGTTGATTATTTTCACTTGTTCTTCCTCTCAAATTTTATTTTTATGTTTTTAAGAACAAGCCAAATATAAATCGCCACAACCTTTCAGAAAAACCCTTTAAATAGAATCAATCATTCGATGCCATCGAATGATTAAAAACACAAAACTCAATAAAATTATCATTACAGAAATTAAACGAAAATCTACGATAAAGGACGATTGATTATTAATATTGACATTTCGCGTTGGTTATTTTAATTAATTCACCCGAACTACGAATTTAATTTTTATGTAAAAAACCAACCCTGTAAAAATAACCACGACCATTCGAAAAAATCCTTCTATTAGATAAAACCATTCGATATGATCGAAAGACCATAAAAACAAGAAATCATGAGAATATCTATGCGATTTAAAAAACTCGACCTAAATCTATTGGTGGCGTTGGATACGCTGCTTACCGAACAAAGCATCACTAAAGGCGCAGACAAGCTCAACATGAGCCCCTCAGCCTTAAGCAATTCATTGTCCAGATTACGAGATTATTTTGAAGATGACCTGCTAACACAAATTGGTCGAAGAATGGTCATTACCCCCTTAGGCGAAAACCTAAAAGTCAGTGTTCGTAACGCCTTAAACAACATCGAAAGCACAATACTTGTACAACCAAGTTTTGAGCCTCAAACAACAGATCGGATCTTTAGCATTTTTTGCTCAGATTACACGCAAACAGTACTTGTACCTCATGCGTTAGAAATAGTAGGCAAACAAAAAAGTACAGCTCGCTTTCAACTCTTAGCTCAAGTAGCGAATAATCCACATGAGCAGCTCGAACAAGGCAAAGCCGATTTACTTATTATTCCATCTGATTTTATGTCTACTGAACATCCCTGTGACATACTCTATGAAGAAGAATTTGTTTGTGTCGTCTGGAAGCATGGAAAGATTGCGTTAGGAGAACTGACTGCAGAAAAATACGCAGCAGCAGGTCATGTCCTAATGCGACCAGAGGCAACTAAAAAAGATTTTTTTGGAACCTCATTTGCACAAAAGTACGGCATTAAACGACACGTAATAGCCACTACCTTCAGCTTTGCATCTCTACCAGCCTTGGTGATAGGCTCAGAAAATATCGCCACTATTCACGCGAGATTAGCGACAAAAATGGCCAAAGTATGGCCACTCAAAATACTACCTTTGCCTTTTGATATTCCACCAATGAAGCAATGTGTACAGTGGCATCAATACAGAAATAATGATGAAGGGCTTATTTGGTTACGAAATACATTAAAAGAAGCAGCGATTAACATGGATATAGAATAAGCAAAGCACTGTCATTTGAATGAGTTTGTCTTTAGAAAGGCTTTATTCATCATGCACACGGCCTAAACAGTAGCGCATTTCATTCTATCCTGAGTAGGGAGCAAAACACGTATTTACTCCCTACCCAGAGTCTTAGGCACTTTTCATAGTTTTATTACTAAAAAATGCTGTATTCTCAAACGGCTCACTCAGTTATCAATAATAGCAACAGCACGAGTCCAGCCTGCGGAACCACCGCGCACTTTATGAGGAAAACACGACACGGTATATCCAAAAGGAGGTAAAGCTTCGAGATTATGAAGTTTTTCCAAATGACAATAGCCTATGTCTCTTCCCGCTTTGTGCCCTTCCCAGATAAGAGAGTTATCACCAGTTTCCGCAACTCGTTTAGCGGTATGGCTAAAAGGTGCATCCCAAGACCAAGCATCAGTACCAGTAACTCGTACGCCGCGCTCTAATAAATACATAGTGGCTTCATAACCCATACCGCAACCAATATTACAAAAATCGGGATCTCCTACAGCACTTCCTGCTGCAGTATTGATCAATACGATGTCCATAAGTTGCAGCTCATATCCAATGCGCTTTAGTTCCGCCTCGACATCCGCTGCGGTTACTACATAACCGTTTTCAAAATGACGAAAATCCAGTTTTACTCCCGGACGAAAGCACCAATCTAATGGCACTTCATCAATGGTAATCGCCCTTTCACCGTTGTTCATAGTAGGATGAAAGTGCCAAGGAGCGTCCAAATGTGTGCCATTATGTGTCGTGAGCTTTACTGTTTCAGCAGCAGCAAACCCGTGACCACCAGGAAACTCATCTGCCGCTACACCAGGAAAAAAGTGATTCGCTTCAGGGACTGTTTCCGCATGCGTCTGATATGTGATCTCTGGACGCATAAACGGTGGATCAGTAATAACATCATTTTCAAGGTAAATAGATAGATCAATAAATTGACGTAACATAGCCCTTTTACCCCTGTTTTCCACTCAAAATTTTAGCGAACCAATCTGCAATATAATCGCAACCAAAACTCATATTATCTGCACCAACATGCTCAACACCACCTTCACGTTCGGTAAAGATTTTAAATTCACGATTTGGTGAGTTGACGAGCTGGTCGTAACTTTGATGAGCGTAATCAAGGTTGATCTGACGATCTTTTTCACCATGAGTAACGAGGAAAGGAACCTTTATTTTTTCCATAACACCATTCAGCGTCATGCCTTCCGCTTTGGCAAAAAAATCTTCCATATCCGTCGCGCCAAATACCCACATAACATGTGCCCAGTAATGCGGAACAGGGTTTTCACCCTCGCGTTTTAGACGTTTTTGCTGTACTTCAGCCCAGTTGTGGTTAGCTCCCCACACTGCACCCGCAGCAAATCTAGGTTCGAAAGCAACAGCTCGCGGTGCAAAATGCCCACCCAGTGATATACCCGTCATTCCTATACGAGCTGAATCAACATCATTTTGCTGTTCTAGCCAATCAATCGCCTTCGACGCCCAAACTTCGCTATTAGCAACCGCAGGCAACCCATACTTACGCAAGGTTTCACCAGTACCTGGCTGATCAACACAAAGGGTTGATATACCTCGTTTAGCCAATGCTTGCGGTAGGTTTGACCAATACAACATCTCTTTACAGCTATCTAAACCGTTACAATAAACCACGGTTGGGTGAGGCCCTTCTCCAGGAGCTCGAACATACAAAGCAGGCATCGTCCCGCTATTTTCCAGCGAAACTTCTACGTATTCACAATTGTCCTGACTAAGTAAAATACTTTTTCGGAAAGTAGACTGAGCCTTATTCCATGTTGCCATACGGTTGGGGTGGCCCTGGCCCTGCATTCTTTCAGCAACCATGAGATACAGAGCGGCTCTTTTTAATTTACTACCCGCAGAAAAATAACAACCTGCCGCTTCATCTTCATCCGCTAGACCAATAAGTTTGTCAGCCATTTTCACCCACTGCAGTAGAAACTCGTCAGTGCCTGCGTCATCACCATTTTCTGCGGCTTCGCGCAATGGTTTGCACATATCGATAATTTCGCCAATTCTAGCTCCGCTTTCTACCGCAATAGAAACAGATAAATTCCAAACATAATTTGGAAAATATTCAAATAACGCCATAATTCATACCTCTAAATATTATATTTTTCAATCAAATTTTAAGCGGATCATAGCCAAAGGCCCACTAATCCATAATTTTCAAACAGTGGAGTTCTAATTTACATAGCCCATTTTTTTAGGTTTCGATATATGAAATAAATAATCAATCCATCAAGTTTCTAAAGCGACATCAATATTGTAGACTTTTGTCCGCTGGCGCCTCGAATAATACTAATACAACAGGCATTAAGCATTAAAAAGGCCGAATAAGAACCCCCCTAATACATTAATTAGAAAAAGATTTAAAAGTCACAAATCATTTAAAACAAATCATTATCTTCATACACCAAATCAAATTCTAGCGTAATCAATATGGAATCATTTTAAAATTTATTAAGACACACCCAAGAATTAGACTAATTTTTTCAATATTAAATCCGTATGCCGAGGTTTAATATTAATAAAAAAAACAGAAGGAATAACATGCCCATGACACTATTAATCTTTTTAATCCACTGGTTTATTTTTAATTATTAAGAACACATAAAATATAAACCACAGCGAATTTTAAGCAAAAACCTTTAAACAGAATTGATCATTCGATATGATCGAAAGGTCACAAAAAAAGGGTCAGCGTAAAAACGTCTGACC
>NZ_AYOZ01000019.1 GCF_000508165.1 Marinomonas profundimaris | reverse complement strand
GTGGGAGATCCCATGTGAGAGTAGGTCGTTATCAAGATTATAATTAAGAAGCCCTGATAGGTTATCCTGTCAGGGCTTTTTTATGTCTGTTGAAAAAACTTATTACTTTCTGTGTGCTGCCTCTAGATGGCTAGCGACAGAGATCTCGATAATTTATCAGGCGGGCAAAAGCAACGTGTTGGGATTGCTCGAGCATTGGTAATAAAGTCGTCTATATTGTTGTTGGATGAGATTACATCTGCGCTAGACCCTGAACTGGTTGATGAGATTCTAGACGTCATCCGCAGCTTGGTGAAAGGGGAAAGTTTTACCATGTTGCTAGTGACTCATGAAATGCATTTCGCAAGAGAGATTAGTGATAGGGTGTGCCTTTTTCGACAAGGGCGTTATTGTCGAAGAGGGTGAGCCAAAAGCTATTTTTAATCAGCCAAAGGAGGATCGAACAAAGACCTTTTTGAATGCCTATCTTGGGCAATGATTTTATATATATTTTATCCGTATTTAAATTGAGGCATCTCATAGGAGGTGTCTTAATTTTTTGTGTTCCTTGTTGTTGGTGTTAATGAGAGTATTCCCTGTAAATAATGTAGATCTATTTTATGGAGTATCGCGTAAATGACCCCCTTTTATAGTGTTATTTTCTTAACGCTTTTCGCTGGCTTATCTATGCCTGTCGGGGCCTTAATTGCCCATCTTGAAAGAATCCAACCCTTCTGGTTAGAAAACGAATTAAAACATGGAATCACGGCCTTCGGAGGTGGTGCTTTATTGTCTGCGATTGCTTTAGTGTTAGTTCCAAAAGGGGTTGAAAGTTTTGCTCCTTGGTCTGCAGTGGCTTTATTTCTGGCTGGCGGAGCCGCTTTCATGTTACTAGATATTCAATTATCGAAGCACAAAACGTCCATCAGTCAATTAGTGGCAATGCTATCTGACTTTATTCCTGAGTCTTTGGCATTGGGCGCGGCAATTGCTCTAGGGGGCAGTGATGCATTTTTGCTTGCGGCTTTGATTGCGATGCAAAATCTACCAGAGGGTTTTAATGCGTTTCGAGAGTTAAAAAACGCATCGCATTACAGTGCTACCAAAATCATTGTCAGCTTCGCATTATTGGCTTTATGTGGGCCATTGGCTGGAAGTATTGCGTATTTTTGGTTGTCTGAATGGCCGACGGCCGTATCCGGAATTATGCTCTTTGCTTCAGGTGGGATTTTATATGCGGTGTTTCAGGATATTGCGCCTCAAGTCGTGTTGAAGAAACATTGGGCGCCGCCAATGGGTGCTGTTATGGGGTTTGTGCTTGGTCTGGTTGGTTATATGCTCACGCAATAAGCTTATTGACTAAAAATGTATACAAAAATGATCTGCATGCAATATAGTTAGTACTCTTTTTATTTTCTCCAAGGAGTACGTTTGTGGGCAAAATTTTTAGTGATATGAGTGTAAGTGCATTAGTTGCTGGTTTTGTTGCTGTACTCATTGGTTTTGCGAGCTCTGTTGTTATTGTTTTTCAGGCGGCACAATCTGCAGGTGCAGACTCAAACGTTATTGTGTCATGGATTATGGCTCTTGGTCTGGGAATGGGGGGTACGTGCTTTTTTCTTTCGCTTTGGTATCGAGCTCCTGTCATCACGGCTTGGTCTACTCCAGGTGCTGCATTATTAGTAACGAGTTTGGGCTCTATTACTTACGCGGAAGTAATCGGCGTATTCGTCTTTGCTGGTGTACTGACGTTATTGACTGGCTTGTCTGGTTTATTCGATAAAGTGATGCGTTTGGTGCCATTGCCCATTGCCTGTGCCATGTTGGCAGGTGTTCTGTTTAAGTTTGGCTTGTCTATTTTTGATTCCATGATGAGCGATACTTTTTTAGTTGGCGTTATGTTAATGACGTATTTGGTGAGTAAGCGCTTTGTGCCTCGTTATTCGGTTTTATTTGTTCTGCTTGCTGGCGTGTCATTGGTTTTAGCTCGCTCTGAGGAAAGCTTTTTGGCGGTTATTCCATTGACGCTAGGGCATTTTGTATGGGTATGGCCTGAATGGAATCTAAGCGCCTTAATTGGAGTCGGACTTCCTTTGTATATTGTCACAATGACCTCTCAAAATATTCCTGGTGTTGCTGTGATGCGAAGTAATGGTTATCACACGCCGGTTTCTCCGTTAATTAGTTGGACAGGATTTACGTCGATTGTACTGGCTCCATTAGGTGGTTTTGCTTTCAATCTTGCAGCGATTACCGCGGCGATTTGTTCTGGAGATGAATGTCATAAAGACCCAAAACGTCGATATATTGCGGGTTTATCTGCAGGTGTTTTTTATGTTCTTGCTGGTCTGGCTGGTGTGTCTGTTGTTGCGTTATTTTCCGTTTTTCCTACCACAATGATTACTGCATTAGCAGGTATTGCCTTGTTAGGGACGATTGGAATGAATTTGAAAAGCGCGATGATTGACGATGTAAATAGAGAGGCGGCATTGGTTACGTTCTTGGTTACTGTTTCTGGTGTCTCATTTGTGGGGATTGCTTCTGCTTTTTGGGGGATTTTATTTGGTGTTATATGTCTTCTGATTTCGAAAATTAAGCACAAATAAAGGCGTTATTTTGTGAACGTGATTACAAAAATTAAAGAAGATATCTTAAGCAGTGAATTACCGCGCGGTGTACCGCTTCGACAAACTGCATTATCCGTTCGGTATGGCGTGAGTCGTATACCGATTAGAGATGCACTATCGTCATTGAAATCGGAAGGTTGGCTCGTTTCGCATGGTAAGGTGGGCGTTATGATTCCGAGCCTTAATTGGAAGGAGGCCGAAGACCTTTCTTTAATGCGAGCTGAGCTTGAGTGTCTACTGTTCGAGATGGCGTTTGATGATATTGGTGAAGATAATATTAAAGCGGCAAGAAAGTATCTTTTCGAATTAGGTAAAGAGAGTCTAACTTTAGTGTGTAGAGGGGAGCTTAATTGGCATTTCCATAATACTTTATATGAAGTCGCTAATCGGCCAACGCTACAGAGGGTAGTCGAGGGATTAAATAAACAAGCGGTACGTTATCTGGGGTTTCAATATGGTCCGTTATCTTATCGGTCTACAAGTCAGGATGAGCATGAGGTGTTATTATCTCTTATCGAAGCAAAAAACAAAAAAGCGGCTGTTGATTTCCTAAGGCGACACATAGAGATAGCCGGGAAATTGCTAACAGACTATCTAAAGCGTATCTAGGGTGAGTGTTAGTCTTTTATAGACTGAGGCAGGTAAACTTTTAGGCTCGCTCCACCAAGCGCGATGGAGGTGTCTTTTTTAATGAAGCCAGATAGATTATTTACCACGTGAGCTGACGCCGACAGTTCAGCAAAATATAAACCGAGCCCTGTGTTGGCTTCAAAAAGATCGTCTGCTTGATCGTCTTCTAGCATGAAGCCTTTACCATCGTCTTCTATAGAGATCACAAGAAATGCTTCTTCTTGTTCCGCGCGAATGATGATTCTCGATTCCGCAAAACGAAGTGCATTGTATACAGCGGTTCCAACAACAGCGGTCATGAGGCGTTCATCGAATGTCCCTGTTAGACTGGTATCACAAGCGTAGTCTAGCTGTAATTTTTTTGCAGTAGCAGAGGGTTGTAAGGCAAAGACTTGGTCATCTAAAAACTCATCAATCAAAAATGTATCGACATGTAAGTTATACCCGTCTGACGCTAGCCTATAAAGGTATAAATATTCTACCCATTCGTCATTCAGCTTTTTAAGAGACTCTTCTATCAAAACAATTTTATTTTGATTTGGGTCATTGCTGCCTGTCGATTCTTTTAGACCCTGTAGCTGGTAAAGTAAGGTACCGACCTGATTTTTGCTTTCATGTATTGCGCTTGCAAGAATGGTACTAATGTTCATTTTTTTCATCTCAGCCTCCAAACGCTTTGTTATAAAGTGCGCTTTGTTCTTTAGTTGGTGCTGTTGCACCACCAGACTGCACTTCACTCAGCCACGCTTCGAAAATCTGTTTTGCTGTTAATGGATCTTTTCCTGCAATATATACATCAATTTCATAGCTGTAGGTTTTGGCTTTAATGTCAGGATCATCAAAAAAGGATTCATGAATTTTCTTCAACGTGCTGTCGAAATTATCTTTTTGACGAGGAAGTAATGACTCGCTATCTGAAATTCTAGCAAGTGATTCTAGATGTTTTAAATACACTTCAGCCGTGTTGTAACAGGAGTACTTTGCCAAAAAAACGGCTCTTCTGTAAGCCATTTCTGCCGTTAACGGATCGTTCATAGATAGGCTTATTTTACCTAATTCCATTTGGCGTAAAATGTTTTTTGGGGATCGGCCAATGGCTTCAACTAACGTAGCTTGGGCTTCTTCAGGTTTATCTTGTGCAATTTGAATTTTAGCGAGCCAGTCATAGGCACTGACGAAAAAACGATTATCAAGCATAAGTTGACGAAAGTTTTTTTCGGCTTTTTCTAGCTCGCCCATGTAAAAATAGGATTTGGCTTTGCCAAATAAAGCCCAAGGCATTTTTCGACTTTTTAAGGTTTTGTTGAATAAAGAAAGGGCTTTTTTGTATTCTTTGATTTCAAGTAGGCTTTCTCCAATAACCCTTTCACATTTTCCGATTAAAGAGGGGTATTTTTCCATCACTTGTTTTGCGGCAGAAATGGCTTCTTCAAAGTTATTTGAATCAAGCGCAACGTTCACTTTATACAGTCTTTCTTTTGTTTCTAGTAATTTACCTAAACGTCGTTGTAATACAGCCTGCGAAAAAGGTTTGGTAATATAGCCATCTGGTTGGTATTCAATGGCGCCCATGACCATTTCTATAGAGGTTTCAGCGGTGACCATTAAGTAGGTGGCTGTGTGCGGTATGAGTCTAGAGTGTCGTACTTCCTCTAAGAGCTGTTGCCCATCTTTACCGTTGCCTAGGTTGTAATCGGATAGAATTACATCAAAAGAGCGGCTTCTCAAAAGATCAATTGCGGTTTCTGCCTTCATTGCAATATCAATGGAGGTGAAGCCGAAATCGGTCAGCATTTTACGCTGCATGATTCTTGCTTCAGCCATATCTTCTATGAGTAATGCTTTTTTCTTAGAGAAGTCTTGCTGGGCCATAAACAACTACATTCCGTATCGAGCAATTATAAAAAAGATTTATTTGGATCTGTTACGAGATCTTCTGAAAAAATTTCATCCTCGTCAGAGGTTTGCTGAGGTATGGAATAAGACTCACTTGCCCAAGCACCTAAATCAATTAATTTGCAACGAGCGCTGCAGAAGGGGCGATCTGCATTTTCTTGAGACCAAGCTGTTTTTGTTTGGCACGTTGGGCAAGCCACTAAAGTTACGGTATTACTATTCAACATGATATTAACTCTAAAATATTCTGGTGCAATTTGAAGACTTTAGCATTCATTTCGTCAATATTGCCAGTGTTTTCCAAGATGAGGTTTGCTCTGTGAATGCGTTCACTGTTGCTTAGTTGAGTCGATATTATTTTTTCGACGCTCTCTTGATCCGTGTTGTCTCTGCTTATGACACGTTGAATCTGAATTTCCTTAGGAACATCAATTGCGACAACCAGTTGGCAGATTGCATTTTGATGTGTTTCAAATAACAAAGGGTGCACGAGTAGGGCGTATTTGGAGGTTAGCTTGCTTAGTTGAGACGTTATCTCTTCTTTAATGGCTGGGTGAGTCAACGCCTCAAGCCAGGTTCTTTCTTCTGGTCGATTGAAAATAATAGTGCGCAGACTTCGGCGGTCCAATGACCCGTCATTCATCAATATATCTTCACCATAGCGCTGATAAATTTTGTTTAGACAATCAGAGTTTGGTTGTACAACGAGCCTTGCTACATCGTCGGCATCGACACTTTGAACGCCTAAATTGTTGAAGCATTTCGTGATTGTGCTTTTGCCAGAGCCAATACCGCCAGCAAGGCCAATGATAGGAGGAGTATGGTTCGTCATAGGGTTAGATAAAACACCATCATGGCTGAAAAAATCAAAAATGGACCAAACGCCATGTGTTGAGTTCCGCTTTTGTTGAAGGCTAGAGTGTATAGGATTCCCATTAAACTTGCACAAAGTAACAGGGGGGCTAAGTATGAAATACCAAGCCATGCGCTCAGTGCGGCGACGAGCTTAGCATCACCTAATCCGATGCCTTCTTTATGTCTAAAGCGCTGATAAGACCAGCGTAATGAGTAAATAAGGCTGTAACCCATGAGCATGCCTATTACGCTGCTTTCTAATGTTCGAGTTGATAAATGAAATAAAAGCGCGCAGGAAAGAATGACGATATTGCACTCATCAGGAATTAGCATATGTTTTCGATCGATGGTGGCCGCTGTGATCAAGGCGCTTATTAATAGCGTTTGTAACAATAATGGATAGGCATTTTCATATGTTAGTAGTAGGGGAAGGCAGCAAATAAGGTGAAGAAGCTCAATCACTGGGTAGTGAAAAGAAATCCTATAGGCGCAGTGTCGACATTTTCCCTTTAAAATCAAATAGCTAACTAAGGGGGTTAGGTCGTACCACAAAAGTGTTTGTCTGCAATTTTTACAGCATGATCGAATGTTTTGCATTTGCTCTGGAGGTGGTTTATTAAAAGGCAGTGTTAGAGCGAAGTGAGCTTCCTTTTCCCATAAATAGGCTTGTTTGATCGGCCATCTTGTTGAGAATGCCGCTGAAAAGCTTCCCAAGCTCAATACTGTTGCCATAAATAAAAAATATTCCAATGTTGTTAAAAGCATCTATGGCATCTCAATCAAGGGTGAATACAAAGCAACAAGGGCAGAAGCGACAAACCCTCCCGCGATCAATAGACACAAGGCAGGGATGATTTTTTCGATCAGAGTAATGCTTCTTTGCCAATGCTTTTCATGCTCTTTAGCGGCTAAGCTAAGTGCTCTTTCTATGTCACCGCCTTGCTCCGAGGAATGTAGAGCAATGGCGGATTCATTTGGGAACCATTTTTCAGGAAAACTATCGACATAGTGTTGTCCAAGGCGAAGCGAGTAAAACACTGTGTAAATTTCTTGTTTGATCGGTTTGTATTGAAAATAATCGGGCATGCTTTTTAAAGCTTGTTGTAATGTGACGCCGGTTGTTCGAGTGGTACTTAATAGAGAGAACAGTTTTGTTAGGCGAAAATTAGCGGAGTACTTTTCTAACCAGTAGCAGGCATGGCCTTTATGAAGGTTGTGAATAATATAGAGCTGAAAGACGCTGCACAGAGCATAAATGAAAATACCTTGGCTCAGCTCAATGGTGTGGTTTTTGGCTGGCACCGAGAATAAAGCGCGGTTAACCAACTGCATCATCATTGCTATCTGAATAATACAAAAAGGATAAATGAGGGCTTTTAGTAATCGCTGAGACCAATCAAGCAAGGTTTTAAGTTGGGTGATAGAGACACTAAGGCTTTGTTCACAGTCTTCTCTCGTGCCTTGAGAATTTAGAAGGTGGCAGTAGGGTGTGGCGGCCGTCTTGGTTAGTTTGCTTAAAGCATCATTAAAAATGACGCCGTGCTCAAGCTGATTTAGGATAGCTTGGTTCGCTGTAGCGAGGATTGGGTGTTTTGACGATGATGCAAAATGTGACACTGCTTGATTGAGTTGCAACCCAGAACGCAAGGCGCTTTGTATCTCTTCATAAAAAATTTGAAGTGTTTTGTAGTCTAATTTCTTTGGTTTCCATTCGCGAATGGATATGTGCCACTGCCCATTTTTAATGGAAGCGAACAATACTTCTGCTTCTGATTTTTCATGTCGATAATCCACTTTTCCGTTTTCGTATATGATTTTATACCAAGGCATGATGAGCCTCATCGTCGCTGTGAGTGAAGGCTTGCCATAATGATGGTGTGGCTATAAGGGTGTCATAGTCTCTTGGAAGGGAGGCTTTCCACAACGGTTTTAATCCATGAAAGATCGGTTGCTGTGACGATGATTGGTAGCGCATAGTTTGATGAATTATCAGTTTTAATGAACTCACAAGGGAGAAGAAATCGACTTGCCAAGCGTGACAGCGATGCATTGCATCAAGCGCTGAATTTGTGTGCAGAGTCGCGAGTACAAGGTGCCCTGTTAGTGCTGCGTTGACGGCAAGGTTGGCGGTTAACGCATCTCTTACTTCGCCCACCATAATGATATCAGGATCCTGCCTTAAAAAAGATTTCAAAAGTGTGGCGGAATCCAAACCAATGGCTTGATTCGGTTCGCATTGAAACAGACCTTCTATTTCGTATTCAACCGGGTCTTCAATGGTGAAGATGGTTTTATGGCCATTATTTAACATATCGAGGCATGAGTAGAGTGTGGTGCTTTTTCCTGCACCAGTGGCCCCGCAAACTAGAATCAAGCCACTTGGTTTGTTGAGACTGGAATGAAGTGTCGTTAATAAAGGGGCTTGTATGCCAATGTTTGTTAGTGCTAAACGGCTCTTTTCAGGGAGCAGTCGTATGGCAATTTTTTCTCCTTTTATAGTGGCAACAACGCTTACTCTGACAAAGGTGTTTCGGGTTCGCTCTTCGAATAGAAACTGACCTTCCTGTGTTCTTCTTGTTTCGGATAGATCTAAATTCGCACGGATCTTGATTCGGTTAATTATGTTGCTGTTGAGGGGCAGGTCAGATACTTTCTGCAATATTCCATAACAGCGACGATAAACTTTAATACCAGATCGAGTGTGTTCAATATGAACGTCGGTTGCGTGCTCACTGACGGCATTGGAAATAATTTCTTCTAATGTCATTCTTCCTCCTCCGCTAGGCTTTCACATTGGATAGGGAGGATGTTGGCGTCTAAATCTGAATGGCAAGTCCAGATTCTGTCTGTATTACGTGTGTATTTTAGGTATTGGTTTTCACTAATCCCTGTGCTGCTATTGAGTGTTAAAGCGAGGTTGCCAGCGCCTTTGTTTTGATCGCTAACGGTAATGGACTTAACAATGGATTTACCAGATAGAGTTTGTTTGATGAGGTTAAAATCGGACTCAGTAGGAAAAGAGCCTTGTAAAAGAATGAATTCTTCCACTAACGACTGATGCTGGGTTGCGAGGTTTTGTGCTTCTATTAATTTTGCTTTGGCGATTTGACGTTTAAATGTGGGTACCGATAGGCTGGCCAGTATCGAAATAATAGCGATAACAACCATAAGTTCTAATAGTGTAAAGCCGCGTATAGTTCGGCGGGAAATTGACATTCTTCACTCCTTGAAGACATTTTGTTATTGGCGTCCTGCCAATATATGTAAAGAAACTACTTTAAAGGGTGGTGCCTAGAAAAATCAAACGATTTGATCAAGAACATCACCTGTTGGTGTTTTTTCCTTATAGTTAGTGGTTTGTCTGGTTGTTGTTTCAGTATGCGGCTCCAGATCGTCTTCGATAAACTCCTCTTCTAACTCATGCCATAAATCTTCTTCTGATTTTGTTTTGAGTTCTTCGAATTTCTTTTGTTTTCTTTGTGAGAGTGCTTGCCCTTGTTCTGATATGGTAACAACAAGATCGCTGGATGCTTTTGCGTTACGCGCATTGAGGGCGGCGAGGTTGGTGTCTTCGTCTGATCGTAAATCGAAGGTGGTATAACCGGGTGTGGTCATATTCGTTGAAGTATGATTCGAAAGCGCTATTGTGTGAGGAAGACTACCAGACATAACGATCACCAAATGAATGATTATCAATAAATACTAATGGTCATTAGAAGATATGTCCAATACAGCTGAAAAATAATTCAGCTGTATTGGTTGCAGAGATTATTGATTTTGTAGTTTACCAGCTTGAATCGCAGTAATAGCAATAGTGTAGACAATGTCATCCACTAAAGCGCCACGAGACAAATCATTCACGGGTTTGCGAATGCCCTGTAGCATCGGGCCAATGCTCACTACATCGGCGCTTCGCTGAACCGCTTTGTATGTAGTGTTGCCCGTATTTAAATCTGGGAAAATAAATACGGTAGCTTTACCGGCGACTTTACTGTTCGGCGCTTTTTGCTTGGCGACTTTTTCCATAATGGCGGCATCGTACTGCAGAGGGCCATCAATCAATAAGTCAGGGCGAAGTCTTTGCGCAATGGCGGTGGCTTCTCTGACTTTGTCGACGTCATTACCTGTACCTGATCCGCCTGTGCTGTAGCTGATCATCGCGACTTTAGGCGTAATACCAAATGCTGCCGCGGAGTCCGCACTTTGAATTGCTATCTCAGCTAATTGTTCTGCTGTAGGGTCTGGGTTGATTGCACAGTCACCGTAAACCAAGACTTGGTCCGGTAGGCACATGAAGAAAACAGAAGAAACCAAGCTAGAATTTGGCGATGTTTTAATTAACTGAAGAGCGGGTCGAATGGTATTCGCGGTTGTGTGGATCGCCCCAGATACCAAGCCATCAACGTCACCCACTTGGAGCATCATGGTACCCAGCACTACATTGTCTTCCAGTTGTTCTCGGGCGACGATATCTGTTAGCCCGCGACTTTTTCGGAGTTCAACCATCGGTGCTACATAGCGTTCACGAATGCTAAGAGGATTCAGTATTTCAACACCATGATTTAATTCAATGCCATTGTTTTGAGCAATACGAAGAATTTCAGTTTCATTTCCTAATAATGTACAGCGAGCAATGCCTCGCTCTGCACAAATGGAAGCGGCTTGAATGGTTCGAATGTCTTCGCCTTCTGGCAAAATAATGCGTTTATTCAGAGAGCGAGCCAATTCAATTAGGCGAAAGCGAAAAGCAGGCGGAGAAAATTTACGCTCTTCTTGGTTCATGGCGAATGAGTTGATCCAGTCGTGGTCAATGCAGCGAGCGATATGCTCTTTGACCATAAGTACGCGCTCTTTGTCATCTAATGGAATCTCTTGGTTAAAAGATTGCATATTGATTACGGTTTCCCAGCTGTTGGACTCAACGGAAAGAATAGGCAAGCCTTTGGCCATGGCTTTACCACATAAAGACATGAGCGCTTCGCTTGGCTGGTAGCCGCCAGTTACCACCAAGGCGGCAATTTTGATGTCATTTAGTGCTGCGATAGCTGTCGCCATGATGACGTCAGTACGGTCTCCTGGTGTGAAAACCAACACGCCTGGTCGAAGCGCCTCGAGCATGTTTTCGACGCCACGAGCACACAATGTATAAGACTGTACGCGTCGAGAGTCCATTTCACCAGCATTGATGATACGGGCGTTTAAAAAATCAGCAACGTCTTTCACCCGAGGGTAGGTTAGCTCATCTGCCGCTGGAATTTGGCCAAGTAGACTGAAATTTCGTTTGAATATCGGCCGTTGTGCAAACAGATCGCCATACGACTTTACGCCCAGTGAGCCCGGTGTGGTTTTGTTTAAGATGCAACCGATAACATCCGATGCTTTTAAGCCACCATATGATCCGGCGGCAATTTCAACATGGTGTTCTAGTTCATTAACGCGCATGTTATTTGGCGCAGTCACTAAAACAAGACCGGCGTCTAGCGTTCTTGCAATGGCTTTATTCAATCGAGTTGCATAAGGGTGACCTGCGATTTGGGCAAGACCTTCAACTATCACGGTAGAGTCTGGCTCAACGCTGGCTTGAAAGCGGCCAACGATCTCTTCCATCAATTCGTCGATGTTATCGTTATATAAATAACGTTCTGCTTCGTGCAGAGGAATCGGTTCTGCTGGCGTCAAAGTTGAGCCTTGGGCAACCATTGCGGTGGATTTGTCTGGGCCTTTGTCGCCTGGTTGTGGCTGTGCAATTGGCTTGAAAAAGCTGGCTTTCAATCCTTGTTGCTCTAATGCTCGAACAAGCCCTACTGAGACAGAGGTTAACCCAACGCCAGGACCGGTAGGAACGGTCATAAGTACATTTATTGGCATATCTAATGAATCCTAAGTTAGTCCGTTATTATGAGTTCACGATCAATCAATGTTGGATTAAGCTTATAGTATCCAATGCAATCATAAGCTCTTCGTTTGTTGGTATGACCCAAACGGTCGTCTTGCTGTTTGTCGCTGTAATGTTTTGTTCAGCTCCACGTGGTGCATTTTCATTAAGCGTTGAGTCTATGTTGATATTCAGTGCTGTTAAGTTGTTGCAAATCGCTTGACGCAAATAGCTTGAATTCTCACCGATTCCGCCGGTAAAGACCAAATGATCAATACTTTCTAAAGAGGTCGCTACGCTGGCAAGGTGTTTTGCGGTTCTAGAGGCAAACATATCCAGTGCCAGTTTGGCTCTTTGATCGCCAGACATCATTGCTTCTTCGAGCGTTCTACAATCATTAGATATTTCCGAAACACCTAGCAATCCACTTTTTTTGCTCAAAATGTCCAGTGCTTCATCGGCGGTAATGTTTTCAGCTTGGCTAATAAAGGATATGAGGCTTGGGTCTATGCTTCCTGAGCGTGTTCCCATCATCAAACCTTCTAATGGCGTGATGCCCATACTAGTATCTGTTGATTTGCCATGGCTGATGGCGCATGTACTTGCGCCATTTCCCAAATGCGCAACCAGTACACCTTGCTGATCACTTCCTATCGAAATTTGCGCTAAGCGTTGGCTGATATATCGGTAACTGGTGCCGTGAAAGCCATATTTTCGAAAGTGATGATCTCGATAAAAGCTCATCGGAATAGGGTATAGGTATTGTTCCGGTTCAAGTGTTTGGTGGAAGGCGGTATCAAAAACAGCTACCTGAGGTAGTCCTTCGAAAAGTTCGAACGCAACCTCAATACCTTTGGCGTGGGCTGGGTTGTGAAGGGGAGCGAATTTTGCACAATCGGTTATGCCGTTTATGACATCCTGATTGATTAATACAGACTTCGTGAATGCTTCTCCACCATGTACTACTCGATGGCCAATGCCAACCAGAGACGCCTGAATAGACGTGTGATTTTCAAGCCAGAGTTTTATTTGGGAAACCGCATTTTTGTGGCTGCCGTCATTAAGTGCGATCACGTTTTTTTGGCCATCATATTTAAAGGTGATGCTACTTTCACTTGAGCCTAATCGGTCTGCAATGCCTTCTACTAATGTTGTCTTACCTGCGTTGGCTAAGATGGCAAATTTCAAGGAGGAGCTGCCACAATTAATGACTAAAATACTATCTTTCATAATTATTCCTGAGATACGCGCAAAGATAGGTCTATTGCTTGTACATGTTTTGTTAGGGCGCCAATGGACACGAAGTCAACACCAGTATTGGCTACGTTCAAAAGGTGTTCTTTGGTCATGTTACCGGATGCTTCGAACTTTACTTGTCCTTTGAAGCGAGAGACGGCGGTAGCCATATCCTCATAAGAAAAATTGTCGAGCATAATAATGTCAGCTCCAGCCTCGACGGCCATTGAAACTTCATTTAAATTCTCGGTTTCAACTTCTATTGTTTTTCCTGGTGCGATTTTTTGCGCCATAGTAACGGCATTTTTAATGGAGCCTGCGGCCATTATGTGATTTTCTTTAATTAAAAAGGCATCATACAAGCCCATACGATGGTTTTTTCCACCGCCTACAGTCACCGCGTATTTTTGTGCTTGCCGCATTCCTGGTAATGTTTTTCGTGTATCTAGGATGGTGAGTTGAGTGCCGTTTACAATTTCACGGTATTGCTGAGTGATGCTCGCGGTAAATGACAATGTTTGTAAGAAATTCAACGCGACACGTTCACCTGTTAAAATGGTTCTAGCATGTCCTTTAAGCGTGAGAAAAGGTTGATTAGGTTCAAGTGCATCACCTTCATTGTAATGCCAATTGAGCGTGACTTTTCCTCCCAGTTGAGAAAACACTTCATTGACCCAAGGTTGGCCGCATAGGATTGCGTGTTCACGACTAATAATAGTGGCTGTGATTTCTTGATCATCAGGAATAAGCTGAGCGGTTATATCCCCAGAGCCTACGTCTTCTTCTAACGCAAAAGAGACTTGCGAATGAATGTGCTCGTTTAAAAGAGCGCTCAAAACAGCCATGTACTATCCTAATCTGCAACATATTGAAATAGCTATTGTAGCGCTATATTTGGAATGCGTCAGTGTTGTTTTGGTGTATTGCTTGATTTTGTTAGGTTTTCTTTGATAAGGCTTCGTTTGTTAAATTTAGTAAGTTGGTTTTGACTCGCATCCTTTCGTCTTGCAAAGAGTCCTATGTGGGCGAATATACATGTAAGTTTTGTCGCTTGGTCTAATCTTGTTAAGTGTTTTGTTGAAGGCTCTTTGAAAAATGTAAGGAATTCATAGTATTTATACACTTCATACATTTTATGAATTTCGCTGGAAGTGATTGTGTTTTAGCGGCTTGACGTGGGCTGTGTGCTGTTTTTTAGGTGTACGCTAAAGTATTTTAAAGCTTCAAAAGTGGCTTGCTGGCTTCAATCTTAGTGGGGGTGGCTAGGCGATCTCTTGATTAGGTGTTAATCTTACGCCCAAATTGGACTCTTATGGGGTGGGGGGAACTCTAACTTTGTGTAAGGTTTAGGTAAAAGTCCTAAGCTAAAGGTGCAATTTTACGTATAGAAAAAGTAAACAGTTTTGAATTTTTATGTGTATTTGGTAAGGCTAATTACATGTAAAAACTTAATGTTGAGTTTGATGAACCAAACTCAAATTGGAAGCGAACTGACTAGAAAGTTTAGTGGTCGATGCAATGGATATAAAATTAAAACAATAAGAATTTCCTTTGGAATGTATAAAACGACGCTTTAAACATAAGCAAAGTAGTGTGTCGTTTTATTCTAGGTCGGCTGGATCCTGTGGCTATTTATGTGGGTTCCGACGGTTCGTTTAAGTAGCCTCCAAGGCTTAATATACATAACCCCTTGGTAGGTTAGTATCTGTTCTAATAGCGGGAGTTATTAACACGATGACTGAGCAGCATATTCTCGAAGACATTGATCCAATTGAAACCAAAGAGTGGGTCGATGCGCTTGAGTCTGTCCTTCGCGAAGAAGGTCCTGATCGCGCGCAATATATTTTAAATCGTTTGTCGAATGAAGCTTCAAAAGCTGGTACATCAATGCCTTCGTCTATCACGACGGCATACCGGAATACAATTGCTCCTGAAAATGAGAAGCCGTTACCGGGTGATGTATTTATGGAGCGTCGTATACGCTCTATAATTCGTTGGAACGCATTGGCTATGGTAATGAAGGCAAACCGTGTTGATTCAACACTTGGCGGCCACATTACAAGCTTCTCTTCTGCAGCAACGCTTTATGATATCGGTTTTAACCACTTTTTCCGTGGTAATGACGGTAAACAGCAAGCGGATATGGTTTTTTTCCAAGGCCATATTTCTCCAGGTATTTACGCTCGTTCATACATTGAAGGTCGTTTGACTGATGAGCAGCTAGATAACTTCCGTCGTGAAGTCGATGGTAAAGGTATCTCTTCTTACCCACATCCTTGGTTAATGCCTGATTACTGGCAGTTCCCAACGGTATCTATGGGTCTTGGGCCATTACAAGCTATTTATCAAGCGCATGTAATGAAGTACCAACATAGCCGTGGTCTTATTGATCAGGGCGATCGTAAAGTATGGGCGTTCCTTGGTGATGGCGAGTGTGATGAACCAGAATCTTTAGGTGCAATCGCGCTTGCTGGACGTGAAAATCTAGATAACCTTATTTTCGTGATCAACTGTAACCTACAGCGCCTTGATGGCCCTGTTCGTGGTAACAGTAAAATTGTTCAGGAGCTTGAAGGTGTATTCCGTGGTGCTGGCTGGAATGTTGTCAAGTGCTTGTGGGGTCGTCATTGGGATCCTCTTTTCGCGAAAGATCACAACGGTTTGCTTGTTAAACGTATGAACGAGGTTTGCGATGGTGAACTTCAGAACTACAAAGCAAATGGTGGTGCTTATACTCGTGAGCATTTCTTCGGCAAATACCCTGAATTGCTAGAAATGGTTAAAGACATGACTGACGATGAGATTATGAATCTTAATCGCGGTGGACATGATCCTTACAAAGTTTACGCAGCGTATTCCGAAGCAACTTCTCATAAAGGTCAACCGACTGTTATCTTGGCGCAAACCGTTAAAGGTTACGGCATGTTTAAAGCGGCTGAAGCGCAAAACACGGCGCACCAAACTAAGAAGTTGGATGAAGAATCACTTGCTCAGTTCCGTGATAAATTCGGTATTCCTATTAGTGATGAAGAGCTAAAAGACTTACCGTATTACAAACCGGCTGAAGATAGTCCAGAAATGCAATACATGCGTTCTCGTCGTAAAGAATTGCATGGTGCTTTCCCGATTCGTAACCACGATTGCGAAGCCCTTGAAGTGCCTTCTTTGGAAGCCTTCAAAGCTCAAATCGCGGGAACAAAAGGACGTGAAATATCAACAACTATGGCGTTTGTGCGTGCACTGAATGTTATGGTGAAAGATAAGCAAATCGGCAAACGTGTTGTTCCAATCGTTGCAGATGAAGCGCGTACTTTTGGTATGGAAGGCATGTTCCGTCAGTTGGGTATTTACTCATCTGAAGGTCAGCGTTATACGCCTCATGACCATACTCAGATCATGTATTACAAAGAGTCTTCTGATGGTCAAATTCTTCAGGAAGGTATCAATGAGCCAGGTGCATTTTCTGCCTGGTTAGCATTGGCGACATCTTATGCAAACAGCGCTCTTCCAATGATTCCTGTTTACATCTATTACTCAATGTTTGGTTTCCAGCGTATTGGTGACTTGGCTTGGGCTGCTGGTGATTCACAGGCTCGTGGTTTCTTGATTGGTGCGACAGCAGGTCGAACTACGCTGAATGGTGAAGGTTTGCAGCATGAAGATGGTCATTCCCATATTCAGGCGGGTCTTATTCCTAACTGCATATCTTATGATCCGACTTACTCTTACGAAGTGGCCGTTATTGTTCAAGATGGCTTGCGTCGTATGTATCAGGATAAAGAGAGTGTTTTCTATTACCTAACCGTAATGAATGAAAACTACACTCACGAAGATATGCCTGAAGGTGTTGAAGACGGCATCATTAAAGGGATGTATAAGCTTAAATCTCATGAGAAGAAAGCCAATAAGAAGCAAGTTCAATTGCTTGGTTCTGGTGTGATTCTTCGTGAAGTGGAAGCGGCTGCAGAGATTCTCTTTAATGATTACGGTGTGAACTCTGATATTTGGAGTGTTACGTCGTTCAATGAATTGCGTCGTGAAGGCCTTGATGCAAGTCGTTGGTCTATGCTTCACCCAGAAGAGAAAGCTCGTCAGTCTTACGTCGAGTCTTGCTTGGATGGTAAAGGTCCGGTTATTGCTTCTACCGATCATATTAAATTGTTCGCAGATCAAATTCGTCCATTCATAAAAGGCACATACAATGTGCTAGGTACGGATGGTTTTGGTCGCAGTGATACACGTGCACAATTGCGTCATTTCTTTGAAATTAACCGTTATTGGGTTGTTGTATCTGCTTTGAACGCACTAGCGAAAGACGGTGTGATTGATGCATCTGTAGTTAGTGGGGCGATCGCTAAGTTTGGTCTTGATCCAGAGAAACCAAACCCAGTAACTTGCTAATTACCCAACAAGCTAGGTATCTGGCTCAGGATAATCTTGAGTCAGATAAGTTTTTAAGTTTGATGCGTCTATATGACGAAGGAGATTTCTGTGAGTACTGAAATCATTCGAGTACCGGATATTGGTGGTGCGACTGATGTCGAAGTTATCGAGATCAGTATTAAGGTTGGCGATACTGTTGAAGTTGACCAGTCTATAATTGTATTAGAAACGGATAAAGCTTCTATGGATGTTCCATCATCTATGGCAGGTAAAGTAACAAGTATTTCCGTTAAAGTTGGTGATAAAGTCTCTGAAGGCGATGACGTTCTTGTGATTGAAGTTGAGGGTGTTGACGCGCCTGCAGCGGAAGTTGCTAAAGAATCAGCGGCGCCGGCGCCGGTGGCGGCACCGGCACCTGCTGCTGCGCCTACCGCGGCAGCAACGACAGCTGAAAATAAAGTTTCTGTTCCAGATATTGGTGGCGCAACGGATGTTGAAGTCATTGAAATTTGCGTTGCTGAAGGTGATGCGGTCGAAGAAGGCGATTCTATAATCGTATTGGAAACGGATAAAGCGTCGATGGATATCCCTTCACCTTTTACAGGTAAGATTGGAAAAATATCCATTAAAGTTGGCGATACTGTTTCTGAAGGTGCTGATATTTTGGTGGTTATTGCTGAATCTAGTGCGCCTGTTGCTGATGTCGCAGAAGTGCCGCAGAAAAAAGAGGTTGCTCCAGTTGCAGCCGCACCTGTTGCTGGTGGTATTGAAACAGTTAATGTTCCTGATATCGGTGGCGCAGAAGGCGTTGAAGTTATTGAAGTGGCTGTTTCTGCTGGTGATAAAGTATCTGAAGGCGATTCTATTATCGTTCTTGAGACAGATAAAGCCTCTATGGAAATTCCTGCGCCTAAATCAGGAACCGTTAAATCTGTTTCTATTAAAGTGGGCGACAAGGTTTCTGAAGGTCATGCTGTTCTTGAGTTGGAAGTTGAAGGTGGTTCTGTGCCAGTAGCGGCGCCTGTTGTTGCTGCTGAAAAAGCAGCACCTGCTGCCACTGCACCTCAAGCTGCTGCGGTTAAAGCGGCGCCAGTTGATCAGTCTGCTGTGCTGTCAACGCCATCTACGAAAGTTCATGCTGGACCAGCGGTTCGTATGCTTGCTCGTGAATTGGGTGTTGAGCTTGCTCTTGTTCGTGCTACGGGCCCTCGTGGCCGTATTACGAAAGAAGATTTGCACGCTTATGTTAAAGCAGCGGTGCAAAAAGCGGTTTCAGCTCCAGCGGGTGGTGTTACGTCAGGTTCTGGTCTGCCAACGGTTCCAGATCAAGACTTTAGCAAATTCGGTGAGATCGAAGTTGTTAAGATGAGTAAGATTCAGCGCTTAACTGCTCAAAATATGGTTCGCAACGCGCTTGTTGTGCCTCAGGTTACGCAGTTTGATAAAGCGGATATTACAGATCTTGAAGGCTTCCGTAAGGGCTTGAAAGGAGAGATGGAGAAGCAAGGTATTAAGCTGACGCCACTTCCGTTCTTGATTAAAGCGGTTGCTCAGGCGATGGTTGCGAATCCAAGCTTCAATGTATCCTTGATGGCAGACGGCGAAAGCTATGTTCAGAAAGGGTATGTGCATATTGGTATCGCAGTGGATTCACCAGTAGGTTTGGTGGTTCCTGTATTGCGTGACGCGGATAAAAAATCAGTCATTCAAATCGCAAAAGAAGCGAATGTATTGATTAAGAAAGCGCTTGATAAACAGCTTAAACCAGCAGATATGCAGGGCGGTTGTTTCACTATCTCTAGTTTAGGTGCTATTGGCGGTACTGGATTTACTCCTATCGTCAACTGTCCTGAAGTAGGTATTCTTGGTGTTTCTAAAGCAGACATTGAGCCACGTTGGAATGGTAAAGAGTTCGAGCCTCGTACTATGTTGCCACTGTGCTTGTCTTATGACCACAGAGCGGTAAATGGTGGCGATGCTGGTCGCTTTATGACTTTCTTGAATTCAATGTTAAGTGATGTGCGTCGCTTGTCTCTTTAGTGATGTGCACTGATCAATAGCTTAATCTAAGTAAATAAAAAGCCGCTTATCATAAGCGGCTTTTTTTGACCTTGAAAATGGAATTATTTATTTCAGGTTGTTTACGGCGAGCATTAGTGCGGACTTGCGGGAGTCGCAAAATGCATTGTGCGGTAGTCGACTGAGTACGCCAAGTTTTTCTAGGCGCTCCGTTGTTTGTCCATTTGGGCTAAAGATATAAACGGCACAGTTCGCTTCAATAGCGTCTTTGATGGCATTTTCTAGTGCTAGGCTGATAGTAAGGTCCATCATTGGAACGGCGCTTAAATCTAATACCACCGCTTTGTAGTTATGAATGCGATTGTGGTGTTTTGCAATGGCTTTGCTTGCACCAAAAATCATCGGCCCCGATAAATAGAAGAGTAGGACTTTTCCATCGGCTTGATCGAGTAGATCTTTTTCTTCTTCTGTTAAAGGTACATCATCATCCGCATCGCTTATGGCTTTGACGTTTCCAGACTGAAGTCGACTGAGTTTTTCAATGGTAATGATGTTGGCAATGAATACGCCTATTCCCACTGCCACCATAAGGTCCACAAAAACAGTGAGGGCCATGACGCCGTACATAATAATAGTTGGGGATAGGGCCACTTTATGGGCTCGTTTTAGAAAGCTCCAGTCAAGGATGTTAATGCCCACATAAAGAGCGATACCGGCTAAAACTGCCATGGGGATGGGGCTAATGAGCTTGGAGGCGCCAAGGACGACCAACAGTAAGATCAGGGCTCTTGCGATCGCGGCTAACGGGGATTTACCGCCTGATTGAATATTGACAACGGTGCCCATTGTGGCGCCAGCGCCTGGTAAGCCTCCAAGTAAACCAGAAAAAAAGTTTGCTGTTCCTTGGCCTATTAATTCTCGATTTGAGTCGTGTTCTTTACGCGTTAAGCTGTCGGCAATGACGGCGGTTAGTAACGTGTCAATGCAGCCGAGTGTGCCAAGCACCAGTCCATCAATAATCATTTCTATGAAGACACTGCTTTCAAAATGCGGCCAATGTATAGAAGGGAGTCCGGATGGAACGAAGCCAATGCGACGAATTTCGGAGTCGTTAAATAGAATAACAGAGACTAATGTGATTGAGACGAGTGCGACTAGTTGGGGTGGAATGTAACGGCGCCAATGCTTTGGCAAATAAAACAAAACGCCTAAGGTTAGTAATCCAAGAAATAACTCTGAGAACTTAAGTTCCATTAACAGTGTCGGTAATGCGCTTAGTGTTCCTAGTACGCCTCCAGAAGGGGACGGTTGACCAAGGAAGGGAGCAAGCTGAAGTATTATGAGTATGATGCCGATTCCGGACATAAAGCCTGAAATGACACTGTACGGCATAAGGGTGATGTATTTTCCCAATTTAAGGTAGCCGAGAGTGATTTGAAATAATCCGGCAATCATTACGACGGTGAAAGCCATCGCAAGGCCGCCTTCCGGTGAGTTGGCCATCATACTCGTAAGGACGGCCGTCATGATTACGGTCATTGGGCCTGTTGGTTCGGAGATTAAGCTGGTTGATCCGCCGAATATGGCTGCAAAAAAGCCAACAAGAATAGCGCCCCATAAACCGGCTTCTGCTCCTGCACCTGAAGCGACGCCAAAAGCCAGCGCGAGCGGAAGAGAGACAATGGCGGTGGTGGCGCCACCAAATAGATCGCCAACTAGGTTCCAATCTTTGAAACGTGAGAAATCAATGATCATTATGTTTTACCTGTTCGTTTTCCATATCAGACTATTGGTAAGTGTATTCTGTTTGCAAAAGAGCCCGCATCATGCGGGCTCTTTGTTTTCACTTGGGCAATACTGAAAACTACTCTACGTTTGAGTCGGATGCAGTGTCATTGCTTGTTTCTGCTTTAGCCTGTCTAGGGTCGTTCTTAACTCGACCAGCAGAGGCGCGTCTGCGTGATGTTGCCGCATTGCGTTTTTCTTCTTGCTCAAGGCGAAGCTTTTCCTGTTGGGCCAAGATGGCGGCAGGCAGCTCAATAGGCTCTTTTGATTCAGCACTTGCTTGCTTAACCGCAGGTTTACCACGACCGCGACGAGGTGCTCTAGAGCTACGGCCTGCAGTAGCTGGCGTCTCTTCTATCGCTTCTTGTTTCTCAGTCGTAGATTTAATTGGCTCAACAACGGCGGCTATCGTTTCAACGTCACTGCTTTCTGCCTGAACTTCTACAGGCTCAGGTATATTGTTCTCTGACGTTGTTTCTTCAGATGGTTGAGTTGCAGTGTCTTTAGTTGCCGCCTCTTGTTCGGTGTCTATTATTTTAGCTTCAGCAGAGGCTTTTGGTTTAGTTGTGCTTAGTGCTTCATTTGTTGTTGCTTGTTGGGTGTTTGGTGTTGAAACTTCAACAGCTTCAACAGCTTCAACAGCT
>NZ_AYOZ01000018.1 GCF_000508165.1 Marinomonas profundimaris | reverse complement strand
TAGAGGGGAAAATCCCTAGAACCCCTATTTGCTGCCCCATCACGCAACGAGCTGTTAAGTGGTCAAAGTGACTCGATACGCCGGGCATCTTTTTACCAGATCTTGTTTTTACGGTGTCATCAATAACAAAGGCACAGAGTCGGCTTTTACTGTTAGCCTTAAGGACTTTTTTAGCGGTCAATAATTGTAGCTTTCGCCAATCTACATCTTCACGGTTAAGTAAGTCATATAACGCATCTTTTTTTGCCGCGGAAAAACTTAATAAAGCATCCCTTGAAAACATGGCTACAGAGTCTACTTTAAGCCAAACCCAGAGCATTAAAAGGTAGGTGATATCACCTACTGGCGTACCTGATCGCTTAGAAAACTTAGCTTGGCGTAACATGATGTTAAAACCAATGCTTTTCCATGTTGAGCTAAAGGTGTTATCTATTTTAAGGTTTGTTTGGCTCAATAAGTCAGCGGTTAATGATTGTAAGTTCAAGGTCTTTGTGGCAGAATTCATTCGATGTCTCTTGTGGTTTTTTACGTTGTCTAGTTAACAAGTATTTTACCACAATGAGGCATCAACTTCTTTTAAATCATTAGGTTATTGTTATTTCCTCGTCTATTTTGAACCCCGAAACTTGAGTAATAACAACATCTATTACAATGATTTAATTTAAAAATAAATTGTTAATACTGTCAATAAAAGGAGTACACCTAATGAAACTGTATTACAGCCCTGGAGCATGTTCATTATCTACCCATATCGTGTTGTGTGAGACTGAGCTAACATATGATCTTGTTCGTGTAGATCTCAATACAAAATCACTAGAGAATAAACAAGATTTTTACAAAATAAATCCCTTTGGCTATGTGCCTGCCCTTGAACTTAAAAATGGTAAAATTCTATTAGAAGGCCCTGCCATTATTCAATACCTTGCTGATCAAGTACCTGAAAAACAACTAGCGCCTGTTAATGGAACATTTGAGCGTTATCAACTACAGCAACAACTAAATTTAATTTCAACTGAATTACATAAGGGGCTGGGAGGATTATTTAATCCTGCATTTTCATCTGATACCCAAGAAATATTTAAAAACAATTTTTCTCGTCGTTTAGATGTCCTTGCTCCTAAATTGTCTGATGATAGTTACCTTTTAGGTGAGCAATTTAGTGTAGCCGATGCGTATTTATTTACGGTATTAAGTTGGTGTCCAATGGTTGGTTTTGACCTTGCTAAATGGCCAGAATTAGTAACATATCAGCAAAAAATAGCAAGACGTCCTTCAGTTCAAAAAGCACTAAAAGAAGAAGGCTTACTCGATTAATTGTTTTAAAGTAGCCCAAAGCTTGAAAACACAAATACTAGACAGTTTCGGCTAGACTTTGCCCAGTCGACGCTATTCAGCACGGGGGCTTTCGCTACGCTCTGTTAAAAAATAGCAGAAACAAATGAGTATAAGCTGTACCACACTTTGTTTGAATACTTAGGAACAGAGTATAATAAAATTTTTATGGAGTTATTTTAGTGATTAGAATTGTAACATTAGGCCCTAAAAACACATATTCTGATGTGGCAACTCAAATTTATTGCTCCTTACAAGAACATCAATATAATATCGTATACGCTAGATCTATTACAAATGTTTTAGATATGATGGATAATAATCAGGCTGAATTAGCTGTTTTACCAATAGAAAATTTGTCTGAAGGCTATATTTCGGTGGTATTAGATCATTTGATAAAAAGTAAGCTATATATTAAAAAAGAAATTTTATTACCTATTAAATTTTCCTTAATAAGTAATAAAAAAAATCCTGTAGACATAAAGAAACTTTTTGTACAATTTGTAGCTAAAGGGCAGTGCTCTAAATTTATTGATAGCATGGATGCTAAAATTGAGTTAGTTCTTACAGAAAGCAATATTGAATCATTAAATCTTTTTTTAAAAAACAGAGGAAATAGTGCCGCAATTGTACCTACTTACGCTATTAATGATGATGAATTCAATTTAAAAATCAATAATATCAATGACTTTAAAAATAACCAAACGAGATTTTTAGTTCTAACTAAAGAAAATAATATCGATATTATTAGCCCTGATATAGATTATAAAACAACAATTATCGTTATTGATGATAATGATTACCCCGGTTTTTTAGGAAATATTTTATCATCTTTTTCAAAAAGAAAAATAAATCTAACGTCTATAACCTCAAGACCCACAAAAGGTGATTTTGGAAAATACTACTTTTTGATTGATTTAGATGGCCATATGATGGAAGAAAATATTAAAGCTGCAATAAATGAAATTAATAGCAAGCATAATATGAAAAATTTGGGGTCATATATAAAAGCAAAACTACACAAGTGAGACATAAATGTATTTTTCTTCCCTGCTTATGCTTATGGCCAATGGAGATACTTGATTTTTGAGTGAAAAAGAACCAAGCTATCGCTAATAAATATTCAACTGCCTGCAACCTTACTAGTCTGCCTATTATTCGCATCTTTTTCTGTAATTGGGTATTAGCCAGTGTGATATTAGCATTTCAATTTTTCATTAGGCTACACACTGTTTCTTAATGGTTAGAAGAATCTGATGAAACCTTGTTTGCCTCGCTCCGAGAAAGAAAGTCGTACACTTGCGCCAGAGGCGAGAAAAAGATAGCATTTTATGCGCTGATGAATTTAAAATATTATATCAAGCTTACATAAGACAATGATTTACTTACAAACGGTTAGGTGTAGCTTCTGGCGTACAAATGGTTGATATGTTTACACATTCAAAAATCAATATAGACCATAGCCGATTAAGGGCTTCGATGGATATATTTCAAGGCGTGACAACTAAGTATTTAGAAACTCAAGTTTCGGGATTCACTTTTATCCAATAAAAGTGAACTCTACCTCACTCTATCCCTTCTTGACGTAAGGTAAAACTATCCATTTGCATGACTTGCGTAAAAAAATCAATCACCGTTTGCTCAATTTTCTCTAGTACATCAGATTTATCAACCCTTGTTAGTAAGCGGTTAATTAACCCCACATTCCAATAAAAATCAGGCTTTGGCATAGTGCTTCTTTACAAAGGAGATGCTATGAATCAATTGCAAAAACATGACCACTGGACTCAAATACTGACTGAGTTCAAACAAAGCCAGTTGCCGATTAAACAATTTTGTACTGAGCGGTCAATCCACTATCAAACACTTTACTATTGGGTCAAAAAACTCAACAGTAAAGAGGCCAAGCAACAAGTTCAGCCAATTGTCTTTGACCAGGAAAGCGCTGATGTCGTGGTGCTATTATTACCTAACGGTATTCGCGCTGAACTCCCTTCGATGCTCAGTCAAACACAAATCAAACATTGGGTTGCAGCATTACAATGACTCCCACTGGTAACGTGTATTTAGTGTCGGGTGTCACCGACATGAGAAAGTCGATTGATGGATTATCACTCATCGTCGCGGATACGCTTGAAATGGACCCCTTTAGCCAGGCTTGGTTTATTTTCTGTAATCGGGGCCGCGATAAACTCAAAATCCTATTCTGGGATACCAATGGATTTTGGCTTTATTATCGTCGCCTCGAAAAAGGTCACTTTAAGTGGCCGGTGCCTAAATGTGATGGCGCTGTTCATATCAGCAAGCAGCAATTACAGTGGCTATTATCGGGATTAACCTTAGATAATCCTAAGGCGCATCGACCCATATTTGGACTTGAAGTGTGACGTTAAATGTTGATCGCAAATTCTACTTGAACGATCATTTTTCGCTGTCACACTAAGGATATTGATAACCACTTAAGCCCTGAGCCACCTTGACTGACCTACCTGATGACGTAGCACAACTCAAAGCCATGTTGCTGCAACTGCAAGCAAAAGAGCGTGCACAAGCAGAAGAAATTGCTGAGCTTAAAACGACAGTGCAACTGCTGGTTGAACAACTCAACTTAAGTAAATCAAAGCGCTTTTCATCACAAAGTGAAAAGGTCGCCAAGGGCACGTTTAACGAAGCTGAGCAGCAACATGCGTTGCCCAACGTAAATAAGAGCAAGGCTAAAACAGGCAGAAAACCATTACCTGAAGCGCTTGAGCGTGAAGTTTATCTGCACGAACTCAGTGCCCCTTGTTGTGAATGTTGCCAAACACCCCTTCATGAATGCGGTAAAGAAGTCAGCGAAGAGCTCAAAATCATTCCACAGAAAGTCAGCGTTATCCGTCATGAGCGTACCAAATACACGTGTCGTCAATGTGAGAAAACACACGTCAGCAATAAAGTCATTACGGCTCCTAAGCCTGCGAGCATGTTGCCTAAAAGCATGGGCAGTGCTGAAACGTTTGCGGCAATCGTCACGGCTAAATATGTTGATGCATTACCGCTCTATCGCCAGGTTGATATTTTAAATCGCTCCGGTATTGAAATCAGCAGAGGCACACTCGCAAATTGGTGTGTACAACTAGGTGATAAAGCCCAAATTATCATCGATGCAATGAAAGCCAAACTCCTGAATGAAAATCTGATTTGTGCCGATGAAACAACGGTGCAAGTGCTTCGTGAAGAAGACAGAAAGGCCGAAACTAAATCGTACATGTGGGTTTATCGCAGTGGTGAATTTGCAGAAAACCCAGCTGTTATTTACGACTATCAACCGAGTCGTGCAGCTGCCTGTGTAAAGGATTTCTTAACGGGATACTCAGGCTACCTCCTGACCGATGGCTACAGTGCTTACAATACGCTTGAACAGGTCACTCAAGCTGCTTGTATGGCACATGCCAGACGTAAATTTACCGATGCACAAAAAGCATCGCCTTCAAAAAAAGCAGGTAAACCCGAAAAAGCGCTCAGTTACATAGCCAAACTTTACGGCATAGAAAAGCAGGCAAAAAACTTAACCTCACAAGCGCGTCAACAGCTGAGAAAGCAACAAGCCGAACCTATCCTCAATGAATTTTACAATTGGCTAAACAGCCAACATGTTTTACCTAAAGGGGCATTAGGTAAAGCCATTAGTTACACCTTAAATCAATGGCCCAAATTACTGACCTATCTTGAAGATGGGGATATCAGTATTGATAATAATGTCACAGAGCGGGATATCCGGCCATTTACCACAGGGCGAAAAAATTGGATGTTCTCGACGTCGGTGGGTGGCGCTAAAGCCAGTGCGAATTTATACAGCCTGGTAATGACCTGCCGTGCCAATGATTTGAATCCCTACTACTATTTCCGTCATCTCTTTACGGAATTACCCAAGCGTGCACCATCAGATGAACTGTCTGATTTGCTGCCGTGGAATGTTGATTTAGGTGAAGCAGAATAACCTTCACCGGTTCATTGAGCGCTTACAAAGAAGAGAACCCTAAAAAAGATAAAGTTTCATCCTAATGCCGATTTCGAGGGGATGGGCACAAAACCCAATCAGAAGTAACTAACAAAACTCCTAGTTGGTCATAAAATAGGCTTGAGGTTCATTTCGAGGGGATGGGCGCGAAACCCCAAAATGCGCAAGCCGTGCCGTTTGCCCTGTCAAATTATATCCAACCATATCAATTATCATCGTTGCATGATAAAATTGGATAAAGACTTTCTGCCTATATTTGGGTGGATCTGTTCCATATACAGAATAATATATTAGAAATTTCGCGTATAAGAAATTGAAAAATTATTTAACGTATTTGATGCTTCTATAGGTACAGGTGTCATCGGTAGGCTAGTGTTTTTCATTTTTCCATCGAATCCATAGGAGTATGCAAAATCTAGAGTAGAGTATTTGCTAAAGTTATAAGCAAAGCCTGCTGTTAAGTGTTTTGTTGGTAATGCTGGGATAGTTGGTGCAAGTGTTTTGTTATTCAATCCCGTTGTTGCAGTTCTATATCCGGCTCTAAATTCCCAATCTTGATAATGATAATTTGTTCCTACTGACCATATTGATATATCTGAATAATTTTGAGGTAGTAAAATCCCTAATTGCCCCATTTCTGATGAATAGGTGATATCGATATCTTTCATTGCATCTTCCCAAAATACTCTTGAGAAGTCTGATGTAATCATCCAATCAGGTGAAATTTTATGGCTTATGCCTATTGTAATATTAGCGGGTAATTTAAAATCTTTAAGGCGTACGTCACCATTTACAGGAACTTGTCCAGCAACAGCATCAACAACAGTTAACGTAGCATCACCTGTCATATCTTTCATATACCCTTCGGTACTGTATGACATACCTAAGGTTGTATTTTTTTGGATTTTATACGTTAATCCCATTTTAGCAGTAACACCCCATGAGCTTATGCCGTTACTAACAGGCTTGTTTTCTGTAAACCCTATATGGGCACCTCTTAAATCAGGAAATTCTCCTAATGTAGGCAACATTGACCCACTTACTCTGCCATCTTGAATTAATGAGCCTAGTTGATCTGCGCCTAATAATAAATTAAGATTTAATCCTTGCCATGTGGCATCAATACTTGCCCCTATAGTCAATTTTTCATTGAACTGATAGCTTATGGCAAAAGGGATATTTAAAACAAAAAGGCGGCTGGATACGTCTAAATTTGTATCTAAGCCACCAGTAGCTTGTGATAAAAATGAAGAGTTGCCATATTCAGTACCGATACCACCTTGGCCAAAAACACCAATACCTACTGTATATTTTCCTGTGCGGTAAGTGATAGCAAGCTGAGGAATGGCATAAGGACCTCTATTATGAGAATGGGAATGAGAAGAAGCTTTTTCGCCAGTAGATAAATTTCGGGTATAAATATCAGTAACGATAATGTCTACACCTGTCAAAAACTGTGTACCCTCTTTCATTAAAGATAATGTTGCAGGGTTAGACATCATGCCTGCTGGTCCAACATCATAGGCCGTGGCTGTCCCACCCATTGCTTTAGATATTGATCCAAAGCCTTCTAATCTAAATACATCGGTTGCATGAGCACAAGTTACTATTGTAGAACTTAAGATTAACAAGGATATTTTATTTTTTATTAATTTCATTTGCTTTCCCTTCTGTTTATTTGTTTATTATTTGTATTTAAAAATTTTTCTAAAAATATAATACGGTCATTTCCCCACCACATATTCTCATCAATCATCATAGTTGGGACACCAAAGACATGTTTCTTAATCGCGTTTTCAGTAGATTTCTGGTAGGCTTTTATGCCTATATCTGATTCAATAAAATGGGTGAATTCTTTTATCTCCCAATTCAGTGTTTTACAAATTTCATCAAAAACTAATGGGCTATCAGGTGCATTTCCTTTTCCCCATGTTAAAAAAAATGCAAGATTGACATATTCTGCTTGGATATCTTTATCCGCAGTATAAAACATACCTATATTTAATTTTTCTGAATTAAAATTAGGTATAAATTTTAATGGGATATCATACAGCTCTGCCCACCGATCTATATCTTTCTTTAGGTAAGATAGCTTTACTGGCATATCTCGATTTGTAGGTCCGATATTTCCGATTGCTTTTTTTGCACGTGCTAAATCAATAGCGTGATAGCATATATTATGAATTGTATCGTCACTTAGCTTTGCAAGTTTTACGCTAGCTAAATATGAAAAAGGGCTTAAAAAATCAAAAAAGAAATTTATATTCAAGCTATTTATTTCCAATGTAAAAGTAAAGAACAACCATATAAGTTATAGATATAAACTATAGAGCGATACGTTGTATTGCTATTTTTGATCAGGTCTCATGCCTAGTCCAATACCGCCATCGCTTAAGATAACAGTGCCAGTAATATACTTGGCATCTTCTCTTGAGGCTAATAATGCAAATATTCCTGCATGGTCTTCTGGCTTGGAAGCAAATTTTAGTGGTGTCATAGCACTAATCATTTCTTCTATTCCGTCAGATGTTTCAAGGCTTGCCCCACCTAAGTCTAAACTCTCAGGGCCAGATAGTGGTGTTAATGTGCCACCAGCAGCAACACCATTAATACGAATGTCTGGAGCTGACTCCCATGCTAATGCTCTAATAAAGCCTAAAACCGCATGTTTAGACGCAACATATAATGGACCTCCTCCACCTAATGAATAGCTTGATGATGATGCAGTAAAAATCATAGAGCCTTTAGATTTTTTAAGTGCAGGTAACGCGGCCTTAGCACCAAGAATATAACCAAGTAAATTAACATCAAATAAATCACGATAACCTGATTCTAATAGACTAGCTTCTGTTGAGTTTATTGGTGTCATATAATCCCAAATACCTGCATTACCTATAAAACAATCTAGTGTTCCAAACTTATCAATAGTTGATTGAACAAGCTTTTCGTTATCGTCATAATTTCTAACATCACCTATGGTTACTACAACATTATCAGCAAAAGTATCTTGTAGCATTTTGGCATCTTTTTCAGTTCTAACCAAAAGCCCTAGCTTTGCTCCTTCGCTGATAAAGCGTTTTGCAACGGCTAAGCCTATTCCTGAAGAAGCTCCTGTGATAATGGCAACTTGATTTTGCAATTTCATTATATTTCTCTTTATTTTAGTCAGTTGTTATTCAGTTTTAATATATACATGTAAAAGTACTTTGTTATGGCAAAGTACTTTTATTAATAGCGTATGGTTTTATAGATATACCAGCATATTATGGCCAGAAATACTTCGCTCTGGATATTCAATGTAACGGGATTTTAACTTGAGTTGACCTTGATCATCACGTATCAGAATATCAGTCCGAGTGTAAAAAAACTGATCTACTTGGTAGGCTCTTCTGCCACGAGTTAAGATACAAGAAGAACGTACTTCTAAATCTAAACTGCCTTGTTCTTGGCCAATTTCAATATTACTAAGTATACGGCAATACCTTTCTAGCGGACTACTCCGCCAGTTTTGAGGATCAAGATCATGTTCAATACGAATACCTAATTGACGATGATCATCATTAAACAAATAGACGGTATCAGGTTGGTCATAGCGCCGTTCTTTTATAGATCTTAATTCTTTGCTAACAACAGCATAAGTGATATCAGGGCTTAATATTTCACTATGCCAAGTCCTATACATTCTTGAGTCTAGTAATCTTGACTCTCTAGCAAGAAACGAAGAAACCTCCTGTCTTAAACTTTCAGATACCTGTGTGTTTTTAATTAGTTCGTCAAAAGCAATATCACTTTCAAGGGCTAACGGTTCGTTATTTTTAGTTGTATCAGTCATACTTTATCCCTTAATTATTTGGTTTTTGCATTTGTTAAAATATCAGCCCAATTACTACTTTTGTCTTCTATCTCATGCCAGCTATTAGCATTTATAAAGGCACTATACGCACGATAATAACCACGATAACTTGTTTCTCCAATAGCGGACTCACAAACAACACCAGGATATTTACCATTGTAAACATCATTTCCAATACCCATTTGGGCATTAAGATTTTTATTTATAGCTTGAAAACCTTTTGTCATGTATGTTTCGGATTCCATATTGTCATTATCATCACTTTCCCAGTAACCCGCAACACCAAAAGTACGCTGGACTGACATAGCAATACGCTGTTTAAGTTCTTCTGGCATATCTTTTTCTACCATTGTCCAGGTAAAAACTTCTGTGGTATCTTTATCGATAGGCTGCCAAGTTTTAAATACACCTGATCCTGTTAAAAAGCTATTATTAGGAAAGATAGTCGTATTTAAATGAGATCGATAAATTCTGGCACGATCAGCACCAATTTTTTCGGCTAATTGCTGCTCTTTTATGGTAGCCCATTGCATCATGTCGTTAATTAATGAACTATCATGAATACCTGCATAAGCATCCCACAGCACACCTAGCCCTGACCCAAATTTGCTGGTTATTTGTAGACCTAAACCTTCAGTTGGAGGTGTACTATTTCCTGCCAGTGGTGTAAAAACTGATTCACCAGTACGTAGTGCTGAAGCATGTGTCCAGCCAACATGGTAAGCATCACCCACAAAGTTTTCTGCTGGGCATTTCCAGTTCGCTCTAATTAGGCAACGAGCAGGAGGTCCAATTAATTCAAGGCCACCCGAATGTTCAAAGTAAGGGTCTAAAAACCACTTAAGATCGCCTAAATAATCAGAGAATGATGGGGAGTTTTCATCAAAACAGCCATAAATGAAGCCGTTATAACTTTCAACTTTTGCCACTTCATGTAGAGAGTTTTTACACTTATCAAGTAAGCCACCATAAACCTCCTTATCAAAAGGTACGGATTGTAATTCACCAGTATTGCCATACCCCCAGCCATGGTAAGAGCAAACAAAGCCTTTAGCATTACCTGCTTCGTGTGGACACAATTGCGCGCCCCTATGACGGCAGACATTTAAAAATGCTTTAACATCACCATTTTCTTGTCTACTAACGATTACTTCATCTGTTCCCATTTTAGTAACAACATAATCACCATGATTTGGAATTATAGATTCATGAGTTAAAAATAGCCATGAACGGCCAAATACATTTTCAAGCTCCTGCTCGAAAACTTTTTGATCACCATGCACTTTATGTAATTGTGTTCCATGGTTAACATCGATTAAATTTTCTTCTTGATTTGACATAGAATGTTCCTTTTTGTAAAATTTTATTTTATTTTCATTTCTAGATAGCCACAACCACAAACCCACTCGGGTACTGCTTCATATGCTATTTCTTCCCCAGTCCAGCCATCTAGAATCCCCATTGCACATATGAAGTTTTTTATTTCTAACCCGCCATTTCCTCCTTCACGCAATATTTCTTCATCGCTCATGGCTATTAGCTCATCAACATTCCCCTTACAGATAAGATCGATTATTTTACGATCCCATGCTTCATTAACACTACCCATTTGAGCCATACCAGGCCAATGGCTAATTCCACCTGTACCATAAACGGCAATACGTTCGTTTCCTGACCAACTATTGATTGCTGCTTTAATTGATAAACCAATTTCGTAAGCACGTTTACTATTGATAAAAGGCTCAACACCCGAATTAATATAAATAGGCACAATTTTTAAATCTTTTATTGGTTTTACGGCATATTCAACGGGAATTGCGATAGAGTGATCAACTATTAATGTTTTTGATGCTGCCCAGTCAACTTGATGAGTATGCCCATAATCCATAATATGTTTAGCAAGGCTTTCATTATTAGCTATTTTCTCACGAGGGATCCCTAGCCAAGGTTCTTTTGGTCCTTCTACATCACCAATACCAATCATAGCTTGTGGTACACAATAAGGGCCATTAACGGTATAATGGTCATCACCAATGATAATAACGGTATCTATATTTTGTTCTTTTACTCTTTCAACAATATCCTTGTAGGCATTCATGCATGAATCACGTTTTTCAACAGGTGGTGCATCAGGCATTGCTGCGATTAATGGGTCATGGGGCATTAAAAAGCCACTGATAATTTGAGACATATAAACTCCTAAAATATTTTATGATTTAATGCTATTAAGACGCTGCATATATTCGGGGCTCCCTTGAGGGCCATTGATTGCCTGCCATGTCATAAACATTAACATCTGGTCTATACCTAAAGAGACCATTGACTCAATATCCATATCTGATAGCAAACTGTGCTCATCAGTGGTTAAATTATATTGATTTAAAATTTCATTCGGCTGCTCACGATAAAGAGCCGCTTTTTCATCAGAATCTTGTAGATCCCATAACACACGTTCAATTGTATAAACTGACATATTGACCTCCTTTATTTAGAAAGATTTTGGTGTAACTCAGCCCAAGCCTTACCTGATTTATATGCACCTTCTAAATACTCTTCAGGTGTAAAAATATAAGGAGGACGGCATGGACCTGCATTCATCCAACCAGCAGCATTTATTCTATGTTTTTCTAAATTGATGTTATAAGTTGAAAAATCTTTAAACGAGCCGTTTGGAAATAATGTTGCATATGTTCTAGCAATTTGTCCTGAAATTTTCTGAGCTTCATCCCAGTCTCCAGTTTTACTTGCTTTTTTTACTTCATCTCGTAATTTTAATACTGGGGCGGGGCCACATACTGCTCCACTTGTCCAAAATGCAGTGCAAAATTCAGGAGCAATACGTGCCGCTGCATAAAAGTCAACATCCAGAGGAAGAAATCTAATTTTTCTCTGACTTAAATTCATATCAGGTACAAGTGAACCTATACCTAAATATTTCGCTGTAATAACTTGTGGTATTTCGGAAACCTGAGCCCAAAATTGACGAGGAAAATCAAATTTGAATGCTTCACTATTGGCATATACACAAATAGCCATATCTGGACAAGCTTCTGCAACATCTTTATAAAATTGGACAGCTGTTTGTACATCACACAATTGCCACATTGGTAATCCTAGCATTGTTCCATCGCAACCAATTTCACTTGCTTCTTTAGTTTGTTCGATAGCTTCACGTGTATTGAGTGAGGTTGTACCACAGAAATAAGGAACTCTGCCTTTAACGGTTTTAACGATCGTTTTCATAAAGTCGCGTTTTTCATTTCTCGTTAGAGTTGCACCTTCACCAAATGTACCTGTACTGATAATAGCATCAACACCTGAAGCAATAAGCTCTTCGACTACACGTGCAGTTTCTTCTAAGTCGACGGTATCTTGCATGCGCCAGTTAGAAGCACCTTCTTTTGCGGGTGTAGGCATAATGGCCCATAGCCCATGTACATCATCAACAGTCATTAATTTTCTTTTGTTTTGAGTTGTCATTTTATCTCTTTAATAAGTTTGTTTTAATATTCATATTTATCAACTTAATCATGCCGATTTAGAAAACCTAAGTATCATTAAGTTGAGGTGTGTTTTTATGGGAATTAGCTAGAACGGATAATCTTGAACAATAGGCTCAATAGTTATCCATTTTAATTCAGTAAATTCATCAATAACGGCGCGACCATCAAATCGTCCCCAGCCACTATCTTTGGTTCCACCATAAGGTGCTTGAGCATCATTCTGGACTGTTGTACCATTGACATGACAATGCCCTGCATTGATATCTTTAGCCATTTGTAATGCTCTATTTACATCCTTACCAAATACAGCAGCGGATAAGCCATAGGGTGTGTCATTTGCTGTATGTAATGCTTCATCAGCATTCTTAACTCTAACCATACAGATTAGCGGACCGAAAGATTCTTCATGGTAAATTTCCATATCAGAGGTGACATGATCAAGAATAGTAGGTTTCATCACCGTGCCATTTGCTTTGCCACCTGTAATCAGTTTAGCGCCTTTGGACAACGCGTCATCAATATAGCCATTTAGGCGTTCGGCTGAACTCTGCGTTACCACTGGTCCTACAATACAATCATTATTATCGCAGGGATTTCCAACAGGTAGCTTGCTAGCAAGTTTAGCAAAGATTTCACCAAATTCATCAGCCACAGATTCATCTACAATAATACGGCCAGTAGTCATGCATATTTGTCCTTGATATAGAAATGATCCAAAAGTTGCCGCTTTTGCTGCTTCTTTTAAATTTGCATCATCAAGAATGACCTGAGGGCTTTTTCCACCTAATTCTAATAGACATCGTTTTAAGTGATAACCAGCTTTTTGTGCGATAATACGCCCAACATGGGTTGATCCTGTGAAATTTATTCTTCGTACAGCTTTGTGCTCAATTAAAGCATTAACAATGCTTTCACCGTCTTCTGGTTTATTGGACAGTAAATTTAAAACACCCGCCGGTAAACCTGCTTCAATAACAGCCTCAACAACTAAACTATGCGTTTTAGGACTTACTTCTGAAGCTTTAAATACAACACTATTTCCACAAACAATAGGGTAAGCAATAGCCCGAGCCGCTAATACAATAGGCCCATTCCACGGTGCTATACTCAAAATAACACCTACGGGTTCACGTATTGTCATTGAAAGTGTCCCAGGCTTATCTGTTGGAATAGTCTCACCTTGTATTTGAGTTGCTAAGCTTGCAGCTTCACGAAAAACATTAGCTGCTAACATGACATTGAAGCCAGCCCATAGCCCTGAAGAGCCTACTTCTTTCGCCATTACATCAATAAACTCAGCTGTTTTACTTTCTAATATATCTGCTGCTTTTAATAAAACATTACGGCGTTCTGTAGGCCCAGTTTTAGACCAAGATTTAAATGCTTCTTGTGCAACTTCAGCTGCATTATTTGCATCTGCGACACTCGCTGCTGCCGCAGATGTTACAACCTCACCAAGCGTTTGGTTGTAACGCTCAAATGTGTTTTTACTTTCACTATCGACAAACTTATTATTTATGATTAGCTGTGTTTTCATTAAAACTTCCTCATAATATTTACATTAAGCCATTGATATATATAAACCCATCGTCACCTACTTTTGTGGGATACGATTTTATATCTTCCGTTAAAGGGCTAGTACAAGCCTTGCCACTTCGAATATCAAACTCACCTTGGTGAAGAGGACACTCGATCTTGTACCCATCAAGAAATCCATCACATAATTTAGCATTTCCATGTGTGCAAATATTATCAGTAGCAAAAATTTCACCTTCTACATTATAGATAGCTAAATTTAAGCCATTAATATCAACACCAATGACATCATCTTCTGGTACTTTAATTACTTCGATTGCTTTGATGAATTTTTTTTCAGTCATACTTTTTAACCCCGATAAGTTTGAAAAATTTAATTATTTTATCGTTAATTCGATATTACCGAGTTTTTCAATAGCACCTTCAATCTTATCGCCTGAAACTACAGGGCCAACACCTTCCGGAGTTCCTGTATAGATAAGATCTCCAGGCTGTAGATGATAAAACTTTGATAAATGAACGATGATCTCTTTTACACTCCAAATTAGAAGGTTGAGATCAGAGGACTGTTTAGTTTGGCCGTTTACTGTGAGTTCAATAGAGCCCTCGTTGATAATTCCACTGTCTGACGCTTTCACTATGGGTGAAATAACAGCTGATTCCTCAAAATTTTTGCCTAGATCCCAAGGACGTCCAGTCTCCCGAGCTTTAAGCTGAAGATCTCTACGGGTCATGTCTAAACCACATGCATAACCGTAAATATAGGAGTCCGCTTCGTCCTCGGTAATTTCAAAACCTGATTTACCAATAGCAACAACAAATTCCATTTCATGATGGTAGTTCGATGTTTGTGGTGGGTAAGAAATCGCAGAACCGCTCGGTATTAAAGTGCTTGGATCTTTCAGAAAGTAGAAAGGCTCTTGCTTTGATTTATCAACCGCTACGCCCATTTCTGAGGCATGCGCAAGATAGTTTCTGCCAACGCAAAAAATACGATTGACATTATAAAGTGATTCCTCACCTACAACCTCAACTGAAGAGGGTGGAGTAACCGGGTAAAGATATTGTCCAGACATAAATACGCCTCGCTAATTATAGTGTTTAGTTAAATCAATAGATGCCAAGGTAACTGTGTAACGGTTCTTCATCAGCAGAAATCAGAAATGCTGGTGAACCTGATGATTTATTGATTAGTGTAATGTTTGTGTAGCCGGGTACAGATACAGTATCCTTTTCAATCCATTCGATAGTATTTGAATTATCTACAACGACCTGTCCATCGCCTTCAACTACATGGAATATACATGCAGTGGTTCGTTTGGGCAGTGTGATGGTCTCTCCTGGGCGTAGCATGATTGCTCCAAAGCCTATACTGGGAAATAAACTTTTTCCTGTTTCGGGGTTGATATAGCTGATACGTAACAGCCCCTCAGAATAAATTTTTGACATTTCAACCAGGCAATTTCGAGTTTTGTCCCAGGGATAACGAAGCATTGGGGCTGGCGACTTTTCTCGAGAATAGTTTATGCTGGGTACAATGCCTGCTGCGCTGTATTCGGCAAATGATTTATCAGATGGCCGTTTGTTAGGTTGTGGTTCGCCTTCTATAGCCCAAGAGCTTTCAAGGTAGTAGCAAAGGGGTAGATCAAGCACATCTAACCATACAATAGGCCCGTCCCCCTCGTGGTGATGTTCGTGCCACATACCTGAGGGTGTCAAAATAAGGTCCCCTCGGTCCATACGACATGGTTCGCCGTTTACGGTGGTGTAGGCACCTTCTCCCTCAACAATTATTCTCACAGCGTTTGGTGTATGTCTGTGGTTCGGCGCAGTTTCACCAGGAAGAATTAATTGCATGCCCATATAAATACTGGGAGTCGCTTGCATGTTAGTTAAACCATGCCCTGGATTGGCTAACACTAGTACCCGACGTTCAGCTTTTTCCATGGGAGTAAGTTCGCCAGCTTTTAACAATAAGGGGCGTAGCGTTTCAAAATCCCAGTTTAGTGATGTTGTTTTACGAGATGGCACATTATATGGCAATACCGCTCGCATGCTTGGCCATAGAGGAACCAGATTTTTAGACTCTAATTGATCGCGATAATCTTTTGGAAGCTCTTCAAGTGTTCCTAAAGTTTGCATTGTTTACTCCTTATTAAGGACACAAAGATTTCTGATATTAAGAGAACAGCTTCATCTATTAATCAGAAAAATCGGGTTGATTTTTTGGTGCTGCCTGTTGGAATTGCGGTTGTGATATACAATGTTGATAAACACGCATAACTTTCTCGAATGATGATAGATCACAGTTAAAACGGAGAGCATTGGCAACCTGGGGTACTAAGCAACAGTCGGCAAGGGTTGGTGAGCTACCAAAGCAGTAGGGGCCCTCACCATATTTTTCGAGTAGCGCTTCAACAGCTGAAAACCCCTCTGCAACCCAATGTTGATACCATGCGTTCTTCTGATCCTCTGTAATTTTTAGCTCATTCTTTAAGTAGCCGAGGATCTTTAAATTATTTACCGGGTGCATGTCACAAGCAATTGCGTTTGAAAGTTCTAAAACACGGGCCTTCGCTTTTGGGTCTTTAGGGATTAATAATGGCGATGGCTGCAAGTCATCTAAGTATTGGATAACGGCAAGCGACTGGGTTAACTGAAACTCGTCGTCTGCGATAAGAACAGGCACCCCCTTAGACTTGTTTAACTTGAGATATTCAGGAGATGCTTGCTCTCCTATCCGTATATTTACACCCTTGTATTCGTAAGCAATACCCTTGATAGCTAGTGCTATACGTACGCGATAAGATGTTGAACTATTGAAGAAACTGTAAAGCTGCATAAAGACCCCTATTACATAATTAGTCAGGTCACTAAGTGATAGCTGTATTTTGTAATAGCTTACATATAACGACAAATGATATATAATTATTGATGTATATCACTAATGGTATGTTGTATGGATTGGTCACGACATTTAAAGCTAAAGCATATAAGCCTGCTCATTCATTTAAACGAGTCAAAAAGCTTAAGCAAGACAGCGAACGCGTTTTACACTACTCAGCCTGCGTTATCACGCTGGTTAAAAGAGCTCGAACAGGATGTAGGGGGAGTGCTTTTTGAGCGAAAGGCGAGGGGCTTACAAGTTACATTATTAGGCGAATTACTGCTGGAACACGCCATTCGAATTCAAGCAGAAATAGAGCGCGCACAAGAAAATATCAGTGCAGCGAAAAATGGTTCAGGCAGAACCATAGCAATTGGAACCTCGCCAGCATCAGCGCCAAGTTTCGTACCAACAGCGATTGCGAAGTTTCTTAAATTACACCCACAAGCCAGTGTCCGCGTGCAAGAAAGTACAATGAATATTTTATTGTCTCAATTAGCTCGAGGTGATTTAGACGTAGTAGTTGGACGTTTAGACAATTACCAACCAAGTTCTAAGTTTCATAATGAACACCTTTACAGTGAGAATATTTGCATCGTGTCCCGGCCTGGCCACCCTTTAACACAAAAGAAAACGTTATATTGGGATGACCTGTTAATGTTCGACTGGATAGTTTGGCCTGATGGATCACCTATCCGGCGTAAGTTTGATGCGTCCTTAACTCTCGCGGGGCAAAAACCTCCCATGTACAGGGTTGAATCCTCGTCTCAGGTCGCTAATCTTTGGTTACTGCAGCATTCGAATATGTTGTCCGTTGCGTCAGAAGAAGTCGCAAATCATTTTAAACGTAGAGGTTTTATGGAGCCCCTGAATATTGACGTCGCTGGAGACGATGGCTCTGTTGGTATGTGCTGGCGAGATGAGGTAGTCGATGATAAAGCCGTGGAAGCCCTTTTAGAATGTTTCCGAGAAGCTAGTTGTATGTTAAATGAGGACTGAAAAAGCTTGATAAACTATCTATCAAAATATTTGTAATCAAGGTGCGCAAAACTCTGAGCGACTGTTCAATTAAATGCGACTAATTTGACGGAATAATGTCATATAACACATTTCTTAACCACATATTGCCACTGTCCTGATGGTAACGTTTGTGCCAAAACAGATTGATTTGAGCTGGGGGAATTTCTACAGGATGCTCTCGTACCTCGAGACCGAGGCTGTCTTTTGTGGTCATGGCCAATGTTTCTGGAACTGTTGCAATAAGATCTGTTTGAGCAACTATATAAGGTGCTGACATGAAATTTGGAAGCTGTAATCGTATAACTCTGGCTATACCACTTTTTTTAAGGCATTTCTCAACGCCCACATGACCTGTGTCCTTGGCTTCGATAACTATATGCTCGGCTTCAGCAAAACGTTCTAAACTAAATTCTCCTTTACTTAGTGGATGACCTTTGCGCATTAAACATACATACCGTTGCTCAAACAACCGACGTTGATAAAACCCAGCCTCTAACTGCGGAATAAGGCCTAATGCCAGATCCATGTTGCCTGACTCAAGGTCATCTCTTAGCGAGCCGTCAGCTTCTCTAACAGTACTGATTGATACAGTTGGAGCATGTTTCGCAAGGTAGTCCAGTAGTCGCGGAAGAATATACATTTCGCCTAAATCTGTCATGACAACTTTAAACATCCTGCTGCTGTCGTTGGGATCAAACTTATCTTGAAAGTTGATTCCATCATGAAGAGTGCTTAATCCCTGGCTTATAGAATAATAAATGTTGTCAGAGAACGGAGTTGGCCGCATACCTCTTGCTGTACGCTCAAATAGTTCATCATTAAATAGTCGCCTTAATCTGCCAATAGCGTGACTCACAGCAGGCTGAGATAAGTTGAGTTGCTCTGCTACTACTCCTGTTTTGCGCTCCTTATACATTAGCTGAAATATTACAAGTAGATTTAAATCGACGTCTTGAAGCTCAATCATAATTCACAACATATTAGTCTGGTTAATATCGTTTATTAGTCACATTAGCTTTCTTAATATCATTACTGAATTTATAGTCGCAGGCAACTTATTTGGTTAATGAATTGTTATTTCTGTTGCTTTCAAAGCGGTACACCTAACACAAAGAGGAGAGTCATGTGAATAATCAAGAACTCTTAAGCGAAACAGAGTGGAAGTTTGACGATACAAGTAAAATTCCATTCTGGGCATATACCAATAAAGGTATATACGAGAAAGAGCTTAAAAATATCTTTTACAAAAAACACTGGTGTTATGTTGGTCTTGAAGCAGAAATACCTGAACCAGGTGACTTTAAACGTACCGTGATCGGCGAGCGTTCTGTAATTATGGTGCGTAACGAGCAAGGCGAAATTCATGTTGTAGAGAATATTTGTGCTCACAGAGGGATGCGATTTTGCCGTAAGAAACATGGTAATGCACAGAGCTTTGTATGCCCGTATCACCAGTGGAATTATACGTTAGAAGGTGATTTGCAGGGTGTTCCATTTCGCCGTGGTGTTAAGCAGGATGGTCAAGTAAAGGGCGGAATGCCAAAAGACTTTAAACCAAAAGAACATGGCTTAACTCAGCTAAAGGTTGCTCAACGAGGTGGGGTTGTTTTCGCCAGTTTTGATCATGATGTTGAGTCATTTGAAGACTTTCTTGGCCCTGAAATGTTGCACTACTTTGACCGCATGTTTAATGGACGAAAACTGAAGGTTCTGGGATATAACAAGCAACGGATTCCGGGTAACTGGAAACTGATGATGGAAAATATCAAAGATCCTTATCACCCGGGCTTGTTGCACACGTGGTTTGTTACTTTTGGATTATGGCGAGCAGATAATCGCTCTGAACTCAAAATGGATGAACATTATCGTCACGCGGCCATGATTTCTACCCGAGGCAGTGGTGGTAAAAATGAGCAAACTACCAACGTCAGTAGTTTCAAAGAAGAGATGCAATTGAATGATCCGCGCTTTTTGGATGTGCAGCCTGAAGAATGGTGGGATGGTCCTACAGCAGTAATGATGACAGTGTTTCCAAGCGTAATTCTACAGCAACAGGTTAACAGTGTTAGCACCAGGCATATTCAGCCTAATGGTAATGGCTCCTTTGACTTCGTATGGACTCACTTTGGCTACGAGGATGATACTCCTGAGTTAACGGAGCGACGGTTACGGCAAGCTAACTTATTTGGTCCTGCAGGATTTGTCTCAGCTGATGACGGTGAAGTTATCGAGTTTTCGCAAGAGGGCTTTGAAGCTAAAAAAGACTATCAAACTCTGGTTGAGTTAGGGGGACGGGATATTGAGCATACTGACCATATGGTATCTGAAACTCTTATCCGAGGTATGTACGATTATTGGCGCAAGCAGATGGGGGTTTAAGTGATGACTACAGAACTTTACTTAAAATTGACCCAGTTCTATCAGGATTATGCAGCGAGTATTGACCTGGAAGAGTGGGATAGCTGGTTTAACATGTTTACAGATGATTGTATTTATAAAATTCAATCGCGCGAAAATTACGATCGAGATTTGCCTATGGCTGCTTTGTCTCTAGAGGGTAAAGGCATGCTAAAAGATCGTATATATGGTGTTACAGAAACCATTTTTCATGACCCATACATGCAGAAACATGTCGTTTCAGCCCCAAGAGTGATTAGTAGCAGTGAAGACTTTATTGATGCTCAGGCCAATTACTCTGTATTTAGAACTAAGAATGACGGTATAGCGGAGGTTTTCAATGTTGGGCGGTATGTTGATCGCTTCGTCATTGATGGTGACTCTCTGCTATTGCAATCCCGAGTCTGCGTTTTTGACAATGACATGATTCTCAACTCTCTGATATATCCGATATGAGGTGAAACATGAGTAATAGTTGGATACCTGTAGCGAATCAAGAAGATCTTATAGAAGATGATGTAATTGGTATTAATGTAAATGGGCACCCTGTTGCACTTTATTTAATTGATGGTGAGGTTTTCGCTACCGATAATGTATGCACCCACGGGCAGGCGTTGCTGAGCGATGGTTTCGTTGAAGACGGTGAAATAGAATGCCCCCTTCACCAGGGGAAGTTCTGTATCAAGTCTGGTAAGGCTATGTGTGCACCATTAACTGAAGATATCAAAACCTATGAAACCTCTTTGGACGGTGAAAAAATTCTCGTTCGGTTTGAATAAGTAATTTCCTTCCCTAGACTTTTGGACGGGAATACGAGTTTTAATCATTTTTGCCACAACAGACACTCGCAGTGAAAACTGAGTGTCTGTTTTTTTGTCACTACTGTTCTTTTTAAGAATCAAACGCATAGCCATACTCTCAGGTACTGGCAGTGCATTGTGTTTATGAGTAAGTAATGTTTTAAGCAAATGATTGCTTTCAACTATCTACTAATGAAGATTATTTTAAGTTGGGTGATATGAGTTTTGACCTAGAAACAGTTTTATCAGTACTTTTAGGCGGGTTTATGGTGGTTGGGTTTTTCGTCAATATACCTGCTAAAGATACTACCCGCGCACAATTTAAATTATGGGGCTACCCTGAATGGTTTCATAGTTACAGCTATTCTCGAGCTCATAGCTGCAGGCCTGATTTTTTATCAAGGAACACGTTTATATGGCTCAGCATTAGCAACTGTCATTATGATATTTGCTGTTGTAACACTCTGGCGGCATAAGGAGTTTGCCCATTCAATTCCGGCTGTGATAGCACTCATCTTGCTAGTGTTGCTTTGTTTCGTCGTTATTGTAACCCCTTAGTATTTTTGTCGGTGTATGGAATCAAAATCGACAATCCAGAAAGGCTGGCCTGCTGTTTTATGACATCGCAACCCACATCAAACTGCTAGAGAAGTTCTGGCTGACAATATACGTAACCGTTCACCAGGTTCCTGTTGATTGAGCTTGCCAGACTGCCCAAATGGCTCTAGGCAATGTAAAAAGCAATCATCGAAGCCACCTGATGTCAGCAATTTCGAATACGTTAAGTACGTGATCGAAATACTCTAGGTAGGCTTAACAACTCCGCAGACCGACTAAATCAGAGCAATCGTGATTCTTAAAGCCGTCTACAAATGGTTTTGTAGGCTGCCAGTATCTTTTCAGCTTCCTGTTCGCAAACGCTAATTCTTTCCGCAATAGTAGTTCATCAGCTCTATCCTTACCGGAGCAAGAGTAGTCTACAATGGTCAAAATTTTGTAGGACAGTACAGTGACGATGCTAAAAAGTGGATCACTCTCCTTCAAGACACCTTGTCTGATATCGAGACTTCCTAGGATGTATACATTTTGGATAATGTAGATTCTTATCTAGAGAAAGATCCGTTCGGACGTAAATATTGTGCTAAGAATCTCCTAGACGTTGAATCTCATATTTTAAAAGAGGTCGAAAGCTCGCCAAGTGTTGTCCTGCCGGATGACTTAAAAAATAATCTCGAACGTGAAATTCTGGATTATTATAACTATTTATTATCCAGCAATGACCTCAGCCAAGATATGTCGGTTCCAAATTAGGTTTTGGAAATAGATGAATTTTCTTATCTGAAAGAAACTGATTAAACAACATTATTGACATTCTCCCTTCATCCAAACTCCAATCAGGAATGGGTTCCTTAAGCTGCTTTTGCAGCTTTGGAAGAGAATAGCTTGACTAAGGCTCGGCCAATTAACGGTTACAATTACCGGAGCCTTTAGACTTACTTTAAGCTATCAATCGCCTGTTGCATAAAATGCATCAGCATAAACATTAGCGAGAGTTGCGTTTTTTTCAACAACTAATGCTTGAGCAGCCTCAACCATCGGCGGGGGGCCCGCAAGGTAGATTCGCCAGTCTGCAAAAGTGTCAAAATCGTCTTTTACTATGTCGGTTACAAACCCTTGTGCATAACTGGACTCATCGCCTGATTCACTGATTACTATTTTGTAGCTGAAGTTCTTATATTCATTGCTAAGGCGCTCTAGAATGTCTATTCCATAAACATCTTTTATGGTTCGAACGCCAAAGTAAAAAAATACGTCATTTTGTAAACCCGCTTCCAGAGCGCCTCTAGCAACAGATAGCATTGGTGCGAACCCAGTTCCTCCTGCGATGCACAAAATGGGATCGCTGTTAGCCTTACGTAGATATGAGGCACCTCTAGGCCCAGCCACTTTCACTTTATCGCCAACTCGTAAAGTCTCAGCGAGTTTAGGAGTCACTCGGCCCCCAGGAACGATACGGATATGAAACTCTAGTTCATCGTCCTGGTCCAATCCCGCCATTGAATAGGGGCGCTTTGCATCTGGCGCAAATTCCAATAAAGCATATTGTCCGGCAGTAAATTCTAATGGCTTATTGGTTTTCAACTTTATTTTAATTATGTCGTGGGTCTGCTGCTCAATGCTTGTAACCGTGCCCTTTAATTTTTTCGCCGGATGAGTAACAATTTCGTCGACTTCCGGGATTTCTATTGAACAGTCAGTTTCTAATTGAGTCATGCACGCTAGCACTTTACTGCCAGCGTTACTTGCCGATGTTAACGTGCACTGGCAGGTATTGCACTGTCCAGACATGCAACTGTATGAAATTGGTATATCATTTGCTAGAAGAGATTCCAGCAAGTTTGAGCCTGCCTCAACATTTATGTCTTTATTTAATGGGGATACAGTAACTCTCATGGCAACCTCTGTACTTAAAATTGTGTATTGCGTAAACCTTGAGTGTACTGAGTCATCTATAATTTAGATAGCTAACGAATCTAATACACGATATTAATATCATTCATGTTTGGAGTAGACAATATTCCGTAGTTTTAATATCTTTGTAGTCTATATATTCCATATTTTTGTCGAATATGCTTGTAAGGCACTGTTTATATTAATATTGTTTTTTGTTTATGAATTGTAAGCTTTCTGTCGGAATATCATGTTCGATGTTGTTTTTCTTTTCTAGCATAAAACAATAAGCAGACAGATTCTGAACTGAAAACAATTCTACCGTTCGAAACGGATTGCTTTCGCGTACTTAGTCAGGACTTTACCTGTTTTAACTTATAATCGTTCGTTAAGCGCCAGACCTAATCCGAATCTTGTCTGGCTATAGTTGTAGTCGATTAAACTGTCCCCATAACCATTAAACATCACAGCATAACCTTTCAACTTTCCCCAAAGTGGGAAAGTTAGGCTGAATTCAGTTGAGCCTTTATGTGTGGCGAAATTCCGGCGACCCGTGAAGCCTATTTGTAATTCGTTCCATTTATAAACCATTTCCAGATCAAAATGGCCCATGTACTCATTAATATCAGGGTTATCGTCACCATCTGGATCGAGTGGGAAGTCCTTTGCTTCTTCTTCTATTCGGTACCAGGGGCGAAACGACAGCGCAAAGTTTTCCTTCTCAAGTAGAAAGCTGCCGTAAATGCGGTTCCAGCTGCGGGATAAGTGCTGAGCTTGTCCGTTAGATTGATGCTCGAACCCGAGGATAAAACCTGTATTACTCTGGAAGGGTTGCCAGCCTAAAAGGGGCTGCGTAGAATATTTCCGGTTGATAGTTGGTTTCTCGAAAGGGTTTAGAAATGTTGCTCGAGTAGACCTGCCAGAGCGCTTGTAGGGTAAAACCCAAATAAATACCGTCACCTTCGATAAAGAGGCTTTTGTGATTAAGAGGGACTTTCAGACTTATCTGAAATTTAGACTCTAAATCCTCAAGGTTCTCTTCATAGCCACCATAAGTCTGATAAGCAAATTTATTAATCGAGTTTGTAGTGTAAAAAGGTAAGTAAAAATTGACTCTATGAGGTGTTATTACATAGGGTTCAAACTCTGTGCGGGATTCATTATTAAAGCGTTTTGATATTAATCCTGGGGTCGTGGAAGAAGCAGCTATAGGTTTAATACTGTCAACTTCTATCTCCGATGTTTGCGCTCCGCACTTATCCCGAATTTCGCTAAGTGTCATTGAGTCGTCGCCGCTCTCATAAACGTTCATAACGCATTCTTTTAATTGCGCGTTGGCATATTCGCTACATGTAAGAAGTAAAGCTGCATAAGTTGCACGAAGTAATAACATAGTAGATATACCGAAGGCATCAAAATCCAGTCAACACCATACTAAGATAGCTAAAGATCCTGACTCTGACAAAGCAAGTCAAAACAGTGGGCTTTTTTCAACAAGCTGAATTGGTTACTTCCTTGTAACCAGTTCTATGAATACAACGCTATTTGATCTGGCTAACCTGCTCAGCGCTGTCAGCACCACTAAACCAGCCTCCTCCAAGCGAACGATACAAGGTAGATATAGCTATCTGCTTTTGAGTTCTAACGTTAATCGCTGCTAGCTGACTTGTTAAATTTTCCCGTTGAGCATCAAGAAACCTGAGGTTGTCATCTATTCCATTTTCGTAACGGGCCCTGGACAGACGAAGACGTTCTTTGCTTGTTTCAGTTAGCTTCTCCTGAGCGGTTTGTTCGCGCCGAAGAGTATCAATGGAGGCGAGAGCATCTGCTACTTCTTTGAATGCTAATTGTATGGTCTGTTCGTAATTTGCTACGGCAATATCTTTACGGATTTTTGCTAACTCAAGATTCGCCTGGTTTCTGCCATTGTCAAAAATGGGTAATGATAGCTGTGGAGAAAAAGACCAACTGCGCTGTCCACTATTGAATAGCTCTGATAGCTCCATACTGGAAGCCCCGAAAAAACCGGTAAGTGAAATGCTAGGGAAAAATGCTGCTCGGGCCGCTCCAATATTTGCGTTTCTTGCCATCAACTGATGCTCTGCAGAACGAATATCAGGCCTGAATATCAGAAGTTCAGAAGGTGCACCAGGTGAGATCTCGTCTACGATTGGAGACTCATCTAAGGATATTTTATTTAGCATTGGAGTTATGTCCTGAACTCCCACTAGCAGAGTCAGTGCGTTCTGCGCTAATTCTTGCTCCCGTTTTAACCGCTCTACTTCGACATAGGATTGTAAAGTTAAAGCGAGGGCATCCTGAAACTCTATAGCTGTAGCCGCACCAAAAGCCTGACGTTGTTTGATTTTGCTTTGAGTCACTTCTCTTGATAGCTTAATTTGCTCAGCAATATCTAAGCGTTTCACTGCGCCCTGATAAACAAGGTAGCTTTGAATAACGTCAGCTATTAGACTAATGCGTAAGCTTTGTGCCGCCTCTTCGGTTGCAAGGTACTCCTGAAGTGCAGCCTCCGTCATATTCTCAACCCTTCCGAAAAAATCAAGCTCAAACGAAGTAAATCCCACACCAGCGCGATACGTATTTTGAACGCTTGGCATACCAGGGATTCTTAAGTCTTCTGGGGTTCGTTGACGTGTTGCAGTGCTTTGTACCGCGATTGTTGGCAACGTATCCGCTCGTTGTATGCCGTATTGAGCTCGAGCGGCTTTGACATTAAGCAGTGTTTGTTTCAAGTCACGGTTACTATTTAACGCTAGCTCGATAAGAGCTGCTAAATGGCGGTCTTTAACAAATTCCTGCCAGTTGACCTGTGCGCCAGATGAAATAGTTGATTTATTCTCGATTCTATTTGCTTCGTTTGATATCCAGCTTGCCGACACCGGGTTCTCTGGTTTCTTGTATTCTGGTGCAAGTGAGCAACCGCCAAGTGCCAGCATCAAGGTGAGGGAAAGTAATGTAGTCTTGGGCGCACGATAAGCCTTAATCTTATGCATGATTTGAATCCTCTTCCAGTAACTCTCGCTCGCGCTCAGAAGCTGAGGTTTCGCGGTGATCGCGGGCAAGCAGAGTGTAAATAGTGGGCAATACGAATAGTGTAAAAAAGGTGCCGATCAGTAGACCTGTGACAACCACTAAGCCAATGGAGTAGCGACTGGCTGCACCCGCTCCTGTGGCAAACATCAAAGGAATTAATCCTGATACCATTGCAGCCGTAGTCATTAGAACCGGACGCATACGAATCATTGCTGCGTGTAGCATTGCATCCATAGGGCTCAAGCCTTGATGTTTCTGAATATCATTGGCAAAAGACACCATTAAAATACCGTGTTTAGATATGAGCCCAATTAGGGTGACTAGCCCAATTTGGGTGTAAATATTCATCGTTGCAAATCCTAGCCAAAGTGGAATTAGGGCCCCACAAATAGCTAGCGGTACTGTAATCAAAATTACCAATGGGTCTTTGAAGCTCTCATACTGAGCAGCTAAGACTAAAAATATAACGATCAGCGCAAATCCAAAGGAGATGATTAAGCGATTACCCTCTTTGACAAATTGCCTGCTGTCGGACATCCAGTCTATCTGAGCGCCAGGAGGAAGTGGTTGTGCCTGTAAAAACTCAACAGCTTGTCCCATGGTTACTCCCGGTAGAAGGACGCCGGACAAGGTAATAGCGTTCATTTGGTTAAACTGTGGTAACCGATTGGCCTGTGGGGTGACTTTTATATCAACGACCGTGGATAGCGGCACCATCTCACCTGATTGGGCTCGAACGTAGTATCCTGATAAATCATCAGGGGCTAGTCGTTCGCTTTGAGGCACTTGAGTAATTACATCGTAAGAGCGATCGAACCAATTGAATCGGTTAATATAGTTTTCACCAACAAGAACGGCTAGTGTCTCTGCGACATCATTCATGCTAACGCCCATCTCGCCTGCTTTAGATGCATTTATAGAGATTTGAGCCTGTGGACTGTCAAAAGCCAGATTGCTGTCTACAAAAGCAAACAATCCGCTACCCCATGCTGCACCTTTAATTCCTTCCATTGTTTTGTACAGTTCAGAGAACTCAGATGGTGCGCGCAGAATCATTTGAACAGGTAAGCCACCGCTACCCGCAGGCAACGGTGCCGGTTGGAAGGCTGTAGCAAAAGCTCCGGTAATTTTTCCAGATTGACCGTTAATAATGCCTTCTACTTCGTTGGTATTCATTTTACGATCATCCCAAGGCGTTAGTACGACACCACCAAACCCGCTATTCTGCCCATCTAGTCCATTCACGAAGAAGCTTGCTTGATAGTCAGGAAGTTGTCTGAACACATTTTCAACTTCCAGCGTCGCTTGCTCTGTATAATCTACACTTGCGTATTGGGGAGATTTGGTTTGAACAAAAACATAACCTTGGTCTTCGCCTGGTGCTAATTCATGATTAACCCCCATAAATAACACGACTATGCCTGCTAGAATGGCGACACAAACAAATAAAACCGCGGCTCTTGCGTGCAATACATAACTAAGCAGCTTGCCGTAACGATTTGCCAAGCCGGTCATGGTTCGATCTATTATTTGGGCTAATCGTCCTTCAGACATTTTAGCGTCGAGCATATAGCTACTCATCATCGGAGACAGAGTAAGAGCGACGACCCCCGACACAATTACCGAGCAGGCGAGGGTAAATGCGAACTCTTTGAATAAAGCGCCAGTAACACCTCCCATCATGCCTATTGGAGCATAGACCGCGGCTAGTGTTATAGTCATACCAACCACTGGCCATACTATTTCTCGGGCGCCCAAAAGCGAAGCTTTTACTGGGGACAGTCCTTCTTCAATGTGACGATGAATATTTTCTACTACAACAATTGCATCGTCTACAACTAAGCCAATCGCTAGCACCATCGCTAATAGGGTAAGTAGATTGGGGTTCTAGGGATTTTCCCCTCTAAAA
>NZ_AYOZ01000017.1 GCF_000508165.1 Marinomonas profundimaris | reverse complement strand
TCGTGGCGGCTTAAATACTCAGCGGTGAGTGATGGCAAAACAGAAGAGCTTGTGTCAGAATTCATGTGTAGCCTTTGAGTTGTATTTGTTATGTCTAGACAACTAACATTATACCACGAAAAGGCTATTTTTATTTATACTATTCAGTAACTTAAGCTATAATTTCTGCTGTTTTTGAACCCCGAAACTTGAGTATTAAATTCATATATTTATTTTTTTTATTACCATTAACACACTGACTCAGGCATTAGTTTATCTTAACTTGTACCTGAATCCGTGACTTCAGATTCAATAAATGTGTTCAAAACCCTGCAATAGCAAGGCTTCCAACGTTAAAATAGTCATCACTGTCCATTCACCCAATCAGTGATGTTACTACCATGCGTAAGTTCAAGCTTGTTCAGTCTAAAACCGAAGTGATCACACCTCATGGTGGTCTTGCTCTCATTGGTCATTGCATCAACCAAATGACATCACTTCATAAGACTTCTCGTGATGTCGCTAAACGCCATGGTATCGCTAATATCGATCTTATTCGTACGTATGTAGGACTCGTTTGCTTGGGCAAAAGTGACTTTGAAGCCGTCGAACAAGCCAGACATGATCCCTACTTCAAGGCCGCCATGGGTATCAAACAATCACCCTCATCCGCGCGATTACGTCAGCGCTTTGATGAAGATGTCGTTAATTTACTACCACTGTTAAGTTCGGCCAGTGTTGAGTTTTTACAGAATGCATCCATTCCACTAACAGAGCTCTCAACAGGGCATATTCCCTTGGATATGGACGTGTTCCCCATGGATAACAGTGACACTAAAAAGGAAGGTGTTTCCTACACTTACAAAGGGCATGATGGCTATGCGCCGATTGCTGCCTATTTGGGTCAGCAAGGGTGGTGCTTAGGTTGTGAGTTACGCCCTGGCAGCCAGCATGCTAATGCTGAGTTTATCAATGTACTTCAACGCGTGATTCCAAGAGCACGTCAGCTGACCGATCAGTCATTACTGATCCGACTGGATAGTGCACATGATGCGCTTGAAAACCGTGTTTTTCTGAACAACCAAAACGTCGACTTCCTGATTAAATGGAACCCACGAAAGCAGGATGTCTGGCAATGGTACGATGAAGCCTGTGCACATGCGAAGTGGCATCATCCACGACCCGGTAAAATGGAAGCCGTGTTCTCTCAACAGCTGGATGATGCGGCCAATACGCGTCGAGTGGTCAAAGTTACGGTGAGACACTCTGATGCCAAAGGTCAGTTGTTCTTGGAGCCTGAAATCAGCTTAGATGGCTGGTTGACCTCATTGTCTTCAGATGTGGCAGATGACGCCACGGTGATTAAACTCTACAAAGGGCATGCGCTGTGTGAACAGTTCCATAGCGAGTTCAAGACTGACTTGGATCTAGAGCGCCTGCCATCTGGGAAGTTCGCGACCAACGATCTGGTCATGGGCTTTGCCGTCATGGCTTATAACATCTTACGCTGGATCGGTTTACGCGGCTTAATGCAATCTGACTCACCTGTGCGGCACTCAGCGAAACGTCGCCGATTGAAAACCGTTATGCAAGAGTTGATGTATCTGGCCTGCCGACTCGTGAAGAGCGGTAGACAGCTGACACTTAAGTTTGGCTCTCATTGTCCAGGCTTTAGCGCATTCAATCGCGTGTATCACATTACCTGACATACTCGATATACCAAACATTCCTTGCATGGCTAGTAGCCAGGCCTCAGCATGCCAAATCGGTCAAAATTGTTTGAATTTTAACCAGAGAAAAATCCTTTAATAGGCAAAAATCAGTAGCCTGCAATGCAAGCGCACATCAGTACGAATAAAATCGATTGTTAAAGAGCGATAAAACAGTGACTGCTCCGATCTGTAATCTTAAGCAATACTCGTCACTGATTCAGGAGATAGCTTCCTCAGTTTGGAAATGGTAGTCAGCGTAATCGGACAACTCTTTCAGAATTTGCTCAATAGCCTGTTTGGAAACACCCTGCACATACTGCTGACCCAGCTTGTTCAGCAGGATCACCAAATTACGATGCTGATCATCAATAATCGCAATACCCGTCTCAAGTTGCGGGTTCCAGGGAAAGATTTCAAACGTGTTGTTTGCATCATCTGAAAGTGATGTCATGTGTAAAATAGCCTTATAGCCGAATTCAAACCTTTAAAAAGACATTGTATACCAGCCACCTATTCCCATATATCCATAAGGGATAAATACAGTAAATTTTTGCTATGGGAATTAACACCACAGGTTAATGAAACGTGACCCTGGCCTTTTCTTCCGGTAGATTAATGTCCCTGATACAGAGCCTTTTGCTTTGCAGGGAGACCTATCTGCGATGAAACCATCAAACTCGCTTGCCCATGCACCCGCTACACGGCGCAACAGAGAGCCGATCTTCAATGTCTTGCAGACATACCTTCCCGATCCGGCCAGGGTACTGGAAATAGCTTCAGGAACGGGCGAGCACGCGGTGTATCTGTCCTCAAATCTCTCACAGGTCGTTCACTGGCAACCCACCGATATAGATCCGACAGCCTTAAGCAGCATCGAAGCCAGGCGACAGAGTGACCACCATCCAAAGCTGTTTCCAGCCCGACTCCTGGATGTAACCGCTCCCACAGAAATGCCTCAGGGTGACTACAACACCCTGCTGGCGATCAACATGATCCATATTGCGCCCTGGCAAGCCGCCGAGGGGCTTATGAAATTAGCCCAAAATCTGCTCAGTAACGATGGCGTCCTCTTCCTCTATGGCCCTTTCTGGCAGGCCGATGTCAGCCCTGCCGAGAGCAACCTGGCATTTGATGCATCACTCCGCCAACGTAACCCGCTCTGGGGTATCCGCCATCTGGATGAGGTCACTCATCTGGCAAAAGAGCAAGGGCTGATACGACAAGCGGTAGTTCCCATGCCAGCTAACAATCTATCGGTGGTATTTCGGAAGGAGTGAGCAAGTACAGCAGCCGAACTGCTGTACCCGCCAGGCTGGCAATCCACTCTTTACAGGCTATCAACTCTGCAGATAGTGAACGACTCAATAGTCACTGACTTTCACTTTGAACAACCATGCATAGAGCGCTGGCACAAATAGCAAGGTAATCAGCGTACCCACAGCGACACCGCCAATCAGCACATAGGCCAAGGGTCCCCAGAACAGATCCAGAGCCAGCGGAATAAAAGCCAGCACCGCCGCCAGAGCGGTTAGTACCACCGGACGGGAACGCTGCACCGCCGCCTCAACCACAGCGGCACCCGCCTGCATACCAGAATCGAAGTTATCCTGCACCTGTTGCGCCAGTATCATGGTGTTGCGCATTAAAATACCACTTAAACCGATCAACCCCAGCAGCGCGGTAAAACCAAACGGCTGGTTAAACAACAGCAGTGCTGCCACCGCTCCTACCAACCCGAGTGGAGCCGTCGCAATCACCACAAACGTGCCGGTAAATGAGCGCATCTGCAGCATGATGAAAATCAGCATAAGCGCCAGCATAAGCGGTTGCAGCTTCTGGATGGAGCTATCCGCTTTGCCAGACTGTTCAACCGATCCACCTATATCGATACGATAGCCCGGTGGTAATTCAGCAAGCAGCGACTGCATGTCAGCCCAGATCGCATGGGTCACGTCAGGTGGCTGGGCTCCTTGTACATCGGCATGTACAGCCAGAAAGGGTTCACGGTTATAGCGTTTTATCACCGGATCTTCATAGCGGATACTCAACTCGCCCAACTGACTGAGCGCCACCTTGCGCCCATCCGCTGTCTTAAGCTCTAGCGCCTCGGGTAACAGCCCCCCTTCGCGTGCACTGCGCGCGATCACCTGTACGCTGCGAACATCCTGACGCACATCGGTGACATTAAAACCATTGAGTTGAAACGCCAGTTGCTGCGCAACCTCGGTCGGCGTCAGTCCCATTAACCGCAGACGGTCAGGGTCCATATCCAGATAGTAGGCGGGTGTACGCTCATCCCATTCCAGGTGCGGCATCACGGTATTGGGATGCGCCGCCATCAGATTACGCACCTCGTGAGCGATGGAACGCAAGACTTCAGTATCCGGGCCCAGCACGCGAAAGCTGACAGGCCAGATAACCGGCGGTCCAAATAGCAAACGGGTAACGCGTACCCGTGCTTCAGGAAACTCACCTGCCTCCAGGTGACGATTCATCTCCGCCATAATACGATCACGAGCACCGGCATCATGGCCTATGGCAATGATCTTGGCAAAGGCCGGATCAGGCTGTTCAGGGTTAGCCGAAATAAAGAATCGAGGCGCACCCGCACCGATATAGGATGACAGGCTTTTCACTTCGGGCAGCGTTTCCAATATGGCTTCGAGGCGTTTTACCGTGGCTTCTGTCGTGCCGATTGCACTGCCCTGCGGCAGGTTAATATCGATCAATACCTCTGGACGGTCTGAACCTGGAAAAAACTGCTTTTGTACCAGCGTTGCCATACCCACACCGCTGAGTATCAACAACATCAGTGTCGACAGCACGACCGTTTTACGATAACGCACACAGGTGTTTACCACGCCTCGCAGATACTGGTAAAAACGTGTTTGATAGATATCTCCAGCCTGATGCTGAGTATAGGATGGCAGCAGCTTCACTCCCAGATAAGGCGTAAAAGTCACAGCCACCAGCCAGGAAACCAGCAGTGCAAAGGCCATCACCCAAAAGATATTGCCGGCATATTCACCCACACCTGACTGGGCAAAGCCGATCGGGACAAAACCCGCTACCGTCACCAGCGTACCAAACAGCATAGGGGCGGCCGTCACACTCCAGGCATGACTGGCCGCGCGCACCCGCTCCCAGCCCTCTTCCATTTTAACGATCATCATTTCAATGGCGATGATGGCATCATCCACCAGTAACCCCAGGGCGATAATCAAGGCACCCAGAGTGATACGATCCAGATTGATCCCGGTAATTTTCATCAACAGGAAGGTCAGGCCGATGGTAACGGGGATGGCAATACCTACCACCAGACCCGCACGAAAGCCAATCGCCAGTATGCTGACAGCCATAACGACCAGCACCGCCACCAGAAACTTGATCTGAAACAGATCAACGGCCTGACTGATCGCTTCGGTCTGATTGGTCAGCATATGCAAAGACATACCCAGGGGTAACGCGGCCTGTTCAGCATCAATAAAGGCCGTCAGACGCTCACCAAACTCCAGGCCGTTCTGACCGGCCTGCATCACCACCCCCAACAATATGGCCGCTTCACCATCCGCCCTGATCATATAGGAGGGAGGATCTTCGTAACCTCGCCGTATATCTGCCAGATCAGACAGCTTTAACAGATGGTCTCCCACACGTATCGGCAAAGCAGCCAGTTGATCAAGGTCCGCCAGATCAGCATCCACACGCAGGTAGGCGCGTGGCCCGTCCAGGTCAACAAAGCCAGCTGGCATCATACGATTACTGGCTTCAATCGCGGCAAAAATCTGCTCTGCTGACAACCCCAGGTTATTCAGGCGGTTCATATCAAAGTCGATAAACACCCGCTCACTGCGCTCGCCCAGTAACAGCGCTTTTTGCAGGCCAGGCACACGCTGTAAACGATCACGGACAGATTCCGCTTCACGGGTGAGGCTGTGCATCGGCATACCCGGTGCCGTCAGTGAAATCAGCGAGAAATACACATCTGAAAAATCATCATTAACGATCGGACCTATGACCCCCGCAGGCAGACTTCCGGCTTCATCCAGCATGCGCTTACGTACCTGATAAAACAGATCAGGCACCCTTTCACTGGGTGAAAAGTCCTCGAACTCTATCTGTAAATCGGCCCGACCCGGACGTATCGTGGTTTCAATTTTATACAGGTACTCCACTTCCTGAATGCGTTTCTCCAGACGGTCAACAACCTGATCCTGTAACTCGGTCGGTGTGGCACCGGGCCAGATAGCCGACACCACCATCACCCGTACAGTGAAGGATGGGTCTTCGGCACGCCCCAAAGATGAAAACGCATAGACACCGGCAAAGACAGACAGGAGAAGAAAAAACAGGGTTACCGAGCGTTCACGCACTGCCAGGGCTGACAAATTGGGAAAATTCATCGCGCCTGCTCCCTGACCTGCATGCCCGGCGTTAATAAATGCGTGCCCAGCGCAACAATGCGACTACCCTGCGTCAGGGAAGCGCGAATACGGGCATATTCCTGGCTCAGCTCCAGCACCTCCACAGGCACAGGCTGCACCTGCCCCTCAACTACTTGCCAGACCTGAGCGCCTTGACTGCGTTCATCCAGTGCGCCCAGGGGCACACTAAAGGTTGTCTCCTGCAGTGGCTGGTCAAGCCTGACCTGTACCACACTGCCCAGACTTAAGGCATCAGAGCGCGACTCAATACGATAACGTGCCCGCCAACTGCGACTGTCAGGATCAGCCGAGGCTGCCATCTCCCGCAAAGTAATCGCTAATGATTCACCATCAATCAACAGGCTACCAGACGCTGGAGCATCCTCACCTTCAGGCAGATATACCTCCGCTTCAAGTGAGCTATCGTCAATCAGAGTAGCCAGAGCCTGCCCCATGATGACCACCTGTCCTGGCTCAGCTGTCACGGCATTCAGTATGCCCGCTTTTTCAGCACGCAGTTCAGCATAATCCACAGCATTACGTGCCTGCTCCAACACAGCATTAGCCGCCTGATGACGACTGATGGCTTCACGCAGTGTCAGCTCATAACGCTCCAGGGTTTGGCGGCTGACAAACTGGCCGTCTACCAGTGTTTGTTGACGATTCAACTCGCTGCGTGCAATTGCCAATGCCGCTTCAGTCGTTTTCATGTCAGCTTCAGCCACTCGCACCGAGGCTAACAAATCACGCGGGTCCAACTGGAACAGCAACTGCCCCGCTTCGACCCGCTGACCCGCATCAACATAGCGCTCCAGAATACGGCCCGAAACCTGAAAGGCAACGGGTGTTTCATAGCGCCCTTTTACTGTGCCGGATAGCTTCAGAAAAGCAGAAGAGGCATTACTCACTACCAGAGTTCGAACCCAGGGAGCCGCAGACTGAGGTGCATTGGATGCACCATTATCTGGACTACAGCCCAGCATTAACAGCACAATAGCCATAAAGAATAAGGGTCTATGCATGGTAATCGACTCAAAAATAACTATGATTAATGAACGCAATCGTACACTAATTAAAATGGATAAAAAAGTGCCTTGTAAGTCACGATCGGGACGACCTGTCGATCCCAGCAAAGAAGTCGCTATTCTGGATGCCGCCACAGAACTTCTGTTCACCCAGGGCCCAGCTAAATTCTCGATAGAAGCGGTCGCACGTAAAGCGGGCGTTTCAAAAGTAACGGTCTATAACCGCTTTAACGAAAAAAACACACTGATCGAGGCCATCATTCATCGCCAGTGCGATAGCTTGCTTCAACACCTGGTTATCGAACCTGAGCAGGGCCAAACACCTCGGCAAGCACTGCATGACTTTGCACTAAACCTGGCACATTTCGTACTCAGCCATGAACACCTCAATTTTCTGCGTTTGCTGGGCAGCCTGCACGAAGTAGACCGGGATCTACTGCACAGCATGTACAACAACAGTGTTCAAAACGCCTTAGACACCTTGAGCGGCTGGTTAAAAATACAACAAGAGGCAGGACGTATAGAGTGTACTGATACTGAGCATGCCGCCGAGTTGTTTTTGAGCATGCTTGCAGGACTGGACATAGTGCGTGCCTTGCATCAACTCCCACCCAGACAACCTGGTGAGGAAATCAACAGGCATGTTGACGCTGTTGTGAAGCAGTGCTGGAGGCTGTGGCAGAGATGAAATGTTTCATTTAGTAAAACTGATTACCATTTTGCTTTATTTGCATCTAAAATAAAGATCAAAAGTTAGATCCTGGAGTGAAAAGCAAGATGACTGCACAACTAAAGCAACGACCAGACCCAGCTGTTGTCCTGTCAAAAGCACTACTTAATGCATCCAAACAGCTGACACTCAAGCAAGATGAGCTGGGCAAGGTGATTGGTGTGCATAGAACCGCGATAACACGCTTAAAGCAAAACCTGGACCTGAGTCCCGACAGTAAACAAGGTGAACTGGCCCTGCTGTTGATCAGAGCCGCCCGGGCACTATTTGCACTCACCGGGGGTGACCAGGCCTGGATCAAACATTTCATGCGCTCACAGAACAAGCTTACTGGCGGTGTTCCTGCTATACAGGTACAAACTGTTCAGGGACTTATGCGTGTGGTGACCTGCCTGGATGCGATACGAGGCAAGGTGTAACCATAATCTGGGCTGACTGTAACGGCGAAGCCTGCATCAGACCCATTGAGGGGTTGTTATACCGCCTGGTGGAAAATCAGGAACAAGTCGCCACACTAGGCTATGTGGACACACTCGAAGAACAGGCGGTGCTTGAAGAGTTACTTGAAACCTCAAAACCCGACTATCCTGATACCTACCCAAACACCCTGCACTACCTGCTCAAAACACCTTTTCGTTATCCTCCCTTACACTGGGGATCTCGATTTGGCCGTATCCATGAACCTAGCCTGTTCTACGGCGGAAAATCACTTGAAGTAACCCTGGCAGAATCCGCCTTCTACCGCTTTGTGTTTCTCCGCTCAATGGAAGGAACGGCACCTGCGGCAAAATTGAACACCGAGCATACGCTGTTCACAGTGGGTTATAAGACCGATAAAGGTATCCAGCTTCAACAGCCACCCTTTAGTGCATTCACGGCAGCATTGCGCCACCGCACTGAGTACTCCCTGACTCAAGCATTAGGCACCAACATGAGAGAAGCTGGAGTAGAAGCCTTTGAATATCTATCGGCCCGTTCAGCTCGTGATGAGCTGTGCGCAGCCCTCTTTACCCCCATCGCCTTCACTGACCAGGCGCCGCAATCCAGAGAAAACTGGTTTTGTGAACTAACCCAGGAACAGGTAACCTTTAAAGCAATGGGCTCCCAACAGGTCTTCAGCTTTTGTCTGGAGGAGTTCTCTGTTAACAGGCTGTTTCCTATGCCAGCCCCATCCGCACCACGGAACCCGGTATGATTAACCCAGCGTCATTTACACATCCATACCAATTAAAGAATCAATTCCTTCATCTCTGATGGTCGCCTTAACTTCATCCAGTGCGGCTTCCTCTGTATCGAACTCATCTTCCCAGACTGTCGAAACACCCGATTCATCAATCACTTCAAGAATCCAGCCTCCCGTGTCGCCACGGTAAATATCGACCTGAACAGTTTTACCCTCAGCCGTCAGCTCCTGGCTTAAAGCACTCATTTCAACTTCAAAATCATCTTCCATCTACAACCTCCAACGTGGGATTTTCAATTCATTAGGCTTTTACCATAAGGTATGTGCCTGCACCAACCATAAAACCGCCAGCGGTCTTTTTAACAACGCCTGGTGCTCTGCCCTTAGTCCAGGACAGAATCCTGCTGGCGAAATACGCATAACCCAGTTTAACACCACCGACTGCAACGACAGTCAACACAATAATCGTTGCAATGTCTGACGTGGCGATAGTCGTCAGATCGACAAATGCAGGAAACAAGCTTGCATAGAAAAAAATGGCTTTTACATCACCGAGAGTAATAACTCAAGTTTCGGAGTTCAGTTTAGCTTAAAATCAGTACTCATCACCAATAGATTTGGCTTCTAGCCTCAGCGTGAATGGATCCATTTGCAGGACTTGCTTAAAGATCTCCTTAACCGTTTTGTCTATTTGGTTCATGATCTCTTGGGCGACGCTGACTCCATATAGCTTGCTGAGCTCATCAAGCGCTCCCGATATCAGCGCTCTAAAGATAACCCAGAGTCGGCTGGCAAAATCTAAGGTGCACAGACTGTTGATCATGTCGTTACGACTATAACTCAGTCGAGCGGCACCTTCCTCGTGTTGAGTCAATAGCAGCAAGCAGAATCGCAGAGCCGTTAAATGGATGGAGGCGATATAAGCACTGTAATGTGTACTCTGCTCTTTAAGGAACCCAAGCTTTTGTTTCGCTTCCTTAAAGTACACTTCGATTCCCCAGCGTAATGCATAGATTTCGAGTATTCTCTCATCACTGAGGTGAGTGTCGGTGGATAAAAACAAGGCCCAATCATGCTTTCCAGCACGCTGTTTTTCTTCGTTAACGCCACGTACAAACAGCAGCTTGACCTTGATCCAGTGATCAGGTGCATCGAGGGTTTGTGCTAAGTTTAACTCAACGGTGATCGCCTTAGACTGGTATGGCCTGCCCTTAACCTTCTGCCATTGGCCTTTGATGTGATGTTGGTATAGCTCAGCCGCTGTTGAGAGAACCTTGTCACTACCGGCCACGCGGTAACTCATTTTATTTTTCTTCATACGGACAATGGAGACTAACGATTGCGCTTCCATAAAGGCCAGCATGGACTTACTGGCAAACCATGAATCGGCTAAAAAATACTGTGCATGAATGCCGGACCGATCGGCTCGCTTAATCATGCCATGGACCATCTCCGGTTTAGTCATTGACTGCGCATCACGATAACGTTTTGCGGCGATACTGCGACCATCGGCAAAGGCTTTGGTCAGAGGTTGTGATTTAACTCGACTGATATAGAGTTCGCTATCTAAAGGGATAAATTGCTTTTCAGTCGCCAGCCCTAGGGTCAGGAGTTGCGGCCCCATCACACAACGACCATTCAGGTGATCAAAGTGGCTAGCGACGCCTGGCATGGTTTTACCGCGCCGTGTTTTAACAGAATCATCAACAACATAGGCGCGTATGGCGCTGTGGTCAGTCAAACTGATGACGGTCTTCGCTGTTTGAAGGTGCAACTTGCGCCAATCCAGATCTTCCCGATTAAGAAGATCATAAAGGGCATCCTTCTTAGTGATCGAGAAGCTTTGTAACGACTCCTTTGAAAACATCGTTAAGCCAGACCCAAAGCAGTAAAAGGTACACTACATCACTGACGGGTGATCCTGAACGCTTTGAAAACCGCGCTTGTTTCTGCAGTCGATTAAAACCGTTGCGCTGCCATGCTTTGCTAAACAGAGTATCCGCTTGAACATCGTGGCGGCTTAAATACTCAGCGGTGAGCGATGGCAAAACAGAAGAGGTTGTGTCAGAATTCATACATAGCCTTGGGTGGGTGTTTTGTTTTGTCTAGTTAACTAACATTATACCACGAAAAGGCTATTTTTATTTATATTATTCAGTAACTTAAGCTGTATTTTTTGCTGTTTTTGAACCCCGAAACTTGAGTTATTAATCATTCGTTTTTCCTTTGCGTAATTAGTGATAGTACTTGGCACCGCGAACATTATCGTGACTGAGGGGAAGGGAAATCTGCTTGTCTGCATCGCCATCTTCCATGGGCAGGTTGTCTAAACCTTTGCTGAGAATTGAGGCAATGTTTTTGTACGTAATAGCGTTAATATAATGTGCGCGACGACAGGCGGCTTCGAGCCTTTCCTGGCCATACTTCTTTGTCAGGTTAAGTAAACCCAGGCAAGCGCGATAACCGTGTTCGGGGTGACGGCGACCAGCAAGTTGATGCTCAACCACCAATGTCGTGTATTCGCCAATTCGGGTTGCCCATAACACAAACCGCTGAGGCGACCACTCTTGATGCTTCAAATGCGCCTTCGCCATATGCGTGGTGTCAGTCGTGTGGCCGTGTTTAAAGGCTCGCGGGTGGTGGGCCACCTGCTTTCCCTGATGATTAATGGTCAAGGTGGTTCGGCTTGCATGAATCATCACGTTTTGTTTTACCAGTTGATATGGTACGGAGTAGAAGTGACCGTCGTATTCCACATGGTAATCAAGATGAACTCTGGCCTTTTTAACCTCAAGGTACTCATAGGGGGATGGTGGTAACGGTCTTAACGCAGGCTTATCAATACTTTCAAATTGAGATTGGCGAGATCCCGGACGTTTTTTAAACGGGCGGTTGTTGAGGTCTGCCAGCAAAAAACGAATGGCTTGATTAAGTGACGCGAGAGTAAAAAATGGCTGCTTTCTCAGGCGCATCATGATCCACCGCTCAACCACTTGAACCGCGACCTCTGCTTTAGATTTGTCCTTTGGTTTGTAGGGGCGAGCTGGGATGACGGCAACATTGTAGTGCTCTGCAAGTTGCTGATAGGTAGGGTTTAGGTCAGGATCATAGCGGCAGGCTTTGCTAACGGCACTTTTCAGGTTATCTGGCACAACCACCTCCGGAACACCACCAAAAAAGTTAAATGCTCGAACATGGGAACCAATCCAGTCAGGCAAGCTTTGTGACCATGTCGCCTCAACGAATGTATAAGAGCTGGCGCCCAGGACGGAGACAAAAATCTGGGCAGTACGTACCTCGCCCGTTTGATGGTTAATGACATCCATGGTCGGCCCGCAATAATCGACAAACATCTTCTCGCCAGCTAGGTGTGTTTGTCTCATCGATAGCTGGCGTGAGCCCTGCCAACGTTTGAACAGAACGGTGAAGCGAGAATAGCTATAGTGATTACTGGGGTGGTCTTGTGTGTACTCTTCCCACAGCAATTGTCGTGTCATTCCCTTGGTCCCCAACTCATCGTGAATTGCATTGAAATCGGGTTCCGCAAACACGGTGACCGTGTCCTTTCTTGGTTTTCGTGACGGCTGCAGGATGGCTAAAACTTGTTGCTCTGTCATGCTCTCTGGCAAAGGCCAACCAATGCCAGCCGCATCGGCTCGATTGAGGTACTTTGAGATAGCCCCCGTTGATATATTCAGGCTACGGGATATTTGCCTGGATGAGAGGTCGGCGCCGTATTTGAGGCGCAGAATTTCTTTGATTTTCTGCATAGAGATCTTCTTCGTTTTCATAACGGCTCCTGAGGGTTAAACAAAGGAGCGCAGGTTAATGGTTAAAAACTGACCTGCAAGAAGGGGTGGGGATTTTTGCTTACCGTGAACACTAAATTTTGTCATGCGGAAAAAGTGTTCACGCTTAGGCAAAAATCAGTGTTCACAGTTAAGAAAATTAGGTGTTCACGCTAGAGAAAAATTGGTGTTCACGGTTGGGAAAAATACGCAACGAGAACGGCAATACCGTAGGCGTAAGGTTTTAGCTCTACAAGATGAGGCCCAACTGGCCTCATATCTTCTTCTGCAAGTGACTTAACGCCAACCCTGCCATCAATGCCAAGCCGATGATCATCGACGGTAGTACCACCGGTGGAATAGCCAGCGGGGCGAACAATCCCATAAACAGCAAGATGACGCCTGAACCCAGGATAATCATGCTGTAGCGGTGAATGATAGGGCTCGAAAAATCAAAGGTTGTCTTCTTAATCTTCCAGGTCATTAAGCCATCCCACAACGCCGGTAACATGAGAATAAGCGCAAAGGGCAACCAGACCATCAGTAAAGCAAATCGAGTGAACACTTGGTACAACACATCAAAAAATGCCTGAATACGGTCTTCTACCCAGACAAACCAAAAGCCTCCCATGTTCTCCATCCCTTTAGAGCGCAGTCGCTGCTCTTCAGTGGGGATTAGAAAATCTCGCACAGATTGCTCCATCTGCGTATCCACAACCCATGATTGATACCAGCGATGGCTAGTTTGACCAATCCAATAGCTTGTTTGTGCGCCCAATTGGTTTTGGATCATCTGCTTCTCTTTACTGATGACCCGGCCAGTCCAATCACCGGGCACTAACACGCCAATGGCAATAATCTCCAGCATCAGTGCCAGACACAGCAGCCAAACCGACTTATGCTTGCTCATGCCAAACATCCTCTTCAACTCGCGCCAGCATGGCTGCAACGGTTGGAGTCATAATCCGGGCTTTAATCACTTGTTGAAGCCGCTTTGTCGATGTATGGCCACTGACATAACGCATATCAATACGTCCTTCAGCCAGATACGCCATCCGATTTGGACGATTACGAATCCAGGAGTAGAAATACACACCATCTACGGCGGCCCACTCGAAATGGTCAGGATCACGCAGGCGAATCCCCGTTAAAGCACTGGCGGCAGTCCAGGTCAGTGCCTCAATGAAATGCCAAAGGCGTACACTATCATCATCACAACTGACTTCTTCATAACTGCCCAAACCATTACACAGACACAAATCAAAGATGGAATGGCCATCTAACGTGAACGCATCCGTTAAGTAGTCCGCCAAGCAATACACCGAGGCCAAAGCATGAGGCCAGTCGGTTTCAAGCAGTCCTAAGGTTTCCTTGAACTGGGGGTTATGTTGCTGCCACTGAGCGAGCATTTCTTTACTGGTAAGTGTTGTCATTTTCAGACAGACAGAATGATGCATACAGACTCCTTATGCTGCCTGTGTAGAGCTGGTTAAAATAGGAATGCGGCCTTTGATCACGCGGCCACCTGAAAGCTTGGCGATGTACTCCAGGTTGGGAAGCTGGCCTAATAACTGCGGTGGAAACATATCGCCTTCTTCCTCCATCAAGCGTTCGCCATGATTGCCGGTAAACAACGCGGGGCTGTCCGAGTTGGACGACATACCTTGAGTTTGCATGATGTACTGCAACCGAGTCTTAGGCAGATTGTCGGTAATGTACTGCTGCGTTTCGGCATCCATCACCCGAAGAGCTATCAGGTTGTTGATGTTACCTAACACCTGACGGGCCTTAGCTTCGCTGCCTGTACGAGCTGAAAAATCAGCAAAGGTCTGAGTAGCAATCACACAACGCATTTTTGCGCCACGGCCTTTGTTGAGCAGTTGAATGAAGGGATCGTTGACGACTTCAGCAGCCTCATCGATGAAGATATTTACGGGACGATTTTCAACACCATAGTTATAGCGGTCACCGGCCACAGCCGTGAGATCGGATAAAAGCAACGAACCAATGGCGCTGCCAACCATGGCGTCGGTCAATGAATCCAACCCGATATAGGCCACTTGGGCATTGTTGATAATACGGCCAGAATCCGTAATTAACCGGCTGTCATTCACATCGTTTGCAATCGGTGATAGCAGTGGGCCAAGTTCACTTGAAGTGAGCATATTGAGCACCGGCATCAATGAAGCCACCATCTTGGAATAGTGGGTTCTGTCATGCTCAAACATACTCAATAGCCCTTCCAAATCGGTATTGGCGGCAACGGGCTGAATGCGTTCGTAATAAAAAAGCAGCATCGCCATGGCTTGTTTTGCCAAGGTATTGGCCTTTTCGGTAAAGCGCTTAATCTCCACACTAAAGTTCGGATATACCTGCTCACCCCAAGCCGTGACGGCTTTTACTACCAAACCTTCTGGGCCACCTTCCAAGAATCGTCTCAGGGTTTTCAGATCAGGACGTTGTGAAGTAAGCAGCAGACCTTGCACTATGTTATTCAGTGCCATTTGGCCAAAGGCTTTAAATGGATCAGCACCGGTTTCAGATGGGATTAATGCCGCAATTCGGCTGGCAATTTCAGTGCCCCGGTTAAAGTTTCTAAGGGGATTAAGACGTACTGAATGCTCTGGAAAACCCGGATGAAAATACACAAAGCGCTCAGGACTACCGGCGGCAATACAGGCTCTCTGTGCATTATCCTTAAGTTCTTTGTCTCCCTTGGGGTCAATAATAATCACGGCTTCATTGCGCAAAATGGCCTGGGTGATCATCGCATCAAAGCATCGGGTTTTCCCTGCCCCGGTCGTGCCGACAATTAAGGTATGCCCCTCAGTTTGACCAACTGGCTGGTACACATCTTCTTCTTTGGGCTCAACACCATGAATCCAGGTCGAACCCATTTGCTTACCGTGCCCCTGGTTAAGCAAGGTTTGCTTATCCCGCTTTAAGATTTCATAAGCGCGTTGAGCATGACGTTGGTCCCACTCAAAGCCATACCCTAACCACAATTCATCTGGATGTTTTGCCATCACCTTTTGCAAATGCGACAGCTCCATAAAAGCCAATGGTTTGCCTTTTAGCCCCTTCTGCAACTTATAAAGGCGATAAGCCTCAGGAAGGCGGTACAACGCCATGCCCGAGGAAATCCCGGTCATCCACCAAAATGGCTCAGGTGGTAGCTCAGTCAGCATTTCTGAGGCAATTGCCCCAGTTGCACCAACCAGCCAACCTGCTGCTGCCATGGCTTCATAGTTCGTGCGCCAGGGCATCTCGTATGCGTTTTCTTTCATTCATGCTCCGCAAAATAACCGTTTGCAATCCGCTTAATTTCAAAAGGATTAACGTTTAGCGTGAGCGGTAAACAGAACCGTTTCCCCCTCATCAAACTGGCATTCGTCACTGGCCGAGATCCCCCGAAGCAGTTGTCCAGCTGGAATGCCATGCTCATTGGCGACTTGGCGTAAGGTTTGAATCGTGACGCGAATACCATCGGCACTATGATCCACGTCTGGGTAATCGCCATCGGTCAGTAAGATGGGCAAATCTTTCACAAAATTAACCATCTGTTGGCGCTGTGCGTGTTTGGGGTCTGTACATGAGTTCGTATTGGGCGCAATCGGCTTTTGCTTGCGCTCCGCTCTTATGGCGGGCTCTTTTGCTTGGGCATTGGTTGTCTCAGTTCGACTCGGTCGCGGTGAAGCCTCTTTGTTCTGAATTGCTGCCGCTGATTCTGCGTCTTGTTTGAGAAGGTCAATCAGTGCAGTAAGCCCTTTAGAAATCGATACTTTCAGCAGCAACCCTTGCTCCTGAACGCCATCTTTCGTAGTCACAGTTCTGGCCTTACGTGTCGGGTTTGCGGGATCTAGTTCAAGCCAATCTAATCGACTGAGTTCAGCAAGCAGTTTTCGGGGAGCACACCAATGTCTTACGGCATCGGGATAACGGATCAGAATCTGTTCACCAGCCATAATCAACGCACCGCTGGCCTCTGGAAGCCACGCCAAAGATTCAGGCAGATTCAATGCTTCTTCATCGTGCTGGTTTACGTTATTCGCGATAGCGCCATCAAATGAATTGTTAGGCTTTTCACATCCATCACCCGGAGCATTTCCAGTTGCCTGGGGGTTACTAACATCACTAGCAAGACGAAGTTCATCACCTTGTTCGGACGATTTTGACGATGGCGACTCTGCCGAATTGCTGTGTTCAATTGATGATGACGCTTCAGGCAAATCTGGATGTTCACTGGAGCGACTCTGTGGCTCTGCTTGTGTTTGCAGTGTTGCTTCCCACTCAGGTTTACTAAACAGTGTCACACCACTTGGTACATTCGAGCTGAACAATAAATCGGCCTCAACTATATGCAGCATGGGTAACCAGATTGGCTTGTCGTCTTTGATCAACACTTCAGGGGCAAGGCTTTCATATCGCTCATTCGAGGCGGATTTAGTGGCCAATCCTCGCTCAATAAGGATGTCCGCAAGGGTATCGGGGTCTCTTGGAATGCCTGGTATCTTGTCTTTGGCCAACAGATCAATGATGTCCTTAGCCGCGCTTTTCCAAACCAGGTAAAGATGGGTTGATTGATTCGCTTTTCGTATCCAAACTCTGGCATCTCGCTGATTGACCAACCACTGGGAACTGGCAAGCAATCGCCTCATAGCATCAAGTAGATAGCGTTCGACTGGGACACCAAGGGCATTGTCGTCAACGGAAATTCGTTGAGCTTTCAGGTCTCGCTGTACACTGGTTTGGTCAGCTTCAATGACCAGTTTAGACAGGACATGCTCTGGATCGGTATTGCCAATTGCTTCCAGCATGGCTTGCAAAATTTCAGGGCCAGGTTGTGTTAACCAGGCGAGCAACTCAGGCGTCATCACCCGGTTTAAAACCAGAATTGAGAATTGCTCGTGCCGTTTGCACCGTCCGTCGCGCCAGCGAATGAAATAGCGTTCAATGCTGTTATTTGTGGTCCACTGGGATAAGGTTTCTAAAAAAGGGTTCCACTGATAGCGTCCATCTTCGTCTGTGATGGACAAGTCTGAAACAGGCTTACCAATATCATGGAACAAACCGCCAAGAGCCGCTGCAACACGCCACCTTGGCTCTAGCTCTTTTTTCTCAACCGGTGTGCCACTGGCAACAAAGATGATCCCTTCAGCAGCTTGTGCCGCCCAGAAAGCAACTTCCAACGAATGACGTAATAAACCACCAGCACCACTGTGATGATGATGCTCAGAAGCTGGCAACAAGTGAACATAGGACGCCAGATGATCAATGCAGGGTTGAATCAGCCTTTGAAAGTCACGCTGGTTAAAGCTAAGTACCTGGCGCAGTTTGGCAATTAGCTCGTCTTGTGTGGACTGCAAATCCTCAGGTGACGCAGCTGGCAACCCCTTCAGGAATGGCGGGTAGCGTGGAATTTCTGCATCTAGTTGAGATGACAGCTCTGGTAATGCTTTGGCTTGAAAAAATAGGTTTTTGAACATAGTGAACCTCCGACACGATAGTGTGAAGGTTCACTAACAATTAGGTTGTTAGATAGTCGCAAGAAACTTGCACTTATCTGTAGCGATGATAGAGCTAAAGACTTAAAAACCAGTCTGGTTCAACTGTTACTTTTTCAACCAACTCTGTTTTAACACCTAAACTAAGTTCTTTGAGCTTATCGGCTAACTGATCACCATCAACCAAGTCAATCGGAGCAACACCATCACGGTTGGCTTCTTCAATGGCTGCTTTTGTAAAGCTGCCAGTTGTTATAAACATCCCACGATCTGCACGTCCTACTGTTGCCCCTCTGAAATCTCGGATTTCTGGTGCCCCAACTGAGCCTTTGTATTTTTTACACTGAAAGGCAATATGAAAACTCATCAAACCATTGATTCGGGCAATTCCTTTGCCATCGATACCACCATCCCCCGTGCGACCAGTCACTTCAACATGAATGAAGCCTGATTCTCTCAATAACCTCTGTGTTAACCGCTCAAAAGCATCAGGGCTCATTTCTTCAATGAGTACATGGTGTAACTTTTCACGCCAAGCCATAGCTTCTTCTGGTGAATCATCAGACGAAAGCTCTGGCTCTGAAGAAGAACTTTTTGACCCCCCAGGCTTTCGGTCAAGTTCTCTGACAAAGTTCACAATCTCTCGACTATCCAGCTTAGCATTTTGCTTGGCTTTATCAGTCAAAGCCCAAACGCCTCTTGATGAATTCTCAAGATATCCTGCTTTTTTGAGGTAGGTTCTCGCCCAAGCCAATCGATAACCAACCTCCGTTTGGCTGCTCTTTTCGGGGTTATGCAACACGGCTAAAGTCTGCTCATCAAACTTTTCTAGCTCCACGACCTCCTCGTATATTTCATCAATACTGCCTGAGCCGCCAAGATTGTTCAGGGCGATGATGAGTGGCTGCATCAGCTGGTCAAAAGTAACCATAAAAGATCCCATCCAAAATCAAAAATGGGCTTCCCATCCTAGAAAGAGCAGCCCATATTGGTGACATTAATATCTAACCGTTTACGACTTCCATCAATTTCGAGTAACTCGTTACAACATCATATTTGACGTTTTCACTCGTGATTTCTGCATTAATTTTTTCAAAGAATTTCCTAGCACATTCAATCTTGCGATCTTCTATGCCACGCAATTCAAGCGAAGACATCGTTCCTTTAGTCTCAGCAATAAAGTAAATGTGTTTAACACTTTCTTCTTTGAAAGAAATAGCCCAATCAGGGTTGTAGTCGCCAACAGGCGTCGGTATCAGAAAACCACGAGGCAGTTTTGCATAAACCACGACTTCTTTGCTTGTATCGAGCTCGGTAACAAAGTCCCGCTCAATGCCTTGTGAATCAACGACAACATAATCATAAATATGCTTATTAACGCCACTGACGGCTTTTGTCATATCTGTAATCTTTTGCTCAGCCGTGAATATATCAACATCATAAGATTCGTTAGTTGGATCATATGATAGCTTCTCGATAATTACAGATGCCTTTTGTTCTTTCACAAGGCGTGAAGCCTCAGCCAGAAAATGCTCAGGGTTCTGCTTAAATTGTGCAAATACAACAGGTTCTATACCCATCAGAATTTCAGCGACTGTTTTGCGAGTCAGCACACAATTTTCAGCCAGTTTACCAATCAAATCATAACGAACAGCAGAATGAATGCTCGATTGATGAGTTTCAGTCTCAGTGTTTTTCACCTTGAAACTTTGTCCAGCTTTGAGTTGTTCGTCGGTAATGCCATCCAATTGAACACCATCTTGAATGGTGTATTGAAGAGGCGTTACCTTAAGTTCTTTGTTGAGAACCTGAATGCAGTTTTTAATCAACTCAGATGAGTCAAAATCAACCTTATAAACCGCTTTGCGATTGATTTTGTGCCAAAGCTCCTGAAACTCTTTCTTATCAAAATTAGCATTCAGCGGATTATTTTTGGGTTTACGATCATCACCAACACCAGGAAGTTGTGCTTCACTATAAATACCGTCAATCAGGGTTAATATCTGTTCTCGGTATGGCTCTAACTCAACAGGCATTGGGGCTAACTGTCCATTAGCCTTAGCCTGGTGGAATGATGGTGCGATTGAATCGTCAGCTTCATTGGTATAATCATTTTTAAGCAAATACTTATAAATTTGCTTAGCCATGACAGGTGTTACTTCTACCGGGCCATCAGCCGTTGTAATTGACTTACCCGTAAAATAAGCTTCATCTGCTTTTCTAGGTCTCGCTGAGAGAGACTCGCTGATTTCTTTTTGTAGATTCGTGACAAAGTCTTTATAGCTTTCACTTGCAATCACCGACAAAACATTAATTTCATGCACAGTTGCCGGATGGTCTTGTCTGTCACCATGTTTATTGACGGCCAGACGTAAACCACGTCCAACTTCTTGACGACGAGAGATAGTATTATCGCTGTGTTTCAACATACACATGACAAATACGTTTGGATTATCCCAACCCTCGCGTAATGCCGAATGTGAAAAGATAAAACGAGTAGGCTCTTCAAAAGAAAGTAACTTTTCCTTATCTTTTAGAATCAAATCATAAGCATCTACATCGTCTGATAGACCGGCATCTTCACCACGCACTTTAAATCCAGGATTCTGAAGACGATTTGATTTCTTATCAATTGAGAAGTAACCATTATGCGTTCTAGAGCCTTCAATGGCCGATAGATAGGCTTTATAGGCATCAGTATGCTCACTTGACAATAGGGGCAACTCATCAAGATACTCCTGTACAAGCAAGGAGTACTCTTCTTCAAAGACACGAGCATATTCGCCTTTCTCATCCGCTTGAGAGTAGTCTCTATACTTTGCGACTTCGTCAATAAAAAAGAGAGAGAGAACCTTTATACCTTGGTTAAAAAGTGTTTTTTCTTTTTCAAGGTGCGCTTTAATTGTCTCCCGGATCTGTATTCGGCGAATGGTCTCTTCGGTCACATCCCCCGTGGCATCGCCCGCACTTAAAACGTGGCCATTCTTGAATTCAACCGTATCGTTAATCGCGTTGACATCAGTAACCACAAAATCACGGTACTGATCCAGACCATTACTAAGATCAAAAAGATTATCGCCCTTAGTGACTTTCTTAGGTATGCGTTTAATGCCATTTAGTTGTTTAACCTCGATCTCTATACGAGCCACTGGCATTTTTTTCGAGATCTCGATGGATTCCAGATATAGATAGGCTGTCGTGCCCGCTAAGCCCTTTACTGATATACCACGAACTGCAATTTTCTTAACCAACTTATTGTTATAAGCGTCAAGCGCATCCAAGCGATGCACCTTATTATGTGTTGTTTTATGCGTGGCCGAGTATCGAAGTACCATCAGTGGTTTGAATTTGGCTAAGGCATCTAATGTCTTCTTGCCTTCCATCTTTTGTGGCTCATCCAAAATCAGGATTGGACGGTTTGCACTAATAACATCAATAGGACGCCTAGACTGAAAGTCATCCAACTCTTCATAAATACGTCTATTGTCTTTTCCTGACGCATTAAAGGCTTGAATATTGATGACCATCACATTGATGCCACTGTCAGATGAAAAATTCTCTAACTGATGTAATTGCTTGGAGTTATAGATAAAGAATCGTGCCTTTTTACCGTCGTAGTTTTGGGCAAAATGCTCACCGGTTATTTGCAGCGACTTGTAAACACCTTCACGAATGGCGATGCTAGGCACTACGATAATAAATTTGCTCCAGCCATAGCGCTTATTCATCTCAAAGATGGTTTTGATGTAACAATATGTCTTACCTGTACCGGTTTCCATTTCAACATCGAGGTTTATCTTTGAGCTGGCATTGCCGATTAACGTTTCTGAAACAGGGAGGTTCTGTCTACTTTGAACACCATGGATATTTTGCAATAACTGCGATTCAGTGATCGCGAGTTCAGCATTTTTAAAACCATCCTGGTCACTCATATCCCAACCAGCATTACCAAACTTATCTTTGGCAACACCAGGATCGATTCGGTAGGTAACTCCCGAGGTGTTAGGTTGCCCCGCAAAGCAGTCAACAACTGACTCTACGGCAACAGTTTGATAAGGTTGGACTTTGAACTTTAACTTCATACTCCCTCCTTATAAAGCTTTAACTTCAGTATGTGGCGACACTTGCTTGAAAATCTGCTCGGCATTAATTTTTACTGCATCAGACTCAAAGCCGTCATCACGGAACACCACACGAAGTGGTTCTTTTGCAGCTAACTCTTTAATCAAAGCTTCATTTATGCGCAGATCAAAACAGGCCACCAGTGCATCATCATCAACAAAGAAAACTGATTTGCCTTGGATCGATTCTTTTTCAATTGGTAAGCTTAAATCGACGCCCCAATCCAGTAAGACTTGAAAAAGTAAATCTTCATCAGTGCGGTCTGCCTTAATATTATCAACCAATAAATCTAACGAGCCCTGAGTAACTTGATCCGGGGCGTAGTACACATCTGCCATATTGGAAGTATCAACTTTGAAAAAACGAAAACCTTTGTCATCCAAGAAATTTTCAAAGAGTTTCCCCGCCTCAACTAACCTCTTGATTGACAAATCTGAAATTGATTTAAATTTATAGTTTTTTGCAATAGATTCATCACATTTTTCATCAACCTGAACAAGAATAAACCTCAGGTTATTTCCTTGCTTTTTATTTAAATCAAATACGGCATGGCCAGTAGTTCCAGAACCAGCAAAAAAGTCCATAACTATATCATCACCATTACAAACTGATTCTATAACCCTCTTTGTAACTTCAACTGATTTTGGAGTGTCGAATGGAATACCCATAGATGAAAGTAACGAATCATCACTACCTGCAAAATAGAGTAAAGAAGGAACATTTTCATACATGTTCTCGCTTAATAAATATTTTCTTGTTGGCTGTGTAGCTTCGTCCTTTCCAAAAACAATTAATCCTGCATCAAGCAATTTTTTCATTGTTGCAGGGGGATTTCTCCAACCTCTTTCAGGAACTGGACATTCCTTTTTAGTTTCAGGGTGTACTAGAGGAATAAAATAGTCATCTGGCGCTTTCTTTTTATTGGGCCATGCCATGGAGACAGTCCTATACACTCTTCCTTCGTCATCAATAAACGAATAAGCTTTTTCACCACCAGAGAAGGGAGATTTAGAAATCCATTTTTTAAATTCAGTTCTAATTTTATCGTCTACTACACCGGAATTTCTCTGTATCAACTCAGAAGCTTTATCAATTATTTTTGAAGCGTTTTCTTTTGGCCTTTTAAATTCCACATTTTCCTTAAAATAGTTCCTATTCTTACAGTATATAGAAATCAACTCGTGTTGCTGAGCAACACCTGTTGCATCACCTTTAGGGTTTCTTTTGTCCCAAACAATTGTGCCTAAATTATTTTCTTCACCAAAAATTTCAGAAAGAATCTTTTCCAAGTTTGGGTATTCATTCTCATCAATATGAACAACGATAACTCCGTCCTCTGTTAGAAAGTTTCTTGATAACTTCAAACGTGGGTACATCATGCTCAACCAATCAGAATGGAATCTTCCGTTAGTTTCAGTATTCGATACCATTTTGTTCTCGAATTCGTCGACCTGCATAGATTCTCTGAAATATTCTTCTGAACTTTTATTAAACTTGTCGGAGTAAATAAAGTCTTTACCTGTGTTATAAGGCGGGTCAGTGAAAATCATTTTTACCTTACCAAGATAGCTATCTTGTAGTAATTTAATAGCCTCAAGGTTATCACCTTCAATGAAAATATTGCTTGTACTATCAAAGTCGACACTTTTTGATAGATCAGGCCTTAGGGTTTTAGTTATTGGTGAATTCGCCAATACAATTGATTGTCTTTTCCCCGGCCAATTGAGGTGGTATCGTTCCCTATCTCCTTCAAGCAAGGAATCAGAGAGTTCTTGTTTAAGCTGGTCAAAGTCAATGGCTAGCTTTAGCTCTCCGTCAACCCCTATTGACTCCGTCACGCAGTTCGGAAACAACGCCTGAATTTTTGCTATGTTTTGCTGCGTCATATCGGGGCTATGCATCTTTAATTTATCCATGTCTTTTACCTTTTGCGTGATGCCTTATATTAAAAGCATGTGGCACTATTTATCTGATTAAAATTCTCTATTTGTGTATTCTTTATGCGAGCAGTTTTTCAATCTCACATTTTAAATTCTTTAGCTGCTTATTGAGCTCAACCTTTCGGTTAAACTGTTTCTCAGCATGAACCTTTTTTCTATACTGCGCGATTTGCTTTTCCAATGCCTGAATTGCCTCCAGGCGTTGAATAGCCTCTTCTATACTCTCAGCGGTTCGTTTGGGTATGGGTAACAAGCGAGCAAGAAGCTTTTGATACAGCTCCTCCATATCGATTGCTGTAGGCAAACCCAAAACTTCTGAATTCACTGTTAATGCTTCACCGGAATTGAATATTTCTGAGTGTAGATAGTGGCTACAAACCCATTTGGACTGATCATTTTCTGCCTTACGCTTATAGCAAGCGGCATAGTGGCCTTGTTCACCACTAGCCCCCCATACCTCAAACAAAATGGGAAAAGGTATGGCCAAATCAATCGCTTTTAGTACGCTATTGTCTACTTCGTCGCCTTTAAGCTTCACACTGATAACCTGTATTTCACTGATCTCACTAGTGTGAGGAATATTCAGTGTGTTAGGTGATAGCTTGTAAGCCCAAAGGATTTGATCAACTTGCTGTACAAAAAGTGACTTCAACCCAGCGCTTGCCGCACTGTGTTCGTATATTTTGTTCTTCGGTACGACTCGACCGAACTTTGCTTTGTCAGGAAATATCCAAGGTGAGTTCATAGACTAGCTAACCTCATCCTGAGCACTGTTATCAATGAACTGCTTTTGCTGAATCACAATAAAAGCTAGCAATTCAAAGTCATCCAGCTCGGCAAATGTATTCACTAAAGCTGAGGTAGCGCCACCGCTAAACAAACTATCAATATCTTTTTCTTCCTTAACTTCAACCATGCTTTTTATGGCATCTGTCAGAAGGTGAGAGTAACGCTGCATATCTCGACCGTCTTGCGTTAAGCGATTAAATAAAGCACAAATCTCACTGAGCGGTGCTGTTTGACCTTTACAGCTACTTCGGATTAAATCTAATAGTCTCTTTACCTCAAAATGATTAGCGACGATGTCACCTTCATTCGATACATAGACAAGGTAATAAGGGTGGAGCCTGTTTTGCAGATCTCTATCGATACTGTTATTAACGTTTTTCAGCGCAAACACCACGCCAGGCAATAACCCTAATTCTGGCTTAGCCTCAACCACCGCATGCATGCCGCTTGGTGCATTTCTTGGTTCGCCGTAGAGTTTCATTAGATTTAGCAGGTCCATTCGAAATTCGTTTAGACCTAGATCGGTGATAGAAACCCCCGTTTTTAAATCTTCAAGCTCGATGACTTCTTCTTGTAGTTTCTTTAACTGCTCTTTACGGTACGACACATCATTCGCTTGACTACTTAGAACGTTGTCATCACCGGTCGCTGTTACGTCAACAATCGTCATTCGACTTTCAACACGTTCTTTTAAGTTGATGTACTCATCCAGCGATATATCAGGCCAGTAGTTAACTAACTGAATACATTTATTCGGCGAGCCAATACGGTCAACACGCCCAAAGCGCTGAACAATCCGAACTGGATTCCAATGAATATCAAAGTTAATTAAGTAATCGCAATCCTGTAAGTTCTGCCCTTCAGAGATACAGTCTGTAGCAATCAACAAATCGATTTCAGCGGGTTCGTCAGGTAATACACTGGCTTTCGACTTGGAAACTGGAGAAAACAAGGTGAGCACTTCTTGTGTGTCGTAACCTTTTCGTCCGGTTTTTAAGGTGGTCTTAGGTAAACTGGCACCACCAGTGATCATCGCAGTATGGATTCTATGCTCGCTTAACATCACAGGTGACAACTGTTCGTACAGATACTGAGCGGTGTCAGCAAACGCCGTGAACACGATGATTTTCCTGTTTCCAGGATTTATTGGATTATTTATTTTTGCAGCAATATGTGATTTCAGATGCTGCAACTTAGCATCTTCTTCTGGCTTAATTTTGCTAACAGAATCTAGTAACCCTTTGATCAGCTCCAAATCGCCATCTAAATCCTGCTGCCAGGATGGAAGATCCATATCCATTAGCTTAATTTTGATTTTGTTACCGATTTCCATATCGTGATAAGAAGGCATATCGTCTTCATCTGCTTCAATAGACTCTAGCGCTTCAACGAGACTGCTCACTTCGGTTTGCCCGTCTCGCTTATAGAATTCGTCGATAATACCTAGAACACGAACATGGTTATCATGGAGAGATTGCAAGGTGCTTCTGAACGAGTATACGGAGCTCTCAAGACGCTTTAGGAGGTTCGTTGTCATCAATGCAACCAAACTTTTTTCACGGTCGCTTTGCTTTAACTTACCTTTTCCGCCTTCAACTTCCGTGTCATACATCTCCTCATATTTCTTCAATCTACTCGGGAGGATATAACTCACTGGCGCATAAACAGATAGTTTGAGTAGCTTAAGCTGTTCAAAGATCTCATTCAGGCTAACTACATCCGAACGAGTAGTAAGCGGACAATGAAACGAGATTGGCTTGTTACGTTCTGGGAAATGGCCAATATCTGTTGTGTCATAGAAAGTTGTGATGTGCTTTCGTGAGCGAGCGATAGTGACGCTATCAAGCAGTTCAAAAAAGTCAAAATCCAAGGCATCGAGTATGGCTTTAGCTGTTCGTGTCTCTGGATCTAGTTTGGACCAAGCGTTAAATGCAGCTTGTGCTTGGTTGAATATCTGCTCTACGCTTTTTGTGGTTTTAAGATGCTTTGTGAGATTGCTCGACTCACCTTCATAAGCTAGCGCAAGCTGGTTTCTTAGGTCAGTAAATCTGTTATTCACTGGTGTAGCTGATAGCATCAGGACTTTGGTTTTCACGCCAGCGCGAATAACTTTATTCATCAGTTTCTGATATCGAGTTTCTCGATCTTTCACTGCATCGTTATTTCTAAAGTTATGCGACTCATCAATGACGACCAGGTCATAGTTACCCCAGTTGATTCTATTCAACGGAGTACCGAAGGATTCGCCAGAGGTTCGGCTCAAATCTGTGTGACACAAAACATCGTAACTAAAACGGTCTTTAGCAAAGATATTTGTTTTTAGGTTTCGATTAAAGTTGAGCCAGTTATCCGCTAACTTTTTCGGACATAGAAGCAGCACTGATTTGTTTCTGAGCTCGTAATACTTGATGACAGCTAACGCTGTAAATGTTTTACCAAGACCAACACTATCAGCCAGAATGCAGCCGTTATAGGTCTCTAACTTATTGATGATCCCGGTCGCAGCATCTTTTTGATAGTTAAATAACTTGTTCCAAATCAAGGTGTCCTGATAGCCGGTTCGATCATTTGGTAATACATCCTCTGTAATATCATCAAGGAATTCATTAAAAATGTTATACAAAATAATGAAATAGACTTTTTCAGGCGAGTTTTCCTGGTAGACAGACTCTATATGCTCGCAAATTGTTTTAGTAACATCTTGAAGCTTCGCAGGGTCTTTCCAAATTTGGTCGAATAACTGTAAGTACTGCGCTGTGAAATTTGGCTCATCGATTTTTTGCACAAAATTCGAAATAGCGTTTCCTCGCTGATACCCTAGATCAACCGCCGTAAACCCGCTAACCGGAGCAAAAACTGCACTCATTGTCTCTGTTTGCTGTCTAGGTGCTTCCGCCACAACAAACGACTGCATTGGAGAATCAGTTTTGTTTGATTTGAATGTCGCTTTCTTTCTGATCCAGTTTGCACACTCTTTGGCGATCGCCTTTTGAGTGAGCTTGTTCTTTAACTGTATTTCAAAGTCAGTTCCGTAAAGGCTGCGTTCACGCCCTGCTTTGGGAATAAAGAACTCTCGTTTTTCTTTTTTGAGTTTATCGGTAACTTCATCTGCGACAAAAGTAGGTGATGTGAAGATGAACTCAAGTGAGTCTATCTTCGCTAACTCCTTTTTGAGAGCCTCATACGCATAAATAGAAAAGCAAGACGCAGCAATCTTTAACTTTGTATTCGGTGTCAGCGTCTGTTGAAGCTCGTCACCTAATAGGTTGTTAAGGTTATCGATTATTTTCATCAAAATTTATTCCCTGCGCCAAGTTCGTTTTTGTGCATTAGTTACCAAGTTCTTTTTCAATCCCTGGAGCTAGCATGATGTTTTTAACTCCATAAAGTGTTGCTCTGTTCTTTAAATGCAATTGAGCTCCACCATCTTTTAGTGTGGCGTTGGAAGAACAATCCACATTCCATTGTCTGAGTAAATAGCCTGCCGTTGCCGCTCTAATCTCAATCTTTAAAACGCCACATTTCATGCCATAGTCCAACTCTATCGCTTCGCTGTGCTCAATACGAGGATGCGGCACTAACTCTAGCTCTACAAAGCGATTCCATTGCCGGTCTTGGGTTTCGAGCTCCGTTTCAGACAACGTCGAATCCTCAATCACAACCGCTGCTTTAATGCGGGTCAGTACAAAGTCACGGAACTCGCTATGCTTGCGGTCAAAACCACGAACATGCCAACGCAGGCCATTGTCCACCAGCGTATGCGGTACAATTTCACGCGTGGTTTCACCGCTCGATAACGATACATAGGTGATACGCAAGGCTTTGCCTTTGTGTATGGCCTCGGTGACTTTCGCCACTATCGATAAACTCGGCTTGTTGAGGTGATAAGGCGCTTCACAAGCAAGGGGTGGTTTTACCTTGCCAGTGAAGCCATCACCGTACCCTTGGCTAATAGTTGCCAATGTTCTCACAACGTCATAGTCGAACAAGGGCTCAAAAGCTTCACCGCGCTTATGCAACTTGAGCTTTTGGTCATACTCAATGTTGCCTGGTGCAAGCTCTCGGTACATTGTGAAGTCTTTCGTTGCTTGTGCGGCGGCAATGCTGAACCGATCTACTAAGTCTGCCCGTACCGCTTCTCCCTTAAACAACAAGGTGAAATCGATATGGGCAATGCGATCCCTGGTTGCTTGCGGCAACTGCGCTATCTGCGAAAGCCTATCTGGCTTCGCCACTACCGTTTTTTTCAGACCATCATTTGTCATGCGTCTTGTTTATCCAATTCAACCAGATTCTTAAAACTCTGTTTATAAAGTTCGGTCAGACATCACGTAATCACATTGAACGGCATGGCATAAAGCTGCTATTCATCCGCAATGGCTAATCAATCTCTACCGGTTGAAGCTGAACAGATGGCCATAAAACACTGAATAGGCTTCAACCTAATTAATTTTATTAGGTATCATCCTATCACAAATTATTTTGTAGGGAAGACTAAGCGGCAACTTTTTGATCTGGATTACAATTGCCGCTGAGTCATGAGCGTGAAGACCTTGTTTTGTGCCAATGCTGATAGCCGCTATCAATGCGCTACCCGAACCAGTGGCACCACGATGTTACCGCGATGCGATACCCCTTTGTCCGACTCTGTAGAGATCAGGGCTCGTTGCTCACTCTCTCGAACACGCCTGGCAACTTCTGCCTGGGCTGGTAGCAATGGCAGCATCCCTTCAGCAATCGCGTCCGGTGCAGATTCTTGGCCACAGGACATCAAATGCTTCCATGGATCTTTTAGAAAGCGCTCGAACGTGATGCCAAATTCAATGATGCGGGCAGAGACGAAGATTTCGCCCCAGTATTCAATGTAGGTGTCTTGGTACATGGAAAGATTCCTCTTGTTGGTTATATACCCTTCCTACTTGCAGCCGCAGCGGTGTTACCTGCATTCGCTCACCCCAATCACATAGAAGATCTATGCTCATGGGGACTCACTCACTTGCCGCCTAGCTGCAACACCAAGTAGTTTGGGTATAACGTAAGTTCACTTTCCATTTTCCAGAGGTTTTCAAATATGCAAGGCTTACCTTGTGAAGAGTTACAAAGGTTTAAATCGATTGCGGGCATCTTTGTAGTCATAGTGGGCATGTTCTGAGCCACGATGATACAAATCATCCAGGTAAGTTTGTTCCTGCGGCAACTCGTCTTCGCTGATTTCGCGCCACCAATGTTTGTTGGCACCTTTAACACCGTCATGCCAGCGGTAACCACGCTCTTTTAAATAGTCCTTTACGTCAAACGGCGCACCAAACGCACGAACTAACACAGTTCGCCTGTCTGCTTCAGACAACAAGTTTGCAACGGACTCAGGCAGCAAATGAAACAACCAGGCCATCGCCAAACAATCGGTTGCAGCTCGGTGTCCTTCATAGAACCAACCTAAGCGAAGCAGCAGGTACTCAAGCTTTCGACTTTCAAAACCCAGCGCCTTCCAATCTATGCCACTGGCTGAACAGGCCCAAGATAGATGGCCTAATGCAGCAAACCGCTTTTCAAAGAAAGGACGATCAAACTGTGCATTGTGCGCAACCACCAGCGGATCATCGGATAACCAACTCGCTACCAGTGAATCATCAATGTGCTGGCCTTGCACCATATCATCGGTGATACCGGTTAACTCGGTAATCAGCTCGGGGATTGGCTTGCCGGGATCTTCATACAAGCTGATCACATCAACAATCGACACAATCCGCTTAGCCGAGGGACTGTAAAGCACCCTAACCATACCAAGCTCAATAATGGACTCGTCATCGGCAGACAGTCCAGTTGTCTCTGTATCGAGCAGCACCATTGGCTGTTCATCGCCTACCATAGGAGAAAGTTCAAGTGGCCAGGACTGCGGCTCACGCGTTAATGGAATACGCTCCAGCAATCTAAAATCTTCTGGTCTTTCTGGGATATCCGCGAGGCGCTCTAGCGGAAATGGCGTAGGGGCTCTTGTCATTGATGGTTCCTCTTCAATTCTATTGTTCGCTTTGGGTTATTTCATTGTGCCCTGTTCGTTTATAAACGCATTTGTACAAAATGCACCTTGGATACCTCAGCATTTTTTAATCTTTCTACTGGGTGAACCCATGTATGAAGGCTTTGGTTAATCCTTTCAGAAAGTCTTAGCTAAACCGTTTAGGTAACCCTTACCGATACCCTTTACGTATGGCTTAGCCAACCCCTTTTCAAACGGTTGAAAAAGGCTTTAACTGAGTTCGACTGAGCATTTTAATGATGCTCCTGACTTCGCTTTAAGCCAGTAAATTCAATACGAAGCAGAATTTTACTAACTGTTTTTAAACCCTTTGCAAAGGGTTCAACAAGCCTTATCTGACGGTTACTCGACCCATGCGTTAACCAGTAGCAGTAACAGGATCAGTAACAGAAACAAGAGCAGTAGGCAGAAGCAGTATTGTCCAAGCCTTGCAGGCTTTGACGAGGGCGAGCGATCCCCCACATCAAGGGGTTCTAGGGATTTTCCCCTCTAAAA
>NZ_AYOZ01000016.1 GCF_000508165.1 Marinomonas profundimaris | reverse complement strand
GCTTTTTTACGTCTGAAATAAGTGACTGATAAAAGCGCTTGGGAACGTATTGGAAAGAAGTTAGCGGATCTGTTTATACACCGAAGAAAAAATACGTTTTTCCTATACTGTTAATAACTTAGATGCTTATCCACTCCTATCACATTAAAAAGTCGCTTTTGTCTTGTTTATGTCGATAATAACGTGTGTTTCCCTTTTGACGGTTTAAAACGAGGTTACTGATGACGCCTGAAATTTTCATAAAGCGACAGTGTAAGGCGACCTTTGTTGAACGTAAGGAAGTTATTCAGTCTCTATGGAGCGGCTATGGAGAGATCGTTCGTTACGCAATCACCACAGACTTAACCAATCCGTCTTCCTCTTCAATTATTGTGAAACATTGCACTTTTCCCGCTACAACAAGTCACCCTCGCGGTTGGCAGTCTGATCATGCTCATAACCGAAAAGTACGTTCCTATGAAGTAGAACAGTCTTGGTATCAAAACTGGGCTTCTCGTTGTAATGAATCTGCGCGAGTCGCTGATTGTTACGGCTGCTACGTTGATGATCAAAGTGGTCAGCGCCTTACTGTGCTGGAAGATCTAGACACCTCAGGGTTTGCTGATCGATATGTTATTGATAATGACCAGCACTTGTTGTCTTGTATAAATTGGTTAGCGGTGTTTCACGCTGGATTTATTCATCCTAATCCGGGGCTTGAATGGCCTAAAGGGTTGTGGCGAAAAGGAACTTATTGGCATTTGGATACCAGACAAGATGAATGGCTGGCTATGGAAGAAGGTGAATTGAAGTCATCCGCCGCTGCTCTGTCGAATTGCCTTGATAGCGCGACATTTAAAACTCTGGTGCATGGAGATGCGAAGGTGGCGAATTTTTGCTTTTCAACTGATGCTGCTGTTGCCGCTGTAGATTTTCAATACGTTGGTGGTGGCGTGGGCGTGCAGGACCTAGCTTACCTGTTAGGCAGTGCGTTATCGGAAAAGGCGTTGTCCGAGAATCTGATGTATTTACTGGAGCATTATTTTTCTGAATTAGGTCGAGAGCTTATGGCGCAAGGTGAGTCACAGGCGTTTGCTCAAGAAGTGATTGATGAGTGGCAATATTTGTTCCCTATCGCTTGGGCGGATTTCCATCGTTTTATCATGGGGTGGTCGCCGACTCATCCGAAGAATACCGCTTTCAGTCAACTACTTACGGAACAAGCGCTAAGTCAATTAAGAGGATCTTAGCGCTCGATTCGTTTTCGCTGTCGCTTGTGCGTCTAGTGGGTTTTCAGGCCACGGGTGCTTAGGGTATCGACCGCGCATTTCTTTGCGTACTTCTGGGTATGCTTCCCGCCAAAAAAACGCTAAGTCTTGTGTTACGGCTAAGGGGCGTTTTCCTGGTGACAGTAGCTCGATTCGTATGGGTTGATGAAGGACGTTCGGACTGGTTGTACAACCAAACATTTCTTGGAGCTTTACTCTTAATGTGGGAACCAATTCGCAATAATCAATCGCATGACTTGAGCCGGATGGTGCCATGATTCGAGTTGGAACCTGCTTATTAAGCGCTTGCTGTTGTTGCCAATCTAGTCGATTCAATAGAATGTCGGTAAGCGGTAATTTTGCCAACGCTGATTGATTGGTTATGTTGCTCAAATACGGCGATAGCCAATTTTCCAGCGTTGCTAACAATACATCGTCGGAGCCATCTGGCCATGGTGTGATTTTGTCGTGCTGAAAAGCAAATTGCATTCGAGCTCGTGCTTGTTTGCTTGAATCATCCCAAGGTAGAACGGCCATTCCTTCGGCTCTAATATACTGACACACCGCGGTACAAACGGCTTCAGCCGATAGAACTGGTCGCTTTTTAGAATCAATGTGAAGTTTGCCGATCCAGCGTTGAGATTCGCATACTATTCGACCGTCTTTTTTTGACCACGCCGTGTGTTCTCGCGACTCAAAAAGGGGATTGAGCATATTTCTCTCAAGGGGTGTACTAAGGAAAATACGATCTTCGTTTACGTCTTTATGACCGCCCACATCCAAGGCAATAATCCACTCACTTTGTGCGCAAGGATCATGAATCGGCAGTGATGCTCTGCGTCCGTTGGCGAGCTTATAATAGACTTTGTCTTGGTCCTGATTGGTTCGTTGTGCGATGCGATCGGCAAACGCGGATAATAACAATGGTGCGATTGCATCGAGGTGATGAGAAGATGGCGTCGAGACGTTTTCCACAGCTTCAAACGTCAACTGCTGACTGCGTTTTTCCCATTGTTGTTGTGTTTTCAAATAGGTTTGCTTGGGTCGTTTGCTCTTTATATCGATTTGGCCTTCAAGCCAATTTAATCGATCAGAAAGGTCGCTATGATGTTGAGTGAATGGATCGCCTTCTGACAAAATGGTGCAAATCGCACTGGCAAGTGTGCTGCTCTTGCTGCGCTTTCCTTCTACTAGAATCCGAGCTAAGCGCGGCTCTATTCCCAGCTCGCTCATGTGCAATCCGAGAGGTGTGAGCAGCAAGGCTTCATCAGGTTCAAGCACTGACAATGCCGTGAGCAAGTCAATTGACTGTTGCCAATGACTTTCCGTTGGCGGCGTAATCCAATCCAGCTCCAAGCGATCTTGTACACCCCATTTGGCGAGGTCCATGACTAAAGAACTTAAATCACTGATTTCGATTTGAGGCTGCGCTTGCGGAGCCAGCTGGTATTGCTGTGTTTCACTCCACCAACGGTAACAAATGCCGTCTTCAGTTCGGCCAGCGCGGCCCATGCGCTGAGTGGTTTCTGCTTGGGTGGTTCGGCGTGTGTGTAATCGTGTGATGGCGGTGTTGGCATCAAAACGTGCTTCGCGGCTCAATCCGCTATCAACAACCACTCGAATGCCTTCGATGGTCAAACTGGTTTGCGCAATCGCAGTGGCAAGAACTATTTTACGAGCTGGCGCCATCATCGGCTGAATTACCTGCTCTTGTTCTTTTAAACTGAGTTCGCCATACAAAGGCAAAATACTTAAATGCGCATGATGCCCTAGTTGTTGCTGTAATTTACTCTCGGCCTGCCTAATTTCTCTCTGCCCAGGTAGGAAGACTAAAATACTGCCCGTTTCGTCATGAAAGGCTTGGCAAGTCAGTCGCACGACTTCGTCGGTGATTTGAAAGGCTTTTAGCGCCTTATTGCCATAATGCGTTGTGATCGGAAAACTGCGACCTTGACTGGTGAGCGTAGGGCAGTTGAGTCTGGCTTCGAGCGCGTCTGTGTCTAATGTGGCGGACATGACTAAAAGTTTTAGTGGGTCTTCGTCGCGATAGATCTCGCGTGCTTGTAAGCACAGTGCAAACGCCAAATCAGAGTGCAGATTGCGTTCGTGAAATTCATCAAATATGACCAAGGCGATATCGTTTAGGCTTGGATCATCGTGCAGCATGCGAGTTAACACGCCTTCGGTTACGACGAGCACTTGAGTGTGTTTGCTTTCTTTGCTTTCGTGTCGAATACGGTAACCAATACGTTCGCCGAGCGGTTCGTGTAGTGAATTGGCAAGGCGTTGAGCCGCGGTTTTTGCGGCCAAACGACGCGGTTCAAGCATGATTATTTTACGGCCTTTGCACCAATCTTCTTCCATCAACGCGAGTGGCACCACGGTGGTCTTACCCGCGCCGGGCGCGGCTTCCAGAATGGCTTCGTGGGATTGGCAAAGTTGACGTATTAGATCGGGAATCAGTTGGTAAATAGGCAGTTCGTTAGACATAAGGCCACTCAATAATATGCTGCGTCTATGATAGCGTTTTCAGTGGGTTAGCGCAGCGTCACTTTTGGTTTGCCAATCACAATGTCTGTCTTACAGGCGGCGATGCAAGGCAAAAAATATCCATTCTGTTTTTCTTTATCATTGAGTCCGTGCGGTTGCTTTTCGGCGTAATCTATCTCGCCAGAGAGCAAAGGCGTTAGGCAAACGCCACAGACGCCGTTAGTGCAAGCGTGCTTAATTGGAATGCCATGCTTCACTAAAGTCTCCAGAACAGTGTCGCCTTGGCCATGGATAAGCTCTTGTTCAGGGTTTAAAAAAGAGAGGCCGATGCGTTTCTTCTGCACAAGAAGCTTTTCCTTCTGTTAATCTTCCATTAACTTTAGCATGGTATTAGTAACGCCGTAATAACTGCTTTTTCTAGTTTGGTGTGCGCCGAATAATAACGACAATGGATCCCAACACAGACAATGACAGAACAAAATAAGAAGACTTTATTGGTTGTCGATGACGATCAAGATATTCGTCAGTTGCTATGTGATGCTTTGTCACAAAAAGGCTATCAGGTATTAGAGGCAGAAGATGGTCGGCAAATGTGGCTGCATTTGGAATCCAAAGCGGTGGATTTGGTGCTGATGGATTTGTACCTTCGAGAGGAAGATGGATTGAATCTTGCTCGAGATATCCGAGAGCGCTTTGCGATGCCCATCATGATGTTGACGGGAAAGGGCGACGAAACCGATCGTATTCTAGGGCTTGAGCTCGCCGCAGACGATTACATGATGAAACCCTTCAACTTACGAGAATTGACCGCCCGTATCCACGCCTTGTTACGTCGTGCTTGCCAAGCGGCTCCTGTGTTGGCGCATACCATTAATCAAGAACATGACTGTTTGAGTTTTGGGCCTTGGGTATTGGACTTAACAGCTCGACTGTTACAGGACCAAGATGGCCAGCTTGTCACATTAACCTTAGGCGAGTTCTCTTTATTAGAAGTGCTTGCGCAGCACCCAGATCGCATTTTTTCTCGTGAACAGTTGATAGAGCAAAGCCGAGGATTAGAAACCGAAGTGTTTGATCGAACGGTGGATGTGTTGATTTTGCGATTACGCCGAAAAATAGAAACCAATCCTAAAACCCCCAACTTTATTAAAACTCAGCGTGGACTTGGTTACTTTTTTCAAGGCCCAGTACGGATGAACTAAATGCGCTTTACTAGTATTCGCCAAAAAGCCTCCTTAGCTATATTAGCAATTAGCTTGGTGGCGTTTTTTATGGTGGGTATTGGTTGGCAATCTATGCAAGTCAGTGAGGCGTCTCTGTCGGAATTTGAATCAGAAACCCTACCGGAAATCAGCACCTCATTAACCTTAGCCGAAGGTGTGGCCCAACTGGCAGCCATTGCGCCTTACACCGCAGGCTCTGGCCGACCTTTTCAACTACAAACCGAGTCTGAACGAATTCATCGTCGTATTCTTGAACTACGTGGTGTGGCGGACAGTTTGGCGGATTCCGTTTTCCAACGTGACATCGACGAGCGCTTGGATGACTTACAAACAACGTTAGAAGAATTGGTGTCTTTGGTCAGAGAAGAGTTGTATTTACGCGAAGACAGTTTGGCGCAGCAATTTCGTATTCGACAATTAACGTACGAGGAAGGCGGCGCCACAGTAAACCGTCAGCAAGGCTTGGTTTGGCTGTTGCAGCTGTTAGAGTCGCCGAGTTTGGTGCCAGAAAGCATGATGAAGCAGCTCAAATTGTCGGATCAAAATGGTCAAGTGTCGAGTATTGCCGACGATTTGCTCATGGCGCACCGTCGTTTAAACAAGATTCAAGAGCGAAAAAACTACTTACTCATTTCCATTCGCGCTAAATCGGAACAATTAAGCCAACAGGTCAGTGATTTTGTGGGCGGATTGCAGAAGAAGGTAAGCCGCCAGCGGCAGGAAGTATCGGCGTTTGTCGCACGAGGTCAAAATTGGATCATTGGTATTTCCGTGTTTCTTTTGTTGGGGCTGACGCGGCTGTATTTATACAGTCAGCGTATGACAAAAGACTTGGGCGTGGTGACCAATGACATGGAGCAGCTTTCTTTAGGTCGCGTTGATTCAAAACGCACGGCGATTCGTCGACATGATGAAATCGGCACTTTAGCGGACACATTTGAAGTCTTTCGCCGTGATGCGCTACGTCGCTTGGAAGTGACAGCCGAATTGTCCGAACAGAAACGCTTGCTGGAAACCATTTTTGACAACATGAACGACGGGTTAAGTGTGTTTTCGTCCAAAGGCACGCTCGTCGCTTGGAATGTTGGTTATCAAAAGTTGTTTGATTTATCAAATGACGACTTGCATGTGGGAATGTCCATTGATGACGTTCAGCATCTGATTAATCGCGGCCAGCATAAAAACCTCAATCTAGAGAATCAACAAGTACACATGGAAGAAGTGAATGTCACTCGACATGTGCGCTTTCAAAGTTTCGAACGTCATTTCGAGTCGGGAAAAATTGTCGAGTTCCGCTCCAAGCCTATGCCGGAAGGGGGCTTCGTCACACTTTATACCGATTTAACCGAGCGCAAGAGTGTGGAAAGCCAACTGCGTCAGGCGCAAAAAATGGAAATGTTAGGTCAGCTTACAGGCGGTGTGGCGCATGACTTTAATAACCTGTTGGCGGCGATTATGGGTAACTTACAAATGCTGGCAGATTCTCAACCCCAAACCACCGACCAAGCTCGATACATAGAGCGAGCGCTTGTTGTATCAGAGAAAAGCAGTAACTTGGTTCAGCGGTTATTGGCGTTTAGTCGTCGGCAGCAGCTTTTTCCTGTGTCTATCGGGATTGATGATTTGATCGAAGGGATGCTGGATTTGGTTGAGTACAGCGTGGGAACTCATATCCAAGTTGAACGTGATTTGAACTGCCCTAACGCGGTCAGTTTGATTGATCCGTCGCAGCTCGAAAATGCCTTATTGAATTTGTCACTGAACAGCGCAAGTGCGATGCCAGACGGTGGGCGCTTGGCGTTTTCGACAAAGCTCTGCACCTTACCAGACAGCGATGTGCCGGCCATTCGAATTCGTGTTGAAGATTCGGGAGAAGGCATATCAGAAGACGTGATTGGTCGCATCTTTGAACCGTTTTTTACCACCAAACCCGTCGGTAAAGGCAGCGGGTTAGGGTTGAGTATGATTTATGGTTTTGTAAAACAAAGCGGCGGCGAGATAAAAGTCACCTCAGAACAAGGTAAGTGGACGCGTGTTTGTTTGTTTTTACCTCAACAAACTGTGCCAGCAGACCTGTCTGCGGGTGATCATGAGTTGTCTCAAGAGCATGAGTTGTCTCAAGAGCATGAATGTCCTCAAGAAGCGATCTTGCTACCGGAATGTAGCGTGGTGTGGTTAGTGGAAGACGACGATGAAGTGTGTCGTGTTATGCGAGAACAATTGGAAAAAATGGGGTTTATCGTCCAGAATTTTGATTGTGCTGAAGCGGTTATAAAAGGGTTAAGCAAGGCCATTATCCCAGATGCCATTGTGTCCGATGTGAATTTGGCTGGCGCCATGAGTGGTGTCGCATTAGCGCACAGTATACGTTCAGGGTCATCGAGCTTTACTGGACCGATATTGCTGATGTCAGGTTTACCAACCGATGAATTAAAACAAAATTATCATTTAAAAGACGACGATTTGTTTATTTCAAAACCTTTTACAATCAAAGCGTTAAATAGAATATTTAAAATAAAAAATACGAATGTTACAAATATTACGAAAAAAGACCACATCGTGAAATGATTCATTAGCTTTTGATCTCCATAGTGTTTTGTTAGAAGCGGAGTCGGGCTGGATCTGTTTCAAATGGCATTGCTGCCAATAATAAAAACAAAAAACTGGAGTTAAAAAACAATGAAATTCATGCATCGCATTTCTTATAAAAAAATAGCGTGTCTAGTGGCTGCGGGCACTCTGTCTACTGTTTCTATCGCAGAAACCCCAATCATCGGTCTTATCACCAAAACCAACACCAACCCGTTTTTCGTTAAAATGAAAGAAGGCGCTCAGCAAAAAGCCGAAGAGCTAGGTGTTGAGTTGCGTACGTTCGCAGGTCGTTACGACGGTGATAACGAGACCCAAGTGCAAGCCATTGAAAACCTAATCTCAGCGGGTGCAAAAGGCATTCTCATTACGCCAAGTGATACCGCGGGCATTGTTCCGACGATTCAAAAAGCACGTGATGCTGGCTTGCTGGTTATCGCGTTAGACACACCACTTAGCCCTGCTAGTGCAGCGGACATGACATTTGCGACGGATAACTTTAAAGCCGGCGAAATGATTGGCATGTGGGCAAAAGCAAAAATGGGCGATAAAGCCAAAGACGCAAAAATTGCGTTGCTCGATTTAAGCACGAGCCAAATCACGGTTGACGTTGCGCGTGACCAAGGTTTCTTGAAAGGCTTCGGTATCGATATCAAAGATCCTAAACGTATGGGTGACGAAACCGATCCTCGTATCGTGGGTAATGATGTAACACAAGGGTCTGAAGAAGGCGGTCGCCGTGCGATGGAAAACCTTCTTCAACAAGATCCTGAAGTAAACTTGGTTTATACCATCAATGAACCTGCGGCGGCGGGTGCGTATGAAGCGTTAAAATCATTCGGTCTAGAAAAAGACGTATTGATTGTTTCTGTTGATGGCGGTTGCCCAGGTGTTCGTAATATCAAAGACGGCGTCATCGGCGCTACTTCTATGCAATTCCCTCTTAAAATGGCGTCAGAAGGCGTAACGGCCATCGTTGAGTTTGTAAAATCTGGCTCACGTCCATCTGCATCTAGCGGTCTTGATTTCTTCGACACAGGCGTTCAGTTAATTACTGATGAAGCCGTTAAAGGCGTTAACTCTGTTAGCTCCAAAACGGGTTTGAGCATGTGCTGGGGCTAATTAATCTCTTGTGAGAGATGGGCTAAGGTGCCCTGATTTACCGTTAGCCGGCTGTTTGGCTAACGGTCCTTTTCCTGTCTGGAGTAATCTATGAGTTCAACCGACACAACGCCGTCTACGGCTGTGCTTGATCACGACAAAGTGGCGGATCAAGCAAGCACGTATGTCGCGACATTCGAGCGCAAAGAAACCGTAATACAGCGCTTTCAAAAATTTCTTCACAAATACCCAGTGGCGGCGCCTAGCATTGTCTTAATCTTGGCGGTCATTGGTTTTAGTCTTATTGTTGGAGGGCGTTTTTTACACCCATTTAACCTGTCATTGATTCTGCAACAAGTCACCATTATTGGTGTGATTGGTGTTGCGCAAACCTTAATTATTTTGACCGCTGGTATTGATTTATCGGTGGGTGCGATCATGGTCTTGGCATCGGTCGTGATGGGTCGTATGGCGATAGATTACGGCTTTGAAGCGTGGCTTGCTTTACTGATTGGTATTGGCGTAGGCGCGATTGCGGGTTTTATCAATGGTCTGCTAATTACACGCATGAAGCTACCGCCATTTATTGCCACGTTAGGTTCTTGGAACGTCTTTTTTGCACTGAATTTATGGTATTCAAAGAGCGAAACCATTCGCTCTCAAGACATCAGTGCGGCGGCGCCATTATTACAATGGTTAGGGGAAACGATTAACGTGTTTGGTGCCCGATTAACCTACGGCTCCTTGTTAATGTTAGGGATCTTTTTTGTTATCTGGTACGCCTTGAATTGGACGCCATGGGGGCGCCACGTGTACGCCACGGGTGATGATCCAGCGGCGGCGAAATTGGCCGGTATTCGTACCGATCGTATCTTGTTGTCCGTGTATATTTTAGCGGGCGTAGTGTGTGCTTTGGGCGCATGGGTATTGATTGGTCGTATTGGTTCTGTCAGCCCTCAAGCGGGTTACACGACGAACTTGGACAGCATTACCGCGGTGGTTATTGGTGGTTGTAGTTTGTTTGGTGGCCGAGGTTCTATTTATGGCACCTTGATTGGCGCCTTGGTGGTCGGCGTGTTTCGTAATGGTTTGGCACTCGCTGGTGTCGATGTTTTGTGGCAGGAATTCACCGTCGGTATTTTGATAATTGTCGCCGTGGGTGTTGATCAGTGGATCCGAAGAGGAACAGCATAATGGCAGCTCAATACGATAAAACACCCGTATTACAAACAAAGAATTTGGTTAAGCGTTACGGCAGTGTCACAGCGATAGATCATGCGGATTTTGAGCTGTATCCCGGTGAAATTTTAGCGGTGATAGGTGATAACGGTGCGGGCAAGTCGTCTTTGGTAAAAGCATTATCTGGCGCGCTTACACCAGATGAAGGGGAAATCTTACTTGATGGTAAGCCCGTGCATTTTTCGTCACCAATGGAAGCTCGCGCGTTGGGCATTGAAACCGTGTATCAGAATCTGGCCGTGTCGCCAGCGCTTAACATTGCAGACAATTTGTTTTTGGGGCGAGAATTACTGAAACCGGGTATTTTGGGTTCGGTGTTTCGCATGTTAGACAAAAAGGAAATGGAAAAACGCGCTCGTGAGAAAATGGCCGAATTAGGCTTGATGACCATCCAAAACATTAGCCAAGCGGTCGAATCGCTTTCTGGCGGCCAGCGTCAAGGCGTGGCAGTTGCACGTTCGGCTTTATTTGGTAGCAAGGTCGTCATCATGGATGAGCCGACGGCGGCGTTGGGTGTGAAAGAATCACGTCGAGTATTGAATCTCATCAAAGAAGTACGCGATCGTGGATTGCCAATCATTTTGATTAGCCATAATATGCCTCACGTTTTTGAAGTCGCCGATCGTATTCATATCCATCGATTGGGTAAGCGCGCCGCGATTGTCACACCGCAATCTCATAGCATGTCAGACGCCGTCGCGATCATGACCGGCGCAATGGATGTGGACAGCTCAGAAGAAGCCGCTTAGAGCTGCTATGTCGCTGTTTTGCTTCTGCGCTACGCTAGGGCAAAATAGCGACTTGTTTTATGCAGTCAATTAGAGGAAATACAATGAGTTTAATTACATGGGCCGCGACCTTCGCCAAAAAAGCACGCACGCTTAGGGCGACAAGCCGCTTCATGTCAGGTTTGGGTGCGTTGTTTATTATGGCGGCCTTGCTTTCTCCTTTGTCTTCTCAATCCTCAGAACCTCAACTGCTTAAATCTATTGGCATCAGTGTCGCGGATTTGGGCAATCCTTATTTTGTGCAATTGGTCGAAACGGCGGCGTCGAAAGCCGAAGAGTTGACGGGCGGGCCGGTCAAAATGGTGATCCGTTCAGACGCATATGATTGGCAAAGACAAGTGGCACAAATCAATGAATTCATCGATCAAAATGTCGACTTAATTGTCCTAACGGCAGCCGATGAATACAAAGTGGGTCCCGTGGTGGCGAAAGCCCAGCGGGCCGGTATTAAAGTCATTGCGGTGGATGTTAATGCGCATGGCGCTGACGCGACCATCACCACGGACAACGTACAAGCCGGTGTTATCGCCTGTGAAAAATTGGCGAGTCAAATGGGTTACCAAGGTAACTTTGTGATTATTAATGGCGTTTTGGTGTCGTCGGTGATTGAGCGTGTCGCAGGGTGTAAGTCTGCGTTGAACAAATACCCAAACATTACGTTATTAAGTGATCGTATGAACGGCACGGGTAGCGTGGAAGGTGGCATGGAAGCGATGACGTATTTGATGGAAGAATACGATCACATCGACGCAGTCTTCACGATCAATGATCCAACGGGATTTGGTGCATTGCGTGCTGCACAACAAGCGAACCGAAGCGAATTTTTACTGGCTTCCGTTGACGGCGCGCCGTTCGCTGTCGACCTGATTAAGCAAGCTAATACGCCTTGGATTGCTACGGCGGTTCAACGTCCTGTTGAAATGGCGGAGAAGGCGATTGAAATTGGTTTGGATTTATTGGAAGGTCGAGACGTTCCTCAGCGATTTATCCTCATTCCGGCTATTTTGGTTAAAAAAGACTAACCTATATTTCAGTGTTGGTCTTTGTGAATAAGGGCGTTAAGCTATTGCCCTTCATTTACGAGGCCTTTCATGGACACATCTGCATTGTTCTCTCAAATATTTAATACGGTCTTTCCATTAGCCAGCATCGTGCTGGTGGCATTTTTGTATGCGCGAGGCCGGCCAACGGACATGACGGTCGCGAACCGTTTGAATATCAGCGTTTTTTGCCCCGCTCTGATTTTTTCGGTCATGGCGTCGAAAGATTTCCATATCGCGCTGTATTCCGACCTGATCATGGCGGCAACCGCGGTGGTATTGGGGTCTGGTTTACTGATTTGGCCACTGTGCAAATGGTTGAAAATTTCGCCTAAAACGCTCGTGCCTCCGATGATGTTCAATAACAGCGGTAACTTGGGCATTCCGCTGATTTTACTGGCGTTTGGTGAATCGGCGTTGCCCATTGCCGTGGTGTTGTTTTTGACCGAAAACTTGCTGCATTTTACCGTTGGCATGTATCTGATAAACCCCAAATCCAATTTTTTTAATGTGTTAAAAATGCCGATGGTGATTGCCACCATTCTGGGCTTGGTGTGGAGTTTTCAAGGTTGGGGGTTAGCGCCTGCGGTAAAAGTGTCCGTGGATATGTTGGGGCAAATCGCAATACCTCTGATGCTGTTTGCGCTGGGTGTTCGTATGACCAGTGTGGATTTTAGTCAGTGGAAAATTGGTGTGATCAGTGGCTTTTTATGTCCGTTAAGTGGCTTGATTATCGCCGTCATTTGGCAATATACCGTCGGCATGTCAGCAGAATATTTTGGTTATTTACTGGTCTTTGCGTGCTTGCCTCCGGCTGTATTGAATTACATGGTGGCGGAACTCTATCAACAAGAACCTCATAAAGTGGCGTCGATCGTGTTGATTGGTAATTTGATGAGCTTGGCCATCATTCCGTGTGTATTGTTTTATGTCTTATAAGCGAAAGTTTGGAGTAAAAATATGATGGTGCAATTGGGTTTAATCACGCTGCTGTTGGTGGCGTATGTCATCTTATCTCGCTTCTTAAAGTCGAGTGTGGCCTTGTTAGGGCGCTCTAAGTCTGTCAATGAAGTGCGTATTACCTATGTGTCCAGAATGCTCAACCTTGGTTTTACGGCGGTTTTTGTCTTGTTGGTGTGCTTGGTTTTAGGCATAGGTTACGGACAATTGGCGATTTTCTTCTCGTCTGTTTTTGCCGTTGTGGGTGTCGCGTTATTTGCCCAGTGGTCCATTCTAAGCAATATCACGGCGAGCTTAATCATCTTCTTCGGCTTTCCTTATCGCGTTGGTGACTGGGTGAAAGTGGTTGATAAAGACGATGAAATTTTAGGCCAAATTCTTGAGATATCGACATTCCATGTCATTATTCAGCGTTTGTCTGGCGACGTAGTGACGTATCCAAACAGTCTGATACTGCAAAAAGCGGTAGTGCGTTTCGACAACAAAGAAGCGGCGCAAGCCATGAGCCAATTTAAGACGGAAAAAGAAGAGGCTGAAAAAGTGAAGGTTGAAAAAGGGGCATCGCTTCACAATTGAACAAAAAATAATCAGATTTTCAGGATTTCTCTTATCTGTGTCATACTAAGAGGCTTTCATCATATGGGAAAGGGAGCATATCGTGAAATCTGATCCGCAAGCCTTACTGAAAAACAACGATGAGCTCATTCATTCTGATGCGCTCAAAGTCAAATCTCACGCCCAACGCCCGCAAGAAGATTGGGTGCTGCATACGTTAATGATCGAAGGTTACGACGTTCCGTTTCGTTTTAAACGTCAGGGGAAATACCGTACATTGCGCGGCGCGAGGGTCAATTTAACCTATTACCCTGCACAAGAAATGGTCGCTGGCATTCCCGTTGAAATCATGAAAGTCGTGCGAGTGAAACGAACCTAATAAGCCCGTTTTACTGTCTGGACACCTTCTGCTTTAATTCTGAATGATATGAACTTAATATGACGTCACCTGTCTGTCATGCAGGGTCTTTTAGTTTGTATATTAGGTGTCGAAAATAATGGAAACGAGTCGTTCAGGAAATCTGTTTACTACGATGAAGCGCATTGAGCGCAGCGCGTGGTTTCAAGGTTTTATCATCAGCATCATTGTAGTTGCCGCCTTAACGGTTGGCGCAAAAACCTATTCTTTGCCTTATGGTATTGATAAAGCGATTAATTATTTAGACAACTTCATTACCGTTTTCTTTCTTGTCGAACTGAGTCTGCGCTTTCTTGCTTGCGATGATAAACGTCACTTCTTTAAAGATCCTTGGAATCTATTTGATACTGTCATCGTGATTGGCAGCTTGATGCCGATTTCTGAAACCGAGATGATTCTTGTCGCACGCTTACTGCGTGTGTTTCGTGTCTTGCGTCTGGTTTCTATTATTCCAGATTTGCGTTTTTTGATTAACGCCTTGCTCAAAGCCATTCCTAAGATGGGCTACATCGCCTTGCTGATGTTCATCATTTTTTATATATTCGCTGCGGTTGGCTCGATCTTTTTCCATCAAGTCAACGAGACGCTGTGGGGTGACATCGCCATCTCTATGCTAACACTGTTCCGCGTGGCCACGTTTGAGGATTGGACCGACGTCATGTACGAAACGATGGAAGTGTATCCGTTCAGCTGGATCTTCTACATCATCTTCATTTTCTTAACGGCGTTTGTGTTTTTAAACATGATGGTCGGTGTCGTACTGGATGTGATGACACGAGAAACGGCCGAAGAAGAGCATGAAAATCAGGAAAACCACCATCAGGCATTGGTGAGTCAAATTTCCGATCTGCAAGCTCAAGTGGCGCGCCTTGCCGACAAAATTGACGAGCAAAACGATCGTAAAGAATAACGCCCACTACTGAACAGAGCACCTACGGGTTTTGTTGGCTCACTTTCTTGAGCCAACGACCGCCAAAGGTGTTCAGTATCAAGCCCAGCAATACAATAAAAATGCCTGTCCACTGCATGGCACTCACCGTTTCAGACAAAAAAATCTCTGCCGAAGTGAGTCCAACCACTGGCACGCCTAAGGTCAGTGGTGCCACCGTTGCCGCAGGGTATCGAGACAGTAAATAGCTCCACAAACCATAACCAGCCAAGGTAGCAAACAGCGATAAATACGCCAGCGTCGCGATGGTTTTTAGGTTCAAATTCACGATGTTGCTCCACATTACGTCGCCGCCATCGATAAAATACGCGCATAAAAAGAAAGGAACCGCAGGCACCCAGCTCGACCAAACGATGAGGTTCAGGTTTGCGTCATAGCCTTTTCGACTGATGATTTTTGTGAAGATATTACCAAGCGCCCAACTCGATCCTGCCGCTAGGGTGAAACCAAAGCCAAGCGCCGTCATGGTGGAGTCCTCATTATCAAAACCAATGACCGCCAAGCCGCCAATGGCAATGCCGATGGCAAGTACTTGATAAGGACGAACCGTTTCTTTTAATAACAGAACAGCGAACAGCAGGGTGAAAATAGCCTGAGATTGTAGAACCAAAGAGGCCAATCCCGCTGGCATACCAAACGACATGGCGCTGAATAAAAACGCAAACTGCCCGAAGTTCAGTGACAAAGCATAGCCAATACACCAAAGCAGCGGTGTTTTCGGACGAGAAAAGAAAAAACAGCCAATCATCCCGATGACTAAGAATCGCAAACCACCTAACATCATCGGCGTTAACTCATCCAATCCCCAGCGCATCACGATAAAGTTAAAGCCCCACGCCACAATAATAATGAGCGCTAAAAACATATCCTTGCGAATCATAGTGAATCCTTAACCGTGATGTTGGAGCAAAAAGAAGGCCATCACTTTACGTGTTTTAGGGAAGTTTGCACATGGACAGATAGCGAAAGAAAGAAGGACACAGATCGCGATATCTTGGGTTTTGTCCTTGTTATTCTGTATTCATTTTTCATTTAACGCATTGATAGAAGAGATAGAGCATTCTTTCGCATCGGAATATGCGCTAAATTGCTCCCAGAAAAACAGTATTTCATCGTTGAACACAACAATAACAAAAGAGCGTCATTATCATGCGTATTTTAGTCGTAGAAGACGATCGAATTTTAGGCGAGGCGATTAGCCAGCGAATTGGTCGAATGGGGCACGGTCTTGATCTTGCTCAAACTGGAGCCGAAGCGAACCAGATGTTGGCGCTTCAAGAATATGACTTGATGCTGCTCGACCTAAATTTGCCAGACATGACGGGCAATCAGATTTTACAGAACCTTCGAAAAAAACACTCCAGCACGCCCGTTATAGTACTGACAGCGCGTGATGAGATAAAAGACCGCATCGAGTTGTTGGATCTCGGCGCAGACGATTACATGACCAAACCAGTCGATTTTGGTGAGCTGGAAGCCCGCTGCCGCGCCTTGCTTCGTCGCAGCCAAGGGCAGGCACAAAACACCATAGAGTACGGGAATGTTTGCCTCGATTTACAAGCCTGTACCGTCACGGTAAAAGACAACACGATTGCGTTAAAACAACGAGAGTTTCGCCTGTTGGAAGTATTTATTAGTCATACTGGTCGTGTGCTCAGTAAAGAAGCGTTGATTGAGCATATTTACAATTTCAACGAAAACCCAAACGCCAGCGTCATCGAAATTTACGTGGCGCGATTACGAAAGTCCTTACAAGGCAGCGATATACACATTAGAACCATTCGCGGTCTTGGTTACTTATTGGAAAAACACCATGCCTAAGACGACGACCTCAATGCGTCGGCAATTGATCTTAATGGTCAGCATGGTCTTGATCTGCATTAACGTGTTGGCGCTCTGGGGCGCGCACATCTACGCAAACCGCGCCACGAAAGTGTCTTACGATCGGCTCTTATACGGCGCGGCGTTACAAATGGCGGAAAATATCAACATATTGGACAGTAAAGTGTTTATTGATTTGCCTGTGTCCGCCTTTGAGACGTTGGCGCTCTCAAATTCAGACCGTGCTTTTTACGCCATTATGAGCAACCAGTACCAAGTTCTGACAGGTTATAACGACTTGCCTAGTATTCCTTTTACGCAATTGCTGCTTCAGTCCACCGAAAAAGAGAAGTTCATTCCAATCTATTATGAAGCGCCGTATCACGAAGAAAATGTACGTTTTGTCGCGCTCGGGAAACGATTGTTAGAAGCGGATAAAGTGAATGACGTGTTTATTATTGTCGGGCAAACGCTGGGCGCACGCCAAGCTGCCGCGGCAGAAATTAACCGAATGGCGCTGCATTTTGTCAGTTTGTTTTTTGTCATTACGTTGCTCCTGCTGCTCTTCGTTATTTGGCGCGTATTACGGCCATTGCAAGCGATCAAGCAGGCCATCACGGAACGCTCTCCACTGGAGCTGTCGCCACTTGAAACCAATGTGCCGAGTGAAATCGCGCCGCTGTTAAAAAGTATCAATTATTTCATGGCGCAGTTGGACACCACATTGGAGCGCCTTAAACGCTTCACCGCAGAAGCCGCTCATCAGATACGTACGCCACTAGCGGGACTGAATTCTCAGGCACAAAATGCCATAGATGAAACAGACGAAGCGCTACGTCAGAAGCAGTTACAGCATATTTTAGAAAGCAGCAATGTGTTGAGCAATACCGTCAATCAGCTGCTTAACCGAGCCACACTGACGCACCGTTACCAAAGTCATCCTTTTAGTCCTGTGTCCTTAGATCAATTGACCAAAGACACCTGTCGAGAGCTGGTGGTTTGGGCGTTAGAGCGAAGCGTTGAAATTGAATACGTGGGCGACATTCAAGCAACGGTCGATGGTGACGAATTTGCGCTCAAGCAAATGCTGCAAAACATCATAGAGAATGCCATCAAATACAGCCCAAACAAGGGGCTGGTAGAAGTCGAACTGATGTCGACAAACGAACTGAAAAACGTCGCGGTGGTGTTGCAAATTCGAGATCAAGGCGTGGGTGTACCAGACGAAGACAAAGAGCATATTTTTGAATATTTTTATCGCAGTCCAGACAATCAGGCATCCGGTTCTGGCATTGGTTTATCGATCGCCAAAGAAGTGGCCGAACACCATGATGCGAGGTTCCATCTGAAAGACAACGAGCCCACGGGACTGATCGTGGAAGTTATTTTTCCTAGGCGTGTGCTTTCTAAGAACAGGTATCCTAAAGTAAAAGGAGCGCGACTATGACGCGCTTAATGGCGATATTGGCCTGCTTTTTTGTATGGTTTTTTCTCACGCTCAGTTCCCTTGCGTTTGCTGAGCAAGACGGCACTGAAAAAGAAAGCACGGGCAATGAAAAGCGCGTGCTAACCATTCATGGGGCCGCGAATCGTAACGTGATTGAACCTCTGTTTAAGGCGTTTGAGACGCAGCACCCCGATGTGACAATTCATTATACCGAATCGAATACGCGGGACCTATACGAGCATTTTCTCTCTGAGCCAGAAACACGCCCTGATATCATCATGAGTCCCGCCATGGATCTGCAATTTAAGCTGGCGAACGATGGTTTTGCGCTGGCTTATCAATCACCAGAACTTAAACAGCTTCCTAGTGACTCACATTGGCGCAACGAATTGTTTGGTTTTACCTACGAGCCAATTGTTACCGCGATCAATATCGATATTTTGGCCGCGGACGATTTGCCGTTGAGTCGTGAGCAATTGCTCAATTTGATCCGCAAGAAGAACCACTTGTTGGATGAAAAAATTGGTCTGTTCGATATTAAAAAGTCAGGAATCGGCTATTTGGCGTGGACCTATGATGGGCAGCAATCACGCAGTTATGGTCGTTTGCTGGAAGCCTTTGGCAATCATCAAGCACAACTCTATACCGACACGTCTTCTATGCTTCAGGCGCTTTTGAAAGGACAAATTTTTGTCGCTTATAACCTAATTGGCGCTTATTCGTATCAATGGTCTGAGCAATATTCATGGATTAAAACCATCATGCCGACCGATTACACTTCGGTGATTATGCGCACGGCGTTTATCTATCGAGACGCCAAGCAGCCAAGACTGGCAAAACGCTTTATTGATCTTTTGCTGTCGCCTTTAGGGCAGCAGATTTTAGCAAACCAATCCGGTCTTACACCGATTAGCCCGAAAGCGGTTGGGCCTTATAGTCGGGATGCGCTAAGCAAGTTGCCCCACGGTATTTTTCGTCCTATTCCGCTTGGCCTTGAATTGCTTATTCAGACGGACGATGCCAAAAAACAGCTTATTTACAATGAATGGGGCAATGCCATGCGGCCTTTATCAGAAAGACTTTCTTCACCTTAAATATTTTGTTGATGCGCCATGAAAGGTTGGTGAAAGGTTTCCTCGTTACAGTGACCTTGCAATATAAACAACAAAAATAATAATGGAGAAACCCATGTTTAAAAAAGTATTCATCGCGAGCGCGTTATGCGCCACTTTGGTCACTTCCGCAATGGCAGCTGATCGCGTTTCCATTGGAACGGGCGGAACAGGCGGTTTGTTTTATGTCATTGGTGCTGGGATTTCAGAAAGCATCAATAAACACATGGATAACACCACGGCACGAGCGGAAGTCACGGGCGCGTCGGTTGAAAACAATCACCGTGTTGCCGCAGGTCAAATGACCTTAGGCTTGTCTTCCTCTTCAACCCTGTATGAAGCCAAAAATGGCCAAGGCCCATTTAAAGTCAGCGGGCCGCTGGATGTGGCTGGCATAGCGTATTTGTATCCTGCGGTACTTCAAATTGCGACTAAGTCGGGTACCGGTGTTAACTCGTTCGAAGAATTGAAAGGCAAGCGAGTCAGCATGGGGCCTCCAGGCAGTAATGCCGCCGTACTGGCGACGCGTTTGCTACAAGAATACGGGGTATTTAAAGACATCACGCCACGCTTCCTTTCTTACAATGAAGGCGTTAAAGCATTAATAAACGGACAAGTGGATGCGACCGTTGTATTAGCGGGCGCGCCAACGGCGTCATTGATCGATTTGGATTCACAAACTGACATGAAGCTGCTGTCTGCCAAGATTGAAAAGTTAGAAAGCTTGATTCAAAAATACCCTTTCTATCAGGCTTACTCGCTTCCAGTCGGAACGTACCCGGATCAGACTTCTCCCGTTACTATGATTAACGATCCTGCGATTTTGTTTACCAGTGGTAAGGAAGATCAGAGCACGGTGTATAACATCACCAAAGCGATTTTCGACAATCTAGACGAGCTTGGACAGATTCATCCACAGGCGAAAGCGATTTCCTTGAAAACGGCGAAATACACACCGATTGCCTTGCACCCTGGTGCGAAAAAATACTTCGATGAAGTAAGCGGTAAATAGGAGCGCGATCATGAAGACAAGCCTACAAAGTTTGCAGCTTGAATCTACTTTTACCGGTGAAAAAGAACGTCTGTCGGTTTCTATCCTGTTTAGTGTTATTGCCGTGGGCATTGCTGGGCTTGTACTTTATGGCGCCTATTACGGCGGTATTACGGCGTTGCTATTGAGGTCGTTGTTTTTCTCATTAGTCGCTGGCGCAGCCATGTTGTTTTACGCGTTGCGATACAAAAGTGCAGTGAGTCGAAGCGCATTTTATTTACTGGCACTGATTGCCTTAGTGCCTGGGCCATATTTATGGCATTACTATATCGACATTATCATGCGTGGCGCCATGTCGATTGGGCAGGATAAGTGGGTATTTCTGGCTTTGATTGCCGTGGTGTTTGTCTTTGTCAGAATGGCCGTTGGTTGGGCGTTGATCACCTTAATGACGGCGGCGTTTCTGTACGCTTATTTCGGTGATTTGATTCCTGGGAAATACGGTCACAGCGGTTACGATTTAAGTCGTTTGGCCTCAACGTTAATGCTATCAACCGAGGGTGTTTACGGTGTGCCGATGGGCGTCGCCGTTGAGTATATTTTCCTGTTTAGTTTGTTTGGTGCCATTTTAACCAAGATCGGCACAGGGGAAGTATTTGTTAATATAGCCCGCGGTCTGACGGGACGAGTACAAGGCGGTCCGGGGTTGTCAGCGGCGTTATCTAGCGCGTTATTGGGTTCGCTGAACGGCAGCGCGGTGGCAAATGTGGTGACGACAGGTACCTTTACGATTCCCTTAATGAAACGTGTTGGCTACAGTGCAAAATTAGCCGGAGCGATAGAGGCTGCCGCGTCATCAGCGGGGCAAATTATGCCGCCAGTCATGGGCGCGGCGGCTTTTTTGATGGCGGAAATGATTGGTATTCCTTATGCCGAAGTGGCGTTAGCCGCCTTGGTACCTGCGCTGTTGTACATCTTAGCCTTGATGATTTCCGTTCGACTCGAAGCAGGGCGTCTTAACTTAGCAAGAGACACGGAAGCGGGCTTGCAGTTACTGCTTGAAACCCTGAAAACAAAAAGCTATTTGTTGCTGCCGCTGGTGGTGTTGATCTCGCTGATGATCTCCGGAAAGTCGCCCACCCAAGCGGCGGTGATGGGGATTGTGGCGGGTTTGTTGGTGTGTCCTTGGAAGAAAGCCACACGCATTAATGCTGTCGATATTATTGACGCTTGCAAGGAAACCTTAACCTGTACATTGCCGATTGTCGCCGCGGTAGCCGCCGCAGGTGTGATCATTGGCATTTTGAACCTCACAGGCATGGGGTTGATGTTATCAGGTTTGATCATTGAGCTTGGCGATGGCAACTTGTGGGCCGTTTTATTGCTCACCGCGTTGGCCTCGTTTGTCTTGGGAATGGGCTTGCCTACTTCCGCTGCGTATTTATTGCTCGCAGTATTGGTGGCGCCAGCGATGACACAACTGGGCATGGAAATCTTGTCTGCGCACATGTTCATTTTTTACTTTGGCTTGGTGTCGGCCATTACACCACCGGTTGCCTTAGCAGCTTATGCGGCGGCGACAATATCGGGTGCACAGCCAAATGAAACCGCGGTGGAATCCATGCGATTAGGCTTTGTGAAGCTCTTGGTGCCGTTCTTATTCGTCACCATGCCGGGTGTGTTGTTAATCGGTTCGACCGAAAGCATTGTGGCGGCAATCACCTTTGCCACCTTGGCAACGACATCGATGAGCATTGGCTTTTCCGGCTGGTTGCGAGTGAATTTATCGTGGGTTACTCGATTGTTGTACGTTGTCGCGGCGGTGCTCATTGCTTGGCCAGCAGCGGCAACCGACTTGTCTGTTGCGGTTCTGGGCGCGCGAGTGATTGGGTTTGTATTATTCTCTGGATTGCTGTTCAAGGCCTGCATTCAACCGAAAGCGGACACGATGGCAGCCACCGACGCGAAAGTCTAATTCGATCATTCGATAGCTCAGTAATTCGATCCTTCGATAGCTCAGTAATTCGATCATTCGGTAGCTCGGTAATTCGATAGCACAATAGAAAAGCCACCCATTCAATCTAACTTGAGTGGGTGGCTTTTTTTGGAGCAAGACGAGCCGCTAAGGCAGCCCTGTCATCAATAGCTTAATGCCATACGATGCTGAGAATACGGCAACAAAACCCGCTAAATAAAGAAGCAAAAACCATTGCCATGACTTGAGTTTGGCCAGTTTAGCTTGAAGGCGTTTTAGCATCAGTAACCCTCCTGATAATCTTCCACTTTGCCAGCAAAGACGCGATAACCCCAAAAGGTGTAAGCGCAAATCAGCGGCACAAAAATACAAATGCCAGGTAAGAGGAAAAGTAAACTGCTGTCTGGTGACGCGGCGTCTATAAAGGTTAATTGTCTTGGGATCAGGTAAGGGAATAACCCGACAACCAGACCGGCAAAGCCGAGTAAAAAGAGCGTGGCGGCGCACCAAAAAGGTCGACCTTCGTGGTGGTTTTTACCCTCCGAATGACGGTGTAAGTCTCTCCACGCCAACACGGCGACAAGCAAGGTAATAATAGGCAAGGGCGACAGCCATAAAAAGTTGAAGCCAGAAAACCAGCGCTGACGAATGTCTACTTGGCTGGCTACTGTCCATAAACTCACAATGACCATGGCTAAAATAGTGATGAGCAAGAGCCGCTTTGCCAGTTTGGCCGAATGGGTTTGAATGCGTCCGCGACTTTTCATGAACAAGTAACACGCGGCCAATAGTGCATAACCGGCCATCACAGAAAAACCAGTGAGGATAGAAAATGGCGTGACCCAATGCAAGCTGGATAAACTGTCGACATCGGCCGGAACGCCCTGTACGAGCGAACCCAGCAGCATGCCTTGGCAAAATGCCGCGATCGCTGAACCCGCACTAAAGGCGACATCCCAATAAGGTCGAGATGTGTCGGATTTGAAACGATATTCAAACGCTACACCGCGAAAGATCAGCGCAAACAGCATCAACATAATGGGCAGATAAAAGGTTGAAGTAATGCCAGCGTAAGCGGCGGGAAACGCGGCAAATAACACCACTCCGCCAAACACCAACCAGGTTTCGTTGCCATCCCAAACGTGTGAAATAGAACGCATTAAGTGATCGCGTTCGCTATCTTGGTTAAACCAAGGGTAGAGAATGCCAATGCCAAGGTCGAAGCCATCCAGCAATACGTACATAAAAATGGCGAAACCTAAGACAAGGAAGTAGAAAAGAGCCAAATCCATCATTTATCTCCCTGTGTTTTGTTTTGTGATTCGTTAGCTGGTGATTCGTTCGTTTGCTGTTCTTTATGTTGCAATGTTTTCACCCAAGCCAACGCGTAACCGGGTGCTTTCATACCGATGAGTTGTTGCTCTAATGCTGTCATTGATGGAGGTCCTTTCTTAATCAACTTGCGCATGAAGTAGAGATAAACGCCGATCAGTAAACTGTAAATAATGACAAACATAATCAGAGTAAAGAGCACGCGCTCCGGCGGTAATGGCGAGACAATTTCAGTAGTACGCACCAAGTTGTAGACGATCCAAGGTTGTCGACCGATCTCGACCACGTACCAGCCAGCGAGCACGGCAATGACACCCATAGGGGTAAATAGTGCGACCAAAGCAAGGAAAGGTTTATTCTTGAACAAACGACCTTTGCGGCGTAATAGCAGAGCCAAAACAGCGATGCCCATCATGCCAAATCCAATACCCACCATGACACGGAAAGACCAAAACACCAGCGGCACATTGGGTCTGTCTTCTGGTGGTACGGCTTTCAAGCCTTGCACTGCGCCATCCCAAGAGTGCGTTAAGATCATACTGCCGAGATTGGGAATGCCGACTTCATAATCGTTTGATTCGGTTTTCATGTTTGGCATTGCGAACAACAGCAGCGGTACGTTTGCTTCTTCGGCTGGCCAAATACCTTCCATTGCGGCGAGTTTCGTTGGTTGATGTTCTCTGACGTTCAAACCGTGCATGTCACCGATCCACGCTTGCAGCGGCGTGAGTACCAAGGCGAACCACATGCACATGGACAAGCCTTTTTTTGCGAAAGGAATGTTCTTCTTTTTCAATAGGTAATACGCGCTAATGCCAGCGACCACGAAGGTTGCGGTAATCAACGATGCAACGACCATGTGAGTGAGACGGTAAGGCATTGAAGGATTGAAGATGACTTCCATCCAACTTTCGACTTCAAATTTGCCATTAATGATTTTGTAGCCAGTGGGGGTTTGCATCCAAGAGTTCGCCACAATAATCCAAAACGCAGAAATCCACGTACCGGTCATGACCACAAGGGTAGAGAAAAAATGCAGCTTACGACCGACGCGCTGCCAACCAAACAACATGACCCCCAAGAAGCCGGCCTCCATGAAAAAAGCGGTTAAGACTTCGTATGCCATCAATGGCCCAAGTACCGCGCCAGTGATTTCAGAAAACTTAGAAAAATTGGTGCCAAACTCATAAGACAGCACGATGCCAGAGACCACACCCATGCCGAAGGTGATGGCGAAAGGTTTGATCCAAAACTTAGCGAGTTGCAAATAGTAAGGGTTATGAGTTTTTAGCCACAAGCCTTCCCAAATTGCGATTAGCGTGGCCAAACCAATGGTGATACTGGGGAAGATGATATGAAAGCTCACCGTAAAAGCGAACTGGATACGAGATAAGATGGCGACGTCGAGGTCCATTTTAGTATTAACCTATTTAACAAAAGAAACGAATGAAAGGCATAAGTCGTAAACCATTAGGTGTTCTTTTTGGTTCTAATTGTGCGCATTTGCTGTAACGCCAAAGGAAATAATGCCAAGCCCACAATGCTAAAAAGTGCGATGATTTCAGTCATAAAAAAGCCAGTATTCATAATGCCTACTCCGTTAATAAGAAAAATATTGAGATAGATCAATAAAGTTACTTACCTAAGAGCAATCGCTAGGCCAAGTTTTCCATAAATTTATCTATTTGATTTTAAAGGAAAAATTTTTAATTTTGCGTGAGCCGTAAAAGAAGTTTACGATTCCCACACTTATTGGTGTTAACGAGGTTTACAGTTTGACGCTCTCATTACTGTTCGAAGTGGCCATGTTGGTTTCCAGCGTGTGTGGTTTTCTGGTGGCGGCTTGGCTGCTGTGGCGCGCTCGAAAACAAGGCGATCTACAGGCCTTGGCGGGTTTTGCCATCATGATGGCGATTTGGTGTTTTGGCCACGTTGTCTTGTTCCAAGGTTATGAGCGAATTGGGATTTACATTATTTTAGCGAACCCGCTGATGCCGACGTTTTTCCTGCATTTTGCCATTCGATTTGTAAATTCTGGCGCGGCGAAGGAGGTCATGCTTGATCGACTGCTGCAAGCCGTTCCGTGGTTTTACGTCACCAGTTTTGCTGTGGTATTGCAAAGCTGGTGGATGGGCGCGGGCGACGCCATTGGCACTTTAGACACGCGTTCTTTCTTCATTTTTACCGATGCAGGAACGTGGAATCTGGCGTATACCGTCTTGATCGGCATCTTGGCGCATGGTGTTTTGTTGTTCGGTTGGTATCGTCATTCGGGCAATAAAAAACGTTCGATTCTCGCCATGTTTGGTGTGGGCGCTTGGGGTTTGTTGTTAGCAACCAGCTTTGTGTTTCCTTCCTTTGGCATCAGCTGGTTTCCGTACCCAATGTTGTTGTTGCCGACGTATTTGTTGCTCTTGGTTTACGCCGTGGTGCGCTATCAAATTCTTTCCGTCAATGCCTTCGCCAACCGTGCTTTGCTTTGGGTGGCGATGATGTTGGTGATTCTGTGTTTGATTGCCGTGATCAGTGTGGTGTCTGGGCGCGTTGGTTTGCAGGCGCTGGCGGATGTTCCGAGCTGGCAATTGTGGCTGTATTCCCTGCTGATGTTAGTGATGTCAGCGTTAATTTATCAGCCGCTAAATCGACTTATTTCTCGCGTTATTTACCCTGGCGCGGTATTGAATGAAACCGTGCTGGAAGTGTGGTCGAGTCAGTTAAAAGAAGCGCAAGACTGGACACAGCTGATTGGCATTGGTGAGCGTTTACTGTCTTCTCAGGTTAGGCAAAACGTAGATATAAGATTTGATTCTGTTGATGAGACGCAGCAGGAAGACAATGGACAAACATTGGCACTGAGTGTGTTTCGATCCGAGTCGGGCTGGCGCTTTTTATTGATAGGCTGGAATGATGCGAGCCCAGGAATGAGGCTCACGGCGGAAGTGTTTGGCTCCTTGTTTTCCACAAGCTGTGGTTTGTTAGAACGTTCTTTGGCGCTGGCAGTGGCGGAACGAAAACGCCTAGATGAACAGCACCTTGTTGAGCTCGGCAGCTTGTCAGCGGCGATGGCGCATGAATTGCGTAATCCGCTCAATATTATCGCCATGGCGGCTTATGATTCGCCGCCAGAAACACGTCAGCATATTCAAACTCAACTGAAACGTGCGGATCGTTTGGTCAGCGACATGCTAGTGTATTCCGGTGGATTAACACTGCAAATCAGCACGACACCATTGCGTTCCTTGGTGAAGAGTATTGTGGCGCAAGCTCAGTTAGAAGGCATTTCCTGCGAGGTAAACATCCCCGAATCAATAGCACTAGAAGCCGACCCTCAGCGCCTTCAGCAAGTTTTTATCAACTTGATCGACAACGCCGTGGCGTTTTTACGTAATCAGCCGGACGGGAAGCTCTGCATTGAGGCGACAATGAACGCGGACGCCGTGGTGATTCTCGTACACAACAATGGGCCTGAAATCGATGACAGCCTACAAGGCGAGGTGTTGTTTCAGCCTTTCATGACCAAACGCGCGGGTGGCAGCGGTTTAGGGTTGGCCATTGTTCGCCGCATTATCGATGCACACGGCGGTCATATTCAACATCGTGCTGACACGGCTTGGCCGGTCACGTTCGAGCTTATCTTGCCTCAACATTCAGCGTATTCCCGCTTAGGAAACACTTCTCATGACACAAAATAAAATCCTCTTAGTGGACGACGAACCGGCGTTTCGTGAACTGGCGAGCCGCTGGTTGGCGAATCAAGATTATCACGTTAAAACGGCTGGAAGTTTGGAAGAGGCTAGAAAGATCATCGCGACGTTTGACGCGGATTTGGTGTTGTTGGATTTGTCCATGCCGCCGCACTTTGACCCGCAAGTGACTCTGGGTTCCATGGCAGACTTTGACGGTCGTCCGGTGATTATTATCACCGGACATGCGGATCGGGATTTGGCGCTAAAAGCGGTGGCGCTTGGCGCGTGGGACTTTATCGCCAAACCGATTGATCCCGAAATGCTCGCCGTTGTAGTACGTCGAGCGATTGCTAAAACCACGTTAGAGCGGGAGTTGAATCAGCTCAAGCAATCGACCAAGCCGCCAGAAGGCGCGGCGGCGTACATTGGCCATTCGACCAGTTCTCAAAAAGTACGTGCGCTGGTGGAACGCATCGCGCCAACCGACGTTCGCGTTTTGGTGACGGGGCCATCGGGCACAGGGAAAGAAGTGATTTCAAAAACGCTGCATGATTTGAGTCATCGCGCCGCGAAACCCTTTGTGTCCGTGCATTGTGGCGCGATTCCGGCGGACTTATTGGAAAGCGAGCTGTTTGGTTATGTAAAAGGTGCGTTTACTGGCGCAGAAAAAGACAAAGCCGGTTTATTGAGCTTGGCCGATGGCGGTACCTTGTTTCTCGATGAAATCGGCGAAATGCCGCTGGCGATGCAAGTCAAACTGTTGCGCGTATTACAAGAAGGAACCTTCTTTCCGGTCGGTGGACGAGAGCAAAAACACATCGATATTCGCGTCATCTCAGCCACGAACGCGGATTTACTGGAAAAAGTCCGTGCAGGCAGTTTTCGGGAAGATTTGTATTATCGAATCAAGGGCGTGAACATTGAAACGCAATCCCTTGCTGAACGCTTAGAAGACGTGCCCGTATTACTGCAGGCGTTTCTCTCGCGACTACAAAACCAGCAAGTCAAGAACCTACAACTGAGCGCTGAAGCCGTGCAATGGTTTCGTGATCAAAGCTGGCCCGGCAATGTTCGAGAATTGAAAAATGCCCTTGAAAGCGTCGCGTCTATTTGTCCTCAAGGTCAGATCACCCTGGACGACATTCAGCTGCTGTATCCCAATGTTCAGCGAACGAACCAAACGCAGAACCGTTATCCTGACACGGAAGAAACGCTGGATGAACAAGTGAAAGCACTTGAAATTCGACTGATTCATCACGCCTTAGAGAAAAGCCAAGGCAACCGAACCCAAGCCGCAAAACAGCTTGGTATTTCACGACAGGGATTGATTAAGAAAATAGAGCGATATGGGTTGTGAGTTGTTTTCGGTAATGAAGGTGATTCTCTTTACAGTTAAGGCAGCGCCTTTGATAACATGGTTTCAGTAATGATAACGACACTGAACAATATAGAGCGTATTTCCTTCAATGCTATAAACCAATCGGTGTTCCCTATCTATTCGTCTTGACCAATAGCCTGACCAGTTATGTTTTAAAGGCTCAGGATCGCCTAATCCTTCAAAAGGTTGGCGGGTCACATCTTTGATGAGAGTGTTGATCCGCTTCAGTGTTTTTTTATCTTTTTGTTGCCAATAAAGATAATCGCTCCATGCGTTCTCAGCCCAAGATAAAATCATTCCTCAATCAATTCCCTTATCTGTGTTTTACCAGCTTCCACTTCCGCAATGGCGTCATTTAAACGAGATGCATTTTTGGGGCTTGCCATAAGGTAAGCGGTTTCTTCATAAGCCTGAAAGTCTTCTAAGCTTATCAATACTGCTGGTTTCCCACCTTGGCGAGTGATAATCACGGGTTTGTGATCGTCGTTTACCTTGTCGAGCGTGCTGGCAAGGTTTGTTCTGAATGCTGAATAGCTTAACGTATCCATAATATACTCCTTAAAGTCAGTACTGATTATTGTACTTGTACTTATATTTGTACGCAATATTCATTGAGGTGCAAAATTCAGGGAGTGGTTAAAGAAACAAAAACACAGAGAGCAACTTCTCGCGCTGGCGCGTGGAGCAAACGTGTTTTGTTTCTTTTAGGCTAGCGGAAAACCGTGAGAGTTTATTGACTGATTGCTTTGGTCGTTTTTACGGTGCAGTTGATCTCGCCGTCTTGAACTCTGACTTTTATCGCGTCGCCTTTTTCTACGTCATCAATGGATCGAATGACTTGTTTGTCTTTTGAGACGATGGCGTAGCCGCGGGATAAAGTGTTTAGTGGGCTGACGAGGTTGAGCTTTTCGATGACTCGGGCGAAGGCGGTTTGTTTCTTCGCTAAGGTGTTGCTTAACGCGCGTGCAAGGCGAGTGTCAATGTCGATGAGTTTTTGTCTGTCTTGAACGATTCGTCGTGTGGGACTGTTTCTTTCCAGACGATGTATCAGATTGGCCGTTTGCGTTTGTTGTTCCGAGACTTTGCGCTGCATGCTGTGTTGTAAGCGGCGTTTTAATTGGTCTAGTTGCGTTTGTTGCTGCTCAATGCGTTCTCTTGGGTGACGAATGCGCTTGGTCATGAAGTCGAGCTGTTGCTGACTTTGTTCGAGAATGCGCGACATGCGACGAACCAGTTGTTTTTCTTGCTGCTCAATTTGTCGAAGCAGTTGGTTGCGATCTGGGCTGAGCAGTTCGGCGGCGGTGGTTGGTGTGGCGGCGCGAACGTCGGCAACGAAGTCGGTAATGGTGAAGTCGGTTTCATGACCAACCGCGGAAACAATCGGCGTTTTTGCATGAAAAACGGCGCGCGCTAGGGCTTCGTCGTTGAAACTCCATAAGTCTTCTAATGAGCCGCCACCACGACCCAGTACGATAGCATCGAAATGTCCGCTGTCATCGGCTCGTTGTAGTTGTCTCAGAATGTTTTTCGCGGCGTCTTGCCCTTGTACTAACGAAGGTAAGATTGTTAGTTCTGTTAAAGGAAAGCGTCTGCGGAAGGCGATGATCATGTCTCGAACGGCCGCGCCGATGGGCGAGGTGATGATGGCGACGCGTTCAGGTTTGGTTGGCAGTGGCTTTTTGTGTTTGGCGTCGAACAAACCTTCGAGTTGCAAGCTGGTTTTGAGCCGTTCAAACGCTTGTTGTAATGCGCCTTCACCGGCGGATTCCATGCTTTCGACGCTGAGTTGGCAATCGCCTCGTGGCCCGTAAAAAGTGACACGAGCGCGCAGTCGAACCATGTCGCCATCTTTCGGTCGAAAGCGTACCGCGCTGTTTTTGCCTTTGAACATGGCGCAGCGAATTTGAGCTTTGTCGTCTTTGAGGGAAAAATACCAATGTCCTGAGCCGGGTTTGGCCAGATTCGAAATTTCACCTTCGACTAAAATCCACGGTAAACTGGCTTCAAGTAACTGTTGTATTTGTCTATTTAGTTGCGAGACGCTGAACGCGGTTTCTTGTGGAGCGGACGTTGTAAAGTTTTTCATCAATCTCTCGTGGTTTTGATTTACCGAATGCAACTTAAGGAGTAGAATTACTTGCCATCTTAACACCCTTGTTGGCATTGGAAACTCCCCATTATGTTACGAATCGTGCAAGAAGCTTTAACGTTTGACGACGTATTGCTTATCCCCGGCTATTCCGAAGTTCTTCCTAAGGATGTTAGCCTCAAAACGAAAATCACTAAAGACATTGAGTTGAATATTCCACTTACGTCTTCGGCGATGGATACCGTTACTGAACATCGCATGGCGATTGCTTTGGCTCAAGAAGGTGGCATAGGCATTGTGCACAAAAACTTGACCATTGAAGAGCAAGCTCGTGAAGTGCGTCGTGTTAAAAAATACGAAAGCGGCATTGTTCGCGATCTTGTGACGATCAATCCTGAAGCCAGTATTCATGAATTGATGGCGTTGACGGCTACAAACAGCATTTCGAGTGTGCCTGTTGTTCAAGGTACGGATCTTGTTGGTATTGTGACAAGCCGTGATGTTCGCTTCGTAAAAGACTTTGACAAAAAAGTCTCTGACATTATGACACCAAAAGATCGCCTTGTTACGGCGCTTGAAGGTGCTTCATCTGGTTCTATCCGCAAGTTACTTCATGAAAATCGCATTGAAAAAGTGCTTATCGTAAACGAACAGTTCGAATTGCGTGGCATGGTAACCGTGACGGATTTCAATAAAGCAACGACTTTTCCGCATGCGTGCAAAGACGCTGAGGGTCGTTTGCGTGTTGGTGCGGCGGTTGGTACTGGCGCGGACACAGGCGATCGCGTTAAAGCATTATCTGATGCTGGCGTTGATGTGATTGTGGTTGATACAGCGCACGGCCATTCTAAAGGTGTTATCGATCGCGTTCGTTGGGTGAAAGAAAACTTTCCTCACATTCAGGTGATTGGTGGCAACATTGCGACAGCGGAAGCGGCGATTGCATTAGCAGACGCGGGCGCAGATGGCGTAAAAGTCGGTATCGGTCCTGGCTCCATCTGTACGACTCGTATTGTGGCTGGTGTGGGTGTTCCTCAAATCAGTGCGGTTGCAAATGTGGCTGAAGCGATGAATGCTCGTGGCATTCCGGTTATTGCGGATGGCGGTGTGCGTTTTTCTGGTGATATCAGTAAAGCGATTGCCGCTGGCGCGAGCGTTATCATGGTCGGCGGTTTGTTGGCAGGTACAGATGAAGCGCCGGGCGAAGTTGTTTTGTTCCAAGGTCGTTCATTTAAAGCTTACCGTGGTATGGGGTCGCTTGGTGCGATGTCTCAGTCTCAGGGTTCAAGCGACCGTTATTTCCAAGATTCAAGCAGCGTTGAGAAGCTTGTTCCTGAAGGTATTGAAGGCCGCGTGCCATCAAAAGGCCCAATGGCGGCGGTGGTTCATCAGTTGATGGGCGGCGTTCGCTCTTCAATGGGTTATACCGGCTCTGCTGATATTGAAACTATGCGTACTAAAACTCAGTTTTCTCAGATTACGGGTGCGGGTATGCGTGAAAGTCACGTCCATGATGTGACTATTACGAAAGAAGCGCCAAATTATCACGTGGGCTAACCGCGAGATAGCTTGACACTGAGATGGGGCGTATAACACGCCCCATCTTTATTTATTGCTCTTACTATTTATTGATTACTTCTACGTGAAAAGACTTCGTCCTTTTAAGTAGAGTGAAAGGAATGGCTAACAATGTCGCAAGATATCCACGCTCACAAAATTCTTATTCTTGATTTCGGTTCTCAGTACACTCAGCTGATTGCACGTCGTGTTCGTGAAATTGGTGTTTACTGTGAAGTTCGTGCTTTTGATATGGAAGATCAAGAAGTTATTGACTTCAATCCAAAAGGCATCATCTTGGCGGGTGGTCCTGAGTCTGTTCCTGAGCCGGGTTCGCCGCGCGCTCCAGAAGCGGTCTTTACATTGGGGGTGCCAGTGTTTGGTGTCTGTTACGGTATGCAAACCATGGCAGAACAATTGGGTGGCAAAGTCCAAGGTTCTGATGTGCGTGAGTTCGGTTACGCGCAAATCCGCAAGCACGATGGCCCTGCTTTGTTTGATGGTATTCAAGATCATGTCGCAAACAATGGTGTTTCTTCATTAGATGTGTGGATGAGTCACGGTGATAAAGTGGTAGAGATGCCAGCAGATTTCACCTTGATGGCATCGACAGAGAGTTGCCCTATTGCGGCAATGGCGAATGAAGCGAAACACTTCTACGGTGTTCAGTTTCACCCTGAAGTAACGCATACGCTACAGGGTGGCGCGATCTTAACGCGTTTCATTGTGGATATTTGTGGTTGTGATACGTTATGGACGCCAGCGAATATTGCCACTGATGCTATCGATAGAATGCGTGAGCAAGTGGGCAATAAGCAGGTTTTGTTAGCATTGTCTGGTGGCGTGGATTCTTCCGTAGTGGCGGCGTTGCTTCATAAAGCGATTGGCGATCAGTTGACGTGTGTTTTTGTTGATAATGGTTTGCTTCGTCTGGACGAAGGCGACCAAGTGATGAAAATGTTCGCGGATAACATGGGTGTAAAAGTGATCCGTGTTGATGCTGAAGATCTTTTCTTGGGGCGTTTGAAAGGCGAGGCGGATCCAGAGGCGAAGCGTAAGATTATTGGCAATAGCTTCATTGAAATTTTCGACGAAGAATCATCGAAGCTGAACGATATTGAATTCCTTGCTCAGGGTACGATTTATCCGGATGTAATCGAATCAGCGGCGTCTAAAACTGGTAAAGCGCACGTTATCAAATCTCACCACAATGTGGGCGGTTTGCCGGACGACATGAAAATGGAATTGGTTGAGCCACTGCGCGAATTGTTTAAAGATGAAGTGCGTAAACTAGGTGTAGCACTTGGGTTGCCGCACGGCATGGTTTATCGTCATCCGTTCCCAGGGCCTGGCCTTGGTGTTCGTATCTTGGGTGAAGTGAAAAAAGAGTATGCAGATATTCTTCGTCGTGCGGATGCTATCTTCATCGAAGAATTGCGTCGCTCTGGTTGGTATGACAAGACTAGCCAAGCGTTTGCTGTCTTCTTGCCAGTCAAATCTGTTGGCGTAGTGGGTGATGGTCGTCGTTATGAGTATGTTGTGGCGCTTCGTGCCGTTGAGACTATCGACTTTATGACGGCGCGTTGGGCTCATCTTCCTTACGAATTGCTAGAAACGGTTTCTGGTCGCATTATTAATGAGATTGAGCACATTTCTCGCGTGACTTACGATGTTTCGTCTAAGCCACCGGCGACGATTGAGTGGGAATAAGTTTCCCCCAATTGATGATCTAATGAAACGGCTCTCTTTATCATAAAGGGGGCCGTTTTTATTTGTATTGAATTCAACAAAATAGTGGAGCGTTGTGGTGAATTTTCCAACTCCTTTAATAGAAGGGACATTGATAAAGCGTTATAAGCGCTTTTTATCGGATATCCAGTTGCTGAGTGGAGAGGTGGTCGTTGCTCATTGCCCGAACACGGGATCGATGAAGCGCTGTCAGCAAGATGGTGCACGGGTTTGGTTGTCTGAGAGCGATAACCCGAAGCGCAAACTGGCTTACACGTGGGAATTGGTCGAAGTGGATGAAGTGTATTTAGCCTGCATTAATACGGGGTATCCGAATAAGTTGGTGGGTGAGGCTGTTGCCAATGGCGTGATAAAAGAGCTTTCGGGTTACGCCGAACAAAAAGCCGAAGTGAAGTACGGCGAAAAAAGTCGTATTGATTGGCTGCTAACGGGAGACGATGGGGGCAAATGTTATGTCGAGGTGAAAAACGTTACTTTATTAGAAGAAGACGGGCTTGGTTATTTCCCTGATGCGATAACAGAGCGCGGACGTAAGCATTTGTATGAGTTGGCAAAGATGGTGGAAGAGGGGCATCGTGCAGTTATGCTCTTTTGTGTGAGTCATACAGGTATTGATTCTGTTACCCCAGCGGCGCATGTTGATGAAAAGTATGCGAAAGCATTCGAAGAAGTTGTTGCTAGAGGGGTTGAGGTGTTGGCTTATCGTGTGGCCATTGACCTAAATGGGATGGCGATTTCGGCTCGCATTCCTGTGCTAATGCCCGTATTTGATTAGATAGTAGTCAGATATTGCGAGAGTTCCTCAAGAGTTGAAAGGCCGAGAAGAAAACGTTTCTTTCTCTATGCCGAAAGAACTTCGAATTATTGAACTCTAATCCAGAAAGCCTCTTTTGTATAAATAATTTAAATAATTGTAAAAAAGGGGTTGCACAAAATCTGTAGATCCTTAATATACGCCCTCGCTGACACGGACAACGCTTCACAACAACGAAGACGATGTTCAGGTTAACTTCTTACTGAAGTGAACCATATTTTGTTAGCACGCTCTTTAAAAT
>NZ_AYOZ01000015.1 GCF_000508165.1 Marinomonas profundimaris | reverse complement strand
TTTTTACGTCTGAAATAAGTGGCTGATAATAAGGGGCTGATAAAAACGCTTGGGAACGTGTTGGAAAGAAGTTAGCGGATCTGTTTATACACCGAAGAAAAATACGTTTTTTCCTATGCTGTTAAGGCTCTATCTTCATGAAAAGTAAAGTCGCGTTTAATAGCTTGAGTTATTGATTGAAATCTCTACGACTCCTTTGTACTGCTGACGCTTTTTAATATTTTTTTCAAAACATGATTGACCTGATGGCTTAAAGCAGTCTACAATCAATTTCGTTTAAAAGAGTTGGCAATATTTATGTCCAGAGTTGCGAATAATACGTTAGTATGTTCGGTCCTGTTAAGTCATAAGTAATACCGAGTTTTTTTAGCACTATAACGTTAGATGATTAACATCTACGTATAAATTAACTTAACCTACAGGATAACAGACATGTCTGACGTAGTAACTGGTACAGTAAAATTTTTCAACGAAACTAAAGGTTTCGGTTTTATCACTCAAGATTCAGGTCCTGACGTTTTCGTTCATTTCTCTGCAATCAACACTTCTGGTTTCAAAACTTTGGCTGAAGGCCAAAAAGTTGAATTCCAAGTAGCTCAAGGCAAAAAAGGCCCTGAAGCTCAAAACGTTACACCTTTATAAGGTAACGTTGCTGAGGATTCTCTCAGCAGTGCGAATACTAAAAAGCGACTTTTAAAGTCGCTTTTTTTGTTTTTATAGGTCAGGCTTATTTTCTCAAGGTGCTTCCATGGTAGGTTTGATCTTATAAATTGTGTTTGGATGAAATATGAGAGAGGTGATTTTCTATGGCTGCTAAATCTTTACAAGAGCAGTTGTTAGGCGTTGGGCTTGTTGATAAGAAGAAAGTTAAAAAATTAAAAGCAGAAAGCTTGCAGCATAAGCAGAAAGTGAAAAAAGGCAAAGCAGATGCTACGGATCAAGATGCACGTCTTGAGGAGTTGAAGCGCCAAAAAGAAGAGAAGGTTGAGAAAGATCGGGCTTTAAACCTTGAACGTCAAAAGATTGTTGAGCAAAAAGCCATCCAGGGGCAGATTCGTCAGATGATAGAGCAAAACCGTATTCGAAAAGAAAATGGTGATATTGCCTATCATTTCACAGATAACAAAAAAGTTAAGCAGCTGTATATTAGCCAGTCTATGCATGATGACTTGAGTCGAGGTCGCTTAGCGATTGTAAAGCTTGATTTGCAGTATGAGCTTCTTCCTGAGCCTGTTGCGGTAAAGATTAATGAGCGAGACTCATCATACGTGCTTGTTTGTAATAATCGCGTAGAAAGCATTGATGATGATCCTTATGCAGACTTTCAAATACCTGATGATTTAATGTGGTAACTGTCTTATCTAAAGTGATATGAGGGTTTTTTACCCTCTATTCTAATTTCCGCGCAGTTTTTCCTCTTCTAGATTTTATTTTTCATCTTCAAATCTGACTTTTTCATAGATATTTCTTTGTATCCTGACGGAAAGTTTTCAATTTTTGTGCTTAAAAGTGTCAAAAATTAGATTCCATGTGCACATTGACAGCCCAATATTCTCACTATTATTTTTATAACTACATGATAAATAATAAGTTTTAGATTTTATCTAAGGTATTCATTCTGCATTCAAAATCCTTTTTGAATGATATATTTCATCAAAAAAGCATCGATAGCGAATACTTTATGCAAGTAGCTTGCATCTACTTGTCTATTTCTGAGGAATGTTTAGATTGTTTGACTGTTGCTTGCACATATCAAGCGCCTACAAGAAAAAGCTAAACATTAAAAAGGGAAACGAGAATGAAAAAATCGATTATTGCTATTGCTGTGTCAAGTGCTGCACTTGCTTCTGTATCCGTTCAGGCTGCTGAAGGTTCAACTGTTGATGTTTACGGTAATATCCAGTACGCATACACAGACGCTGATGCTGGAAGTGACTTTGCAGATAATGGCTCAACCATTGGTTTGAAAGGTGAAACAAAAATCAATAATGATCTAACGGCTTTCTTCAAGTATGAACTTGAAGCTGATGCGGACCAGAAGACTGGAGATGTGAGTGTCGGTCTTGACCAAGCATTCGTTGGCTTAAAAGGCAGCTTTGGTAAGGTGCAAGTTGGTTCGTTTGATACTATTTATAATAACGCTATTCAGGACTCTGTTGATCAGTTTGAGAATGTTAGCTTTACAAGTGCTGACAAAACTACTGAAGGCGATACTGTTGCCTATTTCTCTCCTTCCATGAGCGGATTCGAGGTGCAAGTAGCAGCTCAGGTAAAAGGTGATGGTAGCGAATTGGCTGCATCTAACACAGATGGTACATCTGTAATGGCAGTTGTTAAATATTCAACTGACCTTGTGTCTGTTGCGTTGGGTTATGATGCTCGTGAAAACACATCAACAGATCCTAAAGCGACTACAGGTTTAGCTGTTACTGTAATGCCTATGGCTAACTTGTCCGTTACTGGTAAGTATGAAACGACTGAAGATACTCAAGACATCCTAGGTTTAGCCGCTCGTTACGGTTATGGAAGTGGTGATGTGTATGCTTCATATGAAAATGTTGATCCGGACTCTTCAGACGACTTCAATGAGTATGGTGTAGGTGTTACTTACAACCTAGCTTCAAATGTGTATGTTTATGCTGAAGTTGGTCAATTTACAGCGTCAGAAGATGACCAAACAGCTGTTGGTGTTTACTACGGTTTCTAAGATCTTCTCCTAGATGATTTTATTTACTCTAAGGCTCCTAACCTGTTAATAGGGTAGGAGCCTTATGTTAAGCAAGATCATTCAAGGTTCCATATTTCTTCTCTTGTAGGCGGATTGTTGGAACATTTTGGCATCAGATGGCAACATCTGGTGCCTTTTTTTATTCATTTACTTTGTCTTTTGATTTTAATCAATGGCTTGATTGTTATTTAATCAAAACGTTAAACTAATTTATCATTTAGATTTGGCGGCCAACTATGTTCAATATGAATTTTTCTGAGGCAGTTTATGTGGATACGAATCAGGTCGATTGGATTGCCAGCCCTATGTCTGGTGTTTATAGAAAGCCATTGGCAAGAGAAGAGGCTGAGCGGGGTCATGCGACGAGTTTAGTGCAGTATGAAGCTGGTTCTGTATTTCGTCCTCACCCTCATCCATTAGGTGAAGAAATACTTGTTCTAAAAGGTATTTTTTCAGATCAAAAAGGGGATTTCAAAGCGGGCAGTTATTTTAGGAACCCTCCGGGTAGCAGTCATGCACCTCATAGTCTTGATGGTTGTTTTTTGCTTGTAAAACTTCACCAATTTCAAGCGTCAGATTTAAACCAAGTATCTATCAATACGCCTTCTATTTGGTCTTCTGAGCATTCAGAAGTATTGCCGCTTTATCAATATGGGGCTGAGCAAGTTTGGCTTATTCGTATTCAAAATAGTGACGATATATTAAGCCAGCTAGACATGTCTGCTTCGGTTGAGTTATTTATAATCTCTGGTCATGCACGATATGGCGATATTGAAATGCCCGAGGGGGTTTGGTTGCGTGAGCCCGCGTTTTCATTGGATAAGTGGCATGTAAAATCAGAATGTTTTATCTGGTTAAAATCAGGCCATTTCTAAATTCAGATCATTATTTAGATTGAGGTTATTGTGAAGAATATTGTACCGGAACAAAAGCGTGTCTACCTACCTATAGTTGATAGTGACGAGGTGTTCCCTGTCGGTCGAGTGTATTGTGTTGGTCGTAACTATGCTGAACACTCAAAAGAAATGGGGGATGACCCAGAAAGAGACCCTCCGTTCTTTTTTGCGAAAGACTCTTCCAGTGTTGTTCCTGCTAATTTTTCTGCCGTTACTGCTATTTCTTACCCTATGGCGTCATCACAGTTTGAATACGAAGTTGAGTTGGTTGTTGCTATTGGTAAAGGTGGTCGTCACCTAACACAGGAGCAAGCTGCGGATTCTATTTTAGGTTATGCTGTTGGTTTGGATATGACCAGACGTGATCTTCAGGCACAAGCTAAGAAAAAAGGACGTCCTTGGGAGGTTGGGAAATCATTCGACCAGTCTGCGCCAATAAGTCCCATTTTGATTAAGAGTAAAAAGCTTACTGCTAAGGTCAGAGAGGCGGAAATTGGCTTAAAGGTGAATGGTGAGGTTAAGCAATTGAGTCGCGTTTCAAATTTAACCTGGTCTATTGAAGAGGTGATTTGTAAATTATCTGATGTTTTTGAGTTAAGGGCGGGTGATGTGATCATGACGGGAACCCCTGAGAACGTTGGTGCTGTGATTGTTGGTGATGACATGGTGGCTTGGGTTGAGCATCTTGGTGAAATTTGTGTCCGTGTTACTGATTAAACTCGTAAAAGGCGCTTTGTAAGGTGGAAGTGGCTGGGTGTTTGTATTTACTGAGCAAATGAATGGCAACTTCTGCGGTACATAGTCCAATATTTTTTTGGTTTCGTCGTTTGCTATAGACAGACGTCAAGCCTACTATCTCATAATGTTTGAAGCGTTTTAGGTAAGGCGATTGATTGTACATTTTTCGTGCTTGTTGCCATGTACCATCAATGATGACGATGTTTTCAATCGTTAATGAGCTTTCGCTAGTGTACTTTTGCTTTTCGTTCTCACAAAGGTAGATAAGTAAGGTCTTGTCGAGTGGAAGTGTAGCTACTGAGTTATTTTGCGCCACTCTCGACCATTCAATTATTTCACAATCGTTTCCAAGTGACTGCTTTATCAATTTCCCAGTTCCTGTTGTCTTTTTGAGTTCTTCGCTGTGTGTTAGCAGCCAAATTTTCATAGAATAGGTTCACTTTAATAAAGTGTGTATTCTACTTAATTTTCGTACATGTCGAAAATAAAAAAGCCTAAGGTAAATCAAGAGATCATCCTTAGGCTTTTGATTATTTCTTCTATTCGGTCTACGGTTTATTCTTTACCAATAGAGCCGATTTTGTGAATAGACAAATCGGCGCCGTTAAACTCATCTTCTTCACTCAGGCGTAAACCGCTGATTGCTTTTACAGCGCCGTAGACAATAACCCCTGATAAAGTTGCAACAACAATGCCGCTTAAACTTCCTATTAGCTGAGACATGACGCTAACGCCTCCGAGTCCACCAAATGTTTCGGACCCGAAAATACCGGCAGCTATGCCACCCCAAGCACCACAAACACCATGTAAAGGCCATACGCCGAGAACGTCATCTGTGTGTTTGAGTTTTTGTTGGATGTGGGTGAATAAGACGGTAAAAATGACACCCGCAATAGCACCGGTCGTTAAGGCGCCAATAGGGTGCATGATATCTGACCCTGCACAGATCGCAACGAGTCCTGCTAATGGTCCGTTATGAATAAAACCAGGGTCGTTTTTGCCAAAGATCATAGCGGCTATGATACCTCCCACCATGGCCATTAAAGAGTTCACAGCCACTAAACCACTAATGCCATCCAGAGTTTGCGCAGACATAACATTAAAACCAAACCAGCCTATGCAAAGGATCCAGGCGCCTAATGCGAGAAAAGGAATATTGGATGGCGCAAAAGCAACGAGTTTTCCATGTCTGAAACGACCATTCCGTGTGCCAAGTAAGATGACTGCGGCCAGTGCAACCCAACCACCAAAAGCATGAACCACAACCGAACCGGCAAAATCATGAAAAGGCGCGCCATATTGTGTTTCAAGCCAATTTTGAAAACCGTAATTGCCATTCCATACAATGCCTTCAAAAAATGGGTACGCAACACCCACAATGACAGCAGCGGATATGAGCATTGGGTAAAATTTTGCTCGCTCAGCCACGCCGCCAGAAATGATGGCAGGTATTGCTGCGGCAAACGTCATTAGAAAAAAGAATTTGACTAACGCGTAGCCATTTTCTTGAGATAAGGTCGCCGCACTTTCAAAAAAATTAATACCGTAGGCTATTTGATAACCAACAAAGAAATAAACCAAAGCGGATATCGCAAAATCTGTCATGATTTTCACGAGTGCATTGACTTGGTTTTTATGGCGTACGGTTCCGACTTCTAAAAAAGCAAAACCTGCATGCATCGCAAACACCATAATGGCGCCAAGAAGTATAAAAAGAGTATTTGAGCTGGAAACGAGCATTTCAACTGCACTGTTTGTGGGTGTCACGGGTGGCTCCTGATGTTGTTGTTGCACCGTAATGGTTTGATTTTTCTTTTCGGTGCACTTTATTTGGGCTTAATTGTGTTTTTATTCTCTTTATTTTGATTTCTTTCTTGGTTAAGCAATTATTATTCCACTTGTGCGTTTTTTTGGTGCTTTTTGTGTTTTTCATTTTTCTGTAACGCACTGTTTTGGTTTTTTAGAGGAGCTGGAGGGCGGTGTTTTAGGCGTTACTCTGATTTCTGGTGATCAAATATTAATCATTACCTTTTTTAACAATACTCAGTTTCTATTGGCTTTCTATTTTTTTTTTAACAACATACTATCGAGTGGTTGGTGTATTTATTAAGGTCAATATATTTTTAATACGCTTAACATAATGTCGTTGCTTAAGGTCTAATTGCTTTTAGCGTAGTTAAAAGATTGCTCATGTAAGAGCAGCATATAAAATGAGGTTGTTATGTCAGGTCAGTTAGTTTCAGGTATTGTTAAGTGGTTTAATGACGAGAAAGGATTTGGCTTTATTGAGCGTGACGGTGGGGCAGATGTTTTTGTTCATTTTCGTTCAATAAATGGAAATGGTCGTCGTACTTTGCAAGAAGGTCAAAAAGTAACGTTTGAAGTGACTGATGGGCAGAAAGGTCCTCAGGCTGAGAATGTCACTATTGTATAGTTGAGCCTCTGAGTCTTTATAAAAAACCATGCTTTACAAAGTGTGGTTTTTTTATGCGTATAATTTGTATATTTAAGAATATCGGAGATGAATGTGTTACCAGTTCTGTATTCGTTTAGGCGTTGTCCTTATGCCATTAGAGCAAGATACGTTATTGCTGTGTTGGGTGTATATGTGTCGCTAAGAGAAGTCATTCTCAAGTCAAAACCCGAGGAGTTGTTATCGTTAGGAGGCCGCTCCAGTGTGCCTCAGCTTATCGATGTCGATGGCTCTAGGTATCCAGAAAGTTTAGATATTATCTTTTGGGCGATTTCACGCGCTGCTGACAATCCCCTCAAAGACAGCCTGTGGTCGTCTCAAGTTAAGACGCAGCATAATATTAAAGCATGGATAAAATACAACGATCATTTTTTCAAGTGCTGGCTTGATCGTTATAAATACGCGGATCGTCATCCTGAGTTTAGCGAGCGGTATTATCGAAATAAAGGTGAGGTGTTTTTGCGGCGGTTGGATGCACGTTTAGCAAAAAAGGTTTTTTTATTCGGTAACACAGCGAGTATTGCCGATATTGCTGTATTCCCATTTGTGCGTCAATTTGCTGCGGTCGATCAAGCGTGGTTTGATCATTCTGAATACAATAATATTAAAACTTGGCTGGCTGGATTTTTAGAGTCTGAGGTGTTTAAAACGGTTGTGATGGCTAAATATACAGCTTGGGAACCAAGGCAAAAAGAAATTCTGTTTCCTGCTTCCTAAGCTGCTTGAGTGTTTAGAATATTAATCGATTAGGCCAAATGTCACCCAGTACAAGAAACCAGGGTCAGCATCATTTGGAAGCTTAAGAGGAATGAAGTTTCCGTCATTGTCTAGATAAGTAGAGTTTGGAAAGCTTTGTTTTAACACCGCAAGGTTGGTTTGTGCTAAATCAGTCTGTTCTAAATCGTTGTAAGATTGGACTGAAATGGCGAGCGCTTCTTCTACAGAGTGCGTGCTTGGGTAGTGCTGAATCACTTCTTGGCTGCGGCGCAATGCAGAAAGTGGGGCTTTGCGTTTTAAGTAATAGTGGGCTACTTGCAGTTCGTGACGGGACACCATTTCGCGCAAATAATACATGCGCGCTTTTGCGTCTGGTGCATAAGCGCTGTTTGGGTAGCGCGAAGTGAAGTCTGCAAGTTCATTGAATGCTTTTGATAGCTCCTTGGAATCTCGTTCACTAGGATCGAGATTCAAGTAACGAGACATTAGGCTTTCCGCCCCTTTGTAGGTAGAAAGAGCACGCATATAGTATGCGTAATCGACTGAGTCGTGTTCAGGGCGATTTTTGACGAACCGTTCAGCAGTTGCATGAGCAGCGATGAAATCGCCCGCTTCGATTTGAGCATAGATTAAATCCAGCTCTGCACGTGCGCTGAACTCGCCAAATGGATAGCGAGAGTCCAAATCTTTTAGGTGTTTAATGGCGGTGGACGGTAGATTTTCTTCCAGTGCTTGCTGAGCTTTATCGTAATAGGCGCGTTCAGGCAGGTCTGGTTCTTGTATTTGTTTGCTCGAACAAGCAACAATGAATAAAGAAAAACTTACTATTCCAGAGAATCGGAGCAACGAGTGATGAAATCCCATGTATAATCAAAACCTTGATATGGTAGTAGATTAGCCTCAATCGGCATTTTGTAGCGTTATATTGCGAAAGATGATGAAGTGCAAGGCGCTACACGTTTTTTCACTTTCAGACTCAATGATAAAATCAATGAACTGAAAACAACAGACTAAAGTACATTGTATGGCAGAGCGCATAGTAAAAGAAGCCCAAGTTCCGTTCGATTTGGGCGGTAACCGATTTGATCAGATCGCCACCGAGTTGTTTGGCGATTATTCACGTTCGCGAATCCAAAGTTGGATCAAAGAAGGTGTTTTAAGAGTCGATGGAAAAGCCACCAAAGCGAAAGAGAAACTGTTTGGCGGCGAGACGGTATCATTGGATATCGTAATCGAAGCTCAAGAAGACCACGAAGCGCAGGAAATGGCGCTCGACATCGTTTATGAAGATGACGATATTATCATCGTGAACAAACCAGCCGGTTTGGTTGTGCACCCAGCAGTGGGGAACCGCGACGGCACTTTAATGAATGCCATTCTTCATCATGCACCAGAAACCGCTCATATACCGCGCGCCGGCATAGTGCATCGTTTGGATAAAGAGACAACGGGTTTGATGGTGGTGGCGAAAACGCTAATCGCGCAGACGGATTTAGTCTCTCAGCTGCAAGAGCGCAGTATGGGACGTGAATACGAAGCCATTTCGATTGGTGTTATGACGGGCGGTGGTGAGGTTGATGAGCCAATTGGTCGTCATCCACACAATCGTCAAAAACAAGCCGTTGAGCCTGTGCATGGAAAAGATGCCGTGACGCATTATCGATTGGTCGAGCGTTTTAAAAATCACACGCATATCCGATTGAAGTTGGAAACTGGTCGTACTCATCAGATTCGAGTGCACATGGCCTTTATTCAATACCCATTGGTTGGCGACCCTCAATACGGCGGCCGTCTAAAAATGCCGAAAGCCTGCTCACCAGAGTTGCAAGATCAACTGCGTAATTTCCGCCGACAAGCATTGCACGCCAAAAGGTTGGAATTGGCTCACCCTGTTACGGGTGAGTGGATGGAATGGGAGGTTGATTTGCCCGAAGATATGAAGCAACTATTAGACGCCCTTAGAACCGATATGTTGGAATCTGGTAGTAACGACTCAGAATACTTCTAAAAATAAGGCAGCTTCGGCTGCCTTTTTACTGTTTGCTTGTCTGTATGGAGATACTGATGTCTTCCTCTTCTTCGTTTATTCGGCCTAACTGGCCGGCGCCTTCTAAAATTTGTGCTTATGTCTCTACTCGTATTGGTGGGGTCAGCAGTCCGCCGTTCGATAGCCTTAATTTAGGTCTTCATGTTCAGGATGATCCTGTTTCAGTCAATCAGAACCGCCATATATTTACAGCCAAAACTGGCATGCCTGATTCCGCTGTTTGGTTAAATCAGGTGCATGGAACGGATGTTGTGACGCTGCCTTCTGAGTCCTTACCTGAAAGCGCTGATGCGGCGTTCTCTGAAACGTTGAGTCAAGTGTGTGCGGTTTTAACCGCGGATTGTTTGCCCGTGTTTTTTTGTAACGCATCGGGCACGCAGGTCGCCGTTGCGCATGCGGGTTGGCGAGGTTTGTGCGCTGGTATTTTAGAGACAACATTAGCCAAATTTGAGGACAAGAGTCAGGTAATGGTGTGGTTTGGGCCTGCTATTGGGGCTTCTGCTTTTGAAGTAGGAGGCGAAGTGAGGGCGGCGTTTATGGCGATCCATCCGAATGCGCGAGATGCGTTTAAATCAGTGCCAGCGACGGACAAATGGCTGGGGGATTTATATTTGCTGGCCAAGCAGCGGTTATGCACTGCGGGTGTGACTCAGATTTATGGTGGCGATTATTGTACTTTTTCGGACGAGACGCGTTTTTATTCCTATCGTCGAGAGGGTAAAACGGGCCGAATGGCATCGGTTATTTGGATTGATGAGTAGATTGTTCGTTGTTTTATTGATGAGTGTCAAAAAAATGACACCTCACTCTTGAAAACGTATTTTTCAATGCTATTAAGTAATCAGTTGATGTATTTCCTCTTATTTTTTTCAAAGGATGTCAGATCATGCGTATAGATCGTTTAACCAGTAAATTGCAGTTGGCGCTTTCCGATGCTCAGTCCGTTGCTCTTGGGCAGGATCATTCTTATATCGAGCCATTGCATTTAATGATCGCGTTGCTGGATCAGCAAGGTGGTAGCACACGTCCGATTTTGCAGCAGTCAGGTATTCCTGTCGCCAAATTCCGTGACAGTCTAAATGAGTTATTGTCTCGTCTTCCTGAGGTTCAGGATCATGATGGGAATGTTCAAATGTCGCCAGAGCTCGGTCGATTAATGAATTTGGCGGACAAAGAAGCCCAGAAGCGAAAAGATCAGTTTATTTCTTCTGAATTGGTCTTGATGGCGATGTTCGACGGCAAAGACGACCTTGCAAAAAGCCTGAAAGCGAGTGGCGTGACAAAAGCTGATATTGCGGCGGTTATTGATAACATTCGAGGTGGGGACTCTATTAATGACCCTGATGCCGAAGAAAGTCGTCAGACATTAGATAAGTACACGGTTGACCTTACTGCTAGGGCAGCTGAAGGTAAGTTAGATCCTGTGATTGGTCGAGATGATGAGATTCGTCGTACTATCCAGGTTTTACAGCGTCGCCGTAAAAATAATCCGGTACTAATTGGTGAGCCGGGCGTGGGTAAGACCGCAATCGTTGAGGGCTTGGCGCAGCGAATCATTAATGGTGAAGTGCCTGAGGGTCTAAAAAACAAACGCGTTTTATCGCTTGATATGGCGGCCTTGATTGCTGGTGCGAAATATCGAGGAGAGTTTGAAGAGCGTCTAAAAGCCTTGCTGAATGAGTTATCAAAGCAGGAAGGTCAGATTATTTTGTTCATCGATGAAATTCATACCATGGTGGGGGCGGGTAAGTCGGAAGGTTCAATGGACGCTGGTAACATGCTTAAGCCTGCATTGGCGCGCGGAGAACTACATTGTGTTGGTGCGACGACCTTAAATGAATATCGTCAGTACATTGAGAAAGACGCTGCGTTGGAGCGACGTTTTCAAAAAGTGTTAGTGGAAGAGCCTACGGTATTGGATTCCATTGCCATTTTGAGGGGCTTGAAAGAGCGTTACGAAGTGCATCATGGTGTGGATATTACCGATTCTGCAATTATTGCAGCGGCCAAATTGTCTCAGCGCTATATCACTGATAGACAATTACCGGATAAGGCGATTGATCTGATTGATGAGGCTGCGAGTCGTATTCGGATGGAAATGGACTCTAAACCAGAAGACATGGACCGTTTGGAGCGTCGCTTGATTCAATTAAAAATTGAAAGAGAAGCGCTTAAGAAAGAAAAAGATAAGGCGTCTAAGCTTCGATTGGCTGAGTTGGATGGCGAAATTGAGAGTTTACAAAAACAGTTTTCGGATTTAGAAGAAATCTGGAACGCAGAAAAAGCCGCTGTTCAAGGGGCTCAAAAGTTAAAAGAAGAATTAGAAAGTGTTCGTCACGAAATGGAAGAGGCTCGCCGTAGTGGTAATTTGGCCAAAATGTCTGAGCTTCAATATGGCGTGATTCCCATGCTGGAAACAGAAATAGAAAAAGCCAGTCAAGCGGAAGAAAATACAGAAACTCAGTTATTGAAAAGACGCGTAACGGAAGAGGAGATTGCGACGGTAGTCTCTCGCTGGACAGGTATTCCGGTCGATAAAATGCTAGAAGGTGAGCGTGATAAGCTGCTACGAATGGAGGAAGCGCTGCATGAATCTGTTATGGGGCAGAATGAGGCTGTGTCAGCGGTTTCTAATGCGGTTAGGCGTTCTCGATCTGGATTAGCTGATCCAAACCGACCTAATGGCTCCTTCCTTTTCTTAGGGCCTACTGGTGTGGGGAAAACGGAGCTTTGTAAGTCATTAGCGAAATTTCTGTTTGACACTGAGCAGGCCATGGTTCGGGTCGATATGTCCGAGTTTATGGAAAAGCATTCAGTGGCTCGTTTGATCGGAGCGCCACCAGGATACGTTGGCTATGAAGAGGGGGGCTATTTGACCGAAGCGGTCAGACGTCGACCTTATTCTGTGTTATTGCTTGATGAAGTTGAGAAAGCGCATCCTGATGTTTTTAACATTCTCTTGCAAGTGTTGGATGATGGTCGATTAACAGACGGTCAAGGCCGCACAGTGGACTTTAGAAACACGGTTATTGTAATGACATCGAACTTGGGATCAGATTTGATTCAGGACTATAAATCAGCAGACCAATATGAAGAAATCAAATCGAAAGTGATGGAAGTGGTGGGGATGCATTTCCGTCCGGAATTCATCAACCGAATTGATGAAACCGTTGTGTTCCATCCTTTGATGAAATCTCAAGTCAAAGGTATTGCAACCGTACAGTTGGCGAACCTAAATGAAAGATTGTCAGAGATGGGAATGTCGTTAACGTTAACCGATGCGGCTGCAGATCAGTTGGTCGAGATAGGATACGATCCTGTTTATGGTGCTCGTCCACTGAAGCGAGCGATACAGAAGTGGATAGAAAATCCACTGGCTAATGAGTTACTAGCGGGTAATTTTGCGACTGGAGATCATATTCGCGCAGATGTTGTGGATGGTGTGATCGGTTTTTCCAAAGCGAGCTAGTGCTTTGAAGATATAAAAAATCCCTGAATACACAGTATTCAGGGATTTTTTTGGTTTTTGCTTAGAAGTCTACAAAAACACCAATGAAGGCGCCTTTAGGTTCGTATTTACCTGCGGATGAAAAATCTTCAGTCATCGTACGGTAACCAGCTTCTATACCTGCGAAAATTAAAGGCTGGTATTTGATTTTGAACGTTGTGTCGCTAATGTCTGCATCGCTACCGCCGCCATTTTTTACTTCACCGCCAATAGATAGGGCTGTGCCAGGGAAACTAACATAAGCGGATACATAAACTAATGGGTAAGTACCATCGATATCGGAGTTGCCCGCATCGGAAATCTTACGGAATGTAACACCAGCATCTAGATCCAACCACAATAGGCCATCTAGAAACTCATAGTATAGCGTGTAGTCATTAAAGCTAAGGTCCGCTTTGTCTTTTTGTTCTAGAGCTTGATGTTGTAAGCGAACGTTTGGGATTAGAGGGATTGGGTGCTCTACTGCGATACCGTAGTAAGAGTTAAAATCATCTCCATCATTGACAGCGAACGTTCCGGCTTCAGCGGTTAGGCCAAGTACGTCTGCATGAGCAGCACTGGCAAGCAAAGCAGTTGAAAGTAAAAGAGCTGATTTCATAATTAGTATCCATATATCAAGTAAGATAAATTTTGTCTAATTATAGTTTGAAGAGAAACAAAAACCAATGAAATAAGGAGGGGGTGTGAAATATTGTGAAGATTTTTAAAAGATGGCTGGGGTAGAAGGATTCGAACCTACGCATGACAGGATCAAAACCTGTTGCCTTACCGCTTGGCTATACCCCAATAACTGATTTTCTTTGTGCTGGTGAGAAGGATTCGAACCTCCGCATGACAGGATCAAAACCTGTTGCCTTACCGCTTGGCTATACCCCAATATCGAATTTTGGTGGCTATGACTAGATTCGAACTAGTGACCCCATCATTATGAGTGATGTGCTCTAACCAACTGAGCTACATAGCCTAAATTGTATCTTGACGCTTATAACGTATATCGATGGCTGGGGGAGAAGGATTCGAACCTCCGCATGACAGGATCAAAACCTGTTGCCTTACCGCTTGGCTATACCCCAATATCGAATTTTGGTGGCTATGACTAGATTCGAACTAGTGACCCCATCATTATGAGTGATGTGCTCTAACCAACTGAGCTACATAGCCTTGTCTGTTGGCTGGGGTAGAAGGATTCGAACCTAAGCATGACAGGATCAAAACCTGTTGCCTTACCGCTTGGCTATACCCCAACAGACTGACACAAAAGCCGCTTACATAAAATGATCTACTGCCTCTGTGGCGCGATATTATTCATATAACCGGTTAATGGGTCAAGTGTTTTTCTTAAAACTTTTAATAATGAGCTAAACATTAAAACGGAAATGCATGACATCGCCGTCTTTTACGATGTAGTCCTTACCTTCCAAGCGCCATTTTCCTGCTTCTTTTGCGCCACTTTCGCCCTTATATTGGATAAAATCATTATAGCCAACCACTTCGGCGCGGATAAAACCTTTTTCAAAGTCTGTATGGATCACACCAGCGGCCTGTGGGCCTGTTGCGCCTTGTTTTACTGTCCAAGCACGTACTTCTTTGACGCCTGCTGTAAAGTAGGTCTGAAGGCCTAGAAGCTCGTATCCTGCGCGGATGACTCGATCAAGACCGGGTTCTGCCATGCCCATTTCATCAAGAAACTCTTGCATCTCTTCTGTGTCTAGCTCAGAGATTTCCGCTTCAAGCTGGTTGCAGATGGGAACAAGCATTGCGCCCTCTGCAGCGGCTATTTCACGCACTTGATCCAAGTAAGGGTTATTCTCGAAACCGTCTTCCGCTACGTTGGCAATGTACATCGTTGGTTTTGTTGTCAAAAGGTGCAGTTGACGCACTTCTTTTTGCTGATCTTCTGACATTTCTAGTGAGCGAACAGGAAGGCCGTCTTCAAGATGGGCCTTGATTTTTTCTAAAAAAGCTTTGTGGGCAATGGCTTCTTTGTTACCACTCTTTGCATTTTTTCCAGTACGGAAAATTTGCTTGTCGATAGACTCGATATCGGCAAAGATCAACTCTAAATTGATGACTTCAATGTCTAGTTTTGGGTTGACGTGATTTGAAACGTGAATAACGTTTTCGTCTTCAAAGCAGCGAACAACGTGAGCAATGGCGTCTGTTTCGCGGATATTAGCAAGAAACTTGTTACCAAGGCCTTCGCCTTTTGAAGCGCCTTCTACAAGGCCGGCAATGTCAACAAACTCCATCGTCGTTGCCAAAACGCGTTCAGGCTTCACTATCTCAGCAAGCGCATCCAAGCGAGGGTCTGGCATGGCAACAACGCCTGCATTTGGCTCGATTGTACAGAATGGAAAGTTCTCCGCGCCAATACCTGCTTTGGTTAACGCATTGAATAAAGTTGATTTACCGACGTTAGGTAACCCAACGATGCCGCAATTAAAACCCATAGTGAGATTCCTAAAATAATTAAGTTGTTACGCTTTGAAGCTGTGAAGTTGATTCATTACAGGGTTTAAGTTGCCTTTTACTATGTCGTCAACATAGCGCAATGATTCGTCGATTGTTTGTTCTATTTTTGCATAGTCGTCAGGAGACGCTTTTTTAAGAACGTAATTGGCGACTTGACTTGCGTGACCTGGGTGGCCAATGCCTAATCTTAGGCGGCCAAAGTCTCGGTTATTCGCAAGCTTAGCAATAATGTCTTTTAGTCCATTGTGACCACCATGACCACCACCTTTTTTCAATTTTACGGTGCCGGGAGGAATGTCGAGCTCATCGTGTATAACAAGGACTTCTTCAGGAGGGATTTTGTAGAATTGACAAACGGCCTGAACGGCTTTGCCACTTAAATTCATATAGGTGGTGGGAATAAGGAGGTAGCACTCTTCACCAGCTATAGAAACTTTGCCAAATTGGCCTGAAAACTTTTTCTCAGAACGAAGAGAGCATTGGCTCTGACGAGCCAATGCCTCAATCCACTGAGCGCCTGCATTGTGGCGAGTATTCTCGTATTCGCTGCCTGGATTACCCAAGCCTACTAATAATTTGAAACCTGCCACAATACTGCCTTCAATGGTGTCTTAACGTTTTGATTTACCGATACGGCCGATAGGTTGGTTGTGATCTTCGCCTTTCAACAAAGAAATCAACTCAACGCCTTCAGGCAGAATAACATCAGATAAATGGAAGATTTGATCAAGTTGACCTTCGATTACGTCAACGATCAATACTTCAGGTAGGTTAGCTGGTAGGCAACGTACTTCAGCCAATTTAGATTCAACAGTCAAACGACCGCCTTGGCTCTTAACACCTTCACTTTGTGCAGCGTTGATGAAGCTTAAAGGAACACGAGTTGTGATCGCTTTGTCTTCTTGTACGCGCTGAAGGTCCATGTGCATAACTAGACCTGTTGCTGGGTGACGCTGTAGTGCTTTAACAAGAACTTTTTCAGCTTTACCTTCAACAGATACTTCAACTAGACCAGTCAAGAAACCTGGTGTTCCAACTGCTTTAAGTAGCTCATTGTCTTTGAAAGAAACAGACTGTGGAGCAACTTCGCCACCATAAATAACCGCTGGTACTTGACCAGTGTTACGAAGGCGGCGGCTCGCACCTTTACCTTCTTCATTACGTGCTACGGCATTAATAGATAATGTCATGATATTTTCCTAATAAATAATATAGTTTGTGCCCAGAACTGCGACCCGCTCCGAGCGTAATTGTTTGGCTTAGGCCCCAAACATGGCACTGATAGACTCTTCGTTGCATACACGACGAACAGCCTCCGCCATAATGTCAGACATCGACAATTGGCGTATTTGAGGGCAATTAAGCGCCTCTTGTGTCAATGGGATGGTATCAGTCACGACCAACTCATCAAGCACGGAATTTGTAATGTTCTCAATCGCTTTGCCAGACAGTACTGGGTGAGTACAGTATGCAAGCACTTTTGCGGCGCCGTGTTCTTTTAAGGCTTTTGCCGCGGCACATAATGTGCCACCGGTATCACACATGTCATCGACTAATACACATGTTTTACCTGCTACGTCGCCGATCAAATGCATGATTTGTGCTTCGTTAGCACGTGGACGACGTTTGTCGATAATCGCTAGGTCAGCATCATCGAGCATTTTTGCAAAGGCGCGAGCGCGAACTACACCACCAACATCGGGAGAAACCACCGTAATGTTTTCATGGCCTTGGCGTTTTAAATCGTCAAGTAATAATGGCGTTGCATAAACGTTATCAACAGGGATATCGAAGAACCCTTGGATTTGGTCTGCGTGCAAGTCGACTGTTAGTACGCGATTGATACCAACAGCAGAAATCATATCGGCGACGACTTTCGCTGTAATGGGTACACGAGCAGAACGTACTCGACGATCTTGGCGAGCATAACCAAAATAAGGAATAACAGCGGTTACACGCGTAGCTGACGCTCTGCGTAATGCGTCTGCCATGACAATCAGTTCCATTAGGTTGTCATTGCTGGGTGCACAAGTAGATTGGATAATAAAAACGTCTTTACCGCGCACATTTTCATTGATCTCGACCGCAATCTCACCGTCACTAAACTTACCTACGGTTGCATTGCCGATCGGTAGCCCTAGACGGCGTACCACCCTGCGAGCGAGTTCAGGATTTGCATTACCGGTAAAAACCATCAACTTGGACACTGTGTATACCTTTGTATTTTGTAGCGATGAAATAGACTGGCCAGGGACTTGATGTGTTTGTCTGGCGTACTTAATCCCTGTTTTGCTTAATCCACTGGTTTAGTGCGTAATGAGTAGGAGAAGTGTTACAGCCACGACAAATCCAGCTTTGCCATTTTTGTGGTGTAAATGCTTTAACTCGTTCAGCATCTTGCAAATTTTCAAATGCTAAGAACAGACAAGCCCCGGTTCCAGTTAATTTCGCATCACCGTGGTTTTTAAGCCACAAATAGGCTTCATTTACGTCGGGATTGTGCTTTCTTACTACTTCTAAACAGTCGTTATGCCCATCCAGCTTCAAGGCGTGCGGTATTTTGATCGGAGGGGTGTCTCTTGTCAAATACTTATCGGTAAAAATTTGACCAGTTGAGACATGGCAATTGGGCTTGATCAGCAAATAATAAGGCGTATCTAAGGTGACTTTTTCCAGCTTCTCACCAATGCCTTCTGCAAAAGCCGCAAACCCCATCACAAAAACAGGGATGTCAGCGCCTAAATGGACACTGAGCTCGGCCAATTTTTCTAATGAAAGATGGCATTCCCATAGGGTGTTTAATGCTAATAATGTCGTAGCAGCATTAGAGCTGCCGCCGCCAATCCCTCCACCCATAGGTAGTTGTTTTTCTAGTGTAATATCGACGCCGAAGTGACTGTTTTGTTTGTAGGGTTGCAGTAGTTTTGCGGCTTTATATATGAGGTTGTCTTCGGTTGGCAATTGCTCAATAACTGGCGAAATAGTGATGTGGTTATTTTGCGTCAGCGTAAATTCTAACGTGTCACATAAATCAATAAATTGAAACACCGTTTGCAGTTCATGGTAACCGTCTTCTCGTCGGCCTGTGATGTGTAAAAATAAATTTAATTTAGCGGGAGAAGGTAATTGCATGGTGATTATTGAATGGTCCATTGGTTAATGATCAAGTTTACTTTAAATGGTGGGTTAGAGACTTGCATTTTTTGCGGTAAGGATAAGCCATCTATTTCTGTGAAATTAGTATAAGTCACCAACCAACCATCTTGTTCAATTTCACTCGGAAGGTTGCTGTCTGGATCGTTGGTGGTTCGTGATGCGCTACTTGGGTCAGGCAATCCTCTTATCCAATACGATACCTGTTCGACGGGAAACTCCCAGCCGAGCTCTTGTTGCAATAGTGTTGCAGGGTTGGTGCCTGTTATCACTGTGTCTTCATAGGCTAAGGTGACAATGCCTTCTTTTGATTTATTCAATTTAGTGGCGCCTTGACCAAAAGGACCAACAATATTCAGAGAGAAGGTTTTTGGGTCTTTTTGCCAGTTAAAATTACCGGACACAGCGTCTTCTGGTGTTCGTATTCCGACTCGGCCAGATGTTTCCCATTTAGAAATGGCGCTGACGCTGGTTGGTGGTGGCGTGATAGGGCCTCTTGGTGTTGTGCTACAAGCGCTAATAAGTGAGGTTAATGTCACCAAGCAGAGTATGCGAAAATTCATTCGGATTGTTCCTGTTCCAGTTCGTCTATCAGCGACGGTGAAAGTCGTTTTATTGTATTAAGTAGCAACGGCGTCTCTGGCGATGTTTTTAGTGCCGCTTTCCAGACGTCTATTGCTTCATCGTAATATCTTTGTTGCCACAGAGATTCACCGTAATGTGCGGCAATTTCTGCGTCTGGGAGAATAGACCACGCTTTTTTTAAATAATAAGTGGACTGCTCTAATTCACCTTTAAGGAAAAAACCCCACCCTAAACTGTCGATAATGGCAGGATCGTTGTCGGCTTTTTGATACGCCGATTCTATATAGGTCATCGCTTCATCAATGCGTTTACTGCGAGTTAATAAGGTATAGCCGAGCGCATTAAGGTACTGGGGGTTGTCTGGGTCTTTTTGCAATAATGTTTTCAGCTCTGTTTCCGTTGTTTTCCAGTTCCCCAACGTTTCTGCGAGCAGGGCTTTTCGGTAACGTAAAATATCAGACTCAGGAAGCGTAATGAGAGCATGATCTATTAACTCGTATGACAGTTCTATGTGTCCTTTCTCTTCATGCAGTCGGCAAATAGAAGCCACCTGCTCCGGCATATTTTCACGCAGCGTTCGGCTGAGCACCATGTTGTTAATGTCGTTTTCTTTGCCTTCCTCGTAAAGCCATAACGCCATTTGGTTGGTTGCATTGGCGCGCAATGTTCCGTCGACCATTGACATGGTTTGAAGGGCGTCTGTTTTTTTTCCAAGTTGCGCCTGCGCAATGGCGCTTAAGTATTGAATTTGATCCGATAGGCCAAGTTGTTCTTTGGGGAGTTCTTTAGCGATATCTAAGGCCAATGCCGGCTGTTCGTTCTCTAGCAACACACGCATGAAGTTGATGCCAACCTGAAGTTTTTCGGGGGTGTCTAAATTCGTGTTTTCATACACCTCAACCGCATGACTTGACTGTTTGTTTTCAACAAGAAAATCAATCAAAGGCGTCAATAATCTTGTGTTTCTGGGAGTATGTTTCAATGCGGTGGATAAGGTTGAAATGGCGTGATCAAATTCCCCGAGGTTCTTTTGACTAAAGGCGAGAATAAGGTAAAGCGCTTCACTTTTTTCAGTATCGGCTTGCGCCAAAAGGCGTTCAGAGGTGCTGATAGCAGCTTGGTACTTTCCTGAAAGCAATAAAATATGAGCATGGCTTAATTGAATGTATTGGTTACTTCTTGGTTCCGGCGATAAGACCGAAATTGCTTCTTCAATGGTGTTGACCTGATCGCTGTCACGGACAATTTCTTCAAGATAAAGTGGCAGGAAGCGCAAAGAAACGTTTTTTTGTATGGCATCGGTTAGCAAGGTCGCGACGTCGTTAGCACGATTCTCTTTAATGAGAATTTGCAGCTTGAGTGAGTAAGCGGGCTCTGATGTTGGGACAACAGACAGCCATAGATCGGCACTTCTTTCGATGTACATACGATTTTGAGAAACGACCGCAATGTGTGTTAGTCGTTCAATTAGGGGGACATTGCCTGATTGACTGGCCAGTTTATAAAACGGTTCGAATGCTTTATTTGGGCCTTCTCTTTGCAAGGTGAATTCGGCGTTTAGTAGCGCTTCAATATTGCTATTGGACATTCTTGTTACTTGAGGGGATTTATCGCTCAAAGTCGCAATATCCGCTTGGGCCGTAATATGACTACAGGCGCTTAAAAACGGTAAACACAGAATAGACAGTAGAGCCAAAGACATTTTAGTGTAGGGCTTGTTGTTCTGTTGTTTTTGGGTATTGCCTAAAGCGGAAGGCATGCGTTTTCTCAGTATTAAATTCATATAACCCTTATGGTATCGCTCACAACTCTTTATGTCAGGCATAACTATAAACTAATCCTATTACTTTTATTGATCATATGGGGTGCGAAAAAAAGCTAATTTCTCGTATAATGTGTCTTCTTTATGTAAAGAGTCGTGTTGGAGCGGTGCTTGCTCCTGTCATTACCTTAAATCTCGATCTTTGAGAAGAGCCCTGAATGCCGCTAATTACTGTAGGTGTAAATCACAAAACTGCGCCGGTCTCGATCCGTGAACGCGTGGCTTTTGCTCCTGAAAAGATGATCGATGCCTTGTCTTCTCTTATCTCCGAGAAAAAAGCGAGCGAAGCTGTCATCGTTTCGACTTGCAATCGAACCGAACTTTATTGTGCTATCGAAGATGTTAGTCAGGTTGACGACGTTATTGCGTGGCTTGGGGAATATCATGGTATTGCCTTATCCGATTTGCAGCAATATTGTTACACGCATATGGAGGACGACAGTGTGCGTCATATTATGCGAGTGGCATCGGGTTTGGATTCTCTGATCTTAGGTGAACCGCAAATTCTGGGGCAAGTAAAGTCAGCGTATGCGGTCTCGCAAGAAGGGGCGTCCATCGGCCCCAAACTAGAGTCTTTATTTCAGCGCGCTTTTTCTGTCGCCAAGCGCGTACGAACCGATACGGCGATTGGTGAAAACCCCGTTTCCATTGCCTTTGCTGCCGTGAGTTTGGCACAACGTATTTTCGCAGATATCAGAAACAGTACCGCGTTACTGATTGGTGCTGGACAAACGATTGAGTTGGTGGCGAGACACCTTAAAGAAAACGGCATCAAACGTATTATCGTGGCCAACCGAACCTTAGCGCGGGCTGAATCCTTAGCCCATGAACTCAATGCCGAAGCCATAATGCTGGGCGAAATAGGCGATTATTTATCACAGGCTGATATTGTTATTTCTTCTACGGCCAGCCAGTTACCCATTATTGGTAAAGGAATGGTGGAGCGCGCGACATCCAAACGTCGCCACTCTCCAATGTTGTTGATTGACATTGCTGTGCCACGAGACATAGAGCCAGAAGTAGAAGAAGTAAACGACGCATACCTTTATACCGTGGACGATCTTCATTCAGTGATTGAAGAAAACGTTCGAGCAAGGCAAGATGCTGCGAAAGCGGCCGAAGAAATGATCGACGAAGGCGTAGATTCTTATCGGCGCGTGGTTGAATCTAGGAAAGTATCGGATCTTATTGTCACGTTTAGGCAATCGGCCGAAACCATGAAAAACACAGAATTAGAAAAAGCGCTAAAAAGCCTTGAAATGGGCCATTCTCCAGAGCAAGTGATGAACAAACTTGCGCATGGATTAATGAACAAGCTTATTCATGCGCCGACGCGCTATTTGCGTGATGCTGGCGCAGACGCAGATCAAGACGCATTAACCATTGCCTCAAATGTATTGGGCATTTACCAAGAAAAAGACAATTAAAAAATGAAAGAATCCATTAAGTTAAAATTAGAAAGTTTGTCCGATCGTTACGATGAATTGGCGGCGCTGTTGAGTGTTGCTGAAGTCATTATGGATCAGGATTTGTTTCGTTCTTATTCAAAAGAATACGCCGAACTTGAGCCTGTGGTTAAGTGCTTTAATGAGTTTCAGCAAATAGATGAAAACATTGCTGAAGCAGAACTAATGATGACCGACTCTGACCCAGATATTAAAGAAATGGGTGTAGAGGAATACAAAGCAGGCCAAGCGCAAAAAGAAGCGTTGCAGCTAGTATTGCAAAAATTGCTGTTGCCTAAAGACCCTAACGATTCACGAAACGTGTTTTTGGAAGTGCGAGCAGGCACTGGTGGTGATGAAGCGTCTATTTTTTCTGGCGATTTATTCCGCATGTACTCTCGTTATGCCGAGACACAACGCTGGAAAGTGGAAATCATCAGCGCAAATGAAGGCGAACACGGTGGTTATAAAGAAGTGATTGCTCGAATTGTTGGTGAAGGCGCGTATTCAAAACTTAAATTTGAATCTGGCGTACACCGAGTGCAGCGTGTTCCAGCCACAGAATCACAAGGGCGTATCCATACGTCGGCTTGTACTGTTGCTGTCATGCCAGAAATGGACGAAGTGGACGATATTATTATCAACAAAGGCGATTTACGCATCGACACGTTCCGTGCGTCAGGCGCGGGTGGTCAGCACGTTAACAAAACGGATTCGGCGATTCGTCTTACCCACATTCCAACCGGTGTTGTGGTGGAGTGTCAGGAAGAGCGTTCGCAGCATAAGAACCGAGCCAAAGCCATGTCACTATTGGCGTCCCGATTGTTAGCGGCTGAGCAAGAAAAAGCCGCCAGTGAACAATCGGAAACGCGTAAATCTTTGGTGGGCAGTGGGGATCGTTCTGAGCGTATTCGTACCTACAATTACCCTCAAGGTCGTGTAACGGACCATCGCATCAATCTTACTTTGTACAAATTAGACGAGATTGTCACAGGCGATTTGGATGTGTTGATTAATCCATTGGTCAATGAGTTCCAAGCAGAACAGCTTGCGGCGTTGAGTGGCGATAATTAATCATTCGTACCCTGTTTTGTATAAGGTAATCATCGCGTATGCGAATTGATGAATTATTAAAAGGCGCTTGTGAGCGCCTTACTTTTATCTCCGATACCGCTCAACTTGATGCGCAGCTTTTGCTGGCTCATGTTTTGGGTGTCTCGGCGTCTTATTTTTATACCTGGCCGGAAAAGACCGTAAGCGACGTCGATATCGAACGCTACAATGCGTTGTTGGTTCGTCGAGAGTTGGGCGAGCCCGTTGCGTATTTATTAGGCCATCAAGCGTTTTGGACGTTAGACATCGAAGTCTCGCCTTGCACTTTGATTCCGCGAGCAGACACCGAACGGCTGGTGGAAGTGGCGTTGAGCTTACTTAGTACCGAAAGCGCAAGTCGCATTCTGGATCTTGGCACGGGAACGGGCGCGATAGCCTTGGCCCTGGCAGCGGAACTGCCTCGCTCGAATGTGACTGGCGTGGATCTGGTTGACGATGCGGTTGCGTTAGCCAAGCGCAATGCCATACGAAATCGGCTTAACAATGCGGCGTTTAAGCAAAGCAGTTGGTTTGATGCATTAAAAGAAGACGCTAGGTTTGATTTGATCGTATCGAATCCGCCTTATATTGACCCTGACGACGAACATTTATCACAAGGCGATGTGCGTTTTGAACCGAAAAGCGCGCTGGTGGCCGACAATCATGGTTTGGCGGATATTGAGCACATTATTCACACTGCGCCTAACTTCTTGTCGCCAAATGCTTATCTTGTGTTCGAGCACGGCTACGACCAAGCGCAAGCGGTTCGAGAGCGATTCAAGCTGGCGGGGTATTCTGCAATTGAAAGCTTTCAAGATTTAGGCGGAAATGACCGCGTGACGATTGGCAAGTGGGTTTTGTAGACATCAAGATAAAAGCGCGGATGCTAACGCTTCTATCTTGATGTCTTTGTTCGCTATTTTTTCGGTTGGGCGCTTTCAGGTCGGATAAACACAGGCGCGTCTTTTGTTGATTGCTGGGGGTCGTAACGATAACCCGCGAGATCAAATGCTTTTATTTCGTCTAATGTTTCGCAGCGGTTTTCAATGAGATATCGAGCCATCAAACCTCGTGCTTTTTTCGCGTAAAAGCTAATGACTTTAAACTGCCCATTTTTTTCGTCGAGAAAGTTTGGCGTAATCAGCGGCGCAGTGAGCTTTTTCTTGTTTATCGCTTTGAAATATTCATTCGACGCGAGATTGACCAACAATTCGCCGTCTTGCAAAGTATCGTTTATTTTATCAACAATGATGTCACCCCAAAATTGATAAAGATTGCTTCCTCGAGTGTTGCTTAGTCGTGTTCCCATTTCTAAGCGGTATGCCTGCATAAGATCAAGAGGTTTTAGCAGCCCATATAAACCGCTCAAAATACGCAAGGATTTTTGAGCGTAGGCCATATCGCTATCATTCAACGAATACGCGTCTAGTCCTGTGTATACGTCACCCATGAAAGTATAAACGGCTGGTCGACTGTTTAGCGGAGTGTGTTCTTTTTGCCATTCTTGATAACGTGAGACATTGAGTGTGGCCAGTTTGTCACTGAGTTTCATCAAAGAGGCGATGTCGGCTGGCGTACAAGGTTTAATAGTATCAATGAGTTGCTGAGCGTTATCCAGCAGTTCAGGTTGACTGAATGTGTCGTTGTTAGGCTGTGATGTGAGATCCAGTGTTTTGGCTGGTGATATTAAAAACTTCATAAATTATTCCATCTGCTTGATCATTGCGTTTCCTAAAGATTATCCATAGAGTGTCGATAGATATCCAGACAATGCTTTAATAGAGATAGTTTATGAAGAATAATCTGATACCATTTCCTAAGTCTCGTCATCGCGATAATGAGAAAGAAGTTCCGCTGGCGCCCAGTGATGAATTGACTGCGCTTCGTGCTGCTTTTGATCGGGCTCGCACCGATTGGGTGATAGAGTTGGCTGAGCTACCTGAAAATAATAAATTGCGTTGCGGCTCAAAAAAATAACCGAATTACACTCAATTCGTTTTTATAATGGGTCGCCTATTAAGGTGTAAAACCCATGTTACTTTTTCTTGTGCGTCATTCTCTTCCTTTTATGTTTGTTTTTGCCGTGCTCGGCTTTCTGATTCCTTCTGCGTCGCAGGCTTTTTTTCCTTTTCTTCCGTTTGTTTTGTTCACGCTAATGACATTGACCTTATTGGGAATGAAACAGCATGAGTTAATTAAGCGCTTAGGCAGTAAAGAGATATGGTTTTATGCTGCGCTGCATTCTGCCGCTTTTATGGCAATTGTCGGTGTGTTGGGTTGGTTATTGGCGTTTGATTCAGACCTTTTGTTGGCGGTGGTTGCCGTCGCGGCGACGGGGTCTTTATTTGCCACTCCAGCCATTGTTAGAGCATTAGGATTTGATAGCCTTCAAGCGATGGCGATGACGATTGCAACGACGCTGGTATTGCCTGTGTCGATTTGCGTTGTTTTGATTTTATATCAAACAGAAGACGTTACACTTGATTGGATAAGTTACTTTATTCGTTTGCTGGTGTTTATTTTTGGCCCTATGTTGTTTTCTTTTTTAGTTCATTATTTTTTACCAGAAGAATCCCTGAGTCGCTTCTTGGTTAAGATTTCACCTTATACCATCTTGTTAGTGTTTGCGTTTCCTTTTGGTTTAGTGGGGAGCTTTAGGGTGCTGTTTGACCAAAATCCGATGATGGCGTTGAACTATTTTCTGATAGCAACAGGGCTATGTGCGCTGTTTTTTATTCTGTCTTATTTCACCTATCGCAAGCATGGAAAAGCCATTGCGCTGACTGCCGCTATTACTTCTGGGAACCGCAATGTTTTACTCACCTACAGCATCGCAGGCGGGTTACTTGGCCCCGCTTTTTTACCCTTAGCTGGGGCGTTACAAATCCCTACATATCTGTTGCCTGTTTTGACTCGTTGGCTGAAAAAAATTACTAAAATAAGTTTAGATAGTTAACGTATTTTAGTAAGCTTCGCCGGTATTAGTTTAACTAATGAAAACAGTGGGAAGCTTCCCATGCCATATTTAAGGATGAACGGTCGATGCGTCAAAATACACCGGTGACAAAACAAGAAAAAACTTTCGCCAAAGAAGAAAAACTCATATCTACCACGGATTTAAATGGCAACATTGTCCATTGTAATGATGCCTTTGTGAAAATCAGTGGCTTTGATAAAAGTGAGCTTATTGGCAGTCCGCACAATATTGTTCGACACCCAGACATGCCAAAAGAAGCGTTCCAGATTATGTGGGAAACGTTAAAGCAGGGTAAAGCCTGGATGGGATTGGTTAAGAATCGCTGTAAAAATGGCGATTTTTATTGGGTTGATGCGTACGTGACGCCTGTCACTGAGGCAGGGAAGGTCGTGGGATACGAGTCCGTTCGGACCGTTCCTAATCGAGACGATGTGGCGAGAGCGGACAAAGTCTACCGAAAAATCATGAACGGTAAAAAGGTGCTTCCGAGTGCTTATCTTTCGTGGAAGGTTGTCGTCCCTATTGTGGGCTTGGTGTCCGCTTTTGTAGCCGGAAGTGTGAATGTACTTTATGGTGTTGGTGTAATGGCAATCGCGAGTTTCGTCGCCAATGCCCTCTTTTGGCTGAACCAATCACAATTGCAAAACACATTAAGAAAACGACTTTCTACGTCTTTTTTGCACCCATTAGCAGGTATTACTTATTCCGATCGCGCTTTGGATATTGCGACATTGGATGTCGGTGTTAAGAGCTTATTATCAAGAATGGACGCGGTATTAACCCGATTCGAAGATGAATCTTTGAAGGTATCTCAGCAATCAAAGATAGGTTTAGATCTGACGGTTGAAACCACAAAGGGCATGGTCAGCCAGCAACACGAAACTCAAGATGTGGCGGCCGCGATGCAGCAAATGACCACGACTATTCATGATGTGGCTCAGCATGTACAAATGACAGCAGACAGTGCAAAAACGTCTTTTGAATCGGCAGAAAGTGGCCAAAAAATAGTGACTGAGACAAGACAATCTATTCGCCAGTTAAGCGAAACCGTAAACGACATTAGCGCAACGGTGCAAGAGTTAGCGGATCGCTCAGAGCAAATTGCGCAAGTAGCACAGATGATCGACCAAATCGCCGAGCAAACCAACCTATTGGCGCTTAATGCAGCGATAGAAGCGGCTCGGGCAGGGGAATATGGACGAGGTTTTGCTGTGGTGGCGGATGAAGTTCGTCAGCTGGCCCAAAGAACGCAAGGTTCCACGAAGGACATTCATGACATTATCGCCACGCTACGCAGTGGTTCTCAGAACTCCGTATCGATTGCGAATCAGGGAAAGCAAGATGCTGAAAAAGGTTTGGGAAAAATTGTCGAGTTGGAAAGCGCATTTGTAAACATTGTTGGCGCAGTGTCGAAAATCTCCGACATGGCAATGCAAATGTCGGCTGCGGTTGAAGAGCAAGCGCAAGTGTCTGAGGACATTAATCGACAAGTTGTTCGTATTTCTGATTTGTCGGTCGAAAGTTCAGAGAAATCCAACTTATCAAGTGACAGTATTCGTTCATTGCAACATGTGGCTGATGACATGCATGAGTTGGTGATTCGTTTTAAATAAAACAAATTAGAGATCAGGCAGACGAAAAAAAACGCTGTTACCAAGTAAGGTAGCGGCGTTTTTTTATGCAATAAGCTTTGAGTTGATGATGGTTAAGGAAGTGGCAAGGCTTTCAGTCGCTCACTCGCGTGGTTTAGATTAATCATCATCAGTTCTTGGCTGGCTTTCGTATCGCCCAATGCCTTGAGTAAGCGGCTCAGTTCAGCCAGAGCTTCGCTTTGTGAGTCTAGTGATAACGCTTGCTCGTAATAGTCTCTGGCTTTACCCCACAGCATCATAGATTGGCTGAAGCGGCCACAGACGAGGTAAAGGTTTGCGCTTGCGGGTTCTTTTTTTAGCCAACTTTCACAGTTGGTTAAGCGCTTTTTGATGTTGTCTTGCTGAACGTTGCCATATTCATAAATGAGTTCTTCTGACCATTTATGGTTCAAGCTAGTACGAATGAAGCTTTCTGCTTTTGCATCGTCACCAAAATGAATCAATGTCTGTGCATACAGTTGTCGCATTCTGTCGTCTTGAGCAAGCGTGTCTAGTTTATTCCATAGGTTTTCGACTTCCGTCACTAGGTCTTTTTTGTTTTGTCCCAGTTTATTACGGAATTTGATTTTATCGAGCAGTGCTAAAAAAGCATTACGCTCTAATTCAAGCATATTGTCGTCGTCGAATATGCCGTCTTTTTTAAGCGTGGGCGTAAGTGTTAACAAGGCATCCCAGTCTTTTAATTGTGTGTAAACCGTGACAAGCATTTTTAATACTTGTTTGTGTTTTGGTTTTAACTTTTGAAGACGCAATAGCGAAGCAAGCGCGCCTTCAAAGTGTTCTTGTTTTATTTGGATCTGACTCTGCGCGAAACCAATCGCGAATTCCGCTTCTGGTGTGGATTTATGGGCGGAGCGCAATAGTGCTTTAGAGCGTTCATGTTCATCTTGTTCACTGGCTGCGTATGCGGCACCGATGTAATTAATCAATGGATAAGGGACTTTTTCTGCACTGTTGGTGAGCAGTTTCTCTGCTTTGTTCCAGTTACCGCCAACCAGTTCTAGCATGCCTCTAATCGTGTTTCGAGACGCTCTTTTTTGCGCTAGGTTACCTGTGACTTTTGCTAAAGAATTACTGGGTCTAAGGGCGATAAACAAAATACGTTTCACCCAGCTCATGACAAATAAAGCCACGACCATGCCAATAACCAAAACCCATAAACTGGTTTCAAGGGTAACGCCATTAAAGGCCACCAATACATAGCCGCTGTCTTGGCGCATCAGCAAGCCTAAAACGCCACCAACGGCCATCATAATGACCAGTAAGAAGAGAAGTTTCCTCATAGGTTGTCCCCTGTGTTGGTGTTAGGTGTGACGAGGTTTTCTTCCGGTGTTTCAGCTTGATTTTCTGCACTTGTATTTATATGTGGTGCACTTGGTGTTGCTTCGTTTGGTGTTATCTCATTTGGTATCGTTTCACTTGGCGTTGTGGGGGTGTCATCACGATTTGTCCACTCTTTCATTAATGACTTCATGGCCATTAATGAATCTCTAGGCTGCGGTAAATCAGGCGATGGATTCAGCTGCTGTAAAGCTGTTAAGCTGCCCAAAAATGAAATGACGCTATTGGATTGTGTTTCAAAATGTTCTGTTGTGGCGTTCGCAATGCGGGACAGCGCTTGCTGATAAATAACAGGTTCACCCTTGATAAGGGCAACTTGCGCGATTTCCAGCTGCAGTTGCAAGCTGGTCACCAGTTCTTGATATTCCGCTGGCGGCAGCAAGGCTTTGATGGGTTTGTGGTTATAGTTTATCACCACCAATGATCGAATGGATTGCCAGAAGTTTTCTAATGCCGCGGTGAGCTGGCTGGTGGTTGAATTCTCTGTGGTTGTCGCGGACTGTTCTGTCGACGATTTTTGCCATTCTTTTGACGGCTCTCTTTGAGGCAATGTTTGTACGTTATCGTATAAGGCATTAAGTTGCAGATACGCACCTTCTAAGTCGAATGCGCTGATCGACTTCAATGCTTGGATGTCTTTCGCAAGCGCTTTGCGTGTTGAAAACACGATAGGGTCTGCTAGTTCGTTTAGAATATCATCTGCATTGCTTAGTAATGTTACGGCGCCGTTGTTGTCAGATTCAAGTAATAAGCGCTGATTGGCTAGGCGAATCAGATACTCAGCTTCCGCCAATTTCCAGTCTTCTTTCGTGGTGTTATTGAGTCGATTGAGCTTAGACTCTAATGACAAAAGTTTCTCGTCTTGCTGAGCTTGATACGTGTTGAATTGATTTTGTTGCGTTTGGGCACCGTGTTCCGAGCGTTTAACCTGCTCAATAAGTTGGTTGAGCTGAGATTGGCTTAATGCACTCGAATTTAGCTTTTTATCAAGGCCCATTTGCTGAATGGTTAATTGCTCAATGTCTTTATTGGTTGTGCTTTGGGTGCTTTGGAAATACAACCAGCCGCTTAAGGCGATTGCAATGGCAGAAAGGCCTAGTGAAATAGGAACCAGTCTATTTGAGGGCGACGTTGTTTGTGTCTTTTTGCTGGACGGAGTTGTGGGTTGGTCGCGTTGCATTTCTGCTTTTTCAGTGACAGCTGAGGAGGTTTCAATCGCCTCGTTCGGATGCGTTTCTTGCTTATTATTCTCTGACATTCTATTTTCCTGTGTGAAATTCCGTCGCTTTGATCAAGCTGTTATCGTCAGCGCCATTTGCGCACGAGGCATTTATCCAACCCATTTTTTTTGCTTGTTCATTCACTCTGATACTTGGCGTGAGTATAGGGAGTGTTTTCCATTCTGGTTTATGCATTGCAACGTATTCTGAAAGATTGTCTAAGTTTTCGCCACTGGTTACCCATATTAAATTGATATCGGGCAACATGAAGAAGGTTTGAGCGGAATAATCCGGTTTTTTTCTTTCGTAAAGAGAAAGATAGCTGACTTTAGCGCCTCTTTCTTCCAGTTTGTTGCCTAATTCTGGTCGTCCACCCACTCCTCTGACAATGAGAATTTTTTGGTTCGTCATTTTGGCGGGCTTTAACCAATCCAATAGCGCTTCCGTGGTGTGCCCAGGATTGGATAAGGCAGGAACACCTTCATCAAGTAAAGATTGTGTTGTACCTTGCCCAATACCGATCCAATGAACGCCAATAGGCAGCATTGGCCAACAGGCGTCTAACCATTCACACGCAAGGCGCGCGGCATTTTTACTGACGAAAATAACGTAATCGAAGGTGTCTATGTCAAACACTTGAGCGCGAATAATGTTGCGTTGCGCCGCGTCTTGTATTGGTGCAATTTCAAGCATAGGCAAAGTAACCGGCGTCCAACCTTGAGCACGAATACGTTCACAGCTCAGGGTGTTTTCCGGTTCGGGTCGAGTGATTAAAATACGACAATCTTTCACCAAATATTCGCCTATTTGATTTATTAGAGGGCGTTATTGATACAAGGCATCAAGGATGACATTCGCACCACGAGAAAGCAGATCGTCGGCGAGTTGGACGCCAAGCGATTTAGCATCGTCTTTGTGGCCTCGGATTTCGCCTTCAATCATGGTTGTGCCATCTGGGCTGCCTACCAAGCCTCTCAGCCAAAGTGTGTCGTCGGTTAATATCGCAAAACACGCAATAGGTGCTTGGCAACCGCCATTTAATCGCTCATTGACCGCGCGTTCTGCCGTAACTCGGATAGCGGTTTCTTCGTGCTGCAAAGGGGTTAGTAGTTTGATTGTTTGTACGTCATCAGAGCGGCATTCGATTCCCATCGCGCCTTGTCCGCCGGCCGGTAAACTAGTTTCGGCTGAGATGCGTTGGCGAATTCGCTCAGGCATTTCAAGGCGAAGTAATCCCGCGGTGGCTAAGATAATGGCATCATATTCACCGTCATCCATTTTGCGTAAACGCGTGTTCACGTTGCCGCGTAAATCTTTAATGATTATGTCAGGGCGTTGCATTTTTAATTGGCAGGAACGGCGAAGACTGGAAGTGCCGACGATCGCGCCGTTCGGAAGACTGTCGAGTGATTCAAAGGTGTTGGAAACAAACGCGTCGCTTGGGTCTTCACGCTCACAAATCACCGCCAAGCCTAGCCCTTCAGGAAAGGCCATCGGAACGTCTTTCATCGAGTGAACGGCTATGTCGGCTCTGCCTTCTAAAAGTGCTGTTTCGAGTTCTTTAACAAACAGTCCTTTGCCACCAATTTTAGAAAGAGGAGAGTCTAAAATTTGATCGCCCTTAGTTGTCATACCCAGTAATTCAACCAGCATGTCAGGGTAGAGTGCTTCCAGTTGTGCTTTGACATTATTAGCTTGCCAAAGGGCTAACTGGCTTTCTCTGGTTGCGATCACAATTTTATCTTTCACTTCATCTCCTCATGAGTTTCGGGCGGAAAAATGCCTTTAAATCTTGCGTTTAATGATACTCGCTAAGAAGGACTCCGTCATCTTTCAATGCTTTATAAGTCGAAGCGCATACTGTACTCTTGGCAGCTGTTTGAATTTGTGTGGGAACCAACCGAATGACTGATACTAATAAAACCACTAACCAGCAATGGGGTGGCCGTTTTTCTGAGCCTGTGGACGCTTTTGTGGCGCGTTTTACGGCGTCTGTTGAGTTTGATCAACGTATGGCGAAGCAAGATATTCAAGGGTCGATTGCTCACGGTAAAATGCTCGCCAGTATTGGGGTTTTGACGGCAGAAGAACGTGATCAGATTATTCAGGGTTTGACTGAAATCGAAGGCGAAATAGCCCGTGGTGAGTTTGAATGGTCAATTGAGCTAGAAGATGTTCACATGAACATAGAAGCGCGTTTGACTCAGAAAATTGGCATTACAGGTAAAAAATTGCATACCGGTCGTTCGCGTAATGACCAAGTCGCAACCGACATTCGTTTGTACATGCGTGACGAAGTGGACTTTTTGCTAGAAGAAGTCACACGTTTACAACAAGGTATTTTGAGTTTGGCGGAAAAAGAAGCCAATACCATTATGCCTGGATTTACGCATTTGCAAACGGCTCAGCCTGTGACTTTTGGTCATCATTTGATGGCGTGGTACGAGATGATGCAGCGTGATTACGAACGTCTAGTAGATTGTCGTAAACGCATTAATATTTTACCGCTTGGTGCGGCGGCGCTTGCTGGGACGACTTACCCGATTGATCGTCATATGACGGCAGAATTACTGGGTTTTGAACGCCCAACGTACAACTCTTTGGATTCTGTTAGTGACCGTGACTTTGCGATCGAGTTTGCGTCAACGGCATCCATTATTATGATGCACATGTCTCGTTGGGCGGAAGAAATGGTGATGTGGGCGTCTGCTCAGTTTAACTTCATTTTCTTGCCGGATCGTTTCTGCACAGGCTCATCGATCATGCCGCAGAAGAAAAACCCAGATGTGCCTGAATTGGTGCGTGGTAAAACGGGTCGTGTTTATGGTCATTTGATGGGATTGTTAACCTTGATGAAGTCGCAATGTTTGGCCTACAACAAAGACAATCAAGAAGACAAAGAGCCACTGTTTGATACAGTGGATACGCTGAAAGGTTCATTGCGAGCCTTTGCTGACATGATTCCAGCGATTGAATCGCGTAAAGAGCACATGTACGAAGCGGCCCGTCGCGGTTTTTCTACAGCAACCGATCTGGCTGATTATTTGGTTCGTCATGGGGTTGCGTTTCGCGATGCCCACGAAGTGGTTGGTAAAGCAGTTGGCTACGGTGTGAAAACAGGTAAAGATTTATCTGAAATGACACTGGAAGAACTTCAGTCTTTTGGCAGTATGATTGAGGCGGACGTATTTGATGTGTTGACATTAGAAGGGTCTGTCGCTGCTCGTGACCATATTGGTGGTACTGCACCTGCGCAAGTTTTAAAAGCGGTAGAGCGAGCAAAAGTAGAGCTTGCAGATCGTTTGGCGTAATGGTGTTTATTGGATTTATCTAGCATAAAAAAACGGCGACCAGTTCGCCGTTTTTTTATGCTGAAATAGCGGCGCTAATGGCCAATAGAAAACGGGGAATCTGGACCCAGTAATGTGCTGGGGGTGATGTTGAGTTCAAAATGAAAAGATTTTGTTTGTCCGCTGCAACCAGCGAATACAATTACCCAAGGTTCTTTGCTTCCTGGTTCGGGTAAGCGCCAGCAAACGCCTTTGATATTAACGTAGCGAGTGCCATCCGAATCTTTTGTGATCGGGTAAGTTACTTCTTCAATTTGCCCTTTCAAATAATCCTTTTGTGCTTTTTTGGATTCTGCAATTTTATTTCTTAGCTCTTCAGAAAAAACACCTTCGAGCGCGTCATCGTCGGTATTGGGTGATAAGGAAATTTTTGATAGATCCAGTAAGCTTGGCTTGTCCGTGCTGAAAAAAGTGTCATTCAATTCCGATGTGTCTGCTGTTTTGTTGTCTACTGTGCTACTGAATAGCGCTTCCTGTCCGTTTGCATTGTCTAAGTTGTTGCTGTTTTCATCTTGAATCTGCGTTTGTACTTGAGAGCCAAACGTATTTTGCTCAAGAGGGTTTGGTTCAAATAGATTTGATTCAGTAATATTGGCTTGCCCACCTTGCTGTTGTTTGTCAAATATGTCGAATGGTGCGGTTGATTGCTCTGAGTCTCTTTCTTCAAATGCAGCGTAAGTTTCATTGTCATTATGGTAGGGTGTGGTTTGTTCCGATTCTTCTGTTGTTTGTTGGCTGGCAGGTAATAGAAATAATTCGAAATTGGATGCGGAAACGTCGACATCAAGCCAATGTTGATTGGCTGATATCGCAATAATCATTATGTGTACGATGATGGCGCAAAGTAGTGCGGTCAGCCATGGCGCAAGTTTTCTTTTCATTCGTGTTTGTCGGTGATCCATATTGAAGAAGTGGAAGAGGTTATCTCTTGTGGTAAATATAGCAAATTCAAGACAGGGATCCCTCCTATTCTAAGTAAAGAATTCCAACGAAAGAATATCCAGCTAATTGACTTGCTAGGGTTGGGAAACGAACAGGGCGCAAGGTATACTATCTCAATCAAAAAATAGAAGAGATAAGGCGATGTTTAAGTTGTTTTCAGTGTGTGTATTGGCTGTTCTTTTGACGGCTTGCGGCAATAAAGGAGCCCTTTATTTACCAGATAGCACGCCTGTAATACAACAAGAATCGTCTTTATAGCTGAGGATCCCCTTTTGGACTTTTTTAATTATTCTAATGAGACTCTGCACGCAGAGCGTGTGGCGTTATCTGATATCGCCAATCAATATGGAACGCCTTGTTATGTGTATTCGCGCGCAACGCTAGAGCGTCATTATAATGCCTATGCAGAGGCATTTGCTTCTCATCCAACACTCATTTGTTATGCCGTAAAGGCGTGCTCAAATATTGCGATTTTGAACGTATTGGCTCGATTAGGTTCGGGCTTTGATATTGTTTCCATCGGCGAGTTGGAGCGCGTACTCAAGGCTGGCGGTGACCCTGCTAAGGTGATGTTTTCTGGACTAGGCAAACAAGCCGTCGAAATGCGTCGTGCTTTAGAGGTTGGCATTCATTGTTTTAATGTTGAGTCTGAAGCTGAGTTGTACCGCTTGGATCAAGTTGCTGGCGAGATGGGCAAAATAGCACCTGTGTCATTGCGTGTGAATCCAGATGTAGACGCGAAAACGCACCCTTATATATCGACTGGATTAAAAGAAAATAAATTTGGCATCGATATTAAAGACGCGGTCCGTATCTATCAAATTGCCCACAAATTACCAAATTTAAATGTGATGGGGGTAGATTGTCATATTGGGTCTCAACTGACTGAGTTGAAGCCTTTTCTTGATACATTTGATCGTTTGATCGGTTTGGTGGATCAGCTGTCAGAGGTGGGGATTAAGATTAAGCATCTTGATCTTGGTGGTGGCTTGGGTGTTCGTTACCGTGACGAAGTGCCGCCAGAGCCTGCAGAGTACGCCAAACTTTTGCTTGAGAAAGTAAAGGGGATGGATTTCGAATTGGCATTTGAACCTGGTCGCTCTATTGCGGCGAATGCGGGAATTCTGCTGACTCAAGTTGAGTTTCTGAAGTGTAGTCCGCATAAAAACTTTGCCATCATTGATGGTGCGATGAATGATCTTATTCGCCCATCTTTGTATAGCGCGTGGATGAATATTGTACCTGTCTCTTTGGTGCCAACATCAGAAGGTGAGCGTACGTACGATCTTGTTGGGCCAATTTGTGAAACTGGTGACTTTTTAGGCAAGGATCGCGAACTTGATATTCAGCCTGGCGACCTTTTGGCTGTCCGTTCGGCGGGGGCGTATGGCTTTACCATGTCATCAAACTACAACAGCCGTAATCGCGCGGCAGAAGTGATGGTTGATGGTGATAACACGTATTTAATTCGTGCCCGTGAAACGATTGAGCATCAGTTAGCTGGTGAGCAAATTTTGCCAGACTAAGGAGTTCGTCGTGTTGTTAAAATTTACCAAAATGCATGGATTGGGCAATGATTTTGTTGTCGTCGATGCGGTGTCTCGTAAAGTGTTTTTTAATAAGCAGCAAATCGAGCGACTGAGTGATCGAAACTGGGGGATTGGGTTTGACCAATTGTTGGTGGTAGAGCCACCAACTCAGCCAGATATGGATTTCCGTTATCGTATTTATAATTCAGACGGCAGTGAAGTAGAGCATTGTGGTAACGGCGCTCGTTGTTTTGCCAAGTTTGTATTGGATCGTGAATTAACGAACAAGCGTGTGATCAATGTGGAAACTAAGCGCGGCGTGATCCAGTTACGAGTATTGGATGACGGATTGGTCACGGTCGACATGGGAATGCCGAGCTTTGATCCTAAGGAGTTGCCTTTTACGGCGGAGCCTTCTGATGCGCTTTATGGTATTACGGCTGGTGGCGACGATTTTCTAATGACGCCTGTCTCGGTTGGTAATCCTCATGCTGTGATTAAGGTGGATCAACTGACTGATAATCAAGTATCGACAGTCGGGGCGCTTATTGAATGTCATGAACGTTTTCCTCGAAAAGTAAATGTAGGTTTTATGCAGGTGATTAATCCTGATGAAATTAATTTGCGTGTTTATGAGCGTGGCGTGGGCGAAACTCAAGCTTGTGGAACCGGAGCTTGTGCCGCGGTTGTTGCTGGTATCAAGCAAGGGTGGTTGTCACCTAAAGTGACAGCGCATTTACGAGGTGGTGATTTGCAGATCGAATGGCAGGGTGAAGGTCATCCCATATTAATGACTGGACCTGCTGAAAAAGTATTTGAAGGTCAAATTTACCTATAGAGGCATTATGAGCGAAGAGGAAGTAATTCAATATTTGTCACAAACGCCAGATTTTTTTATTCGGCATGCTGATTTGTTGGAGAGTTTGACTCTTCCTCATCCTGTTAATGGGAAGGTTATTTCTTTACTTGAATATCAGGTGAATTTGTTAAGGCAATCGACAGCGAATTACCGCGGGCAGTTTGAGCGCCTTGTTGATGTGGCTCGTGAAAATGAGTCAACCATGCAGAAAAGTCGGCGCTTGGTATTGGCTGGTCTGACGTGTAGTACTTTGGATGATCTTGCTGTTGTTATCGATGATATGGTGAGAGATGACTTTGAAGTCTCTCATCATGCTTTGGTTTTGTATGGCGAATTTCCAGACAGTGCCGTAAGAAGTCATGTGCTGGTGGATGACGATGTGTTTTTATCTCATGCTGCCGGGTTTGTTGATTGCTTTTGTGGTGTCTTGCCTCTCAATGAAATGCGCTTTTTGTTTTCTGATGATGCGGACTTGATTCGTTCAGTGGCTGTTTTGCCTCTTCTGTCAAGAGAAGGCGGTGTCATTAAAAAGTGCGGTGTTCTCGTTTTAGGCTCTAAAAGCCAAGTGGCGTTTGATAAAGAGAAGGGTGCTATGTTTCTTCAATATATTGCTGATTTATTAAGCGCAATTTTATTGAGGTTGTTACCGTGACTGTGCTTATTACGTTTGATCTGGACAATACCTTGTGGGATGTTGCACCGGTTATTTCCCGTGCAGAATATGCAATGGAAGCTTGGTTTGAAATGCGTTTTCCTGGCTTTTTACAGCAGCATTCCTTGTCAGTACAAGAAGAGCTTAAAAAGAAAGTCATGGCTGAGACGCCAGAAATTGCTGCGAACTTAACCGCCCTTCGTTTGTCTATTTATAAACTGGCACTGAAGCAGTTTGGGTTGCCTTCTGAAGAGGCTAATTCGGTTGCTGAGGCAGCACTGGCGCATTTTTGCGAATGGCGTCAGAAAGTGGATTTATACCCTCATGTTGTTGATGTGCTTGAAGTGTTACATCAGGATTATTCGTTGGCCGTCATTACGAACGGGAATGCCGATGTTTATCATCCTTATGTTGGTCTAGGGCAGTATTTTGACTTTGCTGTGCGAGCTGATCAAGTTGGCGTTGCAAAGCCCGCTGTCGATGTTTTTTCACTTGCCGCTACAACCGCTGGTGTGGATTTAAGCCAAATCATTCATATTGGTGATCACCCTGTGGATGATGTTTTTGGTGCGGCCAATGCGGGAGCAAGAAGTGTTTGGTTTAATCGCCATGGCGCACAGCGTTGGGGGGATAGTTGGGGGGCTCCTTCGGATGCTGAAGTACACTCTTTGCTTGAGTTACCGACGGTTATTCGTTCGCTAATATCATAGCGTTTTTCTATTGCTTTAATTAATAGAGACGCATTTTTACCCCATTCATTTAGTGATACACTATGTCATATTCATTGGTTAAATATAGATTTTAAGGAAATTATTATGAGTGAGAATACAATTCAAATCACTGATGCTCAATTTGCAGAAGAAGTACTGAATTCAGAGATCCCGGTTATTGTTGATTTTTGGGCTCCTTGGTGTGGACCGTGTAAGATGATTGCGCCAGTGTTAGAAGACGTTGCTGCAGAATACGCTGGTAAAGTGAAAGTGGTGAAGCTTAACGTTGATGAAAACCAAGAAACAGCACCAAAATACAATGTTCGTGGTATTCCTACTTTGCTTATCGTTAAAGGTGGTGAAGTGGTTGCGACTAAAGTGGGTGCGGTATCTAAGTCTCAGTTAATTGAATTTGTTAACGGCGCTATCTAATTAGAGATGAGGTCGTAAAAAAGCAGCCAATTGGCTGCTTTTTTTTGGTTGGTTGTTTGTTAGTTTTTGAGTGATGCGAGCTTTTGAGCAAAAGAAGGAGAGTGTGAATTTGACAGTGTTGCAACCACTTGTTTTGCGTAAGGTAGGTATTTTTCTAAGTCCTTTTTAGGCATAGGGGCATCATTGGGTAGCCTCACGGTGACTGGGTTTTTGTGAGTGCCATTAATCCTAAATTCATAATGTAAATGAGGCCCTGTTGCCCAGCCGGTTTGTCCAACATACGCAATGATTCTACCTTGCTGAATTCTAGCGCCACGCTTTGTGCCTCTCGCGAAGCCTTTTAGATGGGCATAGAGTGTTTGATAGCCTCTTCCGTGATCGATAATTACTACATTTCCATAACCATTCTGCTTTCCAGCAAACGAAATTTTTCCATCACCAGCGGCTTTTACGGGTGTGCCACTGGCTGCTGCGTAGTCAACTCCTCGGTGAGGGCGGCTGGTTTTAAATATTGGGTGTAGCCTGTTTGGGTTGAATTTAGAGGAAATCCTAGTGAAATCTACCGGCGTTCGTATAAAGGCTTTGCGCATCGCCAAACCGTCGGGCGTGTAGTAACTCGCGCCTTTACCTGTTTTATATCGAATTGCCTGATAGGTTCTTCCATTATTGATAAATTGAGCGGCGATGATATTGCCGTAGCCAATCTTTTCGCCATCAAGAAACTTTTCTTCGTATAAAACGCTTAAGCTGTCGCCTTTTCGGATGTCTAAAGCAAAATCGATGTCCCAGCCAAAAATATTGGCCAATTCGATTAAAAGGGACTGTTCAATACCGGATCTCAATCCATCAACAAAGAGTGAGTTGTTAATCTCGGCTTCTTTATATGTCTGAATAATATCAGGGATTCTTGATGTGTCGGTGCGATTGAATTTGTCGTCTTCACGTTCAAAAGTGACACTGTCTAAGCGATTTAACACGAGTGTTAAGTGAGTGAGTTCGCCAGACATTTCATTGTTAGTAAAGTTAAGTATTTGTCCTGGCTTCATCTGCAATAAGGTTTTTTGTTTCTTATCCGCCAATGAAACTTTATAAATATCTTGGGCAGAGATGCCTCTGCTTGAGAGTACTCTGGACAGTGAATCGCCAGGTTGAACTTCAACAGACTGTTCTTTAAATGTCGGAGGGCTGTTCTTTTTTGCTAAGGCGTCGGGCACAGAAATTTCATATGTCGTACTGAGATTGCTTGCTAGCAACGGCGTCGATTCGACGGTTCGAGTGGCTGGCGACAGTTTCTGTAGGTCGTGAAGTATGAGTTCCGACTGATCTATTACTTCGAGCTTTGCCTCGAAGGAAATGGAATTGTTGTCTGATATTTCCTCATCCGGCAATGCAATAAGCAACACGGCAAGGAGTGCACTGACTGCAGCAATGAGCAGTAAATGCTTTGTTGGTAGTAATTTGATCAAGATGCGTACCTAAAATCTTTAATAAAGCCTTATAATCCTACCAACATTGCTTTTATAATTGAATGCTTAAGTACGATAAACTAACTAGGATATGGATCAAAATAATGACTGTTAGCAGTAAAGACCTTTTAAATGACTTGCAAGCTCGCGGACTTATCGCCCAAATGACGGCAGAAGATGAGCTAAAAAAACATCTAGATGGTGGAAGTCGTACTCTTTATTGTGGTTTTGATCCAACAGCGGATAGTTTGCATATTGGTAGTTTGGTGCCACTTTTAATGCTTAAGCGATTTCAATTGGCTGGCCATAAACCGCTGGCGCTGGTTGGTGGTGCCACGGGATTGATTGGTGATCCAAGTTTTAAAGCGGTTGAGCGTAAATTGAATGGCCCTGAAGTTGTGGCTGAATGGGTAGAAAAACTGCGTGCACAAGTAAGTCAATTTATTGAATTTAATGATGAGGCCAACAGCGCAGAAGTTGTCAATAATTACGACTGGACAAAAGATCTTAGTATTTTAGATTTTTTGCGTGATGTGGGTAAGCATTTCTCTATTAATGCAATGATCCAAAAAGAATCAGTAAAGCAACGCATCAACCGCGAAGGTGAAGGTATCTCTTTCACTGAATTTACCTACATGATTTTACAGTCTTATGATTTTGCAGAATTAAATAGGCTGCATAACTGTACTTTGCAGATAGGTGGTAGTGATCAGTGGGGGAATATTACCGGCGGAACGGATCTTACTCGTAGGCAAAATGGTAATCAGGCCTTTGGTTTGACAATGCCTTTGGTGACTAAGTCAGATGGTACAAAGTTTGGTAAAACGGAAACTGGTACGATTTGGCTGGATTCAAGTAAAACTAGCCAATATGCCTTTTACCAGTTCTGGCTAAATTCCGCGGATGCGGATGCTTATAAGTTCTTAAAATACTTTACATTCTTGTCTGTTGAAGAAATTGACGCTATTGAAAAGCAAGACAAAGATGGTGGTGGTAAACCACAGGGTCAATCTATCTTGGCACGTGAAGTGACGAGATTAGTTCATGGTGAAGAAGGCTTGAATGCAGCTGAGCGAATTACGCAGGCTTTATTTAGTGGCGATGTAGATTCATTGAGCGAACAAGATCTTGAGCAAATACAGCAAGATGGATTGCCTAGCAGTTCATTATCAGGTCTCGATCTAACAGCAACACCACTAACGTCTTTGATGGCCGATGCGGGATTGGCGGCGAGTGGTAAACAAGTGAAGGATGCGCTCCAGCGAAATTCCGTATTTGTTAATGGTGTGGCGAAAGGACTTGATGACAACATGAGTGCTGCTGACATTTTCAAACCTAAGAATGGATATTACAATAAATACTTCCTTGTTAAATTAGGTAAGAAAAAGCACCACTTATTCGTTGTGTGATGCATTTGACCTTAGTTTGTTTCAAATGACCAAAAAGGGCGCTTCGGCGCCTTTTTTGTTA
>NZ_AYOZ01000014.1 GCF_000508165.1 Marinomonas profundimaris | reverse complement strand
CGGGTTCGAGTCCCGTCCATTCCGCCATTTTTATTGCTTATTAGGCAATAAGTGACATTTTCATTTCCTCTATTATTTTCCTGTTTTTATTCATTAAAGCTCATCTGCTTTCTTTTCAATTCGTTTCTGTATGTTGTTCCTGGGTTGTTTTTTGCTGTGTTTCACCTTCTTTTGATAGGATATTTTTAAATATTGTATTGCGGAAGAAATACTTACTGGTAATATCAGGTTATGGGCTTCTATAATAGAAGCGTATAAGTGATTCAGTAATAAAAAATAAAATTCCCAATAAAAATAACAACGGAGCTTATTATGACTACCTCCTCAAAATTCTTGTTTAGAGCAAGTGTTGTTGCGGCCTCTGTGGCAGCAGCGTCTTCTGCGTATTCTGCAGGTTTTGCGTTAAATGACCACAGTGCCACTGCGTCAGGTAAAGCGTTAGCGGGTGTGGCCGCTTCTAATGAAGATATCTCTGCCAGCTTCTGGAACCCTGCGCTCTTTGTGAATGCCAAAGAGACCACTGTTTATGTGTCCGGCGCTTACGTAATGCCGAGTATGGATGTGACAGTAAATTCTGCAACTGATACAAGTCTCGCTGGGTCGAGCTCTCTAGGGACTGATTCAACTGATGATTCTGTTGACAATACATTGGTGCCATCTTTTTATTTTGCCAAGCCGTTGTCTGACAAGACTGTCGCGGGGATTTCTTTAAATGTGCCTTTCGGTCTGTCTGGTGATTATGGTACAGATTGGGCGGGGCGCTTTCATGCTACGGAAACAGGAATTCAGGATATTGCTTTGAGTTTTGCTTTAGCGCATCGAGTTAATGAGTGGACTTCGATTGGCGCTAGTGTACAACTTCATAAAGCAGAAGTGGTTCTAGAGTCTCAAGTTGGCTCTGTTGCAGGTGGAGAAGGTAATGGGCGTATTGAAGCAGATGATATCGCTTATGGTTATAGCTTTGGTGTGGCTTTTGAGCCAAGAAAAGGTACTAGAGTTGGCCTAGGTTATCGTAGTGAAGTTGATTTTGATTTTAAGGGCAATGTTGAATACGATGCTGCAGCTGAGGCTGCATCAGCAACGTTGGTTGATACGACTGTTAGTGACTCAATAACGTTTCCATCATTATTAACTGTTAGTGTAGAGCAGGATTTGACCTCAAAACTTGTTTTGGGTTTAACTGCTATTAAGACCGGTTGGGGTTCAATGGATGGTATTAATATAGATTTCGACAGCACTCAGTCTAATTCGGTACTTACTTTTGGTTTTAAAGATCAGTGGATGTATTCAGCGGGTCTAACGTATACCTACTCGGATAAATTGACCTTGCGCACCGGTGTTGCGATGGATAATTCGCCAGTAACGGATGAATATCGTTCTGCTCGTACGCCAGATGGTGATCGTAAATGGATCTCCATTGGCGGCACTTACGATTTCAATGACATGACGTCTGCCACTTTCGCCTTCACTCACGTGATGATCGAAGATGTGTCTGTTAACCGTGACGGCACGGGAGAAGATCTTGCACGTGGTAAGTTAAACGCAGATTATGAGTCTTCAGCCAATGTTGTTTCTGTCGCGATGAATATGGCGTTCTAATTTATCATTACATAAATTGTTATTGCGTTTAAAAAAGCCAGAGTTCACTTCAATTTGAACTCTGGCTTTTTTATGTCTGTCTTTTGGGAATAATAGCGAATAACTTTGATTTTCGATTTTTACTAATAAACCATACGTAATTCTTTTGCCTTGGCGTTGTCTTTGGCTGTCCAGTCAGAGAGTGGTGAGGGTTTAGCAAAGTAATAACCTTGTAGCGTGTGGCAGCCCAAAGCAGCAAGGAGATTGGCTTGTTCTTTTGTCTCAATGCCTTCTGCGATGACTTTCATGTTAAGGGATTCCGCTAGCTGAATTGTAGACTTCACGATATCAATGTGGCGTTGGTCGCCGGGTAGTGGGGCGATGAAGCGTCTATCAATTTTGAGAATATTAGCGGGTATGTCGACCAATTGCCCTAATGAGGCTTGGCCAGTACCAAAGTCATCAATGGCAATGGAGTAGCCGTACTGTGAGAGGCTTCTTAAGCGTTTGTGTATAAGAGGGTGGGTCATGACTGAGCTGGTTTCTGTAATCTCCAGTTCAAGCATGTTAGTGAGCCAAGGGTTGTCTGCAATTAATGACATTAATAACGCAAAAAAGGCGTCATTCATTAGCTCTTGGCCTGCTAGATTAAAGGCGATTGGGGTGTGAATGTGTTCATCGTTCCACTGAGTGAGTGTCACAACCAATTCTCTTACTAGATTTTCAGCGAGCAAAGGAAGTAAGCCTAAATCTTCAGCAATCTTAATAAAGGTCGTTGGTGGAACGAACTTGCCGTTGTTCTGCCATCTTGCGAGTGCTTCGAATGAAGAAATTTGTCCGTTAGGCGCCACTTGCGGTTGTAGCCAAATGCTTATTTCTTTGTTTTTTATTGCTGAGCTAAGTTTCAGTCCGAGCTTGTGCTCTTCAATGAGTTTACTTTCAAGGTTGTGATTGTAATAGGAAAAGCGATCTGTGCTGGTCGAATATTCTAATGCCATTTCGCAGTGTTCTAATAGCGCTTCAGCGTTTTTTCCATCGGTGTGGTAGTAGGCAATGCCAACGTGATAATCCATATTCAATTTGTTGCCATCGACAGTGATCTGGCTGGGTAAAATGGAATGAATGAGGGTTGATAGGTTCTTTTGGATTAAATAATTTTGGCCTAACGGGACAAAGCATGAAAACTTTACGCCTCTCAGTCGACCAATGATGGCTTGTTCTGATAGCTTTTTTTGGAGCGTTTTAGAAAAATTCAGAATGACTTTGTTCGCGCTGTCTTTTCCATACTGCTTATTGAGTAGCTTAAATTGGCTGATTCGAATGATGAACATGGCGCCTGTTAAATGGCTGTCGTGTTCTTCGATGCGCTGATTTACTTGGCGGCAAAAGTGTCTGTGGTTGGGCAGGAGTGTTAGTAAATCGTAATGAGCTAAACGACTGTTAGTTTGCTGTGTGCTTTCGAGTTCTTGTTGTATTGCTTTTAATTGTGTTGTGTTTTGTAGGTGTAAAACAAAATGCCCGTGTTGGGTGAGTGATGCTCTGCGTATTTCAATGTGCGTGCTGGTATTTTGTTTTAACGTGCATTCGGCGACATTAGATTGCCAGAAGAATTTCCCTGTTTTACCGAGAGGTGATAGCCAGTCGGTAATGGTTGAGTCAGTAAAACTCTTTTGTTGAGAGGTGCTTAGGAGGTCGCGTGCAAGTTGATTTGCTTTAAGGATTTTGCCTTTTTGGTCGCACAATAAAGTTGGCGACCCTGTGTTTTCAAAGAACTCCTCGTACATGGCGTAATTTGCATTCAGTTTTCGATATAGCAGTCTCATGTATGACGCGTTGTTTTCAAGGGTCTGGATGATTCTTGAAACGGCAAGTGGTAAGCCAATATTGAGTGTCACAAAGGTGAGTAACTGGAAATAAAAAGAAGGTGCGAGGCCGGTTTGGCTAATATTAAAACCGCTTGATGTCATTAAATAAAACGGGTAAAGGTTGATCGCCATGGCAACCAAGCATGCTTTAAAACTAAATAGCAGGCGGGTAATTAGAGGTAATGAGTAGAGCGATACAAGTGCGTATTTTTCTGCATAGAACTCATCGCTGAGAGTTAATAAAACAAAGCTAGTCGTCACCAAAGTAAGAAGAAATAAAACAGAGGTTGCTTTAGCGTATTTTTTACTGAAGTAGAGCATGCCAATAAGCAGCAAAAGGTAAGCGCTATTTATACTCAGGAAAGAGAGTTCACCAGGAATAAACAGTGAGCGGAGTTCTGAGACGAAAAATATACCAACTGTGAGCGCAAGTAAGATTCTTAATGCGCTTTGCTGGAAAGTTTTATCGTCTCGTCCCAAAGGTTGTTCGGACTGAACTAAAAAATAATTTTTAAGAAAATCAATAAACATTAAGCAACTTCATAATGCGAAAGAATAAGCTGCACTTATTTGCAGCATGCAATAGACATTACCTAAAAACCTTGAAGTTGACTACGTTAGTTTTAAATTTAGTATAAAAATCATGTTTTTATGTGTCTAAAGTGATTGTCCCAGTGAATGTTTGTGTGTTTTTTAATCATTTTGTTGGAGTTTTGTACAGGGTTGCTGGCAAGTTGGACGCCTGTACCGCTGGTTAATAAAAACTCATGCGCGTTATCCGTTGCAACCAATCCACATACATCGCGACAATTTTCTATTCCCAAAAAGGTTTTAGAATCAATGTGCCAGTAAGCAACTAGGCCGCCTTTTGGTGTGCTGATGGCCAGAACTTCGCCAGATTTATCAAAGCAGACGCTGCCACAATACTGCTTAAATCGTATTCTGATGTCTTCTGGTATTGGAAGGTATTCTATATGGGACTGATTGACCCTTGATAAGCCGAGTAGTGGTACTTGATCTCGTATGTCACCTTGATATTGAAAGCCCAACGCAACAGTGCCTTGCTCATTTACATCAAGATGGCGAATGCTTAACTGATGCAGCTCTTCCTCATGGGATGCTTGATTGATGATGCTGCCGTCTTTAAGGGAAAGGTAAGTCACATTGGGTTTCATTGTGTCAAGGTTGAGTATTTTCCTGTCTTCATCTGGGTGGGTCATTAGTCCGCCATTCGCAATGACTAAGACATGCTGATCTAGAAAAACCGATTCATGCGGACCGATGCCATTACTACTATAAGATTGAATGATGTTGCCACTAGGCCAGTTGCGAACGACAATTTTCCCTTGCCCTGTTGTGTAGTGATTTTCCTGTGTAATGAGGTGTACGCCATCATCAGTAAAAAGTGCATGCCCGTAAAAATGATGGTCTTTATTTGGGGTGATGCGTTTTATTCTTTGATTACTGGATACATCAAAGAAATCAATGTAGAAACCGGGTCTGCGAGCCACAATGCCAATAATGCTCTGGTTTGGATGGATGACAGGTGCATGCGCCCGATCACTGAGAGGTGCGGCCCAAAGTATGTCTCCCTTGCTGTCAAATACGCCAAAAAAATGTTCTTTTTTATTAAGAGAATAAGCCGACGCGTATAAGGTCGCATTTGGATCTTGTTGGGTAATGGTGGCCCATGATGGGGCTGTCATCATTGCGCCGCTTAACGCTAGAAATGAGCGTCTTGATAACATCTTTAATCTCCGTCCCTACTATTAAAGCCTATTTGAAAGCCTAATTGAGTAACCATGCTGGCGAGGTAGGATTGGCTGCTGGAAATGGATTTTACGAGTGGTTTTGCAAGTGCTACTCGATCGTCATGTTGGTCTGAGTGGAAATAGTTACTGGGCAAGAGTAGAGACAATTTTACATTCTGGGTAAGTTGTTGGTTCAGCTTCTCAGCGAGTGTTGGATTTATTTGTTTGGCAAGATCATACAAAGAAGGAGATCCTGCATGATAAATTTCACGATAGGATTGTAGATTTTTTTGTATGGCTTTGAGTGAAAGATCACTTCTATAGAACTCAGCGAGCTTTAGGTTCTCTCGTCCATTATAGCCTATTGGGGTTTCCAGCTTGGCGTCTTTCACCGCAGACATGTGCTCGATCCATTGTTGTAAAAATTGCTCTAAAGCAACTTCCTCAGGATCAAAACCTGTCCCTTCTTCATCAAATACCCAGTCTTGGGCTTTGGCTTCTTGCCATTGTTTAGCAACAGCGTCAGCGCTTTCAAAATGATGGCTGGTCACTTTCTCAAGCAACCGGCAATGATTGGCTGATTGTGTGGGGGCAAAATCAGGGTGGTAAAGCAAACTTTCTACAGCGGTTAAGCCGCGTACGGCGATGCTGGCAGAGGTCCAAAACTTAGGAGCGTCCATGACGGATGGATCACCTTGAGACAACGCTCTCAATTGTCGTTGTGTAACCCCTTTTTTGTCAGGCCAGTATTCAAAGGCGTAATATCGCATGAAGTAGGTTACAGGTCCGAAATTAAGCCATTGTACTTGCTGCCAATCCAATGCATTTGTTTGAAATGCTGTTTGTGCTGCGTGAAGAGTTTGTTCAGAAGGTGAAGAGCATAGCGCATTGCTTTGTTGTTGTAGTATTTTTGAAGACGCGGAATAAGTGTCGTAACCTTTTACAATGACGGTGGATACGATGCCATTAAGTGGGCCTTCCCATTGGCCAGCGGATACAAGTAAAGGGGTTGTTGCGCCAATGGCTAGGGCGATGAGCTTGGGAAAACATTTCATTAAAGCGACTCCAAAAAGTAAATGAGTTTTTTTCGATGTTCTTTGTTTAGTTTTTTGTAATGTTCTTGGCTTTGTTTGGCTTCTCCGCCATGCCATAGAATAGCCTCTTCAATAGTCTGAGCTCTACCATCATGTAAAAAGCTTACTCGACCAGAGACTTTTTTAGACAATCCAATGCCCCATAGTGGCGCTGTTCTCCATTCGTTTGGTGTGGCGGAGAAGCTTTGAAAGCCGCTGGCTAATTTGGGTCCCATATCGTGCAGTAGCATATCGGTAAAGGGGTAAAAAGTACGATTGTTTAGCTCGGCAAAGCTTGAGTTGCTCCCTGTCTTCATTTTTGGGATGTGACAACTTGCACATCCACTTTCATCGAAAACTTTTTTTCCTTCAAGAAATTCTGGTTTGGTAAGGTTTCTCATTGAGGGTGGCGATGACAGAGAGACAAATAGGTCTACGAGTCTTGCTTGTTGCTGATCTACTTCCAAGTTATCTAAATGCGGACTATTTCCATTCGGACTGCTCATGCAGGCTTTCTGTAGCTCAGTACAATCCCCTGTGGGTGAAGGGTTGCGAGGTGTTGACAGTCCTAAGTCTGTATTAAATGCTTGCTGATTTTGAGCGCTTACGCTTGGGGTGGCGGCCTTGTAGCCGAAGCGGCCAATGAGCTTAATATTGTTGTTGCTACTACTGGGAATCCAGCTTATGCGACCACTAATGCCGTCGTTGTTTATGTCGTCGGCATCTGCATTGCGAATAATCATATCATTTGGAATGTTATCTAATAAACCCATTCCAACCAATGCAGGGGATACAAGTGGAGTTACACCTGTGTTTTCTTCGAACTCTCCATAATTAAGGGTTGTCCAGTGAATTACTGGGGCTCGCAATGTCACTTTAGTTCCGTCAGCGAGCCTTTCTATGTGCGTATTATAGCTAAGATAATAATCCCCTTCAGCAGGGATGCCAGGGGAACTTTGCCCTTGAAATTGGTTGCCGTAATGTTTATCGCCAACACTGGGATAAATAAAATCCTTTGTAGGAGGGGGGCTTTTATAGGATTTTCCAAATCGAATTAAAAAAGAGGGGATTGAGGCGCCGTTAATTCCAGCTTCAGGGGCGTGACCGCGGCCATTATTTACATGGCAGCTATTACAGGATCGAGTGTTATAGAGAGGGCCCAGACCATCACTTGCAGTGGTTGAAGAAGGTGAAGGTACCCAAAATTTTTGAAATATACCTTCACCTATATGAAAATCAAGTTTGTTTTCTAGCTCAATCCCTGTAAGAGGGGTTGAGTAATCGCTTGCAATTGCTAGATTCTGAAAACAAAAAAAGCTGGCGTAAACGCCAGCTAAAAAAGAACCATGTTTTAAATTTACTGTCATAAATAGACAAATACCATTAACTGACTAAATGACGCATCCTTACTAACATCCCATTTTTTATTTAGGGAGCTGTTTTACTCAAATACTGCGCTTGGGTTATCTAAGCTATCAGACCCTTCTAAAGCAATGCCTTGAAGGTTAAGTTGATGGATGATTTCTTCTGTCGTGCGTGTTTCATCTACCAAAGAGTCAACAAACGTTTGTACAAGTTGGTTGCCTTTAGTGTTATTCATTGCAATAAGCACATCAAATGTTTGACCTTTCTTTGCGGCTTCTACCATAGCTTGAGCGGCTGCTTCAGTCAGGTTTAGTTTTAGCTTCATTTCGGCGTCTAGCTTAATGTTTTGCTGTGCAACGAGGTTAGATAGGGAGGCGCCTTTTAACCAGCTGCCATCAACTCGCTTGTATTCGCCTAGATAAGCATTTTTTATGCCTTTTGCGTCGTAGTAATGTGACCAATGAGTATTGTCAGAAAAACAATCATGCTCTTCTTCTGGATCATGTAGCATTAGGCCAAGCTTGGTACGCTCTCCACCCAATTCACCATATGCAAGGCTACCCATTCCTGTAAGGATGGTGGAAAGCCCTTCTTCAGGAGTTTGCTCTAATAGAGCAATACGAGCATCGCCGCCTACTTTCCAGTTATTTGTCATTTCTTCGAGATCAGAAATAAGCAAGTCCGTTACTGCGACTAGGTAGTCACGGCGGCGATCACAGTTTCCATTAGAACAATTACTAAGATCGAAATCTGTCGCTGGGCGTTCACCTGCTCCTGGGTTTGTACCATGTAGGTCTTGACCCCAAAGCAAAAACTCAATCGCATGATAGCCACTTGCCACATTGGCTTCTACACCATCGGCTTCTTGAAGTGTGTCAGATATCAGGGCAGGCGTAATATTGGAAGTGTCTACTTTTTTACCGCCAATTGTAAGACTTTTTGACGCTATGACATTGGCGGTATAAAGAGAATTGAGATCAGATTCAGATCCGTAGCTGTCTTTTGCAACATAATCGATTAGGCCTTCATCTAATGGCCAGGCATTTACCTTCCCTTCCCAGTCGTCAACAATGGCATTGCCAAAGCGGTACACTTCACTTTGTTGATAAGGAACGCGAGCGGCAATCCAAGCTGTTCGAGCAGAAGTCAAATTTGCTTCAGTAGGTTCTGTTAAAAGGACATCAATAGAAGAGCGCAGACTTTTAGCGGTTGTTAAAGAGTCGCTGTATATGGCTTCAGCAATATCGGCATAATGAACGACAACAGAATCGGCTGTGGCAGTAGATGATTCATTTTTTACAGCGGCCGGACCGCAAGCTGTAAGCATCGCGCCAGCAATACATACTGCGATAGGTGTTAGTAATCGTTTCATTTTTGTAGCTCCAATATTATTTTGTACTAGCATAATATTAGAAATGAAAACGATTATCAATGAGTGTTTTTGCGGCTTTTCACTACTTTATTGGGTTAGTTATTACACAGATATTGAAATGTATTTCCAGCCGAAGCTTTCAGGTTGTATTCACAGGCGGTTTCTCTTAAAAGGCTTTTGCCTTCCCAAGATACACTCATAGTAATAGGTGACTTGTTTCTATAACTTGGAATGAAGCGATATGCAGCGACCACATCGATTGAGCTATTAGCGCCTAGCTGTATTGACTGGCCGATTAGTCGCTGTCGAGTTTCTGTATTGTATAGCGTGTAATCTGTCGTGTATTCCTGATCGCCATTCCCATGTGAAAAATTAAGCCAAATCTTGCGATATGTTTGTGGCTTGGAGGTTGGATTGGTAAAGCGTAGCTTTGTATAAATTATCTGAGGTTGCGATAAGCTTGATTGAGCGCTTAGGCCAACCTTTAGGTACGATGAATTTGATTCTTGCCAAGGTAAGTTGGTTCCAAAAGAGGCATCTACGATTTGAACGCTCTCTTTTGCGAAATGTGTCTCAGCGAATTTAAATATGTCTTTTGCTGGGGCGTACAAGCCTAAAGAGATCGCGCAAATAAATGCGATTTTATGAATGGTTCGAACTGGTCCTAGTAAATTAATCATATTCACACCCTAATAAATTTATTTAACTGTATTTATATACAGTACTGTATATTCGAACAGTATTTTTGTACAGGGCTATTTATTAAAAATAGTTTGCTTTTTGCAAAAAAAATTTCCTATCTTCGATGTTTGTGTCTTTTTTAAAAATTATTAAATAATGTTTGATTTTATTTACTTTATTGAATTTTAAGTATTTTTTTGTGATTCCCACAGCCTTCTTCACGGTTTCTGTGGACAAGTTTCGGTGCCTCTTTTTTTGTTTTATTTAATGGAAATAAATGGGATTCAATGGCAATAAAAAGGTCAGACACTATAATGCAGCCACTAAATAAGTGATGAGGTAGGTTGTGGATAAAGTGGATGTAGTTGTAATCGGCGCGGGAGCATCGGGGTTGATGTGTGCGGCAACGGCAGGTTATCGAGGGAAGCGCGTTTTAGTGTTGGATCACTCAAACAAGGCAGGGAAAAAAATCTTGATGTCAGGAGGTGGTCGTTGCAACTTTACTAATATGGATGCGTCTCCCAAGCATTTTTTATCAGACAATCCGCACTTTTGTATTTCCGCTTTGCGTCGCTATTCATCGCAAGACTTTGTGGATTTGGTGGATCGTCATGGCTTGGAGTATGTTGAAAAAACACCCGGCCAATTATTTTGTGAACATTCCGCCAAAGATTTACTCGACATTTTATTAACTGAATTAGAATGGTCTGGAGCAGAGCTAAAACTTAATACTCAAATCCTCAGTGTGGCTTTCGAGAATGATCAGGTGTTGATAAAAACCAATCATGGTGATGTTATTTGTGAGTCGCTTGTTATAGCGACCGGTGGTTTGTCGATACCCACAATGGGGGCGACAGGCTTTGGGTATGAACTTGCTAAGCAGGTGGGGCACGACGTGCTTCCAACTCGAGCCAGTTTGGTGCCGATTACGGTACAGCCCGATCGTAAGGTGCAACTTGCAGAGCTTTCAGGAATTGCGTGCGATATTTCAGCTACAGCGAATGGCGTCACCTTTCAGGAGCCTATGTTGTTTACTCATCGCGGCGTTAGCGGGCCATCCATTCTGCAAATTACTAATTTTTGGCAGCCAGGTGAAGCGCTCAGGATTAACATTGCACCGGCCTTGTCTCTGGATGATTTATTGAACGTTCGTCATAATACGCCGAAAAAAAGTTTTGAAGGTTTCTTAGTAAACATGCTTCCAAAGCGTTTGGTCGAAGTAGTGCGAGCGGAATTTCCCTGGTTGACGGAGCGGAGCGCGCAAACATCAAATGATCAAATAGACAGTCTATTTCACTACCTTTCTCACTTTGATATCGCGCCTAACGGAACAGAGGGATATCGTACGGCAGAGGTCACATTGGGTGGCGTAAATACGAATGAAGTTTCATCTAAAACTTTTGAGTCACAAAAACAAAAAGGCTTGTATTTTATTGGTGAAGTGCTGGATGTTACAGGGTGGCTGGGGGGCTATAACTTTCAATTTGCTTGGTCTAGTGGCTTTTGTGCAGGCCAGTATGTTTAATGGTTTAAATGAAAGTGTTTATTGGTATTGATAGGAATGGGCTTCGTGCTTTCAGAACGGCAGGCAATCAGTAAAAAATGACTAATGCCTGCTTATTAATTTCTACTATTTAGTGCTGTGCTGGTATTTTGGTCGACGCTGTATATTGTCCAGCGTTCATTAGCGAGTTGTTCTTTTGCAAATACTTCTGCAACAACTCGGCGATTTTGTCCTCTGCCTGCTGCTGTATTGTTGTCAGCGATAGGGCGTGTTTCTCCATAACCAACACCTTTTACTCGACTCGGTTGTATTCTGAAGCTATCAACAAGTACATCGGCGATTGCGGATGCGCGTTTCTGTGAAAGTGCGCGGTTTAGTTCAGCAGAACCTTTGCTGTCTGTATGGCCTTCAATAACGACAGTGCTTGATGGGTGATCTTGCAGGAATTTTGCAAGGCCTTTAAGCTCTGTATAGAAGCGGGGCTTTATATCGGCCTTACCTGAATCAAAAAGAATGTTTAGTTCAACAGAGAGTAATTTGGTGGTCTGATTTGGACAGCCGTAATTATCAATAGCTGAACCTTCAGGGGTATTTGGGCAAAGGTCCCTGGCATCAATAACGCCATCACTGTCCGCATCAGCAAGACGAGTCTGTACGTTTTTGGCGTATAGACTTTCTGCAGAGGCAAAATTACTCATGGTAATTAATGCCCCAATTAAGCTGATGGTTTTTATGAATGTCTTCATAATGCAATTGGTGCTCTTGTATATGTGTTCAACGATAGGTTAATTTTAAAAAAATCTCGGCTATATAGCTATTGTCTTTTTGTAGCGTTGGTTTACCAAAAACGCATTGCGTAACTTTTTGTAACTACCAGCTGCCTATGTTCTCCATTGAAACCCATGGTTCGATAAGATCGAGAGAGCCATCTTTTTGAAGGAGTTCGATTGAGATGTTGTTTGGGTCTTTAATGAATGCCATGTGACCGTCGCGAGGGGGCCGTAATATGATCACGCCTAGTGATTGAAGTTTTTCACAGACGTGATAAATATTTTCTACTTCAAAGGCTAGGTGCCCAAATTGGTCGCCATTACTGTAACTGCGGTCACTCCAGTTATGAGTAAGTTCTATTTCTGGTGCACCTTTTTCCGTTGCGTAGTAGATCAGTGAAAACTGGCCTTTTTCACTGTCCATGCGTCTTGTTTGGATTAAGCCTAGACCTTGAGTATAAAATTTATGACTTTCTTCTGGCTTATCTGTTCTTATCATGGCGTGTAAATATCGTATGGACATGATAGCTCCTTCATTTGAATGTGTTTAATGAGAGTATTATTACAGTATCGGCTGGGAATTCAAAGAGATAGGGAAAGGCTTTTCGTCGCTTACTCTTCCCATATCCATCTTAAAGGTTCCCCAAAATCGTCATAGATAATGACCTTTTTGGGTTTCTTCTTTGCTTGAGGTTTTGTTGGCGGTGTGTGCTTTCTTTGCTGAATAGCAGCAACAACATGATTTAATGGTGTGCGGTCTTGTTTTGGTTCGTTAAAGCCGATGTGGCTCGTGTTATACTTACCATCTATTAAACCGGATTCGCCCATATTGACTTGCTGGATCGTCCCTTTTTTCTTGATAAACTGATCTACCAGAGACTCAAGTTCTTTCCGTGTTTCTTTTTTTGTAGTCTTGGGTTTTATCATGGTATTCAAATTAGGGGAAGTATCCTGCAGTAAAGATGGGTTAAAAAATGATCGTAATCTTCCATATTAAACGTAAGAGGTAGCTGGTGTCTATTAGCAACTTAATTGTTCATGAGATTCAGAAACATGAAGGTGAGCGTAAGGCTATATTAATCGCTCGCCCAAATGAGAACCCTGTAGATGGTCAAGCAGAAGCGCTTTCTGCTCAGGTGACTAATTTGTTCAATCGCTCAGGTATGAATACAGGTCGTTTTGTTAATCCTCAAGGAAGTGATGAAGGTGCTCAGTTGCCGGCTTTGCTTTACAAGCATTTTAAGAGTGATACGTTTGTTGATTTTGCTGGCTTCACAAAAGATTGTGCGGCGGAGTTTCTTAAGTATTTAGAGCCAGTAGAAGAAGCGGAGGGTGGTTTGTTGTGGTTTAACCATTATGAGCTGCATGGTACGCACTTCCTTTATATTGTGATGTTAAAGCGTAAAAAAGGCATTGGGCTTGGTGCGGATCTTAGTTTGTCTCAGATTGAGCAAATTGAAATGGAAAAATTGCATATGTCGTTGCGTATTAATTTGACGGCGTGGCAATCGGGTGATGAAGGGCGTTATATATCGTTTCGTTTCGGGCGAGCGCCTAAGTTTGAAAGTGAATACTTTACTCAATTTATTGGTTGTGATGAACCCAAAGTAGCGGCGAAAGAAACGCGTAAGCTTGTCGATTTAACATCGGCATTTTGTCAGTCTGAAGGTTTGCCTTCAAAACAGGCGAATGCGTTCAAAAAAGTTGTTTCTGAGCATTGTCAGGCGAAAGCACAAGAACGCGAACCTTTGGCTATTAAAGAGATTGCGTCCGAGGTTGAATCTCGCTTCTCAGTTGAGCAAGCAAATAAGTTTTTGGAAATTGCTGATTCTGATAGCTTTAAAATGGAGAAAGAAATCTTTGTTGAAAAAGCGGCCTTGAAAAAGCTCACGCGTTTATCCGGTAGTTCGCGGGCATTAACGCTGAGTTTCGATAGTGAGTTGTTGGGTGAATCTGTTGTCTTTGATGCGGATTCTGGAACGCTTGTGATCAAAGAGTTGCCAAAGAGCCTGCTTAAGCAACTGCAATCAATGTCGAACTGATATTTTTTAGAAGGTTTGCTAGAGGTCTAATAAAGCCTCTAGCTCTTTCATTGTGTTAAAGCAGTCGGTCGCGCCGGCGGCGATTTGGATTTTAGCGTCAATTGTTTCACTAAAGGCGAGTACTCGCATGCCTGCTGCGCGCCCCGCAGTAATTCCTGCTACGGAATCTTCAATGACTAAACAATCTTTAGGGTCAACCTTGAGTGCGTTTGCTGCCTTCAAATATAGATCTGGTGCAGGTTTTCCATTCTCTACATCTTCAACGCAGAAACGCGTGGAAAATACATCAGATAGATGGATTTTATTGAGTTTGAACTCCATCTCTTGGCGTCGAGCATTGGTGGCCATTGCAATAGGTTTTTTGATTTTACTGAGTAAATCGCAGACGCCTTTTATAGGTTCTAATTCTGTAGAAATAATACGGTGAAAGCGTTCTCTGTATTCTTCATCAAAATTGTCTGGTAGGGCTCTGCCAAGTAATTTTTCGGCGTTTAGTAGGTTTTCTTTGTTGGTGAATCCAGTGAATTTTGCATGAAGTGTTTCATCGTCAAGCTCTAGTCCGTGTTGGCTTAGCATGGCTTTTAAGATCGTATTTGAAATGTTTTCTGTGTCAACTATGACGCCATCGCAATCAAAGATTATCGCTTTGTAGGTATAAATCATGAAAATTACTTCGTTGATAATGAAGTGTGATCATAGCGAATTTAGGTATTGTTAAGGAAGGGAGGGGGTTTTATTATTTTTCTCCCCTTAAAAAGATCTGTTTACGATATACTTATGCCCCATTAATATGGGCTTTATTCTTTTCGAAATTAGTGGCTTGCTTGACCCAGTTGTTGCGGACGAGCGCTTATTTTTTTGATGGTTTTAATGGTTGTTTTGAAAAATGCAACAACGGCTTTTGCACGGCGAGCGCGTTTTTGGCGACGAGCGTGATCTTCAACGGTTGTGTCTGCGTAGCCCCATTTTGCGAGTAATGCTTCGTATTGTTGTTGAGAGTCCATGGTATTCTCCTGTTTGATTTCATAATAAATGTTGTTTTATTACAACATTTTCAATATTAGACAAGCTTGACCGATTGAACAAACGATCCTTTCTCACTTGTTAGATTAGTTTTTTTCATCAATTTTATTTTCTAAGGACATTGTCTTGTACCAACCGTTAGATTGTTTTCCAAAAAGCTGGGTTTTTAAGCGAAATGACCCCAAGGTAGAACCAGCCGATTTACAAGAAATACGTTTATTAAGTGAAGGACGAGCCGGACAAGTTTGGCGTGATTATATTAGTGAAGAGCATACGCATCCCGATCATTTAACGGACAAAGATTGGGTGAAAGCCGTAAAGGCTCAGGTACCGTCAGGAAAGCTTCAGTGGGAGAAAGTATGGGACAGCGAGCAGCTGTCTTTGCCGGATGAGTTTCTTTCGCACTTTGCTGCATGGGGTGATGATACGACGGTTTTCTTTTGCTGCCATAGTGACGTGGTTTTTGAGGTAAAATGGGGTGTGTTTAAGCGAACTTGGAAGGCGTTTCTATTCTTGGATAATGGACCTGTTCTAGTGGGCAAAAAGAAAAAGCAAGCAGCCCAATTTCACTCTAACGGATGGGTGAATTTATTGCTGAGAGCCTCTTAGTTGTAAGTGAGGGTGCGCTTTGTTTCTAGAATTGCATACTCTGTTGTTCTGAAAAGATTTTTTATTTTTGTAATTTACTTTCATGTGTTTGTGCTTTTGTCTCGTTTTCGGCTAATGAGGCAATGTTGATTAAAAACTTGGTAATAACTAAGCAGTGCCTGGCTTTGTTTTTTGTGCCCTAGTGTATCCAGAAGCATAGCGCTGACTTCGGCAGTGGCAAATTGCATCTGATGGCTAGAGTGTCGGACAAGGAAGGAGCGCTGCGCTTCGCTGCTTATTTCAAAATGAGGAATGTCTTTCAGCCAATGGCTCTGATGGAACATTTTACTCGCCTGTTTCCATGTACCGTCCAAAATGATGAAGGTGTGTTTTGTATTGGGCTCTTCTGTGTTTAGCGGGAGTTGCCTTTGTGGTCTTTGTTGTACTTTTGCCGTGTCGGTATTCGGGAATAATAGCGTGCAATGCCCTTGCTTAGCCTCTAGTAGTGTTAAAAGTGCTTTTGACGGCTCTGTTCTGCTCCATAAAAACGCATGTGTTTCATCGGGAAACAAGTCCGCAATAAGTCTGCCGCTGTTGGTGGGCTTGTGAATTTCATCTCGATGAAAAAGTAGAATAAATTCGACTGGCGAGTGTTGATTCATTCTAAAGTGGCAAAAGCAGGCAAATTCCGCCATTAGGCATTGTGTGCAGCGAACGGCGTTGGCGCCTCTTGCTATAAATGGTCTCATAGACTGTTTTTTGCATTCTTCACGGAGTATGTCGACGCAGTGCTTATTTGATGGTGTTGTCATTGTGGTGTGGCTCTTTTCTAGGCTGCGTTATTATCGTTTTTTTGTTGATGATGTCTATGCCTCGTTTGTTTGTCAGTAAAGCGTATAACCCCCTTGGGTTGATGTTTAAAATATTAAAAAACCAAGGGTTAGTTTTTTGTTTTGACGGGGGATTTAAGTCTCTTTTAAGTCTTTTTGGGTTGCTTTTGCGGGAAACTTTACAGAAAATATGCAAATACAAAGGAATGATTTAAAACAAGCTTCTTGCTTCTGTTCGTTGTCTTCAAGTCGCGATATGGTGTGAGATATTATTTTTCGATATGAGCTGTCTATGAGTCGTTATATCTCACCGGTTTTATACATTCTTCTTATGTTAGTAGGGTGTGTGGCATTTATATCAATTGCCGGTGTGCGAGTTGGAATTTTTGAACCATTAACTTGCTTTTCCCTGTTGCGTCAAAGCGTTTTTGCTTCTTTGTTGATTTCCTTTCTTACTGTCCTGTCGTTATGTGTCTGCCGAAAGGAGAAAAACATAGCGAGTCAGCGTTTTTTCTTTCTCGTATTAATAGTTTCGTTTGTTTACAGCGCGATGTGGATAGGTATCTATTTGCAAAAATCTGGGCTTCCTCCCATTAATGATATTACAACCGACACAGTCACGCCGCCTGCGTACTTGAATGTTAATTTTATCCGTAAATACAATGAAAATGACCTTAGCTATAATGCTGAATGGGCGGATATTCAGCACGAATATTATCCGAATGTATTACCTGTTTATAGTGAGAAAGATAAGCCTACTGTATATTCAGAAGTGGTTAGGTTGATTGAAAGTCGTGGTTGGGAAGTGGTGGCGAAGTATTCTCAAGCGGGTATTGTGGAAGCAACTGCTCGTACGCCAATTTTTGGTTTTCGCGATGATGTTGTGATTCGGATCACACAAGTCGAAGGCGATAAAGTAAGGATAGACATGCGTTCCTGCTCAAGAGCGGGTGTTGGCGATTTTGGTGTCAATGCGCAGCGTATTGAGTCTTTTATGCGGGATCTGTCTACTGCGTTAGCCCGATCATCCATGCCCAGTGTTAATTCAGTGCGTTAATTTTCTACTCGTCAATAAAAATCAGACAGGCTAGACTCTCTGGATATCTTACTCAAGGGAATCGACAAGTGAGTCTTCGACAGCAGCAAAAAGCCAACACGCGCGCCAAAATCAAAAATATTGCTAAGCAATCCTTCCTCAAGCAAGGCATTGAAGTAACCAGTACCCGCTATTTGAGCGAGCAAGCAGGAATAGCGGTTGGCACTTTGTTTGTTCACTTCCCAGATAAACTTTCTTTGGTAAAAGATATATTCTTTGATGAAATGGATGTTGCGCTTCGTGCTGCGGTACTTGCGCAAAAAGCCAGTGTATCGCCGATTGATTATTTGCAGCAGATGGCGCAAGTATTGTTTGATTTTTATGATGAATACGTAGAATTTACGCGACAGGTTTTATTGGATAGTTTGGCCACGGGCGGTTTTCATACGAATCAAATGTCGGTGATTTCGGAAGGCATCATTAAGCGTTTTAAGCAAGTTGGTGTAGAGGAGAAAACGGCAAGTATCTTTGCTGAAAATATGATGGCTAACTATTGGTTTGTGTTATTGAGTGGTGTGCCGAAAGGCATATTGGGCCCCGTGGCTATGGAAAATTTAAAACGGATGAACCTTCCGTTTGAAATGTCCTATCGAAACGCACTGAAAAATAAGCGTTAACTGTTTTAGTTTAGTTCATTGGCTTTCCGGTATGGGCCTTTGTAATCAAATAAACGTTCTGTTACTTGCCAGTGCTGTTTTTGCTTTTTGGCTATGACAAAGTCAGGTGCAGGAAGATAAGGTAGAAACTTCTCAACTTCTTCAAGTGTGTCAAACTCAATGGACTGACTGGCGTTAGCCACTCTTCGTCCGAATAGGTCGTTAAAGGCTTGCCGCGATTTTTTATAATTGAATCGAAAGGTCTCTGAAAGTGTAAGTCCATCTTCGTCGTGATAGGTGATTTTAAGGCTTTTGTCTTTCCAAATAATGTCTGACGTGATGTCAGAACAGCGTAGTACCTTATTGTTTTTTAGGTTTAGTGCGCTTCTTAATAAATCGTCAGGGTCTATGAGCTTTTCGGCGCAATGCTGGCATTGTCTGGCGGCAATATCATTTTCTTCATTGCAATACGGGCAGCGCTTAAAGCGAAAGCGGTAAGTGCATTGGTGTTCGCCTTCTGGCGAATCAATTAAACCATGACAACGACGTCCAAAGTGTTCAAGTATGTTGCCTTCCTCGTCTTTTCTTCCCCAAAAGGTATTGGCAAAATCGCATTCAGGGCAGTGAATTTGCACAGCAACAGAATCTGGCGTTGGGCGTTTTTCACCAATTTCAGGCTGAAAAATATTGTAGCCATTGTTGGTGTAATCCAAAACGAGGCAGTCTTTTTTTCCAGGGCTTAGTCGCAGGCCGCGCCCGACAATTTGCTGAAATAAACTAATAGATTGCGTGGGTCGTAAGATGGCAATGACGTCCACATGGGGCGCATCAAATCCTGTGGTCAGAACGGAGACATTAACGAGAAATTTGATTTCTTTGGCTTTAAAAGCCGAAATGAGGGCATCTCGTTGTTTTGTTTTTGTTTTACCTGTAATTAACGCCGTCTTGTCGACGGGTAAATAACCTGCTATTTCAGTTGCGTGATCAATGGTTGCCGCAAAAATCATCACGCCTTGTCTGTCTTGGCTAAGTTGTAATATTTGTTCTGTGACGGCTTTGGTGACGCGAGGGTTTTTGTGAATGAGTTCATTGAGTGCAATGTCGTCGGTGTTTTGTTCGCCATCAAGGCTTTCTGTGAGAAGACTGAAGTCATAATGCGCAATAGCGGCGTCGTAATGAATGGGCGGTGTTAAATAGCCTTTCTTGACCATGTGTTGCAATGGTAGTTCAAAAATACATTTCTTAAAAATCGAATCTGGCCCTTGTCGCGTGTAGCCGTGGTAATGGTGTTGATAAATCCAGCCGCTTCCTAGTCGATAAGGTGTTGCGGTTAATCCGAGGATCTTCACTTTTGGGTTGAGTGTTTTAAAGTGTTCAATGGTTTTTTGGTATTGGCCACTTTCTTCCATGCTGACCCGATGGCATTCGTCAATAATGATAAGGCTAGCTGGTACGTCGAATTCAAGTAGGTTAGCGGAAATGGATTGAATGCTGGCAAAGGTGGTTTTTGAGGCGCTGTTTTTTTGGCTTAGCCCAGCAGAAAAGATGCCAGCAGATGAACCTGTCGCAAGAAATTTTGCATGATTTTGTTCAACCAATTCTTTTACGTGGGCCAAACAAATAACCCGTCCCTTAGCCAATCGGCTTAACTCCGCGATGACCAGGCTTTTACCTGCGCCAGTAGGCAATACAATAATGGCGGGGTCGTCGCTGGCGCGAAAGTGCGCTAAAGACGCTTCGACGGCTTGAGTTTGGTAGTCTCGTAATTGAAAGGGTTGGCTCATGATTGTAGAAATCTTGGTGTGTTGGCGAAGAGGCTACAGTACTATAGCGGTCATGGTAATTTTGCCTTTTTAGAAGTGATAAATCTATCTATGTATAACGATGTCTTGATGACGAAAAAGCTCTATGTGGAAAATTCGATTCCGGCGTTTAGTCGAGAAGCGCCTTTTTCTAATTTGTTAGCAGATTTGCAGACGAAGGGCTGGAGCGTTCAAGATGACTTTTTTTCCGCAGACTTTATTGATGCCCTAATGGATGAGGTTGAAAATATTCAGAATGCTTATATGTTGCAGGCTGGTGTGGGCCGAAAGCAAGATCATCAAATTATACTGGATGCGCGCCGAGATTATATTCAATGGATAGACCCCAACAAGCCCATAAAAAAAGATTTTTTGAAAACAATGGAAGAGTTGCGAGTCGCGCTCAATCGTCGTTTGTTTTTGGGGCTTTTTGATTACGAGGCGCATTTTGCTCGATATGAAGCTGGCGCATTTTATGAAAAACACATAGATGCATTTAAAGGAGAAAGTAATCGAATTTTATCGACTGTTTTGTATTTGAATGACAACTGGCAGGATGGCGATGGCGGTGAATTGGTTGTGTATGATGAAATTGACCCAAACATTGAGCTTGGTCGTTTTTACCCAAAAAAAGGGCGACTGGCGGTTTTTCTGAGTGAATGTTTTTATCATGAAGTTGTTGTGGCAAAGCGCACTCGACATAGTATTGCGGGTTGGTTTCGCGTCAATAACACGACTGGAATGACGCTTGACCCTGACCAGTAGGGCGGTTTGTATTTCTTCGGTATGTAATTTGGCTGTTTTTGTGGAAATGGGCTCGAAAAAAACACCATAAATCTCTATAATGCGCGCCTTAATTAATTGCTCTGGTTTTACGTTCCAGATCGCATAGGAGAGAAATATGTCTAACGTCGTAGTTTGTGCCCTTTATAAATTTGTTGAATTGCCGCACTTTGAATCCATTCGTGAGCCCCTGCAGAAAACATTAGAAGATAACGCCATTCGCGGTACTTTATTGCTCGCAAGCGAAGGTATAAATGGTACGGTCGCAGGTCCTCGTGAAGGTATTGATGCTTTGTTGGCGTGGTTGGATCAGCAGCCAGGGTTGGACAATATTGTTTCTAAAGAATCGTATGATGAAAACATGCCTTTCTATCGCACAAAAGTAAAATTGAAAAAAGAAATTGTTACCATGGGCGTTGAAGGCATTGACCCTAAGCGTGTTGTTGGTACATATGTTAAGCCAACGGATTGGAATGATTTGATTTCTGATCCAGATGTTGTTTTGGTCGATACTCGTAACGATTACGAAGTGCAGATTGGCACATTCAAAAATGCGGTTAACCCAAAGACCGATACCTTTCGCGAATTTCCTGCGTACGTAAAAGACAACCTTGATCCTGCTAAACACAAAAAAGTTGCAATGTTTTGCACGGGCGGTATTCGTTGCGAAAAATCCACGGCGTATATGCTAGAGCAAGGTTTTGATGAGGTTTATCACCTTGAGGGCGGTATTTTGAAGTACTTGGAAGAAGTGCCGAAAGAAGACACCCTTTGGGAAGGCGAATGTTTTGTTTTTGATAATCGAGTGTCAGTAAATCACGACCTTGAAAAGGGCGAATATGATCAGTGTCATGCCTGTCGTATGCCAATTACTGAAGAAGAAAAGCAAAGTGAGCGTTATGTTCAAGGCGTAAGTTGTGTGCATTGTTTTGATAAATACACGGACGAGCAGCGTCAGCGTTTTATCGAACGTGAGCGTCAAGTTCAGCTTGCGCGATCTCGTGGTGAAGAACACATCGGCGCGGAAGTGGTGGACGCCATTGAAAAGCATCGTGAAGAAAAAACACTGGAAAAAGAGCGCCAACGTAAAGCGCGTAAAGCCAAATTAAGCTAATAAGCATCCACTGAGTCAGACGCATCGCTTGGTCATAACGAGCGATGCGTCCGGCAAAAAGTTGTACTAAATTTAAGCTATTGATCTCTATAGTGAAGTTTTTTTGTTATTTTCTCTCTATTACCCGTCGTACAGTAGGCTAAGAGTGGTTCCGAAATTGTTCGTACTGCCGTACAATAAAAAATCGCTTTTTATTAGCCAGTATCCATCATGAGTTATCAAGTTTTAGCACGTAAATGGCGCCCACAGACTTTCCTTGAAATGGCTGGGCAAGACCATGTACTTCAAGCGTTAGTAAATGCTTTACGCCAACAGCGCCTGCATCATGCCTATTTGTTTACCGGAACACGCGGTGTTGGTAAAACCACCATAGCGCGTATTTTTGCGAAATGCTTGAACTGTGAAACCAATGGGATTTCACCTGAACCTTGTGGCACCTGTGACAGTTGTCGTGAAATTACTGAAGGTCGTTTTGTCGACCTTATCGAAGTGGATGCGGCCTCACGTACAAAAGTAGAAGATACACGTGAATTACTAGAAAACGTTCAATACGCACCGACGCGTGGTCGTTTTAAAGTCTATCTAATAGACGAAGTGCACATGTTGTCTACGCACTCCTTTAATGCGTTATTAAAAACCCTCGAAGAACCACCAGAACACGTTAAATTTCTATTGGCGACAACCGACCCACAGAAACTTCCTGTTACGATTTTGTCTCGCTGTTTGCAATTCAATTTGAAAAATATGTCACCACAGCGTGTCGTGGACTATTTGCAAACGGTGCTTGCTACCGAACACGTTAATTTTGATCAACCTGCGCTTTGGCAAATTGGTCAAGCGGCGAATGGCAGTATGCGTGATGCGTTGAGTTTAACAGATCAGGCAATTGCATTTGGCAACGGCACTATTTCTGAATCTGGTGTGACAGCGATGCTGGGTTTGGTAAACCAGGCACAGGTGCTGGATTTACTTGAAAGTGTTTCCTCGAAAAACGCTGCAGAAGTTTTATCTCGTATTGAGAAACTCGCGGATTATCAGCCAGATTTCACAGCGATTTGCGGCAGTTTATTGGATGTCTTACATCGTATCGCAATCGAGCAACAAGTGCCGGGCGCGTTAGTTGATCAACTGGGCGATTTAGCACGTATTCAAGCCATAGCGGCCAATGTGAGCGCTGAAGAAATACAAATTATGTATCAGAGTTTGCTGATTGGTCGTCGTGATTTGCATCTCGCACACTCTGCGCGTGCCGGTTTTGAAATGCTAATGCTAAGGCTTATCGCGTTTCGTCCGACACCGCCAATGGTGGTCAGTCATGCGGCGCCAGCGGTAATTTCAGCAGAGAATACACCGGCTTATCCTGTAGCGGAAGCCGATGTTCCGTTATCAGAAATGGCAGAAAAAAAAACACCAACTGTTGAGTCAGGCTCGGTAGTTACTGCGCCTGCTGAACAAAAAATTGAGCAATCACCGGTGCCGCCTGCTGAGCGTCCGCCATGGGAATATGCACCGGAAACGGCTGTTGTTGAAGAGAAGGTTCTCGATGAAAGCTCTATCATTGAAAATGAAAGCATCAAAGATAAAACCGTTTTAGAGGATGTTACTGACGAAGCTGCACCTGTCGCGGTTGATGATGCTGAAATAGCTGAAATAGCTGAAATAGTTAAAGCGGAAAAGAGTGAGACAGTCACGTCTGCGGATAGTGTGCCGCAAGAAATCGACGCATCGATTGAAGCGCAAGAGCTGCAAGAGTCGGAGTCCCCGACAGAAAGTATTAGCAAGTCAGGGCATGAGTCTACGCCTTTTGTTATCGCAGAAGAAAAATTTGCAGAAGACGTTTTAGATGAAAGCGACGATGATGAGGACGAAGAAGAGGCGGAAGAACGTGCCATCGCCGATGTCATTGATCCTTTTAATCCCGCTGCGGATTTAGTTGATGCGTTGGGGGCGGAACCTTTAGAGTCTTCTGTTATCGAAGAAAGCAACGAGCCTGATACGCGTTTAGCCAAAGTCCCTGATACGATAGCGCAACCGGCATTGGCGATGCCAATGCCGGCGTTGAATCATTTTAATGAATTAACCATGAAGTTGTGGTGGCTGGTGGCGCCGCGCTTACCTTTGACAGGTTTGGTGCAAAACATTTTAATGAATTCCAGCTTAGTGGACGCCAGCGATCAAGGCATTCGCTTAGAAGTGCCTTTGGAATATGGGCACATGCTTAATCAAGTGCGTTATGAGCAAATACAAGGTGCATTGAGCGATTTCTTTGCGATGTCTGTGCCCTTGATTATTGACACGGTAGAAGATACCAGCGGTGTGACGGCCGAAGAGTTCGCCGCGAGCAAACGTGCGGAAGCGCTTCAGGTTGCCATCGAACATTTGAATTCACATCCAGTTGTACAAGCTTTATCGTCGACGATGGGCGCACAACTGGTTTATGACACGGTTAAAATTAAAGCCTAATTGGAGAGAGTTATGTTTAAAGGTGGTATGGGTAACATGATGCGCCAAGCGCAGCAAATGCAAGAAAATATGCAAAAAGCACAAGAAGAAGTGGCCAATATGGAAGTAGAAGGTCAAGCGGGTGCTGGCCTTGTGAAAATTGTTATGACCGGCCGTCATGATGTAAAGCGTGTTTCTATTGATGATTCTTTGTTTGCAGACGACAAAGAAATGCTAGAAGACTTAATTGCCGCTGCGGTCAACGATGCCGTACGCAATATCGAAGTCGGTCAGAAAGCCAAAATGGAAGCAGCAACGGCGGGTATGTCTTTGCCACCAGGCTTCAAGATGCCTTTCTAGGAGTTCGCTTTGTTTAGTCCCTTAATAAAAGAGTTAATTGAATCGTTACGTTGTTTGCCAGGCGTTGGGCCGAGATCGGCCCAAAAGATGGCATTGTATTTATTGGAGCGTGATCATCAAGGGGCGGATAGACTGGCGAATGGATTGCGCGAGGCGCTCGACAAAGTTGGGCGTTGTTCAAGCTGTCGCACATTGACGGAAGAGTCTGAATGTCAGCTTTGCCAAGACCCTGAGCGCGATGCAAAACATTTGTGTATTGTGGAAACACCAGCGGATGTTGTCGCGATTGAATCGGCGGGTACGTATACAGGGCGTTATTTTGTTCTGTTAGGCCACTTATCACCGATAGACGGTATTGGGCCAGAAGAATTGGGTCTAGATCGCCTTGAAGCGTTGGTACAACATAACGAAGTAGAAGAGGCGATTATCGCCACTAACTCGACGGTAGAAGGTGAAGCCACTTGTCACTATATCGCCGAGAAATTAAAAACATTAAACATCAACGTCAGTCGTATTGCTCATGGGGTTCCTATGGGTGGTGAGCTGGAATACGTAGATGGAAACACTCTGGCGTTGGCGCTAGAGGGACGGAAGACACTCTAGAATGAATGATCAAGATGATGCTCTGAATATTGTATGGGTTGCGGATAATGAGTCATTGGTGACATGGTGCGATTATTGGGCAGAATTGCCTGTGATTGCCGTGGATACCGAGTTCATTCGTCGCACAACCTATTTTCCAATTACGGGGCTAATCCAAATTAGTGAAGGTGACAAAGCCGTACTAATTGATCCGTTGAGCATCGATGAATGGGAGCCACTTCGCAGCTTGATGGTAAATCCTGCTGTGATGAAGGTATTCCATGCTTGCTCTGAGGACTTGGATGTTTTTGATCGTCTCTTAGGTGTATTGCCAGCGCCTTTTTATGATACTCAGATCGGTGAAGCGTACGCGAGCGCACAATGGTCGTTGAGTTATGTGAAACTGATTCATGAGTATTTACAGATAGAAGTAGCAAAAGACGAAACGCGTTCTGATTGGATTCAACGTCCATTAACCGATGCCCAAAAACGTTATGCGGCACTCGATGTGGTCTATTTAGCAAAAGTTTACCCGATGCAAATTGCCCGTTTAGAAGCCAAAAATATGCTCGAATGGGCATTGGAAGACTGTGAGTCACTTAAGTGGCAGTATCAGATGAATTCGGATCCAGAGCAAAATTGGGACGGCGTCAAAACCGCGTGGCGTTTATCTCCCGCCGGTTTAACGCTGTTGCGTTTGCTGTTTATTTGGCGTGATGAGCAAGCCCGTAAAGAAGATGTGCCGAAAGGCCAGATTTTAAAAGATCGCACCTTATGGTGTTTGGCGAAAACTTTGCCTACGCATCATAAAGCTGTGTCTGAAGCGGAAGAGTTAACCGGTCGTCAACATCGTCTATACGGTGAGGTGATTTTACAAAATGTTGCCTTGGTGAATGAATTGTCTGAAGACGAATATCAATTGCCATTGGACGTTCCATTGCCGTCTCAGGCGGGTGAACTAACAAAGAAAATCAAAGCATTTGTGCGTGAAAAAGCCGACACGTTAAAAATTGCACCAGAAGCCATGATGAAGCGTAAACTATTGGATCCCTTGGTTCGTCATTTGTTTGACGGCACAGAGGTTGACTGGCAAAACCCAGCGATAACCGGCTGGCGAAGAGATGTTATTGTTGATCCAGTGCTAGATAAATTTAAAAAGTCCTAACATGGCGATAATCTCGCCAAGAGAAAATTATGAAACAGCATTTAATCGTAGAAGTATTTCGTTCATCAAAGCATGATGGAATGTACTTGTATGTGGAAAAAAGCATCGGTCTTAAAAAAGTGCCAGAAGAATTAATGGCACGTTTTGGCAAAGGTATTAGTGCCATGACCATGTTATTAACCAAAGACAGTAAATTGGCCAGAGCCACGCCAGAAAAAGTCATTGTGGGTATTCGTGAAAAGCATTTTTATTTGCAGTTGCCACCAGTAAAAGATGAGTATTTGTTGGATTTATATAAAACACCAACAGAAGCTATTTATTAACTACTTGGGTTAGGGTCATGATTGCAAAGCGTTACGAACCTTTTTGGAAAACCACACCACTGGAAAAAATGTCTCCAGTGGAATGGGAATCTATCTGCGATGGTTGTGGTAAATGTTGTCTTCAAAAATTGCAAGACGATGAAACAGACGAGGTTTTTTATACGGACCTTTCTTGTCATCAGCTCAATGCGGTAAGTTGTCAATGTAAGGTGTATGAAACGCGTCAAACGGAAGTGCCCGGTTGTATTACGTTAACGCCAGATCAGATCGACGAGTTCCAATGGCTGCCAGATACGTGCAGCTATCGTGTGTTACATGAAACGAAAGAGTTGCCAAACTGGCATCCTTTGTTGGTTGGAAGTGACAAGGAAATGCTTCGTCAAGGATTGACTGTTCGTCACTATGCCGTGAATGAACAGACTGTCGACGAAGACGATTGGGAAACTCATATAATCAAATGGGTACATGGCACACCGGAACCGTATGATGTAACTTAATTGCGGTGAATGGTCGCTAATGTCAGCAAAGTAGTTCAAGGAGTTCGCAAACGTGAAGTGGTTGAAAATTAATACTGTGTTGTTAGCGGCTGTTTTTTCTTTTTGGGTGCCGTCGAGTCAGGCGGACACGCAATTCCGCGTGATTGTGGATGCCTCTGGTAGTATGCTTATTAGTGACCCTGATAAGCTAACGTCTGAGGCGCTGCGCCTTATCTCAAATCTTGCTCCTGAAGAAAAAGCCACCTTAGGCATCTGGTTATTTGGTGAAGAGCCTCGAGTACTTCTACCAGAATCCACCGTCAATAAAGCCACTAAATCCAAGTTGGCAAGTTATGTAAATAGCTACGTCACGCAGGACGTTAAAACCGATTTAGAAGCCATCATTAAACTTTTGCTGGATACACCAGATTCAGGCAGTTTGGCGCCGGATTTTAATCGTCATTGGATTTTAGTGACGGATGGTATGGTCGATATTAGCTTGGATGAAGCCGTCAATAAGGCCTCTCGTGATCGTATATTGAATGAGTTAATGGCTCAGCTTGAAGAGCGAGGCATTCACCTTCATACGGTTTCTATGACAGGTTATACCGACAAAGCATTACTGGAATCTCTGTCACTGAGAACCGACGCAACACATACCGAAGTGGCGATTCCAGAAGATCTACTGGATACGTTTGACCGAATTTTCACGCAAGCATCGCCATCCGATGAATTGCCATTTGATGGCAATCAATTTGTTGTTGATGACGCGATAGAAGAGCTAACGCTCGTCGTATTCCATGAAAATGGCATTCAACCGCATGTAATCAAACCCAGCGGATCGTTGTTATCGCTTGTTAATGACAGCCATGTTTCCGTATCGGCGTCCGATCATTACACGCTGATAACGGTGCGTGAGCCAGATGCCGGTGTGTGGAAAGTCAACAATGTGGATCTTGAACGAAGCAGTATTAGGGTTATTACCAATCTAAGTTCACAGGCCACAAAACTGGCTCCGATTGTCTTTGTAAATGAGCCGATTTATTCAACGGTTGGCCTTTTCCAGAAAAATGTCATTATCCAAGATGAAAATATCCTGAGTTTAGTGACAGTAACGCAGTCCTTGATCCGCTTGAGTGGGGAGCAAAAAGACACGGTCTTTTCGCACGAAATGGCTCGAACCAATGGCCAATTTAAACAGCGTTTGGAAGGCATTGCCGAACCTGGAAATTACGAATTAGTCAGCTTAGTGGATGGGAAAACCTTCTCCAGACAGCTTAGCCAATACTTTACCGTGCATCCAGCCATCGATTTCAATGGCACCAGCCCTGGAGGCAACTTAATTGCATTTTCCGCTAAGCCGGTGAATTTAAAACTCAATGTTTTACGCTCAAATGTGAAGCTCGAATTTAATTACAACAATGGCACCATCGAAACGGAAGAAATGCCACTTGTTGGGCAAGGTTATTGGGAAAAAATCATTCCGGTGTCTGCGGATGAGGATGTGAAAGTTCGCGCCAAGCTTGTTGGGATGACACAAACTGGTTTACGTTTCGATTACTGGACGCCTTTCTGGCACTTCAATCGCAAAGGCGACGAAGCGCCGACCGTCAGTTTGGACGATGCAACGCCAGCCAGCTTGCTATTAATGGCAGTGCCTTCCTCCAATAGAGATTTGATGCCTGTCTTAGTGCCGCCTGCCATTTCAATCGTGAGTGAAGAGCAGGAAAAAGAAGGCTTGCCATCCGAGACAGATGCCGTAAAAGCAGACGTGTCAGACGTTGATGAAATGGTTGAAAAAGTGGATGCGATTTCTTCGACAGAATGGGTTATGTATGCCGGGCTTAATTTAGCGGGCATTGCTGTCATTGCTGCGGGCATTTTCTTGTATCGACGCATTCAAAAAAACAAATCCCTTAGAAGTGAAGATATAGACGATGTGTGAGTTATTGGGCATGAGTGCCAATGTGCCAACGGATATTTGTTTTAGTTTTTCCGGTTTACGAGCGCGTGGTGGCCGAACAGGTCCTCACAAAGATGGCTGGGGAATGGCCATGTATCGTGATGGCGATGTATGGACAATACATGACCCAAGACCGAGCGCCGATTCAGACATCGCGGAAGTCATCAGTCATAACTCTTTAAAATGCGACATTGTGATCAGCCATATTCGTCAAGCGAATGTAGGCGGTGTGTGTTTGCTTAATACACATCCATTTAGTCGTTTGTTGTGGGGAAAAACGTGGTCTTACGCTCATAACGGACAGCTTGAAGATGTCAGCGCCTTACCAATCGAACGACATCATCCATTAGGCAGTACAGACTCAGAACGTGCCTTTTGCTGGATTATAGAGCAGCTGCAAGCGCGTTTGGGGGAAGATGAGCCATCGCTAGATGATATCTCGACGGTGTTATCTGAGCTCGCTTTGCAACTGAAAGGCCGAGGCGTCTTCAATATGATGCTGTCTGATGGTGCTCGCCTTTACTGCTTTTGTACGACAAAACTGCATTGGATCACGCGTCGAGCACCGTTCAAAAAAGCGACCTTGTCTGACGAAGACGTCATCATCGACTTCAAAGAAGTGACCACAGACAAAGACGTCGTCACTGTGATTGCCACTCAGCCGTTAACGCAAGACGAAATGTGGAGCCAAATGGAAGAAGGCGAACTGTGCGTCTTTGAAGGCGGTGAAGTGGTTTGCCAGATTAAAGCGAATTAAACCTTTCTTCAGGGGAAGGCGGAAGGTGGCGTTGTTGTTTTCATCCGCAGAAGGTCAAAAGCCTAAATGCTTTTGTCTGTGATGCTATCCGAGAACAAATAACAAGAATGAACCATCATCGCTTAGATTAACCGCACTTTTATGGAAGATCTTAGTACCTTCATTAAGCTATTTTTCTCACGCTTCAATAACTGTTATTCTAGCGCCATTATTGATGCAGCAGAGTAAATAGAATGATTAATGACAACGATGTAATTGAGACCTTAGCCGAACTTGAGACGTTTTTACGTGCGATAGAAAACGGTGGCTTGGGGCTTGCTAATGCGGCTGGCGTTGCGCTGGCGACAAACAATACGGACGGTCGTCCCTTCCTTGCTGTACTGGATGACAATCAGAAATTGCTTTTGGGGCGTTGGGTGAGTGCCGATGTGTATGAAAACGGCAAAGACATGGTTCGTTATGGTACGAAAAAGCTGCATTAATTGGGCTTTTCTTTTTTAAGAGAGTGGTTTGGCTTTTAAGCTTCTCTTGAAAAATATTAGATAAGGACCAAAAAAAATCCCCGCTTAAGTTTCGTACCTGAACGGGGATTTTTGTTTTCTAATGGGCTTGCTTAGTCTTACTGGACGATTTCGTTGTCGGTGAATTCACCTTCAAATAAAGCCGTCGACAAGTAACGTTCGCCAGAATCTGGTAATACAACGACGATTTTCTTATCGGAAAAATCAGCTTGTTGGTTTAATCGTTCTGCGGCAACCACGGCGGCGCCACAGGAAATGCCACACAAAATACCTTCTTCGCGCATCAGACGTTTTGCCATAGCAATAGCGTCTTCATTGGAAACTTGTTCAACGCGGTCAACCATCGTCAAATCAAGGTTTTTAGGAATAAAGCCAGCGCCAATGCCTTGGATTTTATGAGGCGATGGAGTGTGTGCTTCGCCGTTCATTGTCTGTGTAATGACAGGGGACGTCGTTGGTTCCACCGCAACGCTGATGATGGCTTTACCTTGCGTGTTTTTAATGTAACGGCTCACACCAGTGATTGTACCGCCTGTGCCAACACCGGCAACGAAGACGTCAATGTCACCATTGGTGTCTTTCCAAATTTCTGGTCCCGTGGTTTGTTCATGAATTTCTGGATTGGCGGCATTGTCAAACTGTTGAAGGTGTACGAAATTGTCAGCTTGTGCAATCTCTTCTGCTTTGGCAATCGCGCCTTTCATGCCTTTGGCGGGTTCGGTCAATACAATCGTCGCGCCCAACGCTTTCATCACTTGGCGGCGTTCTATACTCATGCTGGACGGCATTGTGATGGTAATTGGGTAACCACGAGACGCGGCAACAAAGCACAGAGCAATACCAGTATTACCGCTCGATGCTTCAACAAGCGATTTTCCTTTGCTCAGAATGCCTTTTTTTTCGGCGTCCCAAACCATGTTGGCGCCGATGCGGCATTTTACTGAAAAAGCCGGGTTACGAGATTCTAGTTTTGCCCAAATATTACCATTGCCGATGCGGTTTAAGCGTACTAATGGCGTATTGCCAATGGTAAGGGAATTATCTTCAAATACATGATGAGACATACCATTTCCTTTTTGTGGTGGATTTGTGGAGGATGGCGACATCGTATTAGATGTGCCGCGAATGTCGTTCACTATAACCCTTAGGTTGGGATTGATGTTAGAATTTACAACTATATAGATAGAGGTTTTAGTACAACAACTTAACGCCACTTTAAGTTCAATACCAAGACATCTAATGCAAACGGCGCTTTATTTATTTTAACGACTTTTTCTGCGCCAAGTAAAAAGGATACAAGTTTACCTATCATGCCGACAAATGCCGTAATGACGCGCGATCGTCATCTAATTGATCAAAAGCAAACGCAGCTAACGAAACGTCAAAAGGAAGGGTTGCCTTTTGACCGTATGCAATCTGAATTGAATGTTTTGATCGAAAAATCCGAGACCTTGCTTCAAGCTCGTGCCGCCAAAATGCCCAAAATTACCTACGATGAAAGCTTGCCCGTTGCGGCTCGTGCCGATGAAATCATCAAAGCGATTCAAGACAACCAAGTCATCATTATTGCGGGTGAAACGGGTTCGGGTAAAACCACACAATTACCCAAAATGTGTTTGCAAGCAGGGCGAGGTATTGCTGGCGTTATTGGTCATACTCAGCCGCGTCGAATTGCCGCTCGCAGTGTGGCGGAACGGATCAGTGACGAGTTACAAGTAAAGTTGGGTGAGCAGGTCGGTTTTCAGGTTCGTTTTAGCGATGAAAGCACAGAAGAAACGCTGATCAAACTGATGACAGACGGTATTTTGTTGGCGGAAATTCAACAAGATAAAATGCTCTACAAATACGACACCATCATCATTGATGAAGCCCACGAACGAAGTCTGAACATCGACTTTTTGCTGGGGTATTTGAAACAAGTTTTAGCGGCGCGCCCTGATTTAAAAGTCATTGTGACGTCGGCGACCATCGACGTTGAACGTTTTTCTGAACATTTTGAAAACGCACCGATTATCGAAGTATCGGGTCGAACTTATCCCGTTGAAGTGCGCTATCAGCCTTTGTTGAGCAAATCTGATTCCGAAGCATTAGATGAAGACCAAAGCATGGAGCAAGGCGTATTAGACGCGGTAGAGCTGTTGATCGCCGAAGAACGTCAGTCTGGTTATCGTGGTGCGGGCGATATTCTGGTGTTTTTGCCGGGTGAACGTGAGATCCGTGAAACGGCGGAAATACTACGACGAGCGGAATTACGATCGACTGAAGTCTTGCCGCTGTACGCTCGATTGAGCGCCAGTGAGCAGCAGCGTATTTTCAAATCCCATTCTGGTCGTCGTATTGTGTTGTCGACCAACGTAGCAGAAACGTCGTTAACCGTTCCTGGGATTCGGTACGTCATCGACCCAGGTTTGGCACGCATTAGTCGCTATAGTGTTCGTTCTAAGGTCCAGCAATTACCGATCGAAAAGATCAGCCAAGCCAGTGCGAATCAAAGAGCAGGGCGATGTGGTCGAGTGGCCGACGGTATTTGTATTCGCCTTTATGATGAAGCGGATTACAGTAACCGTGCCGAGTTTACCGATCCCGAAATCTTCCGTACCAATTTGGCGTCGGTTATTTTACAAATGGCTAATTTGAAGCTTGGGCCGGTTGAAAAATTTCCTTTTGTTGAAATGCCTGAAAAGCGCATGATCAACGATGGTTATCGTGCCTTGACCGAATTGGGTGCGTTGCACAAAGACCGATTAACGCCAATTGGCCGTCAACTTGCCAAGTTACCGATCGATCCAAAGCTTGGTCGTATTTTGATCGCAGCGGAACAGCAAAGTGTTTTAAAAGAAGTGGCAATTATTGTCAGCGCGTTATCTCTTCCTGATCCGCGTGAACGCCCACAAGATAAGAAAACCCAGTCTGACCAAGCGCATGCCGTAGACAAAGACGAAGATTCAGATTTCGCTGTGTTCCTGAATTTGTGGGAGCGATTTGAAACTCAACGCCAAGAACTGTCGCAGAACCAATTACGGCAATATTGTCGCAAGCAATTTTTGAATTTCATGCGCATGCGTGAATGGCGCGACATTCATCGCCAAATCATGATTGCCTGTAAACAATTGGGGTTCAAAGAAGTACAGCACGAAGAGCGCCATTACGAAGCCATTCATCGTTCTTTATTGGCCGGCTTGTTTACGCAAGTGGCGAACAAGATGGAAGACAGTAAAGAAATGCTGGGTTGTCGTTCACGTAAATTGGCGATTTTTCCGGGTTCTATGTTGTTCAAGAAACCACCGCAATGGATTATGGCGGCGGAATTGGTCGAAACCAGCAAGCTTTATGCGCGTGTCACTGCACGTATTGACCCTGCGTGGATAGAGGAATACGCCGCGCCGTTTGTAAAACGCCAATACTTTGACCCACATTTTGAGCGTAGCCAAGGCCGCGTGATGGCGCAAGAGCAAGTGTCTTTGTACGGCTTAGTTATTGTCGCGAAACGCCGAATTGATTTCGGCCATGTGAACCCAGAGGAATCCCGTGAAATCTTTATTCGATCGGGCTTGGTTGAAGGCGAATTGCGCACTAAACAGGCATTTTTCCGAAAAAACAAAGCGCTTATTGACGAGCTCGAAACCCAAGAAGCCAAGTTGCGCACGCGCGATATTTTGGTCGACGACGAAGTGGTTTTTGCCTTTTACGATAAACGTCTGCCAGCGGATGTTCGTAACCTTAAAAGTTTAGAGTATTTTGTTAAAAACTCGCCCGAAGCGCTGTTTATGACGCGTGACGACTTGGTGAACCAAGACGTGAAAGTCGATGACATGGCGTTTCCCGATTCATTCGGTCTGAATGGCGTGGCGTTGCCGATTGATTATCAATTTGATCCGGGCAAAGAAACCGACGGCGCGACGTTAAAAGTCCCGGTTGGTTTGTTACGGCAGCTGAGTTTAGACGATTTGGGTTGGGCGGTTCCGGGTTTCATAAAAGAGCGCTGCGAAGCCTTGTTGCGCGCGTTGCCCAAAGCCTTGCGTCGTCGCTTTGTGCCGATTCCTCAGTTTGTGGATCGTGTGTATCCGAACTTGTCGAAAGAGAAGGGTGATTTACTGGAGCAACTTAGCTTGCAGATTAAGCGTGAAACCTTAATTGATATTCCTCTTAACGAATGGAATGCGGAAAAGCTGGATTCTCACCTTACGCTCAACCTCGAAGTCGTAGATGAACGAGGTAAAATCCTCGGAGTGGGCAAGAACTTAGCGCAGTTACAAACGCAATTTAGTGACCTTGTTGAAGAAAGTTTCGCCAAATTTGGTACCAAGCAGCATGAACAGGATGGTTTGACCGTTTGGCCTGATCAAGACATTCCTGAGCGCCAAGAAATTAAGCAAGCCGGCATTAAGGTGACCGCATTTCCTGCCTTGGTGGCGCAAGGCGAAAAAGTTGCGTTAAAAATGTTTGATGACCGTAATACGGCGATTGAAACACACCGAAAAGGGGTGATCACGCTGCTAAAGTTGACGTTAAGCAAGGAAATGCGCTATCTGCAAAAGAATTTGCCACATTTAAAAGAGTCCATGTTGATCTTTTCGCCATTGGGTCAGAAAGAAACCCTACTGGACGATTTGTTGAATGCGGTGTTGGATAAGGTCTTTTTAGATGGTCGAACATTACCGCGCACAAAAGACGCTTTTGGGCGTTGTGTGACAGACCACAAACCTCAATTGGTGAGCGTTGCCAATAATATGGCGGAGCAGTTGTATCGTGTGTTGTCTTCTTATCAAGGCGTGGCGAAGAAGATGAAAGGCAGCATTCCATTGCCGTGGACCAGAGTGTACGGTGATATTAAAGTCCAGCTAGGGCAGTTGGTTTATCCTGGTTTTATTGGAAATACGCCATTGGTTTGGCTTGGCCAGCTGCCGCGCTATTTTAAAGGCATTGAGGTGAGGTTGGAGCGTTTTCAAAATCATTTAAATAAAGAAAATGCTTATGTGACCGAGCTGGAAGGCTTATGGCAAAGTTATCTTCGTCAGAAAAAGGCGCATGATGAAAAAACGTTATATGATCCTGAATTGGTGAAGTATCGCTGGATGTTAGAAGAGTATCGTATTTCCTTGTTTGCTCAATCTGTTGGGACGTTAGAACCCATATCGGATAAACGATTGGCAAAACAGTGGCAAGAAGTGAAAAAACTGGTTTAGTATCGGTAAGACGTGTCTTGTCCGTGGTGTCGTTGTAAGGATAAATAAAATGCTAAATGTGATCAGTGCTTTGTTTTTGAGTGTGTTGTTGGTGTTTTCACAGGGGACGGTGGCCGCAACAGAAGAGGATCCTTGGGAAGGCTTTAATCGTTCTATGTTTACCTTTAATGATGCCATTGATGGGGCGGTTTTGAAGCCTGTTGCGAAAGGGTATAAGGCCATTACGCCGACACCCGTTCAAAAAGGCGTGAGTAACTTTTTCTCAAATCTTGGCGAAATTGGCAATATCACCAATAATCTATTACAAGGAAAATGGGATCAAACGGCGTCGTCTACCTTTCGTTTTCTGATCAACAGCACGGCAGGTTGGTTTGGTATTTTTGATGTGGCCAGTGAAATGGGGTTAAAGCATTACGACGAAGACTTTGGGCAAACGCTAGGTTATTGGGGTGTGTCGTCTGGGCCTTATCTTGTTTTACCGTTCTTTGGCCCTTCGACGGTTCGCGATGGTTCGGGGTTGGTGGTCGAATACGTTTCCATTGATGAGACTGGCGTTCTTGACCTGAACAGTGATGAGGAGCTTGGCTTGCTCGGATTGGATGTGGTGCAAACTAGAGCACGATACCTGAATGCAGAAGGTATGATTGTCGGCGATCGATACAGCTTTATCCGCGATGTGTATTTGCAAAGTCGCGCCCATGAGGTTTATGACGGTAATCCGCCGCAAAAAGAGTCGATACAAGAAGACAGCTCAGCAGACGACAGCTGGGGTGAGGAGGCTGGAGACGGCTCATGGGGCGAGGATTCATGGGGTGACGAAAGCGCGTCTAATAATGACGAGACTGTTGATTCAAGCTGGTCTGAATAATCGGGTAGATGGCAACGAATGAATAAGCAATTTCCTATATACCATTGGTTTAATAATGACCTTTTTAATGAAACTTTTTTCAAAGGTTTTTTGTCAATTATTGGTGCAACTTGCTTTATTTTTATCAATATTAATTTATTGGTCGGGCATTACATTGTCGCTTTAATAGAAGCCATTCTTCTTATTCTTACTGTTTGTATTTGGTTTATACCGAAAAACTGGCGCTACTATCGGTGGGCTATTCTCTTTTATATATCCTTTATATTTATCGGAATTTTAACGTCCCTTGTCTACTCACCTTTATTTTCAGGTCGGCAAGTGTGGGTGCTGATATTCCCGATGAGTGCCTATTTGATGCTAGGTCGAAAGATTGCTGTTTGGCTCACGGGCATATGTTTGGTCTTGGTGGCCATCATTCTATGTTGGCGTTTTTATGCAGATTATCCCGCTCAGTTACCTGGTGTCGTTATAAACCTGTGTTTTGCCTATCTTTTCTTATGGGGGTTAAGTCACGCTGGGGATAAGATTCATAAAAAAATGTTAAAAGCGTTAATGATCGTTGCAGCGACAGACCCTTTAACAGGCTTAGCCAACCGTCGGAATATGTCGTTAAAATATGAGCAACAGCTTGAGTTGGCAAAGGAAGGCGAAGACGGTCTGGCATTTGTATTGATTGATTTAGACCATTTTAAGCGCGTTAATGATCGTTATGGCCATGATGTTGGTGACGCACTTTTAGTCGATTTCGCCAATAGATTGAGAGCGCATGTAGAGGACAGCGAGCAGCTTTTTAGATTGGGCGGCGAAGAGTTTTGTGTCTTGTTGCCCGTCATGCAAAGCAAGGCTTGGGCGCTGGCGTTTTGCCAATACGTCGATAGCACAGCCTTCGATTTTGAAGGGCAAGACATTCACTATACGGTCAGTATCGGTGTGTCTGCGAGTAATAAAGACGGCGGTGACTTCAAGGATTTGTATTCCATCGCAGATCAGCGGTTATACAAAGCCAAAGACCGTGGCAGAAATTGCGTGGTAGCAGAAGGATAACCTGTAGAAATAAGCGCATTTCGCAATGCGCTTATTTTATTGTTGGAGTATGGTTTCCTGAGCAAGTGTGATTTTTAAGAGCTTCCCGGAATCTGTTCCGATATAAAGCGCCCCTTTTGAATCTTCAGCAATAGAACGAAGTCGTTCCTCTAGATGTTGAAGGTAACGTGTCTCGGTTATTTCCCCATCTTCTTCAATTCTTACTTTGTTCAAATGGCGTAATGCCAGCGCAGTTGATAAAAAATCGCCGTTCCAGTTGGAAAACAATAAGCCTTGATAACGTAATAAACCGCTCGGTGCGATCGATGGTATAAACACGTTTAATGGGTTATCGATGCCGACTTTTTCCGTCCCTTCGCCAATGCTAACCGGTCCCCAATACTCTTTCCCGTACGACACAATCGGCCAGCCATAATTGGCACCCGGACGAATGAGGTTGATTTCATCGCCGCCTCTTGGGCCATGTTCATTTGACCACAATGTGTGGCTGTTGTTGTCATAAAATAACCCTTGAGGATTGCGGTGTCCGTAGCTCCAAATCTCATTGCGGATATTGGCGTGTGTCACAAAAGGATTATTAGCAGGGACTTTTCCATCCAAGTTTAAGCGAATAATACTGCCAGCGTGATTTGTCAGATCTTGGGCGTTTTCTCTTACGCCTCGATCACCAATAGAGAAAAAAACATGCTCTTGATCGTCAAAGGCAATGCGACCTCCGTAGTGCTTGGTTTCAGCGCTTGCTGAGTCAGAAACTAATAAATCGTGCCAATTGATTAGGGTGTTATTGACCAGCTTTGCTCGTGCAAGCGTCGTACGAGAACCTTCGGCGGAAGGTTTTGAATAAGTGAAATACAACCAGCCTTGCTCGTCGAATATTGGCGATTTGGCCACATCCAATAAGCCACCTTGGCCTCTGTTATCAACTTTAGGTAGGCCAGTCAGTGGTTGTTTTTCACCGGTGGCTAAATTCACGCGATAAGCATTCCCTTGTTTGATGGTAATAATGGCTTCAGCATCGTTCAGTAGGGAAATACCCCAAGGTGTACCGTTGAACTGAGCGACTTGATTAACAAGCAAAGAATCATCGCTAATGGTGTGATCTGAGGCGTGCGCACCCAATGCCACAAGGCTGGCTAAACATAGAATCCAATTTTTCATAGGGCGACCTCTCTCGCGAATTTCCGTGCAGTATATAGAAAATAGACGAGTTTAGAGGGCGTGTGGGGAGATTTCCTTCACAATTGCCGATTACTTACCTAGTTGCAGGAAGAGTTCAGATAACCGCGTGATAAAGCACGAAGATGCTGTGTTTTAGAGGGATTATGCAAAAAGACACATTGTACAGCTCATCATAATGGCCTGCGAAAAGCGCTAGCCGAAATAGCGCTCGTTGTCTGCAACGTTGCGTGTGACAACCGCATTTGCGGCAATAATGGCGTTGTCGCCGATTTCTATACCAGGAAGGATTTTTGCCCCACCGCCAATCCACACTTTGTTGCCAATTTTGATGGATTTGGCTGAACATTCGCCTGACGCGCGCAAGTCTGCGTCTCTTGGGTGATCGACGGTATAAAGGTGCACCGCAGGGCCGATCAAGACATCGTCGCCAATGTGAATGGGTGCGCTATCAAGAAAAACACATTGGAAGTTAATAAACACATTTTTACCAAGGTGAATTTGAGAGCCATAATCGCATTGAAAGCCTGGTTCAATAACAACACTGTCAAAGGCTGCAAACAAACGGGTAACATGGCGCAAATTGCCTTTACTTGGGTGCGAATTGAACTTTGCACAAGCAAGACGAGTCGCTTCACGGCGCAGTCGAAGGTCCAGATCAATGGCATTAAAGGATTCACCGCGGGTCATCTTTTCAAATTCAGTCATTATCAATGGCTCGTTATCGTATTGGCTTTGATGGAAGCGTAAAGCATAAAACAGAAGGGCACAAAAAACGCGACCTAAGTCGCGTTTTTCAAAAACACTGCTTTGTTATGCTTAAAGCATAGAAGCCAAAGTGACTTCTAGCTTACGCTGATCCGCTGCGAAGTTACGAATGCCTTCAGACAATTTTTCTGTCGCCATCGCGTCTTCGTTCATTGCCCAACGGAACGCTGCTTCAGTGATGGCAGCAGGCGCTGGTTTCACGTTGGTTGTTGGGATCAATTTACGCTCAAGTTTGCCTTCATCTTTCTTCAGTTCTTCCAGCAAGTTCGGGCTAATCGTCAAACGGTCACAACCTGCAAGTTGCTCGATTTCACCAAGGTTACGGAAGCTTGCGCCCATTACAACCGTGTTGTAACCGTGCTCTTTGTAGTAGTTGTAGATTTCAGTCACAGAAACCACACCTGGATCTGTTTCTGCAGTGTATTCTTGGCCAGTTGATTTTTTGTACCAATCAAGAATGCGACCCACAAAAGGAGAGATCAGGTAAACGCCCGCTTCGGCACAAGCTTTTGCTTGAGCGAAAGAGAAAAGCAAAGTCAGGTTACAGTTGATGCCTTCTTTTTCTAGCTCTTCTGCGGCTTTAATGCCTTCCCAAGTTGACGCGGCTTTGATCAAAACACGTTCACGAGAAACACCAGCGGCTTCGTATAGCGCGATCAATTTGCGTGCTTTTGCAAGTGTCGCTTCTTTGTCGAAAGACAAACGCGCGTCTACTTCAGTAGAAATGCGGCCTGGAACGTATTTCAAAATTTCAGTACCAACGATCACAGCAAGCATGTCACCAGCGTCTAAAATTTGCTGATCTTTGTCGTTACTTTGTGTTTTCGCCCAAGCAACCGCTTGGTCAAGGAAAGGAGCGTATTCTGGAATTTGCGCGGCTTTAAGCATCAAAGATGGGTTGGTTGTTGCATCTTCTGGTAAAAAGTCTTTGATTGCCGTGATATCACCGGTGTCAGCTACAATGGTCGTGAACTCTTTTAGTTGAGATAACTTGTTGCTCATTGCTTTATCCTTTTTGTTGATGATGTTTGACCAATTCAATGGCCTCTAATAATACATTTACCTTTGCGTCGGCTTTATGACCGTTTTCAGAAAGATAACGACGGAACTGTTTGCCGCCAGCTTCTCCTTGAAAAATACCCAAAATATGTCGAGTAAGGTGCAATAACCGCTCGCCTTCTTCTAACTTTCGTTCTACGTACGGAACAAATGCTTCTAAGGCTGCATAGCGATCTTGAATGAGGGCGTGACCGCCAAATAACTGTTCATCGACTTGGCTAAGCAACCAAGGATTGTGATACGCCTCGCGCCCAACCATCACGCCATCGACGTGTGCTAATTGCTCTTCGCATTCTGCTAATGTTTTTATGCCGCCGTTTAAAATGATTTCAAGGTCTGGAAAATCTTTCTTCAACTGATGAACATAATGGTATTTCAGTGGCGGCACTTCGCGGTTTTCTTTCGGGCTCAAGCCTTGCAAAATCGCATTGCGCGCGTGAACAATAAAGGTCGTGATGCCCGTTGTCGCCACATCGCCGACAAAATCACGCACCACGCTGTACTCTTCTTGGTCGTCTAAGCCAATGCGATGCTTAATCGTCACAGGAATACTGCACGCATCTTGCATTGACTTCATTGCGTCTTTTACTTTGTCTGGGTGTGCCATTAAACACGCGCCGATCAAACTGTTTTGTACGCGGTCACTTGGACAACCAACATTCAAATTAACTTCATCAAAGCCAGCGTGCTCCGCCATTTTTGCGCATTTACCCAACGCAGCCGCGTCTGAACCACCTAACTGCAACGCAATAGGGTGCTCGCACTCATCGTATCGTAAGAATCTTTCAGGATGATTGCCCTGAAGCAACGCACCCGTGGTCACCATCTCGGTATAAAGCAGCGTATTCTTCGTCAATGTTCTCGCGAAGACTCGGTAATCGCTGGTTGTCCAATCCATCATGGGTGCAATGGAGAAGCGGCGATCAAGCTTAGCGCTTGGGCTTACTGGGGCGGTTGACCCGTTTTCTAATGGCATTTTATCTTGTATCGAATAAGTTCAAAAAAGCGTCGCTTATAAGGGAGAAAGTCTCTTGCGACAGATGGCAGATATTATGTCATAAAATTACAAGATTTCTAAGAGACAAGTGAATCTAGTTTTAGATTAATGGAAAAAGTGTGCTGATCCGCACCGCTCATCATGGCGGGTTATAGAGGAAGAGCAAGAAGAAATAGAAGAGTTGGAACAAAGGGAAAGACACTAGGAAACAGTGAGCGACACAGTCGAATTGGTAACCGACTCGCAGGCCTAAGAAGTTATGAAGACCAAATTTCAGACCGTAACAACCCAACCAAACGCGCCAGCGCAGGCGGCCGCTTTGGCAGGTTGGGCAAATTTGGAAAACTCGGTGCCTTAAAAGGCGCAGGGTGATTCTTTCGGCCACTGGACATGGCCATGCAAGGTGTCAGCCTTGCTTCTGCCATGTCAGGCGGCAGCGGCACCGAAATAGGCGCGACCGCAGGCGACATGGTAGGGGGAATGGGTGGCGCCGCGGCTGGCGGGTTAGCCGGTGCCGCCATTGGTTCCGTCGTGCCCATTATCGGCACCGCCATTGGGGGAATCGTCGGCTCCATCGCAGGCGGCATGGGCGGCGGCGCTTTGGGGGAATGGGTCGGTACTTCACTAGGTAAATTGGTAGGCACATGGTTCACCGACGACAAAACCGACCAACCCGCACCAAAAGCCATTGCGCAACAAACCAAACAACTGCAAAGCAACAACAAAAGCATGACCTTCGCGCCAACCATCCACCTAACCCCAACAGGCAACCCAGCCTACGACCAACAAGTAAGCGACCAAATATTAGAAAGGCTCAAAGCCGAATTTGCACAGGGAATGATGGGCAACATGGACGTCGCCACAAGGGCGGATGGGAGCTTGACGGATAAGAGAGGGAGCTAGGGCGGGGGATTTATCAGTGATTTGTAAGGGTTTTTCTGGTGTTGGAGGATGAAGAGATTTAGGATTAATGTATAAATAATACAGGTTAGTTTTTCATCAGACCTCAGATAGCATTAGTCATCTAACAAAAATGGAGATCAGCACTTTGACGCATAAGTACGATTTAGCAATTTCTTTTGCAGGTGAAGATAGGGCCATAGCAAAGGAAATTGCAAACCAGATTAAAAAAATGGGTTATAGCGTGTTCTATGATGAGTTTGAGAAAGCTCATTTGCTGGGGAAAAATTTAATAGAAGAGTTTCTTGATATTTATATGAATCAGTCATCATATTTTGTCCCTTTAATATCGCTAAGTTATAAAGATAAAGTGTGGACAAAGCATGAGTTTCGAGCAGCTTTAAGCAGATCCCTAGAGCAAGAAGGAGAGTACATTTTACCTTTTCGATTAGACAATACCCAATTGCCTGGCTTAAATCCTCATATAGGCTATTTAAGTATTACAGATACTCCAATAAATGAGTTTATTGAAATTCTTTCAAGTAAACTTGCCCAAGGTATTGGAAAGATCCTTAAAGACACTGGTATTTCGGCTTTATTGATTAAAGTCTATACAAATACCCTGTTTGATTCGAACTATGTCTCTTCTGGCACTGACATGATTTCTCTCGATAAATCTAATGCACTATTAAATGAGTTAAATAGTCGGATTCACCTAATGTCAAACTCATTTGCCCCAAAAGATATAATACTATTAAAGCGTTTTATGGATGATATTTTTCATATTCAACAGACAAATAGATTTCGTGACATAACAAGACATCCTGAGTTTCGTACATGGCTATTTTTAGGTGGAAGTTATCCTGCTAATAAAGCAAAATCCTGTGAAAGTTTTTTGAAAAAGTGCTTTGTACTTCCACCTGATGGATTCAATAATGTCAACTTTGATATAGATAAAATTGAGCACTTATGGAATGAGCAAGAATCTAAATGTCCGAATGTAGAAACGATTCCTTCTACTGAAATTTCCTGTCCTGAAACTGGAGTGTTTTTCTACGATACATCAACAATTAGTGAATTTTGCACTGTTTCGGACGTGTTTAAGGAAGGGACTCATGCAAGAATATTTTGGGAGCTAACTTAAACTTTTTTAGTTTTTAGTAAGATGAGAAACAGAATGGTTTTTCATCTTACCCCCTCAGTAGCTACAATTAGAAGTGGGTTTTATTAAATATGATTTTTGAAGATAGTTGGAATCTATTTTTCCAAAATACAGCAATGTATGTTTCCAACTTTATTGGGAAGGGAGCATATGATAGTTTAATTGCATCTATTATAGTATTTTCAATTTCATGTTTTTTTTCGATTGTTTTCTTTTTTGTGAAAATAATTTTACAAAAAAGGAAGGCTAGCTTGATCTGTGGGTTTTGGGTTGGGATAAACCCAAGTTTTGATAAAGCTAGAGAAAATATTTCTATAGATTTGTTGTATATTTCACCAAGAAGTAATGAGGTGAAAATTAAACACTGGTATTACCATTATACTGGTGATACTTATCGGTATAATGGAAAAGGTGTATTTGAAAATAATGAGTTAGTATCATATTACCGAGGAATAGGTGATTATTCGAATGAGGTTGGTGTAACAATCTATAGATTTATAAAGGGGCGACTAAGTGGAAGCATGATCCAATATTCTTCTCAAGTTAGTGATGATGTTCGTTTGATATTTGAAGAAAATAATAGCAATCTTTATAAAGTTAAAGTTCCTGTTTTATTTAGAGTGAATAAGCTTTTTTTTAATAAATATTTTTCTAATTTTAATAAGGCATTCGATTTTATTTCAAAAGAAAAAAATTACTTTCATATTAAAACTATTGAATTTTCTAAGGAATCAATCCCAGCTCTTACTATAAATAAAAATGATATTGGTCGAGAGAGGAATTCATAATATTTTAAATGTAAATATTAAAAACTTTTTATATCCAAAGCCTTTTTTGTAGCTGTGGCTGTATTTATCTGACCCTTCACTATTTATTTTATTTGTCCTAATTTTTCCATTGACCCCACCCGAATCTTGATCTAAAATTCTCCTTGCACTGGCAAAATCCAGTGCTCGGGATTGGCATTCCGAAATCACAGCGGATACAAACGCCGCTTTATGCGGCTTTTCTGTGTCTGGCGTATAGCTTTCCTGTTATGGGTGAGCTGTGCGGGGCGTCTTCGGACGCACCAGCCCTGTGACTGGTATGCCAACCCGTATGGCTTGCCCACCTTAATTGGCATTGAGGTGGTCTTAATAAGACAAATCACAGGAGGCCAAATATGGCTATGGACATTATCTCAAGCATTGACGCACCCGTTGTACAAATCATCAACGATCAAATCACTACCACCTCAACTGATCTTGCCAAGTGCTTTCATAAGCGCCATGACAACCTTTTACGCAAGATAGAAAGCCTTGAATGCAGTGCAGATTTTCATGCCCTCAATTTTGAGGAGATGATAATTGATGTGGAAGTAGGCAAGGGCGCAACTCGCCAAGACCGAGCGTATCGCATCACCCGCGACGGTTTCGTTTTCTTGGCCATGGGCTTCACCGGCACCAAAGCCGCCCAGTTCAAAGAAGCCTACATCAACGCCTTCAACCAAATGGAAAAACAGCTCAACGAGCAAAAAAAACTTCCCGCCACCACAGACAACCTAGCACTAGCGGAAACCGACAAATACCAACTGCTCAACAGCATCGTCAAATCCATGCAGATACAAAGCGACCCCGTCGTCGTTCCATCAAAAGAACTCATCGACCTAATCCAAGCCGTCCGCATGTACCAACAGCAAATAGCACGACTACAAACACCAGACTGGGTAAACGACAACATCACCCGCGTCAAAGACTACGCCCAACGCAACTTTGTAGACCTCTAAGCCAAAAGCAACTAAAGCCTGCGAAAGTGGGCTTGAGTTGTTGTTTTGGCTGGCAGGAAACGACAAAGTCTTTTAGTATCAGTGGATGTGTAAACGCGCATGCGTATTATTAAAATTTTATAGGTCATTATGAATATCGTAGTTACTCGTGAGGCATGTTGTGGACAGGACGATCAGATTGGGCCACTAAAAATCAACTTAAGCTCAGCTGAGCTAAATACGATTCAAAGTTTGGCTCGCCAGATAGATGAATCGAAATTTCTACAGTTTTCATCACCGCTTAACGTAATAGAAGTTAGGTCGGGTGGGCAGTTACTATTTAATATTCCTGCCTTGAGCCACAATAACGGGGAGGTTAAGTACTTTGTTGAAAAAACAGATAAAGCAAATTCATATATTGTCGACGGGGTAATTAAATGCACATGGCCAAAAAGTCTATAACAAAGCTATCATAAAACGTTCCGGCGCAAATATTTACTTAACAGCTACCTTTTAAAGCCAGTCAAATAGAGTTTGGGGTTCTTCATCTACTCCAAACAACACTACGAGCAAAAACAACTACAGACAACCTAGCGCTAGCGGAAACAGACAGCTATTCCTTCCAAGGAAAGCAACCGCTCAACAACATCGGCAAATCCATGCAGATACAAAGCGACCCCGTCGTCGTTCCATCAAAAGAACTCATCGACCTAATCCAAGCCGTCCGCATGTACCAACAGCAAATAGCACGACTACAAACACCTGAATGGGTAAACGACAACATCACCCGCGTCAGAGACTACGCCCAACGCAACTTTGTAGACTTCTAAGTGACAGACCACTAAAGCCTGCGAAAGTGGGCTTTAGTTGTTGTTTGGGCTAGTAGGAAACTAGAAAGTCTTTTAGTATTAATGGATAAGAATATCCGCATCAGAAATAACGTGCTGTGGATAAATCTGTAAAAGCGCATGCTCGTTTTTCCAGTTTCGTACATTGTTAATATCTATATTAATGGCTTTAGAGTCAGTGATTTAGAGGGATGTTAAGAAGGTGTTAAATATGTGTAAACGAGCATGCGCATTAACAAAATGTTAAGTGTCCTAATTAAATCCCAGCATTATAAGGAGTTGTAGAAGTTGCTTAAAATAATGAAAGAATCTATTCAGAAGGTTAAAGAATCTATTCAGAAGTTTATTGATTTTGAATTTGCGGATGAACAAGGAACAATTAAAAAAACATTAGGTAATGTTTTTATATTTCTGCATTTTGTTATGGGTTTTTTCACCCTTTGGTTAAGGAAACTGCGATTAAGTCCCCAAT
>NZ_AYOZ01000013.1 GCF_000508165.1 Marinomonas profundimaris | reverse complement strand
GGTTCGTTTTATAATAAAGCCTTCTTTATTCGCTATACCCAAAATGGTCGACACAGCAATAATGTTATTTATACACACCATATTGCCCATCGCAGCACCGGCCGATTGCAACGCCAGCACAAGTGTTACCGGCAGCCCGACTTGTTCCGCTATTCCCAATTGAATGCCACCAAAGGTTAAATTTGACACCGTCGCTGACCCAGAAAAGAACGACCCTAACGCACCCAGTAACGCCGCGGCGTAACCCCAACTATCACCGAGCAATCCAGCGAACGCTTGCGCTAACAGTAACATCGGCGCGTCGTTTCCACCTTGCATCATCAAATTCACCATCATCAATGCACCCATCAACGACAACATGGGCAAAAACAACCGCCGCCCTGTATCACGAAACGCACTCACAACACGGGTCCGAGACATAGCAAAAAGAGGAATACAAAGTAACGACACAATCAAAAATGGAATCATCGCTGGTACATAAAGACTTTTGTATTGCCAGCTTACCTCGGTTCCTAAAATACCGGTAAGACTGAAAACCAGTGCTTTACTCACCTCAAATTCCGCATTACCAAGCGACGCCGTCCACCATGGCGATAACGTGTTCAGCACGTCTTTCAGCCCCCATTGAGGAACACGCGTCACAATCAGGATCACAATCAGCAAAACAAAGGGAATAAACACCTTTGCCACAGCCCATTTCGATGCATTACCGTCGACAAAAACATCATCCAGCGACGACGTTAATCCAATGCCATTTTTCGCCAACACCACACTCAGCGTCAGGCCAATCGCGCCGCCAATCAATGCAGGAAACTCGTAATTCCACTGTGCGAACAACACATAAGGCACAGTACAAGAAAGAACACTGAGAAAGATAAAACCCGTATTTTGACGTATTTCCTGCCAGCCGAGCAAAAAACGTAACGCTATAAAGGGAATCACCAACGCCGCCAAACTGTTCAATAACGCGGTTTGTTTTGCTATCTCCATAAACTGAGTGTCTGACAGAGACAGGCCCGACAAACCAAACCAAATTGGTGTACCGACCGCGCCAAACGACACAGGTACCGAATTCATCACTAGAGCAAAAATGGCCACCGAAATGGCAGGAAAACCCAAGCCGACTAAAATCGGAGCGGCTATCGCGGCAGGCGTGCCAAAACCAGACGCACCTTCTAACATGAACGCAAATGCCCAACCGATGATCATCAACTGCGCCACTTTATTCGCACTGATACTTTTCAGCCACTGGCTCAGTACCGATTCGGCACCGGAATAAAAAAGTATACGATTCAATAAAATAGCGCCCGCGACAATCGAAATGGGCGTAGAAACCGATAAAACACCCGCAATGATATTCGCGCTGAGTAACCGAACATCCGCCTCAAAGAACAATAACTGAATCAACGCAATCAACAGCGCCGTCATAGGCAACGCAATATGGGATGGCACCGCCTTGTGCTTTGTCATCGCCCAAATCAATAACAAAATGGGCAAACCAGACACGAGTGTATTCATGTTTTTCCTTGGATTTTTTTAGAAGTATAGCCAATCGATTGATCCGGTATTGACCCTATCGGTTGCGAAAATCACGCCATAAAGCACAGTTTACTCAGTCTTTCTTATCGCCCTATTGATCACTGTCATAAAAAATACCCATAAAAAAGGGTCATCCGACGAACAGACAACCCTTTTTTTTCTAATTCGATCGACACACTAAGGCGCGTCTCGTTGAGAAGGATCGCGTTTAAATGCGCTGGCTAGAGTTTGAGGATCCACAACATCTCGATTCACCTTCGCCGCTTGCGCCCACCACACCAACTGGTTCAAAGTGCGACCAAAATACCCAAACCATTCGGCCTCGTCTTCTCCAGATTGCACCTTCCCCTCTGCTGAAAAAATTGCCTGAGCTTTAGGCACATGAATCATCGCAGAAACAGGCAAACAACCCAACTCAGATAAGAAACTACGCATGCCAATTGCCGCTCGCATACCGCCCCATTGCCCCGCCGAATACGTCACGATCGCGCTCGGCTTGTATGAAAACAAGGAACTGCCAAAGTGGTTGAGCAAATTCGCCAACGCCGGGCTCATCGAATGATTGTATTCAGGGCTCACCATAATATAGCCATCTGCAGACGCTATTTTCTGGGCCAACGCCTCCAGCTTTGGTGGCACCTGACTTTTCGAGTAGGAAAAATGCGGCTTAAATACAGGTTCTAATGGATAATCTAACGCATCAACCAATTCGATTTCATGCTCAGAATGCTGACTAAGAAAACACGCAAAACTGGCTTTCGCTACGCGTTCACCTAAACGAGCAGGTCGCGGCGGTGTGCTGTTTCTAACCGTTCCTAAAAATAGGAGAAACTTCATAATATAGCGCATCCTTTTATTAAAAAAAATCGATGTATTGTGACCGCAGTGCGATGATCATGGCACAAATAACGTCATCTTTTAAAAACATTCTGCTCTGGCACTTAAACCATCGACGCTTTACCGCTAGAATAGCCGCGATTTGATATTCCTCATTTATTTGAAAGCAGCGAGCGATCCCATGAAAATACTCATTAGCCTTATCCGCAACCTACTCGGTTGCATCATAGTGATCCTAGATCTCGCAACCCGAGGCACAAAGCTAAAACGCACTCCTGAGAAACAACAACAGGTGAACAATGACGTAAAAAGCATGGCGCTTTATCAATTTTTTGCTTGCCCTTTTTGCATCAAAACTCGTCGTACCATCTACAAACTCAATCTACCAATTGAAATGCGCAGCGCGTCTGAAGGTTCACCTCACCGCGAAGAACTCTTGACTGGCGGCGGTCAAATTAAAGTCCCTTGCCTACGCATCGAAGAAGATGGCAAAGTCGAATGGATGTATGAATCTTCAGACATCATTCGTTATCTTGAAACCCGCTTTGCTTAAAGACGGTTAAACCGCTTTCTTAAAGATCTCGAGGCATAAAAAAACGGCGCCTATTTTATAGACGCCGTTTTTTTATAACTAACCAAAAGACCTAATTTCATCTTCGGTTAAATACCGCCATTGACCGACATCGACATCCAACTGAACTTCGCCAATTTTTTCTCGATGCAAACCAACCACACGATTGCCAACCGCGGCGAACATACGCTTTACTTGATGAAACTTGCCTTCGGTAATGGTTAACAGCACTTCTCTTGGCGACACATTGACCAGTTCAGCGGGACGAGTTAAACCTTGCTCGCCTTGCAATTGTACACCTTGTTTGAATTTCATCGCGACATCATCGCCTAGTGCTCTGGACAATGTCACACGATACACTTTACGGCAGTCGTTCACTGGCTGCGTAATATGAAACGACCAACGCCCGTCATCTGTGATCAATACCAATCCTGTTGTATCGGCGTCCAAACGCCCCGCGATATGAAGTTCTGAGGCGTGATCGATGTCTAAACCATTGAACAGTGATGGATACACTTCATCGATATTGGAACAGATGGTTCCTGCAGGCTTATGCAAGAGAATATAACGAAAAGCGCGCGCCTTTAACGTCACGCCATTGAAGAGGATGGTGTTGTTTTCATGCACTTGCGTGGCTTCGTTTATCGTAATGTCGCCATTCACACAAACATCGCCATTCTGAATACATTGAATAGCGTCCTTTTTGCTGAGTTCGGTACTTTTACACACAAATTTATCAAGACGCATGATGGACAACATAAAAACGGTTAGAAGCATGCCATTATGCTTTTTAAGCCCATTTTTTCAACGGCTTATTCAATTTATCAGCGGCGTTTATGACCTGCTCTACTTCCCTCTCGCTTTGCAGGCGCTTTATGATGAATAGCATCGTCCAGCCATTAGTGTAATGATGTCATCTATGTAGCAACCTGTTTTTTGAGTTGGATTTTATGTCATTATTTGAAATCGTGTTTGAATGGGTTAACGTCCATTGGGTCACCATCATTGTTGTTTTTCACATCAGCCTTTCTATTCTGACATCCTTGCATGTACTGCTTTTCAAAGAGAACGAACGGACCTCTTTGGCTTGGATTGGCCTTGCGATACTTTCCCCCATTATTGGAAGTCTGTTCTATTGGTTGTTTGGCATCAATCGCATCAAGCGCTTAGCGCAAAAAAAACACCCTCAAACCCGCAAACAAGATATCCGCCATCCGAAAAAAGGCATCGAGTTTCATAACCTGCCGAAAAACTGGCACTCCTCCATTATCGCAGGTCATACCATTCACCCTGTTAATCACCTAGAAAACAACCGTATTGAACCACTGATAAATGGCGACACCGCCTACCCAGAAATGATTGAATCCATCCACAACGCAACACACTATGTCGTGTTATCAAGCTATATTTTTGATTACGACGCCGTTGGACGCCAATTTGTGAATGCGTTGGCCGAAGCGCACCAACGAGGCGTGATAGTAAACGTCTTATTAGACGGCATTGGCGTTGGCTATAGCTGGCATAAATCGGATCGAGCATTAAAAAAACGCGGCGTAAAAGCCAGTCGTTTTTTACCCGCCATTTCGCTGACTGGCATCCGTTTTATTAACCTAAGAAATCACCGAAAAATACTCTGCGTGGACGGTGACGTAGCGTACATTGGCGGCATGAACATCAGTCAAAGCAACATGGTTGGATCGGCAAAACATCCCGTTGATGACGTGCAGTTCAAAGTAAAAGGCCCAGTGATTGATCAAATTAGTCAGGTCTTTATGGAAGATTGGTATTTTGCCACCGGCGAGTTAATACAATTCCCCGCTTTTAAACCACATCCACTGACACCGGAAAGCGAATCATCCGTCATTGCTCGTGTCATTCAAGATGGTCCAGATGAACACCACAATAAAATACGCTGGACATTAATCAACGCCTTAGTCTGTGCTCAAAAGAGCGTTAAAATTATGACACCCTATTTCATTCCCGACCAAACACTCATGACGTCGCTTCATGCTGCGGCATTACGAGGTATATCAGTCGAAATCATTGTGCCAAAAAACAGCAACATTCCATTTTTAGACTGGGTGATGGAAGCCAATTTCGCCAGAATGATGGAATATGGCATCAGAATTTACAAAAACAAAAGGCCCTTTGACCACAGTAAAATCGTCCTCATAGACGATATTTGGTCATTTGTCGGCTCCACCAATTGGGACGCCCGAAGTCTGGAGTTCAATTTCGAAATCAACCTAGAATGTTTTGATAAAACCCTAAACAAAGAGCTGACGACGCTGTTTGCCTTAAAAAAACAAAATTCGGCGCTCATCCTAAACGAGCAACTAAACAGTAAGCCGCTTTATAAAAGGGTGCGTAATAACTTGTTTCGTTTATTTTCACCTTACCTGTAATGAACTCGCTTCATCACCTGAACGCCAAACGTTTATTGAAGGCCATTTTCCATGATTAAAAGCCGTTACAACGCCGTCGAGTCCATAAAAATAATGGGGCATGCGCCAAAACAAAGCCTGGGGGAAAATATCGATGTCTTGCTGTGGAATGTTTTTAAATGCCAAAAAAAAGGATGGCAAGAAGACTTCAAGCAACTCATTAGCAACAAAGATTTAGTGCTCTTGCAGGAAGCGATTCTAAACTCGCCTTTTGATGGCCATTTTGAAAAATCTTTTCAGCACCAATGGGTCATGGCACGCAGCTTCAGACACGTGAAAACCAATATAGAAACAGGTGTAAAAACGGGTGCGAGTGTGGCGGCAAATAAACACTATTTTTCCGCTTCAGAACATTGTGAACCTTTATCAAAGACCAAAAAAATGTTGCTGGCAACCGAATACCCTCTCGATGGCCATGAACAAGCCCTGCTCGTTGTGAATTCTCACCTGATAAATTTTGTGTCATTCAATAAATTCAAAGCCCACCTAGACCAAGTTTTCCAAACGCTGGAACACCATGACGGACCAGTTTTACTCGCAGGAGATTTCAACACATGGAATGGTAAAAGGATGCGATATTTTAATGCGCTCGCGCTCTTATTTTCATTAACAGAAGCGACCATGATACGACAGCCAAGGCTGAGTCATTTGTTCCGCCACCTCGACCATGTTTACTATCGTGGTTTAGACGTTGTCGATGCGCACGTGCATACGCACATTCACTCGTCTGATCACTACCCCATCAGCCTAACCTTACGGACGCGAACTGCGGCTGACACAAAATAATGCCTCGTTTTGATGTCGCTCTCATAAACGGATGCGGCGCAACGGATTTGAACGGACTCTAGATCATTCACTCAACCCATGACAAAAATGTTTTTAATGCGCTTAGAGCAACAAACACAGGCTTTTGCGCTATACTGCGCGCATTCGTCTTACGGTAAGCCTTAAGACGCTCCTTAAAGCACCCCTTACGACAATCTGTCAGAGCTCCTTATGCCATTTTCAAAATTAGGATTATCAAGTCCTATCGTTAAAGCGATCAAAGAACTCGGTTACAAAAAACCGACGCCTGTACAAGAACAAGCCATTCCTATCATTCTTTCGGGCAAAGACCTTATTGCGACCGCGCAAACCGGCACCGGTAAAACCGCAGCGTTTGTGCTACCCACACTTGAGCGATTCAATAAAGTCGGCACATTACGCGGTAAACGCATCCGCGCACTGATTCTAACGCCAACACGCGAATTAGCGGTGCAAGTGGAAGCCAATGTTGCTCTGTACAGCAAACACTTAAAACTGACCTCTATGGCCGTTTATGGTGGCGTAGACATGGAAGCACAAAAAGAACGTCTGATTGAAGGCGTTGATATTCTTGTTGCCACACCAGGTCGATTGCTAGATCTAGCGCATCAGCGTGCATTGCACTTTGATGAACTGGAAGTTTTAGTGTTGGATGAAGCCGACAGAATGATCGACATGGGCTTTGCCGAGAATCTGTACAAAATTCTGGATCGTCTACCAGAGCGTCGCCAAAATCTCTTATTTTCTGCGACCATGACAGACAGCGTTCGCGCGCTGGCAAATGAATTTTCCGACAGCAAAGTCAGCGACCAAGCCGAAGAAATCACCATATCGCCAAAAAGCAAAACCGCGCCGAATATCAAACAATGGTTAATCACCGTCGATAAAGACACAAAATCTGCCTTATTGAGCCATTTGATTAAAGAACAAGAATGGGATCAGGCGCTTATTTTTATCGAGAAAAAACACGGTGCGGCCAAACTGGTTGCCCAGCTTGCCAAACGTGGCATTGAAGCCGATTCCATTCATGGGGATCGAAGCCAAGCCATGCGTGAAAAAATCCTTGCCGATTTCAAATCTGGCAAGCTCAAGTACCTTGTCGCAACAGGCGTTGCCGCACGTGGTATCGATATTGGTGAACTGAGTCGCGTCGTGAATTACGACCTACCGTTTAAGCCAGAAGAATACGTTCACCGTATTGGTCGTACTGGCCGTGCTGGCGCTGCAGGTGAAGCGATTTCTTTTGTTGCCATGGGGGACTTTAAAAACCTAATCGCCATTGAAAGCCGCTTAAAACACATTATCGTCCGTAAAGAGATTGCCGGTTTTCCAGTCAGAAAAGTCGTGCCGGTTTCTATCTTAAATTACGTGCGTAAAGCAAACCGTTAAGTAACTCGTTCAACGACGAGTTCTAGCTTAACCTTCGTTAAATCGCCCTTTGAACACAGCCATTTATACCGTGTTCGAAGGGCGTTTCTTTATATAGCTTTATGAAAAATCCCCTTCGATCCGATCCTTTTGTTTTTTCTCACGATTCTCCGTGGTTTTTAACCTCGCCCTTTATTGCTTCATGCCGACCGTATTAACTGAATTTTAAGTTACAAAAACACACAAACCTAGATAGTATGTTATACCCCTAAATAAAAATACGATGTTGGTTAGAAAGCAAAGCGATGAAAGACAATGTAACAGTATCCGTTTCTTCAATTCATGGCACAAAGCACTTTAGCTTTGGAAAGAAAACGCGCCATACCTTTAAAGTGGCTAGCGGCATTATTTTGCTGTCTATCTTGCTTGCGGCCGGAATCATCTATTATTTACTCAATGATGCTGAATTTTCAAAATTAAAATTGCGCGAGCTGGAAGACAAATCCACCTCGTTAAGCAGAGAAATAACCTCGCTAACCGCGCTAAAAGTAAGCTTGGAACAAGATTTATCGGAACGTGAAGAGCGCATGCAATTGGTGTCGGATCGATTGGGGGATTTAGAAAATCTTCTCGGCATGGAAAGCAATAGTGGCGAAGAAAACAACCGCGACGAGCTTGAATCACGCTTAGACACCGCCACCATCAACTCCTCGATTCGAGTGGCCATGTTGACGCAAATTCCAAGCGGGCCGCCAGTCAAAAACGCAAGAACCTCGTCAGGCTATGGAAAACGTATCCATCCTGTAACGGGCATAATGAAGTATCACCGTGGACAAGATTTTGCCGTAAACACTGGCACCCCAATTTATGCGCCAGCGGATGGTGCGATCGAAGCCGTACGCCCAAGCAACAAAGGCTCTGGCAACTTTCTTCGTATACTGCACTCTTACGGATTCTCAAGCTCGTATTCGCATTTAAGCAAGTTTGTCGTGAGCAAAGGCGACTTTGTTAAAAAAGGCGATTTGATCGCTTATTCAGGAAACAGTGGATTAACTTCTGGGCCACATCTTCACTATGAAGTAAGGTTTGTAGGACGCCCGTTAGATCCAAAATCATTTTTGGATTGGGATATGGATAACTTTGATGCAATTTTCAAAAATGTAAGAGGGATAGGATGGGAATCTTTGGTGGGCAAAATAGAGTTAAGAGTCAGTCATCAACTACAACTCTCATCGCAGAAGGCTGCACAATTAACGGGCACCTTATAGTAGCGAATCAGCTGCAAATTGATGGACAAGTTGAAGGCCAAATTAAAGCCGCTAACCAAATAAAAATTAGCGCATCAGGTAATGTCGTGGGTGAAATCATCACTGAACACCTGATCATAAACGGCCATTTTGAAGGTATTTGTCACGCCACACGCATTGAAATTTTAAGCTGTGGTCACGTTAGCGGAACCGTCTTTAGCGACAATCTAAGCATTGAAGCTGGCGGTAAGTTTATGGGGGTAACCAACCCGTCCGAAGCAACCGTCTCGATACAAGAAGACATACCCGACCTAACAGACAACATCAATTTAATCAGCAACGATCCACCGCTGTAATATCAAATGAAAAAAGGGCTTGAGCGTCTTACACTATCCTGTAAGAAATCCAAGCCCTTTTTTATGTTACCGTCCAAAGCACTTAACAGTTATGCCGGTGAAAACACCTTCAACAGCTCAGCATTGGTCGGAAACTCATTGAGCAGATCCACCAGCTGCTTCGTACCATCAACAGGCTTAAGATCCGTCAACGATCGGCGCAATGCCCTTACCTTTTCAATGTCTTTGGCATCAATCAACAGTTCTTCACGGCGCGTACCGCTTTTCGCAATGTCCAACGCAGGGAAAATACGATGACTCGCCACATCGCGCGACAACACCACCTCCATATTACCCGTGCCCTTGAACTCTTCAAAAATCACCTGATCCATCCGACTGCCCGTATCAACCAAGATGGTCGCGAGGATCGTCAGCGATCCGCCGTTTTCAATGTTTCTCGCGGCACCAAACAACTTTCGCGGTATTTCTAAGGCTCGGGTGTCTAGCCCGCCAGACATGGTACGCCCGCTGCTTTTTTGTCCCGCATTATGAACTCGAGAAAGCCGTGTGAGAGAATCAATCACGATCATCACATCGTGACCTTCGCCTGCTTCTTTACGTGCTTTTTCAAGCAGCTCATCAGCGACTTTAACGTGTTGTGTGTAACTTTCGTCCGAAGATGAAGCGTGAACCTCCGCCAAAACACTGCGTTTGAAATCGGTCACTTCTTCTGGTCGTTCATCAATCAGCAAAGCGTAGAGTTTGATCGCAGGGTACGCGTTACTCACTGCCTGACAAATATGCTTCAGCGTGGTGGTTTTACCCGATCCCGGCGGGGCAACAATCAACCCACGTTGGCCCATTCCAATTGGCGAGATCAGATCCATTGCACGCATTGAAAGCTGATTAGAACCCGACTCTAATCGAATACAAGGCGCAGGATGAATCACAACGCCATTCATAAAACGTTTAATAGGATCATTAGAAAACGGATCTTCAACCGCCTGCGGCTCAGGTTCTACGTCTTTTGATCTCTTGCCTTTCAGGCTGAGTATTTTTCTCGTCATAATATTGACCAATGGCTCTTATAAAGTGATTTTAAAATAGGTGATATTTACAGCCGACCACGAAGGCGATCGTGCTAATGATTCCGTCATCACCCTTCATTTCGATTTAGACAGCGCCCTCTTGGTTCATTGCCTTCATGGAGCACAACATCAGAATGCAAGAATTCTGCCGCCTCGGCCGACCCTTTTACCTTGACCGCACTGCGCGCTAACATTTCGGCTTCAAAATCTGTTAACACACTGTCTCTAATGCCGATTTTTCGCCAATCTTCCTGCCACTCAGACGGCGGCTGACAACCTTTGGTGATGCTTCGAGCCAATGCCAGCGCGTCTAATAATGCTTGATTCGCCCCTTGACCTTTAAATGGGCTCATTGGATGCGCCGCATCGCCTATCAAGGTAATGCTTTTGCCTTTCGCCAATAATGCCGCGTCCAACAAAGTACGGTCGTACACAGGGTAACCTGATATATGCGTTTCTAACGTGGCCGCTAAGATCTGAGGAATCGGATCGTGCCATTGCGTACGTTTGCACGCTTCTTCTTTCAATGCCGTCACGCCTTGCGCACTCAGCGCTTTCGCGTCCTCTTCGGGCATGGGGAAACTCAATTGCCACATCACAGATTCCGCGTCATACGGCATGATGTAAATTCGTTCATTGCCATTGGCGGTTTGAAAAACCGTGGCTGAATCCAGCAAATCGCTCTCAAACCCATTCAGATCTTTTAACGGACAAATGCCGAGAATCACAATACAGCCTAAATAACGCAGCGGTGTTGTCTTTTCACCAATCAGTTGTTTTCGAACCACGCTGCGGATGCCATCGGCACCGACCAATAAATCGGCCTTAACAACTTTGCGCTCTTCGTTTACCGAACCCTTTTGTGGATTCTTCACATGAAACATCAGCTCAACACCGTCGGCTTCTGTTTCTTTGAAATCCACCAATTGATGATTCCATTGCACGCGCACTTGATCGCCTAATGGATCATTCAACTGACCGTCTAACTGACCAAGCAAGGCTAAACGCAAAGACTGACGCGCGATGTGAACATTGGTACGTTTCGACGAAGACAATTTCTGCGGCGTTTGCTCATCGGACTGCATCCACTTGCGCATGCCCCATTCGCCGACCACTTCGCCTTGTGTGGTATGAACCAAATGACGAGTAGACACCACGCCCGCTTCTAATGAAAACAAGCCCAAGCCTTCAACCGCTTTAGTGGCTTGCTGCAACGTCAATCCATAACCCTGAGAACGGGCTTCAAAACCGCTATCGCGCTCATAGAGCGTAAAGGGAATACCACGGTGCAAACACGCCACGGCCAGCGCCACACCGCCAATACCGCCACCAACAATCGCAACATGTGGGAAGTTTTCTGTATCGGCAACCGGGAAAGTCGCCATAGCAAGCAAGCCAGAACCCGCGCATTTCACACAGTCTTCAAGATGGCCTTGCGGACGAACAGGAGCAAGCCCTTCACCATTCGATTTTTCGAACGCGTCCAATGCTTTCTGGTAACGCAGCTTCACTTTCTTGCGCAGCTTTCGGCTCTTTTTACCGAGCCCCAAACATTCAGGACAAACCGCCCAACAACCTTCTTGATGTTCCAATGTACTCACTTCTTTATTGAACTGGATTTTGATGGCTCTTCTTTGCAGAATGCCTATTTTAGAGCGCAGGTTTAGACCGTTTTTTTAACTATTTTTTATACAAATATTAATGAGATGGCTCAAGCCTCTTCACCATATTCAGACTCACGGTTTGAAATCCCATGTCGGCGTAAAGCGTTTGAGCCGCTTCGTTGTTAGAAAAGACATGCAAGCCAATATTGACAATATTGTGTGTCGCGGCAAATTCTTCGATTTCCTTCAGGGCAAGCTTGGCATAACCCTTTCGGCGATATTCCTGCTTAATTTCTAAATCATAAATGAAAACCGTGCCCGTGGTCGCACTGTTTTCAAGCGACAACCATATGCTGCCAACCGACTCATGCACGTCTGGCACTTTCATTTCAAAAAAATGGTTGTTTTCCGTCTCGATACCAAGTGGCAACAATCGCTCTGTATCACGTCGGGAGCGCGTTAAGGACCCCGCTTTCTGCCATCGGCCTGATTCGACATTTTCTTTTGCATACTGCACGATCAATTCTTCAATGTAGGATGAAAAAAACGGTTTAGACATGGGAACTAGTAAAGGCATAATGACTCCATTCACGTAAGGTTGGGGGGAATCCTACTGTAATGTTTCAAGTATTCATTAATTTTTGAATAAAAGAAGGTTTTTTTAGACTGCTATCAGCTTATTGATAAGTAGCTGTTGTAAAATACGGAAAATCAAATACGAACACGACCGATTTCAAAGCCGATTATTCCTTAAAATCGCCAACGGAAAAAGCACCAACACCAGGCTTTTCCAAGAAGGTCGCTCGTATCAACTCTCATGCTATTAGGACACCCCAATCATGCCGTTATTGTTCGAAGAAATCGACAGCCAAGAATCCCCTTTAGGTGAAATTTCCCTGCGCAGACGTCGCATCCCCGCGTTTGGCGACAGAGATATCTACGAAGTAAAACTGGGCGAAGAATTTCTGATGTCGAGCATGTTTGTCGATGCAGAAGAAGCGTTATCCACCCTTGGCTTAGCGCAAGTACAAGGCGATAACTTGAGTGTGGTTGTCGGTGGATTGGGCTTAGGTTACACCGCCGTGGCTGCGTTAGAAGACGAACGTATTACCGAGCTGCTTGTGGTTGATGCGTTAGACACCGTCATCAGCTGGCATCAAAAAGAGCTCGTTCCACTGGGAAAAATACTCAACGCAGACAAACGCAACCGTTATATTTTGGGCAGCTTTTTCGACCTCGCCACAGACCCTAGTACTGGATTTGACCCAAGCCATGCTGGTAAAAAGTTCGATGCTATCTTGCTCGACATCGACCATTCCCCTACCGAATACCTAAACCCAAGCAACGCCGGTTTCTACACCACAGAAAACCTATCACGCATGGCAGAACAACTGAAACCAAACGGTGTATTCGCCATGTGGTCGCAAAACCCACCAGAAAACAACTTCATTGAATTGCTAAAAACCGTATTTCAGAACGTCGATTCACACCTAGTGTCATTCGATAACCCGTTTCAAGGCGGACAATCGACCAACTCAGTGTATGTTTGTGTGAAGGGGTAATGCCCACACAAGATACTCGGGGTTGTTCTGTATTATTTCGTATATCGATTCCATCATTACCTTCTAGGCATAACACCCCAAGCAGGGACAACTTTTAAGCGGGATAAAATTATTATTTAGCACAAATTTATCTGCTTGCTCTGCAATGCCTTTAAAAACTCTGGTGCTAAATCTGCGCCATTCGGCTAAACAATAGTCTCTAGCTCTGGATCGACAGTGACATTCTGGAGCTCAGTTAAATCCTTAAGAAGTTCAAACATAGAGCCTTTGAGTTCATCAGCTAATACTGTTCAACAAGCCTCCTCAACAAATTCAATAACGCCCTCAAGAAATTTCGTAATTGAAGCAATCGCTCAAAAAACCAATCATTCGTAGGGACAAAAATAACAACAGTCAGGAGTTCTGATATGAGCGAATTTTTTAAGACAGTGCCATTTGTAAAATACGAAGGCGCAAATTCAACTAACCCTTTTGCTTTCAAACATTACGATGCGAATAAGGTGCTAATGGGCAAAACCATGGCAGAGCATTTGAGAATGGCGGCCTGTTATTGGCACAATTTCTGTTGGCAAGGAAGCGATGTCTTTGGGGCAAATACCTTTGATCGACCTTGGTATAAAGCGGCATCCGAAATGGACGCAGCGAAGCTAAAAGCCGATGCGGCGTTTGAATTCTTCACAAAATTGGGCATTTCTTATTACAGCTTTCACGACATTGATGTCAGCCCAGAAGGCCGTTCGTTAAAAGAATACATTAACAACTTCGCAGAAATGGTCGATGTCCTTCAAGCTAAGCAAGAAGCTACTGGCGTGAAGCTTTTATGGGGGACGGCAAATGCCTTTTCCAACCCAAGATACATGTCTGGCGCGGCGTCAAATCCGAACCCAGAGATCTTCGCTTACGCGGCGACTCAGGTGTTTCATGCGATGAATGCGACCAAAGCATTAGGCGGGCAAAACTATGTCTTGTGGGGCGGTCGTGAAGGTTATGAAACCCTACTAAATACCGATTTGAAACGTGAACGCGCCCAACTTGGTCGTTTCATGCAAATGGTGGTTGAACATAAATACAAAATCGGTTTCAAAGGCACCTTATTGATCGAACCAAAACCGGCTGAGCCAACCAAACATCAGTACGATTACGATACCGCGACGGTGTACGGTTTCTTGAAAGAGTTTGGTCTTGAAAAAGAGATCAAGGTCAACATTGAAGCCAACCACGCCACATTAGCGGGTCACAGTTTCCATCATGAAATCGCCACTGCATGCTCTTTGGGTCTTCTCGGCTCAGTCGATGCCAACCAAGGCGACGCGCAATTAGGCTGGGATACAGACCAATTCCCGACCAGCGTAGAAGAATACACATTGGTGACGTATGAGATTCTGAAAAACGGCGGTTTCCAAAACGGCGGCTACATGTTTGACACCAAACTGCGCCGTCAGTCGATGGATCTGGAAGATTTATTTCACGGTCATATTGGAGCCATGGATACCTTGGCGCTGTCATTAGAACGCGCAGTGAAAATGATCGAAGACGAAAGCTTGTCGAAAATGGTCGATCAACGCTATGCGAAATGGAACGACTCTTTGGGTGCAGACATTTTAGCTGGCAAGCATACTTTGCAAGACCTTGCGGCTTACGCAGAGAAAAATAATCTTGACCCTAAAGCCGTTTCTGGCCGTCAAGAAATGCTAGAAAATGTAGTGAACGGTTTTATCTATAAATAACACCGAAACATTCAGTACAAAATAAAAAACACAGGCCAGTGACACTGACCTGTGTTTTTTTATGCTTGATATTATCGTCTCATTTATTTTTCAAATGCATTAAGCGTCTTTACCAAGCCGTGACGACACTCTGTATTCCCCTGGCGTCATGCCTAAGTTTTTCCGCGACACAGTGTACATGTATTGCACGGAAGGATAACCGCAAGTGCGGGCGATTTCGTCAAATGGGAGATTGGTCGAGGTGATCAATTCGCACGCTCGATAAAACTTGGTCATGTGCAATTGCTCATGCATGGAGCAGCCGATCTCGTCGATAAAGCGAGTTTCTAGGTTGGTTCTGGAAATGCCTATGTAATCCACCACTTGCGCGACTTTCACACCTCGACAGGCGTTATGACGTATAAAATGCATGGCTTGAATCACATAAGGATCGCGCAACGCTCGATAGTCAGACGACTGCCTTTCTTCTACACCAATCGGATCGACCACCACCAACGAGTCTTCCACAGGGTAACCCAGCAACATGCGATGCAGCATCTTCGCGGCTTCATAGCCCATTTGCTTGCAGCCTTGTTCGACAGAAGACAGCGCGGTGCGATTTAAATAGCGCGCCATGTTTTCATTGTCGATCCCGACAATAGCAACCTGCTCCGGCACCATAATGTTCAAATGGTCACAGGCTTGCAGTAAGTGACGCGCGCGGGAATCCGTCACCGCGACAATACCAATCGGCTTAGGCAGCCCTTGCAGCCACGTTTCTAGATCATGTTGCGCTGTTTCCCAAAGCTCTGCAGTGGTAAACAAGCCTTGGTGAACATGGGGTTCAAAACCATCAGAACCCACTTGCTCGATAAATGCGTGTTCGCGCTCGCTCGCCCAACGACTGTAGTCTGTGCTTGGCACACCATAAAACGCGAACTGCGGCAGACCTTTGCGCTTTAAATGCTCATACGCGCATTTCACTAACGCGGCGTTGTCTGTTGCGACATATGGTAAACGAGGATAATCATTTTTATGATGATAAGAACCGCCCACGGCGACGGTCGGAATGTCGGTATTTCTTAACAGTGCTTCTACTTCAGGGTTATCAAAGTCGGCAATAATGCCGTCGCCCTTCCAATGGTTTAAACCATCCAAACGATGGCGAAAGTCATCTTCAAAGTACACATCCCAATCGCATTGCGCGGCTTGCAGGTATTCGCCGATGCCTTCAATGACTTGTCGGTCGTAGACTTTATTGGCATTGAACACAAGGTTAAGGCGGTAGCGTTTTTCAAACATACAAAAGCGTCTCTAATTTTTATTTTTACGATCAGAATCATAACCTCAGAAGGTTCAGCCGTCCTAGGGAATAGCAAAAATCAGAAACAAATTAATAAAAATCGTAATTTTGAATACACAGACCATCGGGAAGGGAAAGGGGAGGAAAAAAACACCGTGGTAAAACAGTGAAAAAGCGGTACAAGGCGGTACCGCTTTTCGTGATTAAAGACCTTTTAGTCTTTGGTATAAATCATGAAAACGCTCTCGTTTTTTCGCATAACGCGCCGAGTTTTCTAAGTTTGGCTGATACCTTTTTATCAACGTCGGTTTCACGCAAACATCATTTACCGCCTGCTGACCTTGATCACCTATCGCAGCCAATCGTGCGGCACCTAATGCAGGACCAACCTCTCCGCCTTCGCGGTAATCCATCGGAATAGCAAATACATCCGCCAGCAATTGCAACCAATAGGTACTTTTTGCACCACCGCCAATCACATCAATACTGTCATGAATATTCTGAGCCGAGCGCACGGCGTCTAAGCCATCAAGCAAGGCAAAGGTCACGCCTTCTAACACCGCATGAACCAGATCCGCTGGCGTAGTTTCATGGGTCATTCCCCAAAAAACCCCCTTTGCATTGGCATCATTATGAGGGGTTCTTTCCCCACTTAAATAGGGTAAAAACGTCACGTTACTCGCATGATCAACACGGTTTTCGGCGGCCAATAATGCGGCTTCCACACTGTTAAATTGCGTCAATTTAGTAACCCAATCAATGCAGCTCGCCGCACTTAACATCACCGACATGGTGTGCCATGTATTTGGAATCGCATGGCCAAAACTGTGCAACGCAACCGCAGGATTCGCTGTAAAACCATCGCTTACTGAGAAAATTACGCCTGACGTACCAAGCGACAACATGGTTTCTTCCGGTTTGATAATCCCCATGCCGACCGCGCCTGCAGCGTTATCCCCACCACCCGCCACCACAGACACAGCCGACATGGACCAACGTTTTGCTAACGCCTCGTTAATCGTGCCCGTGATTTCTGTCCCTTCATACACCTTTGGCATTTGTTGTTCATTTAGACCTGTTGCTTGCAACATGGTGTCGCTCCAAGCACGTTGTTCCATGTTCAACCAAAGCGTGCCTGAGGCATCCGAGACATCCGTCGCGAACTCGCCTGTCATCCTAAAACGCAGATAATCTTTTGGCAGCAACACTTTATCAATTTGCGCAAAAACATCTGGCTCGTGCTGTTTCACCCACAATAATTTCGGAGCGGTAAAACCTGGCATGACCAAGTTCCCCGTGATCGATTGCACTTCTGGACAACGCCTTTGCAGCAACAAACATTCTTCATAGGAACGGCCGTCGTTCCAAAGAATCGCCGGACGCAACACCTCGCCCAGCTTTCCTAGCAAGGTCGCGCCATGCATTTGCCCTGATAAGCCAATGGCTTTTACCTCTTGGAGGTTATTTTCTGCAGCCAGTTGTAACATGGCCAAATCCGTTGCTTGCCACCAGTCTTCTGGGTTTTGCTCAGACCAGAGATCAAAAGGACGCGACACGGAAAGAGGTGACGAGCAGCTCGCCACGACGTGTCCATCTTTCGCCATAAGAATGACTTTTACGCCTGAGGTGCCGAGATCTATACCGATATACATACATTACCTATCCATAAATTCGCTATGATGAAAGACCGTCTTACTGCGCTTTTTTGGTCTTAACGTCCAACCAAACCGCGAGCAATAAAATCATGCCTTTGACGATCAATTGCCAAAACGTCGGCACGTCCAACATACTCATACCATTGTCCAAACTCGCCATGATCAGTGCGCCCATAATGGCACCGAATACCGCACCGACACCGCCAGCTAAACTGGTTCCGCCGATCACACAGGCGGCGATTGCATCCAACTCAGCCATGTTACCAGCTGCTGGCGAACCCGCGCCAAGACGAGAGGTTAGAATCAAAGCGGCGACCGCCACCATCATGCCGTTAAAACCAAACACCAACATCTTGGTACGCTCAACGTTGACGCCAGACATGCGAGTCGCCTCGATGTTGCCACCAATCGCGTACACTCGACGACCAAATGAGGTGCGTTTTGCCACGTAAGTGGCGATAAGAATTAGCCCGCCCATGATTAAAATTGGCGTTGGAATACCACGATAGCTTTCCAAGATGAACAACAAGCCCATCAACACAGACACCGCAATCGTGGCTTTGGCGTATTCAAATTTCGCCGATTGATTTTCCACACCGTGCTTTTGTCTTGCTTGACGACGAGTATAAACACGCGCTACCAGACCAAGGCACAATAACGCCACGACACTAATGCCCCAACCGGAAGGTATGTAACTTTGCCCAACAATGGCAAGTGAACTGGACGTTGGTGCGACGGTCGCACCATCGGTTAAACCCACTAAGATGCCACGAAACGCCAACATTCCGGCCAAGGTCACAATAAACGATGGCACTTTTTGATACGCAACCCACCAGCCATTAAACAAGCCCAAGACTAAGCCAGACACCACGGTGATTAAGACGGTTAATAGAATTGGAAAGTGAAACCAAACATCCAAAATCGCCGCAATGCCCCCCAATAAGCCCATCATGGAACCTACGGACAAATCGATTTCGGCGCTGATAATCACGAACACCATACCAATTGCCAACACACCCACAATGGCCGTTTGACGTATTAAGTTAGAAATATTTCGCGGTGACACAAAGGCACCGTCCGTCGCAAATGAAAAGAAGACGACGATCAACAACATGGCCGCCAACATGGCAAACAGTTGTAATTGACTGGTTTTTATTGTTTTAAACATTCGCTGTATCCTCTTTGATCGCGCAATTCATTATCATTTCTTGAGTCAAACCTTGATGGTCAAATTGACCTTTTAGTCGTCCTTCGTGCATCACCAATACTCGGTCACTGATCCCTATGACTTCGGACAATTCAGACGACACCATGATGATCGACATACCTTGTTTGACGAGCGCAAACATCAGTTTATAAATTTCGTATTTGGCGCCCACATCAATGCCACGAGTCGGCTCGTCTAGTATCAAAATTTTGGGATGCGTTAATAAACATTTGGCGATGATGGCTTTTTGCTGATTACCACCGCTCAAATTTTTAATAGACAGTTCAGACGACGCCGTTTTTACTTTCAGTTGTGCAATATAATTATCGATGTCTTGGCTTTCTTGATCTTCATTGATCGCACCAAACCATGACGAATATTGACTTAAAACCGAAAGGGTGATGTTTCGTCCAACGCTCATAATAGGCACGATGCCGTGACGCTTTCGGTCTTCTGGCACCATGGCAATACCGGCTTCTAACGCTGTGCGCTGAGAACGAATTGCTAACGACTCGCCATGCAATTCAACCTCTGCTTCGTAGTTACCATCGTAAGAACCATACAAACATTGCATCAGCTCCGTTCGACCAGAACCGATCAACCCTGCGATGCCAAGAATTTCACCTTGCCGTAATTCAAAACTTACGTCTTCTACTTGAGCACGCGAGGCACCGGCTTGTTTCGCCGTCGCGTGATTCACTTTCAGTATGACGTCGCCAATGTCGTGCTCTTCCCGTGGGAAAAGCTCGTCTAATTCGCGTCCGACCATCATGCTGATAATGTCATTTTGCGTCAGATTCTCAGCGGATCGCGTGTCGATATGGTCGCCATCACGAATCACTGTGACCCAATTGGATAAGGCCAGCACTTCTTCCAATTTATGAGAAATATAAATGCAAGCGATGCCCTGTTGTTTCAGCTCACTCACAATGTTCAATAGAATCTCGATTTCTGTGGTGGTCAGAGAAGACGTTGGTTCATCCAGAATCAATAACTTCACGTTTTTGTTTAACGCTTTGGCAATCTCGACCAATTGCTGCTGACCCACACCAAGATCTCTGATAGGCGTATCGGGCAATACATCCAGTTTGACCCGTGCCAAAAGTTCCGAAGTACGACGATGCATTTCTTCGTCATTGAGTCGTGCAAACGAGCCAAGTTCGTTGCCAAGAAAGATATTTTCTAAGACGGTCAATTCTTTAACGAGTGCCAATTCCTGATGGATAATGACAATCCCTAGCGCTTCGGTATCTCGAATGCTAGATGCCTTGACGAGATTCCCTTCAAAATAGATTTCGCCTTCATAAGAACCAAAAGGCCAAACGCCGCTGAGTACCTTCATCAATGTGGATTTGCCAGAACCATTCTCGCCACAGATAGACAAGGCTTCACCAGGATCAAGCTGGATACTCACGCCATTTAATGCACGGACACCGGAGAAACTTTTTATAATCCCACGCATGTCCAATAATGGTTGCTTCATATTTACACCTTTATGAAAAGCAAATGGCACCCTTTCGAGTGCCATTAATAGGAATGAACTAAGGATTGTAAACAGCGTTACGTGTGTGGTAACCGTCAGCAATAACGGTGGAATCTAGGTTGTCTTTAGTGACAGCGATTGGCGTTAACAATAAAGCATCTACATCTTTCTTGCCGTTATTAACGTGACCTGTAACCTGGATTTTTTCCCCACGAGCCAGTTTAACCGCCATTTCAGCACTGGCTGTTGCCAGTTTAGAAATCGGTTTGTACACCGTCATGGTTTGAGTACCAGCAACAATACGGCGCATGGCAGCGAGATCCGCGTCTTGACCAGAAATAACCACTTTGCCACTCAAACCTTGAGCCGCTAACGCTTGAATCGCACCGCCCGCGGTGGAATCGTTGGACGCCACAACCGCATCGATTTTATTGGCGTTGGCGGTTAGACCATTTTCCATAATGTTCAATGCCGCTTCAGCAGACCAACCCATTGCCCATTGATCGCCAACAATCTGAATTTGTTTCGCATCAATAGCCGGTTGAATCACGTTCATTTGCCCTTGACGGAACATTTTTGCGTTGTTATCGGTTGGCGAACCGCCCATCAAAAAGTAATTCCCTGTCGGTTTTCTTTTCAATAGTGCTTCGGCTTGCATCTCACCCACTCGGATGTTGTCAAAAGACACATACAAGTCAATGTCAGCAAATTTGATCAATCGGTCATACGCCAAGACTTTGATGCCTTCCGCTTTCGCTTCCGCCAACACATTGCCTAGCACTTCGCCGTTTTCAGGCACGATAACCAACACATCTACGCCACGCGAGATCATGTTTTCGATTTGGGAGATTTGAGTAGTGACGTCACCATTTGCAGATTGGGTATAGACTTTTGCGCCCATGGCTTCTGCTGCGGAAGTGAATATGTCTCGGTCTTTCTGCCAGCGCTCTAAACGCAAGTCAGACATTAACAAACCGATCTTTTCACCAGCGGCCAAAGCAGGAAGTGAAGTCGCCGCGCAAAGGGTGGCGAGTAAACTCATAGAAACGATTTTTTTCATCTTGTCATTCCTTGTTATTTTTATTAAGTGAACGAGCTCCTGTATGGAGTCAGTCGAATGTAAATCGATGCTCTTAGAAGGGGTATTATCTTTTTTTGTTTGTGTGTGGCGTTTTTTATAAATTCGCAAAAAAAACACTTCCGCTCTTTTCTGACAATATTGTCAGAAAAATGTCCATGCTTAGTTCGCGTCGAAGCACTAGAATAATGCAACAAGACGACACCAATCGGCCCAATAGGAATGAGCATGAGATTACTTTTAATTGAAGATGAAGAAAAAACCTCCTCTTATGTCAAGCGTGCATTAAAGGAGTTGGGCTTCAATGTCGATGTCACGGCCGATGGTTTAGACGGTTTACACTTTGCAATGGAATACGATTACGACGCGATTATTCTGGATGTCATGCTACCCAGTCTAGATGGCTACGGTATTTTAGACCGACTTCGGGTAAGCAAAAACACGCCGGTGATTATGTTGTCTGCAAAAGGGTCGGTTGAAGAACGCGTAAAAGGATTACGACATGGCGCGGATGATTATTTATGTAAGCCGTTTTCGTTAAGTGAACTGGTTGCTCGCATTCAGGCGCTATTAAGAAGAAACCAAACTGATGGCACCGAAGTCACGCATCTGAACATCGACGATTTGCATCTCGATCTATTAGCACGAAAAGTTAAACGCGGCGAAGACCGTTTGGAGCTGACCGCGAAAGAATTTTCACTGTTGTGTTTGTTGGCCAGAAATCAGGGCAAAATCTTGTCCAAAATGATGATTGCCGAACAGGTCTGGGACATGAATTTTGACAGCGATACAAACGTCGTCGAAGTGGCGATAAAACGACTCAGAACCAAAATCGACTCGCCTTACACTGAAAAATTAATCCATACGGTTCGTGGTATGGGTTACGTTCTTGAAGCAAGATCCTAGCATTGAACCCAAGGTATTTATGAAAACCACCTCTATTTCCAGCCGACTATCCGTCATGTTTGCCTTGTGCGCGGTGTTGATTTTATCCGTTTACGGACTATTTCTTCGGTCATCACTGGACGATTCACTCACTAAGCAAATGCACAATGAGTTGATATTCCGCGCCAATTTAATTGAACCTTGGATTGGTTCCCGTGCATCACCAGAAGCCTGGCAACGGTTAGACAAAAAACTCGCGGAACTCACCGAAGCCGAAGGCGGTCGAGTGAAATATTGGATTTTTGATGCAGACTCCACCGTTTTACTGGGCGATAACAGCTTGTCTGACTTAGGCCAAATTCCTTCTAACAACGGTTTTACTCGCATTCCATCCGATAACGAGTTGTCGTCTGATCGCTACTTATACACTACATTTACGTCGTTTGATGGCGAAAATACCGCCTTACGTTTTGCCGTTTCCATTGACTCAACTGCGTATGTTGGCACCTTAAATGAGTTCACCCGTACGCTGATTATCATCAGTATTTTAGGGATTTTATTGGTGGCCTTGCTGGGCTTTGCCATCTCAAGAATGGGCATGAAACCAGTAAAACGACTCAGTTCACAAGCCGAAAAGCTGGAGGCGGGGAATTACGATCAACGTTTAGACACCACAAATCTACCGAATGAATTACTTGCCTTGGCGGCGTCATTCAATGGCGTCCTCGATCGCCAGAAAGTCGCATGGCAGCAACTTGAAAGCTTCAACGCAGACGTGGCACACGAACTCAGAACCCCACTTACGAATCTTATTGGGCAAACTCAATTGAGCCTTTCCCATCAACACGACATTGAAGAATTAGAAGAATTGCTCGGTTCAAACTTGGAAGAATTGGAACGCATGACAACCATTGTGAATGACATGTTGTTTTTGTCTCATGCGCAAGCCGGCGAAGCCGCTACGCAAACGTCCGAGGTGTCGTTACAGCAAGAGGCCCTAAAAACCGTCGATTACATGGAACCCTTACTAGAAGAAAGTGCGCTTCACGTTGAGATAAAAGGCGATGCTGTCGCCTGTATCGACCATCGCCTGTTTCATCGTGCTTTGGCCAATTTGTTAGGCAACTGTGTGCAATACGCGACCGTCAAATCCACCGTTGTGGTTGCCATCGAAAAACAAAGCCATCATGTTTCTATTTCAGTTTCCAATCAAGGTACGCCGATCGAACACACTCACCTCAATCGATTATTTGAACGGTTTTACCGTGTTGACTCTTCCCGAGGCGACAGCCGAACTCACCATGGTTTGGGGCTTTCTATTGTGAAAGCCGTCGCGTTAATGCATCAGGGCTCTGTGTTTGCTACCAGTCAGAATGGAATCAATACCTTTGGTTTCACGCTGGCCATTCAACCAGAACACTCGATTCTGACAAAAAAGTAAGGTACACGTCAGTTTAGTGACATGATCGCTTTGATAAAGTGAGTACATCTTAAATATTGCACGCGGTGGCCTTGCGAATTCGTTCGCTAACCACCTAATGACAATGTTTTTTGTTCTTACTTTATTTAATCACTGTCCTGAGGAATTACCATGATCAAGCACTCGATTATGACCATCGCCAAACTTGTTACCGTTGGTTGTGTTTTATTTGGCACAGCGCAGACACACGCTCAATCCAAAGCGCCAACCGTTTTGACTTACAGCGACCACCAACCGTTGAACGGCATGAGAATGCATTTTCTTAATGACGTTTTTTTCCCTGCGGTAGAAAGGGAATCCAATGGTCGACTCAAAATTGAAACCCATTGGGATGGTGAATTGGCCATCGCTTATGAGGCGTTGCCTTCCTTGAGTTCTGGGAAAACAGACATCAGCGTTATCGTTCCAGAATACAAAGCCAAAGAAATGCCATTGCATCAAATATTCAAAGGCTTCCCAGTTGGCCCTTCTGGCGCCCAACAAGTTAAATTTTTTCGTGAAATATACGATGAAGTACCAGAATTCAACCAAGAGTTAGACGACAATAATATTCGCCCTATTTTCCTTTCAACGGGTTTTCCGGCGAGCTTTTTTGGCACGAAATCTTTGCCTAATTTACAGCAAATCCAAGATCAGAAATGGCGTTCTGCGAGCTTCTGGCATTTAGATTTTCTAAAAAGCGCGGGCGCAGAACCAGTCAGAATGCACTGGGGCCCAGAAGTCTATGACGCATTATCAGACGGTCATTTGGATGGTATTTTGGTGAATATCGACAGTGCTTATAACCTTGATTTGCATAAAACAGCAAAACACTCACTGATTTCTCAAAAACTCTGGTTAGGCCATTTGTACATTATCGCGATCAATAACGATGTGTGGGCAAAGCTTGATAAAAAAGACCAGCACGCGTTCAACCGCGCGGCAGAATACGCTTACGGATTATTGGGCGATGTGATGGATAAAAGCTATGCAGACATGGTTAGCACCATCGAAGCGGAAGGCAACTCTGCAAGAGAGCTAACCGACGCTGAAATTCAAGCGTGGGCCACCACGTCTGACTTTGCATCGCACCAACGCCGTTGGGCAGAAGCGCTACCAAACAACAGTGAAAAAGCCATCGATGCCATTGATCGCGTTGGTGATATCCTAAAAAAATACAATGATTAATTGACCAAAATTCTCGCCCTATTCCTCCGCTAATCAGCATGAATAGGGCGATCTGTACAGGAATTATCACAACGAACGCGTCGTCCTTATTTTCTATAGGAAATAGAAAATGTCTTTGAAACACTTTATTTCCATCTCTCTTTTCTTTGTCTTTCTGTTTGTTTGTCTGTATGTCGTTAGCGCAGACTTGTTAGAGAACCATCGATCGGCTGACCCTCTTGCGCCGAAACACAAAATAACGGTGAGCATCAATGACGAAATTCACGCCTTCCCCGTCACTTATCGTTTCTTGGGAAATGACGTCACCGCTACTATTTTTACACCAGAAAACGTCGATAAAATGCAGCATTATCCGACCATTGTGATTGTCCAACTGAGTCACCAAAACGCGCTTTCATTAGAAACTTTGTATGCTAGACGATTCGCAGAACGCGGCTACATCACCATCATAACGACGAATAAGACAGCCATTCAAACGAAAAGCACATCGTCCGAATCGAGTCAGAACATGGCAGCACTGAAAAGCCTTGATATTAATCGCTCGGAAGACATTCGTGCCATGGCCAGTATTATTCGTGAATATTTGGGAGAAGATCACAACTCGATTGGCGTATTGCGGATTCGACCAATATCCGACAGAAACATAAACACCTATTCCGCAACGATTCTGCCTTATCTCTCAACTCATACAACACATAATAAAACCATTCATGTGACCACAAGCACAGAAAATATCGAGGACAGTGCCGCGTCACAACACCTTGATAAAACCATGAATAAGCTCACTTTATTTTTCAGCGAGAACTTACTTTAGGTGCTATTTGGCTTAGTATATCGGCTCACAAGCATCGTCTTCTTTGGGAAAGGATTCACCTCGCGCCATGGATTCCATTAAAAAGTGTACTGGTTGGTTCGTACTTGGCACGCTGATCTTTTATTTACTGTCCGTTACGCAAAGTATTTCTGTGTTGCTACCAACGCTACTAGCATGGGCCGCTAACATTGCGATGTGGCACACATTAGCACCCAGCGCAAAACGCCAAGTGTCTTGGTTAATGGGCATTGGAATCGCGACACTACTGTTTGCCGGATCAAAAGGAATCTGGATGTCTTGGCAACAGGTGTTTGCCGTGAACGTGCCCATGTTGGCGATGTTTGTTGCGGTGTCCTTTTTAGACCTCACGAGTTCGACCGATAAAAACCGACCGTTGCCCAAAGGGTTGAGCGCCATTTTTAATACCACGCTGAGCGTTCAGGTGTTAGGCGCGGTGATTAATTTATCGGTGATCATGGTGTTTGCCGATCGCATGAAAGCCGCCATTAAATTAACACCTGTTCAACAACTGATCCTGACTCGCAGCTTTGCCGCCGCGGCGTGGTGGTCACCATTTTTTGTCGCCACAGGCGTCGCCTTGATTTACGCGCCAGGATTGCAATGGCAAAAAACACTTGTACCTGGCCTTGCGATGGCATTTATTGCGGTTATTTTCACCACTGCCGAAGCCTATTATCGAACAAAAGGCGATTTTCACGGTTTCCCCATTCGTCGTGAAAGTTTGTTCATTCCACTTTTTCTGGCGTTAGCGGTCATTCTTTTTCATTTCATTTGGCAAGATATCAGCATACTCGTGCTCATTTGTATTCTCGCCCCCAGCGCCACTATTTTGTTAATGCGCACCGACTCAAGACGCAAAAGTTTAGCGCACTTTGTAAACCACAAACTTCCCCAAATCGGCAGCCAATTTGCTTTATTTTTGGCCGCAGGTATTTTTTCAAATGGCATTAGCGCAATCATTCTAAGTTATCCGGAATACTTCAATTTAGACAATTTCACTTTTAGTGCGCTGTTGTTTTCAGTCGTTCTTGCCTGCATGATTTTGGCTGGGGTGATTGGCATTCATCCTGTGGTGAGCATCGCCATCGCCAGTCCCATGTTATTGCCATTGAACCCAGATACGACTCAACTGGGCTTTTTGTTTTTAAGCGCGTGGGCCATTTCGGCAGGCAGCAGCGGCTTAACCGGACTCGGTTTATTGATGACCAGCCGTTATCACATTCCCACAAGAACCATTGTTGCCAACAGCGCCCATTATGCCCTTTTCATGTGGTTGCTTTGCTCTTTGGTCAATGGCGTCTTTCTGTAGCGTTAACCTACGCCTGTCTTTTCACTACAAAAAAACCAACTACAAAAAAACCAGTATCTTATTAAAGACACTGGTTCTTTGGGTTAAAAATTCAAATCAAACCACGACTCAACCAAGATCTGCAAAGAACTTAGCTCAGTATGATTGAGGAATTATTTAATCCAATTCCGCTCAAGATCTTCCGGTGGAATAGGTCGAGAGAAGAGATAGCCTTGTAAACGCTTAACACCAAGTCGACAACAAATATCTCGCTGCAGCTCTGTTTCAACCCCCTCAGCAACCGTTTCGTAATTCAACGAATGAGCAAACGAACTAATCGCTTTCAATAGACTTGCCTCCTCTTCGCTTTCAATGTGCTGTACAAAGCTTTTATCAATTTTCAGAATATTGAATGGGTATTTATTCAAGTGCGATAAAGACGAATAGCCTGTACCAAAGTCGTCCAAGGCCAACTTAACACCAAGGTCCGATAGGCTTTTAAGCATTGCCAAGGCGACCAAACTGCTTTCTAAGCTGCTTTCTGTTAATTCGAGTTCCAACTTTTCTGGCGGGATTTGGTAGCGTTCTATGCATTCCAGTAAATATTTGACTAATCCAGTGTCTTTTAATTGGCGCGCAGAAAGATTGACGGCAATGGTGAAGGTCATTTTCTCCACGTTAGGATATTTCATCCACTGACCAAACTGCTCACAGGCTTTATGCAGAACCCAACGTCCTAATTCGTTTATGTAATCCGACTCTTCGGCAATGGGAATAAAGTCATCAGGAGGAATCAAACCTAACTCTGGGTGCTCCCATCGAATTAAGGCTTCAACACCAACTATATCAAAGGTCTCTGCATCTACTTGCGGTTGGTAATATAATATGAATTGATCTTTTTCGATGGCGGTTTTTAAGTCATTTTCAATGCGTATCCGGCTTTCTACTTGCTTATGGAAACGTTTGGAATAGTACTGAGCTTGTTTTCCACCCAACCCTTTCGAACGATACATTGCCACATCTGCACACTTCATCAACTCTGCCGCACCCGTCGCGCATTCTGGGTACGTTGCCACCCCAACACTCATAGACAGTTGTACCGTTTTACCTTGTATTTCCATCGGGGCAGAAACCGCTTGAATAATACGATCGACCATCAAGCGAATTTGATTAGGATTTTCCAACGTATGAACCAATATTGAAAATTCATCACCGCCTAATCGACATATTTTATCGCCAACATCAATAACGCCTTTAAGTCGTCGTGCGATTTCTTTAAGCACGTCATCACCCACTACATGACCAAAAGTGTCGTTGATGTGCTTAAACTTATCCAAATCCACAAGCAGTAAAGCCAGTGGACTTTTATCCCGACAGGCTTGAATTAGTGCGTCTTTTAACGCCACATCAAAAAAATAACGATTACTCAGTCCGGTCAAACTGTCTTGTTCTGCTAAGTATCGTAATTTTTCATGACTTTCACGTACCTGTCTTTCTAACTGACATCGCTCGGCAGAGATAAGGATCGCTCTTTTCAACCGAGGTGCTGTAATTTCACTCTTCATAATGAAGTCTTGTGCGCCAGCTTCAACACACATCAGCGCAAGCTCATCATCACTGCTATGACTTAACATCACGATGGCCGATGCAAAGTCTTTAATGCCTCGTAATTCACGCAGCACTTCAATGCCATTCTGAGTTGGGAGCTGATAATCTAGCAAAATGATGTCGTAGCGCGTCATCGACGCTAGGCTTATCCCTTCTTCTGCTGAAACGGCTTGATCGACCGTTTCTAGCTGTAACTCGGAATCTTTTAATGTTCTGATAGCCGACATTCGATCGACTGCATCGTCATCTATAATTAATAAATTCATATTTCCCTCTGATAAATCTACTCAGGCTATCAACCTAGTCCTATTAATTTTCGATGTGCGCATTATTGTTTGCTTAACATATCTTTCAACTGTTGCTCTGAAGGCCAATCAAAACAGAAAGTGGTGCCATTTTTACCATCAGATACAACCTGATACTCGCAGCCATAACGCTCTAAGATTTTTTTCACCATCGACAAGCCTAAACCACTGCCTTCTACTTCATCTCTTGGTTTGAGTGTCCGAAACAATTCAAATATTTTTTGTTGATGCTCTTGCGGTATACCTGGGCCGTTGTCTTCAATTGTCATAACATAATGATCGTCTTTGACCTTCGCGGTAAATGTGATGATCCCAGCGTCTTTGTGGTGATGTTTGTACGCATTGGCAATCAGATTTCTAAGGACGATTTCAAGTGGCACAACCACTGTTGTAATGTCTCCCACTTCATCGTCACAACGAAACTCGAAGGTCTGGTCTGGACTCAAAAACGAAAACAGTTCTGTGGCGCGTCCGCCTAGATTAAACGTTTCGAATGTGGCTTTTTCTCGGCCAATACGTGAATAACTAAGCAACGCGTCTAACAGCTTATCCAGACGCGAAACACGACCCTGCAACAGAGTCATAAATTCACTCGTTTGAGGTGTCAAACTGTCTTTCAAATCTTCTTCTATCCATTGCGCTAATTGGCTAATCCCTCGTAAAGGGGCCTTCAAATCGTGAGAGGCAACAAACGCGAATTGGTCCAGGTCTTTGTTCGCTTCAACCAGCTCGGTATTACGCATTTGAATATCACTGTGCGCAGCCATCAACGCCTGATTACTTTGTTTTAAATCCTCAGTTACTTTATCTGCATACGCGACGGCACGTCGGTTGGCTCGCGATAAGAGTATAAATATAAAGAAAAGTAATGCATCGATGACAATGCCACCGATCAGAATCATAATCGGTTGCGTTTGTGAATGTTGTTCGCGGAAAAGCTTGGAGGATTGCACTGTAAAGACCCAATGGCGACCGTACATGTCGACGGCTATTTTTTCTAAAAACAACGGTTTTGAATCATAGTTTTCAGAGTTTGCATTCAGTTCACTGTAGAGCGCCTCTTCGCCGTCATCAATACTGAAGTTCACTTGACGATTCGTGTTGGCTAAAGCACCGTCCATCAGTTTATGCATAATAAACTGAGCATAAACCAACCCTAAAAAGGTCGTTTCTTGGCTAACAGCGTGAATAGGAGATCGATCATCGCCATACCACGGAGCATAAAAGAGAAAACCGGGCGTTTTTTTAGCATCCTGAACCAAGGTGATAGGGCCGGTAATATTTGCTTCACCAGTATCGCGCGCTTTTTTGGCCGCATTGTATCGATTTTTTTCATGCGCCATGTCTAATCCAACGGCTTTTTGATTGCTGGCCAGTGGTTCAATATAGGTAATTGGCCAATATTCGCCTTCATTATGTTTCGGGTGAAGTGCGTAATTTGGCATGCTTTCTCGCTGCCAATTCAGATAGTCTGGCATAGATGCTTCTGAAACGTAGTGAATAACCCCTAAACCATTAATCCCTGGGAATCGACTCTCTATTTTTAACCTGGTGGCGAATACTCTCCAGTCATCTCGGGACGTCTTGTTTGGCATAGCGTGTAGCAAGGCGACGCCTGCCCACAATGCTTCTTCGTACTTAGCCATCCGCTCTTGGACTAACTCAATTATTTGATCCGCTTGGAAATCAAATTGGGCCTTGGTTTTCTGTTGAACTTGCTGAGAAGTGATAAACCAGGCACTGAAAGTAAGCAGCAGAGACAATGCAATAACAACCCAATGAGTCCAGTGTAGCCGCCATGAACCGCTTAATATTTTTGAGTGTTTGTACATGGTATTTATTGATACCTCATAGCTATTATAATTATTATTTATATAAAACAATAACATACAAAAAAACCTATGTATGCATTCGCAACGCCAACCAAACCATAAAATGCTTATTTAAATAATAGTCGCCTGTTTATTCAAATCAGCTGTTTTTCCTGTGTCTTTTTGTGATTCAAAACACCACCTTAATGCTGTTTTTTTTGGGGGGGGGTCGTGTTAGATTGTTTCAAGCACCATGAAGTGAAAAAGCCTTTTATGTTTGGCTTATTTTTAATCTAAATACCGCTTTGTAACGTATCGATACAGACGCCCTACGCACGTTAGGAACTTATTCAAATTCTTGCTATCAAAAACACATGAAACCAGCATTAAATTAACCGGAATACTCATAATGACCATCTCACTTGAAAGCTCTCTAAAAAACGATCTACTCATTTATCGTTTTCTACTCGTACAAATTCCTATTTTACTGATCAGCGGTTTGGTTGGACCTAAGTTATTTTCATTTGCATTGATGAGCTCAATCGCTCTATTTGCGTTGACTCAGCTTGCTTATACTTTTTTCAAAGGCCACACCGCCTTTTCTATCTCAGCTGGCATTTTAATGATGCTAACGTCATCCGCGCTGATTCAAACTCAACTCGGCATGATTGAAATGCACTTCCATATTTTTGCATCTATGGTGGTTTTTCTAATCTATCAAAGCTGGAAGCCAATCATTGCGGCGCTGCTAACAACTGCGGTGTATCACATCGGTTTTATGTTTATTCAAATGGCTGGCGTTCATATCGGTGAGATACCCGTCATGATTTTTGCTGGACCCCATAATCTATGGGTGATGGTGGTTCATTGTGTGTTTGCTATTTCAGAAGCAAGTCTATTAATTTTCATGGCGTTTATTATGAAAAAGGAATCAACTTCAAACATCAAAATTGCCAATGCGATTCAACGCATCTCAAGTAACAATGATTTGTCCATCCGCTTAGACAAGCCTATATCAAACGCTGAAATTGCGTTTAATCTACTCCTCGATAAGCTGGGTAATTTGTTCACTGACTACAAAGGCATCGCGAACGATTTGGTTGCCAGCAGCGGTAAGATTCAAAAAATCAGCGAAGAAGTCACCGGACATGTTGTAACGAGTAACCAACGCGCGCAATTGGTCGCCACCTCAACAGAAGATGTTTCTCACTCAATGAAATCAATCACCCACAGCAGTTCAAAGTCTGCAGACCTTATTGGCGAGTTAGAACAAGGGATCTTAAGCGACAGCAGTAAAACACAAGAAATTATGGAAGATATGGCGCTATTGTCACAAAATACATCGACGGTTGCAGACTCACTCAACTCATTAACATCTGACGTAGAAGCCATTACAAAATTGCTTAGCTCCATTCGAAGTATTTCAGAACAGACCAACCTATTGGCATTGAACGCCGCCATTGAAGCCGCCAGAGCAGGTGAAACAGGTCGAGGTTTTGCGGTGGTTGCCGACGAAGTAAGAACGCTGGCGCAACGCTCTAGCGATTCAACAGATGACATAGAAAAAGTACTAAAGAACCTAAACAGAAGCGTCAACAATACTGTCAACTCAATGGAATCCAGCAAAGAAAGAACGTCGATCAGCGTTGAGCACGCCGATAAGATATCCAAAGCCTTGTTCGAAAGAGCCCAATCGGTAAGCAGTGTGGCGACAGCCAGTAAAACGATTGCCAAAGAATCTCATGAACAAGAAAAAGTCATTTCGCTTATTAACGATCAAATTGGCGAAAACGCCAAATCCATTGAATCGCTGTCCAATCTAATGATCAACCTTCAACAAAGCAGTAAAAACATCACTTCCGTCACTAAAGCCTACGAAACCAAAGCAAATATTTTTAAAACCCAGTAAACGTTTGCCACCTGACGAGTCGATTAGATAATACCTTCGGCTCGTCATTTGGCTTCAATGCATTGGCGGCCCAACAAAGGTGGTAAACACGGCAGTGACCGCCAGGATCGCAGACGCGACAATCTTTTCGGTTAAGATGGATTTTTGAATAACATTCGCATTGCCACGCTCTAAAATGAGCGGTACAAGACGCAATTTATGATACGCCGCCATCGCAAGAATCACCGCAACCAGAGCAAGCTTCACGAACAACCAAAAGCCATAATCCGATGACAGCAAACCTTGCCATCCGGTCAGTTCATAGCTCATCCAAACACCACAAAGCAACAAGATCGACACCGCAACCACGGCCCAATGACCGAAGTATTCCAGCACGTTATTAGATGCATCCGCCGTCGCATTGCGCCCCCCCAGCCACAATGGAAACAACAATCCTAACCACCAAGCTGCAATTAAAATGTGCATAAAAAATATTAACTGGTAATACCAAGCTTGCTCCGTCGCGTGCCCAGAAAGGGAGAAGGAATACACCAAGCTGATAATACCTAACGGTGCAATCAGCAACGACAGGGGCGAATACGGCCAAGCATTTTGTGTGCAAGCCTTACCAAGAACAATCAACGACAGGGCCACGAGTGCGTAGCCTGACAAACGGACCAATACAATGCTACCTGCAGCAGAATCCCAAAAGATGGAGACCATATCTGGATCAAACATGGACCAAAGCCCTTCCTCCATCGTCGCACCCACTAAGATAAAGAAATACGCCACCGTGGCCGCACTCCCCACCAGCACACCGGTCACAACATACCCTTTGATACGACGCAAAAACTCAGGCTGATGGCGCAACAAATTGAACGCAAACAAACCACCCACCACGCTTGATACACCAAAATACAACAACCAACGTGTTAGTAATTGCGCAATTTCCCAATTCGTTAACGCCATACAGCCTCCGTTATCTTACGTTTTATGGGTCAAATACAGGGTCGAAAACCATTAATGCTGCATGAAATGATAAGACCCTTTCATCATGTGACCATCGTCTCCCATCGCCTTCCATTGAACAGAATAACTATCGGGTGCTAACTCAGGCAACATCGCTTTAAAGTTGTCTGTGGCTTTGGCTTTTCGGTCGTATTGAATCGCGACCGGTTTATTGTCCGACCCAACGACTTTCAAGCTCACCACGCGCATTGGCTTTTGAAAATGCATTTCGACTCGCTGTGCTTGATCCATTAGCATCGCGCCATCTTGTGGGTAAGTTTCCATCATCTTACCGTGTGCAAATACGCTAACAGACGCGGTCATTGCCAACGCAGAAAGTACGAATTTTAGTTTGCTCATAATATTGCCCTTTTATGGTTTGATTCATGTTAAATCGATTAATGTGAAATTCATTGCTTATTATTACTTTTTTGATCCCGGTGCAGAGGCATTTTTCCTTTGCAGCGCTTTCATTTACGGTTAAAACACACTTACTTTAGCGACGATTTTTTCCAGAGAAAATACACCGCTGGCAAGACCAATAACGTCAGCACGACGGCGCTCACCATACCGCCAACCATGGGTGCTGCAATCCGGCTCATCACTTCGGAACCTGTGCCCGTGCCATACAAAATCGGCAGTAAACCGATAATGATCGCTGCTGCCGTCATCATCACAGGACGAACTCGCATACCAGCGCCGTGAAGCACCGCGTGATAAAGCGTGTCTACACGCGGTGAAACGCCTTTTTCAGCGCATTTACGCTGCGTTTCAGACCACGCTTGATTCAAATACACCAGCATAATGACACCAATTTCCACCGCGACCCCAGCCAGCGCAATAAAACCAACGCCCACCGCAACCGAGAAGTTGAAGCCAGACAAATACATCAGCCAAATACTGCCCACCATGGCAAAAGGCAAGGTACCCATAATGATGGCGACCTCGGAAAAATTACGAAAATTAATATATAAGAGGACAATAATGATGGCCAATGTCAGCGGCACCACATACGTGAGTTTTTCTTTTGCTCGTTGCATGTATTCGTATTGGCCAGACCAATTTAACGAATATCCGGCTGGCAATTGCACTTGCTCTGCCACGATTTTCTGCGCGTTTTCAACATAACGGCCAATATCCACACCCTCAATGTCCACGAAAGTCCAGCCATTCAAACGAGCATTTTCGCTTTTTAGTCCCGGCGGCCCTTCTTCCACATACACATCAGCAATATCACCCAAAGCGATTCGCAAACCAGTCGGCGTCACAATCGGCAAAAGGGCTAACTGCTCGGGGGAATCTCGATATTCCTGCGGATAACGCACGTTAATTGGGTAGCGCTCCAGCCCTTCTATAGTATTAGTGACATTCATACCGCCCACCGCTGATGAGATCAGCTCTTGAACATCTTGAATGTTCATTCCATATCGGGAAGCTTTTGCTCGATCAATATCGATGTTGACATAACGACCGCCCGCCACACGTTCAGAATACACCGATGCCGTGCCTTCGACTGGTTTCAGGATTTTTTCTAACTGCAAACCAATACCTTGAATCACTTTCAAATCCGGCCCTGCGATCTTAATGCCCACAGGGGTTTTGATGCCCGTTGCAAGCATGTCGATACGCGTTTTGATCGGCATCACCCAGGCGTTGGTAATGCCTGGGATTTTCACCATCTGATCCAGCTCTTGCTTGATTTTGTCGCTGGTCATGCCGTCACGCCATTCAGACTGAGGCTTAAACTGTATGAAGGTTTCAATCATGGTCAGCGGCGCAGGATCAGTCGCCGTTTCCGCGCGACCCACTTTACCAAAGACAGTTTCTACCTCAGGCAAGGTCGCAATCAATTTATTGGTTTGCTGCAATACCTGACGGGCTTGTCCGATGGAAATGCCCGGATACGCCGTTGGCATGTACATTAAATCGCCTTCGTCTAGATTTGGAATAAACTCGCTGCCCAATTTATTTAACGGCCACATACCAAAAGCAAAAATAGCAATCGCCACCACGATGGTTGTTTTTGGAAAGCTTAACACCGCTTTTAACGCCGGCATGTACACCGCGACCAAAGCGCGATTGATTGGGTTTTTATGCTCGGGTAACACTTTACCCCGTACAAAATAGCCCATTAAAACCGGTACGAGTGTGATGGCTAATGCCGCCGACGCGGCCATGGCGTAGGTTTTTGTGTACGCCAAGGGTCCAAACATCCGTCCTTCTTGGGATTCCAAGGTAAACACAGGCACAAAACTGACGGTGATAATCAGCAGACTAAAGAAGAGAGCAGGACCCACTTCAGTGGCCGCAGCGGTGACAATTTGCCAGCGGTTTTCCTTGGTCATTTCGACCTTTTCCATGTGCTTATGGAGGTTTTCGATCATCACAATAGCACCGTCTATCATGGCGCCAATGGCAATCGCGATACCACCAAGCGACATGATGTTGGCGTTAATGCCTTGCCAATGCATTACAATGAAAGCGGTTAGAATCCCCACGGGTAAACTGATGATCGCCACCAAAGAAGAACGCACATGAAAAAGAAACACCACACAGACCAGCGCCACCACAAGGAATTCTTCCAGTAGTTTGGTCCATAAATTTTCCACGGCGCGGTCAATCAAACCGGAACGATCATAAACCGTCACCACTTCAACCCCTTTTGGCAGGCTGGATTTCAGGGTTTCCAGTTTCGCCTTGACGCCTTCGATGGTCTTCTGTGCATTTTCACCAAACCGCATGACCACCACGCCGCCGACGGTTTCGCCTTCGCCATTTAGTTCCGCCAAACCTCGGCGCATTTGTGGACCAACACCGACGTCTGCCACATCTTTGATTGTCACCGGTGTACCACTTTCACTGACGCCAAGCGGAATCATTTCGATGTCTTCGATGCTCTGAATATAACCCGACGCTCGAACCATGTATTCGGCTTCGGCCATTTCAATGACCGACGCACCGACTTCCTGATTGCCGCGTTTAATCGCATTTTGAATATGGCTCAATGGCATGTTCAACGCGCGTAATTTGTCGGGATTCACACTCACCTGATATTGCTTCACCATGCCGCCAATGGGCGCGACTTCCGATACGCCGGGCACGGTTTGTAATTCATACTTCAAGAACCAGTCTTGCAGTGAACGCAGCTGGCTCAAATCATTTTGACCGGTTTTATCCACCAAAGCGTACAAATACACCCAGCCAACGCCCGTTGCGTCTGGTCCTAATTGTGCCCTCGCGTTGCTGGGTAAGGACGGCGCAACTTGACTCAAATACTCCAACACTCGGCTTCGCGCCCAGTACATGTCGGTGTCTTCATCAAAAATCACATAGACATATGAATCCCCAAAGAAAGAATAACCACGCACCGTTTGAGCACCCGGTACAGACAGCATCGCCGTGGTAAGCGGATACGTTACTTGGTCTTCGACAACTTGCGGCGCTTGCCCCGGATAGCTGGTTTTAATAATGACTTGCACATCCGACAAGTCAGGAATCGCATCAACTGGCGTATTCTTTAACGAATACAAACCGGCGCCAACGAGAATAATACTGGCCAACAACACCATGAATCGGTTGTTAATGGACCAACGAATGATCGCTTCAATCATGATGCTCTCCTACTCCGTGTCGGCGTCAAAATAATCAGTGACAATAAACTTCACGCTGCTTTCACGCGTAATCTCAAGCTGAATATTTTTACCTATTGGCAATTCATCCAACTCCAACCAATCCGCTAACACAAAGTCCATCGTCATTTTTGGCCAATGCCAATCTGAGATCGCTTCGTGATTTACATTCACCATGCGCGTTGTCGCATCAAGACGATTAATGCGTGCGGCCACCCAAACATTGTTAGCGGGTTCTGGTTCTGCTTGCTCTGACATGTCATTGTCCGACATATCACTGACAGACAAAGCACTGGTAGACAAAGCACTGGTAGACATTGGCGTCTGGTGACTGTCTACGTTCATGCGCTTGAAATCGGAGCTTTTACTGGACTCAGAATCCAACAAGAACTGCGCTGATGTCACCACCTCATCACCTAATACCAAGCCGTCTAAGATTTCTACGTAATCATCACCGAAAGCACCGGTTTCGACAGCAATCGATTTATAACGCCCTTCACCCAATGCCAGTACCACGCGATTTTGCTCGCCGCCACGTATCAGGGCTTCTTTTGGAATCAAGCGTTTTTGACCCGGTTCTGTGGTTTCAATCCGCACATGGGCAAACATATCTGGTTTCAAGAGTTGTTCTGAATTATCCAAACGAATACGAACGCGTAAGGTTCGGTTTTTGGCATTCAGCGTCGGATAAATAAAGTCCACGTTACTGGTGAAGGTTTTCCCTGGTAGGAAGTCCATGACGGCGTCAACAGTTTGACCCACTGCAACGCGATGCGCTTGGCGTTCAAATACTTCGGCGTCCAGCCAGACTTCACTCAGATCCGCGATCGACATCAAGGTAGTGCCTGGTTTAATGTAAAAACCGTCTTGAATCCCAAGGTTATCAATCACCCCACTTTGTGGCGCAAAGAATCGTACCGTTTGAGACACTTTTCGCTTCGCTCTTAGCGTTTGAATGAAATCGCTCGGCACCTGCAAGGCTTTTAGTCGCTCCTCGCCCGCGTTGATCATGCGCTTGTCTTTCCGCGCTAACGCAAAGACAAATTCTTCCTGCGCATTGACCAAGGTCGGTGAATACAGGTCGAACAAAGGCTGACCTTTTTCAACCGAGTCGCCATTGGATTTTATAAAACTCTTTTCGATCCAGCCTTCAACGCGAGGATGAATATGAACAATCTTGTCTTCGTTGTAAGCCAAATAGCCCACGGTTCGAATGTCAGGTTTCAACATGCCTTCAAACACTTTCCCTGTTCGCACACCAAGGTTATTCACCACTTCGGGCGAAATACTCACCGTGCCAACGCCAGCATTATCAGAACCCTGAGCGGCGCCATAAAAAGGGATAAGATCCATGCCCATGGGCGATTGACCCGGTTTGTCGCGGCGATAATTTGGGTCCATTGGTGCCACCCAATACAAAGGCGTTTTTTCACCTTTCGCGTTTGATGAGCCCGCATTCATGTCACTGCTCATCTCGCTATTCATATCATCATTCATGACATTAAATGCTTGAAGACCAAAGTGATAACTCGTAGCCGAAAGCACACCACCTAATACAAACACCCCGATATATCCGATTACTTTCATGTGTTTTTTACCTCTTCACCTTGTGTCATCACGTAATTCAGTTCTGCCAAACGCTTGAAACGTTCGATACGAATATCCAGTAATTCGATGTGTGCATTCAATGTCGCGATACGCGCCTGAACCACATCCGAAAAACCGCCATCGTTGCTGGTATACGCATTTAACATAGCTTGAGCACTTTCTCGATAACTGGGAATTAACTTGGTTTGATAAAGACGGATGCGTTGATCCAACAGACGAATATCAGACGTCAGAACACGGTATTTGGCCATGAGTTCATTCAGCACCAATTGCTTTTCAGAAAGAAAGGATTCGACTTGCAAGGACGCGGCTTTCACCTGAGCATCCTGTCGACGAGACGAAAAAATCGGCACACTGACACTCACGGCAATCGACGCTAAATCCGCTCTGTCTTTGCCGCTCAGGTCATCACCGCGATAACCGTAGCCCAGCGTAACGCCCCATTCTGGTTTGTATTTTTGCTCGGCCATCGCTTTGTCTATCTGCGCGGTATTGGATTGAACGTCTACGAGACGAACCAATGGATGCTGACTCAAACGAGCCGCTAAGGCATTTGATGTAAGCGTATTCGACGAGGTTAACTTGATGGGTTCACGCGTTGTTTTCAGCGTGATGTTTTGATCCGCTGTGTTCTGATTCATCATTGTTGGAAGAATATATTGGGACAGCTTTTTCAGTGCACTTTCTTTCGCTTGGCGAAGCTGCGTAAGGCGATGATCTAACTTAATCAACTCCAATTCAGAGCGTACTAAATCTTGCTGTTTGGCTCGCCCATACGCCGAGCTATACCCACTTTCAACTACTTCATGAAGCTGTTCAAACAGGGTTCTATTTTGCTTCACAAGCTTGATGCTCTCTTCGTATCGGTAGGCCGTTAGCCATATATTCGACACTTCCATCGCTAACATTGCGCGACGATTGTCCCGCATCAACGGCATCTGATCGCCTTGTGCAGTGTACTTTTCCCCTGCTAAACGCAAGGTATCTCCGGCTGGAAACATCTGCGATACCGACACATTAAATTGCGTCATCGCTTCTTGGTTTACATCAAAACTGTCGGTTGGCATATTCAATAAACCAACATTGATTTTTGGGTCTGGCAGCGCCGTCATGCCTTGGCTTAACACACGCATGGCGTTTTCTTTTTGCTGACTGGACACCAACCAATCATCTTGTGAGACGGCTTTTTCTACCGCTTGCTGAAGGCTTAGCGCTTCTGCGTTAACAGCAAGCGGCAATAACGATAATAAGGAAACGGAGGCAATACGATGCGTTTTACCGATGAAAAAATCACGGCTATAGACACTCTGTAATACATGACAGAATGCCAAAAGATTGTTTTTGGCCATTGGCTCGAGTACTCATTGTTAAATTCATAAAACCTCAACGCGAATAACCGCGGTGAGTGAAACAGCGAATTTAAGAAAGGACTATCGGAGGGAAATAAGGCGTATTTGGGTGGGTAGAAACGTAGGATTCAGACGGTAACGTCGTGTGAACAGACGAAATATTGTCGGAATCCGAATGATAGCTGACCAGTAAGCTTGAAAAGCTACTGCAATGATTGTCCATGCAATTTTGGTGATTGTGTTCCGATGTCAGGCTGGAACAGTCGTCAACCGCAGCAGACATGCAGCTAGAATCACTATTAGAAGACATATCATGGGCCGACATGTCCGACATTTGGTGTGTTTCCATAGACATCATATTCGAAGCCGATGACATCATACTGTTCGTTGCCATTGCCATCGAAAATAGCGATAGCACAAACAGCAACAAACACACGATACCGTGTTTTCTCGCTGAAAGACTGACGTTATTTAAAACAAATGGTGGCATGAACAAGGTTCTCTACTTCGAATAAGCAAGACTATAGGCAAGTAAATGGCGTATTGCAACTTGAAATATAAAATGAAAAACCATCGTAAAATCCTGCCACACGTGTCAATAAAAGACCATGCCCTAATATTTTAATTGTTCCGAAAGTTGGCTACCAACACCCTCTTACCCTGCGCTATAACGGATGTTACCTCTTAAGGCCAATCGGAAAAATCTTGCATGACATGTTCCGTGTGACCACCGCCTTTTTCTGCATAATTCCGTTTAAATTGGCTAGGAGAGAGCCCTGTTTCTTTTTTAAAAAAGTGGCTAAATTGGCTCGCGTCGTTGTAACCCAAGCTATTGGCAATCGCTTGCACCGAATCCGATGACTTTTTCAATCTCAGAGTCGCTTCTATCAAAACGCGGTTATTAATCAGCTGCAAAGGGGACTTTTTGAGGTTGCGCTGACAAATAGCGTGCAAGCGATCGTAGGTCATAATCAGTTCCTGACAATAGTAAGACACTGCCCTTCTATTACGATATTCGACTTCCACCAGCTGACGAAATTGCTGCAATATTAGTTCATCTGGTGAATGCGTTAATCGCATGGATTCAATGTTGCTCAGTCGATAAATACTGATAAGTAAGATACGAATAATCGAGCAAATTACCGTTCGTGAGCGCTTCTTCGTTACCGCTATTTCTGCACTTAATAAACGTAAAAGCGGCAAAAACGCTTCATCAATGTCTTTTTTATCGCAATTCGTGATGGTGAACTGTCGCATTAAGACTTCCAATTTCGCGCTGTCGAGATCGGATCCTGTCACCAAGGAAATCAATTCATCACTGTAACCTAACAGCCACATTTGACTGCCTGGCGGCACCAACACTTTGGCTTGTTTCTTATGAGGAAGACAAAAAATGGAAGATTCCGTCACCTGATGCATTTCTTCCATCGAAACCGACACGTCGCCACGCTGAACAATGCCGAGCAAATTAAAGTCGGTGAAATTATCATTTCCCGTGCTGAATATTCGAGATTGTAAACCCGGCTGAATCGATTCAAAGCGCACCATAGAACCAATAATATTGGTCAGCATAAGCATCCTCCTCGGTTAATTTATTAGAATAAACCAGAAATTGACAAGATTAATCCATAATTTGACATGTTGGTAGCGTGGATAGCTGTTAATCTTTTAAAAATTCCTCAGCTACCGACAAAAAATCTAATAATGGTAAGGGTGAAAAATTGAGTATTGAGTACAACAATATTGACCTGACAACCGAGCCTGACATCAATTTATTCATTGACGGTCGCTCGACTCCTGCTATTGCAGGCGGTTATTTTGACAGGTTAGACCCAAGTACCGACCTCGTCGCTTCTCGTGCGGCATGCGGTCGACGCGAAGACGCAGAACACATGGCGTCCGTTGCGGTGGCTAACTTTCATACATGGTCGACAACCGACGTTACTGAACGAGCGCGCATTCTTCGTCACGCAAAAGCCCTAATGCCGAAATATCGAGATCGCTTTGCTCAATTGATGTTAAAAGAAATTGGGGCCATTCATGAATGGGTCGATTTCAATATAAAAGTAGCGGCAGAAGCCATTGAGGCCGCCGTGGAGCTGGCGCTCAGATACCCTTTCGTACCCTCAAAAATGGATGCGTTGGATTCATACACTGTGCGCCAACCCGTTGGTGTTTGTCTTGCCATTGCGCCTTGGAATGCTCCGATTGTACTGGCGATGCGCGCCGTTGTATTCCCCTTGGCCTTTGGCAACTGTGTCATTTTAAAAGCGTCTGAATTGTCCCCTGCGACACACTCACTCATCGCCGAATTACTGCATGAAGCAGGCGTTCCGAACGGCGTTATTTCCGTGATGACCAATGCGCCAGAGCATTCAGAAGAAGTGATTGCAAGTCTGATCGCGAACCCATCTGTAAGACGGGTTAACTTTACCGGGTCGACGCGCATTGGAAAAATCATTGCGGGACTTGCCGCCCAACACCTAAAACGCTGCCTTTTAGAGCTAGGCGGAAAATCGCCTCTTATTGTGTTGAAAGACGCCAACCTACAATTGGCCGCAAAAGAAGCCGTTTATGGCGCTTTTTTAAATCAGGGCCAAATCTGTATGGCGACAGATCGAATTATTGTTGAGCAAGCCATTGCGGATGAGTTTATTGACATTCTTAAAAGCATGATGGTTGATCTCGTTGCTGGCGACCCTCGACGTAACGGCGTTAAGCTTGGACCTGTTGCCAGCCCTTCTATTGCTTCTCGTTTATCTGCGCTCATCGAAGACGCTCTAGACAAAGGCGCCACACTGCTTGCTGGCACACCACGTAGAGGGCAATTTATTGATGCCACTTTGCTGGATCACATTACGCCGATGATGCGCATTTACTCAGAAGAATGCTTTGGACCAATCGCCGGTATTTATCGAGTTGATTCCCCAGAAGAAGCCATTACCGTCGCCAACAATTGTGAATATGGGCTGGCCGCGTCCATCTTCACCAACGATCTCACGCTCGCCAAAGACATGGCGAACCGTATTGAATCCGGCATGTGCCACATTAATTCATCTACCGTAAAAGACGATCCTGCCATGCCTTTTGGTGGGCTCAAGTCGAGCGGCTATGGTCGTTTCGGCGGTAACGCTTGTGTGGACGAATTCACTGAAGTGCGATGGATTACCGTCGCTCCCCCTTGATGTTTCTCATCAGACTTAAACCGTTCTAAATAACGCGGTTCAAGACAAACCATTCAAACAACAAAAATAAAAAGAGGTTCTTATGAAAGCACGTCTATTGGCCCCCTTTGCGCCAAATTTAACCAAACTCATGTTATGCGCCGTCACCGCCGGCAGCTTGATGTGGACCGGTCAGATGCTCGCAGCGCAAGATGACGACACCATTCGCATCGGTTTTATCAGTCCAAGAACCGGCCCTTTGGCCAGTTTTGGTAAAACAGATGGTTTTATTTTAGAGCAAGCGCGCCTCGCGTTAGCGAATGGTATGACGGTAGCGGGCAAACATTATCAGGTGGAAATCATCGATCGTGATAGCCAGTCGGATCCAGCACGAGCGTCGCAACTTGCCAAAGAGTTGATTAACCAAGATGTGGACTTGATGTTGGCAATTTCAACACCGGAAGTAATCAACCCCGTTGCCGACGCCAGTGAAGCCGCAGGTATTCCTTTTATCTCAACCGTGATGCCTTGGGAAGCTTGGTATTATGGGCGCGGTGCAAAACCCGGCGAAGCCAGCCCATTCAAATGGACGTACCATTTTGGTTTTGGCACAGACGAGTTTTATCGCACTTACCTTTCTCAATGGTCTTTGATCGATACCAACAAAAAAGTCGGCGTAATGTACCCGAACGATGCCGATGGCAACGCCATTCGCGCTGTGCTTAAGCCGCGTATTGAAAAAGCAGGTTATACGGTGATTGATCCGGGCGCTTACGAAACCGGTACGTCAGATTTTTCCAGCCAAATCGCGCTGTTTAAATCCGAAGGTGTTGAGATCATCAACTCTTTCCCTATTCCACCGGATTTCGCAGCCTTCTGGCGACAAGCCGCGCAACAGGGTTTGCATCGTCAAATCAAAATCATCCAAATCGCCAAAACCGGACTTTTTCCTTCCGATATTGAAGTATTAGGGTCGTTAGGACCAAAGATTGCGTCTGCCGCTTATTGGCACAAAACCTTCCCTTATACGTCCCCATTAACGGGTCAAAATGGTGAAGAATTAGCCGCGCTGTGGGAAAAGCAAACCGGCGAGCAATGGACTCAGCAACTGGGTGCCACATTGTCGTTATTTGATGCTGGTACAGAAGCGCTGAAGCAGTCCAAAAACCCTATGTCTCGTACTTCCGTGCGGGATGCCATCGCAAAGCTCAATGTCACAACAATTGGCGGCCAAGTTGACTTCACCTCGGGCCCTGTTCCCAATGTTGCCTCCGGCCCCATCATTGGCGCGCAATGGGTAAAAGGCACCGGCAAATTTAAGCTCGATTACGTGATTACTGAAAACGTCACAGACACGAATGTTCCTGTGACTCACACGTTACTTCAGTACAACCGTTAATAGGAATTCTATCGTGATAATAACGCCATACTCACAACTTCAAGCGACGGGCATTCATAAGTCTTTTGGTCGCGTGCAAGTGCTGAATGGAATTGATTTCACCATGGACACCAACGATGCCATTGGCATCGTTGGACCTAATGGTGCCGGAAAATCCACCCTATTAAGCGTGCTGTCTGGTGCTCAACCGCCCACCAGTGGACAGATAAAACTCAATGATCAAGACATTACTCATCAACCCGCACGACAACGTGCCAAGCAAGGTTTAGTGAGAACACACCAAATCCCGAAGCCTTTTTCAGGTATTAGCGTGTTTGAAAATGTCTTTGTGGCGGCCATTCATTCTGCCACCAGTAACCGTGAAGAAGCCTACGACATCGCCCTTGAATCGATCAAACTGTGCGGCATGTTGCCGTTGGCAAATCGGGAAGCCGACAGCATTGGCCTTCTCGATCGCAAGCGCTTAGAACTGGCTCGGGCGCTCGCGACCCAACCAAAGCTGCTGTTTTTAGACGAAATTGGCGGCGGTTTAACCGACGCGGAAGCCCTGCAACTGGTGGATACCATTCTGACGCTGCGTGAGCGTGGCATTGGTATCGTGTGGATTGAACACATCGTACACATCTTATTACGCGTGGCCAAAACACTTATTTGCATGGACAGCGGTCGTATTATTGCCCAAGGCACGCCTGACGATGTCATGTCGAATCAACAGGTCATGAAAGCGTATATGGGAGGAGCCAGCCATGCTGTCAGTGCATAATTTAGACGTACGTTATGGACAGTTCCGCGCGGTACAGGGCGTTTCCATCGAGATCACTCAAGGCGACATTGTTTCACTAATTGGCGCCAATGGCGCAGGCAAATCCACTTTTCTCAAAGCCATTGCCGGTGCCTTGCCCATTTATTCGGGCCGCGTGTCTTTTAAAGACCAAGACATTACCGACACCTCGTCAAGCACGCGCGTTCAACAAGGCTTATCACTCGTGCCAGAAGGCCGTCGTTTGTTTAGCGAGATGACGGTGGAAGAGAACCTGTTGCTGGGCAAGACCGTTCAGCGACAGGGCGATTGGGATATTGAACGCATTTTTACCACTTTTCCCAATTTGGTGAAACGTCGCCATTCTAAAACGGGGAGTTTATCCGGTGGCGAGCAACAAGCCACGGCCATTGGCCGCGCACTCATGGCGAATCCCGAACTGCTGATTTTAGACGAAGTAAGCTTGGGATTATCGCCACTGGTGGTCGATCAAGTGTATGCCTCGATCGAAAGTTTACGCGACGCTGGCACGACTATTTTGTTAGTCGAACAAGACCTAGAACGTGCCATCACCTTCTCTCAGCGAGCAATTTGCATGCTTGAAGGTCGTATCGTGCTCGATAAGCTAACCGCCGATACCCATCGCGATGAAATCACTCAAGCTTATTTTGGCCTGAATAAAGCCACTCAACAGGAGGCGTCATGATCAATAGTCTGGTACAAGCCATCTTGCTCGGCGGCTATTACGCTTTGGTCGCCTGCGGCCTAGCCTTTATGTTTCAAGTCATGCGAATCATCAACCTGGCTCATGGCTCGCTGGCCATTTTAAGCGCGTATTTAGTTTGGGAAATCACCGATGCACTCGCGCTGTCGCCTTTTATTTCGGTACTTATGGTACTTCCCATCATGGCGGTGGTGGGATTGTTACTGCAACGCGTCATCTTAGAGCGAGCAACAAAAGGCGGAGAACTGTTACCCGTTCTAACCACCTTTGGCCTCGCCATTGTGATCGACAATTTGTTGTTCCAACAATTTGGTGCCAATACCCGTTCGCTGGCGCCTTATCTTGGCGATTTAAGCTGGGATTCTTATGAAATTTTTGGGTTATGGGTAGGTAAGCTCCCTGTCATCGTTTTGCTCACTGCTATTGTGGTGATCGGCGGGTTGGATCTGGTGCTGCGTTTTACACCACTAGGACGACAAATACGCGCCACCGCATTTGACCCGGAAACCGCAGGGCTGGTTGGTATCGACTCTCGAAAAATTGCCGGTATATCCGCCGCCATTGCCATGATGACGGTGGCCATTTCTGGTACCGCGCTTGGCTTGCGTGGCACGTTCGATGCGTATGCTGGCGGCCCTCAACTCTTGTTTGCTTTTGAAGCAACCATCATTGGTGGTGCAGGCTCTTTGTGGGGCGTGTTCATGGGCGGCATTATTCTGGCGATTGCACAGAGTGTCGGTGCACTCATTCACCCGCAAGGTTTTTTATTAGGTGGGCATTTGGTCTTTCTGATGTTTTTGTTTGCCCGTATTTATCTCAATAGCAATGTTTTCTCTCTCAAACACTGGCTGATTAAACGTCGTCATAAGGGAGACTCTCTATGAAAATAAAACGCTCTAATGCCTATTCTAAGGCGACTATTTTCATCATCGTTGTGTTGTTTATTGTCCTGATCATGATGCCTATGCTGGCGTCTAATAACGTCATGGAACGCCTAACGGTGCTCTTCATTTACATCATCATGGCGGCAATGTGGAATACGCTGGCGGGCTTTGGTGGCTTAATTTCCATTGGTCAGCAATTGTTTTTTGGCTTAGGGGCATACGCCACGATTCGTATTACTAATTTGGGTGTTTCCCCTTTTGCGGCTTTGTTAATGGCGGCGTGTTTAGTGGGATTGCTTAGTTGGCCGATTTCCACCTTCATGTTGCGGTTAAAAGCGGGCGAGTTTGCCATTGGCATGTGGGTACTCGCGTCGATCGGTCACTTATTGGTGAACCTTGACCCCTTGATTCAAGGTGAAACCGGCATTTCATTAATCGCGCTCAACCAATTTGACATAGAGACCCGTCGCACGCTGATTTACCTCTCTGCGCTGCTAGGCATGTCAGGTTTGTTGCTGGGCTTGTTCTTTATTCTTCGATCGCGCGCTGGCATTGCTATGCAAGCTATTCGAGACAACGAAGAAGCCGCCGACTCTATCGGCGTGGATGCGGAAAAAGTCAAAAAATGGTTCTTCATTTTTGCTGCCTTTGGTACGGCATTAGCGGGCGCATTGTGGCTTGCCCAAGCATCGTCCTTCCAACCTAAAACCTACTTCTCGGTTCAATGGACGGCGTACATGATTTTCATGGTGCTTGTGGGTGGATTAGGTCGATTTGAAGGCGCCATTTTGGGCGCGCTGTTGTTCTTTGCGGTAGAAACATGGTTTGCCAGTACGGGCGTTTGGTATCTCGTCGGTTTGGGTGCTGTGGCTATGTTTTGCTCTCTATTTTTGCCGAAAGGCCTTTGGGGCGCCATTGAAAACCGCTTGGGTATCACCTTGATTCCGGTCGGCTATCAAGTCACCGGATTGATTGTTGATACAAAATCTAAAAACACATAAGGAGATCATGATGTTATTCGGAAAAATAATCGTTGTGACGGGCGTTGCAAGCGGCATTGGCCAACATACCGCAGAACTTGCTGCGCATATGGGGGCGGATGTTATCGGCATCGATGTTGTCAAACCGAGTCATTCGATCGGTACGTTTTTGCAGGGTGATATTTCGACTCAAGCAGGCGTGGATGAAATCGTCAATGCACTTCCTGACGGAATTGATGCACTGTGTAATGTCGCTGGTGTTTCTGGGACCGGTGGCGCGGCGCTGACGTTAGCGATTAACTTCTTTGGTTTAAAAGCGCTCTCAGAAGGGTTGGCCACCAAAATTCGAACGGGCGGCAGCATTATTAACGTGGCGTCAATGGCGGGATACGGCTGGCGTGAAAACACACAGCGCGCCTCAGTGATGGCGAAATTAAGTGGCTTTCCAGAGCCTAGCAAACTGATGGAAGATTTTGCGATTCCCAATGAACTCGGTTACCCCATTTCAAAAGAAATACTCTTAGTTTGGACCATGCTGGCCGCTCATCAACCGATGTTTAAATCACGAAACATCCGAGTGAATGCCGTCTCACCGGGTCCAGTCGAAACACCAATTCTGACACAATTTCGCCAAGTACTTGGCGATCAGCGCGTCAATTCTGATGTGGATCGAGTCGGTCGTGCGGGCACACCGGCGGACATCGCGCCGGTTATTTTATTCCTCTGCTCAGACGCCGCTCGCTGGGTAAATGGCAACAACATCGCAGCGGATGGTGGACTGGAAGCTTCCGTGACAGTCGAAGCGCTTGGTTTATCAAAAACGTAACTTATAACAAGCATAGTTTAAAAAATATAACGTATAGAAACGTAACTTTTAAAATAAGGAAACACATTATGACGGTTTTATTAAGCATCGGTGGTCTTGACCTAAAAGCCAGTAACCACAAAGAATATTCTCGTTTAGACCCAGTCACTGGCGCTGTCGCCTCAGTTTCCGCGGCTGCCACACTAGACGATGTTGTCTCGGCCACGACAGCGGCGCAAAACGCTTTTCCTGCTTGGGCGCAAACAGGTCCAATAGAACGTCGCAATTTATTAAATAAAACCGCCGACATCATGGAATCCAAGCAAGACGATTTCATCGCCGCGATGATTACCGAAACCGGTGCAACAGGTCCTTGGGCAGGGTTTAACGTGATGCTGGCTGCAGGTCACATTCGTGAAGCCGCGGCTCTGACAACCCAAATTGGCGGTGAAGTGATTCCTTCCAATAAACCAGGCACGTTGGCAATGTCAGTGAACAAACCAAAAGGCGTTTGTTTGGCGATTGCACCATGGAACGCGCCTATCATTTTAGGGGCTCGAGCCATTGCTACGCCGCTGGCGTGTGGCAATACCGTGATTTTTAAAAGCTCGGAATTTTGCCCTCTGACTCATCGATTAATTATCGATTGTTTCCTAGAAGCCGGTTTTCCAGCAGGTGTGATCAACCTAATTTCAAATGACCCAAGTGACGCACCAAGTGTCGTGAAAGCTTTAATTGAAGCTCCAGAAGTGCGTCATGTAAACTTCACAGGGTCCAGCCCTGTAGGACGTATTATCGGTCGTCTAGCGGGTGAAAATTTAAAACCTGCCTTATTGGAACTTGGCGGTAAAGCACCGTTGGTTATCTTGTCCGATGCGGATATTGAGGGCGCCGTGAACGCCGCTGTTTTTGGCGCCTTTATGAACCAAGGACAAATATGCATGTCGACCGAACGCGTCATCGTCGATGAAAAAATTGCCGATGAATTTGTAGAAAAACTAGTGGCCAGAGCATCTAAGCTGCCTTGGGGAAATCCTCGTGATGCTGTGGTATTGGGGTCGTTAGTGAACCCTCAAGTCTCAGAAAAAATGCATGAGCTGATCAATGATGCGGTAAGCAAGGGGGCAAAACTTGCCTGCGGCGGTGACAATGATGGTTCAATATTTTCTGCCACACTACTCGACGGCGTTACTAACAACATGCGTATTTACAACGAAGAAAGCTTTGGTCCTGTTAAGTCTATTATTCGAGTGAATGGTGATGAAGAAGCCATTCAGGTCGCCAACGACAGCGAATACGGGTTGTCTGCCGCGGTATTCTCTCAAGATATCAATCGTGCTTTGGCCTGCGCCAACGCAATTAAAAGTGGCATTTGCCATATCAATGGCCCCACTTTAGCGGATGAACCACACATGCCTTTTGGTGGCGTTGGGGATTCCGGTTACGGCCGCTTTGGAGGCAAAGCAGGAATCGCTGAGTTCACGGATTTACGCTGGATCACCATTGAAGATCCGAGCCAACACTACCCGTTCTAATACAGCCTGAGCAAGAAAATAACAAAAGCCATCCATATTAAATACGGGTGGCTTTTTTATCTTCAACCATTTACTACACGGCTAAGACTGCCAAAAAAATCCTGTAATTCCATGTCTTCCGTATTTTCTTTTACTTCACCCCCTAGGCCTATTAGGAATTTTTTCACTTAAGACCGGATAGAGATTTCGTAACAAGGCATGGTAATCAGGCTTTAATAAATACTAGTGACAGCAAGATTCGCACTGCTTACCAAGTATAAACAACAAGCCTATCACTTTATTATTTATCATCTGAATTTAGGACCAATATGATTAAAACCATTTCTTCACTTTGAAAAATATAAGCGGACATAAAATACTAATAAGCATGACCACAATCACAATAGGATAACCATAAACAGCTTTTAGTTCAGGCATGTTTTCAAAATTCATACCGTATATTGCAGCGACAAGCGTAGGTACAGATATAGACATCGTCGTGATTGTCAGTATTTTAAAAATATGATTTTGCTCTATTTCAATTTTATTTGAAATATTTTCTTTTAAGTCGTCAAGTCGATCAAAATTGAACTGAATATGTTCAGAAACAACATTAAGATCACTTAGCTCAGTTTCAACCGTCTCTTTGATTTTGTAAATGCGCTCCATCCTACTTTTTTTATACATGGAAAAAACGCGCCTTGTTTCCATCAGTGACTCTTTAAGTAATAAATTATTGAACTTAAGCCCTGTCGTCACATCCGTATCAGAGTTTAAGTACTGTTTTTCTATTAATATTCTATTGGCAAGAATTTTGATTTTTTTGGTTATATTTTCAGTTATGTCCGCGTACAAATCAGAAATAAATTCAATAAGCGCTTTAAATATCAAACATGGGTCTGAAAGGTTTTTAATAATAGTTGATTTGTTTTTATAGTTTTTCCCAAAGAACTTATCTGATTCAGAACTCGTAAACATAAATACCGTTTTCTCAGATAAAACGAAAAATATTGGTTCTTCTGTAAACTTCATACCGCTATTGTAAAAAGGCAGAGATATATGCAGAGCAGCTTGTGTATCATCTTCCAAAAAATGAGAACTAATCTCAATATCTTTATAATGATTCATAATTTCAAAGTCTATGCCAAATTCGTCCGTAATCCACTTTAGCTCATTGGGCTTGTAGTCAATAAAATGCATAAAATTAAAATCATGAGCATCTTTCATGAGCCCATCAATACTGTCTACTCTCAATATTTCATTATTTTTCGTCACTACTTCTATCATCGAAATAAGCTCTCAACTTCACAATTAACGTCATGATTTCCTTACGCGTAAAAAAAATCTTTTTCAATATAGCCAAGCACTACAAATATAACCACTACTACGCGTCATAACTTTCTATAGAAGCAGATTTTAATACTAATCGGTGTTTAGTAAAGCCTAGATAGGCCTAAAACCTGAAAATAGGACAACCTAGCAGAAGATTCACGACACCGTTTTTTCGAGTAAAAGAGAGAGATATATAAGCAAAAGGCCGTAAAAGCCGTAAAAGCCGTAAAAGCATAAAACAAACGTTAAAAATGACTGGAAAGTTTCGGAGTGTTGAGTGAGATAGAAATAAGAATCCGTAGAGGCGGCACTTATCTTAATTAAACAGTGAATCCACGATCTTAGAATTGATCTAGAAGAAATTTTGAAAGGTAGTTTCAGGGACGTATATCGTAACTTAAAAATGAACCTACGATCTTTACTGAGATGGTTGCGGGAGCACTTATCTTAATTTAAAAGGGAACCTACGACCTTAACTGAAATGGTTGCGGGAGCATTTATCTTAAGTTAAAAGTGAACCTACGAACTTTACTGAGATGGTTGCGGGAGCACGTATCTTAATTTAAAAGTGAACCTACGACCTTTACTGAGATGGTTGCGAGAGCACTTATCTTAATTTAAAAGTGAACCTACGACCTTAACTGAAATGGTTGCGGGAGCACTTATCTTAAGTTAAAAGTGAACCTACGACCTTAACTGAGATGGTTGCGGGAGCAGGATTCGAACCTACGCCCTTCGGGTTATGAGCCCGACGAGCTACCAGACTGCTCCACCCCGCGACAAGTTAAACTATTGATATAGCTTACTTTTTAGTAATGTATTTCTGAATATTTGGTTGCGGGAGCACTTATCTTAATTTAAAAGTGAACCTACGATCTTAACTGAAATGGTTGCGGGAGCAGGATTCGAACCTACGACCTTCGGGTTATGAGCCCGACGAGCTACCAGACTGCTCCGTCCCGCGACAAGTTAAACTATTGATTTATATAGTTTATTTTCAGAAATATAAGATAAAATCATGTAACCAAACTAGACTGATTCTAATTGGTTGCGGGAGCAGGATTCGAACCTACG
>NZ_AYOZ01000012.1 GCF_000508165.1 Marinomonas profundimaris | reverse complement strand
CGTTACTTCAACTACACCTACCAAAGAACTGGCACATTATGGGAAGGGCGATTTAAATCTTGTGTCATCAGTGCTAAGGAATACTTTTTTATCTGCCAGCGATATATCGAACTGAATCCCGTTAGAGCGAATATGGTCGCTCATCCAGCTGACTACAAATGGTCGAGCTATCGTTTTCATGCTCAGGAGTCACTGGATCTACAAAGTGAGCTTTGGCAACCACATGAACTTTATCTCAAGCTTAGTCGGCAGCAGGAAACGCGAGGGAAGCGTTACCAAGCCTTATACAAATACCACATCCCAGAAGAAGAACTCGGACGGATTCGATCCGCTACGCATTCAGATATGGCACTGGGAAACGAACGCTTTAAAGAAGAGATTGAGAAGCTAACGGGTAGGCGAGTGACGCCAAGAAAGCGCGGTAGAAAAGCGAGTCAGATGGATTAAATTTTCATCTGCCCCCAATTGCCCTGAAGGACTTAATTTTCATTTGGTCTCAATTACTAGTGGTCTATTAATGGTCAAAGTGCAATTTATTCGTCATCTTTGATTTCTACTCCATGTTCATTTCGCCTTTGTAGTTCGCTAGAGCGAAGGTTTAGTAAATCTAAAAGGAATATTCCGCCAGATAGAAACACTGGGACAGTGTTAATAGCTATTGCTAAGTAGCCAAAAATGATAGAAGTAAAGGATATCCATTTTACTACGGCAATAACCCCCGTATTCAACGTAAAAAATGGCAGTAAGTAATAACCAAGGTAAAAAATCAAGGACATTAATAAGGCTAATGCACTAGTTGTCATTGGAATGACTAAAAACCTAGCTCGTTCAATGGCTTTATCTGCGCTGGTTCCATCACCTCTACTCGATGCCTCTTTAACTTTCTGCTCAATTTCAACTTTGGACACAGAGAACCAAACGCCCATGATAGCGAAAATGATGGAAGAAACGCTGATTAACTTATCCACTAAAGTGAGCATGGTAGCGGCTTTGATTTCAAAAGAAATCAAACATGAGACTGTAGCGGACAAAATCACCAAGCTGATATATATCAATATTTTAGATAAGTGGCACATAGCTAACTCCGCTGAGCTAAATCATTTTGAATTTTAGCTTAAGAGATCCCAACAAACTATGTACATCGGGATAACCGTCATTCGCTCGCATGTTGACGATGACTGTGTCACTGTACTTTTCGAAACAGCCAGAAAGCCAAATGGGGCTTGGGTCTTTAGGCAATTTGAACCCCATATTATAGTCATCATGATGACCGTTTGTCTCATACTCATAGATGAAATTATTGATCTCAGCATTACTGAGTCCATCTACCGGGCCTTGTATGCGAAATTTCTTAGTTTTCAATAATTCTTTCGGAGGGATTTTGAAAATAGTTTTAAAAGCGTTCAGTAGTTCACCGTTTGTTTCTGCTTCTACATCCATAAGTTTAATGTTTCGCATAACTGACGTAATACTATCACAGCTAGCTCTCAAACGATTCAAATCGGCTTGGGATTTGGCATATTGAGTTGCCCAGAAAGGCTTTAATCTGGCGTTTGGTACGCGATTATCCTTACCTGATGTTGGACGAGGTTGATCTGAAAATCCGGTGCATTTATTACCGTTATTGTCAGTGTAATCTACTAAGTGGCAGCACTTGTTCTCTATAAAGGATTTAATGTAGTGATTAAGTTGTAGAGTGCCAATAGGTGTACTTGGCCGTTTATCTGACCATAGAATTACTGCCGCTATTTTATCCTTCTTTGGTAATAACCAGAAATACGTCATAAAGCCTGGGATACTTGTCCCCGCAATTTTATGAGTATGCACGGCAATATTTCCTGACTTGCTAGCCATTGCTCCGTCAAGGGATTGAATTCCAGCCTCCCCTGCAGGTACTTCGTTCCACAAAGCTAAGAGATAAGAGTCATTGCCCTGCTGAAAGTCTGCACAATAAGCTGGCATCAAGTCGGCAGATTTGGAGTAGGTAGAGGTTTGTGCTAATTTTAGTCCTTGATCGAATGCAAAGTGCTTAAGGTCTCTAATTAAATCTGGGAATGGCAGCACATGTTTGGCGCCACTCTTGGTTGAGCGGTGGCCTTTTTCCGTAGTTTCATACAAACCACAATGTAAAACATCATACAAACGTATTTCGCAATTCATCTTTTTTGACATGCTGAGTCCATTTCTAGTTGGTATTTTGTTCGCTTGGTTTCAAATTAATCAGATCTTTTTAACGCAAAGACTAAATAGTAGTACGTCTATTTTGCTGCTGTTTGCATGATTTCGACGATTTTTTCTTTTCGGCGTCTAGGTCTTTTTCAGCTACTTCAAAAATCAATTCATCGTGTACTTGCATGATCATTTCCACGTCTAGGTCGGTGTCGGCTAGCCAGTCGTGCATTATTGTCATCTTACATTTGATAATAATTTGACATTTATATCTAGAGTAATCGTTCCACCGTTGCACAAAATGAACTTGTGGTTCATAATTGATCTCAACACGGCCCCTTTCAGTGATGTTGCTTGCAACTGATCTGCTTAGGGGTTTTTTATTGCCAATTCCATTCTACGTAGCCTTCAATCATTCCTATTGCCTCCAAATTTATACCTTGTTCTGTTATGTCAGGAAACTCATTAAGTAGTGTTTTTAAGCGCTCCCACCATGTGGAATTAGGGTTGATCTTTGTTAGCAGGTGTTGAGCTATGCAAAGCTGTAGGAAGGGTCTTGCAAGAGTATGAGGGCTCAAGTTATCAGTGAAATGCTTAATATCCTTTAGCCCATCTTGTTTTGGTTGTTCGATCATATTTCGGTTCCAAAGCCTACTATGATGCGCACATACATTGCGTAGATAGTTCAAGCAGCGTAGCCATGACTCGAGTGTTTCGCCCTTAGTTATACCGTATTTATTGGCAATAATGGTTTGTTGCTCAGGTAGCATTCCTTTGAAGAGTCGAGATAATGTGCCGAAATCCCATACTTCACAAGCGATCCAAATAGGAACGGGTAAACCGTATTTTTCTTTTGTGTGCAGAATGAACTCTTCTTTAGAGCGAGATATCAGATTGGCGTGATTTTGTAGCCAAGCATGCTGTGGAATAACACCTGTTTTGGCATCGACTTGCTTGCTAAATACATCTTTGAAGTGGTCGGGTTCTAAATAGGCGAAAGCGCTATTTCTTCCAAGAGTATGAGATATATCCACCCGAAGAGCGACCTCAATACGCTCTAAAGCATCTAAGACAAAAATCCTTAATTTTTTGTCGAAAATATACAAATCGACAGCACTTTGGAAATTAGCCCCAGTAATAAACTGGTCAAATACTAATGTTGTTGCACGTTTTTGTTTTTTATTAGGCTTTTTTATTGCTGAGTTGTACAGGCAGCAAAGTTCAGACCTTTGTTTGAATGGATACCAATAGCCGCTGAGTCGGTAGTACCCAATTCTTTCCAAAAACGAGAGAGCTTTGTTCCTATCATCAATGATAAGCCCATTTTCAACGAGCTTATCAAGTTGTTGCTCGTAACTGAGCCATGGTTTGTTATACATTCAGTTCCCTCTGATGTGTTTATGTTTTGACGCTAGAGGCGCTTAATGCGCCTCGTCCCAGTTATCCCCAATCCCTGCTTCCACAAGCAAAGGCACGTCAATCTGACTACTATTCTGCATGATGTCGACGATTTTTTCTTTGGCAGCGTCTAGGTCTTTTTCAGCGACTTCGAAGATGAGTTCATCGTGTACTTGCAGGATCATTTTCACGTCTAGGTCGGTGTCGGCTAGCCAGTGGTGCATCTTGATCATGGCACGTTTGATGATGTCGGCGGCGGAGCCTTGCATCGGCGCGTTGATCGCGGTGCGTTCGGCGGCTTGGCGCATCATGGCGTTGCTGGCTTTGATGTCCGGTAGGTACAAACGACGACCGTAGATGGTCTCCACATAGCCTTTTTCTTTCGCGCCTTCGCGGGTGTTTTCCATGTATTGCTGTACGCCGGGGTAACGCTCGAAGTAGCGCTGTATGTATTTCGCGGCTTCTGGACGGCTGATGCCGAGTTGCTTGGCAAGACCAAACGCAGACATGCCGTAGATTAAACCGAAGTTGATGGCTTTTGCACGGCGGCGTTGTTCGGTTGTTACTTCTTCTAAGCTGACTTCAAAGACTTCTGCGGCGGTGGCTTTGTGTACGTCGGCGTCTTTGGTGAAGGCGTCGAGCAAGCCTTTGTCTTGCGACAAATGCGCCATGATGCGCAATTCGACTTGTGAGTAATCGGCTGCGATGAGCTTGTAGCCCGTTGGCGCGATAAAGGCTTGGCGAATGCGACGGCCTTCGGCGCTACGAATCGGGATGTTTTGCAAGTTCGGATCAGTCGATGATAAACGGCCCGTGGCAGTAATCGCTTGATGGTACGACGTATGAATGCGGCCGGTTTTCTGGATCATTTCGGGCAGTTTGTCGGTGTAAGTGGATTTTAACTTAGACAGTGTGCGATGTTCCATGATTAAGCGTGGCAGTTCGTGCTCCAATGCCAGCTCTTGCAAGATAGGTTCAGCGGTAGACGGCTGGCCTTTTGGCGTTTTCTTGATGATCGGCAAGCCTTGTTTCTCGAACAAGATGACTTGCAGTTGCTTTGGTGAGCTGAGATTGAAGCTTTCGCCTGCTTGTTCGTGGGCTTTGATTTCGAGTTCTTGCAGCTTGGCGCCAATTTCAGCGCTTTGAAGGTGCAGCAATTCTGGGTCGATCAAGGCGCCGGTTTGTTCCATTTTCGCCAAGACCGGAATCAGTGGGCATTCGATGTCTTTAAAAATGCTCACCAGTTCGGGTGTTTTTTCGACTTGTGGCCAAATCGCTTGATGAAGGCGCAAGGTGATGTCGGCGTCTTCAGCGGCGTAAAAGGCGGCTTGCTCTAGATCGATTTCATTGAAGGTTTTTTGCTTTTTGCCTTTGCCTGCAAGGTCTTCAAAACTCACACAAGTGTGCCCGAGGAATTTTTTCGCCAGTGTGTCCATGTCGTGACGAGAGCTGACGGAATTGTACACGTACGATTCCAGCATGGTGTCGTACGCGATGCCACGTAAGGTAATGTCGTAGTTGTTCAGTACGTTGGCGTCGTATTTTAGGTGTTGGCCAACTTTGGCTTTGCTGTCGTCTTCCAACCAAGGTTTGAGCTGTTCGAGCACCCAAGCGCGATCGAGCTGTTCTGGCGCGCCTTCGTAGTCATGGGCAAATGGCACGTAAGCCGCTATGCCCACTTCCACCGAGAAAGACACGCCAACCAATTCTGCTGCCATGTAGTTTAGGCTGGTGGTTTCCGTGTCGAATGCGGTCAGTTCGGCCGTTTGGATTTTCTCTAGCCAAGCATTGAATGCGTCTTTGTCTAACACTGTCTCGTAGTTGGCTACTAGGTCAGACGCCGCTGGTGTCTTGACTTGACCGTCTCTTTGTTCTTGGGAAACATTGCCAACCGTGTCGCTGGCCGTTTCCACGCTTGGCGCTTTGTCTAGATCTGTTAGCCACGTTTTGAATTCCAGCTTGGCGAACCATTCTTTTAAGACGTCTTTGTTGGCGTCGTTGTTTTTCAATTCGAGGGAATTAAACGGTAATTCCACGTCGCATTTGATGGTCGCCAAGTTGTAAGACAGCTCGGCCATTTCTTTGTTGTCTTCCATTTTTTGCTTCATGGTTTTCGAACCACGAAAGCCCAAGGAGGCGATGTCGTCAAGACGTGTGTAAATCTCTTTGATGCTGCCCAAACCTTGCAATAAGGCAAGCGCGGTTTTTTCGCCCACGCCTGGCACGCCAGGAATGTTGTCGACTTTGTCGCCCATGAGCGCAAGGTAATCAATGATGAGTTCGGGCGGAATGCCAAATTTGTCCTTCACGCCTTGAATGTCCATGACGGTGTTGTTCATGGTGTTCACTAGGGTGACTTTGTCGGTGACCAGCTGGGCCATGTCTTTATCGCCGGTGGAAACGACGACTTCGCGGCCCGCTTCGCCCACTTGTTTGGCAATAGTACCGATCACGTCGTCGGCTTCTACGCCATCAATAATGACCAATGGCAAGCCCATGGCTTCGACCATGCGATGGATTGGCTCAATTTGCGGACGAAGATCATCCGGCATTGGTGGACGGTGTGCTTTGTATTCGCTGTAGATCTCGTCGCGGAAGGTTTTGCCCTTGGCGTCGAAGATGATCACCATCGGAGAATCTGGGTAGGTTTTGATTAGGCTGCGGATCATGCTGATCACACCGCGCGTGGCGTTGGTCGGGTGGCCGTCGCTGGTGTGCATCGGTGGAATCGCGTGGAACGCTCGATAAAGGTAAGACGAACCGTCTACCAAGACCATTGGGGATGTTTGTTTTGTTGAATCCGTAGCCAAAATAAGACCTCTTTATTGATCGGCAAATATGAGGTCTATTCTATGTGTTTGTGATGCGTTTTGCAGTCTAAAGCCGAATTAATCGGCTGGTGTGTCGGATTCTTCTAACGTGTCACTGTATAAGGCCACTTGATCTCGGCCATTGGCCTTGGCGAAATAGACCGCAGAATCGGCTTGTTCAACCATCAAGGTGAAGTGTTTCATTTCGCTTATTTTCGACACACCAATACTGGCGGTGACTTTACCCACGTCTTTATACGGCAATTTGCTGATAGAGCAGCGGAAAAGCTCGCCAATGTCTTTGATCATGCTGGGTTTTGGGTTCAGCAAAACAATCACAAATTCTTCACCCCCCCAACGAGCCAGACCATGTTTTCCTTGGTAAACCGTACGCAAACGTGAAGCAAATTCAAGCAACACGCGATCGCCAATGGAATGACCAAAGCGGTCGTTAATGCTTTTGAAATGATCGATGTCGATCAATAATACGCAGGCTTTTGTACTTGGATTGGCGGTGTTAAACCAGCTCTTTAATCCGCGACGATTAAATACATCGGTTAGGAAATCCCGTTCCGCTTCCGATTTTGAATGCTGTAGATCAAAATGGATTTTTTCCATGTGGACTTTAAGGCTGCGTTGATAAGGAATAATCAGCAGAATGAGTAAGCTGGCGGGGCCAAAGAGGAAGAGTAAATCGTAACCGCGTGGTGTTTTTAGTTCTTCAGGGTGCGTCAGTAACAGCAGTAAAACCGGCGCCGCATTGAGCGTCCACGTGAACACAACCAGTTTGGTCAATCGTTCTGGCAGCATCAAAATAATGAGGGTGGTGGTCAAGATAATCATGCCAGAAATGGGCGGGAACATTTCCACGAACAACCATTCGCTTTGCCATGCACCGACGACAAAGTACAAGGTATTCGGCACCGACGTCAGCAGCAAAATGGCGCCATATATGTTGATGACACGGTGAATGTGTTTTTGCGGGTTTTTATGCAAATAGGCAATCAGCGCTAGGTTCAGAAACACGATAATGCCTGGCTGGAATGCGTGAATTAGAAAGGGGGTCGAATAGACGTTGAATAAGATCGTATAAAGCGCGCTGCCCAATATTGTGACAATCAATAAGCGGTATGTCGCAGGAATCAAAATCGTATTTTGCGTGTCTTTATTGCCCATCAAAGCCTCAGTCATAGTGTTTCTTTTCTTAATGCACAAAGTATACACATTTCACCGTCGAACTTTGTTGTCTCTTTGTGAAGATGTGTCTTTGTTTTTCAGGTTAAATGGTGAGAAATCAGGGCAATAAACGACGGATTTACACGGAACGAATTGACCTTTCCTTGCTTATTGTGGAGCATAGGCGTTTTCATATTCGCGTCATCTTTTGATAATAAATAGGTAGTACAATTTGGCTGTTTACACATCCCTTTCTGAATCCGACATGCGGGCCTTGGTGGCCGATTATTATTTGGGTGAACTGGTGTCGTTTCAAGGCATTTCCGGTGGCGTAGAAAATACCAATTACTTTTTGATTACCACCACGGGAAAGTACGTGGTGACCTTGTTTGAAGAATTCAATTTAGACGAAGTCCCTTACTTTTTGGACGTGGTCGCGCATTTGAAACACAAAGGCTTTAACGTGCCTGCGGCGTTGATCGACATTCATGGCGAGCGCTTACGTGAAGTAAACGATCGTCCTGCTATTATTGTCGATTGCTTTCCTGGTGGCGAATTGAAGCAAACCGACGTGAACGCGTGTCGTTTGATGGGCGAAGCTTTAGCGAAGTTGCACATTGCTGGTGAAGACTTCCCAGAGCATCGCGACAGCCATCGCGGCGTGGCGTGGTGGCATAAAACGAGCCAAGCGATTTTGGCCGAATTAGAGCCACAACAAGCTCAATTGTTAACGGAACAAATCGCAGAATTCGATGCGTTTATTGCAAAACACAAAGACCTTCCGAAAACGACGATTCACGGCGATTTGTTCTTCAACAACACCCTGTTTGAAGGCGATAAACTGTCTGCCATTATCGATTTTTACAACGCCTGTCACTCTTGGGTGATGTACGACTTGGCAATTGTGGTGAATGATTGGTGTTCCGATATCACCACGGGCGAATTGGACATGACAAAATACCGCGCCCTATTAAAAGCGTATTTGCACGAACGTGATGTCAGCGAAGAAGAAGCCTTGGCTTGGCCTTACATGCTTCGTATTGCGGCGCTGCGCTTTTGGTTGTCGCGTTTAGAAGCGTGGCACGGTGCAAAACACGATCCGGTTCGATTGGCTCAGCAACACGATCCAAAAGAGCTTCAACGTATTTTAGAAGCGCGCGTTCGTTACGTGCCAGCTTTGGTGTAATCCTATGATCCGTTCCTTGTTCAGCGTGTTTGTCGGTACTATTTTGACCAGTATCTTGTTTGTTAGTCATGCTATGGCGCACCCACATGTTTGGGTCGATTCACAATATCGCGTCAACGTGGAACGTGCCGAGATCGACAGCCTTGAAGCAACATGGAGCTTGGACCTTTTCACCTCAACCAGTTTGATAGCAGAATACGATGTGGATGCCGATGGCGCGTTAACGGGACAAGAAAAGCTCGACATGATCGACACCTTGAAGAGTTTTGATAAGTACGGTTACTTCATCAAAATGAAGCAAGACGGCGCAGACCTTGTGCCAAACAATGTGCGAATTTTGGACGTAAGAATTCGTGATCAAATGCTGTGGATTCGGTTGAGTATTATGCTGCCTGAGCCGGTAAATCTGGCGACATCGACGCTAAGTTTGGCGTTTGGCGACGATGAATTGTATTTTGCCATGGAACCGTTAGAAGAAGGTTTGGTGCGTTTGTCGGGGGCGTTATCGGAAGCCTGTACGCCGGTTGAGCGTGAAGCGACCGAAACGTCGGTGGCGTTTTGGGTAGATCTGAGTTGTCGCTCTTAATAAGAGACCGAGTTAGTGTCGTTTTTTGTGTATTTTAGCGTGTATTTCAAGGTAGAAGTTGTATGTTAGAACATTTTCAATGGTTGCCCTTTTTGGCTGCGATTACCATTCTGACCATGAGTCCTGGTGTGGATACGATTATCGTGATGCGCAATGCTGCGTCCGGTGGTTGGCGTTTGGGTTTTCTGACCAGTTTGGGTATTTGCATGGGATTGTTTGCCCATGCGACGGTCTCGGCGTTGGGTTTGTCGGTCATTTTACTTGGATCGGCGGGTTTGTTTACCGCATTCAAACTGGTTGGCGCGGCGTACCTTATGTATTTGGGTGTGCAGGCGATTCGAAGTGCGTTGAAACCCGTTGGCATGACGTTTAAAGACGTTAGCTCGACCAAAACCTTAACCGCGTGGGGCAGTTTTCGTCAGGGGCTTTTGTCGAATGTACTGAATCCGAAACCGATTATTTTTTACATGGCATTTTTGCCACAGTTTATCGACCCAAGTCATTCTGCCTTGGTTCAATCTCTCTTTATGGCATCACTGCATTTTATTATCGCGATGGTGTGGCAAACGTTTCTTGCGCTGATGGTTCACAAAGCGCGAGTGTGGTTGGCGCGACCAAAAGTGGCGCAGGTGATGGATAGCGTAACGGGCTTATTGCTGGTGGGCTTTGGTGTCAAACTCGCTTTGAGTCAGCGCTGATGGTTAAGGTGTCTTGTAGGACTGAGTGCAGACGCCTTCTAGCAACATGGTTTCTATGATATCGATGACTTTAATTCTCGGTACTCGGCCTCTTAATTCTGCATCAATCAGCGCAGAGAACAAGCCGTGACAGCACTCTGTCATGGCGACGGCGCTGATATCAATTCGAAAACAGCCTTCTTGTTGTCCTCGTAAAAAGAACTTATCCAAAATGCCTTGTGTTTCGACACAGGCACAATTCTCTGTTAACGCAGGCTGCCAAAATTGCATGATGAAAATAGTCAGCTCTTTATTGGCGTAATAATTTTCTAGCAGTTTCCGAATTCCTTCCCTTGGCTCGGCGGTATCGAGGTTGGCGTCTCGAATGGCTTCTTGATAAGACTCAATACTGCGCTGTATCAGTCTTTCAATCAGATTTTCTCGTGTTCGGCAAAAACGATACAAGGTGGCTTTACTGACGCCAACGGCGCAGGCAAGTTCTTGCAGTGATGCGCGTGGGTATTCCACTAAGGCAAGTGCGAGTGCGTTCAGCAATGTATGGTTCGTTTCTTCTTCAGCCATGATCTTTTCCAAATTATTTTTGACGGTCGATTTTTATTTTTATCTAAGTTCAGACCCTGTATTGCGGCATTTTACTTGGAATGGCGCCGAGATGAAATAAAAAACACACAAGATTCAAATGAATCTAAGTTGATTCATTTGGTGTTATTTAGTATCTTAAGATTCTCTTCTGCGTCAGGCAATCATTTTTAAGGTATGAATCAATGATACGAATTCTAAAAACAGGGCTGACCTTGTCGTCAGTTTTGGTGACATTACTTGTTGTGTCTGGCTGTACTTCCGATGAGCCAGAGGCTCAGGTTAGCCCAGCTGCACAACTAAGAGCAGCGACGGTGACCGCGGTACAACCAGTTGAATATGAAGAAAACGCGATTCTGCCAGGACGAATCGAACCTATTCGTGCGGCCGAAGTGCGTGCGCGCGTGCCGGGCATTGTTTTGCACAGAGCGTTTATGGAAGGATCTGACGTGAAAGCGGGCGATGTGCTGTTTGAGATCGATCCGGCGTCGTTAAAAATCGCACTGGCTCGATCAAAGGGCAATTTGGCGATGGCGGAAGCGACGTTGTTTGACGCAAAAGCATTGGTGGATCGTTATGCGCCTTTGGTGAAGTCTCAAGCGGTTAGCAAACAAATTTTTGATGCGGCGCAAGCGGCGTATTTGAGTGCCAGTGCCTCGGTGGCATCGGCAAAAGCGGACGTCGCGAGTGCTCAGCTTAATCTTGACTATGCCACGGTGCGAGCGCCGATCTCCGGTCGAATTGGCCGTGCGAATGTCAGCGAAGGCATGTTGGTCGGGCAAAGTGACACCACCTTAATGGCGACGATTCAGCAGCTTAACCCTGTGTATGTTGATTTCACTCAGTCCGTTACGGACACGCTGAAATACCGACAACCTGTTGAGGGAGACCAGCCTTCTAACAGCACCAAACTGATCGCGACATTGGATGGTTACAGCAAGAACTTCGAAGGAGAGTTGCTGTTCTCTGACAGTCAGGTCGATGAAAAAACCGGCAACGTTGTGTTGCGAGGTCTGTTCTCAAACCCAAATAAAATCTTACTGCCGGGCATGTATGTGCGTGTTGAAGCGGTTCAAGACCATTCTGCAAAAGCCATTTTAATTCCTCAGCGGGCGGTGATGCGCGGCAATGGCGGTCATGCTTTTGTCCATGTCGTGAATGACCAAAACACCGTGGAATCTCGTCCCGTGGTGACCGGCTCCATGAGGAAAAAATTGTGGCGGATTACGGAAGGGTTGCAGGCTGGGGACAAGGTCATCATTGATAACACAGCGGCGTATCAAGTGGGTGAGAAGGTAACGGCTTCTGTAAAAGTCGCCTCTAATGCTTAGTTTTAGGGTTCATTTCATCGTCACGGTTAAGACATTTTTAGAGGCTTAATACATGTCTAATTTCTTTATTGCTCGGCCCAATTTTGCTTGGGTAATGGCAATCTTTATTATGATGGCAGGGCTGCTCGCCTTGCCAACATTGCCGGTGTCACAGTTTCCTGTGGTGGCGCCGCCGCAAATCACGGTCACGGCGACGTACCCAGGCGCGTCGGCGCAAGTGCTTGTGGATTCGGTCACCAGTGTGATCGAGGAAGAATTGAATGGCGCGAAAGGGCTGCTTTATTTTGATTCCTCTAGTAACGCTAATGGTATCGCACAGATCACCGCATCGTTTGAACCGGGTACCGACGCCGACTTGGCTCAGGTCGATGTTCAAAACCGTCTGAAAAAAGCCGAAGCGCGTTTGCCAAGCAGCGTGATCACTCAAGGTGTGCAGGTGGATCAGGCCAGTTCCGGCTTTTTGATGGTGTATGCGCTGACCTTTAAGGGAGACGATGCCACTAAGGATATTGTGACCCTAGCGGACTATGCGGCACGCAATATTAACAACAATATTCGTCGCGTAAATGGGGTCGGGAAATTGCAGTATTTCGGCACAGAAGCCGCGATGCGTGTGTGGGTGTCACCAGAAAAGTTACTGAGTTATGGCTTATCGATTGAAGATATTAATAACGCCATCCGAAACCAAAACGTTCAGGTGCCTGCGGGCAGCTTTGGCAGTCGTCCTGCTGATAACGAGCAAGAACTCACCGCGAGCCTAGTGGTAAAAGGCTTCTTGGAAGACCCTGAAGAGTTTGGCGACATCGTATTGAACAGCAATGCGGATGGCTCCGCGGTGTACCTGAAAGACGTCGCTCGTATCGAGTTGGGCAAACAGGATTACAACTTTGAAACACGCTTAAATGGTCGAAAAGCCATTATGGGCGCGATTCAGTTATCGCCGGGTGCGAACGCCATTGATACGGTGAAAGCAGTGAAAGCGCGTGCCGCCGAATTAGAAATGAATTTTCCTGATGACATCGAAATTTCGTTCCCATACGACACGTCAAAATTCGTCAGCGCCGCCATTGAAAAAGTGATTCATACACTGATTGAAGCCATTGTATTGGTGTTTTTGGTGATGCTGCTGTTCTTACAGAACTTACGCTATACCTTGATTCCTACCATTGTGGTGCCGGTGTGTATTTTGGGCACGATGGCAGTGATGTCGCTCATTGGCTTTTCTGTCAATATGATGACCATGTTTGGTATGGTGCTCGCCATTGGTATTCTCGTGGATGACGCGATTGTCGTGGTCGAGAACGTTGAGCGGATCATGGTGGAAGAAGGCCTTTCGCCAAAAGACGCAACGATCAAAGCCATGGGGCAAGTGTCTAGCGCCATCGTGGGGATCACCTTAGTGCTGTCGGCGGTCTTTGTGCCGCTCGCGTTTATGAGCGGCTCTGTTGGGATTATTTATCAGCAGTTCTCTATGTCGCTTGCGGTTTCTATTCTGTTGTCTGGACTGTTGGCGCTGACGTTTACGCCAGCCTTATGTGCCACGTTGTTGAAGCCTGTCAATCGGGAAGAACATCATGAAAAAGGGGGCTTCTTTGGTTGGTTTAATCGTGGATTCGCTGGGCTGACCCGTCGTTATTCTGCATTGAATGGCAAGCTGGTGAGTCGTCCGGGTCGATTCATGTTGGTGTATCTTGTGCTGATTATCGGGCTGGGTTATGCCTATGTGCGGTTGCCAGAATCTTTTGTGCCAACAGAAGACCAAGGCTACATGATTGTTGATCTGCAACTGCCTGCTGGTGCCGCGTTTTCTCGAACAAACGAAACCATGAAGCAGGTTGAGCACGCGTTAGGAGAACGCGAAGCGGTTCAAGATGTCATCACCATTATGGGCTTTAGTTTCTCTGGTATGGGCGCGAATGCTGGACTGCTGTTCCCGACGTTTAAAGAATGGTCTGAGCGTGAGCAATCGTTGGGCGATGAAACGATGGCGTATAACCAGTTTGCTGGCAGCCTGACAGACGGTCGTTCAATGGCGGTTCCGCCACCGCCAATCGAAGGCATGGGCAACGCGGGCGGTTTCGCATTACGTTTACAGGACCGCAGCAATGTTGGTCGAGAAGCGTTAACCAATGCTCGTAATGCGCTGCTAGGTCAAGCGAATGCGTCGCCAATCATTGCGTATGCCATGATGGAAGGCCTAGAAGACGCGCCTCAGTTGAGAATTGATATAGACCGTAAAAAAGCGACGGCACTGGGTGTCGGCTTTGAGTCGATCAATAATGCGGTTTCTACCGCGTATGGTTCCGCCTCCGTGAATGATTTCACCAACGCGGGGCGTTTGCAGCGCGTTGTTGTTCAAGCGGATGTTGCCGATCGCATGACGCCAGAGCGCGTATTGGAACTGCAAGTCTTGAATGATGAAGGCAACCTAGTGCCCATGCGCTCTTTTGCTAAAACCGCATGGGAAATCGGGCCCGTTCAAGTGTCTCGTTACAATGGATACCCAGCGTACAAAATTTTCGGAAGCCCAATGCCGGGTCACAGCTCAGGCGAAGCCATGGCGGAACTTGAGCGTATTATCAGTACGTTGCCTAAAGGCATTGGTTTCGAATGGACCGGCTTGTCTTATCAAGAAAAAGCGGCAGGCTCGCAAGCGCCTATGTTGTTGACCATTTCGATTCTGGTTGTCTTCTTGCTGCTGGTGGCGCTGTACGAAAGCTGGTCGATTCCGCTGTCGGTGATTTTGATTATTCCGATTGGTGCGCTGGGCGCAGTGGCCGCGGTGTTTCTAATGGGCATGTCGAATGATGTGTATTTCAAAGTCGGTCTTATTACGATCATAGGATTGTCGGCGAAAAATGCGATCTTGATTGTGGAGTTCGCCAAAGACCTTTATCAGCAAGGCTATACACTCAAAGACGCCGCGATCCAAGCCGCCAAGTTGCGTTTCCGCCCTATCGTTATGACGTCCATGGCCTTTATTTTAGGCGTGGTGCCTTTGATTGTTGCCACGGGCGCTGGCGCCGCGAGTCAGCATTCTCTGGGTGTGAGTGTGATCGGTGGCATGATATCGGCGACACTCTTAGGGGTGTTGTTTGTTCCGGTGTTTTTCACTTGGGTGCTTGGGCGTTTCAATACGGCCAAAGAAACCGATTAAGTTCTCGTTCATCATGTGAATTAAGCCAGTACAAAGGGCGACCTTGTACTGGCTTTTCTTTTTCTGATTTTTTGTTATTTCGCTCTCATTTTTTTGATTCTTTGCTAGAATTCCCCCATCTGGGCGCTTTTACACAGAGGCGATTTTCAGATGCGTATTTACCGCGCCATAAGTGCCGTAAATTGAGTGAGTTTCGACGGTATGACGTCGGGTTTTAAATAATTAAGTGTTTGGCTTTGCTCGATGCTTCTCTGGTGATTTGTTTAAATGAGTTTATTGATCTCAACTTGGATTAAGTTTTTCTTTTTGTTCGCACCGTTTTTTGTGTTGTCGATGTTTCTGGCGTTAACGCGCGGTGAATCGTCGGCGTCGCGAAAGCAGGTTGCGAACAAAGCCATTATTGCCTCTGTGGCGATTTCGTTGGTGTTGCTGTTTTTCGGCGGTGCGTTGTTTTCTGTCTTGGGCATTACGTTGGATTCGTTCCGTATCGGTTCGGGGATTCTGTTGTTTATGTCGGCGCTGAGCCTAGTAAAAGATGGTACGCGCAATCACGCGGTCGGTATGCCGAGCGAAGAACGAGACGATGTGTCGGTTGTGCCACTGGCAGTGCCTACGATTATTGGACCGGCAACCATTGGTACGATTCTAGTTTATGGTGCGGAGCTGAAGGGTTGGGATTTGATCATCGGCCTGTGCGGTTTGTTGTTGGCGCTGGGCACCTTGGCGTTGATTTTGTACTCCGGCTCGTTCATCGAAAAAATGCTCGGGCGCACGGGATTGAATGTGTTGTCTAAAATCACCGGTTTGATTTTGGCCGCGATGGCGGCGCAGATCTTTATGAGTGGTGTGATGGGATTTTTAAACCCAGTATTAAGCTAAAAAACCGCGAGATCTCTTACGGATCTGGCTTTTAGTGCACTAAATGCGGCGTTTCTTCCTGGTGGCTTCTCCTTGGGTTTGACTTGTTATATCATAACAAAATCTAACCAAACACGTAGTGAGAGCCAATTATGGCGAAGAACGTCGCTTTTTTCTTTCTGTCTTTTCTATTCTTGAATTCGCCACTGTACGCTGCGATGGACTTTCCGGTGTATCAGGACTTTATTCAATGGATCATTTCTCAGCAAGCCGGTTTTCACCGCGAGTTGGTGTCGCTGGTGCGCTCTATCAGTAAAGAAGGCAGCCCGGTTTTGTTGTGGGGTTTGATCAGCACGAGTTTCTTTTATGGCGTATTTCATGCCGCTGGCCCGGGTCATGGTAAAGCGGTGATTTCGGCGTATATGTTGGCGAGTAAAGCACCGTTGCGTCGTGGCATCAGCTTGGCCTTTTTGTGTGCAGGCGTGCAGGCGGTCATGGCGGTTGCGGTGATTTTGGTGTTGAGCCAAGTGTTTTCTTTAGCAGGCAAAGCCATGCAAATTAGCCGTTTTTTTGAAATTGCGAGCTTTGCGGCAGTGGGCTTAATCGGTGTGTGGATCTTGGTGCGTCTGTTACGTGGCCAGTCGGGTTGTGGTCACGACCATTCCAATGATCACCTTGATGGACATCATCATGAACCAGACCATTCACATGCGCACGACAGCCATGCGTGTTGCTCGCATCATGAACAAGAAGCCAAAACGGCACGCCGCAGTATTTGGGCGATGGTCGCCGCAGTAGGGATTCGCCCTTGTACGGGAGCGGTGCTGGTGCTGTTATTTTCGCTGAGCGCGGGCATTTTTGTGTGGGGTTTGGTGGCGACGTTTGCAATGGCCTTGGGCACCGCGATTACCGTGGCGTCGTTGGCGGGCGTGAGTGTGTTTGTCAGGGACACGGGTTTTGCGCTCAGTCATGAACATCAGGTTTGGCGTCAACGAGTGTCGCGCGCGTTTGGTTTTATCGCGGCGTTGGCGCTCATTATTATCAGTAGCTCCATGATTTGGAGCTATATAAGCAATGCAGGAAGGGCGTTTTAATGAAAACAACAGAGCCTCATCAATCCGAGCACGAACACGAACACCAGTCATCGAGCCACAATCATAACGACTGTATTGACAGTGCATTGGCCACGGCAGAAACCTTGTGTGTTCAGCAAGGTCAGCGCTTAACGAAAGTGCGCCGCCGTGCGTTGGAGCTGATCTGGGAAAGTCATCGACCGCTGGGCGCGTATCAATTATTGGCAAAATTGGCGGAAGAAGGCTTTAACTCGGCGCCACCGACTGTGTATCGCGCGTTGGACTTTTTATTGGCGGCGGGCCTGATCCATAAAGTGGAATCGATGAATGCGTATCTTGGTTGTGCGCATGCGGATAAAGCGCATAAAGGGTACTTTCTGATTTGTGACGATTGCCACAATGTCATGGAGTTTGATTACCAAGACATTCACACGGCGTTAATCGCCAAAGCCGCTCAACAAGGCTTTGAGTTGCGAGCGGAAACCATTGAATTGACTGGGTTGTGCTCTAAGTGCAAAAGCAAAGCAGCAGGAGCCATCGCATGACAAAGCAGCTAGTGGCTTTCGAGAAAATAGGCATCGCGTTCGATGGCCGAGTGTTGCTCGAAAGCATTGATATGAGCATCAGTGAAGGTGAGATTGTGACCTTAATTGGTCCGAATGGCAGCGGTAAAAGTACGTTGATTCGAACCTTGTTAGGGTTGCAAGAAGCGACTTCCGGTCAGGTTGTGCGGCATAAAACCTTACGCATTGGCTATATGCCACAAAAATTACACATTGATCCAACGCTGCCGTTAACGGTGAAGCATTTTTTGGCCTTGGTTCGAGGTGTCGACAAGCATCAGATTCTGCCGACACTGGAAAAGCTCGGCATCGCGCATTTGGTCAATTCCCAAGTGCATGTGCTGTCCGGCGGTGAAACACAGCGTGTTTTGTTGGCGCGCGCCTTACTGAATAAACCGAATTTGTTGGTGTTGGATGAACCGGTACAAGGCGTCGATGTGAACGGTCAGGTTGAGCTTTATAACTTGATTGAAGGCATTCGTAATGAACTCGGCTGTGGCGTCTTGATGGTGTCGCACGATTTGCATTTGGTGATGGCAAAAACCGACACTGTGGTGTGTATTAACCAGCATGTTTGTTGCTCTGGCAGTCCGCAACACGTGACAGGACACCCAGCGTATCAGGCTTTGTTTGGTGTACCGGGCGCGGATGAGTCCATCGCGATTTATGCGCATCAGCATGACCATGTTCATGATGAACACGGCAGTATTTTATCGGGTAATGACGACGATCATACCCATTGCCAGCACCACTAACGGCATCTTGTTTTGCGCAGTTTGGAGTCAGTAATACCATGTTAGATCTTTTACTCAGAGCCTTGTTAGGTGGATTGGGTGTGGCGGCCGTCGCGGGGCCGTTGGGCGCGTTTGTTGTGTGGCGTCGTATGGCGTATTTCGGTGATACCTTAGCGCATTCGGCGTTGTTGGGCGTGGCGCTGGGTTTTTTATTCGACATTAATTTGAACCTCGCTATTGTGGTTTTGTGTGTGGGTTTGGCGTTGGTGTTGGTGACCTTGCAGAAAAAACACATCATCGCGACGGACACGTTATTGGGCATTTTGGCACATTCTGCCTTGTCGCTCGGTTTGGTGGCGGTGAGTTTTCTCGACAACATTCGTATCGACTTAATGGCGTATTTGTTTGGAGATTTATTGGCGATTAGCCAAACGGATGTGTACTGGATTTACGGCGGTGGCTTGACGGTCATTGCGTTGCTGGTGACATTTTGGAAACCGCTGTTAGCGATGACAGTAAACGAAGAGTTGGCGAAAGTGGAAGGTTATCCGGTGGAAGCCATTCGCTTGTTGTTGATGTTGCTGGTGGCGTTAGTGATCGCCGTGGCGATGAAGATTGTCGGTGTGTTGTTGATCACGTCTTTGATGATTATTCCGGCTGCGACGGCACGTAAATTGTCCAAAACGCCGGTTCAAATGGCGTCGTACGCCAGCGTGATTGGTTGTCTTTCTGTGTGCGGCGGTTTGTGGGCGTCCTATCAATGGGATACGCCAACTGGCCCGAGCGTTGTCGTGTGCGCCGCCATGCTATTTTTAATCGCTTATACCGTGCCATTCAAACGTAAACGCTAGCCTTATATATTCTGTTTTAACGCAAGCCCCTTTGTTTTCTATCTAAGAAAAATAAAGGGGCTTTTTTTTTGCCTATTATTCTCTTCATCTGTAATAAAGCGAGGCGGTTCAACGTCAAATACAAAAGGGCGTTCTTTTTGGCTCTGAGCAACTCATAGAAGAGGTTTATTTATGCTGGGTTTAACAAGTATTCGAGGTCGTTTGAGAACGAGTTATGTGGTGTTGCTGACGATGTTGGTGCTGGTGATGGTGTTGTCTGTTTCTCGTTTTCAGCTTTTATCTGGCAACATTCGTGGCATCGTGGATGAAAACGCCGCGTTGGTTGAATTAACGGGCGAGCTGAATGTGAATGCAGAGAGTTTGGCGAGTCGATTATTGCTGCTTTTTGTGTTGGAAGAGCGCAACGCGCGGGTCGCGATTTACAAAGAAATTGATGAGCGTAATAAACGTTTGGACGATAATTTGGCCGTCATGGCGAGCTTGGTTCAAACCCCAAAAGACAAGTCGATTATTGAAGACTTACAAGCGCAACGAAAAGTGTATCAAGCCGCGCTGCAATCGACGGTGGAAGCATTAGAGTTTGGCGAATTGGATGACGCGAAACAGCTCATGGCGGGAACGACGCGTGATGAACTGAGCACGTTTCTCTCACAAACACAGACGTTGGCCGAAGATCAACGCAATATGATGCAAGCGCGTCAACAAAAGGTGCTCTCTGAATCTGAGTTGGCCATTTGGCTGATTGTAGGTGTGGGGGTTCTGGCGATTGTGATAGGCATTGTGATGTCCATCTTGATCACTCGAAGTATCGTGAATCCATTAAATTACGTTATGACGCTGTTGGACAAATTCGCGCGAGGCGATTTATCTCAAGCCATTATGACTCATCAGAAAGGTGAAATCGGTCAGTTGCTGGACAGCGTGAAACGCATGCGGATTAGCTTGGTTAGCGTGATTGAAAAGATTGATAAAAGTGCCAAAACCGTGGTCGGTGTGGTGAGCGAAATACACACCAGCGTGTCGGATGTTCAGCAGGGCTCAAATACACAGTCGGCGATGGCAAATGACATTCAAGGGTCGGTGAGCGAGTTGTCGCGCGCCGCGAATGTGATGGCGGAACATGTCAGCGTGTCTCGTAACCAAGCGGAAGCTGCACACGATTTGGCGAAGCACGGCAAACAAGTGATCACGTCTGCGGCGACTGATATTACGGCGGTCGCGGCGTATATTGAAGAAACCTCTCACGCAGTAGCGGAATTGAACAAGAGTGCGAGTACGGTGTCGGAATTCGTTAACAGCATTCGAAATGTCGCAGAGCAAACCAATCTATTGGCCTTGAACGCGTCTATTGAAGCGGCGCGCGCAGGCGAAAGCGGACGCGGTTTTGCCGTGGTTGCCGATGAAGTGCGAAACCTAGCGACCAATACCGCGGACGTCACTGAATCGATAGATGGGGTTATCACCACGATTGCGACGCTATCGATGCAGATCTCTAATGAAATGGTGAAAGGCCAAGAAAAAATGCGCCATGGCGTGACGCAAATCGAAGCCGTGGTCGCGCCTTTGAGTCAGCTAGAAGCCGATTCGGCAACGTCGTTAAAAAGCTTAGCGGGCTTGTCTGAACTGGCGCAACAACAAGCCGAAGAAGCCAATGGCATTGCGGATCACGTCGCTCGTATTGTGGAAGTCACGGCGAGCAACGAAGCCACGTCGAAACGCTTGAGTAAACTGACCGACACCTTGTCTGGTGCCGCAGAACAAACCCACGAAGCCACATCGACGTTTACTTTAGCTTGATGGTGTTTTAGTGAATTAGTTGGCTTTGAGTTTGATGCACACTACGAGCCCTGGGTTAGCGTTGGTAAGGGTCAGTTCGCCATTGTGAAGAGAAACAATGGCGTTGACCAATGTCAGCCCTAAGCCATGACCAAAGACGTCTTTTTTGGCAGAAAGTCGCTTGAATCGCTGGGTGACGAATTGCTGACTTTCTTCCGGTATGCCTTTTCCTTGGTCCGCAACATTGATGACGGTTTCTCCTAGAATGGCGTCGATGCTTAAGCGGATTACCTTGCTTTCTGGCGCGTACTTTATGGCGTTGTCTAATAAGTTGGCAATGGCTTGAAAAATGAGAATTTTATCGGCAAAGAAAACGTATTTTTTGCTGGCTTTGAGTTGCAGTTCGATACCGTAGCTTTCAGTAAGAGGATGATAATACTCGTACACTTCATGCAGTATTTCATACGCGTTAATTTTGTCTTTTTGATAACTGACTTGACCTGTTTCTACTTCAGATAGACGCATAATAGAACGGAATAGAACTTGGATCTGTTCGGTTTCTTTTATGGCTTGCTCTAGTTCATTAAATTCTGAGCCATCGACCCTTTCGGAAATATCGATTAGCTTATGCTGCAGTCGTGTAAGCGGTGTTCTAAGCTCATGGGCAACATGGCTGGTGATGTCGCGAACTTCTCCCATGAGCTTTTGAGTGCGCCCTAAAACGAGGTTGATTTCTTGGCTAAGCTGGCCAAATTCATCGCCATTGTTTTTGTCGTTTACACGCACATCGTGTTTGCCCTGTGCATACTGCTCTAACGTCTCGATGATATGGTTCACTCGATTACGGTTATGCAGACTAAATGGCAAACTAAGCAACAAAATAATGAGCTGAATGGCGAATAATCCTGCTCCTGTCATAAGGGGGATTATGCGAGTTTGTTGGATCATAGGAAGGACGTTGTAAGCATTGAAATACATACCTCCGTCGGCCAAAGGAACCAGCAACCCCAATAGTTCTAAATGATCACTTTTTAGGGAAATAATGTTGGAAGAATTGTCTTTATTTGCCTTTAATGTGTCGATTTGAGCATCAGGCATGTTCTGCTTATCACCGTATAAGAGACTTCCGGAGGCATCAAATAGAAAGGTGAATTGATCCTTTCTATTGCCTGCTCGCCCTTCACAATGTAGTTGTTTCGCGAGCACGGTGCTGTTGGTAGGGCGGTCATTTAACGCGTGGTTCTCGAGGTTCTCGAGGATCATGCCTCTGACGTGACTTTTCATAATACGGTCTAAAATATAGTTACAGACTACGATGGAGGCCGCAGAAATGAGAAGGCAAATAAACGCCACTGCCACCGCTTGACGAAAGCTGCTGCTGCGAAATAATGGTTTAATGAACACAAAATTATCCTAGTGCGTAACCAACAGAGCGGATGGTTCTAATAATGGTATTTTTTGAACCGCCATCAAGCTTTTGTCTCAACTTTGAAAGGTGTACATCGAGCACATTTGTCTGAGGATCAAAGTGGTAGCCCCAGGCTTTTTCTAGCAGCATGCTACGCGTGACGGTTTGGCCCGGATGTTCAGCTAAGACATAAAGTAGCTTAAATTCTTTGTTCGTTAAGTCGATGAGCTGACCTGAGCGTGTGACTTCATGGCGCTCAAGATTAATGATCATGTCTTTGATTTTAATAAAGTTACTGGATGCGACGCTTTTAGTTCGGTGATAAAGGCGTTCTAGCCGTAACAGCAACTCAGTGAAGTCGAACGGCTTTCCTAGATAATCATCTGCCCCTGCTTGTAATCCCTCAATTCGGTCTGATATTTGATCATTCGCCGAAAGAATAAGAATAGGTGGATGAGGGTCCGTGCCAAGCAGTCCTAAGAGTTGTATACCATCAATAATAGGAATGACTCTATCCAATAAGACAACATCAAAGACTTCTTCTTTAATCAGTTTTAATGCATCTTTTCCGTTATCAACTAGCTTACAAGAATGGCCCGTTCTATGGAGTTTGCTGCTAATCCAGTGTCTGACGGAAGCATCATCTTCAACAATAAGAATACGCATATTTACTATCTCTCAGAACAAAAATGGCGAAGGGAATCCTTGAATACTATATGCTAATGATAACTATTATCAAATAGAAAAATCATGATGTCTCTTAATATCCTTGTTTGCTTGAATTAAGAGTTGCCTAAGTTTTTGATTTTTTAGCTGAAAATTTGATCAGCCCATACATTTTTAAAATTGATCTGTGTGCGATCAGGAAAAGTATTCTGTTCATCGTAACAAGCAGACGGCAAAGAGCCAGTATCAATTCATTAAGCATTCTTAATGCTTCCAATCTTGAGTTACGGATGGAAGTTGAGATTAATATAACGTAGAGGAAGAAGGTGGTTTTTTAACAATGATGTTGTGATATTAGTGATCTTTATAAAAGAATGATTTTTTTAATGTATCCATAATGGCTGACTGACAGTTTAAATCATTTTTTAATAGAGTGTCGAAAATATGTTTTTTATGATTTATTTAAAAATAAATATTAAATAAATGTAGAGCTTGAATGGGTGTCTAGTGGAAAAATAATGATGAAAACTAACGTGTTTATATATCAAATTATTGCCGTGCTTAGCCTTATTATGGTTTGCGTTGGGATTCTTGTACCAGGCATTCCGGCGACAGAGTTTATCTTGCTTTGCGCTTGGTCTTCGTCTAAAGGATCGCCAAGGATTCATCGCTTTTTACATCATAATAAATTTACTGGTCCGGCTATTGATAATTGGAATAACGGAAAGCTAATTTCTAAAAAGAATAAAGTTTTTTCGTCCGTAAGTATGTTCTTATGTGCATTTTTATTGATTTATACTGGTGTTAATCAATATGTTTTGTTCTTTGCATTGTTGGGTATGTCAGTGGGTTTTATTTGGATTTGGTCTCGTCCAAACACTTAATTTAAATGAAAATTATTACTTTTTCTTAATATAAATCAGATGGCTATTCTGAAAGTAAGTTTCTATTATTCTGTAAGATATATTTTATAGAGGTGAGAAATGAAGACGATAGAAAAAGATCAAGAAACGCTGACATTTGCTAAGCGTTTAAAGCAATCAACACGTGTGAATCACGATGGTGTAGATACATTAGTGATGCAATCGCAGCCTTTTGCAAACGAAAAAAACTACGCGAATTTCTTACGCTTACAGCATATTTTTCATAAGACGGTTGCGCCTTTGTATCAGAATAACGTGTTGCAAGAACTTTTCCCCGGTTTGGGTGAATTGCCTCGGTTGAGCGCCGTAGAGTCTGATCTGAACGATTTGGGTTTGAGCACTGCTGTCGACGCGGCGTCCGTGGAAAAAATCACCGATTTACACCAAGCGATTGGTTGGTTGTACTGCAGTGAAGGTTCCAATATTGGTGCGGCTTTTTTGTATAAAGAAACGCAAAAGCTGAATTTTGATGCAGAACATGGCGCGAATCACTTAGCGGCGCACCCTGAAGGACGTGCGCCGCATTGGCGTAAATTTGTGGCTCAGTTAGATGCACTGACGTTGACAGAACAGCAGGAAGCGTTGGCGATACAAGGGGCGATGAGCGCCTTTGCATTCTATAAAAAAACATTGGCGAGCCTAGCCGTGCAATCGCCCTTATAACGAGTTTAGAAAGACGGGTTATCGAAGCCACGCGGTGTTCTTAATAAGAACACCGAGTGGTTTTTTTTGTATTTTTTGATGTACTTAAGACGATTTTTGAAAAAATAGATGATCGAATGACAGTCTGCCACCGCCTCGATACATGAGTAATAGCGCAATAGCGAGCCACGTTGCATGCGTTGGATAAGCATCTGGGTAAACAAGCAGCTGGATCACCAATGTCATACCGGCGAGACCCAGCGCGGCAAGTCGAGTAAATAATCCCGCTAAAATGAGTATGGGAAGAATGTGCTCAGCCAAGGTTGCCAGCGTGGCGGCAATGGCTGTCGGTAGCAAGGGTAACGCGTATTCATGTTCAAAAAGAAAGTAGGTGCTGTCGGTTATCTGAGGCCAACCTAACTGCATTTTCATCGCGATGATATCCAGTGAAAAACCTTCTATTTTAGTTTGTCCTGATTTCCAAAAGACCGCCGCAATGGCAAATCGAGCGAGAAACAGAATCAAAGATTCGGGAATATTTTTAAACAGGTTTTCACTTTTTTGTATTAAGAAAGACACCATGATTGTCACCTTTATTTTTTATCGTTTTAACACTGAAATCTCAGTGATATGAGTCAGTAATTTCCATTCAATGAGCTTTGCTAACGTGGCGCCTAGGTCAAAAGTTTCTGAATTCGGCACTGCGTTTTCAAGGGGTTTATGCTGTAACAATGCGCTGAAAAATACGCTTTCGTCTTTGCTGATAATATGAAATGTTCCGTATAAATCGCTTTTTGAGAGAAGTAAGTGCTCGCTATTTTTTACTATTACATTCGTCATCGGTGTCTGATGATGCGCTTGATAAATTGAGCCAATGGCAAAAGGAGACGTCATTATTTGGCTGTTTGGTGGTAATGACAAACGCAATTGACTTGGATCGCTGGCATTGTCGAAAGCCGCTGCTATTTCTGCGTGCTCTAGTGTCGAGTGTTCTTGGTCATTCGTTAGCATTAGTAGGTTATGCTCCAGCGCAGCAACATCCGCCAAATAAGGCAGACTTTGCACTGGCTCAAAATGGTGTAGGAAGTCTGGAAGTTCGTCTCCGTATTCACTGATCACTGGCGTTTTTGGCGGATGATGGCGGATGAACTCTCTTGCCATCGCACGAAAGAAATCCTCGCCGACCAGTCTTTGTGTAACGGGAAATATGTCGGCCAAGGCATCCATCAAGGACATAAAAATGTTGTTCCGGTAGACATTCAAGCGAACGGCTTTCTCTTCGGTAGCGTTTGCTTTTACTTCATGGCTGAAATCGTCAGTCTCGTTTAATAGCGCGGCTTTAAACGATGAGTTCATTAATACGCTCCTGACGAACATGATCCCGGATTGAGTTTGCGACGTGCGCTTCGGCTAAAAGTTCATCCAGTGGGGGGAGATTGCCATCGCGCTCTATCAAGGTTAGGCAGTCGCCGGTGCGTGTCAGCGTGTGTTGATAAAGGTTCCAAACGAGGCCGGATACAGGTTCGTCGTGACTGTCTATTTTTAGGGGCGTAATCGGGTTTTGGTCAAGTGTGTGCCCAGCTAGGTGGATTTGTTGCACGGCTTTGACAGGAAATGCATCAAGGTATTCGTAAGGATTCGCTTGCTGATTAAAGCACGACACTTCGACGTTGTTTACATCGAGTAATAATCCGCAGCCTGTGCGTTCCGCCATTGCCGTAATAAAGTCAATTTCACTGCGATCGCTGCGTTCAAACTCAAAATAGGTAGAAGGGTTTTCAATCAGTACTTGTCGTTTTAATGCCGTTTGCAATTGATCGATGTGCTCACACACACGTTGTAGCGTGTCTTCGTCATAAGCGACAGGCAATAAATCGTTTAAAAAGGCATTGTCGTGGCTTGACCAGGCTAGGTGTTCGGAAAAAAACGTGGGTTGAATCTCATCTAAGAGCTGTGAAACTCGCGCTAGATGGTCTTGATTCAATGACACTTCACCGCCTATAGACAAACCAACACCATGAACCGTGATTGAATATTGTTCACGAATTCTGTGTAAGTAGTGACGTGCTGGGCCACCTTTACTCAGATAGTTCTCAGCGTGGATTTCGAAAAAACCAACTGCAGGCAAGGTGTTGAGAATGGTTTGGTAATAAGCTGGTTTCAGGCTAATGCCTGTCAATGTATCGAAGTCGGAGGGCGAGCGGCCCTCCGCTTTTGACATGTTATTACTTGAATAAGACATGCTAAAAAGCCGTTTTTAGAAGGCTTTTAGTTGGCCGTGGCCAGTTGGAGAGGTCTTAGAGTCCATGTCCATGCAAGTACCTGCTGGAACCAGTTTCCATGCATTTGCTTGAAAGTCTGTTTTCGACGTGCCTGCACAAGAGGTGCCTGGACCCGCTGCACAATCATTTTGGCCAGCTAATGCAACGCCGTAACACTTTTCTTTACTGGCGGCTTCTGCAGGAACGGCAACAGCAGAAAGGGCAATCGCAGTACCAAGAGCAAGAGACAAAGACGCTTTTGTGTTTTTCATGGGTAAATCCTCATTCAATATAAAGGGAAAGACAGCGAAGTCTTATGATTTCATTTCTTTGACGTATTGAGATTGTGATTTATTACACAGGAAAATGTTTATTTTTTATTTTCACTCTCACCTTGAGTATAGCGCTTTGAAATGAAACGCAATTCTTGCATTTGTTTACCAAATTGACGGCACGATGAGCACATTGAGGTATGCACGCCAAGGTTCAACTTCTCTTTTGTTGAAAGAGGTCGATCCAGTTTTTCTGAGAGCATTTGGGTCGCTTGTTTGCAGTTCAACATAAATTAGGACACCTTTGCTTGATACCAATTGTCTTCTAGGCATTCTCGTAACCGCAACCGAGCACGATAGAGAGTGACGTTTAGATTACTCACTGATATGTCTTCATTGTGGCAAATTTCCGGTGTTTCCATTTCAAGAAATTCGCGCATCATAAAAAATCGCCCATATTTTTCTGGTAACGCATTTAGGCAAGCATCAAATACACGCCAGAAATGGATGTTTTCAACATCGTGATCAGGCTGATCCCATTTTTGCGGGCGTTCGTGCTTTTGCCAATGACCATTGTCCTTAAAGAGTTGGTCCATGAGCTCTTCACCGCTTAGGTTTGGCCCATCTTCTAACTGACTGACGGCGGTATGACGCTTTTCTTTGCGCAGTAAATCAATCACCTTGTTTTTCAAAATTGAAAACACCCAAGTCTTAAAGGCTGCTTGCCGAGCAAACCGATCAATATTTTGATAGGCGGACAGCATGGCTTCCTGCACGGCATCTTCTGCTAACTGGCTATCTCGAACTTGCAAGGTCGCAAATTTAAGCATTTGAGTTCGTAATTCCGCGATAAACTCCGCATCTTGAAATGCATTTGTCGTCACGGAATGGTCCACCTCGGAAGATAGGTTCGCGTTAGTCATTTGAGCCTCGGTTCATGTGCAGTCATTAGACGATGTTGAAAGTCGTTTTATTACAAAATAGTCGAATTTTACCGACCTCTTTTTTTAGTCTTCTTTTTTCGATAAAAGTTCGGCTTCTGCGAGGTACTCGTCTTTGAGTTTGACGTAGTTTAAGCCGGCGTATTGGAAGTACTCGATTTCTTTGTCGTTTAGCGGTCGAATTTGTTTGACGGGCGACCCCATGTACATGAAGCCAGATGCTAAGCGTTTACCTGGAGGCACCAGAGAGCCTGCGCCAATGATGACTTCGTCTTCAACGACTGCGCCATCTAAAATGGTGGTGCCCATGCCAACTAACACTCGATTGCCAACCGTGCAGCCGTGCAGCATCGCCATATGACCAACGGTGACGTCGTCTCCAATCGACAGTGGGAAACCGTCTGGTTTATAGGTGCTGGCGTGCGTAATGTGAAGGCAGGAGTTGTCTTGAACGCTGGTTCGAGCGCCAATGGTAATACTATGCATGTCGCCACGAATTGCCACTAGCGGCCAGACTGAACTGTCATCACCTATGGTAACGTCACCAATAACCACCGCGTTTTCATCGACCCAAACACGATCACCCAGTTGTGGTGTTTTACCACGGAAAGATTTCATCACCATAAATCCTCTCTATACAAAATGTTTTGCGTTATAAAGTAAGAAACTATCAATACAATAGCGGTAGACCCATTGAAAAACGGCAAAGATCACATATCTTATTAAGCATAGAGATCATTACTACCTTGCGGCTCTGTCACATGAAAGTGTCGAAGCAGGAAGGCAAAAGCGCCGACGACAAAGGCCCTAAATTTCATAAAAGGATACCACGATATGTCACAGTCTGTATGGGACGCGACCAGCTTACCGGATTTTAACGGCGTCGATGTTGCGAGCATTGAAACCGACTTAGAAGCACTGCTTAAGCACAATAAAAAAGCCATTGATGATTGCGTGAATGAAAACACCAAGCCGACGTGGGAAAGCCTTGTTTTACCCTTGGATCAGTTACACGATGATTTGAATAACTTCTGGTCACCAATTGGGCATTTGAATTCCGTAAAAAATACGCCAGAACTTCGAGCGGCTTATAATGCGTGTTTGCCAAAATTGACGCAGTTTTACACCGACCTTGGTCAAAACAAAGCGCTTTATCAAGCCTATAAAGCCTTGGCGGAAAGTGATGCGGCGAAAGACTTATCGGTTGCACAAACCGAAGCGTTGACACAAACCATTCGCGACTTTGAATTGTCCGGCGTGGGATTAGAAGGCGACGCCAAAACACGTTATGGCGAAATCAGCCAGCGCTTGTCTGAACTGGGCAGCCAGTTTGGCGAAAACGTATTGGACGCCACACAAGCGTGGAGCAAACTCATTACCGACGAAAGTGAACTTGCCGGTTTGCCTGAATCTGCCTTAGCACAAGCCAAGCAAATGGCCGAAGCCAAAGAACAAGACGGCTGGTTATTTACACTGGATTTCCCGTCTTATATTCCGGTGATGAGCTACGCCGATAACGTGGCATTACGAGAAGAAATGTATCGCGCGTTTGCGACGCGTGCGTCAGATCAAGGAGGCGACATCAAGTTCAATAACGCGCCTTTGATCGATGAAATACTGTCATTGCGTCATGAAATGGCTCAAGTGCTTGGTTTTGACAACTACGCCGAATTGTCTGTTGCAACCAAAATGGCCGACAACGGACAACAAGTAATCGATTTCTTGGAAGACCTTGCTAAAAAGTCAAAAAGCTCGGCAGAACAAGATCTTGCACAACTAACCGCGTTTGCGAAAGACGAAAATGGCGTGGAAAAACTCAACGCGTGGGATATGACGTATTACGCTGAAAAGTTACGTCAGCATAAGTTCAGCATTTCTCAAGAAGAGCTTCGCCCTTACTTCCCAATGAACAAGGTTCTGTCTGGATTGTTTCACGTGGCACAAACTTTGTTCGGTGTGGAAATTCGCGAAGAAAAAGAATTCGACAACTATAACAAGGACTTGCAACTGTTTACCATCAGTAAAGACGGAGAAGACATTTCTCGTTTCTACCTCGATCCTTATTCGCGTGAAGCAAAACGTGGTGGCGCTTGGATGGATTCTTGCCGTTCACGTCGTCGCTTAAGCGACAATCGCTTACAGCTTCCGATTGCGTATTTGGTGTGTAATTTTACGCCACCGATTGGTAATAAACCCGCTTTGCTAACTCATGACGAAGTTACCACCTTGTTCCATGAATTTGGCCACGGTTTACATCACATGTTGACCCAAGTGGATGTGTCGTCTGTATCAGGCATTAACGGTGTGGCGTGGGATGCAGTTGAGCTTCCAAGTCAATTTATGGAAAACTGGTGTTACGAACCGGATGCACTTGCGCACATTGCTGGGCATTTCGAAACGGGCGAGCCATTGCCGCAGGACTTACTCGACAAGATGCTTGCCGCGAAAAACTTTCAATCTGGCATGCAAATGATGCGTCAGCTAGAGTTTTCTTTGTTTGATTTCCGTCTACACATGGAATACCAAAAAGGCATTTCTGTTCAATCGGTTATCGATGACGTTCGCAGTAAAGTCGCCGTCACGACACCGCCAGAATTCAACCGTTTCCAGACCAGCTTCTCACACATTTTCGCGGGTGGTTACGCAGCGGGTTACTACAGCTACAAATGGGCGGAAGTCTTGTCGGCGGATGCGTTCTCTAAATTTGAAGAAGACGGCATTTTCAATACGGATACGGGCGCGCACTTCCGTGATACCATATTGGCCAATGGTGGTTCTCGTCCAGCGGCTGAATTGTTCGCTGAATTCCGAGGTCGTGAGCCCAGTACCGATGCCTTGTTAAGACACAGTGGCATCGCCGCTTAGCGTTATAAAGGTAGTAAGGTTATGACAGTAAAACGTTTTATCGCCGGTGCGGTGTGCCCACGTTGCAGTGAGATGGATAAAATTCGTGCGTGGCGAGATGACGACGCAGAACAGCAGTTTCGTGAATGCATTTCGTGTGGCTATGAAGATGTGCAGTCGACCGTGGTTCAAGCTCAGCCGACTGAGATCGTGACGCGAGTGAATCAACCGCACAGCAGCGCGCCGGATGCCGAAGAAGTCGTAATCAACTTCATTCCAAACCCTGGGATGACCAAGCACTGATTCTTCTTCAAAATATGAAGGTGACTAAAAAACGGGCTTACTTTTACAGTAAGCCCGTTTTTTTATTGCCGTATTTTCTGAACAGAAACACGGAATTAAGGCTGGGTAAGCCAGAGCATATCCAATGGCTCGATTGCCACTAACCCAAGCAAGTCGATGTTCTGATCGGTTAATAAATCGAGAGCAGTGTGTTGTCCAAGAATATCGCTGAGTGGTTTCGCAAGCGAAACGCGGTGTTCACTCAAGTTGGCGATGACCAATAAGGTATGTGCACCTGATGTTCGTTTAAACGCGAAGAGGTGTTCGCTGTTCAGAGTAATCAATTCAAATTCTTGCGCAGCAAAAAGCGTGTTGGCTTTGCGGATTTGAATCATCTCTCGGACCATTTGAGCGATTTTCCCCTGCGGTGCTATTTTGTCCTGCGCTAAGGTAAAGTCCTTCTCAGTGAGCTTCTTACGGTGCACCCAGCGGCTATCGTCGACCTTTGTTGCATCGTTAAGGTAGTCATCGTTATTGAGTACACCAAGGTCGTCACCTTGGTACAGCAATGGAATCCCCGGCATGGCGAAGTTGATGCCGTTCAATACTCGAATGCGTTTGATCGCATGGTCGAGCAAAATGGGGTCGTCGGCCTTGATGGCGTTTTCTACTCCGGCAAGTGACGCTAAGGTGCCGCACACACGGCAATCGCCGTTGACCGGGTTTTCTTGGAAAGGTACGCCAGCCGCAAACGAACCGTCGAATTGGCCTGTGTAAAACTGATTTAAAAAACGACGATGACCCTGCCCGTTCATGCCGAGTCGATCGGATATGGCGTCATCCCATAACCAACCAATGTCATCATGGCAACGGATGTAGTTAATCCACGTGGTGTGTTTTGGGATGTTGAAACTGCGTTCAAGTGATTGATATAAAAGGGTTGTCTGTCGTGTCGCAAGGCTTTCCCATAACAGCGCCATCATCAATGGGTTGTATGACAGCGTGCATTCGTCTGCGCCTATGTATTTATTCACTTCATCGGGGTGAACGATGGCTTCGGATTTAAACACCACATGCGGTGCAGCAATGTCCAGACAGCGTTTAAACGCTTTGATCAGGTTGTGTGCTTTGGGCAAATTTTCGCATACGGTGCCTTTTTCTTTCCAGACGAACGCCAGTGCGTCGAGCCTAAGTACATCGCAGCCGTTGAGAACCAAGTGCAGCATTTCTTCAACCACCGCAACAAAAACCGCCGGATTGGAATAGTTCAAATCCCACTGGAACGAGTTAAAGGTTGTCCAAACATGACGGTCTAATACCGGTAGATGGGTGAAGCTGCCACGGCGAACCTGAGGGAAAATTTCTCGTACTGTGTTGTTGTATTCAGCGGCGTCGTGCTTATTGAGAAAATGGTAATATTTTTGGTATTCCTGATCGCCTGCTTTGGCAGCTTGTGCCCAACAGTGCTCGTCTGAGGTGTGGTTGAACACAAAATCCAAGACCATACGGATGCCTTTTTTGTGCAATGCGGCAGCAAGGTCTTTTAAGTCTTTGTTGGTGCCCAAATTGGGGGAAACCGTGCGGTAATCAGAAATTGCGTAGCCGCCGTCGCTGTTGCCTTTAGGGGCCAAATACAATGGCATGAGATGCAGATAATTAATCCCTAACGATTCAAAATAAGGGATCTTGTCGACCAGCGAGGTTAGATCATCCGCGAGTAAATCTACGTACACCGCGATGCCGACGTTTTGATTCGACTCGAACCAGTGCTCTGGTGCATTTTTGATTTGCGCTGGACGTTTCTTTTTTTGGAAATTGATGAAGGATTGTAGCAAAACTTTTAAATGATAATGCAGGTCAAAACAATGACCATAAAGCGGAAAAACTTGCTGGAAAAGCGGGATGAAATTCGTGTCGAGCCGCTGCATGAAAATGGATTTTTGTTGAGAAGTTAACGTACTAAAGTCCAGCTCGGCCAAAAGGCGCTGCTTGGTTTGTAGAGCTTCGAAATCCATGGCGGTTATATACCTTTTTAAGATAAAGCTCGTGTGAAGAATACGAGTGATATTGTTGTTATTTTCGTGGGTTCGTAGTGTCAGGTGACAAAGTTCGCGTTCCTTGCTTACCTTAAGAAAACGTAGCGCAAGGCTCAGGGCGGGTCAATACAGGGGCGTTCTAAAAACGGGCTTAATTTACGAGACGTGAAACGCCTCGTAAATTAACAAGCTACTTGTGCGAAGCGTAACCACTGCCGATGGCGTTAAATGGCATATTTAGGTTCAGTTCAGGAACTTGCTTTCCTATCCACGCTGGGAAGGTATTGCTGTTAGGGCCTGGAAATACGGTGTATTCGTCTGCCCAAGGGTAACGAGCTACCGCCTCGTTAATTTTTGGTATCAATGCTTCGGCTTTTGGCCCGGTAATGGACAGTACTTTTTCTGGTCTTGCGCCAAACCAGAAACGATCTGGCGAGCTGGTTTTGTATTCTGATAGCGCGGGTAGGCCTCGATTGACTCGCCAGCCAACGACTTCATGAACCGTATATTCTGCGGCGTTTTTTTCTTTTGTTGCGATCCAAGTATGCACTGCAAACCAACCGCGCCAGCTGTAGGCGTCGGCGGCGTAGAATTCGATAACGGCGTCTTTTTCTGCTTCTGGAGAAGGTGCGATACCCGCGGGTTCGCGGCTGGCGGTTCGCCAACTATCGTTGCTAGAACAACCACTTAGTAATAATGAAATGAGTAATAACCCTACGTATTTTGTCATTTTCTGATCCAAGCCAAATGGCGTTCTGTTGGAGAGAAATAAAAAACGCCAGAAAACTGGCGTTTTAGATCTATTGTTTCAATGAAATTGTTAATTAGTTCATTTCAGTAATAAAGTCTTCTGTTGAACGGCGCACTTTTTTAAGATCTTTCAACCAGTCACCTTCTTCTGCGCGGTAACCTAAAGGAAGTAGAATCACAGAACGCAGGCCGCGTTCTGTTAGACCTAGGATCTCGTCTACTTTTGTAGGGTCAAAACCTTCCATAGGTGTGCTGTCTACGCCTTCTTCCGCCGCTGCAATCAACGCGGTGCCAAGACCAATATAAGCCTGACGTGCCGCATGTTGGTAATTCACTTCAGCGTCACGTGGAGGGTAAGCGCCAAGGATCATTTGGCGGTAGTTTTCCCAACCTTCGTTTTTAAAACCACGTTCGTCATTGACAAGATCGAACATCTTGTTGATGCGCTCTTCTGTGTAGTTGTCCCATGCCGCAAACACTAAAAGGTGAGAGCCGTCGGTGATTTGTGCTTGGTTCCAGGCGTGAGGCACGATGGCTTCACGCAGTGCTTTGTTTTTTACCACGATGACTTCGTATGGCTGTAAGCCGCTTGATGTCGCTGTTAGGCGGATGGCTTCTAAAATGCGATCGACTTTCTCTTGTTCCACCGCTTTGCTTGAATCCATTTTTTTAGTGGCATAACGCCAGTTCAATTTATCCAATAAATTAGACATGCTTTTCCTTAAAGAATGATGATGTATGGAGACAATATGAGTCCAATAACGTTTAACTTCAAGCGTGCTTTGAGAAGCAAATGTGAAAGCAATAAAAGGGATTGATGTCGCGAAAAACCATCGTATTTGTTTGAATTATCTCGATATAAGCGGGTTTTGTGCGCCAAAATGGTTCATTTTTGCGGTTGTATACAGTAAGGTGCCATTTTGAAAATTTCAACGGACCCCTTTCTAATGACATTTCATTCCAAACCCACGTTATTACAGCGTTATTTAAGCGGTAGCTTAGTGCTACAAATTGCCATCGGTATCCTTTGCGGTGTCGTCTTGGCCTATGTTGCTCCGAGCATTGCCTTGTCGACAGACATATTGGGCGGATTCTTTGTAAAAGCCCTAAAAGCCATTGCACCGATTTTGGTGTTTTTGTTGGTGATGGCGTCCATTGCCAATCACAAACAGGCGCAGGAAAGCCATATTCGTCCAGTGCTTGTCCTATACATTGCTGGCACATTTATCGCGGCACTGACGGCAGTCGTGTTCAGCTTCTTGTTCCCAACACAACTCAGTCTGGTGGCACCAGATTTGAGTCAAAGTGCACCGCAGGGCATTGGTGAAGTGTTGCGAACGTTGGTGTTTAAGATGGTCGATAATCCGGTAAATGCCCTGGTGCAGGGTAACTATGTGGGTATTTTAACCTGGGCTATCGGCTTTGGTTTGGGGCTACGCCACGCGTCTGAATCGACCAAGGCTGTCCTTCAGCATCTCGCAAGCAGTGTGACCAGCATTGTGTCGGTGATTATTCGCCTCGCGCCCTTTGGCATTTTTGGATTGGTGGCCAGCACGATCGCGGCAACGGGCGTTGATGCGCTGTTGGGGTACTCTCATTTATTGGCGGTTCTGATTGGTGCCATGCTGTTTATTGCGTTGGTAACCAACCCTTTGTTGGTGTTTTGGAAAATCCGTCGAAACCCTTATCCTTTGGTGTTTAAGTGCTTGAAAGAGAGTGGATTGACGGCGTTTTTCACCCGCAGTTCAGCGGCGAACATTCCTGTGAATTTAGACCTATGTAAGCGCTTAGAGTTGGATGAAGACACCTATTCGGTTTCGATCCCGCTTGGTGCAACCATCAACATGGCGGGCGCGGCGATTACCATTACAGTACTGACGTTGGCCGCTGTTCACACATTGGGCATTTCATTGGATTTTGGCACAGCATTATTACTGAGCGTGATTGCGGCCGTGTCGGCGTGTGGCGCATCGGGTGTGGCGGGCGGTTCTTTGTTGTTGATTCCGTTGGCGTGCAGCTTGTTTAATATTCCCAACGACATCGCCATGCAAGTGGTCGCGGTAGGCTTCATTATTGGTGTGTTACAGGATTCGGCAGAAACCGCGTTGAATAGTTCGACGGATGTGTTGTTTACGGCGGCAGCGTGTCTTGAGAAAGGCAACACCTAGTTAGCGCAAACAATACAAAAGAAAAGGGGAGCATGCGCTCCCCTTTTTTGTGTCTATTTTCTTTCTGCTGGTGGTTTTACAGTTTGAACTGAGTAACCAATTTATCCAGTTGAGAAGACAGTTTTTGCAAGTTCGTACTGGATGCCGTAAGTTCGTCGGCGATCTCAGCGGTTTCTGTGGTCAACTGGTTGATTTCTTCAACGTTTTTACTCATGTCGTTCACAACCAGCGCTTGTTCTTCTGTCGCTGTGGCCACTTGAATGTTCATGTCGCTGATTTGACCAATGTGCGCGGTGATTTGCTCAAGCGACGTATTGGCTTCGTTCGCTTGCGTTACAACCGAGTTGCTTTGATCTTGACCTGTTTGAATGGTCGCCACTGTTTTCGCAGATTGCTCTTGCAGTTTGTCGATCATCTTCTGAATTTCATCTGTGGATTCCGCAGAACGGCTGGCAAGATTTCGTACTTCGTCGGCGACGACCGCAAATCCACGACCTTGTTCACCAGCACGTGCTGCTTCGATGGCGGCGTTTAGAGCCAACAAGTTAGTCTGTTCAGAAATGCTTCGAATGGTATCCAAAATGCTACCGATTGAATCCGTTTGTGTTGCCAAAGAACCGATGTCGGCGCTGATGTGTTGAATATCGCCAGACAATGCTGTTACGCCTTTGCGTGCACGGGCAACCAGTTCCGCCCCTTGATGTGCTTGTTTGTCTGCTTCTTGAGCCGCTTGCGCTGCTTGAGAGGCGTTTTCTGCGATGTTTTCTACCGTAGCGCCCATTTCATGAATGGCGGTCGCAATTTGAGTAGTACGATCACGTTCGTTGATGCTGTTGCTGTGCGTAGCTTTTGCTTTAGCCGCCACATCGTTTGCTGTGTGAGCAAGCTGACGTGAGTTATCGGCGACGGCTTCAATGGCCGTACGTACTTTCGTAATGAACAAATTGAAATGCTGTGCAATGTCACTTAATTCATCTTGGCCATCTAATGTCATCATCTTTCCAAGATCCAGTTGGTCACTGGCACTGGAAATATGTTGCTGTAGATAAGACACTCGGTGATTCAAACGGCGCACCATCAACAAGGCTAGGAAAATAGACGCCGCTAGCGCGATAATGATCAAGGCAAACATTTCATTACGGCTGGTTTCGTAGTTTTCTTGGCTCTTCGCGTAGTTCAATTCGCCTTGTGCTAGTAGCTCGTCAAGAATCGCGTTGACCGCTTTGCGCATCACGCCGTAGCTCGCTGCGTACTTAGATTTGTAGATTTCTTGTGCCGTGGCGAGGTCGTTTTTTTCCAGCGCTGCCAACATGGGCGTTAATTCATTGCTTTTGACTTTCGTGAAGATATCGATGATCTTTTGTACTTCGGCACGTGTTTTTGGATTTACTTGAGCATTAAGCGCTTGCTTTAATGCTTCATCCATTTCAGGAATGTCTTCTAAGCGAGTCTCTTTTACACGCGTTAGCACGCCTTTTTTGTCCTGCATTGCTGGGATTTCTTGCAACAACATGACGTCGATACCAACACGCATGCGAGGAATACGAGAAGCAACTTCTGCAAGCGAACGCATTGGCGCGCTGGTGTTTTCAGCAAGGTTTTTAGTCTGTTCTTGAGCATTTGAAAGGCCATACAAACCAGCCCAACCGACTAGAATTAAGACCAAACATGGCAAAGCAATAACGGTTATGAACTGTGCTTTCAGAGACATTTGTTTGAATATCACGATCGGTTACCTGCTAGTGATGATTTGATAGTGTAACTAAAGCGGATCTTGTAAATCCCAGTAGTTTTACAGAATAGGATGTGCATAGCTAATAGTACAAGAAAGGATCAATAGTTAACACTCACTTTTTTTGCACATTTCCTATACGAATTTGCATTTTAGTGTGACGACATGACATTTATTCGATGACAGGTTTTTTTAATTGAAAGGAGCGTTTGTTGAGCAATACATTTCGATCTTTATCCAATCCTAATTATCGACTTTGGTTTGGAGGCGCGATTATTTCCAATATTGGCGCGTGGCTCCAGCGCACCGCTCAAGATTGGATTGTGATCGCGGAACTGTCCGATAAAAACGCGTCTGCGGTCGGCTTAGTGGTTTTTTTGCAATTCGCCCCACAGATTCTGTTATTGCCTATTACTGGTTGGGCGGCAGACCGAATGGAGCGTCGCAAGCTACTGTTTATTACGCAGTCTTTGATGGCGTTCTTGGCGTTAGTGTTGGGCTTGTTGGTGCTGAGCGGGCACGTTCAACTTTGGCAAGTGTGTGTTTGTGCCTTTGCGTTAGGTTGTGTTGCGGCATTTGATGCGCCAGCTCGCCATGCGTTTGTGTCGGATATTGTCAGTGAAAAAGAGCTGTCGAATGCGGTTGGGCTTAATTCGGTGGCGTTTAATAGTGCGCGTTTGGTGGGGCCCGCCATCGCAGGGATATTGATTGCCTTGATTGGTACGGGTTGGGTCTTCATGATCAATGTCTTGTCGTTTATTCCACTGTTGTATACGCTGCATTTGTTTAAAACGCGGTTGCCCGTGGTGGCGTCTGACAGCTCTAGTGTAACGCCCGACATGGCGAAGTTTTTAGACGGATTTCGTTATATTTGGCAGCATAGAGAAATGGCGGTCATCCTCGTTATGTCGTTTCTTATTTGCAGTTTAGGAATGAATTTTTCGGTGTATTTGTCAGCAATGACGGTGCATGTGTTTCAAGGCCACGCGGATCAATACGGTTTCTTAGTATCAATGATGGCGATTGGTTCTATTTCCGGCGCCATGGTCACCGCCAGCCGTCGATCTTCACCTTCGTTTCGTTCAATGATTGTAGTGGCTGCGATGTTCTCCGTGAGCTGCTTGTTGGTGGCCATGAGTCCGACCTTTTGGTCGTTTGCGGTGTTGCTTATTTTTCTGGGTTTGAGCTTGCAATTGTTTACCACGTCAACGGCGTCCTATATGCAAGTCGCGACCGAGAAACGCTATCGTGGCCGAGTGATGGCGGTGGTGTTGGCCTTTGCGATGGGCAGTACCGCGTTAGGCGCGCCTTTGGTTGGCTGGGTGGCGGATACCTTGGGTGCGCGTTGGGCTATTGGCATGGGCAGTGTGTCAGGCATATTGGCAACGGCTTTGGGTGTTTGGTTTCTTCGCAAACAGACGAAAGCCAACTTGAAAGAACCAGACTGAAAGAGAGTGCCGCTTGACTTGGCTACCTGAATGAATTGCAGTAGTCTAGATCCAATCTGGCGTTGACCGCCGTGTCACGTTAAGTGATTCATTCTTTTATATAATTCTAAAAATAGTAATGGAGAATCCTATGTCACAGCACCTCGTACTGAGTTTTATCGGAGAAGATCGTCCCGGTATTGTTGAACGTTTATCCGATACTATTTCCCGTCATCATGGTAATTGGCAAGAAAGCCGAATGGCGCATTTGGCCGATAAATTCGCCGGTATTTTAACGCTGACCGTGTCGCTCGAACATCAAGAAGCCTTGATTAAGGCTCTGCAAAACTTCGAGCAATTAGGTTTGCATGTCACCGTTGAGACGGCCAACCAAAGCGTGGCAGACGGCTCAACACTGTCTTTGTCTGTGGTGGGCAATGATCGTCCTGGTATTGTGAAAGAAGTGTCTCAGGTGTTGTATTCTCTCATGGTAAACGTGAAAGAACTGACGACGTCGTGCGAACCCGCACCGATGAGTTCGGATATGTTGTTCAAAACCGAGATGATATTGGCGGTGCCAAAAGACCTGCCGCTGTCCGAATTGGAAGTGGCGTTAGAAAACATCAGCAGTGATTTGATTGTCGAGCTGTCCGTGAATCAGTTTGCGTAACGGGTTTGCATTGCAACAATAGAAGACTAATTATTGTCTTGAAAAGGTTGCATCATAAAATCAATGAACAGCCTTACTCGAAGAGGCATATTATTTCGGTCGCGGTAGAGCATTTGACAGCCTCGCGGCTGGTTGTGCCATTCGGGTAAGATGTGTTTACACTCACCAGATTCTATTAAGGGATTTGCGTGATAATCCGGTATAAATCCAATCCCAATGCCATCTTTTATTGCCTCCGTTAATACACCAATATCGTCTACTTTCAAACGCACGGTTTGGCTCGGCTTATGAGTTGTTATCTCACCGGTTTGGCGGTGTTGCAGTTGCCAACTAAACATCGGGGTACAAATCACTGTGGGGTAGTTCATTAAATCGGCGGGTGTTTTTATAGACGCGACATCCAAGTCTAGGGCGCCGCAGATCACGAAACGAATGTTGGTTAAATGACGCCCAACCCAATGACCTGGGTTGTGATCGCCAATACGAAACGCGACATCTATGGCCTCTTCTTCAAGATCAATGTTTTGATTTGAAAAGCGTAAATCCAGATGAATATCAGGGTGTTTTTTCAAAAAAGCATTAAAGTATTGCGTCAATACATCACGGCCAAAATTGATTGGCGCGGAGATGCGAATGCCGCCTTTTGCTTGAACGGTGTCTTGATGAAGGCAAAATGTGATGTCTTCTAGTTCATCAAAAAGGTGAGCGCTTCTTTCATAATATTTTTGCCCTGCGAGGGTTAATTGCACCCGATGAGCATCACGATTGAGAAGTCGTAAACTGAGGGCTTCCTCTAGTTTAGACACGCGTCGGCTTAACGTGGAAAGAGGCATGCCCAGCGTATTTGCGGCGTGTTTAAAGCTGCCATATTGGGCCACGGCGCAAAAACAACGCAAATCATCTAGTGAATAGTTAACTTTCATATTTGGGATTTATATTCTCAATATTGTTTGTTTATTCCGTATATAAAATCTATACACTCTCTTCCATTCTTTCTCAAGCCATATTTGGAGTTAACGATGAATCGGTCGGCCAATACCAATGCTGTGTTGTTATTGCTTTTGTGTACGTTTTTTTGGGGCGCTTGTTTTCCGGTCGGTAAGCAGGCGTTAAGTGAAGTTCACCCATTTACCTTGGTACTTTGGCGTTTTGCCATCGCGGCATGCTGTTTGTTTGTTTACGCCAAATGGAAAAATATCTCAATGCCAACACTCACGCCTAAACAATGGGTGTGGGTGATTGGCGTTTCGATTGTTGGTGTCGGCGGGTTAAACCTTGGATTGTTTACTGGCTTAGCGGAAACCGACGCCAGTAATGGCGCTTTGATCATGGCATTGAGCCCGTTGGCAACATCCTTGATTGGGTCATTGTTGCAGCGCACTTTGCCTACACGAGGGGCGGTTTTTAGCTTAGTCATCTGTTTGTTTGGCGTGCTGCTTGTATTGACCAATGGCGATTTGCAGCGAGTACTTCGTTTTGAATTTAACCACGGCGACCAGCTGATCTTTTTCGGCATGTTGTGTTGGAGTCTTTATACCTATTTGACGCAAGGCATTAGTCGTTGGATGCCGATGATTCCATACACGCTAGTGGGTATGCTGGCTGGCTTTGGTGTGATTTCTGTTGTGACGGCGTTGAGCGCGACGGTGCATCCAATACAAGAAAGCCTATTGATTGATCACATCATATTGGCCGACATCCTATTTATCGGCGTGTTTGGCACGGTTGGTGGTTATCTATTGTGGATTTCTGGAGTGAAACAGCTGGGCGCCGCGAACGCGTCGTTGTTTTTCAACTTTGTCCCTGTGTTTGCTGTCCTGACCGCCCTAATGTTTGGTCAAAATGTAACGGCGCTACAATTGCTGGGCATGGCGATTGTCATTGCAGGATTGTTACTGCCACGAATGGTCAAATGGCAGCAACAATGGATGGCTAAAAAAGCACTGATATAAGCGAAGAAATACGAGCAACCACAATAATTTTTTTGCTTGTATTGGGCACAGCGAGAGACGGCAATATTGGCGATAAAAAGGAAAAGGAAACTTTTTTTACCCACAATCAAAAACCATAGTAAAAATGGGGGTATAATGCGCGAAATTTTCCCATTTACGCCAAAGGTAATGATAACTATGAGTCTTCCTAATTGCCCAAAATGCGATTCCACTTACGTGTATGAAGATCAAACTATGCTGGTTTGTCCAGAATGCGCCCACGAATGGAATCCGAATGAAGAAGTTGTTGATGAAGACGCATTGATCATCAAAGACATGAGCGGCAAGTTGCTACAAGAAGGCGACAAAGTGACATTGGCAAAAGACCTGAAAGTAAAAGGTTCCTCTCAAGTCCTTAAAATCGGCACTAAGGCGACAATCAAACGCCTAGTCGATGGCGATCACGACATCGACTGTAAAGTCGACGGCGCAGGTGACATGATGCTGAAATCTCAGTTCGTCAAAAAAGCCTCTGCATAACAGGGTAAAAAAACTTATCGTTATCCATAAAACAGGGTGCTTGCGTGGTAATAATCATGGCGCAAACACCCTGTTTTTTTTGTCTCATTGACCAGTGAAGTAGTTTGGTAAGCTAGGAACGAAATGTGCAAAATATCGCTCATTGTGTTTTCTGATTGAAAAATGCGCAAAATATTACGCATTCTTTGATATTACAGACTATATTTGAGCGATAATTTGCTCAAAATGGACGATGAACATGACAGCCACCATGACCGCAGAACAGCGACAGCATTTACTCATTGATCTACTAAGACAACATTTACTTGGTGAAATCAGCCAAGGCGCCCTTCTAAAATACCTTCGAAAAGACATGCTCGGTATTTCACAAACACGCTACGCCGAATTGGTTGGTGTGAGTCGCCGTACGCTCACAGACATTGAACAAGACAAAGGAAGCCAAGCCCAAAGCATCATTGATAAAGTCTTTAAACCTTTTGGGATCAAATCTGGCCTCGCACCGATTCAGCCACATATGGCGTGTTATCTATTGGTTGGGAAGAGTGATCAATGAAGATGGCACTAATATCAAAAAAAACCGCCATCAAGCAAAGCCTGAGGACGGTTTGAAAAGTAAGTGTTGATTGAAAAAGGGGGCTTCTACCAACACCTTTAATTCTGAGCTTTTGGCCTGCTTTAGTGACGAATCAAGTAGTCAAACGCGCCAAGGGCCGCTGTTGCGCCACCACCCATGGAGATGATGATTTGCTTGTACGGTGTTGTCGTTACATCACCGGCGGCAAACACACCCGGGATCGAGGTTTGCCCGTGAGCATTGATGACGATCTCGCCTCTGTTTGTTAATTCCAACGTGTCTTTTAAGAACTCGCTGTTTGGCACCAAACCGATTTGTACGAAGATCCCTGCAACGTCCACAAGGTGGGATTCGTCAGTGGTGCGGTCTGTGTATTTCAGGCCGATCACGCGTTGACCATCGCCCAATACTTCGGTTGTCATGGCGTTTTTAATGATGGTGACGTTTGGCAAAGAGTTGGCTTTTTTCACCAAGACGGCATCCGCTCGTAATGTGTCACCAAATTCCAATACCGTCACATGTTCTACGATACCAGCAAGGTCAATGGCCGCTTCAATGCCTGAGTTACCACCACCGATAACGGCGGTTTTCTTGCCTTTGAACAACGGTCCGTCGCAATGCGGGCAGTATGCCACGCCTTTGCCACGGTATTCTTGTTCGCCGGGTACGTTCATTTCTCTCCAGCGTGCACCGGTGGCTAGAATGACGGTTTTACTTTTCAGGATCGCGCCATTTTCTAATTCCAGTTCAACGAATTCTTTTTTCTCAAGACGAACCGCTTTTTGCGTTTTCATCAAGTCTACGTCGTAATCCAAAACGTGTTGTTCAAGGCCAGCAACCAATTTCGGGCCGTCAGTGGCTTTGACCGAAATGAAGTTTTCAATCGCCATGGTGTCAGACACTTGGCCGCCAAAACGTTCGGCAACAACACCGGTACGAATGCCTTTACGCGCCGCGTAGATTGCCGCCGCGGCACCCGCTGGACCACCACCGACAACGAGTACATCGTATGGGGCTTTTTCAGACAAGGCTGCCGCTTGTTTGTTGGCGGCGCCGGTGTCTACTTTGTTAAGAATTTCATCTAGGGTCATACGACCTTGGCCGAACAGCTCGCCGTTCAAGTAAACCGATGGCACCGCCATGATTTCGCGCTTTTCGACTTCGTCTTGGAACAAGGCGCCATCGATCATGGTCGCGGTAATGTTCGGGTTAAGCACCGCCATTAAGTTAACGGCTTGCACAACGTCTGGACAGTTGTGACAAGAGAGGGAAATGTACACCTCAAAGTTTAATTCTGTGTCCAAGCCTTTGATCTGCTCAAGCGTTGCTGGTGCGGCTTTGGATGGATGGCCACCCGCTTGTAATAGTGCCAACACGAGCGACGTAAATTCGTGGCCCATTGGGATGCCAGCAAAACGAACGCGAGGCAGTTGACCTTGTGGACCAATCGCCATTTGTGGGGCGCGACCGGCGGCGTTTTCGTTAATCGATAAGGTGATTTTGTCGCTTTTGAGCTCGGTGATTTCACGTGCCAAGCCAAGTAATTCTTCTGCTTTAGCTGAACCATTTGTGGACACAGTAATTTCAATCGGATTAACGATATTTTGTAGGTATGTGCCCAACTGTTGTTTGATGTTTGCTTCTAACATGATGTAAAACCCGTTTTTCAGATTGAGTGATGTGCTGTGTTTAAACGTTATGCTGTTAAAGGTAGAGCTGTAAAAAAATGGTGTGTTGCTGTTTGAAAACTGAGTGAGTAAGTGAGCTCCCTCTAAAAGCGAGGGAGCTGCTTATCCGCTAATCAGCAGTTTGCTTAGATTTTGCCAACTAGGTCTAGAGACGGTGCCAATGTTGCTTCGCCTTCTTTCCATTTCGCTGGGCAAACTTCACCTGGGTGAGCGGCAACGTATTGCGCTGCTTTTACTTTGCGAAGTAGCTCTTCTGCATCACGGCCAATGCCTTCAGCGGTGATTTCCATTGCTTGGATGGTGCCTTCTGGATCGATCAAGAAAGTTGCACGATCTGCTAGGCCTTGACCTTCACGCATCACACCAAAGTTGTTGGTGATCTTGCCAGACTGGTCGCCGACCATGAAGTAGTTGATTTTACCGATGGTTTCAGAGCTGTCGTGCCATGCTTTGTGAGTGAAGTGAGTGTCTGTAGAAACAGAGAATACTTCGACGCCACGAGATTGAAGCTCTGCGTAATGGTCAGCAACGTCGCCTAGTTCTGTAGGACAAACAAACGTGAAGTCAGCTGGGTAGAAGAAGAAGATAGACCATTTTCCTAGTACGTCTTTCTCAGAAATGTCTACGAATTCTCCGCCTTTAAAAGCGGTTGCATTGAATGGTTTGATTTGAGTGTTGATCATTGTGTATCTCCTAATAAGTGTTTGTGTTTGCGTTACCAACAAAACACATATTAAGGGAGATCGATCGATTGATGAAATTGTTGTTTTCTAATGTTTCAATTGTTAAAAGCTATAGCTGATGTGTGTCTATAAATTATTCTATGCATCAGGGTATTGTTCACGAACAGCAAGAATTTTTGCAGTGATGCCCTTCATTAAGGGTGTGAGACTGGGGTCAAATTGAGATCCAGAGTTATTTTGAATATAGGCCAGAGCTTCTTCTAATGGCCAAGCGTCTTTATAAGGGCGTTTAGACATCAGCGCATCCAGAACATCAGCAATTGCCACAATACGGCCTTCAATGGGAATCTCTTCGCCTTTTAAGCCGTTAGGGTAACCGCTGCCATCCCATTTTTCATGATGGGTTAGTGCAATGGTTTTCGCCATTTGTAGCATGGGGTCATCGTCACCAGAGAAAATTTCACCACCAAAAATCGTATGGCGTTTCATCATCTCCCATTCATCCGGTGTGAGTTTGCCCGGTTTCAATAATATGGCATCTGGAATGCCTATTTTTCCAACATCATGCATGGGGGCCGCGAGGAAAATTTTCCTCACCCAACCGTCATTGCCGCCGTAGGCTTTTGCAATAAAACGAGTGTAGTGACTCATGCGGATAACATGCGCCCCCGTTTCATTGTCTCGGTATTCAACAGCTTGACCTAAATGATGGATGATTCTCAGTTGGCTGGCTTCAAGCGCTTGAGTGCGTTCCGCGACTTTTTTCTGTAGTTGTCTGTTTTGGTCGTATAGCGCGATGTGCGTTCGGACTCGAGCACGCACAATAGGGGGGCTGATGGGTTTAATAATGTAATCCACCGCACCCATTGCAAAGCCGCGTTCTTCGTCTTTGATGTCGTGTTTGGCGGTCACGAAAATGACAGGGATTTTGGCTGTCATTGGGTTTTCTTTTAAGCGATTGCAGACCTCGTAGCCATCCATTTCAGGCATCATGACATCCAACAGAATAATATCTGGACGTGGGGTTGTCGTGGCAATCGCCAAGGCTCTCATCCCATTCAATGCGACTTTAATACGATATTCGTCGGATAAGGACGCGATAAGCACGTCGATATTTTGTGGCGTATCATCCACGATTAATATCGTGGGTTTGTCCATTGGAGATTCAATACTGTCTTGTTCAATAATGCTGTCTGTCATGGTAGTGGCTACTGCTCAGGGCTTTCCAAATACGTTTTTAGTTTATCGTAATGCTTTATGGCTTGGTCAAAGTCATAAAGGTTAAGCGCGGCAATGAGTTTAATCATGACCTTGTGCGATTTACTTTCCGTGATATGAGGAAGCAACTCCTGTGCAACCGTCAGTGCTTCTGCCTCATTGTTATCCAGATACACGTGCAACCTGTCTAATTTCTGCTGGAAGATGACCGTGTCCATTTTAGAAACGGGTGTCGCGATACTTTCTACGTGCTGTTCACCGTTTTCAGTGGTGTCTATCCACTGCTGTAAGGCGGTTATAACGAGCGTTAAATCACTCTCAACCTTAAGTAGTATAGGTGAAATATCCGAACTTGCTGCTTCACACGCTTTTTCTAATGTTGCGCAGGACGCTTCCAACGCCGTCATTCCAAGCGTACCAGCCACGCCTTTAAGGGTGTGAGCATGTCGAGTGGCCCCTACGTAATCGCTTTCCTCAAGGTAGTTTTTGCATTCTTGAATGAAGGGCGTTTGAGAGTCCAAAAAGCGTTTTAATAATCGAATGTAAAGAGTGCTGGTTTGTGTTCTTTCGAGCCCCAATTCAGTGTCAATGACCGGACTGTCGGGCAATAGATCGTGCTTCGTTTGACGCGTCGTTGCGATTGTTTTTTGAGTCGCGGAAGACGGTGTCACCTTGACCCATTTGAGTAGTGTGGCAAACATAGTTTCCAGGTGAATGGGCTTCGCAATATGGTCGTCCATGCCTGCTTCTTCGGCTTGTTTAATGTCGTTTTGCATCACGTTCGCGGTCATGGCGATGATCGGCGTGTCATTGTATTCAGATAACGTGCGAATGTGACGCGTTGCAGTATAACCATCCATAATTGGCATCTGGCAATCCATTAATATGCAGTCAAAACGCCCTGGTTCTAGCATGTCGATGGCTTCTTGCCCATGGTTTGCCGTGGTGACTTTAACGCCATATTTGGACAAGATTTCGACAGCGAGCTCTTGGTTGATTTCATTGTCTTCTACCAACAATACGTTTGCGCCCGCAAGCTGATCGTACTGTGTTGTGTCTGCTTGGCTGTCGTTTTGGCTGATGACATTTTTGGATTTAGGACCGCATACCTTGATGATTTCATCAAACAAACTGGAGGTTGTAACGGGTTTGGTTAGGTAGCCAGAAATAGGGAGGTTAGCGCCCGCGGTACGTGCTTCTTCTTGCCCGTACGCCGTGACCATGATCAAGGTCAGCGTGGACTCGTCGGGTGTTTTTTCCAAAATGGCTTTGCAGGTTTCTATGCCATCGAGATCCGGCATTTTCCAGTCAATGAGCATGAGCGGGTAAGGTTGAGAGCTGCCTTTAAGCGACTCAATGTAACGGACGGCTTCTTGCCCACTGCTGCAACTGTGATAGTCAAAACCAAGTGCTTTCACATTGGCCTGCAACACTTCTCTTGCGGTGTCGTTATCATCCACAATGAGCACCTGTTTGAAGGTGGTTTTGTCATCCAGTGAATAATCAACAGGCGTGTTTTCGCAATGCTGGAAACACACGGTGAAATTAAATGTGCTGCCTTTGCCTTCTTCACTTTCGATCCAAATGCTGCCGCCCATTAACTCAATCAAGCGCTTAGAAATGGCGAGCCCTAATCCAGTGCCACCAAATCGTCGAGTTGTCGAGGTGTCAGCTTGAGAAAAAGACTGGAAAAGTTTGTCCTGTTGCTCCTTACTGATCCCGATGCCTGTGTCTTGTACCGAGAAGTGAATGATGTGTTCAGTAGGGCTTTGTTTAAAAGGCAAAATGCGCAGGACGATTTCACCTTTTTGGGTGAATTTAACCGCGTTGTTGCCAAGGTTGAGTAATATTTGGCGCAGTCTTGTGGAGTCACCAATGACTTTTTCAGGGATGTCTGGATGAATGTCGATGATAAGCTCCAGCCCTTTTTCTTCGACTTTGAGCTCCAAGACATTGGCCGCATCACCGATGACATTTTGTAACGTAAAGGGCACATTTTCAATGTCCATTTTGCGTGCTTCGATTTTAGAAAAGTCCAAAATGTCATTGATAATGTTCAGCAAGGACTCCGCCGAATAGCTGACTTTTTCAATGTAATTACGTTGTTTACTGTCCAGGTTCGTTTGCAATGCGAGCGATGACATACCAATGATCGAGTTCATTGGTGTGCGAATTTCATGGCTCATGTTGGCGAGGAATTCACTTTTTGCCTGATTCGCGTTCTCAGCGATTTCTTTGGCCGCTTGTAACTCTCGCGTTTGTTTTTCTATCTCTGTTTCCAATTGAACTTTGTAGTGAGTGAGCGATTGTTGAGACATATAGCGCTCGGTCACGTCTCGCCAAGTAATAATGGCGGCGGGTTTGTTGTCAAAAACAATGGATAAAATGGTCATGTCGGCATAGATGAGTTCGCCATCCGTCCGTTGGAAAACCCACTCGGTGAGCGTGTGACCTTTAAGCGCCGCTTCTTCCAAATGATCTTCTAAACTGAGTATGGAGTTCGCGCCGTCCGCTTGAGTGACTGGCGACAGGCGATTCAAGTCGGTATCGAGCAATTGCCCCACCGTTGGGTATTGAAGCGTAGTGATGGCGGCCTGATTGCACTCCACCATTTTTTTGTCGACTAATATCCAAGCTGGGTCAGGCGTGATTTCGAATATAGAACGAAAGCGCTCTTCGCTTTCTACGAAGCCTGATAATTGACGCGTCATTTTACGAGAAATCGCCCACGCTAATAACAGCAGAATAGCGATACCGATGGCACTGATCCAGATGATGCGCAATTTCACATCGGTAAGCTGATCGCCGATTTCTTGTTCTAACTCCTTGGAGTTAGATTGCACAAACTCACCAATTTGGTCTAACCGTCTTGGTAGTGGCTGAAAAATGGATTCTAATTGATTATTGAGCTCCATTTTTCCCTGATCGATTAAACGGAGCTCAAACCTTTCTTTGAATAACCCCCCCGCTCCCAGTCGAATGACTTGATCGTTTTGGTCAAATACATAGCTTTTACCAAACAAGATTTCAGCGAGTGCATGGCGCTCGTTCTGGAGTTTCTGGGCGGCTTCAGGATAGGATTTTCTGGCTTCTGCAATCACATAGTCCAATCGATCCATAGAGGATTTCATTTGGTTGTCTTTGAGATCCAGAATCACATTGAGTGAGTTTGAATGAACAATCACACTTACCGCTAGCTCCAATGTGGTTACATCTTCCATAGCGGTATTGAGTGCCGACTCTAATCGCGCTAAACGAAGCGTCAAATATTGCTTGGCCAGTGCGTCTCGTTCGGTGCTTTTGGACGTATTGTATTGGTAGATCAGCGCGTTCTCTCTTAACCTCGCTTTGCCAGTCATCGAGTAAATTATCTGCTTTAGATTGTCAATATGAAGCAGTGTTTTGCCTTGCGTATTTGTGACTTCTTTTTTCGCAAGGTAGCGTGATTTGTAGATATACCAACGGTTAATTCTTCCTGTTAGCGCTTGAATTTCTTGGCCGCTGATTTCTAATTGAGAGGTAATGACCGCAATATCAGGGTTGCCTACAGAAGCGCTGTGCAGGGCGAGAATGGCCGCTTGATAGCGCTTCACATTACTCTGGTCTTCTGACATTTCGTTTGAACCCTCAAATAACGCTTGGCGAAGACGACTTTTTTGAGCTGGTACGATTTCCCTAATTTCTGCGGTGGCATCGAGTAAGAGTGACTGTTTTGCTCTAAGGCTCTGTCGCTGTTGAGACAATTCTTGTAATGTCGCCGTCAGAATAACCGCACCAATAATAGATGAGCTTAAGGCAACCGCGGTGAGTAACCATATAAGTGGGGCGATAGATAAAGGACGTTTCTTTAACGTTTTCATAACATCAGTCCGTTAGGGCGCGATTAGATTGAGAGGGCGTAATGGTTTTTGTCGCACCATTGTATTGGTCGAAATTCTGACCAATAAGTTGAATCCAAATCCGCTGCTTATTTTGATTCAAGAACTGCAGTACCGGGTCGCTTTGGTTGTATTTGTTGTCTTCGGCGAGCTGTTTTAAACTGGTTTGAATGGCTTGGCTCGTGGGTATGTCTTTTAGTGTCAAAAGGGCTTGCCCAACCACTAAGGCATTGATGTAACTCTCAAATTGTATTGTAGTGGGTGGCAATGTATCACCTGATTTCGCCATGTCTTCGAGAAACTGTTTCACCAGCGGAGAATCCGACTGTGTTAATGGTGGCACCGTTTTCGAGATGATGATGTTGGAGGACGTATTTTTTGTGCGCAGTGATATCGCTTCTAAACCGGAAAGAGACAAGGTCGCATAGAGTGGGTGGATACCAAATTGCGCGAGGCGTTCAATGATATTGCTGGTGGTTTCATAAGTGCTGACCATAATAATGGCCTTTGGGATTGGGAACACGCCCAAGATATCGGCCACTACATGGTCGACCTCTGTGTTATTGCGTGTGTGTCGAATCTGCAGCACAGACGTTGGGTCTTTTAGCCCCGCTTGAGATAACGCCTGCATGGCGCTGCTTAACCCAGCATCACCATAACTGTCCTTTTGAGCAAAAATCGCAATTTCATCCGGACGGATGTTGTATATCTTCGTTAACGTATTGATTAGAAAATACACTTCATCGGTATAGCTGGCTCTCACGTTGAAAATGAACGGTGCGGCGCGTTCTGCACGAAGTGATTTCGCGCCCGAAAGCGGTGTAATCAATGGAATGTCGTGTTTTGCTAGTGTATCCAGCGTGGCCAAATTTGTGGGTGTACCAATACTGCCAATTAAGGCTTTTACGCCAACATTTTCAATTAATTTTTCGACTTGAGGTACCGTTTTGCTCGGCTCATATTGATCGTCTAAGGGGAAAAAAGACACTCGATAATTCAATTCTCCACGGTTATTAATGCGTTCAAAGCCTAATCGTATCCCCCTTACCGCTTCGTTGCCGAGAAACGCATTTTGACCTGTTAATGGCCCCGTAAAACCAAAGCGCAGTTCGTCAGCGTACGCTTGACCAATAACACAAGAGAAAGACAGCGTGACGTAAAGAGCCAAACATCGAATCATGAGTGCTCGTCATTCTTATCAAGGTCGACGGGTTGGCTGTTTTCCATGTGTTGATAAAAACCGATCATTCCGATGATTTTTTGTTCTGATGGCGCTTCTGAAGACTTTTCTAAAGAGAATAAAGGCAGTTTGCTTTTAATCACCCATTCACAGGTGTTGTTGTGCAACAAAATATTTTCTTTGAAGTCGTGTTGCCCTTTACCGGATTCCATTACGGATCGGTCATCAGCCATGGTTAACTGCGCTCGTTTTTGCCACGAAAAATGATTGTCTTTGTGGCCTATTAGCGCAGCCATGTCACAGCCCATATCTTGTAAATAAAGACGATTGGCACCAAGGTAAGCACCTTCTTTGTCTTTCCAAAAAATGCGCAATGGAAGGCTATCAAGTACCGCCTGTTGCTGATGCTGTGTTTCTTTTAGATGAAGAATATGGCCTTCTATTATCTCGGATTGGCGTTCAATTAATTGTTCATTGTTTTCTTGCTGCTTAGTCAGACTCCCAAATTGGCGTTTATTAAATCGAGAGCTTACTCGGCTCATTCGCCAAATTCGTATGACGCTGAGCATGACATCGTCGACTTCGTTTTTTGGTTGTTTCTCAAATGTTAAGCCAATGGGGGTTGTTGATTCGTCGAGGTCATTGTCTTGCAGGTTATCCAGCTGTGATGAAATGAGTGACAAACGAGAGGTTATTTTTTTATGCAAAAAGGTCGTAATAAGCGCCGCTAAGATAGTCCAAATGCAAACAAACAAAAGAATAAGGTTCTTTTTTAGCTGGCCTAAGTGGCTGTCTTGGAACTCAGTATTGACGGATAAATAGAATTGGCCGATGGTTTCTTTCGAGTTCAGGCTTTGGTAAATCGGCGCTTGAAGGGACCAATTATTCGCAGGCATGGTTAGTTTGCTTTCTTTTATGATGATGCCGTTATTAAATTGCGCTTTTACGGCATCAATGCCGTCATAGCGTAACAAAGAAAGAAAGTACGGCTGCAAACTCCGTTCATCCAAATACTGATAGCTGTAGGTGAATATTAATGAATATTCGGACATCAATTGCTGAAAGTACGTTTGTCTTTCTTGTTCGACCAAGCGGCTTTGCTCTTGAGTGATCCAATAGACAAAAAACGTCGAGGTTGTTACAGCGATAATCAACAACCAGATGAGCGCTTGGGGAAGCAGTTTTCTTGCGGATTTTAAAGGGAACCTAACCATCAACAACCATTCTCTTTTTATTCTTTTTATTAAAGTCACTAAAAACCACGCATTCGCGTGGTCAAATTGTTCAATAAGTTTAGGCTAAAACGAAGTAAGTACCTCTGTTAATGAGTAAGCAAGTGTTAAAGTTGGTGACTGCCAATTAACAATTCATTATTGGTCAACGCCACTGAGCAAAGCGTGCCATTTGTAAGTGACGTTCCTGTTCGGCTTGGTCAACGGTAATTGGCGTGAATTGAATCACGTCCCCTGGTTTTTGTTGCGCTAAAATTCCGCCGCCAACACGGGTTACACAGCCCATTTTTGGGTAACCGCCGATGCTTTGTCGGTCTCGTAATAACACGATTGGCTGGCCGTCTTTCGGGATTTGAATCGCGCCATAAGCAATGCCTTCCGAAATAATACCCTTTAAATCCGTATGAACGGCTTTGCCCTCTAATCGATACCCCATGCGATCTGAATTGGGTGATACTTTGTAGTCACTGGAAAAGAAGTTCGCCCGCTCCAAAGGCGAGAACGCCTTATATTGATAACCTAAGATCACTGGGATTTCAGTTTGCCCGTAATTTGGAATGGCCAAGCGAGGAACGGATCGTCGCTCGTGATGATGCCCAAGCGAATAACGCAGCACATCGCCTTTTTGCAGCTTGTCGCCTTTTCCGGTTAACCCGCCGATTTTTTCACGCATTACCGTCGCTACGCTGCCCAGCGTGGGTTCACAAAGAAAGCCCCCTTTTACACTCAGGTACGCTCGTAACCCCCAAACAGGCTGATGGAACGCCAAAATATCGCCTTTTTTGATTGCGTAGGTTTGCCAAGGTGGAATGTGCTTGTCGTTCAATGTGGTTCCAAGGTCTGCGCCGGTAAGCGCTATGCTGGTGTTTGCCTGCGCTTCCAATGTGAACATACCAAAGGTGACTTCGATCTGTGGGCTGTTCGGCTCGTTATCGAGCAATGCGTTGCCCCAGCGAAACGCCACTTCGTCCATTGGACCGCCGGTGGTTAAGCCAATCGACATATGACCGTGACGGCCTAAGTCTTGAACCAAGGCCAATAAGCCGGGTTTGATTACCTTAAAAGCCATCGAGTAAACCTCCTTGTACCAAGAACTCGTCTCGAGAAATGGGTTCAAATCGCACCGAATCCCCCATGGCGATCAATGCCAAGTTCTTGCTTCCCCAATCGATCAAGTTGACCGGCGTGCGGCCAATAATTTGCCAGCCGCCTGGCGTTACGCTTGGGTACACGGCGGTTTGGTTTTCGGCAATGGCAACGCTGCCAATCGGTACTTTTAGGCGCGGCGTGGTTTTTCTTGGCACATGCAGTTCATCTGGCGTATTGCCTAAGAAGGCAAATCCCGGTGTAAAACCAATCGCATACGCTCGGTATGTCGTGTCACTGTGGCGCTGAATGATCTCGTCAACGCTGAGCTGGCAATGCGCAGCGACGTCGTTTATGTCTGGGCCTAATTCCTCGCCGTAATACACGGGAATCACCACCTCGCGGCTGTCAATGAGCGAAAAATCATTAGGATCAATCGCATCAATGGTGTGGCGAATGGCTTTGATAATGGCAAAACGGTCGTAATGATCATCATCAAAAATCACCAACAAGGTGGTGTAAGATGGCACTAAATCGACAATACCCGCCAGACTTTTTAAGCCTTGAGTGACTTGGGCAATGTAGTTTGAAGTGGCGTCGCTAATCACTTGGCCAAAGGTCAGTAAACAAGCCTGATTACTGACCATATCAATGTTTGGAAAATCGGTCTGGCTCATGATTTATTTCGCGTTGCTTAGGTTCAGTCGGTCGACAAGCGTACGAATGCGAGTCACGGCATCTAATGCGTGAGAGCCATCACCGTGAACACAAATGGTGTCGGCATGAATTGCCAATTGCTTGCCTGACGCTGTGGTGAGTGTGCCTGTTTCACACAGCTGCTCAACTTGTTTTTCGATCAGGTTGAAGTGGGCGTGAACGGCGTTTGGCTCCTTGCGCGGCATAAGGCGACCTTCGTCCGTGTATAAACGATCCGAGAAAGCTTCAAACCAAACGGTTAAGCCGTATTTCTTGGCCATTTTCTTGATCTCGGGTGCTTCTGGCACCGCCATCACCATGAGCGTTAAGGTGGCATCGAGCTCACTCACGGCTTGCATAACGGTGTCTAGCACTGCGAAATCGGCCATCATGGTGTTGTACAACGCACCGTGCGGCTTCACGTAATCCACTTGGGTGTTTTGTGCTTCACAAATGCCTTTCAACGCGCCAATTTGATATTGAATAATGGCTTTTAATTCAGCGGGTGCGATGTCCATATTACGACGGCCGAAACCGACCAAATCTGGGTACGCAGGGTGCGCGCCGATCGTTACATCATGTTGCTTCGCCAACGCCACGGTTTTGCTCATGGTTAATGGATCTGATGCGTGAAAACCGCAGGCGATGTTTGCCTGATCCACAAACGGCATAATCTGATCGTCTAGGCCCATTGTCCACGCGCCGAAGGCTTCGCCCATATCGCAATTCAATTTCATCTTTGATTCCTCGTGCCTGCTTAATAATGCGGCGGTTTAGTTTTGCGACATGGTGGTCGGTAAATAGGTCACAATTTCAGGGAAGACGCTGATCAACAGAATCGCTACGCCAATCAGCAAGAAGAATGGCAATGCGGCTTTGGCCACATACAAAATGTTCTTTCCTGTCAGCGCTTGAATGACAAAGAGATTGAAGCCAACCGGCGGCGTTATTTGCGACATTTCCACCACCAAAACAATGAAAATGCCGAACCACAATAGGTCAATGTTCGCGGCTTGTACCATAGGTAAAATCACGGCGACGGTCAGCACCACGACAGAAATACCATCCAAGAAACAGCCTAATATCACGAATAAAACGGTGAGATAGAGAATCAGTTCCATCGGTGAAAGCGACATGCCCGCAATCCACACGGCCAACGCTTTAGGGATGCCTAAAAAGCCCATCGCCAGAGTCAGAAAGTGCGCACCGACCAGAATGAAACCAATCATGCAGGAGCTTTTTACCGCGCCTAATAAACTGTCCATAAAGCTGTGTCGGCTTAAGGATCCTGTGCAAGCGGCCAGAACCAACGCGCCTGTCACACCAATGGCTGCCGCCTCAGTTGGCGTGGTAATACCGCCATAGATAGACCCTAAAACAAAGCCGATTAAACCCACCACAGGCAAGAGCTTACGCAAGCCTTTGATACGCGCTGACCAGCTGGTTTCGTGACCTGTTGTTTTGGGCAATTCGTCTTTGTGTAAATGCCCCCAAATCATGGTGAAACCCATAAACAGTGACACGAGTAACAGGCCCGGTAACGCACCCGCAATAAACAAACGTGCGATGGACACTTCGGCGGCCACGCCATACACGATCAGAATAATCGACGGTGGAATTAACAGCCCCAATGTTCCTGATCCGGCCAGTGTGCCAATGGCCATGCGATCGCTATAACCTTGTTTTCGCAGTTCTGGCAAGGTCATGCGTCCAATGGTCGCGGCCGTTGCCGCAGAAGAACCAGACACCGCGGCGAAAATCCCGCAGCTTAGTATATTTACATGCAGCAATTTACCAGGAACGCCGCCCAACCAAGGCGACAATCCTTTGAATAAATCTTCCGACAAGCGAGTACGAAACAACACTTCGCCCATCCAAATAAACAGCGGCAACGCCGTGAGCGACCACGCCGTACTCGCGCCCCAACTGGAGGTCGCGAAAAGCAAATCGACTTGATAATTCTCAGAAAGGATCAAGCCCAATCCACCAATGGCAATCAGGGTAAAAGACACCCAAACGCCGAAAGATAAAAGCGCCAACATGGCAAACGCGAGCAGAATAGAAATCCACATCATGTCCATTAGATTTCCTCCAAAGACAGCGCGTCTTCTTGTTCGCTGTAGGTCGGTTTTTTGCCTTTTAGCACCGTAATCAAGGCGTCTAAAATGGCGAAATTTAGTGCGATAACCCCAATGGCCACGGGCAGTTGAGGGATCCATAAGGGTACAGGAATGTAGCCGTAGGACACTTCGTCATAAATATAAGATTCGTACACCATATAAGAGCAGGCGTAAGACAAATAACACAGCAAGGCGAACGACAAAATCAGGATCACGCCTTCTTGGATTTTACGAGGCACAGGGGAAAAACGCTGTATTAACAGCGTGACGCGTATGTGTCCGCCTTCTCGAAAGGTATAAGCCAAGCCAAGAAAGGTCGATGCCGCGAGTGCATAGCCTGCAAAATCTTCAGCAGATGGCACAATGAAACCGAATAAGCGGCCAACAATCTGCGCCAATAACAGTAGGGTAATAATCACAATACACAACCCAGACAGCAGGCCAGAGCATAGGTAAAGCTTTTCTTTTAATTGGCTCATAGTGTTCACTTTTTGAGGCGTATTTACTATTCCCTCCCCTTATCTTTAAGGGGAGGGTTAGGGTGGGGTTGTTCGTCTTTCTTTTATCCCCTCTCCGTCTCTCCCTTAGTTGGGAGATGAGCACGTTATTCCCTCCCCTTATTTCTTTGAAGGGGAGGGCTAGGGTGGGGTTATTTATTTCAGTAATTATTTCTGATAACGAGACAAAATCGCGCCAACGTCTTTAGGCGCTTCCGCTTTCCATTCTTCTGCCATGGTTTTGCCAATCGCTTGCAGTTCTTTTAACAACTGTGGCGAAGGCTCAGACACGGTCATGCCATTTGCAATGAGTGTTGCTTTGTCTTTTGCAGCGCGTGCAGCGACCTTCGTCCAACCTGCAGCTTCAGCGTGTTTCGCCGCATCCAACACGACTTGCTGTGTCGCTTTATCTAAACGACGGAACGCGCGTTTGTTCACCACAACGATGTTTTTCGGGATCCACGCTTGGACGTCCGTGTAGTTTTTCACGTAGTCCCACGCTTGGCTGTCGACACCCGTAGAAGGTGAAGTGATCATCGCTTGAATAATACCCGTGCTGAACGCTTGTGGAATATCAGGCACTTGGATTGTCGTTGGCGTGGTGCCCATAAGATCCGCAAGGCGTGATGTAGACGGGCTGTAAGCGCGCATTTTCGTACCCGCTAAATCCGCCAAACTGTTTACTGGTTCTTTGCTGTAAAGACTCTGAGCAGGCCACGCTACCGCGTAAAGCAACATCATGCCGTCTTTGTCTAACTGCTTGGATACTTCCGGTTTTGCGGCTTCCCAAAGTTTTTTCGCGTCATCAAAGGTGGTCGCTAAAAAAGGAATGTTGTCGTGTTTGTACACTGGGTTTTCGTTACCCAAAATGCCAAGAAAGACTTCACCGACTTGAACTTGACCGGTTTTCACAGAGCGTGGGATTTCAGTGTGCTTGACCAAAGAGCCACCAGAGTGAACGGTAATATCAAGGTCGCCCTTGGTATTGTCTTTGATTTCTTGTGCAAAGCTATACGCGATTTGAGTGGGCAGATTGCCGTCACCATATGGCGTAGGCATGTGCCATTTTTCTGCAAAGCTGGAAGTAGAGGCAAGTCCACCAAGGGCAACGCCACCAATTAGTACTGCGCGGGATAATTTCAACATGGTTCTCGTTCCTTTTTTACATATCGTTTTTATTATGTGCTGCGCAGTTTTTCGTCTGCGCGGAATGCCATTATTTAGCGCGTTTTGACGCATTAAAGAACGGCGAGATCGGTGTCCAAAACATCGGTGACCAGCATTTTTCCGGGTGCATGGGTAATGCAAATCGGTGGCTTCGCGTTGCGTATCGCCACTTGCGGAGTGACGCCGCAGGCCCAAAAAACAGGCACTTCACCGTCTTTAACGGTAACCGCTTCGCCGTAGTCTGGCTGGCTTAAATCTTTGATGCCAATGTCTTGCGGTGTGCCAAAGTGCAGCGGCGCGCCGTGCGCTTTAGGAAAACGGGTGGTGATTTGAATCGCGCGGATGGCGTCTTTGGGAATGTAAGGACGCATGGTCACTACGGTATTACCGAAAAAACGTCCAGCTGGAACGGTGGCAATGTTGGTTTCAAACATAGAGACATTCACGTCTTCTTCTATGTTTCTGGGCGTTAATCCCGCTTGCGACAAGGCGTGTTCAAAAGAGAAAGAGCAACCTAAAACAAAGGCTACCATATCGTCTTGCCACAAATCTTCAATGTCAGAGCGACTCTCGACTTTTTCACCGTTGCGATAAACATAATATTCAGGAATGTCGTGACGCATGTCGATGTCATTGCCCAGTTCAGGCATGGCAAACGCGCCGACTTCAGACACGCCAATCAAGGGGCAAGAAACCGGGTTTTTTTGACAATAAAGCAAAAAGTCATTGGCCCAATCCGCAGGTAAAATAACCACATTACCTTGCATCGCACCTTGTGCTAATCCGCTGGTCACGCCAGTGTGCGTTTTATTGCGGATGGCTTGGCGCAATTCAGAAGTTTGTTGCAGTAATGGTAACGGCGTTTGCTTCATGGACGTTTTCCTTATTCTTGACACATTTGCTTTTCTTAAGAGTAGTTCCAGCGACTGTACAAAGTCTAATCGTGTTTTTTTGGGTGATTTGATCAATTATTTTTATTAAGTGGCCATATTGAGATTATTCTCCCTTTGACGCAAGGGATCAAGAAAGGTAATTTTCAGAACAAAGCACGGCCAATAACGAGCGCATCAATGACACAACCAAAACAACCTAATTTTTCGTGGCAAGGCCGAGCCTTAGCCGCGACATGGCAAGCGGCGTTAAATACGCTGAATGCCAAAGGGCCGCGTGTGTTTACCGAACGCTTCACGTTTGTAGAACCACAACAAGGGTCGTTGAATGGGGCAATCATTTCGATAAAAGATCTGTTCCAAGTGGTAGGTTATAAAACGCAAGCGGGGTCGGTTTTTATCGATTCACAACCAGCGGAACAAGACGCGGCGGCGGTGGCGTTATTGAGAAAAGCGGGCGCCAGTTTCTTGGGGCACACCAACATGACGGAACTGGCGTATTCGGGATTGGGCTTGAATCCGCATTACGGCACGCCTGATAATCCGATTCAGCCTGGCAGAATTACCGGCGGTTCCACCAGTGGTGGCGCGGCGTCGGTGGCGTTGGGTGTGGCCGATGCGACACTGGGCACCGACACCGGAGGCTCGTTGCGTATTCCGGCGGCGTTTTGTGGGTTAACGGGGTTCAAACCGTCAGCGCAGACCGTATCGAGAGAAGGGTGTTTGCCACTATCGCACTCACTGGATTCGATTGGCCCGATGGCAAAAACGGTGGAAGAATGCGAATTACTTTGGCATCTACTGTCTGAAAGCGTAGCGCCACCAGTGAATGCGGATGCGTCTTCACTGCGGTTTGTTATACCAAGCAATTTTGGTATGAATGAGTTGGATGCGTTGGTTGAAGAAGGCTTTGAAAGCGCAATAGAACAGCTTGAAACGGCTGGCATGACGGTTGAAAGGCGTGTTGTTATGGCGCTAGAAGACTATAAAACCTTGCCCGTTTGGCAGTTCTCGGCGTTTGAAAGTCAGGCTTTTTACAGCAAGCATTATGATTTGGCGACGGCAAATATTGACCCCAGAGTCGCGTCTCGTATTGCGCGAGCGAAAACCATCACCGAAGACGATTTCCAGCAGACGCAAGGCGCGCGACAGGCGTTTATTGATCGCATGGCGGCTGAGGAACCTAATACGGTTTTCTTGTTGCCGACGGTGGCGATTGTGGCGCCTAAGTTGTCTGATCTCGAGTTGGATGCCGATTACGATCGCTTGAATTTATTGTGCTTGCGCAATACGTCTTTGGCGAATGTCGTCAACGGTTGCAGCGTGTCATTGCCTTTTCAACATCAAGGTGAAGCCATGGGATTCATGCTAACCGCGGGGAACGGGTTGGATCAGCAGATCCTCGATCTGGCGAAAACAATAGCGCCCATTATCAACGCGTAATGGGCGTCATTTCGAGGTTTTACGCAGACGGTTGCGCGTTTGTATTTTGTTTTTGACTGTATTCTTGAGCCACCTTAACCGCGATTTCTGTGGCGATTTCCGCAATCGGATTAAACGGTTCGTCAGAATACGACGCGGTGAAGGTGAGGTTGCTTGGCGTCCACACGGCACGAATTTTCTTCAAACTGCCTTCTTCTAATTCCTTGGCGATCATGATGTTCGGCAAGGTCGCAATGCCCACTTCGTTAATCGCCAAACTGCGACACGCCGCGAGTGACGTAGACGCAAAAAAGTGCGCGGGCGATCCTTCCAATTCACGAAATTTCTGGTTGATTTCAATGTAGGGTTTGGTGGCGCGCGCGTAAGTGATGATTGGCCATTGGGTTAATTCTTCCAGATACAGCAGTCGATCGGGTAAATCCAATTTTGGGCTTGCTACCCACGACAGCGAGAAAGTACAGAGATCTCGGTTGATGATGTTGGGTTCCGAAATGGGCCCCATTAATAAACCCAAATCCAAGGTGCGATCTTTGATGCTGGTGGTGAGGTTTACGGTCACATCGACCGTCATTTCTACGTCCAAATTTGGCATGTCTTGGTGCAATCGTGAGAGAAAATCGGGCAACCAAGTATTGACGATGGTTTCTGATACGCCCAAGCGAAGCACGCCAGAATACGCCGCGGAAATGCCCGCGCGTTTGCGCAGTTGTTCCGTTTGATAAAGAATTTTTTCCACGTAAGGCAGCAGCTCTTTGCCTTTCGAGGTGAGCATTATAGGGCTGGAACCGCCTTCTCGTTCGAATAATTTAACGCCCAGTTCAGCTTCTAATCCGGCAATGCGCGCCGAAATAGCCGGTTGCGTAGTGTGCAGTCGTTCTGCCGCTTTGCGAAAGTTGCCCAATGAAGCAACCCAGACAAAAGTTTCTAGGCGTTTATAATTCACATCGTTATCCCAAATGAAAGCCGTAAGTCGATAGTACGCAAAAGAGTATAAGGCCGATGCCGTTTCGGCAATCTTTTCGTTAAGTGTTGTAAGAGTCATAGGAGTGGCACAGAGCTTGCGTTATGCTGTGTGTAAATTTATAGGGTCCTTCAAAAAATGAACAAATTACTTCCGTTATTGTTGAAAGGTTTGGTTGCCGTTTTACCGATTGGTTTGACGGTGTATTTGATTTATTGGTTGTTGGCAACGGGTGAAGCCTTGGCTCAGCCGCTGTTGTTGTTTTTGATTCCTGATGTGTTGTATTTCCCTGGATTAGGCTTGATTGCCAGTTTAGGTATGTTGGTGCTGATTGGTTTCTTGGTCAATCTTTATGGTGTGCGTTATTTGGTGAAAATCAGCCATAACATTTTTGAACGCATTCCTTTGGTGAAGTCCATTTACGGTGCGATCACAGACATGATGATGGTGTTCAACCTCGCGGAAAAAAAAGAAATGAAAAGCGTGGTGTCACTGGAATGGAATGGCGCCAAGGTGATCGGCTTTGTGACCGGCGAGCAAACAGGAAAACAACTGTTTGGTGATCAAGACTTAGTGGGCGTGTATGTTCCGCTGAGCTATCAAATTGGCGGCATCACTTTGTATATTTCACGCGACCGTTTAACGACATTAGACATCGGTGTTGAAGAAGCCATGCGACTGACGCTCACCGCAGGCGTGCAAAGCAAACCGAAAAGCTAGGCGAAAGCCGTGACTATTTTGCTCCGAACCATTGGTGGCCGGAGCAGTTTTCTTTATCATGCACTTCTTTTAGTTAGATAGTGTTGATTCGTATGCAAGACGTGGTGCAAATGCAAAAAACAGTCATTGTTGTCGGTGCTGGCCCAGCGGGCTTGATGGCGGCAGAAGGTATTTGTGCCGCGGGTCATCGGGTTCATGTTTACGATGCCAAACCCAGTGCATGCCGTAAGTTTTTATTAGCGGGTGTGGGCGGTATGAACATCACCCATTCCGAAGCGTATCCTGAGTTTATTCAGCGTTATTACGACAAAGCCGATTGGCTGGATGCGTCGATTCGTCAGTTTGACGCCGATGCATTACAAGATTGGATTCATGGCTTGGGCGTAGAAACCTTCGTTGGGACGTCGGGTCGAGTGTTTCCGAAAGACATGAAAGCCGCGCCGTTGTTACGCCATTGGTTGAAGCGATTACGTGAATCGGGTGTGGAATTCCACATGCGCCACAAAATGACGTCAATGAAAAAGAATCATCTGACGTTTGATCATAATGGCGAGACCGTCGAGGTTCAGGCCGATGCGGTAGTATTGGCAATGGGCGGTGCGAGCTGGCCGAAACTGGGGTCTGACGGTGCGTGGCAATCAACGTTGCAGGACAACGGCGTCACCGTTGCGCCGCTGCAAAGCGCAAACTGCGGCTTTTACAGTGAATGGAGCGAACATTTACAAGCTAAATTTGCTGGTAGTCCACTGAAAAACGTGTCCTTCACATTCATCTTTGACGACGGCACAAACGTCACGAAAAAAGGCGAATGCATTGTCACCAAAGACGGCATGGAAGGCAGTTTGATTTATGCGTTTTCCAAATACTTGCGAGATGGCATTAATGCCTCGGGTGAGTCTTCTTTAGTCATCGACCTATTGCCTCTGCACAGTGAAGCGCAAGTGGCGAAAAAATTGAGCAACACCAAACCCAAAGAATCCTTTGCGAAATACCTAAAACGCACGCTGGGCATCAGTGGTGTCAAAGCGGCCTTGCTGCATGAGTCTTTTCCAAAAGAGGCGTTTCAAACCCCAGAAACCTTAGCGCGTTGTTTGAAAGCGGTGCCTGTTCGCTTTTATAAAACCAAAGCGATTGAAGAGGCGATTTCGAGCGCCGGTGGCGTGACCGAAAGTAGTGTCGATTCAACCTTAATGCTAAACGCGATTCCGGGTGTATTTTGCGCCGGTGAAATGCTGGATTGGGAAGCCCCAACAGGAGGCTATTTGCTCACGGCGTGTTTTGCCACTGGTCACGTGGCCGCGAAGGGCGTGTGCGCTTTCTTAGCGGACCGCGAAAACCAATAAGCGGTTCATTTGATACAGCGTTTATACAAAAATGCCCAATGGAAACATTGGGCATTTTTTGTAGGTTAAACGTTGTTTATAACGTGATCACAGGATCGATTAGTTCGATGCTTGCTGGTTTGGCTCGCCAAAGGTGTATTGCACGCCAACCGATGTCACGTTATCCAAATAATTGTCTTCCACGTCTTTCACTAAACGGAAGTCAGCACGCAAACTGACGTCTTTGTTCAGCGCGTATTTCACGCCACCGCCAGCATTCACGAGGAAATTGTTTGAATCGCCGTCAACGTCCTCCATACCGACACCAGCGGCAAGATAGGGCGTTAAGTTTACCGTGGTGAATTCTGGCAGGCTGTATAAACCATCGACGCGGTATTGGTCTAGGTCATTGTCTCGACCATTTTTATTGGCATCGGAGTGAAGGTAGACGGCTTCAACGGCCAGCGGGCTGTTGGTCTGGTAGCCGACACCAATGGAATAGGATGTGTCATTTCCGGCTTGTCGATCACCGTCTGTGTTGTAGTAGCCGATGCTTGGCGTAACCGTGAAGCCTTGTTTTGGTGTGTCGGCATACGCCATCGTTGCCAGAGAGGAAGCAATCAAGACACCGCTAAAAAGAGTACGTTTTTTAAAAGATGTAGACATATAAATTTCTCCTAATGAACACAAGGTTGTGTTGTTCGTTGGCTAGATTACGCCAAATGAAATTCATGAAAAGCCCCTCTAAAAAGCGTAAGAAATAGGGCGTGAACGGGCGCTGCGTGATCATGACGAAAGCTTTACTAAAGCGTCGATTTCAAGAGGTTTATGGAGGGCGAAAAACACAAAAACGTGTAGGAAATGGGGTTCTTATTACAGTAAATTTTCACTCCGAAATGATGAAATTTGATTGTGATGAAAGTAAGCATTGAGCGTTCATAAAGTGGCAAATAAGCAAAAAAAATGCCCGATGTTTGCATCGGGCATTTTGGATTTTAGAAACCTAATTTGAACGTTTCTGATCGCGTGGCGATAAGATCTTCCGGTCAGGTTTTTATCCGTGTATTACTTTGAAGAAATAACCGCAACAACACGGCGGTTTGTTTCACGGTTTGCGGCGGTGTCATTGCTAACAACAGGTTTTTCTTCGCCGTAGCCAATGGCAGAAACACGGTTAGCCGCAACGCCAAGTTCTTTTGTCAAAACAGTCGCGATGGCTTTCGCACGTTTTTCAGACAAAGACTGGTTGTACGCAGCAGAACCGCTGTCGTCTGTGTGGCCTTCAATCACAACGCTTGCTTTCGGGTATTCTTTTAGGAACGCCGCGACTTTTTTGATTTGAGGAAAGTACTTCGCGTTAACCACAGCAGAGTTGCTTGCGAATTGAACGTCTAAACGAATAGATTTCGCTTCAGTTAGCGTTACGTAACAGCCTTTCGCGTCTACTTTTGAACCAGCCGCTGAATTTGCACAAGCATCAAGGTGATCGGCTACGCCGTCTTTATCAGAATCTAACGCACAACCTTTAGCATCTACAGAAACGCCTGATTGGGTGTTCAAACACTGGTCTTTGTAGTCGGCAACGCCATCTTCGTCAGAATCTAATGCACAGCCTTTTGCGTTAACAGAAACGCCCGTTGGTGTGCTCAAACACTGGTCTTTGTAATCGGCAACGCCGTCTTTATCAGAATCCAATGCACAACCTTTTGTATCAACGGCAACGCCAGCAGGCGTGCTTAGACATTGGTCGTTGGCATCAATAACACCGTCGTTGTCGGCATCCGCCGCTTTTGCAGGCTGAGCCATGGCTTTAACAGGTTCTGCTTTAGCTTCTGCAGACTTCGCACCAAAGACATAGTGAAGGCCAACCATGGTTAGGTTGTCTAGTTCGTGATCTTCTGTGTCGTTGATTAAACGGAAGTCAGCGCGAAGAGACAAATCTTGGTTTAATGCGTATTTCACACCGCCACCCGCGTTGATTAGTGCATTATTGTCGCCTGGGCTCATGTCCGTTGTGCCAACACCGGCCGCCAAGTACGGCATCCAGTTACCTTGCTCTGCTAAATGGTACAAAGCGTCTAAACGGTACTGATCAACGCCAATATCGCTGCCGCCAACAGACGCTTCGCTGTCTGCATTTAGGTAAACAAACTCAACTGCCCATGGGTTGCCAAACTGATAACCTAAGCCAAGTGATAGGGCCGTAGAATTATCGACACCACGGTGGTTATCCATGTTGTAGTAACCGATGCTCGGTGCAATGGTAAAACCTTCTTCTGGTGTTGCTTGTGCGACAGAAGACGCCGCAATAAGGCCGGTAAGAAGAGCACGTTTATTCAATAAAAAAGACATGGGTAATTCTCTGTTAAGTTTTAGGCATTTCTACCTCAATACAGTTAATACATTCAGGCAGACTAGAAAGCGCGGCATTATGGCGTAATGAAAGGGGAAAACAAGGAAGGGATACAATTCAAAACATATATAGAAAAACGTTACAAAATAGTTACGTAAGGGGGATTTAGGTAACGAAGCGTAGCAATTTTTTTGGGAGACGGGGCGAAAATAACAACAGAAAATGCTCAGGAAACCCAGATCCTGAGCATTTTTTGTGTATTGAGCGTTTACGCTTCGTTTGAAGAAATAACGGCCACCACACGACGGTTGGCGTCGCGATGTGCCGCTGTGTCATTGTCGAACAAGGGTTGTGCTTCACCGTAGCCAACAGCGTTGACGCGATTTTCGGGCACGTCAAAAATACCAGTTAGTACATCTGCAATAGACTGTGCACGTTTTTCCGATACGGTCTGATTGTAACTTGCCGCCCCGCGGTCATCTGTGTGACCTTCGATAACCACGGTGCTGGTTGGATTTTCTTTGAGGAAAACAGCCAGCTTCTCTATTTCTGGATAATACTTCTGCTCCACCTCTGTTTTGTTGTTACCAAATAGTATGTTCAATGTCACCGCGGGTGCCACAACGACAGCTTGTTCTGCGAGGTTAGGCGCGTCGCTCTTTGCCATGTCTGTTTCCATCATGGTGCTTTCTTGACGGCTTTCTTCTTGGATTGCATTTTCCGCAGGGGCGGTTTCTGCGTCCATGTTTTCGGCGTCTATGGTTTCAGAGTCGATGGATTCATATTCACTAGTGTCGGGTTCAATGGCCTGCTGAGGCTCGGCGGCTGGAACCGGCTCGGGCTCAATTTGTGTGTACGTTGTGGCTTCAACCGGCGTGTAACCGCTGTCGTCGGAAGCCGTTCTCGCGGCAGGTCGACCAAAGGTCATTTGAACGCCCAGCGAGGTGATGTTATCAAGGTTATGATCTTCCACGTCATCCACCAAACGGAAATCGGCACGAAGGGAAACCGTGTCATTCACCGCGTATTTCAAACCACCACCGGCGTTTAATTGTATGTTGTTGTGACTCGATGAGTTGCCAAAATCCGTGGTACCAACGCCCGCGGCCAAATACGGCGTGAGATTGGCCGAACGAATGGTGGGTAAATGGTACAAGCCGTCTAATCGATATTGGTCTACATCGACATTACTGCCGCTGCTGGAACGTTCTGTGTCGGCGTTTAGGTAAACGAATTCCACCGCCCAAGGATTATTAAACTGGTAACCAAGGCCCAATGAATAGGCTTTGTCGTCTTTGATGTCTCGATCATCGTCCATGTTGTAGTAGCCAATGCTTGGCGTCAGTGTGAAGCCTTCTTGTTGCTGGGCCAAGGCCAAAGTTGAAATGGAGGACGCGGCAATAATACTGCTGAAAAGAGTGTGCTTTGCTATGTTGAAAGACATGTTTTATCTCCTGATAATGGTCTGTGTGTGTCGTGCTTTTTCTCAGCATAGCCTGATTTTTCGACGCGTAGAAATGGCCTAAAAGTACGTGAAAGCCCTTGTGTCATCTAGGTTTTCGTATTCATGACAGAGCGTTTACCGAACAAGCCTTTTCAACACAGAGTGGACAGGATTAGATAGAAGAAGTGAGCCAGAAAGGCGGTATTAATTACACGAATTTTGCATTTGAGGTGGCCAAAAAAAGGAGGTAAATATTGCGATTCACCTCCGAATGAGACGTAAACGCGTTTTAATCGTGCATTAACGAAAAATGTGCGCCGACTCCGGCCATCACGCCAGAGGCCGATGCGAGTGTGGCATTTTGCATCGGATTAGACACATCGCCTGCGGCAAACACGCCCTCGACGCTGGTTTGTTTCATCTCATTAATTTTGATGACCAATCCCATCGGACCTTCTTCAAATTCACAGCCCAGTTGCTCGGCAAAGGGGCTCGACATGTGTGTTTTTGGCCCAACAAATAACGCGTTGATGTTAATGGTTCGACCGTCCGCAAGAAACACGCTAGAAATCGCGGGCGGCCTTCCTAATACTTCTAAAACAGGTGTACTTTCAATGGTCACACCGCGTTTTATCAAGAACGCACGTTGCTCATCATCGGGTTCGAACAAACCTTGCGTGAAATAGGTGGTTGGACCCCAATCAGGAATGATCCCAGCTTGATGAGCCGACATAGGGCCGGTCGCGATGACCCCCAGCGGTTGATTTCGGAACTCGTAACCGTGGCAATAAGGACAATGGACCACTGTCGCGCCCCAACGCTCCTTTATGCCGGGAATCGTGGGCAGTTCGTCTCTTAACCCAGTGGCAAGAATGAGTTTTTTACTGTGCCATTGGCGACCGTCATCCAGCGTTACTGTGAACCCTGTCGCGGTTTTTTCGACCGAGGTGGCTTTACCTTTAACTATGGTGGCGGTCGGGTATTTGAGCAATTGCCGAGACGCTTCTTGTTGAATCACCACCGGTGATACGCCGTCTAATCCAAAGAAACCGTGAGATTGGTCGGCAAAGCGATTCCTGGGTTCACCGGCGTCAATCACTGTCACTTTACGTTGTCCTCTGACTAACTGCATGGCGGCGGATAAGCCAGCAAAACTCCCGCCGATTACAATGACATCTTGTTGCATTCGTTTGTTCCTCGTTGTTAATTCTAAATAATCACAATAAGAAACATCATAAGTTACGTGAAATGACAAAGTCAACTCACGATACTTTAAATGTTTCATGAAAAACTGCGTTAGAATAAACCCAACTACGAATCTTGATGAGAATTTTGATGAGAAAAGACAGTCGATTATCGCGCATGCTGCACGTATTGATTCACATGGATCAGCTCGATGGACCCGCGACATCAGAAAAAATCGCCACCATGCTCAACACCAATCCCGTGGTGGTACGCCGGACCATGGCGGGTCTGCGAGACAAAGGCTATGTCACATCGGTGAAAGGCCACGGAGGTGGTTGGTCGCTGGCGGTGTCCTTAGCCGACATTACCTTGCTAGACATTCATCACGCACTGGGGGAAAGCTCGGTGTTTACCATTGGTTTATCGGACGAACACACTTCCTGTCCGATTGAAATTGCCGTCAACAAAGCCATTAGCGGTGCGCTGATTGAAGCAGAAGCATTGTTACTAGCGCGCTTTAAAGACGTCACTTTGGATGTGTTATCGGTGGGTTTTTCCGATCACATGTTGAATGTGAGCGGCGCTTTAGGGAAAAAATAAAGGCCTAAACAACGTAAATATTCTTTATTTTATCCACTCACAAGAAATACCCGCTGAATTAACTAAAAGATTATTTCGTTTTTGATAATAGTCGGTTAACTGTTGGCATATTGATCAAGGGTGGCGGTGAGCCTAGACTGAACGACATCACATTGAGCCCAAAAAGCGATGAGCTCGACGGCCAATCATTCTAGTTTAGAGGTTTTATTATGTTACCCACTTATTTTATTTCCCACGGCGGCGGCCCTTGGCCTTATATCGCTGACATGCGCGCCATGTTTTCCAACCTTGAAGCGTCTTTGGTTAACATGACGCAAGCATTGCCTGAAAAACCCAAAGCAATTTTGATGATTTCCGGTCACTGGGAACGCAGCACGTTTGGCGTTCAATCCAGTCCAGCGCCGGGCATGGAATACGATTATTACGGCTTTCCAGCGCATACCTATGACATTAAATACCAAGCATCGGGTGCACCAGACGTAGCAACTCGCGTGGCTGAGCTGATCAAAAATGCTGGTTTCCTCGTCGATCTGGATGGTAAAAAAGGCTTCGACCACGGGGCGTTTGCGCCGATGGCGGTAATGTACCCTGATGCCGATATGCCATTGGTTCAATTGTCGCTGAAATCCGATTTAGACCCAGAAGAGCACATGGCGTTGGGTCGTGCGTTGGCGCCATTGCGTGAAGAAGGCGTGTTGATCGTTGGCAGCGGATTAAGTTTTCATAACCTTGGATTAAGAGGCCCGCAAGCCATCAAACCCTCGAATGGTTTTGATGCGTGGTTGCAGGAAACTCTATTAGAATCCGAACCTGTAGAACGCAGCGCAAGGTTAGTAGAATGGGACAAAGCACCGTACGCTCGTGTTGCTCACCCAAGGGAAGACCATTTGATTCCATTAATGGTTGCGCTTGGCGCCGCAGAAAGTGGCAAAGCGACGTGTGTTTATCATGATGAAGGGTTGTTTGGCGGTTGGACCGCATCGAGCTTTCGCTTTGATTAAGCGGTTTTAGATTTTTTCGTTGTGTATTTTTTGGTGGCTCTAGATCGAAAGCCGGATCTAGCGCCCACTTGTTTGATACGACCTTTCATTTCCAGCATCGCAATTTTAATTTTCTTGTTCGAAGCGGCGAATGTCTTTAGCTGTTCAATTTCCTTTAACGCCTCAGCGAACTGCTTTTTTGTCAGCAATATTTCAACCACTTTCTGCATATCCGCAACAACGTCGGTGTGATCCGTCGTGAAGTTAGACACGCTAATGTGAAACGCCTTTCTTGCATTGTCTAAGGTTTCATCAGGTTGTTCGGTTTGTTCGTTGTTGCGTGTCAGTGTTGTCATGAAAGCCTTGGTAAGAATGGAGTGAATGCTGCATTTTATTGGGAAATCATAGCGACTGCATTCTTATTCTTTATCTGAATAAAAATACAGAGCGCAGAGATTTGGCCGTAAGTCAGACCTGACGTCTAAAATCGAGTCGCAATACTTGTCTCGGAAGATTGGAAACATTCGCGGAAAAGGTGTGAAGACAGCGCGGGTCAAATACGATGATATCGCCTGCGGTGCCGGTCAATGGGACGACCTTTTGTTCGATGCCATGCAGCGAACAGCCTTGCTCAATGAATTGCTGGATCCGTTGTTCAGGGGAACCTTCGTTAACCAACGCTTGGAACCAAGGGTCTTCTTGAATCAGCGGTTCTAAGATCTGATCCATCGGCAATAACGTTACGTCGTTAGGGTTCTCAAAAAGGCCGCTGTTCACCGCTTCAAAGGCGTTTATTAACGCTTCGTTATTGGATGTTCCGAGTGTTTTGGCGAGAGACGCTATACGGCGGTGCGACCCTGAAACGACCGTTGTTGCTCCCATCTCTGCGCTTACATCATCGAGAAATACAAAAACAAACAGGCTCCAAGGGTCGGCGTCTCCCACTACAGTGGGTTCATCGTTATGCCAAGATTGATGAGGTACATTCCACCTCGACTCTGACCCTGGAAAGCTTAACAAAGAATACCAAAGGTCTAACGGGCGCCAAGTGTGGGCGCCAAAGACACGATCGATAGCAGGCTGGATCGCACGTTCTATCTCGTCCAATTTCCCCGAGGCTTTTAGATCTCGCATAATCGAGCCCATACCGTTCAACCGCTTTGCACGAGCGCCTCCGACCGGGATGTTAATATCGGAAAACCAAGTGCTAGGTTCGTCGATACGAATGCCAAACTTGCGATTCACTTCCTGCCAAAGGTGAGTTCGCGCACCGGCCACCTTTTCAACATCGATGACATTCGAAAGTTTAAGCACACCCTTATTTCGGAAGTCTTCTCGTGTAGATAATACCGTCGTTGTCATCGAATGATTGCCCCGTTTCGCGTTGCCGTGTTTTTTCTATGGAAAATAATAGCATTGTGCCTTCTTAAAAGGCGCAAACTAAAAGGCTTCGCCTATTTCACCCCCTGCGTAGACGTCAGTTTCAGCGACGGCATCGACAAGCCATTCTTGCATCGCTGGGTGCGCGAGCATGGTGGTTTGGTAGTCACTTGCCGCTGCTGATAATGCGATACCGTAGGTTTGAAAGCGAAACATAACAGGAGCGAAAAAGGCATCGGCTAAACTGAATTCGCCGAACAAATAGTCGCCGTTGTGTGCGTTTTCGGTACGTAATTTTGTCCAAAGCGCCTCCAGCGAGGCGACTTCTTTTTTCGCCGTATTGGTTAATTCAATCTGACGTCGTGCTCGGCAGTTCATCGGCATTTCATTGCGAATACCAAACAGGCCAGAATGCATATCCGCCACAACAGAGCGTGCGACAGCGCGTTTTTTTGTGTCCGCTGGCCAGCCTTTTCCATCCAGATAGTTTTCGTTCAAATATTCGCAAATCGAAAGGGAATCCCACACGTTCAAGTCACCATCGACTAAGACGGGCACTTTCCCAACAGGCGAATATTTAGCGAGTTCACTGTGAAAGGAGTCGCTAAACAGCGCAAGTTTGATTTCTTCAAATGGAATGTCGAACGCTTTCAGCGCTAACCAGCCGCGTAACGACCAAGAGGAATAGTTTTTATTGCCGATGATGAGTTGCATTCGTCGTGCTCCTTTTTATGTTTCTTTTTCCGATGATTTTTAATGTTTTTTTTTCAATGAGATGCATTGTTGCAGCTTGTTTTTGTGATGACTAACGAATAGTTTTGATGCTTCCCATTCCAAATATTGATAAATGGTTTTCGTCATGGATATTGATGCACTTCGTAGTTTCATTGCGTTTGTCGACACTGGCAGCTTTACGCGTGCGGCAAAGCAAACCTTTCGCACGCAAAGCGCGATCAGCATGCAGATGAAACGGCTTGAAGAAGACACGGGTCACAGCTTATTTGTGAAGGAAGGACGCAACCTTGCGCTGACGGAACAAGGTCAGCAATTGGTGAGCTATGCGCGGCGGTTGGTGTCATTGCACGATGAAGCGCTCGGGCATTTCTCGGCGCACTTGCAACATCCGCCTTTAACCATTGGTTGCCCAGACGATTACGCCGAATCGGTTTTACCGGCCATGGTGGACTTTATTCGTCAGGCACTTCCTCAGCAAAGCCTGCGTATTATTTGTGATTGCAGCACGCAATTACGCTTGATGTTGGATCAGGGCAAAATTGATATCGCGATTTTGACTCGCGCGCCAGACGCTGAAGAAGGGTATTTACTCAAACACGACACAGGGGTTTGGGTCAAAGGCGCCGGAGAGGAATGGTCGGGCATTGAGGATCAAACGCCGCTGTCGTTGCTTTTGTACGAACCGGATTGCAAGTTCCACAGCACCGCGATTGATGGCTTGGAAAAGCAAGGCAGAGACTATCGACTGGTGTGCAGCAGTTCCAGCTCGACGGCGATCAAAAGTTTATTACGCCGTGGGCAAGGCATCAGCGCGATGGCAGTTTCCAGTGTCTCCTACGGGTTGGATATTATAGAAAACTCGACCCTTCCTGCCTTGCCGTCTGTCGATATCGTGCTTGCGGTGGCGCCGGTTCCTCACCCTGTATTTGGCTCGCATTTGGCGGCCAAATTGAGCCAACGGTTCTTTCAGGAAAACAGACGCCTGTTCCCTAGCGTTTGATTTGATCAAATACATCGTAATGCATTTATTCAGAAAGGCGAATAACGCGGTGTTTGAAGGCGATTTAATAAAGGTTTCAATTATTCACATAACTTTTCCTATTTATGACGGAGTAATTTGAAAAAGTTAGCTATGTTTAATTCTCAAAACGCAGTTTAAGGAGAGGCTAGCATGAACAAACAGGACAACGGCATACCGCATTTGGTGAATCTACTGAAAGACTTAGAGAAAATATCGCTTCAAGATATTTCGAAAATTCCACTGTCTCAACAGCATATCCTGGCTGAAAAAATTGAAAGTCTTCAAGATGAGCTAAAAACGTTAATCGGCGAAGAAAAAGCCACAACGCATTAAGTGCCTTTTTCTGCTTTATCTCTTTCCCAAAAAAAGACCGGCCTAAGCCGGTCAAACGTTCAGAGTGCTGGGAACATTAATGAATCAAACATTATTTCCAAGAACGAAGTAGCTCGTCATAAGAAACCGTAACGCCTTTTGGTTTCTCATTCGTTAATTTCGCTTTAGGCGAGCCAGGTTGAGCCAACCAATACGCTTCGTCACGAGGCGTGTTCATTTTCGGTCCACAATTATCCTGTACTTTCGCACGCTCAAGACGCGTCATGACTTTGTCTTGTGCTTCTGCTAGGCCGTTAAGGGCTTCTTGTGGCGTTGCTTCACCGCTTGCCGCTTGAGAAATGTACTGCCACCAAAGCTGAGCGAGCTTAGGGTAATCCGGTACGTTCGTACCCGTTGGCGACCATTCTTTACGCGCTGGTCCTTTGTAGAATTCAACCAAACCACCCAATTTAGGCGCGGCTGCGGCCATTTCTGGAGAGTTGATATCCGACTCACGAATCGGCGTTAAGCCAACCAATGTTTTCTTCAAGGAAACGGTTTTCGCTGTGGTGAACTGAGCGTACAACCAAGCCGCTAGACGACGATCGTCTGGCGTCGAGTTCATGAAGGTCCAAGCGCCAACGTCTTGGTAACCTTTTTTCATGCCTTCTTCCCAGTATGGTCCAACAGGCGATGGTGCCATGCGCCATTTCGGAGTGCCGTCTGCGTTTACAACAGGAAGACCTTTGGTTGTCATGTCAGCGGTAAAGGCGGTGTACCAAAAGATTTGCTGAGCAATGCCACCTTGTGCTGGCACTGGGCCAGATTCAGAGAAGGTCATGCCTTGTGCTTCTGGTGGCGCGTACTTACGCAACCAATCAACGTATTTTGTTGTCGCGTAAACTGCCGCTGGGCCGTTTGTCGCGCCGCCTCGGGAAACACTAGAACCAACCGGATGGCAACTTTCAACACGAATACCCCATTCGTCGACAGGTAATCCATTCGGAATGCCTTTGTCGCCTGCGCCTGCCATAGAGAACCAAGCATCCGTGAAACGCCAGCCAAGAGAAGGGTCTTTTTTACCGTAATCCATGTGACCATAAACACGCTCGCCATCGATATTCTTCACTTTATCCGTGAAGAACTCGGCGATGTCTTCATAAGCAGACCAGTTAACTGGCACACCAAGGTCGTAGCCGTAAATGGATTTGAATTTTGCTTTTAGGTCAGGACGAGCAAACCAGTCAGCTCGGAACCAATAAAGGTTGGCGAATTGCTGAGTAGGAAGTTGGTAAAGTTTGCCGTCTGGGCCGGTGGTGAAAGACAAACCAATGAAATCGTTTAGATCCAAGGTTGGCGAAGTATATGCTTTGCCGTCGCCTTTCATCATGTCAGAAATTGGCACGACTTTACCGTAACGGAAATGCGTACCGATGAGATCGGAATCGTTTACGTACGCGTCGTAAATATTACGACCAGATTGCATTTGCGTTTGTAGCTTTTCAACCACATCGCCTTCTTGGATAAGGTCATGGTTGACCTTGATTCCGGTGATTTCTTGGAAGGCTTTGGCCAACACTTGTGACTCGTATTTGTGAGTCGTTAGGGTTTCAGACGCGACATTGATTTCCATGCCACGGAATTTTTTCGCGGCTTCGGTGAACCAATGCATTTCGTCAAGCTGCTGTTTTTTGGTAAGCGTCGAAACGGTGAATTCGTTATTTACCCATTTGTCTGCTGCGTCAGAGTATGCGTCTGCCCAAATATTGGCAGAGTGCAACATCACAGCAAAGGGTAAGGCGGCCAGTGCAATTTTCTTTTTATTGTAGTGCATGTTTTACCTCAACAAAGTTTAGTTATTTTGATTGGCTTCCGTGCCAGACAATCCATCGTTCCTACTGATTAGGGACGCAGATGATTAGCCCCAGCGCATTAGAATTAACATCCAAAATGCGCATAGGACGGTTGCCACCGCGATGTTCACATCCGTTAAAGCAACGAATGCGAGGTGGATAAAGGCGCTGCTAAGCAGCCCTATGAATAAGCGATCACCGCGCGTGGTGGCCAGTGGTAAAAAGCCACGACGTTCCACACAAGGTGAGAGTATTTGCCAGGTGGTCATGCCGACCAAGATCACCCCAATGCCGATAAAAAACAGTGCGGTGGGTAATGTCCAAGACATCCAAGCCATAATGATTCTCCTTACACTCGACCAAGGGCAAAGCCCTTCGCGACATGGTTACGAACGAAATAAATGACCAGCATTCCCGGAATAATAGTCAGCACACCCGCCGCAGCGAGCAGTCCCCAATCCATTCCTGACGCAGAAACCGTACGCGTCATAATGGCGGCAATGGGCTTGGCTTCGACTGATGTCAAGGTGCGAGCGAGAAGTAACTCGACCCAAGAGAACATAAAGCAGAAGAACGCCGTTACACCGATACCAGAACGGATCAAGGGAATGAAAATACGCACGAAGAACTTTGGAAAAGAGTAACCATCGATGTACGCCGTTTCGTCGATTTCACGCGGCACGCCGCTCATAAAGCCTTCCAAAATCCACACCGCCAATGGCACGGTGAAAATACAGTGAGCCAAGGCCACCGCAATATGGGTGTCGAACAAGCCTACAGAGGAATACAGCTGGAAGAACGGCAACAAGAACACCGCTGGTGGCGCCATACGGTTTGAAAGCAACCAGAAAAACATGTGCTTATCGCCAATGAAACGGTATCGGCTAAACGCATAAGCCGCGGGTAATGCGACCAATAAACTGATGACCATGTTCATGGAAACGTAGAAAATCGAGTTAACGTACCCCATGTACCAAGTGGAATCGCTGAAAATCTTAGCGTAATTTTCTAAGGTAAAATCCGCTGGGAAGAAAGACAACCCACTGAGAATTTCCGTGTTGGTTTTGAATGACATATTCAGCAGCCAATAAATCGGCAGCAGCAATAAAACCACATAGAGTACTAAGCCAAATCGGCCGCGAATATTGGCATTTCGAGCCTTGCGTTCTGCACGGCTGTGAACCGGCGCTTGCTCTTTCGTTACGCGGCTATTGTGCGATATCGGTGTCGTTGATGATTGAGTCATGATTCGCTCCTACTTGTCTTTTTGCATGTTCATGATGGTGGTGTAGAACACCCAACACACGAGCAAGATGATTAAGAAATACACCAGTGAGAACGCTGCCGCAGGGCCAAGGTCAAACTGGCCAATGGCTTGTTGCACTAAGGCTTGGCTCAAGAAGGTCGTTGAACTGCCAGGCCCGCCACCGGTTAAGACAAACGGTTCGGTGTAGATCATGAACGAATCCATAAAACGCAATAACACACCGATAATCAGCACGTTAGTGAGTTTAGGAAGTTGGATATAGCGGAACACGGCCCATCGAGACGCGCGATCGATTCGCGCCGCTTGGTAATACACCTCAGGAATGGCTCGTAAACCGGAATAACACAACAGCGCGACCAATGGCGTCCAATGCCATACGTCCATCAATACCACGGTTAACCATGCATCGGTCGGGTTGGATGCGTAGTTGTAATCGACACCGATATAACTCATAAAGGCACCAAATAAACCTATGTCTGCGCGACCAAATATTTGCCAAATGGTACCGACTACGTTCCATGGAATGAGCAACGGAATAGCGACAAGAATAAGTGCGATAGACGCGCCTCGGCCTTTGGTTGGCATCATCAAGGCGACACAAATGCCCAGCGGTACTTCAATCGTCAGAATGGTCAGGGAATAAATAAACTGACGCAGCAAGGCTTCATGCAAGCGGCTGTCTAGAATGACTTGTTTGAACCACTCGGTGCCAACGAAGTAGCGCGTTTGAGGGTCAAAAATGTCTTGTACCGAATAGTTCACCACCGTCATCAAAGGGATGATGGCAGAGAAAGCAACGATAAGAAAAACGGGCATAACAAGGAACCATGCCTTGTTATTCTCGACTTTAGTTTGCATGGTCGGTCTCCTTATTCTTGTCGTTTTCGATAGAACCAGCCGTTAGGTCAACAAGGTATTCGTCTACATAAACCTTGGTCCATTGTTCCGGAAAGCTCACATAGATTTGTCCGCTTGGCACTTTTTGATCTTCGCTGAGGCGGGCTTTCATGACTTGTCCGTTGAACAAGAAAGAGAGGATTTTGTAAGTACCAAGGTCTTCCACATAATCCACTTCGACAGGGAATGCATCGTCGTTTTTGCCATCCCAAACATGGACGAACTCTGGACGAATACCGACTTTGATATTGCTAGCGCCCATGGCTTTCAAACGGGTTAGCATGTCGTGACTGGTGGCAATTTCATGTCCGCCAAACGTCAGTGTGTCGTTGAGTTCGACGTCAAAAAAGTTCATGCCGGGGCTGCCAATAAAGTAGCCCACAAACGTATGTGCTGGGGTTTCAAACAATTCGCGTGGTGTGCCGAACTGGACGATTTGTCCGTTGTACATGACGGCGATTTTGTCGGCGAAGGTTGATGCTTCCAGCTGATCGTGGGTGACATACACCATGGTGATGTTGAACTGTTCATGGATTTGTTTAAGCTTACGACGCAGTTTCCATTTCAGTTGTGGGTCGATTACGGTCAGTGGTTCATCGAACAAGATGGCGGACACATCATCACGAACCAAGCCGCGTCCCATGGAGACTTTTTGCTTTTGGTCCGCGGACAAGCCTTTGGCTTTGCGATTGAGCTGGTCGGAGAGTTCGAGGATTTCGGCCACTTCGTAGACTTTCGACTTCACCTTGTACTCCGGCACGCCAATATTGCGCAGCGGAAAAGCCAAGTTATCAAACACCGTCATGGTGTCGTACACCACGGGAAACTGGAAAACCTGCGCAATGTTGCGCTCTTCTGGTTTCAACTCATTGACGCGTTTTCCGTCAAACAAGACTTCACCTTCGGACGGTTCTAACAAGCCAGAAATAATATTCAACAGGGTAGATTTACCACACCCCGATGGACCAAGTAGGGCAAACGCGCCGCCTTGTTCCCACACGTGCGTCATTTCACGAATCGCGTAATCTTCTGGTTTGGTTGGGTTTTCTGTGTAGCTGTGCGCTAACGCATTTAACGTAATAGAAGCCATGACTATTGATCCCTCATTCGTGCTGGGGAATGCACCATCTTGCCTTGAGCGTCAAAGGCGTAAAGCTTGTGCGTCGGGAAATACACCTTAATCTCTTGATCCACCTGATAGGCGTGAACCCCAGACAAATGCAGCACCAAATCAAAATGTGGGTTGTGAACGTGTAAGAAGGTTTCCGATCCGCTGATTTCAGCCAGATCGACGCGAACCGGCAGCTCTAAATCGTCGTCAGAATGTGGCACCAAACCGATGTGAGAAGCGCGTACGCCAAATTGATATTCACCGGGCGTTAAGCTGCGTAAATCGTTGTTAAGGCGAAAATGAACGGTGTCATCAAAGGTAACTTCTTCTTCACTGACGCGACCTTGTACGACATTGATTGGCGGCTCAGAAAACATCTCGGCGGTAATAATGTCTTTAGGTTGATGATACACCTCGGCCGTTGGTCCCATTTGCAACAAGCGACCTTCGTTTAACACCGCGGTGTTGCCACCTAATGCCAAGGCTTCGTTTGGCTCTGTGGTCGCGTAAATGGCGATGCAGTTACGAGCCTTAAACAGGGCGCGTAATTCTTGGCGAAGTTCTTCGCGTAATTTGTAATCGAGGTTAACCAGCGGCTCATCGAACAAGATGATTTGTGAGTCTTTCACCAAGGCTCGAGCCATCGCGGTGCGTTGTTGCTGTCCACCAGACAGTTGCAGTGGCAAGCGATCAAGAAAAGGGTCAATACGAAGCATTTCAGCGGTTTCTCGTACACGACGATCCACTTCGCTTTCATCCATTTTCGCCAAACGGAGCGGCGACGCGATGTTTTCGTATACGGTGAGGTTGGGGTAATTGATGAACTGTTGGTACACCATGGAAATGTTGCGTTCGCGAACGGCTACGCCAGTCACGTCCACCCCATTCATGAGGATTTTTCCTTTGGTTGGCCGATCAAGGCCCGCCATGAGTCGCATTAGCGTGGTTTTACCAGACAATGTGCGTCCGAGTAAAACGTTGAAAGAGCCAGGTTCGAGGGTCAAGTTAACCTCGTCGATCCATGTCTCACCTTCAACAACGCGCGATACATTCTGCAGCGTCAGGGACATTGTACTTACCTTTTTTGTTATTATTTTTTTATGCGCGGTCATGCTACTGGCGTTTACAAGGCTCAATAGTGAACACGCTCTTATTGAGTTGATACATTACAAAAGCCATGCCAAAAATATTTATGATTCGTTCTATTTACTTAACCATATGATTTTTAAGCAATATAATTCAATTTAGAGTCGACTTTTAGGATTTTCATTTTCGAACAGGGACTGTTCACGGGTGTTCAAAGTGTTTACAGTTCTCCCATTACACTGAACATTTCGTGCACAGTGGCGGTATTTTCCTCACTGTAGTGGAGTTGGAAATGCAAGACGAAGAAAAACAAAAACAACAAGCCGTTAATGCATCTGAAAACAAGGGTTCGGCCACCGAGACGAATCTGACACAGACGCATAAAGATAGGATTCAAGATTCTTGGTATCGTTGCGAGCAATTTGGCTTGGACCACGGCAGTCGTCCTGATTTTGCGACCTTACCAAAAGGCACCTTGATCGATTTGGTCGACCAGCATCGTAGTTTGTTGGAAACCACAGAAAACGAAGTGTTGCCGTATTACGAGAATATCCTCAGTAATTCCGCTTGCATGATTGTCTTGGCGGATCGTCAAGGACACGTGCTCAATACGTGGGGACAACCACGTTTTGGCAGTGCCGCAGAGCATGGACTCGTGGGTGGTAACCAATGGACGGAAATGGGCGTGGGTACGAACGCCATTGGCACCGCGCTAATCACGGGCGAAGCCATTCAAGTCGGCCGCGATGAGCATTTCCTTCGCGCCAACCGTTTTATGGTGGGTTCCGCCTCGCCGATCTACAACACCAAGAACGATTTAGTGGGCGTGTTGGACATTTCTTCCGATGCGTATTTGCCGCAAGATCATACTTTCGGCATGGTGAAACTCATGTCATTAAGCGTCGAAAATCGACTGATTTTTTCGGCGTTCCAACAAGAACATTTCATTCTAAGTTTTAATACCAATGTGGTCAGTTTGGACAGTCATTGGTCGGGTATTTTAGTGCTGGATGAGAACGGCACCATTGTGTCGGCAAACCGCCGTGCAGAAGTGGTGTTGGCGCGTGATTTGGCGTTGCTGAATATCAATCAGGTTTTTGATATCGAAATGCGAGAAATTAAGCATCACCCGTTTAGTTTACCGATGAAATTGATCGCCATGGGGCGTTATCAGTTTTACGTCAAAGTGATTCCGCCTGTGCAGCAAATTATGCGCGTACCAGACTTTCGTCAGCGCACAGATTATGTTGCTCCGGTACAGCCAGAACCTATTGTTATAAATGAAGAAAAACCCATAAAAGAGAAAGTTAATAAACCAATATTGCCATTGATCACGGAGATACCCGACAACGTCATCCCCTTGGCTGAATTGCAGCATGGTGACGAACGGGTAGAGCGTTTGGTGCGCCAAGCGCATAAGATTATGGAGAAAGACATCCCCATTTTGATTCACGGGGAAACGGGCGCTGGCAAAGAGATTTTTGTGCGCAGTTTGCATTATCACAGTTCCCGCGCCAAAGAGATGTTGGTCGCCGTCAACTGCGCCGCCATTCCAGCAGAATTGGTCGAATCTGAACTTTTTGGTTATGAAAAAGGAGCGTTTACGGGCGCACAGAATAGAGGCTCAATTGGCCTTATTCGTCGGGCGCATCGTGGTACGCTGTTTTTGGATGAAATCGGCGAAATGCCAATGGCGGTACAATCTCGCTTACTGCGTGTTTTGCAAGAGCGTGTCGTGACGCCACTTGGCTCGACGGAAGTATTCCCTGTGGATATTAAGCTTATTTCCGCCACTAACCGTGTGCTCAAAGAAGAAGTGAAAGAAGGCCGTTTTCGCCAAGATTTATACTATCGAATTTCGGGTTTGAACATCGAATTACCTGCCCTACGCGAACGATCTGATAAAGCGGCGTTGATTCAATATCTCCATAATCGATTGCGCAAAGAAGAGCCCGGTCCTGCATTATCACAAGCCATGATCGATTTGCTGGTGAAACACCCTTGGCCTGGAAACATGCGTCAACTGGCGCATGTGTTAAAAGTGGGCATGGCGATGGCCGATGAAGACGTGTTGGAAGATTGGCATTTACCCGATGATTTTTTTGAGGATTTGGACGCGATAGCCGCCGACGCAGACAGTTCAGATGTGCCGTCAGTAATAGGCCTCGAAGAGCCATTAGAGCGCTTGATTCCACGCTTGTTAAATGAGTTCAAAGGCAATGTGTCACAAACTGCAAAAACCGCCGGTGTGAGCCGAAATACAGTGTATAAGTACGGGAAGTTGAAAAGCGAAACCGAGTGAAGATCACTCTAAATAGGGGGATCTACTTCCCAATAGGGCTGATCGCTCTCAAGTTTTTCGATAATAAAATCTAGGAAAACACGTACTTTTGCGGGCAAGTGACGGCGTTCAGGAAAAACCGCGTAGAAGGTTTGAATAGGCAGTGGATACGACTCAAATAGCGGGACGAGCCGTCCGTTCATAATGTCTTTTCCGATCACAAAGGTCGGAATTTTGGCAATGCCTAATCCGTCTAATGCCGCAGCTTGTAACGCTTCACTGTTGTTGACTTGGTAATTGCCATCGACTTTGATTTTTTGCTGTTTTCCATCCCGATGAAACACCCATTCATTGCCATTGTAGTCATAAGAAAACCGTATGCAGTTATGATTCATTAAGGCTTCAGGAGTCGTTGGAGTACCGTGCTTTCGTAAATACTCAGGCGAGGCACAAATCACACTTCGACACGAGGCTAGAGAACGGGCAATCAATGTTGAATCCTTCATTTCTCCGGCGCGAATAGCGACATCGAAACCCTGTTCAACTAAATCGACTTTCTTGTCATCCATCGTCATATTCAATGTGATGTCGGGATAATGGGTTAAAAAATCGGTGACCAAAGGCGCCAAATGCAGGCGACCAAATGACATGGGCGTACTGACTTTTAAGGTGCCTTTGGGTTTACCCTGTAATTGTGTGACGGCATCAACGCCTTCTGTCGCGGCGGTCATGGCTTTGTGCACATGGTGAAAGTAGTGTTCGCCAGCTTCGGTCAGACTGAGTCGTCGAGTGGTTCTGTGAAGCAGTTTCACGCCCAGCGTGTTTTCAAGCTGACTAATGCGTTTACTCACCGCGGATTTGCTTGTGCCTAGTTTGTCAGCCGCTTTTGAAAAACTCCCGTTTTCCACAACGGCGATAAAAACAGGGATAGCTGAAAAAGTGTCCATATACGCTCCATTGTTGAGTTTAGCTCTACAATTAGTTTCTTTTAAACCGGTTTATCCGTCAATGGAAAACAATATAAAGTGCGTATCAACAGATTTTGTCTTCTTGGCAATGTCTACTTTCAACACTTTAGGAGTTAAAAAGACCATGGATATTTTTCAAGCCATTCAACAGCGACGAGCAGTAAAGCATTATAAAGTGAATCAAAACATGCCAACTGCCGATTTTACCGCACTGATGGACGCCGTATTGCTGGCGCCGACGTCTTACAATATTCAGCACTGGCGCTTTGTTAGAGTAACGGATACGGCACAAAGAGAAGACCTAAAAGCGGCAGCTTGGGGACAGGCTCAAGTGTCAGACGCGGCGGAATTATTTGTGTTGTGCGCGGATGTGAATGCGTGGAACGATCGCCCTGAGCGCTATGTTGCAAACAGTCCGAAAGAAACTCAGGACGTTTTATTGCCAATGATGTATGGTTTTTATAACGGAAAAGAGCAAATTCAGCGAGACGAAGCCATGCGTTCCTGTGGCATTGCCGCCCAAACGATGATGTTGGCCGCGAAAGGACTGGGTTATGACTCTTGTCCCATGGTGGGCTTTGATCAAGCAAAGGTGGCTGAATTAATATGTCTTCCAGAGGGGCATGTGATTGCCATGATGATCGCCATTGGTCATGCAGAGAAAGCGGCTTACCCGAGAGCAGGTCAACTGCCATTATCAGACGTACTGGTTGAAAATAGATTTTAGTGTCATTTATGTGTGCAGTGATGTTTGCACCGCTGCGCACATGATGCATCTAAAAACCCCGTTAAAGATAGAAAAATACTGACATAGAATCGCCCGAGTGAAGTCAAAATGCGGCGGGGAAGTACTAAAAAATGGAGCAGAGAAAGCAATGCTACGTAGATAATCGCATTTTTTTGTAACGAAAATTTAACGTGGTAAGTTTCCTGAACACCTTATTTTTCAATTGTTTAAGATTCGAGCGCGCTTTTTATACCAACCTTCTTGTTATTCCGATTACAAATATCATGTATTTCTTTTCTGATGCCTTGCTATACCTATAAAAACCAATAAGTAAGAGGCTATGGACGTTTCATGACTCAGGCATCAAGGACGCAGCTAACTGTTTTAATGAATATCTTGTTGTGGGGGATCGTCTCAATTTTTGTGCTTTTTATTGAGGAAACTTGGCAGCAAAAAAGAGAGGCCAAGGCCGCTGAGCTTGAAAGACAAAAGGATTTTATTCAAGCAGAAAACCATCTTAATGTTATTACTTCTTTTATTTCTAGAATAGCCAATGAGTATAATGGTACTTGTTCGCGTAACCTTATTTTGGATATGCGTAAAGGGCTGTTTGGTATTCCTGGTTCCATTGAGTTTGCTGTTGTTCATACAGAAGGCGGACAGGGCGTCATATCATGCAATTCGTGGGGTGAAAAAGGCAGTGTTAAGGTCAGTAAGCCTGAAGCGCATTCGGATTTTTTAATGGTGGGTCCGCATACAATGAACGCGTTGGCTATGCCAGTTTATGCGATTAAGAAAACAACAGACGATATTGAATACCATATATTGATTAAAAAAAGCAGCGTAGATCTGTTTTTTCTGAATCATCCCAGTATTGTTTTCTCTATCGAGAGTGGTGTTGTTGGAGAAAAGTATAAAAAGTCCAATGTGATTAGTAACTTATCTTATTTAATGCCTGCCCTTGTTTCTTCTAAAATTCATATTAACCCTTATGTTATTCCTATTCTTCTGATTTGGTTTTTCCTTGTATATTTCTTTATCACGCCCAAATTGGTAAGAAGAATAGATAAGTTGTTGCTGAAATATAAAATAGGAAGTCATTATTATTACAATGAATACCAACCCATTTTTGATACCAGAGACGGCAGTGTTTTTTCGATTGAGGTGTTTTTAAGAAGTGAAGATGACGACAATGCAAGAGACACCATCGAGAAAATGAAACGTTTGGATTTGAGCATTGATCACACGATTTTCCAGATAAGCCAGATTGAAAGGAGCTTCTCGACCACGTTTCTAGAACAACATGACTTTCAAGTCAACATATCCAGTCGTCACCTTGAAAGTGCCTTTTTTATCGACCACATACTGAATTTAAAAGGCTTAACTTGTTCCAGTTTGATCCTTGAGGTAACGGAAGATGAAAACTTAATGTTGCATAAACAAACGATCAAAAAACACATGAATATTCTGAAAGAAAAAGGCTGTCGTTTTGCTATCGACGATTTTGGTATGGAATATTCTGGCTTGTCTTATATCTCTGAATTTGATTTTGATATTGTCAAAACAGATAAGATTTTTATGAGCAAAACAAATCAAAACACCGCCATTTTGAAGTCCATTATCGCGTTTTGTAATGAACTCAATATCGACTGCATTGCCGAAGGCATCGAAACCCAAGACAATAATGAACAAACGAACCACATTGGCATTTATCTTCATCAGGGTTGGTATCACGGCCGGCCGATGAACTCTGAAAAAATAATGGCGTTTACTGCGCAAAATTGACTCGCAACCCCCCACCAATATAAGAATAAAAAAGACACAATGCGATGCGTTATGCGACGTGTATAAATTCCTCTAACACCTTTACTTCCTCATCATTCTGGTAAAAAACACGCTTCATTGTTTTTCATTATGTTCTGTCTTGTTTTGGAAACATTGCGTTTCCATCTCGCAGATGGTCGCCCTTGTTGAATCTGTTACCTTTCTTATTCGGATAAATTTTTAGGTTTGGCTTCGTCAATAAAGAACCTGCTCTGGTGACGGAAAAACCGGCGGTATGAATTTATTCAAAGCGAAAAAATACAACAGTGCTTTGGAGGGAAACTATGAAAAATACCATGCGAATTTTGAGCGTATCGGCTATCACGGTGATGGGCGTGCTAAGTATTGTCACGCCGACATTAGCGGCCATGTCGGCAACGGCGTCTTGTAATGCATTAGAGGGGTTGTCTATTCCTGCGTTGGCGATTGGACTGGCCACAAAAGGCGCCACCGTCACCTCGGCTGGGGCGGTGAGTTCAAACGATGCGGCGTCTGGTGCAGCACATTGTCTGGTGATGGGTGAAATTTATCCGTTATCGACGTCGGAAATCATTCATCCCAACACGGCTCATAAAACAGATGTTAACACGCCGTCTATTCTCTTTCGTGTCGCTTTACCGAACGACTGGAATCATAAAACATTGCAATACGGTGGCGGTGGTTTTAACGGCACGATTCCTCAGGTTGACCGATCGTCCGAGGATGGCATTCAAAGTGCGTTGGCGCGTGGATACGCTACGTTGGCGAGCGACAGTGGTCATAAAGCGCCTTATGCAGGCGGTAAGGCTAACGAATTATGGAACAGTGAAGCGCTGCGAAATTTTGGCCGTCAACAAATCAAAAAAACACACGATGCGGCACAATTTATTATGGCAACCTATTATCAAGCCGCGCCGCAACACAGCTATTTTCAAGGTGGTTCACAAGGCGGACATGAAGCCTTGATAGCAGCGCAATTTTACCCAGACGATTACGATGGCGTGATTGTGGGTTACCCAGCGTATAACCTAGAAGCCATGCATTTAGGGTCCATGGATTATGGAAAAACCTTATACAACGCAAGAACGGCGGGCGTTGATGGTTATCAGTTTAATGCTAAAGCTGGAGAAGGCTGGATCAGTCGCCCGCAAACACGAGCGCTGACTCGTTATATGCTAGGCACGTGTGACGCCAAGGACCTTGCGTTGGATGGTGCGTCAGACGACATGATCAGCGATGCGGGTGCGTGTCAGGAATTCATCACACAAACACTAGGTAAAAACCTGTTGGCACACGATGACAGTAATCCATTACGTTGCGAAGCAGGTGCTCATTCTCAATCAACGTCGGCCAAAGTGGATCTGGAACCTTGTTTGTCAGATCCTCAAATTGAAACACTGGCGCGCATAAGTTCTCGTTATAATTTACCGGATGGTTTGGTCCTCAGTGGTGGACTAAAAAGTTACGGACGTTGGCCTATGTTAGATGGTATTCATATTGCGAAAGATGACACGGTTTACTTATCGCAGCAAGAAGACTTCGGTTCAGAACGAGGGGCATTTGATGCCTTTCAAGCGACATTTCCTTCCATTGATCAATACAACATCATTACCCAAAAAACCTATTCGAAACCGGCGGACATATTAGAAAATTTCGACCCTGCCAATTGGGTTGAACGCATCACGACGCTGTCTCGCTGGGTGGATACGAGCGGTGTGGATTTCTCTCATTTTCGAGGTAAGGGCGGGAAAATGATTCATTATCATGGTGGTGCAGATGTGTCGATTACGCCTTATAACTCGATTGATTTTTATTTACGCATGACGGGGCAATTCAAAGGCAACAAAGATTATCTCGGTATGAACGCATTTTGGCGCAGTGATGACGCAGCAACCAATGACCGAGCGAGTCAAAATGAGTCGGTCGGTGTCTCTGGCGGCGTGGTGGACGACTTTTACAGCTTCTATTTGATTCCTGGATATGGGCATGGGAAAGGCTATTACAAAGCCAGTGTGGATTGGTTGAGTGCGTTAGAAGATTGGGTAGAGCAAGACATTGCCCCTGTCAATCATTTGGTGTCGACCGATGTGAGCGGCAACCAGTTAGGCCGTCGTCCGTTGTGTTACTTCCCTTATTATCCTCAATACGTGGGAGGATCGAGCGATACAACATTAGCGAGCGACTATGAGTGTCGCAAGCTAACCGACTATCAAAACCTCATGTGATTGAGGGGTTATCGAGCTGAAAACTCGGTCTCGATATTGATGATGTCATTTGAAAAATCCCTTACTGAATCGGTAAGGGATTTTTTTGTGCGATATAGGCTGCGAATAACAAAAAATGAACGACTTCTTTTCCACTGGATAATTGGACCACATTTCGATAGCAGAGCAAATAGTATGGGTTAACGCGTTTTGTGTAATGAGAAGGACATGATAGAGTTTTGACTTATGTAATAAGCTAAGTCGTTTGGCTTACACCATTGCCTTATCAAAGGAATCGCATGTTAATTCGTTCTGTTTTGTGTGTTATCACGGCCTTATTTTTGGTTTCTTGCAGTAATCATTCGGTTCAAAAAGACTCGACGCAAGTCGAGTCCATTCGTTTGCCTTTGTTGCATGGTTGGCATGATGGCAAAGATGTCTTGTACATTACGACCGATGTATCTGATCAGACGGTCGCCAAAGCAAAGAACGCCAATTATGCGCCGCGATTACGTGATGCCGTGCCGAATTACCCGAAACCGCCACAAGTCAAAACCGTATTGGAGCGTGTGTATGCGTTCCCGAACGGTGAACAATCAAAAAGTGTCTTTGCGTCTGTGCCTGAACCATTAGGCTACTTGAGCGCAGACAGGCATTATTCGCCACTTTGGTTGATGTATGTGGTGGTTTGGAAGGATCCCAATAAAGCACAAGAACTAACGTCCGAAGAAGCCATTTTTGTCGCAGAAGATCAGGGCATGGTCACCATCGAACGAACCGACATCGTACTCAATTGCCCTGTTATTCCATTTGTTCTTGGTGCTTCTTAAACGCTCACATCAAATATTAGAGACAACTTTTAACATATCAAGAAACGCGTCTACGGAATCCACCGACGCGGATTCATGCATGGTGTGATAACCGATGGTTGGAATTTGAATCGTGGTGCCATCCACCAAGCCATTGGACGCCGCGATGATACGGCCAAGCTCGGTACTGCCTAGCGAATTTGCGGTTAATCCTTGGCTCGCTCGCTTGGCATTTTCTTTTTCAACATAACGGTTTTTGTACAAATAACTGACACCATTTTGTTCGCATAGGGTTTGAATAAGTTGTGTGCTATCTGGGTTAAATGTCGCGTTGGCGTCTTTTTCACGTAACACCAAAAGTTGTTCGTTGGCACTTTCGACGTTCGGAAAAGGACTGGTGTCGACCACAAACAAGCGGTTGGTTGAGCCACCGAAACGACGGAACCATTCCAATAAATAGCGCCAGCTTTTGCCCGCTTCTTCTTGTGCAGTAAAAAACGCTGTGCCTTTAAAGCCATGATCAAACAGATGTACCAAAGCGGCAGCGGAAATGACGTTATCGAGTTGGCCTTCTAAGCGATTGTTGACCAACTGAAGTTGGTCTTTAAACGCGATTGGCGTACCAGCAACCACGCCTTCTAATCCTTCGATTTCAAAAATCAGGTTGTTTCTAAATTCGCACACGTACGATTTTTTAATCACGCCTTTGCCGCGATATACGCCAGACCAAGGTTCGTAAGCAAACACTTCTTCATGATTAAAACGCCCCGTTACCTTGCTCATTAATTCTTCAGAAACAGAATTATTCAGCAAATCTGTGCGATTCGCGGAAACAAACGCCGCATACTGAAACTCATTTGGGCCAGTGCAAACCAAGCCATGACGATCAATGTGCGCGGAAAACATGGTGCTAAATGGCTCGCTGCCTTGGGCTACTAATAACCCTTCGTACCAAGTGACATTGGCGCCTCGTTCTTCTAATTCACGTTGTAATACGCGGAAAAAGGAATGTTCCGCGCCGACTACACTGGGTTGGCGAACAAGCAATTTGAGCAGATCAATAAAGTCATCACTAGGCATGCAAAAAGGTTCCAAAAATAGGGGGAATGCAAGCTTGGTTATAAACGTAAAACCGAGATTTACATAATGTTTTTTTGATTATTTTTAGGAGGGTTATGTAAGTGCTAAGTGACCATCAGCGACGAGTCTTTTCTTAAGTCGTGTTGGCTAAAAAAAGATAGTTAGAAAAGGAATACAACTCAGTATAAAAAGAATACATAAAGTTCATATCCTTGATCTAAATGGGAATATCATATGAGTCTTTTGTGATATACATATTTGCAAGACGATGTGGGTCTATAACGCTAGAAAAAACAGTTTTTCAAACATCTTTCGGTTTTTTGCGCTCCGCCTTACTACACTAAGGGGAGAGTCACGATAACTCGCATTACACAGACAAACATGACGACGTATATAGGACTAAAAAGCATGCTATTTATGAACAAAAAATCTTCCACCCGAATTGCGGAATTAGAAAAAGAGCTGTCTGCCTTTCAAGATATTCAGGATGATCTTCAACAAGAAATGTTGTATTTCGCTTTGGATTCAGAAGGAAAGATCATAGGTGCAAATGCTTTGTTTTTAACGTCAGTGGGTTACGACGTAAAAGAAATGACGGGAAAATACCTCAAGGATTTCATTCTCAAAAAATCCCTCAATAAAGAGCACTGTCAACGGATGTTAAGTTGCATTGGTTCCAAAACACATTGGCATGGTGCGTTGCAGTTGGAAACCAAAGATGGCAAAGAAGCCTGGTACCGAGCGATCATCCAGCCGACGAAAAACGCAGAAGGTAAAGTAGTATTAGCGGTGTACTCTGCAGAGCTGACCAGAACCATTTCTCAGTCAAAAGAATTGGAAGACATGTTGGCGGCGTTGAATCGCTCTTCTGCTGTGATTGAATTTAACCTTGATGGCATTGTGTTGAACGCGAACGATAATTTTCTAAAAGGGATGGGCTACTCAAAAAGCCAGATTGTCGGAAAACACCATAAAATGTTCTGTGAACCGCAAGAAGCAGAATCGCAAGACTATCGTGATTTCTGGAAACAACTGAGATCAGGCGAGCCTGTTTCTAAGCGGTTTAAGCGAATTGATAGTCGCGGTGAAACAGTGTGGCTAGAAGCGTCTTATAACCCAATACACGATGACAATGGCGAGCTGTATAAAGTGGCGAAATTTGCCACCGTCATTACGGAGCAAATGAACCGTGAATTTGCCATCGCTGAAACCTCAGACATTGCGTACGAAATATCAAAAACCAGTGATGCCGATGCACTCACGGGTATTAATGTCATCAAATCCACCATCCAAACCATGGGCGAATTGTCGGAGCAAATGAGCAGCGCCAGCAAAGGCATTTTTGAACTGGATACTCAGTCGTTAAAAGTGGCGGAGCTGGTGGAAAGTATTCGAGGTATTGCCGATCAGACGAACCTTCTTGCACTAAATGCGGCAATCGAAGCGGCGCGTGCGGGCGAACAAGGACGAGGATTTGCGGTGGTCGCCGACGAAGTAAGACAGCTTGCTTCTCGAACGAGTTCTGCCACAGAAGAGATCATCAAGGTGGTTGGGGAAAATAAAAAACTGACCGAGCAAGCCGTGTCATTGATTGAAGAAAGTATGGGCAAAGCGCACAAAGGATTGGAGCTGTCGAATGAAGCAGGCCGTGTTATGAACGCGATTCAAGCCGGTTCACGCAAAGTGGTTGACGCCATCAGTCAGTTTAATAAAAAGCGCTAGCACAATAAAAAAAACCGTCTAATGCGAAGGCATTTAGACGGTTCTTGTTACCGAGATAATGTGTGGTTTAACACAATGTCTTGGTCTACTTTTCTATTGGTGACATTCCTTTCAGTAACAATCCAAAGATATCCGCTCCGGTGATAATGCGTTTTTCCTCACCCCAAATGAGCAAAATGTCATGTTCAATGTCGCCGTCGAAATTCTTATCTGTGGTTGAGTTCAGTTTCATTTTTAGCATGGCATCATTCAGGGCCGTCGATTCATCGGTGATCACAACAGGACGATGACAAAAACTGTAAGGGTCGAAATTGTCTTTCTGGTAAATGGCCGCTCTTGAAAAACCGTCTGCGTCTAAGGCAAGTAAAGGCATGCCTTCGCCATTCGTTAAAATAACCCAGCTATGATCCGTTTTATTGATCAATTGCAGAAAAGCGTCATCAGGGCGGTTTGTTAAGTCAGGAATGATCGGCAAATCCAGCTTCGTTGGTAACGTGATGATGGAATCCGGATCGATGATTTCCCCTTCTTGCGTGACATGGATTTCGTCTAGTGCAAAAAAGTTTAACGCGCCAATGCCTTCCACATGGTTTAAATCCGCTTCTTCTGCCGTGATATGTTGGCGAATAATATTACGCAATTCACTTTCTTCGAGATACGTAATGCCTTCTTTGCCTAACCAAGCGTCCAGAATGAGCGCGGTGGGTTTTGCCACAGGGTAAAAAAGAATTTGATAAAAGCGAATGACAGGCGAAAGAAGGTTGCCCATTTTGAGCGCGTTTCTTGAAAAATACGCTTGCGGTGTGATCTCACCAATGACCGTGATGGCAATGGTAGAGAATAAGAACGCACCTAACCCTGTCAATACGGAATCAGACAACATGGTTAACAAAACGTTAATACCGACGTTGCCCCATAAAATAGTGGCCAATAAGAAATTAGAATCGTTTCTTAGTTTTAAGACGGTCTTTGCCGCTTTGTTTCCTTTCTTCGCTTCTACATCTAAGTGCAATCGGCTGATGGAAAAAAATGCAAGATTCAGCCCAGAAAAAATAGCGGATTGTGAGATACACAGTGCAATAGCGCACCATATGATAATGTCTGATGTCATTGAATTACCTAATGTTCCATATGATTAATTTTATTTGGCTAGACTGAGTGAAAATACATTTTTCTACAATGAGATTTTGGTTATTTTTTGTCTCGAAATGAGTTGTGAAATCATGGGTTTCAGACCGCATTTCCAATGTTATTCATGAATATTATTTATCGAAAAAACGGACTAAATGGTATCAGAGTAGAGTATTATCTCGACCTGAATTTTATGAATTATTATTGCAAGAAGGGCATTTTGAAAGAACAACAGAATCCAGAGAAAACCGACATCGGCCAAATTAGAAAACGTCAAGTGATACTGTCTTGGATCCTCTCGATTGCGCTGATCGGCGTCGGATACTATTTATCGGTCCAAGATTTTTTACAAGTGGAATGGCTAACGCGCAGCGGCTGTTTGATTGTTTTGATCGGTGTTTGGTCGAGTATTAGCAGTATTATTCAAGAGAAAGTATTGATTAACCGACTCAATATAAAACACAGAATTGAATTGTCTCGCGCCAAAATAAAACTCAGAAAATTCAATGCGCCTAAAGAATACATCGACAAAGAAATTGAATCGATCAAAGATCAATTTGAAGACGAAATGGACGAGTTGACTGTTAATGTGAGGTTTCAATTAGGCATATTAGAAGTGTCTTTGTTGATGACCGGAACCTTCATTTGGGGCTTTGGGGACTTGGTTTTCAAAATTGGCCTTTAACGTATCGCAGTAATTGCCATTACAGCGATACGTTGCGGCGTTGTCTCATTAAAAAGACAAAAGCAATGCCGCCCGCCAAGCCGGTTAAAATGCCAATTGGCATGTCTTCTGGTGGCATAATAATACGAGCGATGATATCGGCAGACACCAAAAAAAGCGCGCCTAGCAATGCTGACAAAGGCAACACTTTTCGATAATCGCCACCCACTAACAAACGCACAATATGCGGCACCATTAAACCAACAAAACCAATCACCCCAGAAAACGCCACAGCAGCGCCGGTTAACAAGGCACACACAATAATCACCATCAGGCGGAAACGTCTTACTGGCACACCCAATGTACTGGCGGTTTCATCGCCTAGCGTCATGGCATTCAAATAACGCGCTTTGTGAATCAAATACCCAGCGCCCAATAACAGCGTGGCGAAGGGAAACCAAAGTTGCCCCCATTGCGCGAGTCCGAGTCCGCCCAACATCCAGAAAATGACGGTATGCGACGCGCGATGATCGCCCATGAAAATAAACAAATTTCCTAACGCGGTTAAGATAAACGCCACCGCCACACCGGCGAGAATCAAACGTCCCGCGTTGTGCGCCATCGAGAAGTTCGCCACGGCCAACACCAAAAACATCGCCAACAAGGCGCCGAGAAAGGCAAACACAGGCACGGTCACCACGCCCAACACCATGCCGGTATGCAGCAACGCGATAATCGCGCCTAACGCGGCACCAGAAGATATTCCCAATAAATGAGGGTCTGCCAAAGGATTACGCGTCACAGACTGTAGAGCGGCGCCGACAACGGCCAACGCAGCTCCCACAATGGCCGCCAGAATGACTCTGGGTAAGCGCACGGCCCAAATAATATTTTCTCGTCCCATCGACCAAACAACGGCATCGCTGCTCAATGACAATTTATGCGCGATCACACCCCACACAGTAGATTGCGAGATAGAAACAGACCCAACGCCAATGGCAGTTCCCATTAATAGAATCAGCAAAATCGCGAGCGCGGGCAGTAACACCGGCAACGGCACATGGGCAATAAGAGTTGTCTTTTTTTCTGGTTTCATGGCGCGTTTCTAAAGGCCTTTGCTAACTGCTTAATGGCCGCAATGTTGCGTGGTCCTGGTGTGGCTTCCACGTATTCTAGGACAGTGAATTGGTTGTTCTTCACTGCGGGAATATCGCTAAACGCTGGATTACTGCGTAAAAAATCTATTTTTTGTTGCGCAGTTACATCGCCGTAGTTAACGATAACAATGACGTCTGGCGCTCGGTCGATGACGGATTCCCAGCCGATTTGAGTCCAGCTTTTTTGTACGTCATCGACAATGTTTTTTCCGCCGGCGGCTTCAATCAGTGCGGTCGGCATGCCGTAACGGCCCGATGTGAAAGGTTGCTCTTCGCCGGAATCATACACAAACACCTTGGTGGGTTTTGTCAATGGCGCGAGTTGAGATTGGAAATCGGCCAGCGCTTTTTTATAACCACGAACCAGTGCGTCGGCACGGGGTTCGACGTTGAAAATGCGGCCAAGATTGAGCAGGTCGTTGTAAAGGTCATCCATGGAAACTTTCGGTTTATCCATAATGTGGATGCAGCTTTCGGTCAGTTCGTACACCTTGACACCAAGCGGGGCGAGCGATTCCGGTGTCACGCCGCCACCGACGCGCATACCGTAATTCCAACCAGCAAAATAAAAGTCGGCGTCGGCGCCTAATAACACTTCTTTGCTTGGGTATTTGGGCGACAGCTCTGGCAATTCCCCGATACCATTGCGCAGCGTTGGGTCCAATGTTTTCCAACCAGACACACCAGTAAATCCGACCATGCTGTCTTGTAATCCGAGTGCCAACATCATTTCTGTTAAGTTCACATCGTTCGACACCGCGGCGCTTGGCGCATGAGAAAAAGTCACTTCACGATCGCAACTTTGCACCTGAATTGGGTAATACGGACGGTCGTCGCTGGCATAAAGCGCGTTCGCCAGTAAACCACTTAACAATAAGGTCAGGTATGTGGCGTGTTTGACGGGCTGGTGAACGTGACTCGGCATGAATTAATCCTGCTGTTTATGAAGGTAAAAAGAAAAACGCGGGCGTTGCGTAATAGGGTGCTCGTCAATGACGGTTTCTACGTCAAAAACATGCTTTATTTGTTGCTGATTAAACACCTGATTGGGCGGCGCAAAATCCTGTGTTTTACCGGCTTTCATTACCAATACTCGATCTGCGTAGGCGGACGCCAGGGACAAATCGTGCAAAGAAACAATCACGGTGCAAGGCAAACTGGCGAGCAGTTCTAGCACGTCGAGTTGATGACGAATGTCTAGGTGGTTGGTTGGTTCATCCAAAATAAGTACGTCAGGGCACTGTACTAACGCGCGTGCAATCATGACGCGTTGGCGTTCGCCGCCAGAAAGGGAATCGAAGGTGCGATTTGACAGAGTATTCACATCCAACAGTGTTAAGGCGTTTTCGATGCGTTGAATGTCATCGCTGGATCGCTTCCAACTGGTGGACATTGGTGTGAGACCGATTTCTGCCATCTCAAAGACGCTCAAGCCGAATTCGGCTCCGGTGTCTTGCAGCACTGTGGCAATGCGTTGAGCGCATTGACGAGGCGAAAGCGACCAAATGTCTTTGCCATCGAGCGAAATTGTACCGGATGACGGTTTATTCACACGATATAAGCAACGCAAGAGGCTGGTTTTTCCAGAGCCATTTGGCCCCACAACCGCAATAAATTCACCCGCCTTGATGTGGATGTTGACGGGTTCGAGCAATGGTTTATTACGGTAAGGTGACCACGCCACATTCTCCAACTGTAAACTGGCAGGCTGGCAATGGGAAAAGTAAGCCGCGTTGTCGTGTGCTTGCTTTTTGGAGGGAATGGGGTCGTTTTTGGCCAAGGTGAAGCGCGTTCCGTTTGTCTATAATTGTTATAATATAACATTTATAGGGTGAAATACAATCATACTTTTCGACAGGCTGGAAAACACAGTTCGAAAGTATGTGATGAATATGTCGCAGACTATACGGAAGCGGGTTTGTCACAACAAGGTTTGTCAGGTGGGGAATTTTCACGTTTGTATTAGTGAAACGCTTATTAGTGGCATAAAGTGAGTGGCGTAGCGTGTTATGTCATTGTGCTGGCTTGCGTTTTGTTACGTGCTCGCCATCGCGTTAAACAGAAAGGAGAAAAAGAACATGTCCGAATACAGCGCCGTTATTGAGTGGAAACGTGGGTCGCAGGATTTCTTGGGTCGACAGTACAGTCGAGCCCATGAATGGCGGTTTAGCGGCGGCGTCATTGTCCCCGCGTCGTCATCGCCTCATATTGTTCCTTTGCCCATGTCGGTTGCGGACAATGTTGATCCGGAAGAGGCGTTTGTCGCGTCTCTTTCTAGCTGTCACATGCTGTTTTTCTTGGACTTTGCTTCGCGTAAAAAACTCATCGTCGAACAGTACACAGACAACGCCATTGGTACGTTGGCGATGGGTCCCAATGGCAAAAACATGATGACGGAAGTGATATTGAGGCCGAGTGTAACGTTTGCAGGAGAAAGGCCCAGTCCAGCAGTGTTAAAAGCGCTGCATCATGAATCCCATGACGCGTGTTTTATTGCCAATTCCGTTCTGACACATGTCCGTGTGGATGAGCGTTACTGTTGATGAAAAATGGCTTATTTATTTGATGGAATCTCATCGCTGATGAGCGCTTCGGAATGATCATAGAGACCGCGTAACGAGGTGAAATTGACCTCGTTACTGCCAAGAAACACGGTCTCTGCTTGACTCGTCTGTCCTGTTTTTAGCAGGGTGATTATGGTTTGATTTTCCGTGCTCCAGTTACTAAACGTGTGCTCGAAGCTTTCTAAAGTCGAGGTGATTTCTGGTCGATCCTGAGTCAGAGCCTGAAACTGTATCATGCCGTCATACGCTTGTTTGGCGTTCGACAGCATTTCACCTTCCGCGGCTTGGTTGATCAAAACATCATGGCTGAAAACCAGAGACGCTAACGCCAAACGGGATTGATACAAGTCTCTGTCTGCATTATGAAGAAGCGTCGCTGCGGTTGTATGCTTGCTCAAGTAGCGGTGCAATCTATCCACAGCGGGGTCAATGGAAACAACGACACACAGCAGAAGCAATACTAAAGCGCTCAACCTTAGCGTGTAAGTGTGTCTTCCCTTCATGAAAATCACCCTAATTTGTCATTAAACTCGTGGTCAATCGTCATACAGTGAAGCGTTTTACTTGATTGGCCAATTCGTCTGAGTTGGACAGCGTTTCTTGAACCGAATGACTGATGCTTCTTGAAATGTCTAAAACCTCTTTTGACATCGTTGACAAGCTAGACAGATTTTCGTTGATTTCATCGGTGACTTTGCTTTGTTGCTCCGTTGCGCTGGCGGTTTGAGCGGTGAAGTCATAAATGCGACCAGCCGATTTTTTGACGACCTCGATAGACTGCATGGTTTCTTGTGAAAGTGAGACACTGTTGTTTGCCATTTTGACGCTTTCAGTAATGGCGGACACCGCATTGTTTACGCCAGCTTGAAGCCCCGATATCATTTCTTGAATGTCTTCGGTCGATGCTTGGGTTTTACTGGCCAATTCACGAACTTCGTCGGCGACCACGGCAAAGCCTCGGCCTTGTTCGCCCGCTCTTGCGGCTTCAATGGCCGCGTTCAACGCCAGCAGATTGGTTTGTTCAGAAATGCCAAGAATGACGTCGAGAACAGAGGCGATGTTGTTAGACCGATCCGAAAGCTTATCAATCACCTGCGCGGCGTTATCGATTTGTTCTGCCAGACTTTGCAGTTGAATGATGGCACTGTCCAACTGCTTGACGCCATTGTCGGCAGAGTGGTTAAGAGCGCTGACTTCTTCTACTGTATGAGCGGCGTTCTGGGCAACATCGCGCGTGGCGCCTCCCATTTCTTCGACCGCGGTGACCACAAAGTCGAGCGCTTGATGCTGACGTTGGCTTAAGGCTTCCGATTGCGTCGCTGCGTCACCGAGTTCATGCATTTCTTGTCGAATGTGCTCGCAGCCATTGCGGACTTCTCGAATCAAACCACCAAGCCGAGATACCAAACCGTCTAATTCTCGGCTCAGCTCACCCGTTTCATCCTGTTTGGTGCTGTTGATTTTACGGGTTAAATCTCCGTCGCCAGAACTGACTTGGCGTACGCCATAAGTCACTTTTTTGATGGCGTTCGAGATGTTTCGCGGCGCAAACCAAGCCAATGCAACGCTGCTAATGAGCACCACAACAGCCAGCACCGCCACCACACTTTTGAAGGTGTCGGCGTAGCTGTCAATGCTGTGTTTTTCGAGCGTTGCGTATTTTTCGATCAGTTCTTCGGAATGATCGTACAAGGCGCGTAAATTAATAAAATCCGTTTGATTCGCCCCAATAAAACGGATCATCGCGGCATTGTGATGGCCTTGTTTTATGGTGTCGAGTACGTCGAGACTGCGACGGTGCCAGCTTTCAAAGTTGACATCAAAGTCTGTGAGAAACTCTTTTATTTCAGGAATGTCATTGGTCAGCTTACGAAATGCCTGCATCCGCTCGAGCGCTTGTTGCGCATTGGATAATACCGCCGCTTCCATTTCTGCATTGATACCTCCCTCTTGCTCAAACACCAACGACGCCAACGCCAAGCGTGATTGGTACAGATCTCTGTCTGCATTTTGTATAAGCGAGGTTCCTTGTGAATATTTCCCTATGCTGTTTTGTAAAAAACTCACGAGTGATTCCGTCGAGATAACTACGCTCAAAAAAATCAACGTCAAAGCACCAAACGCCAAAGTATATCGACCTCGAATGGTCTGCAGTACTTTCATAAAAACCTCACTAAATCCTATTATGTAACGTTAATATTTATGCATTAACCAAGATGCGCTTACATGATTATTTTTATACAGTGAAGCGTTTTACCTGATTGGCCAATTCATCCGAATTGACCAGTGTTTCTTGAACGGAATGACTGATGCGTCGAGAAATTTCTAATACTTCTTTAGACATTGAAGACAAGCTAGAGAGATTCTCATTAATTTCATCGGTTACCTTACTTTGTTCCTCTGTTGCGCTCGCTGTTTGAGCGGTAAAGTCATAAATGCGTCCCGCGGACTCTTTTACCAGCGTAATGGACTCCATGGTTTTTTGTGACAAAGAGACACTGGAACCGGCCATGTTGACGCTTTCCGTGATGGCCGTCACCGCATTACTCACACCAGATTGCAGGTCGTTGATCATTTTTTGAATGTCTTCTGTGGACGCTTGAGTTTTGCTGGCTAACTCGCGCACTTCATCGGCAACCACGGCAAAGCCTCGGCCTTGTTCGCCTGCCCTGGCCGCTTCAATGGCCGCGTTGAGTGCCAATAAATTGGTTTGTTCTGAAATACCAAGAATGACGTCCAAAACGGAGGCAATTTTGTCGGAGCGTTCAGATAACTGAGCGATCACCGACGCGGCATTGTTGATCTGCTTCGCAAGCGTATCCAGTTGATGAATGGCTTTTTCGAGCTGAGCAACGCCTTCGTCTGCGGAATGACTGAGCGATTCGACTTCATCTACTGTACTGGCCGCGTTTTGCGCGACTTCACGGGTTGCGCCGCCCATTTCTTCCACCGCGGTAACAATAAAGTCGAGAGATTGATGCTGACGCTCACTTAACGTTGCCGATTCAGTGGCGGATTCCCCTAAGTCGTGCATTTCTTGTCGAATGTGCACACAGCCATTACGAACTTCGCCAATTAAGCCACCAAGTCGACCCACGAAACCATCCAGTTCGCGGCTTAAGTCGCCGGTTTCATCTTTTTTCGTGCTGTTAATGCGGCGAGTCAAATCACCATCGCCAGCGCTAATTTGGTGGACGCCGTGGGTGACACGTTTAATGGCGTTTGAAATATTACGCGGCGCAAACCACGCCAGAGAAACACTGGCAATGAGAACAATGACCGCCAGAATGGCGACGATGATTTTGAATTCGTTGGCATAAAGGTCAATTCTTTCTTTTTCATGTGCGGCATGGAGCGCAATGAGCTCTTCAGAATGATCGTATAAGGTTCGTAAGTTAATAAAATGCGTTTGGTTTGCGCCGATGAATCGAACCATAGCGGCGTTATGATTACCTTGTTTGACTTCTTCAACTATTTCAAGGCTTCGTGAGTGCCAACTCTCAAAGTTGACATCAAAATCAACTAAAAAATCTTTGATTTCAGGTATATCCGTTGTCAGTCTACGAAACTCCTGCATTCTGTCATGGGCTTGTTGAGCATTGGATAACACGTTTTTTTCAAGAGATGAGTCTGATAACACTTCTTTTGCAAAGACCAGTGAGGCCAAGGCCAAGCGGGACTGATAAAGGTCTCTGTCTGCGTTTTGTACTAAGGAGGTGCCGTGAGCGTATTTGCCTATGCTGTTTTGGAGATAACCCACTAGCGCTTCTGCGGCAATCACAACGACCAAAAATATAACGGCTAAGCTGCCAAAGGCAACAGTGTAGCGTCCTCTTATTGTTTGAAATATACCCATAATCTGTTCCTGATTTATAAGACGTTTTGCATTTCAAAATAACACGCTTTCCTTTGCTATAAATCAGTCTTTTAACCGAGAAAATAATGGATAAGACAATAGCTGCTGTATTAAAAATGGCACCAGATTTCAGAATTCGCAAGGCGGTTTGTAAAGATTTATTGACCGGGTGGTTAATTTTTTTCAGGGAATAAACGGCGTCAATTTATGGAGTGAGGCGAAGCAAAAAAACGATGTGATGCCTTGCGGTTATAGGCAACCGGAGCAGCGCCACCACGCCAGATACAGAGGAAAAACGTGATGAAAAAGAGGCTTTATTGACGGATTAAAATTTTTTTTGAGAAATAGAAATGTACCCATTTAACGCTTCGATTGTTCGGATCCAGCGTTGAATATGCGGGTAATCTGATAAGTCATATGCTCCGCCTTCTTCTGCCTCATGGGTGTAAGGGAACAAACAAATGTCCGCCAGCGTGAGAGTGTTCCCAGTTAAAAAATTCTGTGAACACAAGGCGTCATTCATTTGTTTTAGCGCAGCGTTACCTTGCTGAATTCGATCTGGCAGCATTTGTTTTTTCAGATCGTTCATGGCGTTGTGTGTCAGCCAAAAGCGTGGCGACGCAATGTTGGGTTCGTGGCTGTATTGCTCCCAAAATAACCATTGATGCACCTTGGCTTTTTGGATTAGGTCGGTTGGTAATAACGGGGATTGATGCGCTTCTGCCAAATACAAAAGCACCGCGTTGCTTTCGCTCAAACATTGTCCATTATCCAGCTCTAGAACCGGAATCTTACCGCTTGGATTCATCGCCAAAAAAGCGTCAGTGTGTGTTTCACCTTTTGTGATGTCGTATTCTTTTAACGTGACTTTCAAACCTAAAAAAGCACACAACAAACGGATTTTATAACCGTTACCGGAAGGCAAAAAATCGTGCAGAATCATCATCAGCTCCTTGTGATCTTATGGAATAAACGCGCTTGATGATCTTCTCGTAGTATGCGCTGAGAAAAAAGCCAAATTAATTGATGGCAGGTGTTAGCAATCTTGATGGATCAAACGCATGATTTTAATGAATGCCTGATTCGCCGCCTGTCACCGTATAAAACCGTGCAACCTTTTTCGTCACGTTACCCCAATGAGACGCTTTCACTCTGGCTTGATGCTTCTCAAATGCGGTCTTGTCGATAAACTCTTCGTACACATCGAAGCGTTGTGGATTGTTTGAATCTCGGGTCACAGTGAAAGTGATGCAGCCCGCTTCTTGCTGTGTCAACGTGATGTGATTGGGTAGCTCAGCGAGCACCGCGTAGAGATCTTCCATTGGTACTTCAATGTGGCCGCTTAGGATAACTTGTGACATCAATCTCTCCTATTTCGCCTTGCTATTGGCATTTTTGGTGAGTGACAAGGACCAGTTAAATTTCACCGCGCTGACCGCGAGCAATATCAGTATCACGCCGAGTATTTGGGTTAGGCTGATGTGCGTCGAAAAGGCAAAATGGTCGACAAACAACGCGGTGATCGGATAAATAAACGACAGTAAGGCAATCAAGCTGGTGGGCAATTTTTGAAAACTGTCGTACATGATGATGTACATGAATCCGGTGAGCACGGCGCCAAGAAGCAAGAGGTCGATCCATTGGCTGGTTTGTTTGGGTAAGCTGTCAAAATCCGCGAAGGGCAAGAGCATGAAAATGCCGACAATCACCTGAACCAAGGCCACAAAAGTGGAAGGCACTTGACTGACTTTTTTCGTGACAAGCGTGGTTACCGTGTACAGCATGGCCGCGCCCAAGGCGAGTAACAAGCCGATCAGAGCGGAAGGTTCTGAGGCGTGATTTTCATCGTCCGAGAAAAGCGCGGCGATTTCATTCACGTCCAATTCGACAATTAAGAACAGCCCAGCAAACGCCAACGCCAACCAGAACAATAAGGAACCAGACAATTTTTCGCGAGTTAACAATGCGCCTGTCAGTACCAAAAACAGCGGCTGCATGTGATACGCCACGGTGGCGATGGAAAACGGAATGTAGTTGAACGAGGCAAAAAGAAATACCCAATTCCCGACCAATGTTACGCCGCCTAAAATGATCATTAACAAGACGCTGCGTTGGAAAAACTCACGACGAATGAGCCCAGAATAATACGCGTACCCGCCTAAAATGACAGCGCCAATGACGCAGCGAAAAAACACCACATTCCAAAATGCCTGCCCTGAACTGATAACAAAATAACCGATGGTGCCGGACAATATCATGGCAATTACGAGTTCAATGGTGCCGGTGGTTGTGCTTGAACGCTGCATGGTAAACCCTATATTCCAATTATCAATAAAGCCGTTTTGTGTCGAACTCAATAGTAGCAGAGGTGTTAAATCAAGACCGCTCTTTTGATGTCGTAAGGACGGTAAGTGTGTAAAATACTGAACCATTATCGCCATAACGGTTTGCGCCAAGAGATGAGAGTCCATGAAATCAAATAACCCTTTATTGCTCGACAACCAACTGTGTTTTGCCTTGTATTCGACGTCGTTGGCCATGACGCAATTTTACAAAGAACCGCTTTCCGAGATCGGACTCACGTATCCGCAATACACGGTTATGTTGATTTTATGGGAACAAGACGGCGTGAGTTTGAAGCACATTGGCGATGCGCTTGGGCAGAAATCTGGGGCGCTCACGCCTGTGATTAAACGTATGGAAGTCGATGGTTTGGTACAGCGCTTACGTGGTGTCGAAGACGACCGCAGCCTGAGCATTGCCTTGACCGAAAAAGGTCGACAACTGCGAGAACAAGGCTTGAATGTAAACCGCTGCGTTGCCGAAGCCTGCGGGATTGATTTGGAAGAAGTGGTGGCCTTGCGTGAGCAACTGGTGAAATTAAGAACAAAACTCATTAAATAATGCTTGCGCGATAATGGTTATTGCAATAATATAAATCCAACAGCTCAGGACAACTGAGCTTTTATTTAACCATATAGTTATCGCGATAACTATATGGTGTATTTCTCTCAATCATTCATCACAAAATTAAGGAATCAATCATGCAAGCAATTTACAGCGCAACAGCAACATCCACTGGCGGCCGCGATGGTCGTTCCGTTTCATCTGATAACAAATTGGATCTTTCCCTAAGCACGCCAAAAGAATTGGGCGGCGCGGGTGGTGAAGGCACCAATCCAGAACAGCTTTTTGCCGCTGGTTATTCAGCCTGCTTTATCGGCGCATTGAAGTTGGTAGCGTCACAACAGAAAGTAAAACTGCCAGCAGACGTGAATGTGACAGCGACCATTGGCATTGGCCCAAACACAAAGGGTGAAGGCTTTACCATCAGCGCCGATTTGGACGTGAATATCCCTGGCCTAGACGCCAGCGTGGTAGAGCAACTGGTCAAAGCCGCTCACAAGGTTTGCCCCTATTCAAACGCAACTCGTGGCAACATTGACGTGAATTTCTCCATTAAATAATCACGTTTGGCGTTGGTTATAAGATGTTTAAAAATCCTCTTGGCACGATGTGCCGGGAGGATTTTTTTCGTTTCATGTGAATCAATGCATGAACCGACTACACTCAGGCTTCGTATGATATTGAAAGAGGTGAATCTGCATGACACATCGAAAGCTCGAACCGCATGAAATAGAGCAAGCACTCAAGCAATTAAATACAGAAACGTCACATAACTGGTCGATCGAGGACGAAAAACTCAGTAAGACATTTAAATTTAAAGACTTTCAACACGCGTTTGGTTTCATGACTATGTGCGCTTTGTGTGCTGAAAAACAAGACCATCACCCAGAATGGTTCAATGTTTACAGCACTGTAAAAATCCAGCTAACAACCCACGATGTGTCGGGGATTTCTCGCAAAGATTTTGCGCTCGCCACGCAAATGGACTTATTGGCATCACGCCTTTAGTTGCTGAGAATCGCCACCAACAGCTGACTGGACGTCGGAACGAGCCCAATTTTCAAATTGAACGGCTGAAACACCTTGTTGATGATTTCTGGTGTGTAATTGCCTTTGTCGTTTTCAATTTCAGATAGGGTTTTACGGGAAACTCCCGTTAATGCGGTGTAGGCTTCTTGTCTGAGCCCCAATACTTTTACCCGCAATTCACGCAGCGCATCGCCTTGCGATATTTCATCCAATAACAGGCGTTTGATGACCTGATTAACCGCGATCAGTTGCTCGTCTTTCGTCATCGGAACAAGGCTTTTTGATGCACGTTGTCGACTGGTGCCAGACGTTGTCGGCGCGGTTTTGGTTAGCGCTGTTGGTACGTTTCTAAGGGGGGCTGCGGGTTTAAGCGGCGCGGTCACCCGTTTTTCTGCGACCTGAGCCGAGGGCTCCACGCTTTTCTTTTCTTTGGCGTCTTTTTTCGCTTCTAGCTTAGCTTGTTTTTTCTTTTTGAGTGCTTGTTTCTTTGATTTAGCCTTATGCTTTTTCATCGGCTGAGCACTATCTAATTGTCCTTTCATTTTCATTCTTATCGCCTCCAATCGTTTTTAAGAAAATACGTAAGTATGGAATAAGGGTACAAAGTTAATATGACAGATAAGTAACAGTATTTTTTTTATGGGTTTTGTAATACGTATTTTTTGATTTGTTTCAAATGGTGTTTCTTAAATCCTAAAAAACGAGTGACAACTTTTCCTTTGTTATCAATAAGGTATGAAACAGGCAAGCCTTCTATCTGATAGGGCTCGATTTGAGATGACGCTACTCTTATTAGAATAGGATATTGCACAGGAAATTGCCTAAGAAAACGGCGTGCATCTTCGATGTTTTCGTCCAGATTGACGGCGATAACGACAAAATCATGCTCGATTAGCTCTTTTTGCAGCCGGTTTAACTCAGGCAAAGATTGCCGACAAGGTGCGCACCATGATGCCCAGAAATCGAGAAGAATGGTCTTTCCCGCGTAGTCTTTTAACGAAATTTTGGTCTGCTGCTGGAGATCAGTCCCCGTTATCTTGGGTGCGATTTTATTTTGCCAATCCGCCGTTACAAAAGGTGAGCAAGCAAGCGTCAGGCAAAACCACAATGGCTTAAGGTGATTAATCATGGCAGGAGTTCGTTGGTGTCAATGTACTCATTGTATTTTTCCTCTATGACAAAATCGTGACCGGTTAAATATCGAACAATTCTTATCTCTCCTTTTGTTATCATTTGCTCTATTGTTTGTCATGAAAGTGACAAGAAACTGACCATTGTTTGTCACTTTCTCTCGCTATAGTGGATTAAATTTTTCGAACGCACTTTTCAAGGATTAAGAATATGAACGTGAATTTAGTTGCTAAATCAGTGGTTACTGCGATTGCAGCCAGTGTTATGGGTGGCGCTATGGCGGCGGATGTTGTTCAAAAGAATGACCAGTGGTTCAAGGATGGTCAAGCGACACTGCAACAAAAACTCAACACACCACGAATTAATGGCATGGCGAAAAACGTTATTTTGTTTGTGGGCGATGGCAACGGCGTAACGTCGAACACAGCGATCCGTATTTATAAAGGTCAGAAAGAAGGCGGGACAGGTGAAGAATACGTTTTAAGCTACGAACAATTCCCTAATCTTGCCCTTGCCAAAACCTACAACACAAACGCGCAAACGCCTGACTCTGCCGGTACCGCAAGTGCGTTTTTAACGGGAGTGAAAACCAAAGCAGGCGTGCTGAGCATTTCTGAAAATGTTGATCGTGGCGATTGCCAAGCCGCGCTGAAAAACGAAGTCACCACCATTTTAGAATTGGCAGAACAAGCGGGTAAATCGAGCGGTGTCATCACAACGGCACGCATCACGCACGCCACGCCTGCTGCCGCGTACGCTCACTCTGCCGATCGTAACTACGAAGATGACAGCGCATTGTCAGACGATCAAAAAGCCGCTGGTTGTAAAGACATTGCCTCGCAAGCGATCACATCGAACGTCGATGTTTTGTTCGGTGGCGGCCGTCGTCACTTCATCCCAAAAACCATGAAAGATGGCGAAGGCAAATCGGGCAAACGTACTGACGGTCGTGACCTAACGAAAGAGTGGGTAGGCCAATACAAAAACGCGTCTTATATCTGGAACCAAGCAGGCTTCGACGCGTTAAACACAGAAAAAACAGGCCCAGTACTGGGCTTGTTTAACAGCTCGCACATGGAATACGAAGCAGACCGCGCGAAAGACAAAGGCGGCGAGCCTTCTTTGGCGGAAATGACAGGCAAAGCGATCGACATTCTGGACAACAACAAGAAAGGCTATTTCTTGTTAGTAGAAAGCGGACGTATTGACCACGCTCACCATGAAGGTAACGCGGCGCGTGCATTAGAAGATGGCTCTGCTTTTGCTGATGCGGTTCAAGCGGCCATGGACAAAACATACCAAGAAGACACATTGATCGTTGTGACGGCGGATCATTCTCACACATTGACCATGCAAGGCTATGCGAAACGCGGTAACCCAATTTTGGGCTTGAGCGTTGGTGTTGATGGGAAAGGGCATCCTTCTGATAAGCCAAACCTAGCAGACGATGGCAAACCTTACACTACCCTGAGCTACATCAATGGCCCAGGTGCGGTAAAAGGCGAGCGTGAAAACCTAGCCAACGTGGATGTCACGGATCTGGATTATATCCAACAAGCGCTATTGCCAATGTCGTCTGAATCCCATGCGGGTGAAGACGTTGCAATTTATGCTCGCGGCCCGAAAGCTTGGCTGATGGAAGGGGCTGTTGAACAGAATTACATCTTTCATGTGATGGGTTACGCCGCGGGTCTTGTTAAGTAAATAGACAGACCGACGATGTAAAGAAAGGACGCAAACCTCGTGTTTGCGTCCTTTTTACATTTACGCAAATCAAACCGGAATGACGTTTTCGTGACATTTTAGTGAGCATCCATATGCGTGTATTACTGGCGTTTTTATGTCTTTCCCTAGGCAGCGTGGCCATCGCGGCGGAGCCATTGCACTTTCGTGATTTGTACGGGCGCGGCGGCGACTATTCGGTGATCGCAAAAGAAAAGCAAGGGCAAAAAATTCGTGTCCGGGGCTACATGGCACCACCGCTAAAAGCGCAGGCGGCGTTTTTCGTGTTAACTAAAAGGCCCATGTCTTACTGCCCATTTTGCGAAAGTGAGGCGGATTGGCCGACCGACATCATGCTGGTGAAAACCGATGAAATGGTGGATGTCGTGCCGTATAACCAACCTATTTATGTCACCGGACAATTAGAAATTGGCACACAGGTTGATCCTGATACGGGTTTTTTAAGCAAAGTACGTTTGGTGCATGCCGAGTTTGAAACCGCTCAATAATGTGACTTTTTTCAAAGGATGATTATGTTACAGCTAAAAAATGCAAGTGTGACGCTGGATAAACAGTTGATCTTGTCGCTGGATAACGTTGCGCTGCCGTATGGGCAACTTAATGTTTTGGCGGGGCCGTCGGGCGCGGGTAAATCCACATTTTTACACACGATTTCAGGGCAACTCAAACCGACTCAAGGAGAGGTCTATTGGAAAGATTTCTCACTGGAGGGTCTGAATGAATCCGCTCGATCTCGCTGGAGAAGCCAAAATATTGGCTTTATTTTTCAGGACTTTAACCTGATTCCTTCTTTGTCCGCGTTAGACAATGTATTACTGCAACACAGCTTTTCCCATTGGCGAATCAGCGACGATGTTCGTCAGCTGGCCTTGGCGCTGCTTGAACAATTTGGTGTTCCTAACGTACACAAAAATATCAGTCAATTTTCCCGTGGTGAAAAACAACGCATTGCGTTAGCTCGGGCCTTGGTAGGCCATCCTGAGATTATTTTAGCCGATGAGCCGACGGCTTCGTTGGACCAAGAAAACGCCGACTTTGTGATTCAGCAGCTTAAAGCGCAAGCGGCGCTGGGCAAGTTTGTTCTTGTGGTGAGTCATGATCCTTTAGTGATTAACCAAGCCGCATACACTGTATATTTAGAAAGAGGAGTGATCCAGCATGAATCCATGGATGCTGCTTAAAGCTTGGTATCGCCAATATACGTGGCCTTGTTTGATTTTTATTGCCTTGTTCAGTGTTGCGTTATCTCTCGGTGTGGCGCTGCTGTCGCAAGAACGCGCCATTAAACAAAGCAGTGCGAATGTCTCAGATCAGTTTGATCTCATCATTGGCGCACCGGGTTCCAAAGTCGACCTAGTATTGGACATTGCGTTTTTGCAAACCGGCTTTTTGGAAACCGTGCCGACGCACATTTGGCATGATTTACTGGATGACGAACGCATCGAATGGTTCGCGCCGATCGTCTTGGGCGACGGTTATCACGGCAGTCCAATTGTCGGTACAACACCGCATTTATTGGACTCGCTGTACGGAGCAAAAGCTAACTTCCCCACGATGCATTCTGCCTTTGTGGGCGCCAATGTCGACTTACAAGTCAATGAGGTTTTCCAGCCTCAGCACGGCATGCTGGAAAGCAACGACGAAGAGGACGGTGAGGTTCATACGCATCATGTGGATTATCAGGTCGTTCAGAAATTGCCCGTTACGGGCACGCCGTGGGACAACGCGATTTTAGTCCCAGTGGAAGCCACTTGGGCGGTTCATGGTTTAGGCGATGGTCATGCTGACGACGAGCATGAGCATGAACATGAACATGAAGAAGACGAGCATGATCACGACGGTCTTGAGCATGACGAACACGAAGAATCCATTCATCTTGGCACGTTCGACGCACACGACCCTTTCAAACCCGTGTCCGCGTTTATCGTCAAACCCAACTCGGTGGCCAGTGCATATGGACTGCGCAGCGACTTTAGCAACAGCGAAACACAAGGCGTGTTTCCTGCCGAAGTGATGGTCATGTTGTATGCCTTAATGGGCGACGCGCGGGCATTAATGAGCCAAATCACCCTCATTTGCGAAGCGTTAGTCATGCTGTCTTTGGTGTTCGGCATTGCGGCGTTGTTTGCCTTGTTTAAACGGGAATTTGCGATTTTACGAACCATAGGCGCAACCCGAGGTTATTTGCTTTTGTCGGTGTGGCTGTTTGTGTTTAGCTTGATGGCGGTTGGCTTGTTGTTTGGCATGTTGCTGGTAACACTCGAAGTGCAATGGATCAGCCACATGTTAAGCAGCAAGGTGCAGTTCAACATAAACGCCACATTAGGCGCACAAGATTGGTTATTTGGCTTGGCCATCTTGCTGGTCGGCAGCGTACTGGCGCTCTTGCCTGCCGTGTTTGTGTATCGAGTATCGAACGAAAAACTCATGCAATCTATTTAGCCTTTTCGAGGTTTTCACCTAACGCCGTGCTTTTGTGATCAAGCGCGGCGTTTTTTTGTCCTCGATCCTGTTCTAGGACGCGAGGTGTGGTTTTTTCTCTCATAGTGGATTTTTCAATCATCTAAAGAGGAAAGAGGTCATGACACGATTCGCTTGTTTTATTCTGTTGTTTGCTTGCTGGACGACCAATGTGTCCGCGTATTCGGTGGGTTTTGATCAAACCATTCTGTACGCCAGCAGTGATCGGCCATTAAAAACCAGCCTTTGGTATCCTTCTCAAACCACATTTCCAACCGAGCGAGTCGCGGACAATCCGGCGTTTTTAGGCACCAATGTGGTACGAATCGGCACGCCGCAGAAGGGGACGTTTCCTTTGGTGGTATTGTCGCATGGTTATCGGGGCAATTGGCGTAATCAAAATTGGCTCGCAACACGGTTGGCTGAGCAAGGTTACATTGTCGCATCGCTGGATCACCCCGGTACGACGAGTTTTGATCATTCTGCACAAGCTGCAGCGCAATGGTGGAAACGTGCAGGTGATGTATCGCGCTTGTTAGATTGGTTATTAAACGAGTCTTACTTATTGCCAAATATCGATGCTCACAATATTACCGCTATTGGTCATTCATTGGGTGGCTGGACGGTGATGTTGCTAGCGGGAGCACAATTTGATCGTGACCAGCTGAAGCAAGAATGCAGCCTGAAAGCGAGCCCTCGTGTGTGTGGTTTGATGCCGGAACTGGGCTTAGATAACACTCAAATTGGCGAGCCGAAAGGGAGCTTAAAAGACGAGCGAATTCGTCGAGTGGTCTCGTTGGACTTGGGGTTAGCACGCAGTTTATCGCGTCAAAGTTTACAGGTTTTAAGTACGCCGACATTGATCCTCGCGGCGGGTGTCGACATTGGTGATTTGCCGCAAGCGGAAGAATCTGGCTTTCTCGCCCAATATATTCCTAAAAATCATCGCCAATACATAGTCTACCCAGACGCCGCGCACTTTAGCTTTATGCAGTTGTGTAAACCCGGCGCCATTGAGTTGATTGAAGAGGAAGAGCCGGGCGATGGCATTGTTTGCAAAGACGGTAATGAACGATCTCGGGATGAACTTCATCAAGTGATGTATCGGGACATCATGCACTTTCTCAAAACGTCTTAACGCTTCATGCTCGCGCGCCGAAAGGCGCTCGGTGTTTGTTGTGTGACGCGGGTGAACTCTCGATGGAAGTTCGATTTCGTCTGAAAGCCAGAATCCAAATAGATTTGAGTGATGGCTTTGTCAGTTGAGAGCAGCAGTGTTTTGGCTCGTTCAATGCGGTATTCGTTCACGACTTGCGAGATATTGCGGCCATACATTTGATTGATCGCTGCCGATATTTGGCGTGCAGGAATGCCGGCTTTTCGGGCCAGTCGATCAAGGGTTAAATCTGGATCTAGAAAGGCTTCTTTCGTCGTCAGAAGCACGTCTATCTTGTGCACGATGTCTTTTACATCATCGTCCGTTAAAGGTTGGTGGTGCTTGTCTTTTGGTATATCGATGGCTTCTTCCGTGTCATGACGGTTTGATGTTTCATGGACGGTGGGCGCAACGCTAAGGCTGATCATAATCACGGTGATGGCAAGTATCGGCAAGAGCACAGCATGACCAATAGCCAAAATAACAAGCGCATGATCGCCAGAAAATAACGCGAAATCCACTGCTAAAGCGCCATCAATCATCGCCGACAATAACAACATCGCACCCGCAAGGCGCTCGGCTTTGAGTGCGTTGTTGATGTCCGACAAGCGCACTTGTTCGGGAATCCGTGAGGATTTGAACGACGCCTGTATGAGCGCAAGGCCATAACCCACATACAGCAGCGTCAGAATGGGGTCCAATGGTGGTCGCCAGAATGGATACATTAGTGCGCTGAGGGCGACAAAAACAGGTGGAAGAAAATGCCAAATACGCAATATTTGGCGTTTATGCGCGCTCGAAAAACAATACCAAGCCGTCACCGGAATACACGCCGCAAAGATAGGTTGTAGCAAACGAAAGATCGAATGATCAAAGGTCCAACGCAGACCGACAATCGTTGTCGTCACGGCACATAAGGCGACAAAAACAAACGCCGATTTGGTGCTTTCTTCACGGCGAATGAACAATAAAACCGCCAACATGGATAAGAGTAAGGCAATCACAAAGGGCAAAGGAATGGCGATCATTTAGGCTCCGTTTTGAAAATAGGACTGGGTTTGTTCTTATCATCTTAGCCGACATTATGTCCTATAAAGCCATCGAGGACGTCCTCGATCTTGATTGAGGACGCGGATTTTTTCGTCAACACGTACTTTTTAACAACGATGTCTGTTTCAACCATCAAAGGAGAAAAGTATGAATGGGTATTTAGATGCGTGGAAGCGTTATGCGCAATTTTCAGGAAGAGCGTCACGGGAAGCGTTTTGGCGGTTCTTTTTGGTGAACGTTTTGATCTCTGTGGCGTTTGTTTTTTTGGAGGTTTTCTCTGACATGGCATGGCGAATTGAGGCGCTTTATAGCCTGCTGGTCTTTCTACCAATGTTGTCATTAATCGTTCGCCGATTGCACGACACCAATCGTTCGGCTTGGTGGTTGTGTGTGGTCTTGATCCCAGCGATTGGCTTGCTGATATTGCTTGTTTTATTGGCGTTGCCAAGTGAACCCAATGTCGATTCAGGCCATTATCCACAACAAAGCTCGTCCCATTGAATAGGAGCGTAAAATGAAAACTGTGAATAACTTACCCCACTTATCCACCATGTTATGCTCAATTTTGCTGCTTTTAGCGCTTTTTTCTGCTGAAACAAGCGCAGCAGACATAAAAGCCGTGGTGTACATTGACTCACCCAAAGCCGGTACTTTGTTGCAACTTCGAGGCATTGCGGGAAAAGGCGTACTTATCTTCCAAGAAGCAAGCACGAAACAGAGCCGCGACCTTTGCCTGTCGGCACCGATTCGATTTGCTGCTGGAGACTTTGGCGGCTCGACCGTGGGTATTCAGTCCACGGAGGCCATTCGGTTGGTGATTTATTCGGACAACGTGGCGGAAAAACTCAGCGCGGGCGACGAAGTCGTCAGTGAAGATTATGACATTACCGATCAGAACGACGCGAGATTGGGCGACATAAAGATCGAATCAGGTTTGACGCTGAGTTACGGTTTTGTGCTCAACCCCGGTGAATGGTCTTGGTCGTCGGTATTCGGATTGGATCGTAAAACAGTGGATTGTGAGGCGATGCTGAGTAATAAACGTAAATTAAAAGACGGACTCACTTAAAAAGAGAACCCGTCTGCATGATTGTGTTTATGGCATTGTGTTTATGGCATTGTGGTAATGCGATTACGGCCATTTTCTTTTGACTTATAAAGCGCTTCATCGGCGCGTGTCATCAGCTGATTTTCTGTTTCCCCCGCGCGATATTCTGTCACGCCCATGCTGACGGTGAATTTGGGCAAGCCCAATGTTTGGAAGGTTTCTATTTCGTGACGAAGACGTTCGGCAATCTCGGCGGCGGTGGTTAATCCTTGTTTTGTCAGCAGTAATAGAAACTCTTCTCCGCCCATTCGAAACACCATGTCCGGTTTAACGATGTCTTTTTGGAGCAAATTCGCCAGCTGTTGCAGGACTTTGTCGCCCACTTGGTGACCGTAGTTATCATTGACCTTTTTAAAGTGATCGACATCCAATGAAATAACACTAAAAGGTGTGTTTTGGTCAGAAAGACCGATTAATAATTGGATTTGTTCGGACCATTTATGGCGATTATAGGTGTCGGTCAGCTTGTCTTTGGTGGCCAAGATGATGAGTTGTTGCTCTACTTCTTTGCGGGTATCCATTTCGTCCGACAAACGCGAGATCATCTTTTTGAGGTCGAGTTCCAGCTCGCCCAATTCGTCACTGGGTTTAAAGCTGTCTTCGTCAGGTCTTATTATGGGAACGCCTTGTTCTAATGACGTATGCAGCCGTTCAACTTGCAGATGGATGTTGCGAATTCGGGAGCGAATAACATGCAAAACATACACGGCTAATAACGAACTTAAAATCAATGCGCAAATACCAAGGCTGGTTTCTATCAGCATAAAGCCACGCTGATGCTCTTCAGTGTATTGGGTGCTTTCTTTGGTAAGTTGGCTTATTTGCTCCAAAATAATAACAATATTTTTGTCGAGAGTAGATGCGGTGCTTTCTAAATGTTCCCACATCTCGTCTGGTAACGACCCATTGATTAATAACGCTTTGAGCTGAACTTTAAAATTATTATTGATGTCTGAAAACGCTTTAATTTCATCCAGAATCAATTGATATTCCGCGGGTTTAAATTGGATCGTGTCATTTTCGAAACTCGAGGTAACCAATAATGTGGCGCGGTCGAGTAAACGTGAAATGGCTTGGTGACGGTCAAAAAAGGACTCAATACTGTTTTTTTCGTTATGTCCTTTTTGCATCAAAAGGCGATATCTTTCTACCGAAAGGTGCTGTTGAAGCTGCAACATTTCAACCTGAGTAATGACCTCGGTGAGAGGAATATCAACGTGCGCGACTTCTTTTAATTCGTCATTAATCATTCGAATCTGATAAATGGAATAACCAATCACGATCAACAAAAAACTTAACGACACAGCGAGTATGCTGCCAATTTTTCGGTTAAGTGAGGCATTAACCCAATCAAACATAGTATAAACATCCTGTATTTTTCTGTTTCGTGACCGTGCTAACTGTACTTTATTCTGAGGCATTAAACACAATGCAAGATGAAAAATATTATCAACGGATGTATTTTGTTTTTCCGCATTTCACTGTTTTCTTATTGCAGTATTGATACGCGCTGCCATCACATTCCCTATGAACTGGGTTATGCTAATCGAAGCATGTTTTATTAGGATAAATGACAGGAAGAACTATGTTTTCACATATCTATTACGGTGTTAGTGACTTCGAACGCGCTTATGGTTTTTATAGCAAGCTCATGGCTTGCTTAGGCATCCAAGCGCGATTTTACGACCGAGACAAACCGTGGGCGGGTTGGAACAGCGACAGTGCCGATGGTCGTCCTTTATTTGTCATCAGTAAACCATTCAACGGCCAACCGCACCATGCGGGCAACGGTCAAATGATCGCTTTCACCGCAAAGGATCGAACCACCGTTAACGCGGCTTATGACTTAGCCATCGCAAACGGCGCCACATGTGAAGGTCAACCTGGACTGCGCAACGAATATCACCAAAGTTACTTCGGCGCTTATTTTAGAGATACCGACGGCAACAAGGTGTGTGTTGTGTGTCATGACGCGGAATGAAAATGATGCTTAATAAAATCAAGCAACAAGCAAAAGACATGAAGCGCCATACATTGACAGTGTATTTTGCGATAAAAGATCCTGAGATGCCGTGGTTTACCAAATTGTTCGCCATGCTGGTGGTGGCTTATGCACTTAGCCCGATTGACTTAATTCCGGATTTTATCCCCGTTATTGGCTACTTGGACGATTTGATCATTGTTCCGCTTGGCTTGGCGCTGGTGATACGGCTCACGCCACAACATGTGATAAACACCGCAAAGTTAAAAGCAGACAGCGCCGCTGAGAAACCAGTGAACTACTACACTGGCGCTGTATTTATCCTCATCTGGCTGCTTTTGTTTGGTTACGCCATACACTTTGGTTTCCAGTTTTTTGGTGCAAAATAGAGCGTTCGTCTCAGACCTAGAGCATAAAAATCATCACTATGTGAGTAATACTTAGGGGGGTGTTCTTTTATTGAGTGACATATATTTTCCTAGATACAAAGATTGATAATCTTTGTATCTCTGTTTATATTTCAAACAGGTATACAAAATAGAGGTATCGCGATGCATGTTTCTCTTACCGCTGAGTTAGAGGCTCGAGTAAAAGCCAAAGTTGAAAGCGGCTTATATAACAACGCAAGTGAAGTGATTCGCGAGGCGTTAAGGTTTATGGACACACATGATGAATGGATTAGAGAGATAAAACTCGCCAAATTGAGAGAGCAACTTCAAGTGGGTGCTGACCAAATAAAGCGTGGTGAAAGCCAAGTTATTCATTCTGAGACAGAGCTGGATGCACTGTTTACAAAAATTAAAGGATAAATTGCGCAATGAAGGGATTCGCATTAGAGATATCCGCCATAGCTCAGAAGGATTTAGAGCATATTTATCAATATAGCCTATCTGAATGGGGTGTTCATCGAGCCTCGCACTACCTTTCGGCCATTCAGTCTAAATTAATTGAATTGTCAGACAATCCAAAAATGGGTCAAGAAAGGCCTGATTTACTGACCAATACACGTATTGTTTTTGTTGGCAGCCACATCATTTTTTATCTTATCACTGAACAAAGATTGGAAATATTACGTGTATTACATGAGAGACAAGACCAGATTAACTATTTTGAGCAATGACGTAATTTGAGCTTTTTTAAATCACCTTTGTTCTGAATTGGGAAATAGAAGAGATCTATATGGACATCAGATTTAAGTCTATTGATATTGGGACTCATTTTTTTGAATGTGTTGCATTCAGACGAGATGCTTATTTTTGTAGCTTCGGAACGGATGTTGGTTTTGAAAATTCAATCATTGGTTACGAAGCTCTGTTACGGCAAAACACGTTAGAAAAAGGTTGGTATTACTTTCATATCTGGCACAAAAGCCAGCTTATTGGTCAGTTGGAGTTTCGATCTTTTTCTAGGTCTGTTGGTACAGGTTATGTTCAATTAATCTATTTGATCCCTGAATATCGAGGTTTAGGCTTAGGAACTAAACTGCAAGAACTCATCCGCACTCAATTGAGAGATGCTGGTTGTAGCAAAGCAATGCTTTGTGTCAGTAGGGCTAACGAGACTGCTTTACGTCACTATAAACGCTCAGGTTGGGAGTATTTATTCCCTAATCCAAAAGGTAAAAACATGGATTTTTATCAAATAGATTTGTAGGAAATAGGCTAACAACAGCCAAGGCATTTTGACGTATTTGCCAGTGTTACAATGATGCCTAGACTGTGTTCCATTATTGGTTCTTGTACCTTAAAGCACTGCCCCCATAAATTGTTTCAGTTCATCGGTTTGTGGGTTGGACAAGATGGTTTTTGGATCGCCTTGTTCCCAGACTTTGCCTTGGTGCATGAAGACGACTCGGCTGCCGACGTCGCGGGCGAAGTTCATTTCATGGGTGACAAGCACTAAGGTCATGCCTTCTTCTGCCAGTTGCTCTAATACTTTTAATACTTCGCCGACCAATTCAGGGTCGAGGGCAGAGGTAATTTCGTCACACAGCAAAACTTTAGGTGACATCGCCAAAGCGCGAGCGATGGCAACACGTTGCTGCTGACCGCCAGAAAGCTTTTCTGGGAAGCTGTCGAATTTTTCTGCGAGTCCCACTTTTTCCAGCATGGCGCGAGCCGTCGCTTCAGCTTCGGCTTTGCTTTTCTTCAACACAATTGTCGGTGCGAGCATGACGTTTTCGCCCACCGTCATGTGCGGGAATAAGTTGAAGTTTTGAAAGATCATACCGACGCTAAGCGCAAGACGACGCACCTGAATGTCTTCTGTGGTGACTTCTTTACCGTCAACGGTAATGCCGCCTTCTTGGTATTGTTCCAAGCCATTGATGCAGCGCAATAGCGTACTTTTGCCAGAGCCACTTTTTCCTATGATGGAAATGACTTCGCCTGCTTTGATGTCGAGATCAATGCCCTTGAGCACATGCAGATCGCCATAGTATTTATGGACTTGATGTAGGTTAACGAGAGACATTGAATTTTTTCTCCAGATGCTTGCTGTACAAAGACAGTGGATAACAAAGCATGAAATAAATAAGTGCGACGAGCGTGAATATTTTGAAGGGTTCAAAGGTGGCGTTGTTTAACATGGTGCCGACTTTAGTCAGTTCGACAAAGCCAATCACTGAGGCCAACGCGGTACCTTTAATCACCTGTACTGAAAAGCCGACAGTTGGGGCGGTCGCGACACGAATCGCTTGTGGCAAGATAATAAAGCGCAAAGTTTGTAAGAAGCTCAAGCCCAAACAACGGCTGGCTTCCCATTGACCTTTCGGCAGCGTGTCGATACAGCCACGCCAGATTTCCACCAAGAAAGCGCTGGTGAAAAACGTCAGCGACAAAATCGCCGCGCCCCAAGCGGATATTTCATAACCCAGCATGGACAAGCCAAAGAAGCACAAGAACATCTGCATCAGCAATGGCGTGCCTTGAAACAGTTCCACATAAACACGCACGATACGTTGCATGGCAGGGTTACGTGTTAAACGCATGGCGGTTAATGTTAATGCGACAGCGGTGCCACCGATAAACGCCGCCAGTGATAATAAAATCGTCCATTGTGTCGCAAACAATAGGTTGCGCAAAATGTCGTAGTTAGAAAATTCGATCATTGAGTGTCTCTCATTTTGCTGCTCATCCTCTTTCCTTTCAGGAAGGTTGTCTTAATTGGAAGTACGATAAGCAAATAGGCGTTTTCCTAACGCATTGAAAGCGAATCTCAAGAGAATAGACAAACCCAAGTACAATAAGGCGGTAACTAAGTAGCTTTCAAAAGCACGGAAGTTACGCGATTGCACCAGGTTCGCGGCGTAGGTTAAGTCCTCTACTGAGATTTGAGAAATGACCGCAGAGCCTGAGGTATCCCCACAAATTTACTCATAAATAGGCTCCTTGTTCTAGCTGCTGAACGAGTTGCCTGATGCCGTCCTGCCATTCCTTTTTTGGTATCTGGAAACGGGTCATAATGGCTCGTTTCCCAAGGTAAAAGTGTGACAGAACTCTTCGCTTACGTAGAGTGTTCGCCTGAAAGCGTTTTGCATAGCCTGTCAGCTCTATGACTTTACCGATTAAAACAAGCAGAAGTGCAGTGACAGTTGTAAGCAGGATTAAGTTACTCAACCGTTCTATCTTTGATGTAAAGTTCAACTCAAACCCCAGGCCGAATCGGCTACTTTTCATATCACGAAACCCTTCTTCAATTTGCATTCTCGTTTCATATGCTCTGACGCAACGCTTCGCAAAAAGACGGTTCACAGGAAGAGAAGACACTAATAACCAAGGTTCTTTTGCCCCTCTGGCTGCGGTAAGCGAAGATAAAGAAGCACGTCTTTTACCTTTTTGATTGATAGAGTGACGCCCTTTCGGTGAGCTCTTGTAAAGGACAAACTGATTGGTGATTGGGCTAGATTGACGATGTTTAAGCTCTAGATGCTTAGGCTTTTGATTAGCACTAGAGAACAAAGTGGATATGCAGCGCCAAGCTTGAAGCGAGTCGTCATAGTACTTACGCGGCCTTCTGACTCGTCCGACATAATCCCAGCCCTGTTTCACAACTTCATCTAACCAAGGCGTCTTAAATCCAGCATCCGTTACAATGATGGGCTTTGCTTTACTTGGAAGCAGTGCTTTTAAAACGCTTAAAAATTGCCGATGTGTTTTAGGCTTTTCTTTTGTGAGCTTGTCATGCACTTCTTCATAAAGCGTAATGGATCGCCCCTCAAAAGCCATGCTGGCACGAATTAGAAAGTGTTGTCCACGAGCATCTAAATCAGACCAATCCACGCTAATGATTGGACGCGTTTGAATCACAAAGAGTCGGCAGATATAAGCGTAAATCGATAATGCTTCGTAACGTAAATTCGGGTTGGAGAGAAGTCGGTCTGAGCGTTTAATACGGTGCTTTTCGTACGCTTTTGATTGGATGCCTCGACCGATACTCGTCACGGTGCAAAGATTACCTTGCGCTAAGCTGAGTACACAAGCCGATAGCGCATGGCGGCGAGTTTTATGCATATTTGGGCTGACAAGAGGAAGGATTTTGTTCAGAATAGTGGTCGCGTTCATGGCTTTCGTGTTTGGTTGTTTTTGGCGAAATTATTGATCACCAAGGGCCATGAACGTTCCCTTCTTGCGTTAACTAATTGTTATTTATATAAAATTCGTGGGGATACCTCAGCCGCAGAGCCCAACATGACGATGATGCATTGGCTGACTAAAGCAGGGTAGATCTTCTCAAACGCGGGGGTGAAAATAACGCGGACGAGGGTTTGTCGAAACGTCAGTCCCAACACTTTCGCTGCTTCTATTTGGCCTTTTGAAATACTGCTCAACCCCGCACGAATAATTTCTGTGCTGTACGCGCCAAGATTAATCGTCAGCGCAATCATACTGGCTTCCCATGGCGATAATCTCATGCCAATAGCGGGAAGACCGAAGAAGATGAAGAACAGTTGAACAATAAACGGCGTGTTACGAATAAGTTCCACATACACACTGACAACGCGTTGGCTGGCGAGGTTGCCGTATTGGCGAACGGTCGCGCAGACCGTTCCCAATACCACCCCCAAAATCGTTGTCAGTACAGTGAGTTCAACCGTGGTTTTTAAACCACGGAGAAAAACATCGCTGTATTGCAATAGATCAGAGAAATACAACATAACAAAAGCCTTATGCGCCGAAGCCTTTAGGGAGCGGTGCTTTTAACCACTTCATCGAAATCTCATTTAGTTCGCCAGAGGCCAAGGCGGCTTTGATTAGCTCATTCACTTTCGCTTGAAGTGCCACTTCACCTTTCGCCATGCCGATGTAGCAAGGTGAGTCTTTCAGCATGAATTTACTTTCTGGTGCGCGCTGTGGCTGACGTTTTGCGATTTCTGTCGCCACCAAGTTACCCGTCGCGATCAAGTTAACTTGACCAGAAAGGTAAGCCGTTAGCGTGGTGTTGTTGTCTTCAAAGCGACGTACGTTGACAGATTTAGGCGCGTTTTTCTCAAGCTCTAAATCTTCTACTGAACCGCGCGTTACACCAACGGTTTTGTCGGCTAGCTCGCTGATTTGCGTCACGGCAACGTCTTTAGAACCAAAGACGCCTAAGAAGAAAGGTGCATAAGGGGTAGAAAAATCAATGGCTTTTTCACGTTCTGGGTTTTTGCCAAGACTAGAAATCACCAGATCGACTTTTTTCGTTTGCAGGTAAGGAATGCGGTTGGCGCTGGTTACTGGAACGATTTCAATTTTCACGCCCATTTCTTTGGCGATGTAATTTGCCATGTCCACATCGATACCTTGTGGTTTCAAGTCGGTACCAACGGAGCCAAATGGCGGAAAGTCTTGAGGCACCGCAATGCGGATCAGCTTACGGTCTTTTATGTCCTGTAAAACATCGGCGTTGGCACTGAATGCCGAAAAGCCAGCCGCGATAATAAGTGTGGTGCTGAGTAACTTGGTTAATCGTTTCATGGATAAGGGAACCTTTGTTTACGTTGAATGAATGCCTGAAACACAATTTGCAACACCCATGCCAACATGAAACAAAAGTTTCTTGAGTTTCGCTTTATGTAACAAAACACTGCAAGAAAAGAGAAAAATGGTGCGGCTACATGGTGTGTGTGAAAATGAAATAAGCGAAACTCAATGCGGCATTGCGCTTATACTTTGTGCAAAGAACGGCTCCGGCGCTTTCTTTTGGTGCAAACGAAGGCAGTTGGACGTGACGTCGAGCCATGAGCGACGCAAAGACTCGGCAAAAGCCATAATCTAAGTTGGCACTTAAACGAGAATCGATTACCGTAGAGAAAAATATCCCAGAATTGAGGTTTATACGTGGCGACAAAGCAGGACGTGCTATCCCTGATCGAGAAGACTTACCCAACGCTCTCTCCTTCAGCGCGATCGATAGCGAATTATTTACAACAAAATCCCTTGGCGATTGTGAGCCAAACGTCGGCCGAAATTGCGGACAACACCAATACGTCAAAAGCCACCGTGAGTCGTTTCTTTCGTCAGCTTGGCTACGATTCTCAGCAGGGCGCGAAACAAGCGCAATTGGCATTGCGGGAAAGCGGCGTGCCGATTTTTACCCAAGGTTCCTCTTTGGACCAAACCGCACAAGAGCTAAAAAACCTGTCTTTAACGTTTGAAGGTTTACGACCCGATACCCTGAACGAGATCAGCGAACGCCTAGCGAATGCAAGCCGAGTGACCTTAATCGGCTTTCGTAATGCTTACCCGTTGGCGTTGCATTTTCGTCAACAGTTGCAACAAGTGCGTCATTCCGTTCGCCTCTTGCCGCAACCCGGCCAAACATTGGGCGAAGACTTACATGATATTCTGGACGATGAAGTGATTGTCTTGCTGGGCTTTAGGCGTCGAACGCGCCAGTTCAAGCAAATCGTTGAAGCCTTACAAGGTCGAACAACTGTGTTGATTACCGACCCAACAGGACAGGTTTATAACCAACAAGTGTCCCATGTGTTGCTTTGTCATCTTGGCAACGAAAGCCCATTCGATAGCTACGCGGCACCGATGAGTTTAATTTCTATGTTGTGCAACCGCGTGTTTGGCTTTTTGGGCGATGCGGCGAGTCGCCAGACGCAGGCGATTTCGGCGTTGTATGAAGACTTGGACGAATTGGAACCTTAATCTCTTAGGGGAATTCTCCTCAGCTTGCTGCGTAAACTTCGTGATGTTTTTTGTAGGGCACCATTAGCGCAGCGTGATGTGCCGTTTAATGATATTGGTTATGAATGTCAGATCACGCCTCGTTCCTCGGCAAATCTGACCTAAAATAATATTGATCAGAGTGGTTTTGCGACAGGGCGACAGAAAAAATAGATTTATTTTTTGTTTCAGTTGACAGCTTAGTGAAACGATTGTTTCATATGTCCTACACAAGCGGAGGACATATGAAACATTTCATTGCAGACAATCCCTTTCTGACACTCTCCAAAACGGTTTGGAGCGAGACTTCAACGACCGACAAAAACACTGACTTAAGCGGTTTACGTTTGGCGGTGAAAGACTTGTTTCATATGGCAGGACTGCCGACTTCCGCTGGTAATCCTACTTGGCTAGCCACTCATTCCATTCCGACGAAAACCGCTTCTAGTGTGGTTACTTTGCTTGATGCTGGAGCAAAGTTTTGCGGTAAAACCATTACAGACGAGTTGGCTTACAGTCTAAACGGCCAAAATATTCACTACGGAACACCCTCAAATCCGGTGACACCAGATCGTCTTCCAGGTGGGTCGTCATCGGGTTCGGCGGTGGCTGTTGCACTAGACCTCGCCGACATTGGTTTGGGCACAGACACCGGAGGCTCGATTCGTGTGCCAGCCAGTTACAACGGTTTGTTTGGCTTACGCCCGACGCACGGTGTGATTCCTTCCGATAATATGGTTGCCCTTGCGCCGTCTTTCGATACGGTGGGCTGGCTTACCAAAGACCTCGTCACCCTAGAAAAAACCGCCGCTATATTGCTGAAAAGAAAACCGCCAAAAGAATTTACTAACGTATTGATTGCCAACAACTTAATTTATCAAGTGGCGCATGTGGCAGAGCTCAATTCTCAGCTGCAAATATGGCGCGAAAAGGGGCTTTTTCCAAAAGAAGCGTCCATCGTTATCGACACGCAAGCATGGAAAACCAGTGAGACGTTTCGCACTTTACAGGGCGCCGAAATCTGGCATGAACATGGCAAGTGGATTAGCGATCTAAAAGATCTAGAGGATGTTGATGTTTCCTCCGTCTTTGCGCCAGACATTCAGTCGCGTTTCGACTGGTGCCAAACCATTTCTGCAGCCGATGTTGCTGCGGCAAAACAGCAACGACAGCGCTTTACCGATTGGCTAGAAAGCGAGATCGAAGGGTCGGTGCTTATCATTCCAACCACACCCGGTATAGCGCCTTTGTTTGATGCGGTCGACGACGAACTTGCGGCGTATCGAAACCAGCTGATGGACATCACTGCGATTGCTGGGTTAGCTGGCCTTCCTCAGTTGCATTTGCCGGTTTGCACGTTAGATGGCGCGCCCTGTGGCTTGTCTTTGGTGGGGTCAAAAGGCACCGATTTGGCGCTGATTGAGTTCGCAAAAACTTTAATGGAGTCAGCGTCATGAAGAAGAACGAGATAGCCTTTACGGCGCCGCATTTTAACGCCACAGAAACAGGGCGAAAAATCCTAGAGCAAGGCGGCACCGCAATAGAAGCCATGGTTGCGGCGGCAGCGACGATTGCCGTGGTGTATCCGCACATGAATGGTTTGGGTGGCGACGGTTTTTGGTTGATCAGCGAACCGGGTAAAACACCGGTTGGCATTGATGCGTCAGGCAAAGCCGCGGCACTGGCGACACTGGATTTTTACCACGGACACGACAGTATTCCGACACGAGGCGGCAAAGCCGCTTTGACGATGGCAGGCGCTGTCGCTGGTTGGCAAGAAGCCTTGACCGTGAGTCAAGAATGGCAAGCCGCCTCCTACGCACAAAACTTGCCGTTATCGACCTTGCTTGGCGATGCCATTCAATTAGCGAAAAAAGGCAGCGCGGTAACAAAAACCTTTGTCGATGCCAGTAAAAAAACCTTTGCCGATTTGGTTCATATTCAAGGTTTTGACGAGGCGTTTTTGAAGAACGGTCGTCTTTATCAAGAAGGCGATAACCTGACGTTACCTGTGTTGGCGCAAACCTTGGAACAGCTCGCTGCAAAAGGCTTGGACGATTTTTATCAGGGTGACATTGCCGCACGTTTGGCGAAAGAACTAGCAATGGCGGGTTCGCCCATTCGTTTGGCGGATTTTGAATCGTATCAAGCAAAACGCGTAGAACCTTTGCAGGTCAAAACCAGTGCTGGCTCTCTTTATAACTTGCCCGCGCCGACGCAGGGCATCGCGTCGTTATTGATTTTAGCCTTGTACGACAAGCTGTATACGCAAGGCAAAACCGCCACAGACATGGCGCATTTGTTGATTGAATGCACCAAACAAGCGTTTATCGCCCGAAATCAATTTGTCACCGATGAATCGCGTTTGGCGATGGATTTGTCGTCTTTGTTGGATGACGAACAGTTAGAAAAAATGTGTCACGAAATTGCCTTAGAACGTGCGCAACCTTGGCCGCATCAAGCCAAACATGGCGACACCATTTGGATGGGCGCGTGTGACAGCGAAGGCCGAATGGTCAGCTACATTCAGAGCTTATATTGGGAATTTGGCAGCGGCGTGGTCAGCCCTTCTACTGGTATTGTGTGGAATAATCGCGGATCGTCTTTCTCGTTAGATCAACACTCAATCCAAGCGCTTTCGCCGAACTTAAAGCCATTTCATACGTTGAATCCTGCTTTTGCCGAACTGAACGATGGTCGTCGCATGAGTTACGGCACCATGGGCGGCGAAGGCCAACCACAAACCCAAGCGGCGCTGTTCAGTCGTTATGTTTATCACAATATGCCGTTTGATAAAGCCATCAGCGAAGGTCGTTGGTTGCTCGGTCGAACGTGGGGCGATGTGAGTCACAACTTGAAAATCGAACAAGACTTTGCCGATAGCGCCGCCGAGGAGTTGGCTAAGCGCGGGCATGATCTAGTCATCGTTGATTCGTGCAATGAATTAATGGGTCACGCGGGTGCGGTGGTGCTGCATCAAGATGGCCATGCCGACGCGGCGACGGATCCACGCAGTGATGGCTTGGCCATCGTTAGTACTTTCATTTAGAAAAAACCGAATTTAGTCACATTTTTATCCAGTAACACTTTTAGTTAGTAATCATTGTATTTAGGAGCGAACAGAAACATGTCATTCATAATGGAAAACTATTCCATGATTCTCGCCATGATGGCCACCGGTGTGGTCGGCGGGATTTTAGCCGGGTTGTTAGGCGTAGGCGGCGGTATTATTATCGTGCCGGTGTTATTTTTCTTGTATCAAGGGCTCGGCGTGAGTGCGGATACAGCCATGTTGGTGGCAACCGCCACGTCGTTGGCAACCATTGTACCGACGTCTATTAGTTCAATTCGTGCCCATAAAGCCAAAGGCAATGTGGATATCGATTTGCTGAAACGCTGGGGCATTTTCATCTTCTTGGGCGTGATGATTGGTAGTTTTGTTGTAACGCGTGTGGATGGGCAATGGTTAACGTTGTTGTTCGGTATTATCGCGACCTTATCCGCCATTAATATGTTGTTGGGTAAAAAGGACAGCCTTTTCAAGTCGTTACCGGGCCATGCTGGGCAAGGTGTGATGGCGACTTGCGTTGGCTTTTTCAGCTCCATGGTTGGCATTGGCGGCGGCACCTTAACGGTTCCTATGCTGACTTTCTGTAATTACCCTGCACACCGTGCGGTCGGCACAGCCGCTGCAGTAGGCTTGATCATTTCATTGCCTGCGGCCTTGACCATGTTGATTTTTGGGCAAAGTCCAATTGATTCCCCTTACGGTACTGTGGGCTTGGTGAACTTAATTGGCGCGGCGTGCATTATTCCATTGACGGTGTTGTTTGCGCCTGTTGGTGCGGGTTTAGCGCATCGTTTAGACGCGGCGAAATTGAAGAAAGTCTTCGCTGTGGTGTTGATTTTCACTGGCATCAAAATGCTTTATCAGGTTTTAGGTTAGGAGATCATTATGCAGCCGCTTTCATTACCGCCAAGATTGCTAATGGGCCCCGGCCCGATTAACTGTTATCCACGTGTGTTGTCGGCGATGTCGACTCAGCTAGTGGGCCAGTACGATCCGACCATGACCAGCTACATGAATGAAGTCATGGCATTGTATCGTCGTGTTTTTAACACACAAAACCAGCAAACCTTTTTGATAGATGGTACATCTCGCGCTGGTATTGAAGCCGCTTTGGTGTCTTGCTTAGAACCGGGCGATAAAGTGTTGATTCCTATCTTTGGGCGCTTTGGTCATTTGTTGGCCGAGATTGCCGAACGCGCCGACGCGGAAGTTCACACCATTGAAGTGCCGTGGGGCGAAGTGTTTGACCCGCAGCAAATTGAAGACGCGATTAAAAAAGTACAGCCAAAATTATTGGCGATTGTACAAGGCGATACCTCGACCACCATGTTCCAGCCGTTGGAAGAGTTGGGTGATATTTGTCGCGCTCACGATGTGTTGTTTTACACCGATGCCACGGCGTCTATCGGTGGAAATCCGTTGGAAGTGGACGCGTGGAAAATCGATGCCGTTTCTGTGGGGTTACAAAAGTGTTTGGGCGGGCCATCTGGCAGCGCGCCGATTACCTTGAATGATCGCTTTGTATCTTGTGTACGCAAACGCGCTCATGTGGAAGCGGGGATTCGTGATGCGCATCATCATGGCTCATCTGGCATGCGTATTCGCTCGAACTACTTTGATTTGCCCATGATCATGGATTATTGGGGCGATGAGCGTTTAAACCATCACACAGAGGCCGCGACCATGTTGTTTGGTTCTCGTGAATGTGCGATTCAGTTGCTTAACGAAGGTCAAGACGCGGTGTTAAAGCGCCATCAGCTGGCTGGTAATGCCATGCTGCAAGGTGTTCTCGCCATGGGTTTGATGCCATTTGGTAACTTAAAACACAAGATGAACAACGTCGTTGGCGTGCATATTCCGGTGAATGTTGATGGCGAAAAAATTCGTCATGATTTACTGGCCATTTTTAACATCGAAATTGGCACCAGCTTTGGCCCATTGAAAGGCAAGGTTTGGCGCATTGGCACCATGGGCTACAACGCGCGCCAAGACGCTGTGCTGCATACCTTACAGTCATTGGAAACCGTGCTTCGTCGCGCTGGATTTGGTTTACCAGCAGGCGCGGCAGTGGATGCAGCCATGGCCGTTTACAGTGGAGAAGTCTAATGACTGGCGGTCTAGGAATTGACAGCTCAAGGATTGATTGCAACAAACTTGCTCAGCTGGTTATGGACCGCTGTGATGAACTTGGCAAAATCAGTCAAAACGACGATTGCCTAGATCGTCGTTATCTCACCAAAGAACACAAACAAGCCAATGGATTGGTGGGCAGCTGGATGCAAGAAGCGGGCATGCAAACTTGGCAAGACGAAGCGGGTAATTTATGGGGGCGCTGGCAAGCCGCAGACCCAGACGCGGCACGCTTTATCATGGGCAGCCATTTGGATACGGTGCCAAACGGCGGTCAATACGACGGCATGTTGGGTGTTATCACGCCGGTTACCTTGATCGCTGCGATGAAAGAAGCGGGCGTTCGCTTGCCGTTTCACCTAGATGTGGTGGGCTTTGGTGACGAAGAAGGCACACGTTTTAGTTCTACCTTGTTGGGCAGCCGCGCGCTAACAGGCCAATGGCCAGCAAGCTGGGCGGATGTAAAAGACAGCGATGGCATTAGTTTGGCACAAGCATTAACAGACTTTGGTTCGGACTTCGCTAGCATTCCTAATGCCGCTATTTCTACTGATAACTTGCTTGGTTACCTTGAGCTGCATATTGAACAAGGGCCAGTGCTAGAAGACTTGGATTTACCCGTCGGCGTGGTAAGCGCCATCGCTGGGGCAAAGCGCTTTGAATTTAATATCACCGGCATGGCTGGACACGCTGGCACTGTGCCAATGAACCTGCGCCAAGATGCGCTTTGTGCCAGCAGTGAGATGATTCTTGCCGTAGAAAAAATTGCTCAACATCATGGCATTGTCGCGACGGTTGGCCGCATTCAAAATCGCCCCAATGGCGTGAATGTCATTTCTGGCAATACGGTTTTTTCCCTCGATATTCGCAGCGAATTTGACGAAAAACGTGATATCGCGCTCGATGAAATCTTGCAAGAATTAGACGCCATTGCTGCACGACGCGATGTTCGTATCGAACGTAAAGCGACCCATGCCGCCAACGCCGTGCATTGTGACGCCAAGCTACAAAGCGTGCTACGCAAGGCCATCGAAATACAAAATATTCCCGTTCACACCTTGTTCTCTGGCGCAGGACACGACGCCATGGCGATGGCGGATATTTGCCCTGTGGCGATGTTGTTTATGCGTTGTGATAAAGGCATTAGTCATCATCCAGCGGAAGCGATTGATACACCAGATGTGGCCGTAACCTTGGCCGTACTTAACGAGACATTACAGAATTTGGCCTAACGGTTTGATTGGGGCTATTTAGCATAGTGCCTCGCTCCCCGATTGGATGTGAAGTCGGCTCCCAGTATAACGTTCCGCTCCCTGATTGGATGTGAAGTCGGCTCCCCAGTATAACGTTTCGCTCCCCGATTGGATTTGAAGTCGGCTCCCAGTATAACGTTTCGCTCCCCGAGCAAGCTCGAAGAATCGCTTTCACGTTATGCTGGGGAGTTAGCCTTATTAGGTATTAATATGCGGGAAAAGTGTCTATGCGTTTAATTGGCGCTGACGTGTCGAGGAACGAAGCAATACGCAAGCCAATTGAATTACATGGATACCTATGATTACGGAAAGTAGAGGAGTATTTGATGAATTTTACGCGCATTTTTAACGATGATCAGGGTAAAAGCCATTTCGGTGATTTGACTATAGATGTTCGTGATGGTGGCCCCATTGGCTTTTTGTCAGAGCGTTTTCCAGCGGGTGAGATGATCTTCCGTGAGACCCCAAGCGACTACGATTTTAAATGGCACCCAGCGCCACAGCGTCAGTTATTGTTCATTATCAAAGGGCGTTGTGAGTTTACAGTGTCATCCGGTGAAGCTCGTCAATTCGGCGCAGGTGACGTTGTCTTACTAGAAGACACCGAAGGCGAAGGTCATTGTAGCAAAGCCTTGTTCAATGAAATTAGGCATTCGATTTTTGTGACCTTACCGGATGGTGTGGTGTTTTAATCTGAATAAGAGAAGGCCTATACTAGGCCTTCTCTTATTTCAATCTCTTCATAAGATCGGAAGGGGCGACATATAATTTTGTTCGTCCATCCTTGGTTTCTAATAAAAGCTTTAGATCTACTAACTTAGTTAAGTGTGTTCGTGCTGTATTCTCAGATACACCATATGAGCTAGCTATTTCTTTTGCGGTAAATATTCGGCCGGGCTCTTTATTTCCTTTTTTGATGATATCTTTTTGTACAAAATTCAATGAATTATTGTATTTAGAATTTTCGAGTAGTTGAAGTACTTGATGAAACTCTTCAGTCTTATGTTGTAAATACTGTTGGAGTTCATCAAAAGCAGACAAAATAATGTCTAATTGAAAATCAATAAAATAGGTCAGATCATTCTGATCTTTTTCGGTATACAGATATGATAATCCGTATCCTTTGGGATCATTTTTTAATAATTTACTAATAGACACGTACCGGAATAGTTCGTATTCATTTTTAAGCATAAACCAATAAAATAATGCCCGTGCTGTTCTACCATTTCCATCTCTAAATGGGTGTTCATAACCGATCATAAAATGAAGAATGATTGCTTTAATGACAGGAGCAATAAATTGTCCTCCATCGGAGCCTGAATGATCTGTGTTAGCGAAGTCACAGAGCTTTTGTAGCCTAGTATGGATATGCTTATAGCACGGCGGTTGGTGGACTATTTCCCCTTGAGTGCCTTCAACATAGATATCGTCATCTTGTCTAAACTCACCAGGAACAACATTATTTTCTGTAGTTAGGTTTGTGGCTATTTTGTGAAAATCTAAGATCATATCGACGGTAAGTTCATTCTTTGATTTTCTTTCGGCATGTCGAAGTAAAAAGAAGTTGTTGAGGATCATTCTTTCATCTTCGTTTATAGGTTCTCTCTCCTCTTCTAGCATTTTTTTCGCCACTTCTCTGGTCGTAGAAGCACCTTCAAGCTGAGCACTTGTGATGGCTTCCTCCATCATTAATGAAGAAACGAGAAATTTTTGCTGAATATTTTTAGATACTGGGTTGTCAGCGATGGTTCCTACACTTCCACCTGCAATCTTTATAACTTGATGAAGTTTAGCTTCCATTGAGGGTGCTATGAAATACGAAAAATGAGCGTTTTTTTCATCAGATATGTTGATTTCTTTTGCTTGCATTGATCTGTGAAATTTCACTGCTAGCCAGATATTTTCTGCATCAGCTCTTGGAACTCGCCATTTTAGTTGGTCCCAGTGTAAGTATCTGCCTTTATCGTCGGTCGCTTTATGAGCAATGATGAAAGGCGATAAAGTATTAAAGTCGATTTTATCTAAATCAAACTCTGGTGCTTTTTCTACACTGTTTTTTGACATAAACTCAAGATCCAAAAAATTGCGTTATATTGTACTAATAATGGCATTCATCATCTAAATGTCAATTTTTTCTAAGTCTGATTTGACTAATAGGAATTTTCTTGAAGACTTAAGTGTTTTAGATAAGTGTGATGAGGTTAAGGCCTTATTCAATGAAGTCAGACACTCGATCTTTGTTACCGTGTCAGATGACATAGCTTTTTAACGAACTCTTAGTGAAAAATGGCGATTGTCCTGAAAAGGCCAATCGCCATTTTTTGTGGTTAAGCAGGCGGATGGTTTTCTATCCAATGATCGGCGATCTCTTCTCGGCGGGCGATCCAGACGTTGTCGTGGGATTGCACGTAATCTAAGAATTTCTTCAGTGCCATAAAGCGGCTGGGTTTGCCTAATGTTCGGCAATGCATGCCGATGGACATCATTTTCGGTGCCGTGGCGCCTTCTTCGTACAAGCAATCAAAGTTGTCTTTCAAGTATTGGAAGAATTCTTCACCGTGGTTAAAGCCATAAGGCGAGGAAAACTTCATATCGTTGCAGTCGAGAGTGTAAGGCACGATAAGGTGCGGTTTGCTTTCACCATTCTGAGCATCGACTTTTACCCAATAAGGTAGGTCGTCGCCGTAGTTGTCGGAGTCGTATTTCAGCTGCGGTTGCTCCGCGACCAAGGCGCGAGTATTGGGCGAGTCGCGTCCTGTGTACCAGCCTACGGGTTTAACACCGGTGACTTTTTCGATAAGAGCGAGCGCTTTAGTCATGTGTTCGCGCTCTTGCTCTATCGGCATGTCTTGGTAGTGAATCCATTTTAAGCCATGACACACAATCTCGTGTTTGCCTTCTACAAAAGCTTTTGCCACGTCAGGATTACGTTCTAATGCTGTCGCAATGGCGAACACGGTGAGTGGGAGACCTCGACGTTCAAATTCATTAAGTATGCGCCAAACGCCTGAACGAGAGCCGTACTCGTAAAGTGATTCCATACTCATGTGGCGATCTTTAAATGGCTGAGCGCCAAAGATTTCAGACAAAAACGTTTCGGCGTGTTCGTCGCCATGAGCGACACAGTTTTCACCGCCTTCTTCAAAATTCAAAACAAACTGCAGCGCGACACGAGCGTTGTTTGGCCAATTAACATTTGGCATACCTTGGCGGCCATAACCGGCGAAATCACGTTCTAAATAATGTTTCATTGTATCGGTTCCATGTTTTATGGATGGCAAGTTGAAAGGTTACTTGCTCCAGTGAGCGTAACGGCCAATAAATGGTTTGCTAATGCGCTGTCCATATTGACCTATTTTAGAAGTCTGTAACCCAAGTTGATGCAATGACTCTGCCAATTTTACGGCGGCGACAACGCCATCAATGATAGGAACGGGCAGCTCTTCGGCCAGTTTTTCAACCAATGCTGACATGCCAGCACAACCCAAGACAATCGCTTCTGCGCCGTCTTGCTCTATCGCCGCGAGGCATTCTGTTTTGAGTAATTGATACGCGTCAGGTTCAATGTTTTCCAAAGCCAGTACGGGAATATCGGTGGCTCTCAGACCGCTGCACTTATGCTGGTGGCCATACTTTTGAAGTAGGTGCTCACTTGCTGGGAGTGTTCTTGATAATGTGGTGACAACACCAAAACGATGGGCAATAAGGCTCGCCGTTTGAAATCCCGCTTCTGCAATGCCGATGACTGGTGCATCTGCTAATTCACGGGCAGCGTCTAAAGCAGGGTCGCCAAAGCAAGCAATTATGTGGGCATCAACGCCTTGTAGCTTGCCTTGTTCGATGAGATCAAGAAGAGCGGCGCTGGCAATAACTTCATCAAAAGCACATTCGATGCTTTTAGGGCCGTGCTCAGGCGTACAAGCAATAATTTGAGTTGTTTCTAATGCTGCAGACTGCGCACTTAGCGCCATGGCATGAGTCATTTCAGTGCTTGTGTTTGGGTTAATGAGCTGAATTCGCATGGTGCTCCTAACGGCCAAAAAGTCGTTGAAAATCGATATTTTCTTCAGGTTTGCTTTCAAGAATGAGTGACGATTTGATGTGTTTTAAATGATGGCTCATCCAGTTTTGTGCTTTGCTAGCGTTTTTTTGATCTAGCAGATCGAGCAATTGAGCGTGGTCACCGCATTCACAACCGACACTGCCGTGTGTGCCATATGCCGCGAGAATTAATGAAGATCGGTAGCAAAGCTGTTCGATAAAACTGGCGAGTACTTTGTTACCTGATAATGTGGCCAATTCATAATGGAAACGGGCGGTTAACTGAATCGAGTCGGCCAGCATATTGGCGGCTTCAGCTTGTTTTTCTTCTTGCGCCATGGCTCTAAAGCGTTTGGATTGTGCCGCGTCCCAATGCGCCAATAACGCAGGAATCAGTTGAGGCTCTATAAGAATACGGCTGTCCAGTACTTCTGATGCTTCTGCTTCGCTTGGTCTGTTGACCTGTGCGCCTTTATTTTTTTCGATCACCACAAAATGTTCTAGGGCAAGTCGTTGCAATACTTTGCGGATGCCAGTCCGACTTACGCCGAACGCTTCTGACAAACGGTCTTCTGGTAAACGCGCTCCTGGTGGTAATTGATGCTCGACAATGGCTTTGAGTATTTGTCGATATATGTGTTCGTCATTAGACATAAAGTTTCTCAAGAAATTGTATACGATATATTTTATTAGATAGTTTTTAGACAATATAGCACGACAAATTACTTCGTACATCTTAAACGATGATATTCACTATTGTGCACAATTATGGTGTTCTATTTGATTTATTGTTTTGGTTTGGTGCGAATAAAATGGATTTTTTGACGATTCACGAGAATAAAACCATATATTTTATGCAAATGTTTTTTGGCACACAAATTGTATTCTTTATTGTATACAATCAAAAAAGGAATGCGGTCATGAAGCAAGAATTAGAGCAAAGCCTTAAGTTGGCAAACAGCGATCTCCTGCCGGAGAAAGACCAGAAATGGGGTTGGTATAGCATCTTTGCGTTTTGGATGTCAGACGTGCATAGCGTCGGTGGTTATGTGTTTGCTGCCAGTTTGTTTGCGCTGGGTTTGAATGGTATTCAGGTGTTTATTAGTTTGTTACTGGGAATTTCCATTGTGCTGGTGTTTGCCAATTTAATGGGCAAACCCGGACAAAAAGCGGGCGTTCCTTTTCCTGTGGTGGCGCGTATGTCTTTTGGTGTGTTTGGGGCCAATATTCCAGCGATCATTCGTGGGTTGATTGCCGTTGTTTGGTATGGGATTCAGACCTTTCTGGCGTCTAGCTCCTTTATTATCCTAATTTTGTATTTCGTTCCTGAAATGGCATCGTTGGCGGACAGCTCATTCATTGGCTTATCTTATCTCGGTTGGGTGGGCTTTTCCGCCATGTGGATTCTGCAAGGTATCGTGTTTATGTTTGGCATGGACATGATTCGTAAAGTGATCGACTGGTCTGGCCCTGCAATTTATGTGTCGATGTTTGCATTGTGTATTTACATGATTAATTTGGCGGGTTGGGAAAATATTAGCTTCAATCTGAGTACTGATAATTTGATGGGAATGGACACTATTGCCCAAATGTTCATTGCGATTGCTTTGGTCGCTGGCTACTTTGCTGGGCCGACTCTGAACTTCAGCGATTTTTCGCGCTACTGCGGCAGTTATAAAAAATTAAAGTTAGGTAATCTGTTGGGTTTGCCGCTTAACTTTGTGGTGTTCTCATTTTTTAGTGTGGTGATTGTCTCTGCTTCTATTCCTGTCTTTGGCGAGATGATTACCGACCCAGTCGAAACGGTGAAGCGTTTGGATTCTGGCTTTATTACAGTATTGGGTGCGCTTACCTTCATTTTCGCGACGGTTGGCATCAATATTGTGGCGAACTTTGTGGCGCCAGCGTTTGATTTCTCTAATGTGTCACCACAGAAAATCAGTTTTAAAGCCGGTGGTTTTATCGCGGCGTTTGGCTCTGTTTTATTAACACCTTGGAATTTGTTTAATAACCCAGAAGTGATTCATTACACGGTAGATGTGCTGGGCGCGATGATTGGGCCTTTGTACGGCATTATTATTGTCGACTACTTCTTTATTAAGAAAGGCCATATCGACGTGGATGCCCTATACACGGAATCCCCAAAAGGTTGTTATTGGTATGACAACGGCGTCAATAAGAAGAGTGTGTATGCGCTGTTGATTGCTGGCTTTGTTGCCATTTTGGCGACCTTTGTATTTCATGCATTAGCAAATTACGCGATTTTCATTGGTGGTATTGTGGCCGCTTTGTCTTATCGTTATATGATGGAGCCAGAGCGCCTAGCAATGCACAACATGGACCTTGCTAAATCGTAACGTCCGCTTAAATTAACGCGTAAAAAAGCCCCGCATTGTTTCAATGCGGGGCTTTTTGTTGTTACTGGAATTATCGAGCTGAATTACGCTGAGGTAGCAAGGTCTGCTTCTGCTGCTGCCAGCATGTCGAACTCTTCTTCTGGTGTTTTCGCCACAAGGCGGTTTTTGCTGTACAAGAAGTAGTAAGCGGCGCCGATGGCGAACAATACAAGCGTGTAGAAAAACGCGCGAGGATCGTAAGCGTACACGCCAGTCAGAGCCAAGAGTGACAACGCAAAGGCGATGGATGATGTCACGATACCGCCCGGTGTTTTATAAGGGCGTTCCATGTCTGGTTGGTTGATACGAAGCAATATGTGGCTCAGCGCCATCAAAGCATAAGACACAGTTGCACCAACCACGGCCATGGCCAACATTAAGTCGCCTTCGCCAGTCAAAGACGCAAGAAAGCCCAATACACCCGGAACGATCAAGGCGCGAGAAGGCACTTTGCGTTTGTCCGTAACAGACAAGCTTTGTGGAAGATAACCCGCGCGAGACAAGGCGAAAACCAAACGGCTGTAACCGTAGATGATAGAGAAGAAAGACGCGATCAATCCAGCAAGGCCCAATACGTTGACGGCTGTGCCTAAGGACTCATGTCCAGCAAAGTTTAACGCATCCACCAATGGCACCGCGCTTTTACCCATGGCGTCGGCACCGGCTGCACCGGCCAATAAAAACACAACTAATAGAGCGGTAAACAACAAGAAGATCATCGCGCCGATAATGCCTTTAGGCACGTCTTTCGCTGGATCTTTCGCTTCTTCCGCTGCCAATGGCACGCCTTCAACCGCAAGGAACAACCACATGCCAAATGGCAACGCCGCCCAAACGCCATACCAACCCATTGGCATAAATTCAGACGCGCCCGCAGCATCGGTAACCGCAACATCGAATAAGCGGCTTGTGTCGAAATCACCAATCAAAGCAACCGCCGTCGCAAGAATTGCGATGACCGCCAAACCACTGATCACCATCATGACTTTTAGTGCTTCGCCCGCACCGGCTAAGTGAATGCCGATAAAGACAAGATAAAACGCGGCGTAGACCCAAGGGCCGTTAAAACCCAATAGGGCTTCTACCGCAGAACCGATGAAAATAACAATGGCGGCCGGCGCCAATGCGTATTCAATTAATACCGCCAAACCGGTTAAATAACCGCCTGTTGGGCCCATGGCTTGGCGAGCAAAGCTGTAACCGCCACCCGCTGCAGGAATCGCTGCCGACATTTCTGCCAACGCCAACACAAGGGTGAAATACATCACCGCCATCAATCCCGCCGCAATGGCGAAACCGCCCCAGCCCGCTTCCGCAATACCGAAGTTCCAGCCTGCAAAGTCACCAGAGATAACGTAAGACACGCCTAAACCCGCTAGCAAAATCCAGCCAGCGGAGCCTCTTTTTAGCTGGCGTTTCGCCAGATATTCCTTGTTTATTTGATCAGACATTTTCGTTTCCTTTTGTTTCAGTTGTGCTCTATTAGTTGAGTTTCAAACCGTTATTTTTTAGTCATTGGTCTTTTTTCTTTTCCTTAAGAGATGAGGAAGTTCTTCGACTCCTTTGATGTGTCCATGATTAATTCATCGTCTGATCTGTCTTTAAGTTTTACGCCAGACAGTTTCAGCGTTCGTGCTTCGTTTAATAGATAAAAGGCTTTTCGTGCGGCTTCTTGGTACACCAAGCCCGCTGGGCGAACGTTGGAAATGCAGTTTCGGTAGGCATCGGTCAGGCCGACTTTTCCGCCCCAAGTCAGATACAAACCTAAGCTGTCGGGCGAGCTTAAGCCCGGACGTTCACCGACTAACACCAACACGCATTTTGCGTTTAAGCGTTCACAAACATCGTCACCGATCGCCACTCGGCCTTGTTTTACAAAACAGATTGGCGCGAGGTTCCAGCCGTTGATATGACCAGAAAGTGCTTCTAAAAAAGGCAGAGTATTTTGTTCTATCGCCAAGGAAGACAACCCATCAACGACCACAATGACGAGGTCATATTGTTGTGAGGTGGACGCTTGGTGTTCGTCTAGTATGTTGGCCGATCTTTCATCTAATCTGCGTCCATAATCTGGGCGCTGTAAATAAGTTGCTCGGTCTGTCGCGCGGCTGTGCAGCATTAATGGCGCTGCGTTTTTCGTCCAAGCCTTGGCCCAATCTTGTGTCATGAGTGTTTTTGACAGTGCTTCGCTATCGAGTTGCGTATGAACGGCATCGATGGCTTGAGCATGAGCAAGTTGAAACGCCAAAAGATGTTTAGTGGGAACACTGACACCGGAACGACCCAAGCCAACGCGCGCATCGGTGAAGGCGTTGAGCTTGCTCCAAGCGTTTTCCGTCACAGGCTCTTCCTTTTTAGAGATTGGTTCTTCTTTTCCAGTGGTAAGAGGCGCATGCGGATGTGTCGGGAAAGACTTATCGGATGGATAGTTGTCCTGACTCATGAGTGATCTCCAATCATGCGATGGAGCGATTTATGAAATGCATCGGGCAGCTTGTGGTTGAGTGTGAATTGCTCGTTGTTTTTGAAAATTTCCATCTTGGCGAGCCAGAGATCGAACTCAGGCGCGGGTTTTAAACCCAGCACGCGACGAGCATAAAGCGCATCGTGAAAAGACGTGGTTTGGTAGTTCAACATAATGTCGTCAGAACCAGGAATGCCCATCACGAATGTACAACCAGCGACACCTAAAAGTGTCAGTAAATTATCCATATCATTTTGATCGGCTTCGGCATGGTTGGTGTAACACACGTCGCATCCCATGGGTAAACCGAGCAACTTCCCGCAGAAGTGATCTTCCAAACCAGCGCGGGTGATTTCTTTGCCATCGTATAAGTATTCTGGGCCGATAAAGCCAACAACGGTATTGACCAACAGCGGATTGAATTTACGTGCCACAGCGTAAGCGCGGGCTTCGCAGGTTTGCTGATCCAACCCATGATGCGCGTTGGCTGACAACGCGCTGCCTTGGCCCGTTTCGAAATACATGACGTTATTGCCGACGGTGCCACGATTCAGCGACAAGGCGGCGTCTTGGGCTTCGGCCAAATTAGCGAGGTTAAAACCGAAGCTGTCGTTTGTCGCTTGAGTGCCGCCAATCGATTGGAAAACCAAATCCACGGGGGCGCCTTGGTCAATGCATTCAATGGTATTCGTAACGTGAGTCAACACGCAGGACTGAGTCGGTATTTCATAATGCTGGATGACTTCGTCCATCATCTTGATCAAGCGTGTGGCTTGCTGCACGTTATCGGTGGCTGGGTTGATGCCAATCACCGCATCGCCATTGGCGTAAAGCAAACCGTCTAACATGCTCGCCGCGATGCCAGTTAAATCGTCGGTTGGGTGATTGGGTTGTAAGCGTGTCGATAAATGCCCCGGCAAACCAATGGTGTTGCGAAAGGCGGTTTTTACATGGCATTTTTTGGCAACCAGAATGAGATCCTGATTGCGCATGATTTTACTGACCGCCGCCGCCATTTCAGGCGTGACGCCAGCACGGATTTGAATCAGTACCGCGCTGGTGGCTAAATCGCTCAATAACCAGTCTCGAAAACCACCGACGGTGAGGTGGGAAATAATCGAAAAGGCGGTTTTGTCATGATCGTCTAGTATTAGTCGAGTGATTTCATCGTCTTCGTAGGGAACGAGCGCTTGCTCAAGAAAAAGGCTCAGTGGCACATCGGCCAATGTCATTTGCGCGATGACGCGTTCTTCCGCGCTGTCGGCGGCGACACCGGCTAAGCGATCGCCCGATCGGGCTGGCGTGGCTTTGGCCATTAAATCGGCGAGATCGACAAAACCGAAGGTGCGCTCACCGACGGTATTTTTAAATTGAAAAGCGGAATGTGCGTTGCTCATAACCATTTCTCGTTTGATACGGGTAGGTAATGGATACTGAAAGAAGAGCGTAAAAAAGGCATGGAATTTGCTACTTTTATCGGAATCCAATGTGTGAGTTTTTGTTGTAGGTTTACCTTACGGAAATACACACTTGGTCGTTATCGAAAAATGGCAAAAATAAAAAAGACTTATTTTTCAATTGGTTATAGTTTTTGTTTTGTCATCTTGCGGAAAACCAAACTTTATTTTGGAGAGGGCATGTTAAATTCAGGGATAGACGCACCAAATCAGGGCTCTGGAGTTCGAATATCGGAAGCCTATGATGCGGATTTGCATGCAGGCAACCTCACCAATTGGCAGCAAGAATACGACCAAACCAGTCGCGGTGGTTTTTATGGTCGCATTGTGGAGTTGCCGTTTGATGGCTTGCAGGTGTTTTGTGAGCACACAAGCCAAGCGCTGCAGCAAAAATGCGTGGTGTGGCCAGATTCGGTTTGGCTAGGCATTCCTCTTGCCGATCAAGAAGAAAGCCGGATTAACGGTTTAACGATTCGCCCCGATACGATTATGTGCCGACCCGGCGACTGCGACTTTCAACTTTCGACGCCGCAAAATTACGACTTGTACGGTTTGGTGGTGGATAAAGTTACGTTGACTGACATGGCGTCGATCCACGATGTCGATATCAACTGGAAAGAACTGACAGAATACGGCCGTTTGGGCGTGCCAGACAAAACCTTAGCGGAAGTGCGTTTTTTACTCGCGCGTTTACTTTCGGTGCAAAACAAAGAAACGCCACCGCGTTTACAGCAAGACATAGTGATGATGGCCTTGTTGGAAGTCTTAAAAGTCGAAACCCCAAAACCCGCCAAAACACAGAGCTACGTTCATCGGAAAAAAGTCGTCGATTGCGCCCGCCAATTTTTAGACCACCATTTGGATGAACCGGTGACCGTGACGCAACTGTGCGAAATGACCAATGTGAGCCGACGAACGTTGCAATACAGCTTCGAAAGTATTCTCGGGATTAGCCCCATTCAATACCTGCGCATTAGCCGATTAAACGGCGTGCGTCGTTCGCTAGTACAAGCCCAACACGGACAAGCCGTCAGCGACATCGCCGCCCAATGGGGATTCTGGCACCTGAGCCAGTTTGCCAAAGACTACAAACAACTGTTTGGTGAAACGCCTTCAAAAACACTTACAGGGTTGAATGGTTGAGTATATCGCTTGCCCCGCGGGTTAAATCGCGCTAAAAAAGAGCAAACAAAGAACGAACATAGCGGCGATCAAAGACCATCGGAAGAGTCATCGTCCAAATGGACTTTGGTATTTAGCGAGTTATATAACAGGGAAGTCCCACCATGAAAAAAGCAAATCCCCTATATAGGCAACGCCGCCATTCAACAGTGGGTTATAACCGCAGCTACGCTGCCGTATAACTCTTAATTGTTTAATTTTTAAGGATCTATATGCCATATCCAATTGAAAGGAAACTAGTGGTAGCTGTTTCATCAAGTGCTCTATTTGATTTGTCTGAGTCGCATGCGGTTTTTGCAGAAAAAGGGCCAAAGGCATATAAGAAATTTCAAGAAGAGAATATAGATAAAGTTCTTGAAAAAGGTGTTGCCTTTCCTTTTATTAAGCGTTTTCTAAAAATTAATCAGCGCTATCCTGAGAAATTACCTGTTGAAGTTGTATTATTGTCAAGAAATTCAGCTGCTACAGGAAAAAGAGTTTTTAGATCAATCAAACACTATGATCTTGATATTTCCCGAGCAGCTTTTATGGAAGGGAAGTCACCATTTGAGTACATACCGGCATTTAACGCATCACTATTTCTTTCAGCAAATGAGGAGGATGTACAAAATGCTATTGATGCGGGATACCCCGGTGGGGTGGTTTTACCCAGTGAGATAGTTAACGATGATGAAAATGATGAATTAAGGATTGCATTTGATTTTGATGGGGTCATCGCTGATGACGAAGCAGAGGCAATATTTAAAGGTGGAGACCTTCCAGAATTTCATGCTTATGAAATGGTGAACTCTGAAATACCACACAAACCTGGGCCATTGGCCGAGCTTTTCAAAAAGCTCGCATTTTTGCAAAAACTTGAAGATCGCGAAATTGAAAAAGATCGAAATTACAAACGAGTACTAACCACAGCTATCGTTACGGCTAGAAATGCGCCAGCCCATGAACGTGTTATTACAACGCTAGAGAACTGGGGAGTAAGCGCCAACGAGATGTTTTTCCTTGGCGGTATGGAAAAAGATAGAATTTTGTCAAAACTGAAACCTCATATGTTCTTCGATGACCAAAGAAGTCATTTGGAGTCAAAGGCTGGTGATATACCGATGGTTCATATCCCATTTGGTATCGCAAATAAATAAATTGAACAAACAAAGGCAGCGGATATCTAGCACTGCTCGTTGGTGTTGTGCGCTAGTGCTACAGGAGAGTATTGTTGAGTTCGAATGAAATTTTTCTAGTTTTTATTTATCGTGGGTTAGCTAAAAATTATAACAAGCTTGCCAGGCTGTTTGCTCTTGCTAACGTATTTCGTGTTGACCAGATAACGATGAGTCGTACGGGGTTAATCCGTTTAAAAGCCACTAAACAAAGTTTAATTCAGGATTATCTTGTTTAATTGTAGAAAAATGACAAAACAGCCATATTACTGACATTGTTTTTTTAGGATATTAAGGCGCAGCTTGATTTGATTACATGTCCCTAAACAAGTCAAGTAACTTAGCTTCTTCATCGTTGGACGCAGAAAAGTTATGCTGGTTATTGAAGCGTTAGTTACTATTGAATTTATAAATTAAGGAAAAATTACTTTGCACTCAAATAGAACTAAAATTCACTGGGCACTTACGATATTTGAAATTATTATTTTTATACTCGCAATTTTATCAGTTTACTTAAGTGCAAACTCAGAGTGGTTTTGGTTTTTATATGTAGCAATAGCATCATGCTTCCTTTACGTGATTATTAAGTTTTTCGAAGCCTATCCTGCTGCAAAAGAGTTGTTGGTTAAAGAAGATTTTGCTGCCAAAATTTCTGATTCTGCCGTTAAATATGGAGTTGAGCAATATTTTAATATGCAAGACTCGGTAGGACAGGCGAAACGTAATGATACTACTCAGGAAGCGATTAGATCTGCACAAAAGTTATGGCTTTGTGCAAACTCAGGTGCATCATATTTAGACCCTTCTATTTATCGTCATTGGCCTGCGATCGAAAAGAAGTTAGAAGAGGGGGTTGAGCTACGTGTCGTTCTGTTAGACCCATATTCTCAAGAGAAAAAATTTAGGAATATGACTAATGTTGGGGGTGAGCAATTCGATTCGAAAATGAATTTAGCTAATCTCATTAAGTTATATAATAGGTATCCAAATCTAGAAATTGGATTTGCAGAGCATGGAATGCATGCTACCGTTTTTGCCACAGACAGCTGCTTGTTTTTTGATCCATATCAGCTTGGTCTGATTGGAGATAGAATTGAGAACAGAAGTTTTTCACTGAAAATTACACCGTCGGAGCCTGCGGAAGGCGTTGGATTATACCGATTGTTTAAATCGCACCTTGATACTTTGTGGCGATCAAGTACTGAGTTCAGTGATTGGTTGAAAAAGGCTTCTGATAAGCTTCCTGATAACCTCCCAAAAGTGAAAGAACGTTAATGGAAAAAAATGACCCTCCAAAGCGTGTAATTATTAATTTCACCAAAAAGTGCGTATTAAACTGCAAGTGGTGCTATGTGCCATTTGATCAAAAGGATATCTCTGAAGAAAGATTGATTTCTGTAATTGAAAGAGTTAGTGAGCTTGGGTTTAGTTCAGTTACTTTTGGAGGGGGCGACCCATTTCAATTCAGAGGCTTAGCCCCGGCTATTATTAAAGCTAAAGAACTGGGGCTTTTTGTGCATGTAGATACTCATGCTATTACGTTATCCAAAAGTAAGGAAAACAGCTACCTCATAGATAACTACGTTGATTTGATTGGACTTCCGCTAGACGGTTCAACTGACAAAGTTCATGATCTCATGAGAGGTAGAATAGGTCACTACGATTTGATAATTGATAAGATTTCATGGTTAAGAAACCACGAAGTATTAATTAAATTGAACACAATGATTTCTTCAGTAAATGAATTTGATTTGGTTAACCTTGGAGAGTTAGTACAAAGAATTCAACCGGATAGATGGAGTATTTATCAATATTGGGCTGTTGGGCCTGCAGTAAAGGCACTATCAAATCATATGCTGGAAAAAGATGCGTTTTTGGAAAGTATTCGCAGGTTAAATTGTAAGGCAATAGACGGGGTTGTTGTAGAAATAAATTCCTCTGAATCTAGGAGGGGAACGTATCCAATTTTAAACCATCTAGGTGATGTGCATTTTCATCATGAATATCCTATTAACGAATTTCAATATGTGGGATCTATATTCGAAAGAGAAATATCATCGAAGATGGACGATCTTTGTTCTGGCGAGAGAAAGCAGGCAGTTTCTAGGTACTATACAACTAACAAACTCGTTAATTAGGAAGCTAGAAAACCCGGGCATATTATGCGGAACAATTAGAGTCAGATGAAAATTAAACTTGCTTCACACTTTAATTGGGCGTTATGCCCCAAACATTGGATTCACATCCATGCTCTTATGTAAAATTCTGATTATCTGGATGTTCTGACTACCAATTTGTTGATAAAAAATAACATGGCTTCCTTGCGGAAACTTTCGGTAGTCATCTCAAACAATTAGGGTCAGATGAAAATTAAACTTCACATCCATACTCTTATGCAAGGTTCTGATTATCTGGATGTTTTTGCTACTAATTCGCATCGCGGGGTGGACCATATATGACCCTAATTAGTCCTATTGGGAGATAAAATGAGCGTTCAAATTCGACCCGCTGCCATTGCTGATTTACCTGCATTAACGGATCTCTATAATCACTACATTGTGAACACACCAACCACTTTTGACATCGAGCCTTACACATTAGAAGGTCGAGCGGTTTGGTTTTCGCAGTTTGCACTAACGGGGCGCTATCGCTTGTTGGTCGCCGAGCAAGCGGGTGAGATTTTGGGTTACGCGTGCAGCGGACCATTCAAAGCCAAGCGTGCGTATGAAACCTCGGTGTGAACAATTAGGGTCAGATGAAAATTAAACTTCACATCCATACTCTTATGCAAGGTTCTGATTATCTGGATGTTTTTGCTACTAATTCGCATCGCGGGGTGGACCATATATGACCCTAATTAGTCCTATTGGGAGATAAAATGAGCGTTCAAATTCGACCCGCTGCCATTGCTGATTTACCTGCATTAACGGATCTCTATAATCACTACATTGTGAACACACCAACCACTTTTGACATCGAGCCTTACACGTTAGAAGGCCGCGCAGTTTGGTTTTCGCAGTTTGCACTAACGGGGCGCTATCGCTTGTTGGTCGCCGAGCAAGCGGGTGATATTTTGGGTTACGCGTGCAGCGGACCGTTCAAAGCCAAGCGTGCGTATGAAACCTCGGTGGAAGTCAGTATTTATTTGAAAGCGGACACGAAAGGGCGAGGCCTTGGCACCGCTCTTTACATCGAATTGTTCGAGCAGCTGGAAACCGAAGATGTGCATCGGGCCTACGCTGGTGTGACTTTGCCGAATGAAGCGTCGCAAATTATCCATGAAAAATTCGGTTTTGAATCTGTTGGCGTTTATCGAGAAGTGGGTCGAAAATTTGGACAATATTGGGATGTGGAATGGTTCGAAAAAGCGATCTAATGGCGTAGGCGTATCACAATGAGAAAATGTTCATCGCATAAAAAGAACGTTTTCTAAACCTCGGTTAATTCTTTTCTTTTTCTCTCCTTGTAATCTTTGTTGTATTCCGTACAAATAAAGCACACAAAAGGAGATTGTCATGTCGTTACCCTCAAGCTTACAGCGCTATTTATCCGACCTTGATTTGGTTGTACCAGAATCACTAAATATGGCGTTTGTGGCGTCGCTACAAGAAAGGCACATTGCCCGTTATAGTTTCAACAGCTTGGCGGTGGTGATGGGCGAAGACGTGTCTCTTGATCTAGACGCCATCAGTCAAAAAATAGTGACGCGGGGGTTGGGTGGATACTGTTTTGAGCATAATAAGCTGACGTTTGAACTGTTAAGTGCGTTGGGTTATGACGTGACGTTAACGATGGCGCGGGTGTTGAACAATCAAGATAACGATGTGCCGAGAACGCATCGAGTCACCTTGCTAAAGCACGATGGCGTGACGTATTTAATCGACACTGGTTTTGGGGCCAACTGCCCAATTTCGCCGTTGGTATTATCGTCCCATTTGCCGCAACCCATCGGCAAGGAAGCGTATCGAATTCTGGATAAAAAGAACGGCGAATACGATGTTCAGATCATAAAGGACGGTGACTATTTCACCTTGTACCGCTTTGATTTGGCGGTGTATACCGATGCAGACTGTACGATAGGAAATTTCTACTCGTCGCATTATCCAAAGGCGGGCTTTGTGAATAATCTGGTCGTTAGCCTAAAAAATACTGACCGTACCATCGCTTTAAAAAACCATATTGTGAGCATACACGATTCCTCTGGCACACAAGAGCGCATGTTGAATTCACCCGCTGAGTTGCATCAAGTGCTGACTGAGGCGTTTGGGTTTGATCTAGAATTGGTGATTACTGAGCACTTGTTTGATCGCTTTTTAGCGGCAAGGTTGGCGGCTGTATGAACCAGTTTATCATGTTGTTATTGTGGGCTTGGCTGATGGCATCGTCTTTTGTCGTGTCCGGTCATATGGTGGAATATGCCAGCCCAATAGCGACTTCGGCGTTTCGCTTTTTGTTGGCCATGTTGATTCTTTTTCCTGTGCTGCTGCTTCAGTGGCATCGAGCCAAGTTGAGTAAGTCAGAGCAGTTGAAGGCGTTGTTCGCCTCTCGTCAGCGGCTTTTTCATTATGCGGTGATTAGTGGGTCTTTGGTGGGGTTTTTCATTGGCTTGTTTGTGGCATTGAAGTCGACCACGCCTTTGAACACGTCTGTGTTGTATACCCTTGTTCCCTTGATGGGCGTGTTGATAGCAAAGGTCTGGCTCAAAGAAGCGGCGCCGTTTTTGAAGGTTCTTGGGTTCTTGATGGGATCATTCGGGGCGGTGGTCGTGTTGTTGTCGACGCAACACTATGATGATTTGCAATGGCGCTCTGGGGATTATGTGTTTTTAAGCGTGTGCTTCCTGCTGGCGTTTCATGTGGTGTCGGTGCAAAAGTGGGGGCGGTCATTAGACCCATTGCCGAGTGCTTTCATGATTATGTTATTCGGTGCTTTGTGGTTATTACCGATTGCGTTGTTGTGGGGCGAGTTGGATCAGGTTATGTGGTTGTCAAAAGGATTTTGGATCACCATATTGTATTTAACGGTCTTCACGACGCTGTTTACGTTTGTGTTGCAACAGCTTTTGGTGAGAACGGCCGGGGCGAGTCGATTATTGGCCTTTTCTTATACGATACCGGTTTGGGTTGCGCTTTTTACCGCCGTGTCGCAATCTCGTTTTTCCAGTTTGGCGGATTGGCGATTGCTGGTTGGCATGGCGTTGGTTTGTGTGGCGTTGTTTCTTATTGATGGTGGTGTAATTAGGGTGAAAGGGTTCAATGGATCGACTTCAACAACAAAATAGCTTTCGTACTTATTTTAATACGCTTGGGTATGACATTGATTGGTCGCGCCTGACGTTGCCTATGGAATGTCATGCAATTCGTAAAGGCGATTATTTGTTTCAGCAAGGCGACTTCGCGAATCGTTTGTATTTCTTACACACTGGATTAGTGCGTTATGTCAGCGTGTCGGATGAAGGGAAAGAATTCACTCAGACCTTTGCAAAAGGCCCAAGAATCATCGGTTCGACTAAATCTATGGTCACTCAGGCGAAGGTGTTGTTTAGCATTCAAGCCTTGGAAGACTGCGTGGTTTCGTCTTATTCTTGGCGCGATTTTTATGCGCAAATGCGAGACGATAAAGCGTTTCTAGAATGTTATGCGCATTTTCTAGAAACGATTTTTATCCACAAGGAAGAACGAGAAAGCGCCTTTGTAAAGCACTCTGCGGAGCGACGCTATCTTGATTTTTGTGCGGACTTTCCAGAGTTGAAAAGCACTATTCCGCAGCAACACATCGCGTCTTATATTGGCATTACGCCCGTCGCGTTGAGTCGAATACGACAGAGACTAAAGCTGAGTCGAAGCTAACTTATCCTGAATGGTGAGTGTCAGTTCTTCAATAAATGTCTGAATGATGGTGGACTGCCGTTCGCGATGCCGTGTTATGCCAATGGTGCATTCGGCATTTGGCAGAGTAATGGGGATCTGCTTTAGGCGCGGATTAAGTTGGTTGATGTTCCAGTCGTCATAAAACAGTAAGGCGATGGCGTCGCTATGAATAACAAGCTCTTCTGAAGACGCAAAGGTCAGCATTTCCAGTGCTTGAATAGGTGGCTTGTTGTCGATGCTATGAAATAACCCTTCGAAGTACTCCCGAATGGGGGTGCCGTGTCGTGCCACGATCCAACGTTCATTGGTCAGGTCATTGAGCGTCTTCGCGCTGGTGTGGACTGGGTGATCTGCTCGTGCAATCAAGGTGTATTGAGCGCGCAATAGTGGCGTCTCAATTAATTCTGGATGAATCGGCCCTTTTCTCATAAGCCCCAAAAAGCAATCTATTTCGCCTTGTCGAAGGGCGTTTGCCAGCATGTGATAAGGGCCTTGCATGGCTTGTAAGCGAATGCCTGAGTGTTGCTTAAAGATAGACGCAAATGCAATGGGCACGATATCTTGGCAGGAAAAAGACAGCATCCCAACGGAGAGTCTGCCTGTGAGTTCGTTTGGCAGTGATTGAATGCTAGGTAAGAGAGAATGAGCCACTGGCGAAATTCTCAGAAATAGCGAAGCGAGCTGTTTGGCGGCCGTTTGTGGAACCAAACCACGGCGTGCTCGTAAAAAGAGTGGCTGTTGCACCATGTTCTCGACTTCCTTCAATGTCTTGCTGACCGCGGGTTGTGTCATACCAAGAGTTTGTGCCGCCACAGAAGCACTGCCTACGTGGACGACAGCTTCAATGATCATCAGATGTCGCCATTCCACATAGGCTTTTAATTTCAGTAGCACCTTTACGTTTTGCTGTAATTGGCGTTCTGTCTTGGCAATCGATTGTAAAATGCTATTGCAAGACGAGATCACTATTTCCCCTTCAGACGTTGGTTCTGCACCGCTCCAGCCACGCGTAAAAATACTCACCTTTAATGCTTGCTCAGCCTGCGACAAAGCACGAGAAACACTAGGTTGACTGAAATTCAGCGAGGCGCTGGCTTCTTTTTCCGTGCCTTTTCTCATGATTTCTGTGATCACACGGCACTGTTTTAGCGTCAGCGGAAAGCTTGAAATAGCGTTACTCATTCTAGGTTTCCTTTTTAAAAGCCTCTCGCGGCAGAAAGGGCGGTGAAAGTCCGTAAGCTCATAATTTAAGATATAACCAGATTTTAATCCATTTTTAAAATGTGCATATGGCAAGCTGGTTTTTTCTGTGTACCTTTGGGTTAAGTAACCCTGATGTGATTGATTTCTCTCATTTAGCTCAAGTGGAATGTGAATGAATAATAACAATAAGCCTTACCGCAATATTCCTGGCACGACTGTATTTGACGGTGAGATGGCCAGAATAGGTTTTCACCTCAATCAATTTTGTATGTCCTTAATGAAAGAAGCGAATCGAAAGACGTTTAAACAAAACGAGCGTGCTTATCTAGATAAATGGCGGATGACGGAAGCGCAAAAAAGTGCGGTTCTTGCTCGGGATTTTAACCAACTGATTGCGCTTGGTGGCAACATTTATTATCTCGTTAAAATCAGTTCGAGCGATGGACTTAGTGTCGCGGCGGCGGTTTCCACCATGACAAACTTAACCACGGAAGAATATATCGAAATGATGCGCTGTGGCGGCCGCTCTCCAGAAGGCAATCGCTTTATCGATGCAAAACAATACGAAGATAAGAAGCCTGAGGAGAAGCAGTAATGGCGAAAATCACATCTGGACTAGGAACGTCGCATATCCCTTTATTGGGTTATATGGTGGATAAAGGCGAAAGTCACCTAGAAAAATGGGCACCGATATTTGATGGTTACACATTCACCAAAAAATGGATTCGTGAACAGAAACCGGATGTTGTTATTTTGGTTTACAACGATCATGCGACGTCCTTTGACATGAAAGTCATCCCAACGTTTGCGATTGGCTGTGGAGAAGAATATCACCCCGCAGATGAAGGTTATGGAGCACGCCCTGTTCCGGTCGTCAAAGGCTCGCCAATATTGGCGTGGCATATTACAGCGTCTCTGATCAAGCAAGGTTTTGACATGACGATTGTGAATGAAATGGACGTGGATCATGGTCTTACGGTTCCCTTATCAATGGTGTTCGGAGAAGTAGAAGAATGGCCTTGCCAAGTGATTCCCTTGGCCGTTAATACCGTGGTTTATCCGTCGCCTACAGGCGAACGTTGCCTTGCTTTGGGTAACGCCATTCGAACGGCGGTTGAGCAATTTCCAGAAGATCTTAATGTTCAAGTTTGGGGGACGGGTGGCATGAGCCATCAATTGCTTGGCGAGCGAGCGGGTCTGATTAACCAAGCATGGGATCTCGCTTTCATGGATGATTTAAAGAGTGATTACAAAAAGTTAGCCGCAATTTCTCAAGTTGAATATATCCGCGAATCCGGTACAGAAGGATGTGAAATGGTGATGTGGTTGATCATGCGTGGTGCGCTGAATCATCAGGTTAACGAAATACATCGTCATTACCATGTTCCTGTTTCTAACACGGCACTGGGTCATCTGATATATGAAAATACGGACACGATGAACTTAGAGGATAAGCCGTAATGAAGGTGTCTGCATCTAAGCCTAAATTGGTTTGTTTGGCGGGGTTGCTTTGCGATCAACGGATTTGGCAGAACGTCGCTTCTCAACTGGTGAATGAAGTGGACGTTGAGATCATGAGCTTTGCTGGGTTTGATGATCTGACGGACATGGCTCGGTCTGTTTTATCCAATGTAGAAGGCGATTTTGCGTTGGCGGGTCACTCCATGGGTGGCCGAGTCGCGTTAGAAATATATCGTCTTGCACCGCAGCGAATTACGCGTTTAGCGTTATTAAATACAGGCATTCATCCAAAATCAGACACAGAAATACCCGGTCGAATGCGCTTAATTGACGCGGCAAAAACGAGCGGTATGTCAATTTTAGCGACACAGTGGCTGGTTCCTATGATGTCTTCCAAAGGCATAAATAACGCCGAATTGATGTGTGATCTTACTCAAATGGTGATGTCTTACTCGGTTGAAGACTTTGAAAAGCAGATTCATGCGCTGATTAATCGACCCTGTGCCGAAGCGCTTCTTTCGACGATATCGGTGCCAACGTTACTGCTTTCAGGCACGGAAGATACGTGGAGTCCTGTTTCCCAGCATCAGAAAATTCAACAGCATATTGCGGGCAGTGAGCTTGTCGTGATTGATGGCGCTGGCCACATGGCGCCAACAGAAGACCCAATCAACGTCGCCAAGGCGTTGAAAACCTGGTTGCAAAAAAGTAGGAACAGAATGAACAATCAAACGATGGAAAACATGTTAATCGAGTGGCAGTGCCAGAAACTGGTAACGCACTCTATTAATTTGTTGGATCAAGGGCGTTGGCAAGAGTTGGCGAATTGTTATACCGAAGATGGCGTATTGTATCGACCTAGTTCACCAACGGTAAAAGTGGAGGGACGTGATGCCATTCTGACGTCGTTTACCTCTCGATCTAAAAAAGAAACGTGTCATGCGCTGACGAATGTAGAAACCAATATTATTAATGAAAAGCGTGCCGTCGTGACGTCGAGGGTGGTGCTGTTTGCCGCGAATGGAAAAAAACAAAGCCTTGAAAGTATGGTGCAAGCGAATGCGGATATTTTTATCGGTAGCTTCGTGGATGACATTCAAAACGTTGGAGGAGAATGGTTGATTGCCAAAAGGCAGGGTTCGATTGAACTCAACTATAAAGGTGTTGGTTAAGCGTAGATAAGAACAGAGTCTCTATACCAAAAAGGACGCTCCGTTATCCGGTTTGTCCGGTGACAAAAATAACAAAGCCTGAAAATCAGGCACTAAAGTAACACTGGGAGAAATACATGAAGTTGAATACATTAATCATAGCCGCTTCAGCGGCGATTGCCGTTTCCACACACGCTTTTTCTGAGGAATTGAAGTTCGCAAGCTTCACTCCGCCGTTTCATACCATTAATGCCTCGGTGATTGAGAAGCTCAATACGGATTTGTCCGCCGCAACAAATGGCGCTCTGACAGTGCGTGGCTATCATGGTGGAGAATTAGGCGCTGGGCCCGCAGAGCAATATATTCGTGTGCTACAAGGTGCCGCCGATATGGCATGGGGGCTGCCGGGTTACACCTCATCACAGTTTGGTAAAACGATGATTGCAGAACTGCCTGGTGCAATTCCAGAAGACATGCCAGGTTACGAAGCACTCTGGCGCGCCTATGATAAACATTTGAGTGGTGAATTTCCTGGCACTAAGCCGTTGGCATTATGGACCTCTGAGCCCAATATATTCATCATGCGAAACAAGGTAATTCGTACTCCTGCTGACCTTGCTGGGCTTAAAATCCGTGTTGCTGGTGCCACCGCAGCGGATGTCGCGACAGCCTTAGGCGCCACGCCAGTACAGATGCCAGCCAGTCAAATTTATAATGCCATGCAAACAGGCCTTATTGATGGTGTCATTACGGGGGCGTCTACATTAAAAGACTTTAAGCTTGATGAAGTGGCTGACTCTCTCACCCTAGGTGCGCCATTGGGTCGTCTTGTTTTTTATACAGTGCTTAACGGTAATGTTTATGATGATCTAACGACGGATCAAAAAGCCGCCATTGACGCCGTCAGTGGCGCTGGACTGTCTAAGAATGCGGAAGACGCTTGGCTGAAAACAGCCACGGAAGCGCTTAAAGTGGCTAGGGCAGACAGTGCAAATACGATAACAGACTTAACCGATAGCGAAAGAACAGCGTTTACGAAAGCGGTATCAGGTGTTGTTCAATCCTATGTTAAGCGTGTGGACGGTGCGGCAGCACTCACGGCAATGGAAGGCAAGTAACGTATGCTTGTTGTTATTCGAAAACTGGCGGATGGGCTGATCGCCTTATCCGCTGCGTTGGGCGCCGTGGGGTTGATCTTTGAAGTTGTCATTATTTTAGCAGATGTCATTGGTCGTGCGCTGGGCGCGCCGATCTATGGGTCGCAAGATATGATAACGATGACCATGGTTATCCTTCTGTTTGGGGCAATGGCACTGTGTGATCGACAGGGCGGACATATATCAGTGGATCTTTTTGAACGAAGTTATCCTGTGATCCTTAATCGGCTAATCGACATTTTTTCTGCGTTGCTGGGCGCTATTATATTTTTTGGCATCGCTTATGCGGTGAATGAAAGTGCGAAGCTTTCCACCATGCTGAATCTATCGACCAACCTGTTACGCATACCTAAGGCGTTGTTCCAAAATGGCCTCTCAATTTTTGCCCTGATCACCGCGGCTGGAATGACACTGCGTGCCGTTGAATTGACCTTGTCAGGTCGTGACATTCGCAAAGGAGGCGCAGCATGAGTGCATCATTGATTGGTTTTGTTGGCATTTTGATCATGTTTGGTTTGTTGGTGCTGCGTGTTCCTGTGGCTTTTGCGATGTTTTCGGTGGGTTTTGTAGGGATTACGGTGCTGGATAGCAGCAGATCCGCGTTCAGTCTGTTGGCATCGGAAACGTTCACTTTGGCATCATCGCCTGAACTGGTCGTTATTCCCTTATTTATATTGATGGGGAATGTTGCCTCAATCACTGGAATGAGCCAAAAACTTTATGATGCCGCTTATGCCATCATTGGCCAGTTACGTGGTGGATTGGCGTCGGCCACGGTGATTGGTTGTGGTGGATTCGCCGCATTGTCTGGCTCGTCTGTTGCGTCTGCATTGACCATGGGAAAGGTCGCACTAGGACAGATGGACCGTTTCAAATACAACACAAGGTTGTCGACCGGTGTGGTTGCGGCTGGCGGTACATTGGGTATTTTAATTCCTCCTTCAACAGGGTTTGTTATCTATGCGATCCTGACCGAGCAAAGTATTGGGCGATTGTTTTTGGCGGGCGTGCTGCCGGGCATTATGTTGTTGATGCTGTTCATCTTCGTGATCATGGTTATCTGTTGGTTCCGACCTGAGTATGGGCCTGCGGGACCAGCGACAAGCTGGCGTAATAAAGGCAAGGCTTTATTAGGTGCTGGGCCTATTGTTGCCGTCATATTACTGACGATTGGCGGCATTTATGGCGGTTTGTTTTCACCTGTGGAAGCCGCCGCGGTTGGGGCTGGTGTGGTGATTTTGGCCGGGTTTTTTACTCGCGCCTTATCGTTAAAAACACTCTGGCATGCGTCTCGCGATGCGGTTGTGACCACGGCCACAGTGATGCTTATTCTGATTGCTGCCCATATGATCAACCCGTTTATGGCGCTCAGTCATATCCCTTCGGCGGTAGGTGAATTGTTGTCTGGACTGGGATTGGGAGTAATTGGAACGCTTATTCTTATTCTTGTGATCTATCTTGTGCTCGGCTGTTTTCTGGAAGGCTTCGCCATGCTGGTGCTGACATTACCCATTTTCTTTCCCATCATTATGTCGCTCGGTATCGACCCAATTTGGTTTGGTGTGCTGACGGTGCTGACGCTTGAAATGGGGCTCATCTCTCCTCCAGTTGGCATCAATGTTTTCATCGTGAAGTCGGTTGCGCCAAACGTAGACTTGGGTGATATCTTCCGAGGTGTGCTTCCGTTTTGGTTGATGATGATCTTGGCTGTTGCGCTGCTGATTGCTTTCCCACAGATTGTTCTTTTTCTTCCTAATACGATGTTTGGCTGATTTTAGAGATGTGAACACAAAAAAAATAATCCCCATGTTGCCTCCAACATGGGGATTATTTTGTTGAGATGAAAAGGCTGTCGCGTTAAGCGTTTTGCTCTGATTGAGCCTCTTTTTCAAGAATTTCTTCTATGGCGTTCTTGAAGACCTCGGCTGGTTGCCCGCCAGATATGGCGTATTTGTTATTGATAATAACGGTGGGCACTGACGATATTCCATGTTGTTGCCATAGTTTTTCTTGCTTGCGTACTTCTTCGGTGAAATGCCCATTGTCCAGAATGCCTTTGGCGGCAGCAGGATCTAGATTCACGCTTGCAGCAAGGTTGGCGAGGGTACTGTAATCGCTAACATCTTGGTTGTGAGTGAAATGTGCTTTGAATAATGCCGCTTTCAGTTCGGCTTGTTTGCCTTCTAATTGCGCCCAATGAAGTAAGCGGTGCGCATCGAAAGAGTTGCGCATACGGCTTTCGGGTGTGAAGTTAAAATCGAAGTCGATTTCGTTACCGCGTTGCTGGATCATGGCTCTGTTTTCGTCTGATTGCGCCTTGGTAATGCCGTATTTTTCGGTAATGTGTTCGCTAAAATCTTGGCCTTCTGGCGGCATCTCTGGGTTGAGTTCGAATGGTTGGAAGGTGATGTCTGCTTCGACGCTGTCTTTTAGCGTTTCTAATGCATTATTAAGGTTCCCCAATCCGACGACGCACCAAGGGCACATAATGTCGGAAACAAATTGAATATCGACGGATTTTTTCATAACAATGACCTTGATGTTTGGTTGAATATTATTCTTATGGGCAATGCTTCAAAATGAAAGGACACTGAGTGAAAAACGAGTCCGTTTCTTGTAATTTGCATAATCTATGCAGTTTGCCAAAGGCAAGGGTAAATCTATGTTCTAATAAATACGTGATTTTAACTCTGAAGGTTGTGGTAAATGAGTGATATTCCTTTTGCGCTGTTGGCGTTTTTTGTATTGGGCAGCTATGTACAAACCGTGACGGGCTTTGCCTTTGGTTTGGTTGTGATGAGCGCCGCGGCGTTGTTTTCATTGGTGTCATTAGAAGTGGCGGCTTTTGCTGTCAGTGTGTTGAGCTTGATAAACAGTGTGACAGGATTAGCAGGCGGTTTATGGCGAGAAGCCAAGATAAAAATGCTGTTGGTGTTTTTCCTCGGCAGTATTCCGGCGACCGCTTACGGCGTCTATTTGCTTAGCAGCCTAGAGAGTGGTGCTTTGCATTGGCTACAACTGTGTCTCGGTTTAACCATTATGCTGGCGTGTGGCATGAGCTTGATTAAACCGAAAAAAAATCCAACCGACTCCAAGCCTTGGGCCTTTTTTCTGTGTGGCGGATTTGCTGGTGTATTGGGAGGCTTATTTGCTACAGCAGGGCCACCTATTTCATATTTGATGTATCGCCAACCGGTGTCGTTAAGCGTCATTCGAGCATCGCTGTTGAGCGTTTTTTTAATCTCCTGCCTAACTCGCATTGGGATTACGACTGTCGCAGGGCAGGTCACGATGGAGATGATCTGGTTAAGCGTGATAGGTGTACCTTGTGTGGTTGTGGCGACGCTTGTGGCAAAGCGCTATCCACCGAATGTGCAGCCTGAGACGATAAAACGCGCGGCGATGGTTTTGCTATTTTTGTCTGGCATAAGCTTGTCGCTGAAAGCGGTGCTTTGATATTGATGTGATATTGATGTGATAGAAAAAAGCGCCTGTTTAAGGCGCTTTTTGGGTTTTATCGAATCGGTTGTGCAAAAAAGCGTTAAATCACGCCCAGTTCAACGAGACGTTCATGCAAATAGCTGCCAGCGGTGTGGCGTTCCGATAAAACGACTTCCGGTTTAGGGTGAAGAAACAAGGGTAAAGAAATACGCGATTTGGTTTTGTCGGCGCCTTCTGGATTTATCACTCGGTGAGATGTGGAAGGAAAATACCCGCCAGACGCTTCTTGCAGCATGTCACCAATATTCACGATAAGCGTGCCGAAATCGCAAGGTACGTCCATCCAAGAGCCATCTTTGGCTTTTACTTGCAAGCCCGGTTCATTGGCAGAAGGCAGAATAGTGAGCAAGTTAATGTCTTCATGCGCGCCCGCTCGAATCGCCCCTAATTCTTCATCGCCTTTTAACGGTGGGTAATGCAATACGCGAAGCAAGGTCTGATCACTGCCGTCCACCATGCTAGAAAGGGATTGTGAATAGTGTTTGGCAACGTCCGCTGGGGAATGTGCTTCAACCCAAGCCAGCAGCTCTGACGCTAATGTGTTGGCCTCAGCATAATATTGAGACAGTAAGGCCTTTTTATCCGCTGGACATTGTCCCCACGGGTAATAGTGAAAATATTCTTTGATGTCTTTTTTTGTGTTGCCTTTGGCTGTTTCCGACACATTAGGCGGGAAAAAACCGTCTTGTGTGCCTTTGTTATAAAGGTATTCGTTTTTTTCTTCACCATCAAAAAAGGTCTGCCATTCACTGTAGATAGCGCTGACGAGTGTTTTTTGAATGGGGTGATTTTTTAAAACACCAAAGCCCGTTTCGTGAAGAGATTTTACAAAGTCTTCTTGTGCGGTTGCGCTGGTGTAGTCAATGGCTTGTAGTTGCATAGTGATTTCCTGTGTCGTCCATAATGGACGGTTTTGTCTTTTTAATAATAGAAGAACATTCTCTTTCATCGAGGATGTTTTACGGTGATAAGGACAAGGTAGGAAAGGCTAGGAAGACCAGCCGCTATGGAAAAAATAGCGCAAATCGACGGTTTCAGCTTGGTAATGTTGCACCCATTGCGCCAAGCTCACGACGTAAAGAGGACAAAGAACCTCGGCTTGAGCCGATGTGCTTTGTGCATTTCGCGTTGACGTTAAAGGCATTTATGTATTCCAAGGGTGAAAAATGGTTGTTGGACTCTTTTTTGCAAGTCCAATAACGATAGTTTACTGCTTGAATTGTGAGTTTTGAAGGGATTCGGTAACAAATTGTGTATTCGGGCTAGGTATATCTCAAGCTTGCCCTATACTGCTTAAGGTCGGTTGTGTTTATTTTACCGTCTTCTTTGCTCTTCTCTCTGACTCTACAGCCTTGTTAGTACATTGTTTTTTTAAGAATCCGGTACGTTTTGAATACAGGTACTTTTGAGGTTTAAGTAATCAGCGCGATTTTTGCGCTTTCATTTATTAAAGAGGGCTCATGACTATGAATGCATTTTTTGATTCGTTTAAAAATCACTTTTTAATTTCAATGCCACACTTAGACGACCCACATTTCGAACACACGGTTATTTATCTTTGCGAACACACCACCGCGGGCGCCATGGGGATTATCATTAATCGCCCCTCAAATGTTGATTTTACGGAATTGGCGGATCATCTTGGTATTAAGATTGATAGCCCACGTTTATCTTCTGAACCCATTTATACGGGGGGGCCTGTGGAGTCAGAACGTGGTTTTATTTTGCACACAGCGGATAAAGTATGGAACAACACGCTGCATGTGACCGATGAGGTGTCTCTTTCTGCCTCGTTAGAAGCGCTAGAAGAAATCGCAGAAGGCAAAGGGCCGAATGCCTTTCGCATCACATTAGGGTGCGCAGGTTGGGACGCTGGGCAACTTGAATCTGAAATTGCCAACAATGATTGGCTGGTATGTGAAGCGGATTTAGACGTATTATTCCATACACCAAGTGATATGCAATTTACCGCCGCAACGCGCGTATTGGGAATTGATATGGCGAGACTTTCACCGGATATAGGACATGGTTAATGACAGCGTCAATCTCGACAGAAACGCCTTTAAACGATAATCAGAAACCCAATACTGTTCGCTCAGTATTGGGTTTTGACTTTGGTACGACGCGAATGGGCGTTGCGATTGGTCAAAGTATTACAGGCACAGCGCAACCACTTGACCCGATAAAAGCCAAAGATGGCATTCCAAACTGGGACGAAATCACCAAAGTGGTTGAAGAATGGAAGCCAGATGCATTTGTAGTGGGATTGCCATTAGACATGGACGGCTCAGAAAATGAAATGTGCCAACGAGCACGCAAGTTTGCCAAACGATTGCATGGACGTTTCAATCTTCCTTACCATATGATGGACGAGCGCTTGTCGTCTTATGAAGCCAAGGGGCACGTTATTGCACGAGGCGGAAATCGAAATTTCAAAGACAATTCGGTGGATGGTTTGGCAGCACAAATGATTTTAGAGACTTGGTTTGCTGAGTCGGTTTAGTGAATCGCAGATGAGTGGCGGTTTATTGTGAATTTAAGAGCAAGGGTTAAGACATAATGAAGTTAGATTTAGAGCATTCTCTAGCGTCAATGAAAGCGCAGCTGGCGGCATACTGTGAAAAGAAGCAAATCGAAGATGCCATTGTTGTTGGAATTCATACCGGTGGTGTTTGGGTGGCGGAGCGCTTGATGTCTGCCGTGCCAACAACAGAACCGTTGGCGACGTTGGACATTACTTTTTATCGTGATGATTTTACCAAAGCGGGATTGAACCCAAAGGTAAACCAAACATCATTGCCCGCGATTGAAGATCGACACGTCATCTTGGTTGATGATGTGCTTATGTCGGGCCGTACGATTCGTGCCGCGATGAATGAAATATTCGACTTCGGCCGACCAGCCAGTATTACCTTAGCGATTCTGTATGATTTAGGTCAGCACGAGCTGCCGATCTCAGCGGACATTGTTGGCGAGCATTTAAGCCTTAATCCTGATCAAAGAGTTAAGTTGTCAGGGCCGAAAACGCTTAGCGTTTCTGTGATTGATACCCATTAATAGTCACAACAAAGCTTTATTTTTTATCGAACACGTACGACAATTAACGTATGGATAAGATTGACGATGCAACGGTTGGAAGAATGAAATCTCACCGAACCAATTCGGAGAGACTACTGTTTTGTATCAATAATGCCCGGTTGCAGCGAGTCTGCACCGGGCATTTTCCTATCTAGACGTCCTATTTTAAATAGAGAAAGACGATACCGTCTTTGCAGTTTGAGGAAAGCAAACCATGATGCGATCCGAGCCTCGGGCATTACAGTTAAATGAACACGGGCAGCTTAAGCACTTTTTAACGCTGGATGGACTGGATAAAACCATTCTGACAGAGATCCTTGATCGGGCAGAATCCTTTCTCTCGATGGGCGAGCAATCCGTTAAAAAAGTCCCTCTTTTACGCGGTAAAACCGTCGTAAACCTTTTCTTTGAAAACTCCACGCGAACGCGTACCACATTTGAATTGGCGGGCAAGCGTTTGTCCGCGGATGTGATTAACCTCAATATTGAAACCTCGGCGACCTCGAAAGGTGAATCCTTACTGGATACCCTAAAAAACCTCGAAGCCATGCAGAGTGACATGTTTATCGTGCGCCATTCGGACAGCGGTGCGGCGCATTTTATTGCGGAACATTGCACGCCAAATGTCGCCATCATTAACGCGGGCGATGGCCGTCATGCACATCCAACGCAAGCCATGTTGGACATGCTGACCATTCGTCGCCACAAAGGTGGTTTTGATGGGCTTAAAATTGCCATCGTGGGTGACATATTACACTCTCGTGTAGCACGTTCTCAACTGCAAGCGTTGACCACGTTAGGGGTGAGTGACGTCCGTTTGGTTGGGCCAAAAACCTTAGTACCAAGTTTCTTCGCGGAAATGGGCGCAACAATCTGCCATGACTTGGAAGCCGGTTTAAAAGACGTTGACGTGATCGTGATGTTGCGCCTACAAAAAGAGCGCATGAAAGGCGCATTGCTACCAAGTGAAAGTGAGTTCTATCGCTTGTATGGTTTGACGGAAGAAACATTGGCCTGGGCAAAACCGGATGCGATTGTTATGCATCCAGGTCCGATTAATCGCGGTGTCGAAATTTCTTCAGAAGTGGCAGACGGAAAACATTCGGTGATTTTGGACCAAGTAACCAATGGGATCGCGGTGCGAATGGCGGTGATGTCTATGGCGATGAGCGGTCAGTTGCAAAGTGACGATTCGCCAGCAGCGAAGGATGAAAAATAGCATGAAATTACGTATTCAAAATGGTCGTATTATCGACCCGAGTCAAGGCATTGATACGGTAACGGACTTATTCATCGATAATCAGAAAATCGTCGCCATTGGTGACACGCCAGAAGGGTTTGACAATGCCGACGTTGTCGATGCATCTGGACAGTGGGTTTTACCTGGTTTGGTGGATTTGGCGGTGGCGTTACGTGAACCTGGAATGACGCAGAAAGGCAGTATTGCAACAGAAGGTCGAGCGGCTGTTTCGGGGGGGGTGACAACGTTAGTTTGTCCGCCAAATACTCGACCGATTGTTGATACACCAGCGGTAGCAGCCTTGATACAAGATAAAGCCGATGAAGCAGGAATGGCCAATGTGTTTCCTATTGGTGCTTTAACGCAAGGTTTAGAAGGCACTCAACTGAGCAATATGGTGGCATTGACGGATGCGGGCTGTATTGCCGTGTCCAATCATCGCCAACCTATGGCGAGCACGAAAGTATTGGCTCGGGCGCTTGAGTACGCGGCGACACATGATTTATTAGTGGTGTTTCACCCTGATGAATCCAGCCTTTCTGAAGGCGGTTGTGCCCATGAAGGCTTGATGTCGACCATGCATGGTTTGGCTGGTATTCCTGAAGAGGCAGAAACCATTGCCTTGATGCGTGATTTATTATTGGTTGAAAAAACAGGCGTGCGAGCGCATTTTGCGCGTTTGTCCTGCGCTAAATCGGTCGAAATGCTGGCGGATGCAAAAGCGTCCGGGCTGGACGTGACGGCAGATGTTGCAGTGCACAATCTATTGTTGAACGATCAACTGCTGAATCGATTTGATGGACAGTATCATGTGTTGCCGCCATTGCGCAGCGATGAAGATCGTTTGACCTTGATTGAAGGCATAAAATCTGGCGTGATCACTGCGATTTGTTCTGATCATCAACCACATGAAAAAATGGCAAAAATTGCACCGTTCGCAGCCACAGAGCCAGGCATGGCGAATGTGGAGATATTGCTTCCTTTGGCCATGTTATTAATGGACGAAGGTGATTTGGACTTTCCAACTGTTCTGAGTTGCTTGACGTCTGGTCCAGCGGCTTGCTTTGGTTTGGAAGCGGGGTCTTTATCCGTGGGGAGTTTTGCCGACTTCATCTTGTTTGATAGCACGGTGCGTTGGACGTGGTCTTACGAAGGTCGGAAAACCAAAGGCCATAACTCGCCATTTTTTGACGATGAGTTTGTGGGGCGTGTGGCCGCGACGTATATTTCTGGTCAGCGCGTTTATCAGGCAGTTTAAGTCTAATAAGTAAGATCAAGTTGGGCTTTTTCGCTCACTTGGTCTTACTATTCCTTTACTTTTAGTCTTAGGGCGTTAATCTAGTTTGAATTATGGATTATTGTGGTTTTAGTATTTTATGCCTATAGACTCTTCGAACTCATTGCTTAAGGAACAGCAGGTCTTGCAGTCTCGTATTGCCTATCTTGAAAAAGAGCGAGATTTCATCAAAGGCTTATACAGCGATATGCCTCAAGTGCTGAATATGATTTCAAAAGGCGCCTTGTTAAGCACCCTCCTTGGTAATTTCAAAAATAAGCTACAGGCTCAGTTGCCTAATGCGTATTGCCTTTTTATTGTGTGCGATAAAGATTGCTCACAATGGCGCTTGCAATATAAAGACTCAATCAATGGCAGTTTGCTGAGTTCAAATGGCCAACTTGTTACCGTTCCTCAAGCTTTAATAACCTTTGCGGCGAGCCCGTCTTGCCCAAAGCGTCACGATATCAATATCCAAAGCTCGGTAGATTGGAAACACTGGCAGCCTTTTTTTAAAGATCACGGTTTTTCAGACGCGTCGATCGTGAGTGTGTCCGATGGTCAGGGTTCAATTTATTTAATGCTGGCATTTCAACGAGAAGAAACATTGTTAGAAGGTGAACTGATGGCGCTTGCGTTAGACAGTTATGCCTCTTGGTTAGACGCTGTTTTTGAAAGAGAAAAGGCCGATTACCAGTTACTGGAAGACAGTCACCGCGATCCATCGACAGGATTGTTGCGTCGATTTAGCTTTGATAATAGCTTTGGCATCGTATTAAAGGATTCTCGCCGTCATTTCCAACGTGCTGCATTGTTGTCTATTCGGCTGCTTTCAACGTCCAAAGTAGATGACGCTGAATTAAAAGTTTTAGCGGATATTATGCAAGAAACCGTTCGTGATAATGATCTTATTGCCCATTACGATGAACGTGAGTTGGTGATGGGTATTCGTATTCAGCATTTAGAAGACGCCGAGATTGTCGCGACTAAATTATTGAAGTCATTGAGCAATCCTCGTTTTTCAACCAATCGATTAATTCGTGATGGACTGTCTGTTGGTATTGCTTTTTATCCTGAACATTCGTCACTGGAACAGCTTCATCAAGCGGCCTCTTTTGCGTCCGACTCGTTGAGTAATGCACCGGGATTTCGTTTTGAATTTCATGGTAGCTATTACGGCACCAGCGCGGAACTGTATTCCTTATAAGCTTTTTTCTGTTTTTTAGAATAATGCTATGATGCGCCCCCCATGTTTCTCCTCAGTAAATTCAAGAGGGACGGGGTAACTCGTACATCTTGATGAAAAAGGAACGTGGTGAGTAATGACAATCGAAGTCGAGCATAATGAAGCTGAAGACATTAAAATCAATTTAGCTCTGGTTTCCCAGCAGATTGAGCAACTTGTTCAGCAGAGCCAGCGAGAAGCTGGCTGTGTGCGTTTATTAGCGGTTAGCAAAACAAAGCCTGTATCAGCGTTGGAAGGCGCTTACAGTGCAGGTCAGCGAGCGTTCGGTGAAAACTATGTTCAGGAAGCTGTCGACAAATATCATACGCTATCGCATTTAACCGACATCGAATGGCACTTTATTGGCCCGATCCAATCCAATAAATCCCGTCTCATTGCAGATACCATGGATTGGGTGCATTCCGTAGATCGTGAAAAAATCGCCCGTCGTTTGAGCGAACAGCGCTCAGCGGATTTGCCGCCACTGAATGTTTGTATTCAAATTAATATTAGTGGTGAAAGCAGCAAGTCGGGAGTGGCCTTATCTGAACTCAATTCAATGGTTGACCTAATCACAGGTTTGCCAAATTTGCGCCTCAGAGGCTTGATGGCGATCCCCGCGCCACAAGAAAATTATGCGGCACAATGTGCTGTGTATGAACCTCTTAGACAAGCCTTTCTTGCATTATCCAAATCTGACAGCATGATAGATACCTTGTCGATTGGTATGTCTGGAGATTTATCAGCGGCCATCGACTCTGGTAGTACCATGGTTCGTGTGGGGACGGCGATTTTCGGCGCGCGTGATTATTCTGCTAAAGTGTAAACGCAACGTGCACGATGTGATTTTTGAATAGCGAGTTGACGTGTTCAGTCAACTTAGAGAATGAAAGAAATAGGATGTAACATGACCGCAAGTATTGCCTTTATCGGCGTGGGAAATATGGCCCGATCTATTTTTAGCGGTATGCTCGCTGGTGGCTACCCTGCAGATAAAATTATTGGAACATCGAGAACGCCAGAAAAACGCGATTATTATCATGAGCAATATGGCATTACCATGTTGGCGGAAAATGATTTGGCGGTAGATCAGGCTGATGTTGTTGTCTTGTGCGTTAAACCAGCGCAAATGCAGTCTGTGGTAGAAGAGTTTGCAGACCATGTACGTGGTGATCAATTGTTTATTTCGGTAGCCGCAGGGATTGAATTGGATTCCTTAGCCTATTGGTTAGGACGTTCCGTTGCCATTGTCCGTAGTATGCCGAATACGCCTTCTCAATTAGGCGCGGGAATGACGGGCCTGATTGCAAATGAACACACAAGTCCTGCACAAAAAACGCAGGTGAGTGAACTTTTTTCCAGCATTGGCCACTCGGTTTGGGTGGATGATGAAGCGCACATGCACACGGTGACCAGTTTATCGGGCAGCGCGCCGGCTTATTTTTTTCGATTCCTTGAAGCCATGATTAAAAATGGTGAGCAGCAGGGGCTTGATGAAGCAACGTGTCGAGCTTTGGCCAGCCATGCGATGTTTGGAGCCGCTCGAATGGTTATGGAACTCGATGAGCCGATTTCGCAATTGCGTCAAAATATTACATCGCCAATGGGAACAACTGAGCAAGCTTTGTTGTCTTTTGAAGCGTCTAATATTGATAAAATCGTTGCGGAAGCCATGATGGCTTGTGTGAATAGATCAAAAGAAATGGCCGAAGATTTTTCAGCTAAGAAAGACTAATTTTAAGGAACAATGAACATGAATTCGGATCCAATTGTGATGTTAGTAAAGGTTATTTTGAACCTTTACTTATTTATTGTACTACTGCGTTTGATACTTCAACTTACGCGAGCAGATTTTTATAATCCCATTAGCCAAGGCATTGTGAAGGCAACAAGCCCGATTATTTTGCCTCTGCGCAAGGTGATCCCAGCTATTGGCCGTTTGGACACCGCGTCACTTGTGTTGGCGTTGGCGGTTCAGTTTCTAACCGTCGCTTTGATTGTGTTTATTAAAGGCGGTGCGCTTGCACCTGTCAGCTATGTCATTTATACCGTGGCAGGTACCTTGTACCATTTGCTGGATTTGTATTTTTGGGCGATGCTTATTTCGGTCATTCTAAGTTGGGTTGCACCGGGTGCGAATCACCCTGGCGCTATGTTGGTTGGGCAAATCACTGAGCCTTTATATCGTGCTTGCCAGCGTGTTATTCCAACGTTAGGCGGCTTGGATTTGTCTCCTATTTTTATCTTCCTTGCGATTTCTTTTTTGAAGCAAATATTGGCACCTTACAGTATTTAATTTTGTAAGATTGCGAGGATCATCGCCGATAAAAATTTACGGCATGATTCGGTGAATTGAGAACAGGGTCGTATTCCTATATGATGCGACCCCTAAACGGGAATTAGCATGGACAAAAAGTCGCCAGCTACCTGACTCGTTCTCCCTTATTAATTTTTTGGATGAAAGCTATGAGTACGATTGCGGTTTATCCGGGGACATTTGACCCTATTACAAACGGCCATACGGATTTGGTTGAACGCGCATCAAAACTATTTAATCAGGTTATTGTTGCGGTGGCAGCGAGCCCAAAAAAACGCCCGGCTTTGTCCCATGAATTGCGAATTTCATTGGCGAAGAAAGTCTTAGGTCATTTGCCTAATGTGGAAGTGGTGGGATTTGATAATTTACTGACCGAGTTTACACGATCCGTAAATGGCCAAGTGGTTATTCGTGGTTTACGTGCTGTGTCAGACTTTGAATACGAATTTCAATTGGCCAATATGAACCGTGCCATTGCGCCAGATGTGGAAAGTATCTTTTTGACACCTTCTGAAAAACATTCTTATATTTCCTCGACCTTAGTTCGTGAAATTGCTTCTTTGAATGGTGACTTTGGTCAATTTGTGAATCCAGAAGTGAAACGTGTTCTTCAAGAGCACTATCAAACGATTTAATTCCTGTTTTTGAATGCCGCTGTTCCTAATACGGCGGTTTTTAGGAGAGAAAAATGTCTCTTATCATTACTGATGAATGCATCAACTGTGATGTGTGTGAGCCTGAGTGTCCGAATGAAGCCATATCTCAGGGTGACGAGATTTATGTCATAGATCCATCAAAATGCACCGAGTGTGTTGGTCATTTTGATGATCCACAATGTCAGCAAGTTTGCCCTGTTGACTGTATTCCGTTAGACCCTAATTTCAAAGAAACGGAAGAACAGTTAATGGAGAAATACTTAACGTTAACCGGTCAACTTTAAGCCATACGTCTACGTTGGTTTATTTTTAGCTGGCATTCCTAAAGATTGGAGTGCCAGCTAAAACAATCATCGGTTAGTAACTCGCTTATCTAACGTCTCATTTCCATTTTTTAATATTCCTTTGTGTGCTCTCTTTTCGATGACCTTGTTCATTGTTTTTATACGTTGAAATAATGACGAATTTCATTAAGTGATGGAATGACTTGGTTGTCATTGATGAGAATAATCAGTCCTTCCGCATCAACAATCGCGTGTGTTTGAGGGTGAGTGACAATGTCGCCATTTTGGTGAACATACCCCAAAGCCGTGCCAATATCTTTTTGAATTAACGTGGTCACGACTTGTGCCCAGGTGACGCCGGTTACTCGAACGTCAAGACGAATAGTATGATCGCCTTGGTGGCGGAACAAATCTTCTAAAACTTGCTCTGTTCCTGGTGCGATCAGTGAACGCACCAACATTTCTGGGTACGCTCGAACAGGTCGAATAACGGCGTTTGCGCCAGCGGCTTTAAATCTTGGTCGGTTAGAGTCATTAATGGCTTCCGCCATAATAAAGGCCGAAGGGTTTAGTTCTTGAATTCGATGCAAGGTATCAAAGGTTAAGCTGTCGGAATAGTTGTCTTGCGCATCTTGGCACAGCACAATAATGTATTTTGCTTTGTGTACACCAGCGGACTCTAACATGCCATCTTCTAATGCATCCCCAGTATGATGAACCACCCCTTTGGCTCTTAGGTTAAGTGGCAAACCGTCAGGAAACGCCAGCGTTAGAATTTGAATGGGTATGTCGGCGAGTTCTGGTGTTTGGCTGATTTGGTTAATGAGCAGTTCGAGATATCGTTCAGAATCGTATTTTGGTGTATTAATGATAAGTATATGATTTTTCATATCGTCCCACTTTATACGGCCTTTAATGCGCATTTCTTTGTGCATTAGCCTGAGTTCAACGTAATCGCTGGCGATTTGAGCGAGCAGGGTAATGCCCATTCCATAAATCAATAGAATGGTGGAAAACTGCCCCCAGAAAGTCACCGCGGATAGGTCACCGTAGCCTGTCGTGCTGGCCGACGTCATGGTGAGCCAGAACGCTTGCCACCAATCAAGATCCTCAAAGAACACCATCGCCAAACTGTGTAAAGCGATGACGCCGGCTAATAAGACAAAGCGCTTCTTCAAATCACTTGTTTCGTGTAAGTGTACTTTCTTCCGAAATTGACGACGGCTGTTTTTTCGTCTTAGGAGCAGTCCTAGTGAGTTCATTGTACCTCTGTGTGTTATTCGCTAACGGTTGGCATCGCATAATCAAGCTGACGCCATGATTCATACACCATAACCGCCACCGTGTTCGAAAGATTTAAGCTGCGGGAATTAGCTTGCATCGGCAATCGTAAACGCTGAGCTGGCGGTAATGCATCAATAAACTCGGCAGGCAATCCACGTGTTTCAGGGCCAAACACCAACACATCATTTTCAGCAAAACGCGCTTCGCTGTGTGTGTGGCTGCCTTTTGTTGTTAGCGCGTAAATAGTGCCTATGTCGTTTTGATCAACAAATGCCTGAAAGTCAGGGTAGCGCTTTAGACGAGTGAACTCGTGATAATCCAATCCGGCTCGGCGCAGTTTCTTATCTTCTAATTCGAAACCAAATGGCTCGATAAGATGAAGGTGGTAGCCCGTGTTGGCACACAGTCGAATGACATTGCCAGTATTGGGTGGGATCTCTGGTTGGTAAAGTACAATGTGAAGCATAGTTTTATCTCCTTGATATAGGAAGATAATACCAGAGCGACCGAAGAAACTAAGTTTTTAATTTTTTTTCAAAAAAACTATTGACCCGTAAAAAGGTTTCTCTATAATACGCCCCACTTGCCCAGATAGCTCAGTCGGTAGAGCAGAGGATTGAAAATCCTCGTGTCGGCGGTTCGATTCCGTCTCTGGGCACCATGATTAAAAAGAAAGCCTGCTATTTATAGCAGGCTTTTTTTTGCCTAAAATTTACGCTGCCTTCTCTTACTTCCTATTCTATTGATTGAACCCTTCTCAATCGTGCTATGCGTGTTTTTAAAAACGCGAAGTGTTGGGGTCAGATCAAGAAACTAGGTTTACATATCTACTTGATTGCACTGAGGGCTTGAAGGGAATGTATAACGCAGCACCCCTGACAGACTAGTTTTTGATCTGACCCCAAACTCGTACTTTAGTAAGCTTCCTATCTGTTCCCCTGTGACGCCTATGTCGTCATCCACGGCATGGGCCGCCATCATTCCTAGCCCGTCTAATGCATCGATCCCAAATGACATATGGTGTATTTGGCGTTTTATTTCGTCAGATGTTGTCATGTCCAAGTTTACTCGCTCCATGTTGAAATCTTGTACTGAATCAATGTCTGGCTTATCCATGCTGTACTCCTTGCATGTTGTTAAATCCAGTATTAAACACGACTGAGCTGGCTCTGTGGCGGGTGTCGCCCTCGATGAGCAAAGTTTGAAACATCGCATCGACCGCTTGGCCAAGGGCATTTTGTCGGCTGTACTGAAAGCGGACACGGGTATGAATGAGATCGGGTAGTAGGGTAAGGAGTTGTTGCTTCTGACGATCGGATAAACCGCCGATAGCAAAGATGGCGCCATTCGGCGTTTGAACGGACAAAGGCGTGTCGCTTTCGACGCAAACCGCGACGATACGGCCAATGCCTATTCTTTGAGTAGGTAAAACGTTATGGGAAGGTAGAGCGGAAAAGGTGCCGATAGACGGCAAAAGGGCGTGGTGGTGCTGTGAACGAATAATAGCGTTATTCATGATTTAACTCCTGATAAGAATTTAAACCACAACTTATGCTTCCAAACATAGGTGGTGGCCATACGCGAGGTTGGAAGACCAGTTATCAGGAACCGGTAGGCCGAAGCCTCCCCACGCACAGCCACCATAACGCGAACATTATGGCACAAAAAAACCGCGACGCGGCGGTATTGTGCGTCCTGATAGATTGGAGCTTCCACACCCCAGTGTTGGATTTTGCCAACACTCATAAACGATAGGATGGCCGGAAAAAGATGTCAATAAAAATGTTTTCAAATGGGGGTAAATGAAACATAGTAAAGTCATTGTCGGTTTAGCTACAGGGAGATGAGGGACGTGATACCTAAGTATAAAGACATTTCAGACTTGCTCGATAAAGGTGCCACAGTAGAGGCACTAGAGAGAATTATGGAGCTTCGGGAAGCGACGCTTGAGCTTCAAGAAGAGAACTTGGACCTAAAGGTGAAAGTTAAAAAACTTGAAGAAGAGCTAGAAGAAAAAGCTAAATTAACTTACGAAGCGCCTTTTTACTGGATGATAGACGGTGGAAAGAAAGATGGACCATTTTGCCAGCAGTGTCATGATAGCGACAAGAAGAACATTCGATTGCAAAACTATAGAGATGGTTGGTGGAATTGTGCAACCTGCAAAAATAATTTTGGCACTGCAGAGGCTCAATCAAAAGATCGAGTGGCTATTAGTGGTAGTTCATACGTGAGTCGATTCTAATATGAAAATTGATCAAGAATACCTAGTTAAGCTCTTAAGCCCGTTAGATGATGGAAATATTCTCACATTGTCTGCATATCTTTCTGAAGTTGAAAAGTTAGGTGTCATTGTATGTGAGAGCAATAAAAAAACTACTGAAATGTTTGATGTGCATTTGAATTATATGATTTCAAAAAAAATGATTTCAAACATGGCACGTCAAAGCGACCTTAAGTCGTTAGGCTTTCTTTCTCCTTTGTCGGGGGAGTTATCATTCCTAGGACATGTAAAAATCATGAAAGCTGAAAAGGAAGAAACAATCTCAAATAGTACCTTTAACTTTAATGCGCCAGTAACCACACAACAAGCCCAATTTGGTAATGACAACACTCAAAACGTCACCATCAACATGCAAGAGCTCGTTGAAAAAGTCGCAGCATCCGGCGATAAAGAAGCAAAAGGAATGCTAATGAAGCTCCTTGAAAACCCAACGGTTAATGGTGTGATTGGTGCAGGTGTGTCTGGGTTGATTGGGTTGTTGGGATAATAAAAATTATATTTTACGTAATGAGGTCATAAAGTAGTGGATCAGATATTTACATTTTTTAATCAAGGCTGGGTTGCTTCTTTAATTGCAATTATAGGGATTCCGATTGCTTATTTTATCGCAAAGCACGTGAGGCATAAAGGAAAACCCTGTTATCAGCGGTATGCTCGTGTTCTTTTAGGTGGAGGGGAGGATGATCTGCCGAGCGAAGTGTCTATAAAATATGATGGTGATGATGTTAAAAAACTGACCAGAACCAGCATTATTTTTTGGAACCATGGGACAGAAATATTAAATGGGGAAGATATCGTGCTATCGGATCCATTAAGATTAGAGTTTCCAAGTGAAGTGACCATATTAAATTCAAAAATAATAAAAGAAACTAAGAGCTCTAATGAATTTGAATTAAAGCAAGATGAAGAGAATAAATATATTCTTTACTTAAGCTATGTGTATCTCGATCCTAGAGATGGAGTTTCTTTTGAAATATTACATGATGGTGAAATGAAGTATCCAAAATTTGAGGGTGTTATTAAAGGTATTCCTAAAGGGGTGTTTCGTTTTAGTTCTGATTCGCTTTTTAGTGACGATGATATGCCGAATTTTATGAGAAAAACACTAAAACTTTTAAATAAGAATTTAATGTATTTATTTTTATTTATTTCTGGTGCAGTTGTGTTTTTAACAGGTTTCCTTGTTGAGTTTTTTCCTGAATTTTCTAGTTTTTTAAATTCAAATCAAGTCATTAGAGACGGGGTGGGGTATATGGTTCTTGGTGTTTTATATATATTGCTTCCTACGTTTATGATTTGGGATAAAAGGATAAAGTATCCAAAGTCTTTAAAGCTTGATAGATGATAGTTGTGAAATTTAGGATCAGATGAAAAGCTATCCTCTCAAATTCCGATACTGTCTTATCTTTATTTTTGACTGCTGTTTTTCTTCATCTTCAATCTTACGACGGACAATATCAATCAGGTCGTCCAAATCGCTGACAGAGTGTTCTCCCAATGCCTTATACCGCTTGATGGCCAACGCCACTGAGCGATGCTTCTTTAATCGCCTCGTCAGCGATCTCACAGCGAATGTCTGAATTGCTTTTCCTTCACGTGTATTTAGTGCCCTTTTTTTATAAAAATTACTTTAATGGATCTTGTGTTTTCTGGCATATATTTTGAAAGTAAGCTTCAGGGGGGGCTGTGTTTATTTTGGATAATATAAGCTTGCAGCTTGATCCTTTTGCTTCAAATTCTATAAAGTTTCCAATATATAATATTTTTGGTTTATTTTGAAAATTAACAGTGACAAAACTTCCTGAAATCAGATCAATCCCCATGATTTTTTCAAATCCCGAAAAATTCTTTATATCTTTCCACTTTAACCAAAACGCCTCACTCAAAGGATAAAAGTTATCTAATTGATTCTGTTTATTTTTCAATTCGGATTTTAGTCTAGATGAATTATTAGCTTCGTTTTTTAACTGTTCTGTTTTTTGGTCTAATTCTTTTGAAAGACTAGAGATCTTTGATGCTAATTTTTTTTCTTCTGCTTTCCAGTCTGAATAGGATTTTATTTCTGAAATATTTTTCTCAATTGCCTTGTTTGCAATTAAAATTGATTCTACTGTTTCAGCAAGGTTTAGGTTATTAACGTCTCTATAAGATTGTAATTCTGTTTCCAGAGAGGCAATACGGTCACCTCTTGAGTCATGGCCAATCTTTAAACCAAGAGTTACGGCTGCTAAAATGGCGACTGCGACTGCGACTACTGTTGCTGCTAATGTTAATCGTGAATCAAAATTCATTTTAATCCTTTAGGTTGTGATATTAGTAAGCTCTAAGCCTAATTTGGTGTTAGAAAAAAGTATTTGTAGTCTTTACTAGTGAAGCTGCATTCTAAATGCTCCCGCTTCTGTGAAGCAAAAACCATGCTTTTTATAAAATGCATACGCTTGCTCATCATCCGCTTGGGTTATTCCCATTACTTCATCAACTTTGAGCGTTCTAGCGTGTTCTAGTAGTCGATTGATCAGTGTAGAACCAATGCCTTTACCTCGATCTTCTTCGTTATGGATGAGTAGATCGCATATTTCAATGGAGTTCTGATCTTCTTCAGGAAAGTCCCATATTAGATAGCCAACACGAGATCCAGTGTCACTATTAGCGACGAACATACCATTCGTTCCATCGTCTTGAATGTGTTTGATCTGCATCGGCCATCCTTAGTCGCTTGTGAAGAGGTTGTAGCTGTTTACCAATCTTAACCGTATTTGTCAGGTTTGAGTCAATAAAATGTTTTCAAATGGTGACATTTTAGGTGGTTATATAGATACTGACAGTACTGGACTTCATAAAACACCTCTTATTGAACTAGATTTTAACGTTAATAGGTGTCTAGTAAAGTCTGGGAAGTCCAAACGTGTTCTTTTGGGTATTTAGATACCAAACTATTACATAATTTAACCATTACTCTATCTTCTGTTCTTGTCGCATTGTCTATGCTTAATGAGTCTCGTATGGAGTATAGGCATGAATAAATCGTTGAAGGTAGTGGCTTGGACGACGCTTGGGTATTTTGTTTTTGGTATTCTGGGACTTGAGGTCGCTATACCACCTGGCTACTCAACCATCATTTGGCCTGCTTCTGGGCTAGCGATTGCGGCCGTTATGCTTTTTCCTAAACAGGCGCCGTTAGGTGTGTTTCTAGGGTCTTTATTCGTTAATCTATGGGCAACATGGCCAAACGTTCAGTCAATGATCTGGTTGCTCCCTTTTCTAATTGCATTTGGCGCGACATTGCAGGCTTGTGTTGGCGCGTATTTAGTTAGACGTTTTATTGGCGTTCCTTTCTTATTTCATCAAACTCGCTTGGTATTGCGCTTCATTTTGTTAGTTGGCGTCTTATCAACCTTTATTGGCCCCACAATGGGCACGTTGTCGCTGCTATTTTTCCACGTAATTAATACAGAGCAATTTATCAACCACTGGTTAGTTTGGTGGGGCGGCGACATGATTGGTGTTTTGGTGATGGTGCCTTGGCTCGCAGCCTGTTTCCCTCGTTATTTTGGTAATTACTTTGCTCATCCTGTTCGTTTGTTTGGCGGTTTCCTATTTGTATTGATGATGACAGCCGCGCTGTCTTGGGTGAGTGGGTATTCAGAATGGAACAAGCAATCGAAAGAGTTTCGTTCTAATGCCGAGCTGTTAGAGGTGTTGCTAAATAATCGCATCAAAAATGCTGTGGATATGTTGTACAGCTTTGTTGGATTGTTAAATGGCAGCGAAAATATAGAAGCGCATGAATTTGAAACGTTTGCGAACAGTGTTATGCGTCGAGATGGTTCTATCCTTGGCGTATCGCTCAATTTTGCAGTGGCCGGAAAAGACATTCCTGATTTTGAAAGAGAGGTTCAGAAAAATCACCCCGATCACATTTTCCAAGTAAAAGAAAAAAACAGTGAAGGGGCGTTTATCATTGCTACCCCAAGGTCTAAACATATTGTGGTGACGTTTATTAGTCCGATAAAAGGCAATGAGGCCGCACTTGGGTATGACGTTTACTCGCAGGAAAACCGCCGTTTTGCTCTGGATCAGGCCATTGAGGCAAGACAAGCGTATTCAACAGAGCCAATTACCTTGGTTCAAGGCGGCAGAGGGGTTCTGGTCTTTTTACCATTTTTTGATACCAAGACCGATGTTTTTTTAGGTGTAGCGACGGCGGTCATTGGGTTGGATGCGCTCACAGAGTCCATCGTTCAGCAAGGCTTACTGCCGAACACAGATCTTTATTTGGTTGATATTCAAACGGGGCCTCGTCCACCTGTTTTGGTTACTCAAAGTACATCTGCAAGCTTGTCTCTAGAAACGCTGTTGTCTCGTTATGAAGCGAAAGGTTTTCAGCACGCGGTGAGTTTTGATATTGAGGTCGGCGCCAAAAAATGGCGTTTATTTCAGATCAGTGAGCGTTACTTCTTTAAACAGCCTTGGATTGTGCAGTTTATTTTAGCGTGCGGCTTTTTGGTGACGGGATTGTTTGGTTGGTTTTTATTGATCGTTAGTAGTCATGCAGCGGAAGTGGAAAACAAAGTTCGTCTAAGAACAAGAGACTTACAACTGGCCAACGAATATTTGAAATTGTCTGAATTAGAGCAAAGTAAGGCCAAAGAAGAGGCAGAAAAAGCCAATTTGGCGAAAAGTGAGTTTTTAGCCAACATGAGTCACGAAATTCGGACGCCGTTAAATGGTGTGATTGGCTGTCTTTCTTTGTTGATGAATACCAAACTCGAGCCAGAACAAACGCATTTAGCGACCTTGTCGCAACATAGCGCCGAATCTCTGTTAGATATTATTAATGACATTTTGGATTTGTCTAAGATTGAGATGGGGGATTTGGTTTTAGAAAAACACGCGTTTAATCTACAAGCGTTGATCGAAGAAGTGTCGAGTCTCTTTGTTTTGAAAGCCGAAGAAAAAGGCATAGTGTTCAACGCACCAGCGACGCTTATTCCTAACGTAAATTTAATTGGTGATCGGCTGCGTCTTAAACAAGTGCTGGTGAATCTATTGGGCAACGCCATTAAATTTACGCAAGACGGGGAAGTGGCGTTGCATCTCTTCGTTGATGCTTTGGATAAGAATGTGGCGAATCTACGGATTTCTATTATTGATACAGGCATTGGTGTTTCTGAGGAAAATCAAAAACATCTGTTTCATCGCTTTAAACAAGCGGATGGGTCTACGACGCGTAAATTTGGTGGAACGGGTTTAGGACTGGCAATTAGTAAAGAAATCGTAGATGTTATGGGCGGAGAAATTGGCTTGACCTCTAAGGAAGGGGAAGGGACTACGTTTTGGTTCAGTGTTCCTCTTGCTTATGGTGAGGCTTGCGAGCCATTTCAACCCCTTGGTTATGATACAAACGTCGCGCTCGTGTATCGAAATAAAACGGGACGTGACTATGTGGGTTTATTGCTTGATTCATTGGCGGTGAGCTATGACGCCTATGAGAGTCTGGCTCATGTTGTTACGGATCAGAAAGAGCATGATTGTATTTTGTTGGATTCGGACGCATTACGCTACGCCGCGGCGTCTGATGTATTGGCTTTTGAAAGGCTCTCGCAAAAACAAGCGATGAAAAGAGTGCTTGTTCATGGTCGTATCAATATAGATTATGATTTAGCGGGCTATACGGCGTCATTAATAAAGCCGGTATACCGTCATTCCCTGTTGGGTGTATTGGAACAATTAGCGTTTTTAGAAGGAAATATTGATATGGCGATAAAAGACGTGGAAACAACGCCTGAAAGCCGCCCCGTGTTTAACGCCAAAGTGCTTTTAGCGGAAGACAACCTAACGAATCAAATTGTGGCTCGTGGATTATTGAATTTATATGGCGTCGATGTTGTGGTGGCTGAAAATGGGCAAAAAGCGGTCGAACAGGCTCAGTCAACGCCGTTTGATCTGATCTTCATGGATTGTCAAATGCCAGTTATGGATGGTTACGAAGCAACGCGTACGATTCGTCAATTTACCGACGCAAAAACATCGGCCGATGTTGCCATTGTTGCGCTAAGCGCTAACGCAATGAAGGGCGATGAAGATGAGTGCTTTGCCGCCGGTATGAACGATCATATAGCAAAGCCGGTTTCCCAAGAAAAATTGCTTGCGATACTGACCAAATGGCTTCCTTAGCAATGAGCATTCGCACACAGAGGTGTCTTTCTTATGTTTGAGGTAAAGGTGTTTGATAATACGGATTACGAAAGCCGATTGGCGTGCAATCATGACTTGATGGTGCTGGTCGCGGGTGAATTTATTAAAGAAGCGTCAGGTCTATTGGAGACATTAAAAGCTTACATGACCAATCAGGATTGGCAAAATGTTGCCTTGGTTGTGCATCGATTAAAAGGGGCTGGGTTGGAAGTATCAGGCCATCGTTTCTGCCGTTTAATTGATGAAGTGGAAGTCTTGGTAGAACGGCATAAAATCGATGCTCTTCCTAAACACCTCACTGTTTTGCTTGATGAATTCGAGACGCTGGTGCTGGCTTTGAATCAAGAAATTTTGCGTTAGACCCCTTTCAGACCTTCCAAAATAGCACTTTATACTGTGTTTCATCTCATTGTTAATGCCTAAATATACCGTGTCATATCGGTATATTTATTGCTTTTTCCCATCTAAAAAAACCATTCTGGTTTCATTTGAGTTTGATTTGTATTTCAAATGAAACCTAACTATCATCAAATTGAAATATTTTCTGATTACAGTCGTTCTTTCTTTTCTAATAAAAACTCATTGTGAGGAACACGGAAATGCATAATTTGAAATTAGCGTCAGTGGTTGTTGGGATGTCTATTGCTGGTTCAGCATTGGCAGCGACAGAAGTTGAATGGTGGCATGCAATGGGTGGTGCAAATGGCGAAAAGGTCAATGAAATCGCCAAAGGCTTTAACGACTCCCAAGACGCCTATGAAGTGAAGCCTGTTTATAAAGGCAATTACACAGAAACCATGACGTCTGCGATTGCCGCGTTCCGCGCAAAACAGCAGCCTGCGATCGTTCAAGTATTTGAAGTGGGTACTGCGAGCATGATGGCGGCGAAAGGCGCGATTTATCCCGTTCACCAGTTGATGCGTGAATCGGGTCAGCCGTTTGACGAAAGTGCGTATTTAAGTGCGGTAACAGGGTACTACACAAGCAGTGAAGGCAAAATGCTGTCTATGCCGTTCAACAGCTCAACCCCTGTGTTGTATTACAACAAAGATTTATTCAAAAAAGCGGGCATTACTCAAGCGCCTAAAACATGGCAAGAAGTCGAAAGCAGTGCGAAGAAACTTCAAGCGTCAGGTGTATCCTGTGGCTTTACAACGTCTTGGCAATCTTGGGTTCAATTAGAAAATTTTAGTGCTCGTCATAATGTGCCATTCGCCACGCTTGAGAACGGTTTTGGTGGTTTGAAAACCGAACTTGCGTTCAATGGTCCTCTGCAAGTCGCTCATGTTAAGAAAATGGGCGAGTGGCAAAAAAGCGGCGTGTTTAGCTATTCTGGTCGCACGAACGACGGCGCAGCGAAGTTTTACAGCCAAGAATGTGCCATGTTTACCGAGTCTTCAGCGGGCTATGCGGGTATCAAACGTAATGCTAAGTTTGATTTTGGTGTAGCGGAGCTTCCTTACTGGGAAGGCAAAGTAAAACAGCCGTCTAATACCATTATCGGTGGCGCTTCTTTGTGGGTACTGCAAGGTCACACCAAAGAAGAATACAAAGGCGTAGCCTCTTTCCTAAGCTACTTATCTCGTGCATCGGTTCAAGCCGATTGGCATCAGTTTTCTGGGTACTTACCGATTACGCATGCTGCGTACGATCTGACCAAAGGGCAAGGTTTTTATGCCGCTAATCCTGGTACAGAAACCGGTGTTATTCAGATGACAACGGGAACACCAACAGCAAACACGAAAGGCTTGCGTTTGGGCAACTTTGTTCAAATTCGTGGTGTAATCGATGAAGCGTTAGAGTCTGTTTGGAGTGGCGATGTTGACGCTCAAACGGCACTTGATACCGCGGTAAAACGTGGTAATGCGCTGCTTCGTAAGTTTGAAAAAGCGAACGATTAATCACACTAAGCGCCCTTATGGTTTTTCCTAAGGGCGTTTTTTTAAGCCTAGTTTGTCGCTTTATTTTGTTTGGATACTTCTATGACGGTTACCTTCCCCCAAAAAGGCCTACCTTGGTTATTGCTATTGCCTCAACTCTTGGTCACGGCAATTTTTTTCTTGTGGCCTGCTGAGCAAGCGTTAGAGCAAGCCTTCTATCAAGAAGACGCATTTGGTTTAAGTCGTGAATTTGTTGGTTTGGAAAATTTCATTGATTTATTCACTGACCCTCTTTATTACCAGTCCATGTTGACCACATTGCTCTTCAGTTTTTCTGTGGCAATTTTTGGCATGTCTGCTGCGTTGCTGTTAGCCGTGATGGCGGATCGAGTGATTCGCGGCAAGTTGGCGTATCAAACCTTATTGATCTGGCCGTACGCCGTCGCACCAGCGCTAGCGGGTGTGCTCTGGTGGATTTTGTTTGATCCGAGTATGGGGCCAATTGCCTTATGGCTGGAGTCTGCTGGCGTGGATTGGAATCATTATCTTAATGGAAATCAAGCCATGATTTTGGTGGTGATTGCTTCGACGTGGAAGCAGATTAGTTACAATTTTTTATTCTTTCTGGCTGGATTACAAGCTGTGCCTCGTTCATTGATTGAGGCGGCATCCATTGATGGCGCGAGCCCTTTTAAGCGTTTTTGGACGATTGTTTTTCCACTTTTATCACCGACGACATTCTTTTTACTCGTGGTGAATCTGGTGTATGCCTTCTTTGAAACCTTTGGCGTGATTGATGCTACAACCAAAGGCGGCCCTGGGCAAAGTACTACTACCTTAGTGTATAAGGTGTTCGAAGACGGCTTTATCGGTTTGGATCTTGGTGGCTCTGCGGCTCAATCGGTTGTGTTGATGGGCATTGTTGGTCTGATGACCGTTATTCAATTTCGTTTTATTGAGCGCAAGGTGCAGTACTCATGATAGAAAATCGACCTTGGTTGACGGTGGTGAGTCACGCTACGTTAATGATCGGCATTGCTTTGGTGGCGTTGCCGGTATGGATGGCTTTAGTCGCGTCAACGCATCCCGCGTCTGCGTTTGGTGTGGGCCACATTCCGTTGTGGTTTGGGGATGCTGGCGTCGACACGTGGAAAACCGTGCTGTTTGAAAAAGCCGGTAACGGCATTGATACGCCTGTGTTTTTTATGATGCTGAATTCCTTAGTGATGGCGCTTGGCATCACATTTGGGAAAATTGCGATTTCATTGTTATCGGCGTATGCGATTGTGTTCTTCCGCTTTCCCTTTCGTAATCTGTGTTTCTGGATCATTTTTATGACCTTAATGCTGCCCGTCGAAGTGCGTATCGTACCGACGTACGAAGTGATTGCGAATCTGAATTTGCTGAACAGCTATACCGGTTTAACGCTGCCTTTGATTGCCAGCGCAACGGCAACGTTTTTGTTTCGCCAGTGTTTTTTGAGCATTCCGGGTGAGCTGGTGGAAGCCGCGCGAATCGATGGCGCTGGTCCGTTTCGTTTTTTCTTTGACATTCTGCTGCCGTTGTCTCGAACCAACATCGCGGCCTTGTTTGTTATCTTATTTATTTATGGTTGGAATCAATATCTATGGCCTTTGCTTATTACGACGGACGACGCTTATTACACCTTGGTAATGAGCATTAAACGCATGTTGTCGGTGACGGATGGCGACATCGCGTGGAACCAAATTATGGCGACGACCTTGCTTGCTATGTTGCCACCGGTGGCGGTGGTCATTGGAATGCAAAAATTGTTTGTCAAAGGCTTAGTGGATTCGGAGAAATAGAAATGACGGACGTAGTATTAGAAAACGTAGGAAAAACCTACCCCAACGGTTATCACGCCATTCCCAGTGTGGATTTGTCGATTGAAGAAGGTGAATTCATTGTGTTGGTTGGCCCGTCTGGTTGCGGTAAATCGACGTTGTTGCGCATGGTTGCGGGGTTAGAAAGTATTTCAGAAGGCGAGTTGCGCATTCGTGGCGAGCGCATGAATGAAAAAGAACCCGCAGAGCGTGACATCGCCATGGTGTTTCAGAATTATGCGCTGTACCCGCATATGACCGTCTATGCGAATATGGCGTACGGTTTAAAAAACCGTGGCGTGCCTAAAAATCAGATTGAAGAAAAAGTTACTCATGTGGCTGACATGCTGGGTTTAACGGAATTACTGCAGCGTAAACCCGGTCAGTTGTCTGGTGGCCAGCGTCAGCGTGTGGCGATGGGGCGCGCCATGGTTCGTGATCCAAAAGTTTTCTTGTTTGATGAGCCTTTGTCGAATCTAGACGCCAAGCTTCGAGTGCAAATGCGCGTCGAAATCCGCCAGTTGCAGCGCAAGCTGGGCACAACCACCTTATATGTAACACACGATCAAGTAGAGGCCATGACGTTGGCGGATCGTTTGGTGGTGCTGAACAAAGGCAAAGCGGAGCAAATCGGCACGCCAATGGACATTTATAATCAGCCCGCCACGCCGTTTGTGGCGGCGTTTATTGGCTCGCCATCAATGAACTTGATTGATGCGAATGTGACCGAGCAGGGCGTGAAAATTTCTGACGCTGTGACCTTGCCGCTTTCTCACGAGCATCGTGGCGAGGTGGTTTGGGGAATTCGCCCTGAGCATCTGGTCGTGTGCGATGAGAAAAATGCCGATTTCGCTTTGCGTATTCAAGCGGTAGAATCCTTAGGCGCGGAAACCTTGATACACGGCGTAATAGACGAAAAATCAGGAAAAAATGAACCTATGGTGGTGCGTTTGGCGGGACCACATTTGCCTGACATAAACAGCCTTATCTGGTTGACGGCGCCCGTTCAGCATTGGCACTTATTTGACGCAAAAACTCAGCAGAGATTGTGAGATAAACATGAAAGACAATGACATTTTAAAGACCAAAGTAATGGGACATCGCGGGGCGGCGTTGTTAGCACCGGAAAACACCTTAGCGTCTATTCGTGCCGCGGCAAACGCGGGCGCGACGTGGGTGGAAGTTGATGTGTATTTGATCGCTGAAGGCGGTTTGATTATCTTCCATGACGACACGTTAGACCGTTGTACAACGGGCACTGGCGTGACACGTGATGCACATCCGGTGTCGGTGGCTGAGCTGGATGCCGGTTCTTGGTTCTCTGCGGAATTTGTTGGGGAAAACGTCCCGACGCTGTTGGATGCACTGGAATGCATTCAATCGTTAGGTCTCGGTTTGAACCTTGAGATCAAACACGATGGCGCGGATGTCGAAAATATTGTGCCCGCCGTGTTGACTGTGTTGCGAGACCATTGGCAAGACAATGATAATTTGATGATTTCCAGTTTTAATCATGCGGCGTTACGGATGTGTTACGACATGGATGCGGATCGTCATTTGGCGCAATTGTATGAAGAGATTCCTGAAAACTGGCAAGCTGAGATGGAAGCGATTAAAGGTTACAGTGTTAATTGTGATTACTCACGATTAACCAAGGCGCAAGCGCAAGCCGTGAAAGCCGCAGGCTACAAATTACTTTGTTATACCGCGAACGATCCACAGAAAGTAGAAACGCATTGGGCTTGGGGTATGGACGCGGTGATTACGGATGACCCAACAAAATTCGCCTTTCTATCGGCTTAGTTTTTTTATCGTTTCTAATTTATCGTTTTTAATTTGATTGTTTATTTAGGGTTATTTTGTGGGTTTGAATGAGCGACAAAACCAGATATTAAACTGGGTGCAACAAGAAGACGCCTTGTTAGTGGAAGACATGGTGGCGCGCTTCAATGTGTCATCACAAACCATTCGCAAAGACATTAACCAATTGGCCGAGCGTCATTTGATACGTCGAACACACGGCGGCATAGCGCCGGTTTCCAGTACGGAAAACCTGCCTTTTGATCATCGTCAGTTTTTAAATGGCGATGCAAAAACGTCGATTGCTGCCAAAGTGGCCACGCTGATCCCCGATGGCGCGTCGGTGTTTTTGGGCATAGGAACAACGGTTGAATACGTGGCCAAAGCGTTGATATCGCACAAAAATCTGCAAGTGTTTACCAACAATTTAACCGTGGCGAGTATTCTTGGAAATTACCCTGATATTCGAGTGCGAGTGTTGGCTGGAAAGCTGCGTCATCAGCATCATGATTTGGTGGGCGAAGACACCTTATCGGGCTTGCGTCAGTACTATTTTGACTACGGCGTGTTGGGATGCGGCGGCATGGATGAAGATCAGGGGGTTCTAGATTTTGATCCGGAGGAGGCCGCTGTCAGTCGTGTCTTGGTTGAACAAAGCCGTTATAGCTTACTGGTGGCGGATCAACATAAATGGGGTCGTAAGGCCATGGCGCGCGTACACCCATTTTCGGCAATCGATTGGCTGTTTAGCGATGCGCTTTCTGACGCGCAAACGCGCTTACTCACCACTCATGGTGTTCAAATTCAACTTTGTTCTTAGGACGACTATGTCAATATCGGCGCTTTCTGCTTTAACGAATCATGATTGCCAAGGGTTGCGGTTTATCTTAACGGATTTTGACGACACGCTAACGTGGGAAGGGAAATTACCCGTTGAAACACTCGGTGCGTTGGCGCAATTAGAAGCCTGCGGACTAAAGGTGATTCCGGTGACGGGCGGTTGTGCGGGTTGGTCCGACATGATTGCTCGATCTTTGCCGGTAGATGGCGTGATTACCGAAGGCGGTGCGTGTTTTATTGGTAAAACCGTGGATCGACACCTTACTTATAGTTTCTGGCGTGACGAGACAGAGATGCGCTCGGAACAAGCGCGTTTGCTTGATCAGGTGAATCAGGTGTTGGTCGACTTTCCTCGTTTGCGCTTAGCAAGAGATCAATCTTATCGTTTGACGGACGTGGCGATTGATTACGCGCAAGATGTAAAACCTGCGGCTGTTGAGGACAAAAATGCCTGTATGGTTGCGCTAACTGCATTGGGTCTAAACGCAAAGGCGAGTTCGATTCACATTAATGTGTGTTCACAAGGTTACGATAAATTTTCCATGGCGCAACGTACCTTGAGCGATGTGTATGGATTAAGTGAAGCGGATCAGCAGCAACAGGTGTTGTACGTTGGCGATGCGCCAAACGACGAGAGTATGTTTGCCCGTTTTCCATTGAGCGTTGGTGTGGCGAATATTGTGGAGCATTTGTCGATCATGCAGCATCAACCACGTTATCTTACGACCCAACCCGGCGGGTTGGGTTTTGCCGAATTGGCCAGCTTTGTGCTGGCCGCGCGACGGGGTTAGTTGTTAATGTCCGACTTCATTGCTTTGTGCTTTCTTCGGTAAGAAAGACGCAATCCAGACCGCAATGCCACCTATCGTCAATCCAACGATTAAGCTAACGCCGGTATTGATCAAGCTGGTCATTAACGGCAATTTAGCGATGTCGCCAGAGACGGCCAAATCCGCCACATGATGCAAAACGGGTAATCCGTGAACAAAAATACCGCCGCCTACCAAAAACATGGCAATGGTACCGACGACCGATAAAAATCGAATGAGCATCGGTGCGCCTTTCAAAATAACCATGCCTAGACGCTGAATAAATTTCTTACTGGATTGGTGTAAATGTAGGCCAATATCATCAAGACGGACAATGAGTCCGACCAGCGCATAGACGCCAACAGTGACGACAAGCGCGATCAGGCTGACCACAAGGGATTGAGTTAATAAACTTTGTCCTGCGACGGCACCGAGCGCAATCACAATGATTTCGGCTGAGAGGACAAAATCAGTACGAATGGCGCCACGAATTTTGCCCTTCTCAAGGATGACGAGTTCGTCTGCTGTTTTGGCTTGTTGTAAATGTTGGCTGAGTGTGTGTTTCTCGGCATTGTTGTTACTGAAGGAATGTAAGATTTTCTCAACGCCTTCAAAACACAAATACAACCCGCCAGCCATCAACAAAGGTTGAATCAGCCAAGGTATAAACGCACTGATGGCCAGTGCTAATGGCACAAGGATGAGTTTGTTCAGAAAGGAACCTTTGGCTACGGCCCAGACCACCGGGAGCTCGCGATCGGCTTTTACACCAGACACTTGCTCGGCATTAAGTGCAAGGTCATCGCCTAATACGCCAGCGGCTTTTTTTGCCGCGACTTTAGAGAAAATCGCCACATCATCAAGCAACGCGGTGATGTCATCTAATAATACTAATAAACCTGTCATGGCCATGTTTGTTTTCTCTGTACAGGGACTCGTTAATATGGATTATTCACAGGCACCAAGTCGCTTGGAAATGGTGTTCGCAGCGAGCTTAACTTGTGCTTTCATTTCTTCATACACCTCGTCGCTGGTACGAAAAGCAGGCGCGGTGACGCTGATCGCGGCGATGGCTTCTTGACGGGAATTGAAAATCGGCGCCGCTGCGCATTTTATGCCGATTTCATGTTCTTCTAAGTCGAGTGATACGCCCGTGTTTCGGATGAGTTGAAGATTGTTGCGTAATGCTTCTGGTGTCACCAGCGTGTGTTCTGTGTGTCGGATAAAAGGTTGTGCAGAAATGATGCTTTCTTGCTTGTCTTCAGGCAGAAAGGCCAGCATGGCCTTGCCAACGCCTGTACAATAAACAGGACCTTTTTTGCCAACGGCCGAGTACAAACGTAAACTTTTAGGGCTTTCGAGTTTATCGATATAAATCACTTCTGCGTCGTCTAACACCGCTAGGTGAATGGTTTCTTGTGTTTTCGACCATAAGTCACGCATGGGCGCGGCGGCAACGTCTCGAATGTCTAAATTCGCCCACGTACGATGCGCAAGGGCGAGCAGACCGTAGCCTGGGTAATAGGCTTGTTTGTGTTCGTCGAAACGGACCAGTCCATGCTCAAGAAGCGTGTTTAGTTGTCGGTGCGCGGTGGCTTTTGGAAGTTCAGAAAGGTCGACTAGTTCAGCAAATCGCAATGGCACAGGCGATGTGCAAACATGATTAAGCATGTTGAGTGCTTTGCTGAGTGATGATCCGGATGTTTTGGTTTCCATAACGCTTCCTGACGGTAATACATGCTATTGTTTTAGTATTTTTTTATTTTAACACCGAGTTGTGTGAATATAACATTAAACGCATTTCGGCTCGGGTTGGTAGGCGTTAAATTGTCACAGTTTACGTTGTAGATTGGGTGTTTTGTACTGTTTGACTGTTTATATTATGAGGGATTTTATGACGGACTCTTTGCGTGTTTGGCGTCGTATGACTATGCCAGATTTGGTTCGTGTCCATCGTTATCAGAGTTTGCCTGAACAAGGGCCAAAGGTGTTGTTTTTTAGTGGTGGCTCGGCACTGAACAAAATCAGCCGAGTGTTCAAAGAGTACACGCATCATTCCATTCACCTTGTTACGCCTTTTGATTCCGGCGGCAGTTCAGCACGATTGAGAGCGGAGTTCGATATTCCGGCAGTAGGCGACTTACGCAGCCGTCTGATGGCCTTAGCGGATGAAACGGTTATGGGGCAGCCGGAAGTGTATGAGTTGTTTACCCATCGCCTCTCGCAACAAGAAGACGCTCCTGAATTAAGGATGCAATTGCAGCAGCTGGTGTTGGGGGATCACCCTTTGATCCAGACGATTCCTAACCCGATGAAGGCCTTAATTCAAACTCAGCTGGCTGTCACGCAAGCCCGCATTCATGATGACTTTGATTTACGTGGCGCTAGTATTGGTAATCTGATTATGGCGGGTGGCTATTTAAACAATCAGCAGCAGCTGGATCCGATTGTTTTTTTATTCTCTCGATTGGTGAAAACGTTAGGTGATGTAAAAACAACCTTGGATGCGAGCCTGCATTTGGGTGTTGAGTTGGATAATGGCGAGATTGTATTAGGGCAACACAATATTACTGGCAAAGAAAAAGACATCTTGCCGAGCCCTATTAAGCGCATGTGGTTAAACAAAGGCTTACGAAACATAATGCCAACCAACCAACACATTGGTGATGATCGTAAAGATGCGATCGAAAGTGCCGATTTGATTTGTTATCCACCGGGTAGCTTTTACAGCAGTTTGTTGGCGAATTTGATGCCCGAAGGTGTTGGTCGGTCGATTTGTCAAAATTCAAATCCTAAAGTGTATTTGCCTAACCTTGGTGTGGATCCTGAGCAGCAAGGATTATCGCTAATGGAAAGAATTCAGCGTTTGATGACCACCGTACTGGAAGACGTAAGCGGTGCCCCGGCGTTTTCCCCGTTGGATTATTTATTGCTTGATGATGAGTACAATTACGGTGCGGTGGATGGTCAGCAATTGCATGACTTAAACATTATCGTGATTAGAACGCCATTAATGGCCGGAAAAATAGATAAATACGACGAGCGTTTAGTGGCAAAAGCACTATTATCATTTGCATAAAGAGAGGATCTCGGTAGCAAAGAAAGGCATGTGCTATCATTTGAGTAACTGTATGTTACGTGAAATAACATTTTTGTAATTTAAGAAACAAGGTCTTAGGTGTCATAGTAGGCAGTAGACGCCCTATTAAGAAGAGAGTGGAAATGAGTACACGAGTACTAATATGTGATGATTCCAAGTTGGCAAGGAAACAACTTGCAAGAGTATTGCCAACCGATTGGGATGTTGAAGTCGAATTTGCTGAACATGGCCAAGATGCGTTGGATATCTTGTCTTCTTCTGCGTTTGATTTGTTGTTTCTAGATTTAAACATGCCAGTCAAAGATGGTTATGAAACCCTTGAGGCACTCCAGTCTTTTGAACAAGCGCCAGCCGTTATTGTTGTGTCGGGCGATGTTCAGCCAAAAGCAATTCAACGAGTGAAGGACATGGGGGCCATTGCCTTCCATAAAAAACCGGCCTCATCGGAAGAATTGCGCAGTCTGTTGTTGTCTTTGGGCTTGATGACGGATAGCGATGACAAGGAAAGTAAACCGACTGTTGCCGCACCAACCGCCGCAGAACAATTTACGCTCAATGATTGTTTGCAAGAAGTGTCCAATATTGCCATGGGGCGAGCGGCCAGTGTTTTGGCTGAAATGCTGAATGTGTTTATCAAGTTGCCCGTGCCGACAGTAAACATTCTGGAAGTGGGCGAGTTGCAAATGGCGTTGGATTACAGTGTGAAGGACGACAGCTGTTCGGCGGTATCGCAAGGTTTTGTGGGCTCTGGCATTGCGTTTGAAACGCTGCTGATCTTTAGCGATTCTAGCTTTCCTGATATGGCGAAACTGTTGGGTGTCACAGAAGACATTACCAGAGAGCTGGAAACAGAGCTGTTGATGGATGTGTCTTCAATACTGGTTGGCCCATTTATGGCGGCCATTGGTAAGCAGTTGAACATCGACTTCAGTCACAGTCATCCTATGTTATTGGGGCAGCATGTCAAAATTGCCGACTTAATTAACGTTAAGAAAGCGACATGGAAACGCACGCTAGCGGTTGAGATTGTGTATGAAGTGGAAAACTACCAAATTAGCTGCGATTTAATGCTGCTCTTTACGGAAGATTCTGTGCCAACACTAGAAAATCTATTGTCCTTTTTGGTTGAGGAAGACGAATGAGTAATGATGCGGACGGTTTAGCAGATCTTCATTGGATGTTTGATATGCTTCACCATATCGATGTCGGGCTGGTGGTGTTGGATTCATCGTACCAAGTACAGCTTTGGAATAGTTTCATGGAAAACCACAGTGGTGTCAGTTCGTCGATTGCAAAAGAGCAGTCGTTATTGACGCTGTATCCTGAGTTAGATACAGGGTGGTTACGTCAAAAACTCGACAATGTATTTGGTCTAAAAACCCCTATTTTTATCTCTTGGGAACAGCGCCCGTTTTTGTTTCCTTTTAAGAGCTATCGCCCTATCACTGGCATTGCTGACAAAATGTACCAAAACGTAGCAATACGTCCGCTGTCTAGCCCAGACGGATCGATTAAACAAGTGTGTTTGGTGGTTTACGATGTGACGGACGTTGCGACAAATAAAATGGCGCTTTCGGCGGCTAATCATAAATTACAGCGTTTGAGTCAGGCGCTGTCTAGATAGCCTGTATTGCCTTCCTTTTTTCATTGAAAGGAAGGCGATCACTGCATTATTTTTTAGCGGGCTTCTTACTTGCTTCTTTGTAGAGCTCCGTTAAAGTTTCTGGTGTTTTATCGCCATGAAGGCACAGACCTTCTGGATCAATCAGCACGCGGCCATTCATCGCTTCTCGCCCTAACAACATACGATATCCCATTGTGTCTCTGTTGGTGAGTGTGACTTCTACTTCCCATAATTTGTCGCCAAGAGACAGCGACGTGCGAATGACTGGGCGTTGTTCTTTGTCTCCACTTGAGCTTTTTATGACTCTGTGGTCAATCAACGGCGCTTCACAGTGAATCGTGGCCTTGCGGTCGCCTTGCAATGGGTGCACTTCAAAGCTGACCCATTTCTCTTTGTCACGCGCAAAGCGTTTAATATTGATCGCGTGCATTGAGGATGTTTTTGCGCCAGAATCAACTCGAGCCTTGATCGCGGGAATGTTAAGAGAAGGGAACGCGCACCACTCGTCGCTACCAATGATTATTTTCGGTTCGTTTGGTTGATTCATAAAAATACGTCACCTTATAAAAAAGAAAACTGAAGAAGCTCAATACTGTCTGAAGCTGCTGTGTTTTATAGCTCAAAAGCGTGATTAGGTTAAGTCTTTATTGAGGTAACGCTGTGTTATCTACGCGATTGAATTGTCAGTATAAGCTCAAGCTATTGTAATCATATTATCTAAAGTTACTATGTGCGTACAAAATACGTTAATGGAGTTGTTGATGAATGGCCGACTGATGCAAGAGTTGGAAGAGTTGGGTGGTGAAATACGCCCAGCGAGCTTAAAAAAATGCGATGAAATCATCATTGATCAACCCGGTTTTTGCGCCGTGATTGCGTTATGGGGTGGTCATTTAGAAAGCTTTATTCCTGCTGGTCAAGAGGATCTATTGTTTCAATCTGCGAATCCCGGTGGTGAAGGGCGTTTTGGTCGTCGTCACTTTGGTGTTCCTGTGTGTTGGCCTTGGTTTGGTGCGCACGATTTACATGATGACTATCCTGCTCATGGTCTTGCTCGTTACTTCCGCTGGGAATTTATTGAAGCGGGTCGGTTTAAAAACGGCGATGTGAAAATTGTCATTCGTTTGGCGTCGGAAGATCATCCTTTGGTCGAAGAAATGTGGCCATTTGCTTTTGAACTGCGTCAGGTATTTCGTTTTTCCAGTAAGGGTTTCAGAGTGAATTTTTCTGCGGCTAATTTATCGGATAAACCGATGCCTATCAGTGAAGCGCTTCATACCTATTTTAAAGTATCTGATAATCAAACTGCGCAAGTGCATGGTTTGGACCAAATTCCTTACGTTGATAAGTTTGATAACAACAGTCGTCAGTTGCAGCAGGGTATAGTTAGCCCATGTGGTCCGATGGACAGAGTGTATTTGTCTTCGCCAGAAGAGTGTGAAATACAAGATCCTGGCTTTAAACGAAAACTAATTATTCAAACCGAAGGCAGCCAAAGTACCGTCTTGTGGAATCCCGGTGCCGATATCGCTAAACAACGAACGGACATGGAAGATGACGACTACCGTCATTTTGTCTGCGTGGAAGCGGCAAATGCGCTGAATAATGCATACGTTATTGAGCCGGGTGGTATGCATCAACTCAAATTGAAAGTGAAGCACAAACCGCTTGTAGACGAATAAATCACTCGTAAACAAACACAAAAAAGCCCGCAGGTTAATTCACTTTATTGAGTGAAACCGAGCGGGCTTTTTTAGCGTTATTACCGAGTGATAGATAAGATTCAGTCTATGTTGTATTCCATGATCAATGGCGCATGATCTGAAAAACGCTGACCTTTGTAGATAGAGCCACCTTGAATCAGGTTTTTAATGCCTGGTGTGGCAATTTGGTAATCCAATCGACCGCCTTCATCCAATTTCCAAGCACGCTCGTAATCAGGCCACCAAGTGTATTGCTTATCTTGTTTGTTCACCTGACGAAAAGCATCAATGTATTCAAGCTCGTTGAATATTTCATTAATCCATTTGCGTTCTTCAGGTAAAAAACCAGAATTACGTTGATTAACGAACCAGCTACTCACATCAATGGGCGAACGCGCGACATTGGCGGTACCGCAAAAAATAAATTCACGACGCTTACGGCGAGTTTTGATTAGGTGGTTTTTAAAACCTTCCATAAAGCGGTATTTATGCTCTTGAAGCGTTACCTCATGGTTTGAACCGTGAGGCGTTAAGAAAGCACCAATACTCACTTTGTCGAAATCCGCTTGGATAAAGCGCCCTTCAAAATCGCATTCAGGGAACCCCATGCCTGTCATAATGGCTTTAGGCATGGTTTTACAATAGATAGCGACACCGGCTTGCTCTGGATTTTCCATCGAGTCAAAGAAGTATGTATTGTACCCAGGAGGGAAAAACACACTGTCATTTAACGTGCGTTCATCGGCCTGTATGTCTTGCAGGCACACAACATCCGGGTCCTGACGAACCATCCATTCAAAAAAGCCGCGATCGGCTGCTTGTCTTATACCGTTTACATTAAGGCTGATGACCTTCATTTCTGGTCCCTACAATTCCTAGCCGTGTGTTATATTAGCGCCTATCCAATGTTGGCATGGCTTCGCTCGTTCTTGGCGGCGCTTTGTTGTGTACTATTTTTATCTTTCTGGAGTTGGCATGAAACCTTACCAAAGAGACTTTATTGAATTCGCCATTGAACAAAACGTGTTGCGCTTTGGCGAATTTACGCTTAAATCTGGCCGAGTAAGCCCTTACTTTTTTAATGCGGGCCTTTTTAATTCAGGACAAGCATTAGCTAAGTTAGGACGCTTCTACGCAGCCTCATTAATGGAATCTAATGTTCCATTTGATGTTCTGTTTGGCCCAGCCTACAAAGGCATTCCATTAGCAACGACGACGGCCGTTGCTTTGTATGATCACCACAATGTAGATACACCATACGTTTTCAACCGTAAAGAAGCAAAAACTCACGGTGAAGGCGGTTCTCTTGTTGGTGCTCCCTTAGCGGGTAACGTCATGATTATTGATGACGTGATTACCGCAGGGACCGCCATTCGAGAAGTAATGGCGATTATCAAAGAAGTCGATGCGCTTCCTGCTGGCGTTCTTATCGCCTTAGATCGTCAAGAACGAGGCCAAGGTGAGTTGTCTGCCATTCAAGAAGTCGAACGTGACTTCGGTATGCCGGTCATTAGCATCGTGTCTTTACATGACATCATGACGTATTTAGCAGAACAGGATTCTCCTGAGTTTGCAGAACATCTTGGTGCCGTGAAAGCGTATCGCGACCAATACGGCATTTAATGCTGAGTTCTAAGGTTTGGGGTTTTCCTCAAGCCTTAGCGATTTAGCATCAAAGTTTGTGCCAATACTGTCCATTGTTCTTGCCAAATATCCATTGGTTTCACTTTAAACTCGCTGCGCACGTAATGGCGTATTTTCCCTTCAATAATGGCAATGAGAAAATTCGCACAAGGCGCTACGCCCATCGCGGGTCGTAAACCTTGTTTCAAATCCGCTTCACGAATGACTTGTTTTAGCTGTGTTTCTATTCGATCGAATACCTGAGCAATACGAACGCGCAAACGTTCTGTTTCGCCCGCGAGTGCATCTGCTGTAAGCAATCGGCACATGCCAGGGTTTTGTTCCGCAAATCCAAGTACCAGTGTGATGATCATCTCTATTCTAGAAACCACATTGCTTTCTTCTTGCACGATGCGATTAATACGAGTGAACAACGTTTCTTCAATGAACTCGATCAAGCCTTCAAACATCTTCGCTTTACTAGGGAAATGGCGATATAAAGCCGCTTCCGATACACCAACTTGCTTAGCCAGTGCCGCCGTCGTAATGCGCGCGCCTGGGCTACTCTCTAGCATTTGAGCGAGTGCTTGCAATATTTGTGTGCGACGATCGTTTTTTTTGTTGCTCATTTGTCGAGTCCAGTTTCTAACCAGTATTGTTTGTTCATTGTATCAATCACGTAGAAGGCGTTATTCGCCTGCTTTTGTATTCGATATTAATGTGCCGACACCGGTGTCGGTAAAAATTTCTAGCAAGGTGGCATGCGGAACGCGGCCATCAATAATATGGGCGCTTGTCACACCTGCATTCACCGCAGAGAGCGCACAGCTGATCTTTGGAAGCATGCCGCCATAAATCGTACCGTCTGCAATTAAGGCATCGACTTGCGCCGTGCTTAACCCTGTTAATACATTGCCTTGTTTGTCTTGTACGCCAGAAATGTTGGTTAGCAGCATAAGCTTTTCAGCGCCAACCGCTTCGGCGACTTTGCCCGCTACAAGATCGGCATTGATGTTGTATGAATTGCCTTGATCGTCCACGCCAATAGGCGCGATAACAGGGATCATGTCGCTGTTTTCAAAGAACTTCAAAAAGCTGGTATCAATGCTGGAGACTTCACCAACGTGGCCAATATCGACTTGCTCTGGTGCCAACATGCCTTCCGCTTGATGTTTCACAAACAGTTTCTTAGCCTTAATAAAACGACTGTCTTTGCCTGTGATGCCAATGGCTTTACCACCCGCTTCACAGATCAAGTTTACGATTTCTTTATTTACTTGGCCGCCAAGCACCATCTCAACCACATCCATGGTCGCTGTGTCAGTAACACGCATACCATTAATGAATTTCGATTCGATGTTTAGCTTGGTGAGCATGTCACCAATTTGTGGGCCGCCACCGTGAACAACAATCGGATTAATGCCGATGGCTTTCATTAAGACGATATCTCGTGCAAAACCAGCTTGTAGTGTTTCGTCTGTCATGGCGTTACCGCCGTATTTAATGACGAGGGTCTTACCAGCAAAGCGTTGAATGTAAGGAAGCGATTCGCTTAAAACCTTAGCAACATCTAAAGCAGATTCACGAGAAAAAGCCACGGATTACGTACTCCTGTAAACAAAAAAGGATCGCGTTATTAAAATCAGATTATCTTGGTCGTCCTGAACTTGGATCGACGAATAGATTACCTAGTTGCTGTGTCAGAACGATGACAGTCAAGGCTGGCAACGAGTGTAAGCAACCACTTAGGGTTGAAATAATAGCGTGATATTGGTGGATTAACTATAGAAATCTGTATGAAACGGACGAAGTTTGGAGTTATGAAAGTTAATTTCATAGCGTCCAGTAAAGATGGGTGAATGAATCAGGTAACGAAGCTAAAAAAGGTGAGATATTCTCACCTTTTTTATGACTATATTGCTTATTTAGTGCCAGTGTGGCCGAAGCCGCCTGCGCCACGTTCGGTGCTTTCAAACTCAGTCACAATATTGAACTCCGCCTGAATAACCGGAATCAACACAAGTTGCGCAACACGTTCGCCAGGCTCAATCGTGAAGGTTGTGTTGCCTCGGTTCCAGCACGACACCATCAATTCGCCTTGATAATCTGAGTCGATTAGACCCACCAAGTTGCCTAATACGATACCGTGTTTATGACCCAATCCTGAACGTGGCAGAATGGTTGCCGCCAAACCCGGATCTTGGATGTAAATAGACAGTCCGGTAGGCAGTAGTGTGGTTTCACCGGGCGCAAGATCGATCGCGGCGTCAAGGCAAGCGCGAAGGTCTAAACCAGCGGAACCTTCTGTTGCGTATGTTGGCAGAGGAATTTCTTTGCCGATTTTGTCACTGAGGATTTTTAATTGAATAGCGTGTTTCATTTTGGTCTCTTCTTTTGTCTTTTCTTGATGTGTGTTTTGCGTCAGAAGCATTCAGTCAGCAGACTGAGAATGCTCATGAATGAAGTTCACAAGTTGTTTTGCTAGCTGACTCTTAGCGGCTTTTTCAGGTTCCCAGTGCTTTTCTTTGGTAATGACCGTGACTTGGTTTTCGTCTTGATTAAAACCAATATCAGATCGTGACACGTCATTGGCGATAATAATGTCCAAACCTTTGCGTTCAAGTTTGCTCTTCGCGTATTCGATCACGTTTTGTGTTTCTGCGGCAAAGCCAACCATGACTTTTGCGCGTTTTTGTTGGGCAAGCGTGGCGATGATGTCTGGATTTTTAACTAAGGTCAGTGTGACTTCATCCTTGTCCGATTGTTTCTTCATTTTTTGGTTTGTGGTCGTTTTCATTTTGAAGTCGGCAACCGCAGCGGCACCAATGAACACATCCGCTTGAGTGCTCATGCTTTGCTGGCAAGCGGCTAACATCTCATCAGCGCTTTTAACCGCGACGAGCATTACGCCTGACGGCGGCGTAATCTGAACGGGGCCACTTATTAACGTGACGCTCGCACCGCGCTCAACAGCAGAGGCTGCGAGCGCGTAGCCCATTTTCCCCGAGCTGTGATTACTGATGTAGCGCACAGGATCAATCGCTTCCATGGTTGGGCCAGCAGTTATCACCCAATGTTGACCAGCCAAATCTTGTTTGATTGGCGAGTTTTGAAAATGCGCAAAAATGGCATGGAAAATATCGCTCGGTTCGCTCATGCGGCCAGGCCCAATGTCACCGCAGGCTTGGGCGCCATCGGCAGGTCCAATGCTCAAAACGCCGCGTTCAGCGAGTCGCTTGGCATTGTCTTGAGTCGCAGGATGACGCCACATGGCTTGGTTCATTGCGGGCGCAAGCAAGACGGGTGATTCGGTGGCGATGCATAACGTGCTCAATAAATCGTTTGCCATGCCTTGAGTGTAACGCGCCATAAAATCAGCAGAGGCGGGCGCAATGACGATTAAATCTGCCCATTTGGCCAGTTCAATGTGCCCCATGCCGGCTTCGGCATTTGGGTCTAATAAAGTGCTGCGAACGGTTTTTCCTGAAATTGCTTGCAGTGTCATCTCGGTCACAAAGGCTTTTGCGCCTTCGGTCAAAACGACTTGAACCTCGGCGCCTGCTTTGGTTAACAAACGAATTAACTCAATACTTTTATAAGCAGCAATGCCGCCAGTAATGCCTAATAGAATGCGTTTTTGAGCGAGATTTGACATAAAAACTTCTCAATCCGTTCTGTGATAGATAAGGTTAGTGAAAGGCGGGGCGCCTTTCACTTTAATGAGTGCAAGATTAACATGGATCAAGGAGTAGATCATGAGTATTAAGCATTGGCCAGAACAGGAACGGCCGCGTGAAAAACTGATTCACCAAGGTGCTAGTGCATTGAGCGATGCTGAATTGTTGGCTATTTTCCTTCGAACGGGAACGCAAGGTGTTAGCGCGGTTGAACTGGCTAGGCGTGTCCTGACTCAGTTTGGTGGATTGCGCTCTTTAATGTCGGCGAGCCGCGAAGAGTTTTGCAAAGGCTTTGGGTTGGGCGATGCCAAATACACGCAATTACAAGCCGTACTTGAAATGTCTAAGCGCCATCTGCAGGAACAATTAATGCGTGAAACCGTGTTTACCAGCGCGGAACATGTTCGAACCTACCTTTCCTCCCAATTGCGTCATTCTCCGCGCGAAGTGTTCGCGGTACTTTTCTTGGATACCCAACACAGATTAATCCGCTATCAAGAGCTCTTTATGGGCACCATAGACGCCGCTGCGGTTTACCCGCGAGAAGTGGTTAAAGCGGCGCTGCAATACAACGCGGCGGCGGTGATTCTTGCTCATAATCACCCAAGCGGCGTGGCAGAACCCAGTCAGGCGGATATCACGATTACGTCCCGTATCAAAAAGGCCCTAGAGCTTGTCGATGTCAGGTTGCTAGATCATTTTGTCGTCGGCGATGGCTCGCCTGTTTCCTTGGCTGAGAGAGGATTGGTGTAGGAAATGTGCGTCTTTTGGGGTGCTGAGATAGCCAGTTGATCATTTTTTAACAAAAGGTTTGCTCAATGAGTAGGCTTATGGGAAAATGCGCGCCGCTATATCCTCGGTTTGGGATTTTTTTGATTCATAAGGAATCATGCTCCGCCTGAGGAAGTGAAATACACTTCCAATAATTTTCTGGATAGCAAAAGGTATTTAATTATGTCTCGCGTATGTCAAGTTACTGGGAAACGTCCTATTACAGGTAATAACGTTTCTCACTCAAAACGTCGTACTAAACGTCGTTTTCTTCCTAACCTTCATTGGCACCGTTTTTGGGTCGAAGGTGAAAACCGTTACATCCGTTTGCGTGTATCTTCTAAAGGTATGCGTATTATTGATAAAAAAGGCATTGAAACAGTTCTTGTTGAAATGCGTGCTAACGGCGAAAAAGTATAAGGATCTGAATCATGGCTTCTAAAGGCGCTCGCGATTTAATTCGCATGGTATCTTCTGCTGGTACTGGTCACTTTTACACAACTGACAAGAACAAGCGAAATACTCCGGACAAACTTGAAATGCGTAAGTTTGATCCAGTTGTACGTAAACACGTTATGTACAAAGAAGCGAAAATCAAATAAATTTTGATTTTTGCCAGAAAGAACCGACTCCTTGAGTCGGTTTTTTTGTATCTAGTGAGAGCTAGTTGTTCGTTTGGTCAGTATTGTTTTATTTACTTTATTACCGTCGAGGTCACGTATGCCAGAATTGCCGGAAGTAGAAACCACACTACGTGGGATCGAGTCTCACCTTGTTGGGCGCTCGATTGCTAACGTCGATATTCGCCAGCCTAAACTGCGCTGGATGATTACGCCTGAGCTAACGACTGACATAGTAGGGCAAGAAATTACACGCCTCTCTCGACGAGGTAAGTACATCGGTATTCATACGGCCAAAGGGACTTTAATTGTTCATTTAGGCATGTCTGGTAGTTTGTATTTTGTGCCAGCAGACACTCCGCCACTGTTCCATGATCATGTGGACTTCTGTTTCACGGATGACAATGTGTGGCTGAGATACACAGACCCGCGTCGTTTTGGCGCTATTTTATGGACAACAGAAGATTGGCGTGAGCATGAGCTCATTCGGCATTTAGGCCCAGAACCGTTATCGGATCTTTTTAACGCCGACATGCTCTATGCGCGAGCTAAAGGACGAAAAGTACCGATCAAAACTTTTATTATGGACAGTAAGGTCGTAGTGGGCGTGGGCAATATTTACGCCAACGAAGCTTTATTTAAAGCGGGTATTCGTCCAGATCGATTGGCTGGAAAAATAAGCAAAGTGCGTTTAGCTCGTTTGGTTGATTGCATTAAAGTGGTGCTTGCTGCTGCAATCAAACAGGGCGGAACAACACTGAAAGACTTTGTTGGTGGCGACGGAAAGCCCGGTTACTTTAAGCAAGAGCTGGCAGTTTACGGTCGGGCGGATAAGCCTTGTATCGTTTGCGGTGAGGCGTTAAAGGAAATTCGTCAAGCACAGCGCAGCACGGTTTTTTGTACAAAATGTCAATCTTGAGCATTTGCTTGTTTTCTACATGAGAATGGCGGCACAAGAATTGCTATCGATATTGTTGATTGTGTCTGTATTCCCAAATGGGGTTATTACGATTAATTTTTAGCCATATGCGTAAAAATATTGCTTTAAATGTGCAGATTACATTGCGGTATTTCGTTATTCGGTTTATTTTTGACCAGTTAGGCAGAGTTTAAATTGCCTAGATTCAATTACATACATAAGAAGAGGAATTGGAATGAAAGGTGTCTTTCTTGCGTCCGTCACGGCGTTGGCCATCTCATCAAGCATGGCTCAAGCAGCAGATCCTGCGGTTGTTTATGACCAAGCAGGTAAATTCGACAAATCTTTTAACGAAGGCGTTTATAACGGCGTTAAAAAATACACCACGGACAGCGGCGTTCAGGTTCGCGAATTTGAACCGAAAAACGAAGCTCAAGTAGAGCAAGGTTTACGTCGTCTTGCTAAGCGTGGTTACTCTCCAATAGTGACTGTTGGTTTCAACATGACGTCTGCGGTTGAGAAAGTAGCGAAAGATTTCCCTAAAATCAATTTCACTCTTATTGATGGCGTGATTGATCTTCCAAACGTTCAGTCTGTTGTGTTTAAAGAACACGAAGGATCCTTCCTTGTGGGTGCTTTGGCCGCTATGGCGTCTAAAACAGACACCGTTGGTTTTATCGGCGGTATGGACATTCCTCTTATCCGTAAATTCGGTTGTGGTTATGAGCAAGGCGTGAAATACGCTTCTTCAAGCGCAACGGTTCTTCAGAACATGACGGGTTCTACTGGTGCCGCGTTCAATGACCCAACGAAAGGTTCTGAGCTTGCTAAGAGTCAGTTCTCTAAAGGCGCAGACGTTGTGTTTGCTGCAGCGGGCGGCACGGGTATGGGTGTATACCAAGCGGCGAAAGACGAAGGCAAATTGGCGATTGGTGTGGATTCAAACCAAAACCACATTCAGCCGGGCACAATGCTAACGTCTATGGTTAAGCGTGTAGACCAAGCGGCTTACAACACTTACAAAGATGCAGCTGCAGGTACTTGGAAATCAGGCTTAGTCGTTCTAGGTTTGGCTCAAGGTGGTGTTGATTGGGCGCTTGACGACAACAATGCAGGCCTAATCACGGCGGATATGAAAGCGAAGATCAAAGACATTCGCGCTAAGATTATCAGCGGTGATATTAAAGTCCATGACTACATGTCAGACAATACTTGTAACTACTAAGTTACATCGAAAAACAGTTGTCCGTTATTAGCGGGCAGCTGTTTTTTTTGCTCTACTATTTTTTACAAAATGATACTGCGATGAATTTGGATTGCAGACATTGATTACTATGCAAAAGACGTAGTAACAAAAAACATGCTAACTATTTTACCCATGAGGTAGAGTAAGTGTGTTCCATTTTAAGCAGATGAAATACTTTTAGATATGACTAATAAAACAACACCATACGCAATTGAATTACGCGACATAAGCAAACGCTTTGGTGCCGTTCAGGCCAACAAAGACATTTGCCTACAAGTTCCTGCAGGTACGATTCACGGTATTATTGGTGAAAACGGCGCGGGTAAATCCACCTTGATGAGTATCATTTATGGCTTTTATGAAGCAGATACTGGCTTTATAGAAGTGGATGGAAAACGTGTCGATATACGCAGTTCTCAAGATGCCATCAATGCCGGCATTGGTATGGTGCATCAGCACTTCATGCTGGTCGAAAATTTCACAGTGCTTGAAAATGTTATTTTGGGCGCAGAAGGTGGTGCGATATTAAAAGGCGGCATCGATACAGCGCGTGTGGAATTGCAGCGTCTAGCACAAGAATACAGTTTGGATATTGATGTTGATGCCATCGTCGAAGAGCTTCCGGTGGGTCTGCAGCAACGTGTTGAAATTTTAAAAGCCCTTTATCGTGGCGCACGAATTCTTATCTTAGACGAACCAACGGGTGTATTAACGCCACAAGAAGCGGATCATCTTTTCCGTATTTTGAAAGCCTTGAAAGAGCAGGGCGTGACCGTCTTGTTAATCACGCATAAACTGCGTGAAATTATGGCTTCTACCGATAACATATCGGTCATGCGCCAAGGTCAAATGGTGGCGCATCGTGAAACCGCGCACACTGATAAAGAAGAGTTGGCCGAATTAATGGTTGGCAAAAAAGTGCGTTTAACCGTCGACAAAGACGACGCGAAACCAAGTGGTACGTTCCTTTCTGCAAGAAACCTTTCTCAATTTGATAGCCAAGGTGTAAAGCGCCTGAAAAACGTCAGTTTAGAGCTTCGCGCAGGTGAAATTCTGGGCATTGCGGGCGTTTCTGGTAATGGTCAAAGTGAATTATTGAACGTGCTGGCAGGCATTGAACCCATGAGTGAAGGTGAAATTCACATCGCGGGTCAGGTCATCACAGCGAAAGCGCCAAAAGACGCCGCAGAAATGCGTGAGCTCAAAATGGCGCACGTTCCAGAAGACCGCCATAAAATGGGCTTAGTAACGGGTTTTGAGGCGTACGAAGCCGCTGTGCTCGGATATCATAATTCCCCTGTTTACAACGGAAAAATTCTCATGCACCGCAAGGTGATGATCGATGAATGCAACGAGCGCATGGCCGCTTGGGATGTTCGTCCACCGAATCCGCATTTGAAAACCGCCAATTTTTCCGGTGGTAATCAGCAAAAAATCGTCATTGCCCGAGAAGTCGAGCAAAACCCAGACATACTCTTGATCGGACAGCCGACACGCGGTGTGGATATTGGGGCGATCGAAAACATACACGAACAGATTGTTAAATTACGAGATTCCGGCAAAGCCATTTTGCTGGTCTCGGTTGAATTGGATGAAATTATGGCACTGAGTGATCGCATCTTAGTGATGTTTGACGGTGCGGTTGTGGGCGAGCTTGATGCAAAAGACGCCGACGAACGAACTCTTGGTTTAATGATGGCGAATGCTTACAACGATGAAGAGGTGTCGGCATGAGTCAGGCGAAAGTTCCAGCATGGGTAAACATTGCCCTTATTCCTTTCCTTAATATCATGCTTGCTTTTTTGGTGTCTGGTTTGGTGATTTTGGCCATCGGCGAAAACCCAATCGAAGCCGCAAGTTATTTGATTTACGGCGCCTTTGGCTACGACGAAGGGGTGGGTTACACGCTGTATTATGCAACAAACCTGATCTTCACGGGTTTAGCCGTATCAGTCGCGTTTAAAGGTGGTTTATTCAATATCGGTGGCGAAGGTCAAGCGTATATTGGTGGCTTAGGTGTTGGTTTGGTGTGTTTGGCATTGGACAAAACCATGCCATTTTATGTGATTGCGCCTTTGGCTATTATTGGCGCGGGTGTGTTCGGCGCGGCTTGGGCTTACGTTCCTGCGTATTTGCAAGCACGACGCGGTAGTCACATCGTTATTACCACAATTATGTTCAACTTTATTGCATCGTCTTTGATGGTTTATTTGATTGTAAATTGGCTTAAAGAAGACGGTCGTATGGCGCCAAATAGCCGTACTTTTGAAGAGAACGCATGGTTGCCATACCTACACGAATTCTTGTCGCCACTGGGGATTGATATTGGCGATTCTCCGCTGAACTTTGCTTTTGTGATTGCGTTGATCTGCTGTGTGCTTGTTTGGGCATTGCTTTGGCACACTCGTTGGGGTTATCAGTTGCGTACGTTAGGTACCAATCCAACGGCGGCAAAATACGCGGGTATTGATACGTCAAAAGTCACCATTTGGGCGATGCTCATTTCAGGTGGTTTAGCGGGTTTTGTTGGCCTGAATGAAATCATGGGTGTTAACCATAGCTTGTTGCTTAACTTCACGGCGGGTTATGGCTTTGCGGGTATTGCGGTGTCCTTAATGGGCCGAAACCATCCTGTTGGCATCATTATGGCGGCGATTCTGTTTGGTGCCTTGTATCAAGGTGGTGCCGAATTGGCGTTTGAAATCCCGACGATCACACCTGAAATTGTTGTCGTGATTCAAGGTTTGGTCATTTTATTCTCTGGTGCGCTTGAACACATGTTTAAAGATCGTATCGAAGGCTTTTTTATTCGCAGATCGGTAGCGTAGGGGAAGACTATGTTTGAAACATTGATACTTATGTTAGACGCGACAATGCGCGTGTCTACACCGTTAATTTTTGCCGCGTTAGCGGGTTTGTATTCCGAGCGCGCAGGAATTGTTGATATCGGCTTAGAAGGTAAAATTTTAGGCAGTGCGTTTGCGGCTGCGGCGGCGGCGTCTGTTTTTGATTCTGCTTGGATCGGTTTGTGCTTTGGTATTACCGCGTCCGTTGCGTTGGCGATGATTCATGGTTTTGCTTGTATTACTCACCGCGGCGATCACATCGTTTCTGGTGTGGCAATTAATACGATCGTGGCGGGATTGACCGTTACCTTATCCATGTATTGGTTTGGTATGGGCGGACAAACACCGACACTGTCTGGCGATGCCCGATTCTTGTCGATCACACTGCCGTTTGCGGATGCGTTAGCGGATGTGCCTGTTCTCGGTCTGATTTATTCTGAGCTACTCAGCGGGCATAATATTTTGGTGTACTTGGCGTTTGCCATGGTGCCAATGACCTATTGGGTAATCTATAAAACACGCTTTGGTTTGCGTCTTCGTGCGGTGGGTGAAAACCCACATGCGGTTGATACAGCGGGTATTTCGGTTGCCTTTATTCGTTATCGTGCATTGATTATTTGTGGCATTTTATGCGGCATCGCGGGTGCGTATTTATCGACAGCGCATAATGCTGGTTTTTTAAAGGACATGAGCGCGGGTAAAGGTTACATGGCGTTGGCGGCATTGATCTTCGGTAAGTGGCGTCCGGTTCCTGTCTTACTGGCGTGTTTGTTGTTTGGTTTCTTGGACGCCGTTGCAGTTCGTATGCAGGGTGTGGTTATTCCTGGTATCGGTGAAGTGCCAGTGCAAGCCATCGAAGTCTTGCCTTACGTGTTAACCGTCTTATTGTTGGCGGGCTTCATTGGCAAAGCCATTGGGCCAAAAGCCGTCGGACGACCTTACGTAAAAGAGCGAGCTTAATATGCCAGATAAAAAGCATGCAGAGCATCTGTTTGAGCTCGCCAAAGACGCCATGAGTAAGGCCTACGTGCCTTACTCTAAGTTTCATGTTGGTGCGGCTATTTTAACGTCGAATGGTAAGTTCTATTCCGGATGTAACGTAGAAAATGCAGCGTACCCAGAAGGCACCTGTGCCGAAGCGGGTGCGATCGCGTCTATGGTGCTAAACGGTGACACTGACATTAAAGACATTTATGTGATTGGCCACGGTGATGCCTTGGTCACACCTTGTGGTGGTTGTCGTCAGAAAATTCGTGAATTTTCGTCCGCCGACACCATGATTCATATTTGTGGATCGGAAGGTGTGAGAAAGTCACTCACCATGAATGAACTTTTGCCTTTTTCATTTGGGCCTGAAAATCTTGAACAGTAACAAAGAGAACACCAAACCTAGGATGGTTTGATGCCTCATTAAAAGCCACGCTTCGCGTGGCTTTTTTGTTTGGGTTGATCCGTCTAAATAACGTCGTTACTTTTCAAGCCTTGCCGGTGTCAGCTTGATGGTGGCTATCATTTGTCCGAAGTCGTCTTCGTCGCGCTTGATGCTGAACCCAAGATGGCGACAAAAATCGAGCATGCGTTTGTTTTCTGCTAGAACAATGCCTTTCATGACCTTGATGCCTTTGTCGGCGGCAACGTGAAACAGCTGTCGCATGAGATAAGACGCCAAGCCTAAGCCTTGGAATTTATCTCCTAACACCACGGCAAATTCACAGCTTTGATCATCGAAATTATCGATATAACGTGCGGTACCAATTAACACATCTTGTCCGTCTCGATGCAGCACCGCCAACAGCGCCATTTCTCGATCGTAATCAATGTGCGACATGCTGCTGAGCATGCGCGGCGTGAGTTCTTCAATATTAGAAATGAAACGGAAATAGCGTGTTTCGTGAGACATACTGCGGACAAAGTCCGCCAAAATCCCAGAGTCTCTAGGCAATACAGGTCTTATCGTCGCGACTTCTTTGTTTTTTAAAATCCGTTCAGACACCCACTGTCTTGGATAAGGGTGAATGGCGAGATGTTCATAACGACGCCAGTTATTACAGAGTCGAAGGTTGGCGCTGACATCAGCATAAACGCTGCCACTTTCATGCAACCTCACATCGGCCAACTCAAGGTTTTCGATTTCGGGCAACTCACACACTAAGGTCGATAAATTCCGTAACAAGCTTTCCAGTTCGAACGATTCTTCGCCAGGGAAGGCGCGCTGAATTAAGTCTTTCGCCAAAATGGTATTCAGTGGCGGCAAGGCGACGGCTTCCGCTTGTTTGTGCTGCTGAGCACCTTCGAGTGATAAACCAATTGCAGGGCCAAAGACCGCGTCTTGAAAAACACGTAAATGAATCGGTGCGGACAACTGATGCGCCGCCTGACGGCGAGAAATAATGCGAATATGAAACAGCTCAAAAATATCACGAAGCTCCTCGGCGTGAGGTGTTTTTTGACCGCTTTTGAACAGCGCATTGAGTGTCTTTGTTGCTTCAGAGACATCGATTTTAAAGCGAAATGCATGACTGTCTGGCGCTTGTTTGGCGAGCAATTGATTGCGTTGAAATTGTACTAAAAACTGAAAGCCTTCAATGGCGGTTTCAGGGGTTCGAAATGTAGGAATACCGGCTTCATTAATGCGCGTACGCATGTTCGTCATGTTGCCGCCACCGAGTAAACACACCATCACCAGCTTCTTCTGCGTGCGATGTAACTGGGTGATTAAATCGTACAGTGAATCGATGTCGATCAACGCGGTTGGACTTAACGTTAGCAATACCGCACCGCATTCCGAGCTGCTTAGTGCGTCCGCCGCGAGATCAATAAACAAATCCGTCGCACAACTCGCCCAAACAGTCGTCACTGGGCCAATGCCACCACGACCTGCCATGGTGGATTCAAGTTTGCTGCGCAGGTCGCCTTCTGGGTTGAGCAAATCGATGTCGAGTTCCATCGCCCGTTGCGCCGCGAGTTCGCCCGGTCCTGCGCCGTTCCCGATGATTAACAAGGATCCGTCTTTTACTCGACGAGCGTTGGTCATGACCGACGCAGCGGCAATCAAATCGTTTAAGCGTCGCCCACGAACCGCGCCGGTTCGACTGAGTGCGGCATCGAGCACGCGTTCGTCAGCACCAATGGAATGCTCGGTGACAACGGCAACCGGCTTGCTTCGGCCTGTGGCACGCAAACTGCTGAGGAAGCGAGTGGGCCGGCCAATTTTTTGTAAATACATCAAGATGGCTTGGCTGTCGTAATCGGTGGACAAATAATCCAAGACTTGCGACGGCATGACATCGACAGGGGTTCCCATCGACACTACTTGCGAAAAACCGATGCCTTGCCACGTAGCCCAGTCGACTAAAGCGCTGGCCACTGTGCCAGATTGCGACATCAGCGCCAATCTTCCCGGTAGGGGTTGAGTCAAACCCAGCCAAGCAAAAACGCCTTGCTTTGGTCGACAAACACCAAAGCTGTTTGGGCCGAGCAAACGAACGTTGTGTTGGCGTAATACATCGAGCAGTGTGTCTTGAGGTTCGCCCGTCCAAGACAGCATGAGCAGCGAGCCAATGCCTGCTGCGCCACAGCCGGCAATAATGTCTTCCATCGACGTGTTCGAATACGTGCCAACCAGCACCGCGAGGTCTGAGCTGTGTGTTAATGCATTCAGTGCTGGAAAAAGTGGAAAAGAGGAAGGCGTTGCGGGTTCGATACCGACTAAACTGATAGGGCATTTTTTGGCCGAGTTGGTCGTGTGTGCGTGAATCAGTGATTGCAATAACGCCAGCATTAAGGGGTCTTTAGGCTCGTCGCCCGTCAAAATGACCATGGAGGTTGGGGCGAGTAACGGTTGCAATGCGTGTTGGCTCACGTGGTTTCTCCTGCTGCTCAAAAACATACTATGACAGTAGCACAGTCTTCTTATGTACGAATTGTAGACTATGGTAGGGTGGACTGTCTTTGTCATTCATGGCTTGATTATGAATAGCTAAAAATAAAAAAACATCTGGATAAAAAATGACAACCGCTTATATCACACACATTTACTGCGATCGCCATAACATGGGAGACGATCACCCAGAGTCTCCTTTGCGTCTAGGTGCGATTCAAAATCGCCTGATCACTGGGCAGTTAATGGATTACTTACGTCGCATCGACGCCGAACCCGCCACGCGAGAACAGTTAGTAAGAACGCACGATGAAGCCTATGTGAATTCCATTTATGCTCGCGCACCGGAAGAGGGTCACGTCGAGTTGGAGCCAGAAACCATTATGATGCCGCACACGCTTGATGCCGCCTTATATGCGGCGGGTTCGGTGGTGCAAGCAGTGGATTTAGTGATGGCGGGTGAAATGGACAACGCATTTTGCGCGATTCGTCCACCGGGACATCATGCAGAATACGATAAAGCCATGGGTTTTTGTCTGTTCAACAACATTGCGGTGGGCGCACGTCACGCGGTGCTTCACCACGGTTTAGAGCGCGTCGCGATTGTTGATTTCGATGTGCATCATGGGAACGGAACGGAAGACATATTCAAGACGGATCCGGCTGTGTTATACGCGTCTAGCTATCAGCATCCGTTTTATCCGTACAGCGATCCGGGGGCATCGCACGATAATATTTTACACATGCCGCTAGAAGCGGGTTCTGGTAGTGAGGCGTTTAAAGCCATTATTACAGAGCAATTATTGCCGGCACTTGATGCGTTCAAGCCTCAATTAATTCTGATCTCTGCGGGCTTCGATGCGCACAAAGAAGACCCAATGGGGCAATTAAGATTAAGTGAATCCGATTTTACTTGGATCACCGATCTTCTTATGGACGTGGCGGATCGCCATTGTGACGGGAAAGTCGTCTCGGTGTTGGAAGGCGGCTATAACGTCGATGCACTCGGTCGCGCTGCGTTTTGCCATATCAAGAGTTTGATGAAGCTTTAGAAAGAGCGACACAAGGAGCGTCGCTCTTAATCATGGTTGAATTACGCTGTTGTCGCCGCGACGGCCTTCTCTGTTTCCCAATTCAATAGCACAGGTTGCGTTGCATCGTGGGCAAAGAAGTAACCGGCTTTTGGGGTAACGTACAAGGTTTGGCCTTTCTCGAAGCAGTTCTTGTCGAACGCTTTGTGAGGCAGGTCGATTTCCCAGACGTCGTTACTTTGCCAATCAATCGGTGTGAGTTCTAGACGAACTTCGGCACCAATTGGGTTAATGGCGATGACGCGCAATGGCAAGTTTGCCTGTGCGGTTGGTTCTTTCGAAACGAAGAATTCGTGAGATCGAATGTAAAGCTGTCCGTCTTTTTCCCCAGCCCCTTTTTCTTCTAAACCGGCTGGCAAAACAATGTTTGCTTGCTGATTATGCCATTTTCCGTTTTCAACGTTGCCTTCAAAAACATTGGCATTGCCAAGGAAGTCGAATACAAATCGGCTGTTTGGCGACGCGTAAAGCGCACCTGGTTGGTCGATTTGTTCTATGTTCCCATTGCTCATGACGACAACACGATCCGACAGTTCCAAGGCTTCTTCTTGGTCGTGAGTCACAAACACGCTGGTGAAGCCTAATTCGTCATGTAATCCACGTAACCAGCGACGAAGTTCTTTGCGTACTTTTGCGTCCAGAGCACCAAACGGTTCGTCGAGCAACAAGACTTCCGGTTGTGTTGCCAAAGCGCGGGCCAAAGCGATACGTTGTTTTTGACCACCAGAAAGTTGTGATGGAAAACGGTTAGCAAGGTGAGACAGCTGAACCATGTCGAGTAAATGCATCACACGTTTTTTGATTTCTGTTGCACTTGGTCGCTCTTTACGAGGTAAGACTTCTAGCCCAAATGCCACGTTATCCGCTACTGTCATATGACGAAACAGCGCGTAGTTTTGGAACACAAAACCGACACGACGATCACGCACATGCAAGTTGGTCACGTCTCGGTCGCCAAATTGAATACGGCCCGTGTCTGCCCCTTCTAATCCCGCAATAATGCGCAACAGTGTGGTTTTTCCTGAACCTGATGGTCCAAGCAAGCCGATCATTTCGCCTTCATTGATATCCAAAGACAAAGGTGACAAGGCTTGAAAATGCCCAAAGGTTTTGGAAATGTTTTCAATCAAAATGCTCATTGTGTCACCTGTCTTTCTTTTTCTGCTTCAATGTTTAAACTGCGTTCCTGACGCCATTCGATAAAGGCTTTCAGTAGCAATGTGAGTAGGGCGATCATCGCCAATAACGAGGCGCTGGCGAAGGCGGCAGCGGCTTGGTAATCCTCGTATTGCAACTGAACGTGCAACGGCAAAGTATTGGTCTCGCCTCGAATATTACCGGACACCACAGACACTGCGCCGAACTCTCCGACGGCCCGCGCGTTAGTGAGGATGACGCCATAAATTAGCGCCCATTTGATATTCGGCAAGGTGACGCGGCGGAATAATTGCCAGCCAGAAGCGCCAAGAATGACCGCGGCTTCTTCGTCTTCGCGACCTTGTTGTTGCATTAGAGGAATCAATTCCCGCGCCACAAATGGACAAGTGACAAACACGGTGACCATGACGATTCCCGGCCAAGCAAACATCAATTGAATGTCTTGGTCATACAGCCAAGAGCCGATCCAACCGTTGTTGCCGTACAGCAAGAGGTACAGCAAACCGGCCACGACGGGGGAAACGGCAAAAGGGATGTCCATCAAGGTCATCAAAATCTTACGACCGGGGAATTCAAAGCGGGTCACTGACCACGCCAACATAACGCCGAACACCAGATTGATCGGCACTGTGAGCGCCGCGACTACAAGGGTTAAACCAATGGCGTGCAACGTATCAGCTTCCAACAGGCTATTGAAATAATGCGCGGCACCTTCCACAAAGGCTTGCTGGAAAATAGCGATAAGCGGCACAACCAGCAGTATCACGGTCAAAAATAAGGTAAAGCCAATTAACAGGCCTTTTACCCAAGGGCTGTCACCGACTCTGAGCTGGTGGCGTTGTCCGGGAGCTTGGTGAGAAGACATAATATATTCCTAGCTGCGTCCGTGAAGGCGGCGTAAGTAACGCGCTTGCCAGATATTGATCGCGAATAAAAGAATCAACGACGCCATCAACACAACGGACGCAATGGCGCTCGCCGCAGGGAAGTCGAATTCTTGTAAGCTAACAAAAATCATCAAAGAAGTGATCTCACTGACGTATGGCATGTTGCCCGCGATAAAGATGACCGCGCCAAATTCCCCCAAGCTGCGGGTGAATGACAGCGCAATGCCTGTCATTAAGGCTGGCCATAAAGCAGGAAAAATCACACGACGAAACACCGACCAATCGGACGCGCCTAGCGTCATGCCCGCTTCCTCTTCTTCAGGCGACAGTTCTTCCAAAACAGGCTGAACGGTTCGGACCACAAATGGAATACTGGTAAACGCCATGGCGAGCACAATGCCCCACGGTGTGTAAGCGACCTTAATGCCGATACTTTCGAGTATTTGTCCGTACCAACCATTTTGAGCATACAAGGTGGCCAAGGTGATACCGGCAACCGCAGTCGGTAAAGCAAAAGGCAAATCCACTAATGCATCTAAAATACGGCGTCCGGGGAAGTCATAACGCACCAAAACCCACGCGAGCAACAGACCAAAGAAACCGTTAAAAATAGACGCCAAGAGCGCCGCCCATAGGGTGACTTTATAACTGGCGACAACACGTTCGTCGCTGATGACTTGCCAGTATCGATCCCAGCCCATATCAACGGACTGCATCACCAGTCCTGTCATGGGTAAAAGGAGAATCAAGCTGATAAAAAGCAGGGAGGTTCCCAAGCTTAAGCTCAGTCCGGGCAGTACTCGTTTATGGCGAGGCCGGGTATCGGCTGCGCTTAAATGTGTTGCCATGTATTTGCCTATTATGGTCTCAAGAAAAGTGTGTCAAAGCGCGTGTGCCATTATCGTCGACATCCAGCAATAAACGGATTGCTCAGAGACAGAAAAGCCGGACACGCAAGCGTATCCGGCCAGTTGTTCTCTATTCTGATCTTAGCGGCGCTGAAGTTGGTCTAGTTTACCACCATTTTTAAAGATTTCTTTAGTCGCTTTTGGCCAGCCACCCGCAATCTCTTCTACGGTTAATAGCGTGACTTCAGGGAATTTATCCGCAAATTCGGCTTTAACAACATCGTTATGGATGCGGTAGTTAAAACCCGCAAGAAGACGCTGTGAATCTTCGCTGTACAAGTAATTCAAATATTCATGAGACACGGCTTCTGTACCGTGTTTCTTCGCGTTCTTAGCGACAACGGCAACTGGGAACTCGGCCAAGATAGACGTTTTTGGTACAACCACTTCGTATTTGTCGGCACCGTATTGATTACGGATGTTGTTTACTTCCGATTCAAAGGTAATCAACACATCACCAATGCCACGTTCAACGAACGTTGTTGTTGCACCACGGCCACCTGTATCAAATACAGAGACGTTTTTCAGGAAAGTGCCTAGAAAGTCATCGATCTTAGTTTGATTGTCTTTACCAAAGGTTTTTTGCGCATAACCTTGTGCCGCTAAATAAGTATAGCGACCGTTGCCCGAGGTTTTAGGGTTCGGGAAAACTAAGGCCACACCATCACGGGCTAAATCGCCCCAGTTTTGGATGTTTTTCGGGTTGCCTTTACGAACAAGAAACGCCGTTGTTGAATAATAAGGCGAACTTGCATTCGGAAATTCGTTTTTCCAATCCGCTGAAATCATTTTCGCTTTGTCATGCAAAACTTGAACATCGGTGACTTGGTTAAAAGTCACCACGTCTGCTTGCAAACCATTCATGATGGCATTGGCTTGTTTTGAAGAGCCAGCATGAGACTGTTTGATTTCGATGGTTTTACCGGTGGTTTCTAACCAGTGTTTTTCGAATGTTGGGTTGTAAGTGGCGAACAATTCACGAGCGATGTCGTAAGAGGTGTTCAGGATAGTTTGATCAGCAGCCGACGCTTGAACGGCTCCGCTCAACAATAAAGAGCCAACAACGGCTTTTAAAAAACGTGGTGTAGATTTCATAATATCCTCGGGTATTTTTAACAATCATTCTTAAAGGGTGCACAGATTAATTAAATGATTTAGTTATTACAATGACCGATATTAAACTTTTTTGGAATATAGATAAGGCTGTTTTTCAAAACAGATAGGTTTCAATCACTTGGCTAAAAGACGTTTATTTTTTCTGTGTTTCTGCCACGATGAGTTGCAGCCAATCCATGAACACAACCAAGCGTTTTGGTGGCTGTCGGCGTGATGGGTAAAGCAAAGAAACGGGCATGGGTTCGGCTTCGTATTGAGGCAAAATTGCAATAAGAGAGCCTTCTTTGATCAAACTTTCCACGCCAATGGCGGGGATTTGAGCAATGCCAAGTCCAAATAAACAGGCGTTCAAATACGCGTCGGTGCCATTCACGGCCAAGCTGCTCGGCATGGGTTCTTGTTTTACCTTTTCCCCTTCCATGTATTCAAATTGCGCATCGAGATTGCCCAGTGTGTGGGAATATTCGATCAGTTTATGATTCGCTAAGTCGCCAAGGGTGCGAGGAACGCCATGTTGCTCTGCATAGTGTGGCGATACGCAGTTGAGGCTTCGGTATTGCGTTAACGGTCGGGCGATTAAGCTACTGTCGTCCAGTTCACCCACTCGAATTACGCAATCGATACCTTCTTTTATCGGATCCACACGATAATCTGCGCTGCTGATTTTCAAGCGGATATTCGGGTAGTGCTCGATAAAATCGGCAAGATGAGGCATCACCACGGTGCTTGCAAAGCGGCTGGGCATGTCGATTCTGAGTACGCCACGAACATCATTTGGGTTGCGTTGAAACTGGCTTCCGACCGCGTCTAATTCTGCCAGTAGCGCTTGGCATTGTGGCAAGTAGGTTTCGCCGTCTTGCGTTAAGGTGATGCTGCGTGTGCTGCGATGAAAAAGCCGAGTACCGAGAGACTTTTCGAGCCCTTGTACCGCGCTGGAAATACTCGATTTTGGCAAACCCAGTGCGTCGGCGGCCTTGGTAAAACTGCCAGACTGAGCGACCAAAACAAAACGTTGCATGGCGTCGAATTTATCCATAATCCCCTCCTCTTTTTTTGTTCGTTTAATCCGAACAATGATATCACTTTATGTGTGTTTATTGATCATAATCTAACGCCTATTCTACACACACTGCAGAAGGCCAACGTGGCTTAGCAGCGACATCCTTCCGATAAAATAGTGTGGAGAAAATGATGAACAAGTTAGCAATCATTACCGGCGGCAGCCGTGGTTTAGGCAGAAGCAGCGCGTTGGCATTGGCGGATAAAGGCGTAGACGTATTATTCACTTATCACAGCAACAGTGGGGCGGCGCAAGAAGTGGTCGAAGCCATTCGACAAAAAGGTCAAAAAGCCTATGCAATGCCATTAGACACACGCGATGTGTCGGCATTTACAGCGTTTACCCAGCAGGTTAAAAGTATATTACAACGGGAATTCGGTCGAGAGGACTTCGATTACTTACTAAACAACGCCGGCACAGGATTGCACGCCAGCATAGAAGAAACCACGTACGCTGAGCTGGAAGACATGTTGGCGATTCACGTCAAAGGCCCATTCTTTTTAACGCAAGCCTTGTTGCCATTCATGAAAGACGGCGGTCATATTTTGAATGTGTCGTCGGGTTTGGCGCGTTTTAGCTTGCCGGGTTCCGCCGCCTACGCCATGGCAAAAGGCGCAGTCGAAGTGATGACGCGCTATATGGCGAAAGAGCTCGCCGCGCGACAAATTCGAGTGAATACCATTGCACCCGGTGCAATCGCAACGGATTTCCGTGATGGCAATATTCGCGACAATCAACAAATGAACCAAATGGTGTCATCGATTACGGCGTTGGGTCGTGTGGGTGAAGCGGAGGATATTGGCGGTGTGGTTGGGTTGTTCTTCAGTCAAGAAGCGGGCTGGATGACAGGACAACGAATCGAAGCGTCCGGCGGCATGTTCTTGTAACTACACGCTGCCTTCTTTTTCTATCACCAAAATGCGCGCCTCGCCAATGGGGTGCGCAACGTGTTCTGTACCAATTGCCGCGAAGAAAATATCGCCCACCGACATTCGTTGAACGTGCTCTGCATTGTCTTTTCGATAATGCATATTCACCTCGCCATCCAGCACCACAAACACTTCCTCACCATCATTGATATGCCATTTATATGGCTGATCCGTCCAATGCAAACGTGTTGTCACGCCATTCATATTGGCAATGTCCAACGCGCCCCAAGCGCGATCCGCCGTGAAGTTTTTGGCTTTGATGAAAATCATTGTTTTATTCCTGAATGATAGAGACACCACGAAGTTAGAATGTCATAGCAATGAAGACAAGGCGGTAGTATCGCTTAGGTTAAAATGGTGGCGATAAAAGTTAAAATACGGGCTGGATACGGCAAAATGTTGGAATGGTTAGAGGAGAGGCTTTTGGTAAAATCCAAACTTTAATTTTTATCACTTTATATGGTTGCTTACTCTTCTTAAATTCTATACTGTACTAGTACGTGAATACATAACGGTTTATCAGATAGAAGTGCCTATGAAAGACTTGGTCCAGTTTTTAACCGAAGCCGATGACAAAGCGGTGTTGGAGAAGCGTTTAAAAGCGCTGCTCACGCCGAATGAAATCAATGAGATGCAGCACAGGTTGCAAATATTTTCCCTGTTGGAACAAGGCGTGCCGCAGCGCGAAATTGCGAAGCAGTTGGGCGTAGGTATTGCCACGGTGACCCGTGGTTCCCGAGCATTTAAGGAATTAAAAGAAGCATGAGTCAATCCAATAAAAAGCCGGAGCGTATATCGCTACCGCGCAAACCTAAGTACGTTACCATCAGTTCTGACTGTGATTTTTTTGACTTGTTTAAGAAGGTCGAAAAGCGATTTGAGCACTGTTTTATGCTGGAATCCCTTGGCGAAGAGAGCTTTATTTCCCGCCATTCGATTATTGGTTTTGACCCTGAAAAACTCATCTGGGCGGAAGGCAAGCAGTTGTTTATCCAAGAGCGTGATGGCAGCACGGAATCTTACGAATCCGATAACCCTTATTACTTGCTGCGCAGCATTGTGCCACAGAATATTTTGTCTCGTGGTTTTGCGGGCGGTTTAACGGGTTATATCGGTTACGACAGTATGAACTATTTCGAGCCAAGTTTAGACCTTCAAGCCAGCGAGATGTTTGATGCGTTCCGTTTTGGTTTGTACAAAGATGGCCTAATTCTGGACAAAATGACGGGCGAAGTGACGTACTTCTACTATGAGGAGTCGGATGCTGGCGGCAATCGTTTAGACCTTGTGCAAGCCATGATGGCGGAACCAACGCCGGAAAATGGCGCCTTCGTTGTCACGCCAGCGGGTGAATCCATGAGTAAAATGGATCACGCGGATGCAGTGGCTAAAGTGAAGCAAGACATCGTCGAAGGTAAGATCTTCCAGTGCGAAGTCGGCTTCAAAAAATGGTTTGATATGGAAGGCGACACCATTAACTTGTACGAGCAATTACGCGAAGTGAATCCGTCACCGCAAATGTATTATATCAAGTTTGGCGAGCAAAAAGTCATCGGCGCGAGCCCAGAATTGTTGTTCCGCGTTCGCCAAGGGGAAATGGAAACCTTCCCGTTAGCGGGCACGGCGAAGCGTGGTGTAGACGAAAAAGAAGACACGGCGTTAGCGCGTGCGTTGTTGAATGATCCGAAAGAAATCGCTGAACATAATATGATTGTCGATTTGCATCGCAACGACATTGGTCGTGTGGCGCGTTTTGGTACGGTGAAAGTTCGCTCTTTGATGGACATTAAACGTTTCAGTCACGTTCAGCACATTTCCAGTGAAATTGTCGGCATCATGGCCGAAGATCACGATATGTTCTCGGCGTTGGCGAGTAACTTCCCTGCAGGAACCTTGACGGGCGCGCCAAAAATCGAAGCGATGAAAATCATCGATGATTTGGAAAACGACGGTCGTGGTCCTTATGGCGGCGCGGTGGGTCAGTTCTCGTTTAATGGCGATTGCATGTTTGCGATTCCGATTCGCACCGTGTTCGCCAATGGCAACAAAGCCTACGTACAAACCTGCGGCGGTAACGTATACGACTCAAACGCAGAAGACGAATACGAAGAAATCCAACGCAAATTTGCTGGCACCAAACGTGTGTTAGACAGCTTCGCGCCAGTATCCAAAGCGTAAGGGAATCAGACATGAAAGAAAGACAGATGAAAGTGTATATTATCGACAACTACGACTCCTTCACTTACAACTTGTATCAGTTTATTGGTGAAGTGTTGGAAACCGAGCAAAGCCGAGGTGAAATTGACGCTTTTGAGGTGATCGTAAAACGTAACGACGAAGTGACATTAGACGACATTCGTGCCGCCGCGCCAGATCGTATTATTATTTCCCCTGGGCCTGGTTCGCCTGACGACAAAGCGTATTTTGGTATTTGTGCTGATGTGATTCTGGCGTTCGGTAAAACCGTTCCTTTGATGGGCGTTTGCTTGGGAATGCAGGGAATTTGTCATGTGTTCGGCGGTAACGTCGTCAAGGCGCCCTTGCCGATGCACGGGAAAACTAGCCCGATTACGCACAACGGCGAAGGCATCTTCCACGACATTCCAGACCAGCTAGAAGTCATGCGTTATCACTCATTAATCGCCGAAGCGGAAAGTTTCCCCGATGTGCTAGAAGTCACGGCCTCGGTGGGGGATTTAAAAGAAGTCGACTTCAACGATATCGCGACGATTCACCAAGGCGGTAAGTTCGAACTCATGGGCATTCGTCATAAAGAATACCCGATTCAAGGGATTCAATTTCACCCAGAATCCTTCGCCACAGAAGGCGGCAAAGACCTGATTAAGAATTTTTTGTTTCAGGTTTGATTCATTAGGAATTCACTACCTTTAAAATATTAAAAAGCAGTGTCCAGTGATGGGTGCTGCTTTTTTTTATTGATAAAATAGGCTTAAGGCTATATAGTTTAAAAGCTATTATTTTATATAAAAGGGAATTTATGTGGAGTAAGAAACAACGGATGTTTTTGATGAATGGTTTGAAACTCTGGAAGACATTGATAAAGAAAACGTGTTGGCAACATTGCTTTTGCTACAGCAAAAAGGACCTCAATTATCTAGGCCTTATGCTGATGCTGTGAATGGCTCGAAGTTCAGCAATATGAAAGAGCTAAGAGTGCAAAGTAAGGGCAACCCTATCCGCTCGCTCTATGCATTCAATCCAAGCAGAACCGGTATTTTATTGTGTGCTGGGGAGAAAACAGGGAAAGATAAGCGATTTTATGAACAGATGATTCCAGTTGCAGATAGAGAATTTGAAAAGCATCTACTGAATCTAAAAAGTCGAGGTGAGTAATGGCTAGAACGCTTGATAAGTTAATTTCAGATCAGAAGCCTAAAATAGTAAAAAATGCCCGTAAAAAAGCGGCAGACATGGTGCTTGGCATTCATCTCGCCCAGTTACGTGAACGCATGCATATCACTCAAGAGGATATGGCAAACACGCTTGGCGTGAAACAACCAACGATTGCAGGCATGGAACGCAAAGGCCGTGATGTAAAGCTATCGACTTTGAAGCGTTATGTTGAAGGTGCTGGTGGCAAACTAACCGTGGATGTTGAATTGCCCGATGGCAGCCATTACGAGTTTAATTTATAAGGCAGTGTAACTATAAAAGCTTACTTTTAGCACAAATTTCCGCTTTAAAATCTGCCATCTGAGTATTGGCTTCTTCGTTTGATACAAATACAGCAAGGCCGTTTTCCATATTCTCGAAAGCGGTGTTTATTTGCTGTGTTAACCAAGTATCGTGAGATATTGGGTCATCTCTCTTATCCGCTTCAAATGTCATTTTAGATGTCATTGCTTACTCCTTAATCCATTGCCAAGTGCGCCCAAGCCATTCGTAAAAAGCGCGTTCGCTTTTGTAGCTGGCATTGGCGTTGAGTTGCCAATCGCTTTTTTCGGATCCTAAGTACATGGCGGGCGCGGGTATGGTGTTTATTCCCGCTTGCTTGAAGAAGATAGTAGCCCGTTTTAAATGTGATGCTTCGGTGACTAAAGCGACGCGTTTTCCTTTCAAGTAAGGTGCCATGCTATAGGCTTCGTCTTGGGTGTCTTTGGCGAGTGGGAAGGTGCGGATCTTATTCGGGCTCACGCCCAATTCTATTGCGGCGTTGCGCATGACGACGGCGTGGGATTCTGACATACCACCTGAATAACCAGAAACGAACAAGGTTGCGTTGGGGTTGGCGGATAAAATGCGTAATCCTTCCTCAAGACGAAACAGGGCGCTGCTTCCTAGCTTCATCACAGCAGGCGTGTTGTTTAAGTCTTTGTGTCCGCTGCCGAGCACTATAACGACGTCGACTGGTTTTTTGATATCAAAGATGTACATGTCTTTTTCAACGGTCGAAATAAGTCGATCTGCCATCGGATTCCAACTGGTTAATCCCAATAAAAGTATCCCGCAGAATAAGAAAAACTTGGCGGTTTTAGGGCGCTTTCTCATGAGTAATAATGACAAGCACATTATCAACAGTGTTAGCGGAATCGGCATTAACATCATGCCAACGGTTTTTTTGATGTAAAAAAGAATAATGCCCACTGTGCTATCTCTTTAATGATGTCGTTTTAGAGTGCAGAGATCATAAAGGAGTATGGTTTTGCCTTAAAGCTTAAAAGGGTTCTATTAAGCTTTGTTTTTCAGGTTGTTTTGTCGGTATTATTTTGACCATTAAGTTTTTAACGTTAAGGATGCGTCATGTTTTCCATTCGCCCTGCCGATTTCCCACAAGACAATGACAATGTGTTAGCTATTTTTCGTGAGTATATTGCGTCAGCTCCGGTGAGCTTGGACTACCAACAAAACGAACAAGAATTTATTGCTCTGGATGGTAAATACTCGCTTCCCAATGGTGTGGTGTTACTTATCTGGAAATATAGTGAAGTGGTTGGCTGTGGCGCCTTTCGTCGAGTTGATGCTGCTGTTTGTGAAATGAAGCGAGTTTATATTCGTCCAACTGAACGTGGTCATCGTTTGGGCGAGAAATTAGTCACTAAGCTTATGTCTTGTGCCAAGGGAAATGGCTATCAACGTATGTGTTTGGATGTGTTAGCGGATTTTGAAACCGCAAGACGCTTGTATATTCGCTTGGGGTTTGAGCCTTGTGATCCGGTAAGTTTCAACCCGATTCCAGGAACGCACTTTTTAGGACGTAATTTATGATGGAAAAGCCAATTAACCAGTCAAAGTGTTTATCGGTTACGCCAGCTCCACAAGACACGGTCTGGTGGTTGCCTCGCCATGAAGCAAAGCTCGCTGAAAAAAATACGATGGATCGTGTGGATCTGGTGTTTCTTGGGGATTCCATCACGCAAGCGTGGGAGAAAGAAGGCGCGGATGTGTGGGAGGCATTTTATCAACCAAGGCACGCACTGAATCTTGGCTTTAATGGAGATCGCACTGAGCATGTTTTATGGCGATTGGCTCATGGTGAAATCGACAATATTCAGCCTAAGTTATTGGTTTTATTAGTTGGAACCAATAACGCGGGTCATCGTATGGATAAAGCGGAAGACACTGCGTTGGGCATTAAGACAATATTAGATGTATTGGGCGAGAAGCTTCCGCGCACCAAAATATTGCTCTTGGCGGTCTTTCCTCGTAGCGCAAAGCCAACACAGAAACTGCGGGTGTTGAATGAGCAAGTGAATCAGATTATTCGCACTTATGCGGATGAAAAACGTGTGTTTTTTCTTGATATTAATCACCAGTTTTTGGATGAAAATGGTCGGCTGACCAGTGATGTGATGAATGATTTTCTTCATCCTAACGCTAACCAATATCGTGTCTTCGCCGAGGCCATTGAATCCCATTTACAGCGTCTATTGGCATCGCCTTTCTCTTAATTTAATTTCGCATTACTACGTAGTAATACGGAGCCCTGTAAGTGGTTTCCGCGTTTTTACTCGGTATTCGTACGAATTGTTTGCACTTTCTATACGCGCGATTATCCATCCTGCTTAACTATGTTTTATAAAAATAAATACAGAACAGGATGATAAAAACAATGAAATCCTTAAAAATCACGACTCTGGTTGCCGCCGCTGCGGTTGCTGTTAGTACTTTTTCCCTGCCTGCTTTTTCAGCGGAGAGAGTGTATAAATTGAAGATGGCAGAAACATGGTCGTCTAACTTCCCTATTTTCGGTGATGCCCCACGAAACATGGCGCGTATCGCTGACGAAATGTCCAACGGACGTTTGAAAATCACCATCGATTCTGCCAACAAACACAAAGCGCCTTTGGGTGTGTTTGATATGGTGCGTTCTGGTCAATACGACATGGGTCATTCCGCGTCTTATTACTGGAAAGGCAAAGTGCCTAACACTTTATATTTCACCACGATGCCATTCGGTATGATCACGCCAGAACAGTACGGCTGGTTCTACTACGGCGGCGGTATGGATTTGATGCAAAAAGTGTATCAACCGTTCGGTCTGTTGTCGTTCCCAGGTGGTAATACTGGTAACCAAATGGGTGGTTGGTTCCAAAAAGAAATCAATTCCCTTGATGACCTACAAGGTCTGAAAATGCGTATTCCAGGTTTTGCTGGTGAAGTCCTAGCGAAACTGGGTGCAAAACCAACCAATATCGCGTCTGGTGAACTTTACACCGCGCTTGAGCGTCGTACGATTGATGCGTTGGAATGGGTTGGACCGTCTCTTGATTTGCGTATGGGTTTCCACAAAATTGCGCCTTACTACTACACAGGTTGGCATGAGCCAGCAACGGAACTTCAGTTCCTTGTGAACGAGCGTACGTGGAAAAAATTACCAGACGATCTTCGTGAGATCCTTCGCACTTCTATGAAGCTTGCGTCTTACGACATGTACATTCAGTCTTACCATGAGAGCGCAGAAAACTGGGCGACCATGAAAACGGAATACCCGAATGTTCAAGTAAAAACCTTCCCGAAAGACGTGCTGATGGCGATGAAAAAAGCCAACCAAGAGCTTCTTGATGAAAAAGCAGCGGAAGATCCTTTAGCGAAAGAAATTTTGGATTCTCAAGCGAAATACCTGAAGAAGGTACGCGTTTGGACCAATATTTCTGATCGTGCCTACCTTGATAGCGTAGATAGCTTAGCAGAATAAAACCTCTAAACAGGGCGGGTGCTGAGCATCCGCTTTGTTTTGTCTAGGAGTTCGTCATGTTTTTAATTCACCTAGAACGAGGCATTGCGCGTTTTTCAAACGTGCTTGGTGTCGTCTCCACGGTCTTGTTTATCGCTCTGCTGTTCAATGTGTTTTACGACGTTTTGATGCGTTATGCCTTTAACGATGTGTCCATTGGTATGCAAGAGTTGGAATGGCATCTTTATGCGGCCATTTTCTTGTTGGGTATTCCTTATGGTATTCAGCATGGCGGGCATGTTCGTGTGGATCTAATTTATGAGAATTTGTCCATTCGAGGCAAAGCATGGATCGATTTATTTGGCTGCGTTTTTTTCCTAATGCCTTTTACCTTACTAGTCGGCTATTACGGCGTAGGGTTCTCATACGAAGCATTTTCTCTTGGTGAAACCAGCGGTGACCCAGGTGGTTTACCTTATCGTTGGATTATTAAAGCGGTTATCCCTTTTGCCTTTTTCTCTATGGCCATTAGTGGCTTAGGCATGATTATTCGCTGTATTAATGTGCTGCGTGGCGTGAGCGAAGACGGTTTCTCACATCCGCCTATTCAGCATTAATTCTTGTCACCATTTTAAACTTATAGGTTGTTTATGATTGGTATAATCATGTTTTTTGTTGCCTTAGTAATGCTATTACTGGGCTTCCCTGTTGCCTTCACTTTTGGCGGTATTGCCTTGATTTTCGGCGTGTTTGCCGAAGGTTTCGATATGTTTGCCTTCATGCCTTTCCGTATCCAAAGTTACATGGAAAATACGGTCATGATGGCGGTGCCTTTGTTTGTCTTTATGGGCATCGTGTTACAGAAAACCAGATTAGCCGAGCAGCTACTAGAAGCCATGGGGAAACTCTTTGGCGGCGTGCGAGGCGGTTTGGCCATTTCGACTATTTTAGTAGGCGCGCTATTGGCCGCGTCGACCGGTGTGGTTGGTGCCAGTGTGGTAGCAATGGGTCTTATCTCGCTGCCAGTGATGCTGAAATACAACTACAACAAGTCCTTAGCCTGCGGCACCATTTGTGCTTCTGGCACCCTGGGGCAAATCATTCCTCCGTCCATTATTTTGATTATTCTAGGCGACGTTTTAGGTATTCCAGTGGGCGATCTGTTCCAAGCCGCGCTTATGCCGGGCATGGTGTTGATTGGTTGTTACATTGTTTATATTTTGATCCTGACTTTTTTGAATCCTGAGATGGCGCCGGCCATGCCTCAAGACTTAGACAAGGAGACACGCGCGGAACAAATTCGCAGCGCGCTGAAAGCGATCATTCCTCCTTTGGCGCTTGTTTTAATCGTCTTGGGTTCTATCTTTACGGGTATTGCGACACCGACGGAATCGTCTGCATTAGGCGGTGTTGGCGCAATTATTTTGGCGCTGATTTACCGTCAATTCAGTTGGAAAATGCTTTACGACAGTGGTTTGGAAACAGTGAAAGTCACCGCGATGGTGTTTGCTATTTTGATGGGCGCTACGGCGTTTTCGATGGCATTCAGTTACACCGGTGGCGATTACATTGTTGAAGAAGCATTGCTGAGCTTACCGGGCGAAAAATGGGGCTTTATTATCTTGGCGATGATTGCCATTTTGATCTTGGGATTCTTCATCGATTTTGTTGAAATTGCTTTCATCATCGTGCCAATTTTAGCGCCAGTCGCGGAAGCCTTGGGCATTAATATGGTGTGGTTTGCGATCTTGATCGCGATGAACTTACAAACCTCGTTTCTCACGCCGCCCTTTGGATTTAGTCTATTCTATCTCAAAGGGGTTGCGCCTAGTTCGATCAGAACCACAGACATTTACAAAGGTGTGATGCCGTTTATTTTGATCCAGATCCTAGTTTTAGCCAGTATTATGGTCTTTCCGACTTGGTATGGCATGGGCTGATCAAAATAGTGTTATACAGGGAAAACGAAAAGCGGGTGGTTACCCGCTTTTTTTGCTGTTTTTTCTGAGTGGGAAAAAGCCCGCTGGTCGTGTGATGTCGGCAACATGAAAATAATAAAGAAGGTCTCTTCCGTGCGTTTAAAAAGTAAAATTATCTTACTTGCCATTGCACCCTTAATTGTTGCGACGGCGATTATTACTTATTTGGGGCTTCAGTCTGCCCGTGATCTTGCTTCGCAGGAATTGTCTATTTACGAATACAACTTGGTGAATGCCAAGAAACAAGCGCTGAAAAATCACGTCAATATTGCCATGTCGGCGATTCGTCCGGTGCTAGAGAACGAATCACTAAGCGAAGCGGAAGCGCAATTTCAAGTTAAAAAAATTCTCGCGAATTTAAGTTATGAAGACGACGGCTACTTTTTTGCGTATGAAATGTCAGGCGTTAATTTGGTGCATCCGACTCAGCCGGATTTTGTTGGTAAAAACCTGTGGGAATTTCAGGATCGTTCAGGCAATCACTTGATCCAAGGCTTAATCAAAGCGGCGCAAGCGGGTGGTGGTTATCATCGATACATTTGGGAAAAACCGCCATTAATGAAGCAAGAAGACAAGCTTGGTTACGTCATTTCCATTAATCGATGGAATTGGATGATGGGAACGGGCTTGTACTTAGATGATATTTACGCCGAATTAGCTAACACCCAAGCGACGATGAACGACAACATTCAACGCAGCTTTTTTAGTGTGATCGTGGTGGTGGTGATTACCGTGATCTTGGTGATTCTGCTGGGGTTGGCGATCAATCTTCATGAACATAAGTTGGCGGACTCGCGGCTCAAAGAATTGGCGCAGCGTTTCATGCGCTTGCAGGTGAATGAGCGTCGTGGCTTTTCGCGTGAATTGCACGACGGCATTAATCAATTGTTAGTGAGTTGTAAATTCCGTATTGAATTGGCGGGAAATAAGCTAAAACGTGAGCACGATGAAACCATTGTTCAATGCGAGTTAGACAAGGCCAGTGATTTGATTGGCCAAACCATCAAAGAGGTACGACAAATTTCCCATAATTTGCGACCCACGCTGCTGGACGATTTAGGTTTGGATACAGCAATTAAAGCGCTGATCGACCAATTTCTGGAACGCACAGGGATCGATGTGGTCTACCACTTTCAAGTTCAGAGTGTTATTCCTGATGAAATTGAAATTACGCTTTATCGCCTGACGCAAGAATCGTTAACGAACATTGAGAAACACGCACAGGCAAAGCACATCGAACTGCAAGTGTGGCAATCTGACCGACATATTGTGTTCGACTGCTTGGATGACGGCGTCGGTCTTTCGCATAAATCGGCCATGTCGTCCGGTATTGGTTTGATCAATATGCGGGAACGGCTTGAGTTAATTGGCGGTGATTTCATGCTGGAATCGCAACGTGGAAAAGGCACAAAAGTGCATGCACTTTTGCCCCTTGAGCAGCCGTATAAATAATCGAGAAAGAGCGAAAATAATGATAAAAAAAATTCGAGTTCTCTTAGTGGATGATCACATGTTGGTCTTGGATGGGCTTCAAGCCCGTTTGGAAATGGAAGACAACATCGACATTATTGCCACCGCGTCGAATGGCCAAGAAGCCTTGGAAAAAGCGGGTGAAACACAACCTGACCTTGTCCTTATGGACGTTTCTATGCCGGTATTAAATGGATTAGAAGCCACAAAACGATTTAAAGCCGAGCAACCGAATGTCAAAATCCTCATGCTCAGCATGCATCATGATAAAGAATACATTTTGTCGTTGATCCAATCGGGCGCAAATGGTTATGTGCTGAAAGACGTGTCTTCGGAAGAACTTGTTCAAGCGATTAACACTGTTCATCAAGGCGGCACGTATTTTAGTTCTGGCGCGTCGGACTCGTTGTTTTCTCAGGCGCCGTCACCCAAACAATGCGAAGAACTGACCAAGCGCGAAGTCGCCGTATTAAAAGAAGTGGCGGCAGGCTTGTCGAATAAAGAGATTGCTCAGTCGTTGAGTATTAGTGTTCGAACGGTTGAAACCCATCGTCAAAATGTCAAAAACAAACTGAACATTCATACCTCGGCTGGTTTGATAAAGTACGCACTGGAACATAGACTAATCGATTAAATGCCGCACCTTATCCAGTTGGAAGACGTTATTATCGACAGCGTAACCAGCATCAAAACGCTGGCGTTAACCATCGTACCAGGCTGTTTATGTGAAGGGGATTTGTAGGGAAAGACAGTTAATTCAGCTTAATTCCGCCACTTTTAAGCCTTTCCTGACATAACCGCGTAGAGTAGAGCCCACGACAAACCTTGTCGTGGGCTTTTTTGGCCTTTCAACGATATGGAGTCCACCATGCGCGTTTTACTCTTTCGACTCACGGCGTCGTGTTTGCTTCTTTTGTCTTTTCTTTCTCCTTTATATGCAGCGGATTGGTATCGTCCACCGGTTTCAGTGACGTGGCAGTGGCAACTTGATGGTGTCGTCAATGAAGGCTACGACGTGGATGTGTATGACATCGATTTATTTGATTCTCCCGCTGATCTTATCGAACGTTTGCATGCTTCTGGTAAAAAAGTCATTTGTTATTTTTCAGCGGGATCCTATGAAGATTGGCGGCCCGATGCCGCGGTGTTTGCCGCTAAAGATTTGGGCAAAACCCTGAGCGGTTGGGACAACGAGCGCTGGTTAGATATTCGCTCTCAGTCGGTGCGGGATGTCATGATTCGTCGCCTTGATCTCGCGGTTGAAAAAGGCTGTGATGGCGTTGAACCCGACAATGTTGACAGTTATCGCACTAATACGGGGTTTTATTTCCATCAAAATGACCAATTGAAATTCAATCGCTTTTTAGCGACACAAGCGCATCAACGGGGCTTGGCCATTGGTCTGAAAAACGACCCAGATCAAACGAGAGCCTTGGTTGATGAGTTTGATTTTTCTGTTGTTGAGCAGTGTTTCGAATATTCAGAGTGTCGTTCGTATTCGATTTTTATAAAAAACAACAAACCTGTATTAAGCGCGGAGTATCGTAAGATTTATGTGGATGATGTGTCGCAGAAAAATACGATGTGCAAGCAATCTTTAGCGCTCAAGTTCAGTACTTTAGTGTTGCCTTTGGAGCTGAATGATGCGTTTAGATTGAGCTGTTTACCGTAATGTCACTATACTCTGATGATGTTTTTCACTGACAGGACGCCTTGTGTTTCCTTATTGATAATGTGGCATTTATATAGTGTTGTATCGTTTAAATAGGAGTTTTTATGATTCGTCACGTATTGTTTATTCACTATAAAGATCAAGCCAAAGAAGACGATATTGCGACGTCATTGCGTAATTTCGAGCAGATAAAAAACAAAATAGACGGCATTGAAGCCGTTGAATGGGGATTGAACAATAGCCCTGAAGGGCGCAATAAAGACTATACCCATTGCGTCTTAATGACGTTTGTTGATGAAGCGGCTCGTGATGCTTATATTCCACATCCAGAGCACGACGTGCTAAAAGCACAGTTAGGGCCAATTTTAGAAGACATTACCGTCTTTGATTACAAAGTATAAACGCGTTTGGTTACGAGCGTGTTTTACCATTAAAAATCCCACCTTCGGACGTCATTACCAAGGTGGGATTTTGGGTTTATGGTCTTTATTTCTAAAACAAGGTGTTCAGTGATAAACATGGCGCTACCTTGTGAAGTGAAAATAATGTTTGATTGGCTGGATTGTTCGCTTTTTGTCCGGTTATGATGCGATAAATGAATCTATTTTATAGGGATGTCTCATGTTATATCGATTGGTGTTAAGTGTGTTCCTTGTGTTTTGTTTGTCGACTTCCATTGCAGCAACCTCGGCTTCAAAGGAGCAGCAAAAACTGGCGCAGACCGTTTTTGAGCTTGAGCGAAACGTAGCGATTTTACAAATGTCTACGCTGAGCTTAGAAGATTACCAAGTCATCGACGAAAAAATGGCACAAGTGCTTTCGTTAGAGTATCGCGTAAACTTTCTTGGCAACCTGACATTTTTATTGTGCATGGCGCTGGTGGTGTTCTTTTTTCAACTGCGTAAGCAAAACAAACGTTTATTAGCCCTCGAAAAAAGCAAAGGAAATACGGATGAATCATAACGCGGTCTTGATGATTATTGACATGCAGCAAGGTATGTCTTGGCCACAAGCTGGAGAACGAAATAACCCCAATGCGGAACATGAAATCGCGGAGTTGATTGCCCATTGGCGAGCGAGCCATGCGCCTATTGTTCATGTTCGACACATTTCCACAGAGCCTGAATCTTTGTTCTGGCCAGAACAAGATGGGGTTTTATTTCAGGATGCATTTCAGCCCCTTGAAGATGAAAAAGTCATCGAAAAATCCGTTCCGGATGCGTTTACCTATTCGGACTTAGAATCTTGGTTACGTGAGTTGGACACCAAAGCGCTTGTGGTCGCTGGTGTCAGTACCAATAATTCAGTGGAGTCGACGGTAAGAAGCGCTGGTAACTTAGGCTTTACGACATATGTGGTGGGCAGTGCTTGTTTTGCGTTTGAGAAAGAGGACTTTTTTGGTCAGTCGCGCAGTGCCGATGAAGTACACGCCATGTCATTGGCGAATTTGCATGGGGAATACGCCACGGTCATCACCCAAGACGAAGCGTTTGCCTTATTACCGAAAGAACACACCTCGCTACGCGATTAGATTTTTCCTCTTTTGTTTATCATAAAAAAAGCCAACGGAAATAATTCCGTTGGCCATCAAAAAGGGTTTCTTTGCTCTTTCTCGAGCTCGAATTAGAACTCAGTAGAAAGCGACAACTTGATCTCGCGTGGGTTACCTTGTGTTAGGTAGCCGCCAACCGCCGATGCCCAGTAACCTTCATTCATCAGGTTAGTGATGTTCAAGCGCCATGTTACATCCTGTTGAGCAATGCTTGATTCATAGCGTGCATTCAAATCTACTCGCGTCCAAGGATCCACTTCAAGCGTGTTGCTCGCATTTAAGTATTGCGGCCCACTGCGAATGATTTTTCCACCTAAGGTTAGTCCTTCAACAGTTCGTAGATCGTATTCACCACCAAGTGCCAAGCGATATTTAGCAACACCAACGGCATAATTTCCATCGTTTGTACCATTTTTGGTTTTCTCTAGCTTTGGATCTAACCAAGTCGCAGAAGTATTAATGCGAAGTCCGGTTAGAGGTTCTCCGAACAGGCTTAATTCCAGACCACGGTTACGTTGTTCACCGAAGTAGTCATAAAGACCACCTGACTCACCATAGGCTTCTGGCTTTGTTATTTCAAAAATGGCTATGCCAGCCCCTAATGTTCCGTCTTCAAATTTCATACCAATTTCATTCTGCTCAGAGCTATAAGGCTTTAAGACCTTTCCTCCATTAGAATAATTGTAAAAAGAGTGTTTGGAAACCAAGCCGCCTTGTTGTAATGCTTCAATGTGATTGGCGTATAGAGAAATCTTATCGGATGGCTTGTAAACGATGCCATAAATAGGCGATGTGATTGAGTCATTAGAAGCCGTATCGAAAGAGCCGTCGTAGTTGTAGTAGTCGACGTTAACCTCTTGATAGCGCAAGCCTACGGTAACTAGGAGTCTGTCGTCCATAAAGCCTAGAGTATCTGCGAAGGAAAGACCTTTTACATCGGTTTTAGACTGGATGTTAGGGTTGTCCATGTTTCCTTCACCAGAAGAACTAGATAAGTATTCGATGTCAGTGGGATTGTATATATTGGTGTTACTAATATTACCAGCACTAGTATCTGACATTGTATAGGCCGTGTAGGTTTTATTCACAAAACCCGAATAGGCTGCATTTAGTTGATGAGTGACTTGCCCCGTCGTAAGATCGCCTAATAGGCTCACAGAAGAAGCAATCGTGTTATATTCATAAGGAACCGAGATTCGATAAAGTGTAGAGTCACCATTCGCAGAATTAACTGTTGGTGAGCCATAATCGCCATATTCTTTGTTCTTGTTGGCACCAAGAGCGGCGTTTAATGTCCAGTTTTCATTCAGTTCATAATCGCCCCTCACCATCGCGAATACACTTTCTAGTTCGGATCCAGCCCAAGATGGCGCATAGTTAGTGGTGGCGTTAGGCGCTGTAGGCACTTCAGTTATGGTGCCAGAATATACCACGGAGCGACCAGCATCGATGGTTTGCTTTTGATATCCAACATCTGTTGAGACGTTGAATTTTTCAGCTTGGTAATCGACATCGACGCTGATTGAGGTTTCTTCACGATTTTCGTCATCGATGGCACTGTTGCCATCACGTTGTAAGGCATTTACACGTACACCCCATTGGTTTTTATCGCCAAAACGTCGAGCAACATCAGTACTGATACCTACTTGTCCTTCCGCCGTTGTGTCGAGTGTTAGCGCGGTAAGGTCTTTGTCAGCGCGTTTTGGCTCAAGGTTGATCGTGCCACCAACGCCAGAACTTCCTGGCGTTACGCCGTTTAGAAATGCGCTCGAACCTTTTAGTAATTGCACGCTTTCTACTGCATTAGTCGAAACGATTTGGCGAGGCAAAATACCATATAGGCCACCGTATGAAATGGCATCACTGTCTAGTGCAAAGCCACGAACCATGAACTTTTCCGCGTAGTTACCAAAGCCATGCCCAGCTTGAACAGTGGCGTCACTTGCAAGTACTTCGGCGATGCTTTCTAGTTGTTGGTCTTCAATGGCTCGGTTCGTGTAAGACACGACACTGAAAGGCACATTAGCGCTGTCTTGTTCGCCAAAGGTGCCTAAACGGCCGCCGGACTCAATTTGTCCGCCTTTGTATTCCGTTAGCACGCTGTCATCAATTTGCTCGGCAGAAACGGCCAAACCAGACATTGTGTAGTTACTTTGGTCCATGAGGCTGTAAGTGCCATCTGGGTTCGCCGTCATGATAAGCCCCGTGCCTTCAAGCAGCGCATCAATCAATTCAAGAGGCGAGAAATTACCCGAAACCGCGGTGTTTTTAAGGTCTTGTGTTAAAGCAGGATCAAATGACAATGCAATACGATGACGCACGGCAATATCAGTCAATGTTTTACCAAGGTTACCCGCAGCAACGGTAACTTGTTCACGGGTTTCTTGCTGTACTGTATTTTCAGCAAAAGCAAGAGAGCTGACACCGGCACTCACCACAAGGCCAGTACTAAAAATCGCGGCACTAATGGCGCGATGTAAACGAGTTTTCAAAAAGCGATTTTTCTGGGCAGCCACAGCTACCTCCTTATTTATAATCATAGGGTTATTTGTTATCTACTTAATAAGCCACGCGAAAATAAAAAAGGTATCAATAATAATGAAAATAATTGTCATTAACTTTTGTGGGGGGTGAATAGATCGTGTTTTGCAGGGGAGGGATTCTGCTTTACCTCTTTACTAAACGGCTTCAAGTGTGACCCAGTAACCGCCTAAATGTTGTGTCGCTTTAATGGGGTACGTGTGAGTGAGCATGGTCAAAATGGTGTCTGTATTAGACGTAGGGAAAGACCCTGATACCATTAAATTTTCCACATCAGGCGAGACACGTAAAAAGCCATGGCGATAACGAGAAACCTCTTGAGCAAATTCTTTCAGTGGCATTTTATTAGCGGCCAGCATTCGATCGATCCATGCATTGGTTTCTGGCGTAATTAACTGGCTTGATAAAAGCGCGTAGCTGGATAATTGTGCCTGATAGCCAGATTGGATAACCTTGTCATCCGTGGCGGTGGCGAGTCTAGGTGCGACGTGAACGTCGCCTTTTACAGCGGCAAGCTGAGTGGTTCCTTCACATTGTCGAATGGTTAATAAGCTGCCATGTGGTGACAATGTGCCTTCATGCGTTTGAATGCGCAGTGGGCCAAATTCATTGGCGTTTACAGACGCGGCTTGTAATCGTATTTCACCTTCTCTTAGCGTGATTAGGCGAGAGTGGCGATCAAAGTTCATATCAAACGCGGTCGCGGTATTCAGCTTTACTAAGGAGCCGTCAGGCAATGTGATGTCTTGAACTTCGCCCTTGGCGGTGCGGTAATCGGCGGTCCATTGCTGAGTTTCAACAGTTTTATAACTGCCCCAAATAACGGGGCCAGCGGCGAGTAACAGCGCAAGTTTACCGATGGCAACACGGCGAGCTTCATTGTCTGGGCGGTTAAGCACCGCCGCGGCGATGTCTTTTGGTAAGGTTTCTACCTGCCCCATGAGGCGCTGTGCGCGCAACCAGGCTCTGGTGTTGTCTGGACTGGCCGCTTGCCATTGTTCTAGTTGTGCTTGTTCTTCTGAGGACAGCGGTGCTTCTTCTGATTTCATTAGCCATTCGGCGGCTTTTTCAAGGCTATGCTTTGCGACAGTGGTGTTCACTTTATTCAAAAAAATCATCCTCCATTAAGGTTAAGCACTGTACATAGGCTTGTTTCATATAGCGTTTAATACTGATCAGGGAGAGGCCCATTTCATCGGCGATTTCTTGGTACTTTTTGCCTTCGATCTGAGACATCAAAAATACTTTTTTTACATTATGAGGTAAGTCATTGAGAAGTGTATCAACCTGTTCGAGGGTTTGTAATACGATGTGAGCGTGTTCTTGAGAGCGTGTCACAGGATCAGGAAGTAAGGCGACATACTCTAAATACGCGTCTTCTAGCGACTTTCGACGATAAAAGTGACTAATAATGCCTTTTGCAACGGTGACAAGGTAGGCGCGAGGCTCATGGATCTTGTCTGCTTCCTGCCGAGAGTGAATACGCATAAAGGTATCCTGAGTTAAATCTGCCGCATCGAATTGATTGTCTAAGCGCTTACGTATCCATGTATACAGCCAACTGTGGTTATCTGAATAGAGTGCGTGCATTGCATTTTGCTGCGCTCTTGGATCCGCATTTTGCGGCATGAAATCGCTCCTATAACGAAAATTATGAAACCTAAATGATAATGTGTCTCATTAGACTGTATTGTTGTTTTTTTGTCAATGTTGGGCGTTTTTATCGAAGGTGAAAGTGCGACAGGATAAGGTTTATTCCACCACGCACATTGGGGTTTTCGCGATAGGATCTTGATGGATTTGAGCGTTCAATGAAAAAACCGTCTTTAGCATGTCTCTTGTGAGAACAGAGTCAGGCGAACCTTGGGTAATGATTTCCCCTTCTTTCATGACAATTAAATGGTCGCAATAGCGTGCTGCTTGGTTGATATCGTGCAGCACCGTGATGATGGTTTTGCCTTGCTGGTTTAGCTTTCGCAACAAGTGCATGAGCTCGACTTGATGGCTGAGATCCATGTAGGTGGTGGGTTCGTCTAGCAATAAATACGGCGTATCTTGCGCCAATGTCATTGCCAGCCAAACACGCTGACGTTGTCCACCCGACAATTCACTCACGAGCTGATCCGCCAATTCTGTGACTTCTGTTTCTTGCATGACGCGATCTATAATGCGCTTATCTTCAGTATTTAGCCTTCCCCAAAAACCAGTGTAAGGGCTGCGGCCGTAGGCGATTAAATCGAATACTTTAATGCCTTCTGGAATCGGTTGGGTTTGCGGCAATAGTGCTAAGCTTTTCGCCAATTGGTTGGACGGAATCTTATGTAGGTTTTCGCCGTGCCAATGGACCTGCCCAGACAGGGGGGTCAAAATGCGTGCGATGGCTTTTAATAGTGTGGATTTACCGCAGCCATTTGGTCCAAGCAGTGCAATGAATTTGCCATCGGGAATGGACAAATTCACCTGTTTGACGATGGCTTTATCGTGATAGCCAACCGATAAGTCATGAGTGCTAAGAGACATAAATCATTTTGTCCTAAGGAGAAGCCAAAGAAAATACGGAGCGCCGAGAATGGCCGTCATCAATCCAGCGGGCAGTTCGATGGGCGGATCAATGGTTCGTGCAACCAAGTCCGCCAAGAGCAACAAAGTCATGCCGACGACAATGGCGCAAGGTAAGAGGATTTGATGACGTCCGCCGACCAAGCGTCGCGCCAAATGCGGTGCGACAAGTCCCAAAAAACCAATGGGCCCACAGATAGAAACACAAGCCGCTGTCATACCAACCGAAATAGCCAAGACAAATAAACGGGTAACGGGAATGGATACGCCTAAGCTGGTGGCAACGTCATCGCCTAATTGCACTAGGTTCATGCGTTTCGCCAGCCAGAAAGCCACAGGCACTAAGCTAAGCCAAGGCAAAATCATCGCGACCTGATCCCAGCCTCGTCCCCATAAACTGCCTGTTAACCAGAGTAAGGCGTTGTTTATTTCTAACGGTCGAGTCAGCATCAAAAAATCGACCACGCTGCTGTAAAGTGTGGCCATGGCGATCCCGGTAATCGCAAGCTTAATCGCACTGCTGTGAGAACCGCACAATAACCAAAGCAACAACGCGGCGCATAAACCACCGCACAGTGCCGCCCACGGTAGCCAATACACAGACACATGGGGAAACAATGTCATGAGAACCACAGCGGCCAACCCGGCGCCATGACTGACGCCCAGAATATCGGGTGAAGCCAATGGATTGCGAATCACACCTTGGACTAACGCGCCAGACAGCGCCATCATGCCGCCAACCAATACGGCCAATAGCGTTCGGGGGAGTCGATATTCATGAATGGTAAAATAGAATTCAGATGAGGGCGAAAAGCCGCTGATGATCTCATTCAGCGACAAGCTAACGGCGCCAAAAGACAGGCTCATCGCGACCAATACCAGTACCATGAGAAACAAAAGAAAAGACAGCGCCATTGGTTTCATGCGGTTCGAGTCCTGACCATGTAGATGAAAAATGGTGCACCAATAAGCGCAATAATCGCCCCAACGGGGGTTTCTGTTGGGTAAATAATGGCACGACTGAGAGTGTCGGCCATGACCACCAATGCCGCCCCCATGATGGCCGTGAGAGGCAAAATTTTCCGGTTGTCTTGCCCCACTAAGGCTTTCGACATATGAGGAACGAGCAAACCGATAAAAGCGATCGCGCCAGCAATGCTTAACGCACTGCCCACCAGAACTAAGACAAGAAGACTGCAAATAACCCGCGTCCAACCTAGTTTGGCGCCTAAGCTGCGAGCGTTGTCATCCCCTAAATTTAACAAGTTTAAGGTCGGACTCATCAGAAACGCACCGAGTAAACTCAACGACGCGATTGGCCAAAAATGCTGCCATTGATGCCAACTGGCACCAGCCACACTGCCAGCGAGCCAAGTCAACACGGCCGAAGCTTGATCTTCATGAAGGATGATCATGGCTTTCATTAGAGCCGCGCACAACGCCGAGACCGCCACGCCGGCCAACACCAAGCGACCATGCTCGTTGCCACCACGCCACGCGGTTCCTAATAACATGACGATTCCCCACGCGATGGCTCCGCCTAAAATGGCCGCCGTAGAAATGCCGAAAAAGCCAAGCCAAGGTGTTACGGTTGACACTGCCGCCATACCGAGCGCCGCGCCTGCATTCACACCCAATACAGAAGGCGATGCTAATGGATTGCGAGTAAGGCTTTGCATAATGGCTCCGGCAACGGCCAAGCAAGCTCCGACAAGGCCCGCGATCAAAACGCGCGGTAGACGAATGTCCAGTACGATATGATGCGCAATAATGGCGTCATCGGGGGCCATTATCGCCATCAAGGCTTGAGACGCACTCACTGGCACAATTGACCAAGTGAATAGCGACAGCCAGGCAAAGAGCAATAACACCAATAACAACACCACGCATTGTCTTAGATAAGATAAGTGTTTAAAACGCAGCATACGTTATGGGGTAAAAATCTTTGTTAGATCTTCCGCGATGCTTTCGGCCGCCATAATGCCTCGACAACGTGACCAGACATTACCATTCACTTTAAAGACATGTTGGTTACGAGCGACTTTAAGCACCGACCAAAGCGGTTCTTTTTCCCATTTATCGATAATGTTTGGCGACACATACGTACCAACAATAAGATAATCCGGGTTGATAGCGAGCAATTGTTCTAGACCAATTTGGCGACTGGACTGTTTGTCGTCTTTTTCTAAAGACGGGTTTTTCAATCCCAGTGCTTTGATCACACCGCCCGCGTACGAATTAGCAGGGTGCATGAAAAGATCGTCTGCTCTCGCCACGACGAATTGAACGCCGATGTCTTTGGGCAGTTGAGCTGCATAGTGTTTCATGATGTTCTTATGCTCGGCCAAACGTGCTGTCATTTCTTGGTCTTTGCCAACCACTTTGCCAATAACCGCGGCGGCTTTTAGGTTGTCTTCGTAGGTTTCACGACGCGATGGCAGAATGAGAGTCGGTGCGATTTTTTTCAAATCTTCGTACACGCCTTCATGGCGACCGATGTCCGCAATAATTAGGTCGGGCTTGAGTGACGAAATCACTTCAAGGCTGGGTTGTGAACGGGTGCCTACGGATTGCCATTTCCCAATGACATCCCGTACTTGTTTGAGCACGCGTTCAGGGTCTTTGTCGTCGGCAATCCCGATGGGGCTCACGTTCACCGATGCCAAGGCGTCAGCAAAGGAAAACTCTAAGACGACAATGCGTTGTGGAATGTAGTTAAGGGTGAAATTTCCTTTGCTGTCTTGTACGGTAACCGCTTGGGAAAGGGAGCAAAAACAGATGGAAAGGGCAGTGAATGCGAGGCAAAGCAAGCGCTTCATGAATAGCAGCCTTAGTCGATATCAGAAGTGATGGAAAGATTCCGCTAATGATAACACTTCTCAGTTTCATGAGAAGTGGTTTTGTTTTAAAAGGCCGTGTTTTGACGGTTTGCTTTGGCGTTTGCGGTTCCCTTAAATACTTTCACCCGGTTCGATCTGAAAGGGTAAGTTGATAATTTTCTGTGAAACAGGATTGCCTTGTAAGCGAGACAGTAAATGCTCTGCGGCTAAGCGCCCCATTTCTTCCCGTGGCGTGATCACGGTGGCTAAAAGCGGCACCATGACTCTGGCGATATTGTGACCATGAAAACCGGCGATGCCCATTTCTTCGGGGATTTTGATGCCCGCTTTTTGGCACGCGTAAAGCGCGCCGATGGCCAAGTCATCGTTGGTGCAGAAAATACCGTCGGTATCGGGCTGTTTGGCTAACGCTTCTTTCATGAATTGTTCACCCAGTGTAAACGATGACGCGCTGTCTGTACTGAGACACATCTCAGTTAAGCCGTTATCGTGCATGGCTGTTTGATAACCGCGTATTCGTTGCAACGTCCTTTGGTCCATTCTGGCCGCGAAATAGACAATTTTCCGATGCCCCTTTTGGATCATGCATTCGGTCATGGCGTACGCGGCGGCTTGGTTATCAATTCCGATGGCTTGTTCGATGGCGGGAGACACCGAATCCATAATTTCAATCACGGGAATACCGGCGACGCTGAGCATCTTACGCACACGTTCTGTGTGGTAGCTTTCGGAAATGATCAAACCGTCTACATTGTAAGACAATAAAGCCGCTATTCGCTTTTCTTCTGCTTCTTTGCTGTAACCATAGTGAGCCAGCATGGTTTGGTAACCTGCAGGTTCTAATACGGATTCAATACCACGAATCACTTCCGCGAAGACTTGGTTGGTTAACGATGGCACCAAGACACCAATGGCATGGCTTTTTGACTTGGATAAAATATCTGGCGCTCGGTTTGGAATGTAGCCGAGATGGTCTAATGCTTCGCCGATTTTGGTTTGCAATGGTGGTGAAACCTGATCGGGGTTTCTGAGATAGCGGCTGACCGTCATCTTAGTGACGCCAACTAAATCTGCAACGTCTTGTAGAGTGGGGCGTTTGTTTTTCATACCTGAGCTTTTCATATCAAGAGGCGTATCCATGAATTGTTACCTGTAACATTATCATAAGCGATTCATGGCTAGAAACAAAAAAACAGACAATAGTGATCAGGAAGTAAACAAAAATAGGAAGACTCATCGACAGTGAGTGTTTACTTATTGTCAAAAAAAGAGGCGCCACCTAATTGGGAGCGCCTCTTTTTTGGATTTTCTATCGGCAGCTATTCTGCGTCATTTGGTTATTGATTCGCTAACAACGCCAGCGCTTCGTTCAATACCGCATCCGGTTCTTGAGAAATATCAATCACCAGCGCTTCGTCTTCCGTTGGTTCTATCAAGGTGGCAAATTGGCTTTCTAACATGCCGCGACCATTAAAATAATGACCATCGCGCTTTTGGTGGCGCTGCCAAATTGTGTCGATGCTGCCTTTTAGATAAATCATGGTGACATTGTCCAAACCGCGACGCAGCATGGCGCGATATTCTGGTTTTAATCCAGAGCATGCAATGACGGCGGTTGGGTTGTCGATTAAGAGTGTGTTGAGCGTGGCAAGCCAGTCTTTACGGTCTTCATCGGTGAGTGGAATGCCTTGGCGCATTTTGTCGACATTGGCTTGACTGTGAAAGTCGTCGCCATCGAAAAAACGGTATCCCAGTTTGTCGGCAATGTTTTTGCCAATCAAAGATTTGCCTGACCCCGAAACACCTAATACTACAATTTTTTTTGTCATCTTCTTAAATCCTTGTCGCCTTGCTGTTATCAGCAAGGCTGTGTCGTTCAAAAAGCCGTGTTGAACGGCATGGTCTCAATGGATTATTTCCACCAAAGGGCCAGCTCAGGGAAGAATATGACCAAGGCGAGTACGGCAATTTGCATTCCGATAAAGGGAAGCAAAGAGCTGAATATCTCACCGAGACTGATGTCTTTTGGTGCCACGGATTTAAGATAAAATGCCGCAGGGCCAAAAGGCGGAGAGAGAAATGAAACCTGCATGTTCAAACAGAACACCACACCAAACCAAATCGGGTCTAAGCCCAGCCCGCTAATAATAGGAACGAAGATCGGCATAGTCAGTAATGCAACGCCCACCCAATCTAGGAACATGCCCAAGACAAGCAATATCAGCATCATGATCATGATGGTGCCCATCACGCTGCCACCGCTTAACGCCAGAATGGTTTCTTCGACAAAGTCGATGCCACCCATTAGGTTGTAAACACCGACCAACGCGGTTGCCCCGATGCCAATCCAGATGATCATGCCACAGGTGCTCATCGTCGCAGTGGCACTGTCTTTCAGCATCGAGAAGTTCAGTTCGCCACGAATCGCCGCACTGATAACAATACCCACAACACCCAGCGCAGACGCTTCCGTTACCGAGGCAACGCCAGTATAAATACTGCCCAATACCATCATGACCGTCAGCAATGGGAAAAGCAGTGCTTTAAAGTAGTTAACGTCTTCGTCTGCGGCGAGTTCTTCTTCCGTTGGCAATGGCGCGTATTCAGGATGAATACGGCAGATAATCAGCACGTAAGCCATGTAGGCGAACGCCAGTATAAACGCCGGTAAAAACGCGGCTTTGAACAGATCGCCAATGGAAACACTGGCGGTCAGGCCATAAATAATCAGTACAATGCTGGGTGGTAACATGGTGCCTAATGCGCCACCGGCACACGTGGTACCAATCGCCAGCTTGCGGTTGTAACCAAGGCGCAGCATTTGTGGCAAGGCTAAGATGCCAAGAAGCACGGTTTCGCCACCGATTACACCCGACATAGACGCCAGCACGATCGCAACCAATAGCGTTTGTACCGCGACGCCACCGCGTAATTTACGACCAAATACTTTCATCGCATCAAAGAGATCGCGAGCAATGCCGGATCGATCTAAGAGCGCGGCCATTAACACAAACATAGGCACAGCAAGGAAAACATAGCTGCCGACAAAACTGTATAATCGGCTAGTGATGAGTGGCAAAGCGCCAACACCAAACCAACCAACCGCAAACACCAGCGCCACTAACGCGGTAACGAACGCTAATTGCATTCCTGTTAGCAGTAATAAAATCATAGAGCCGAGCATCAGTAGGCTGCCGTAGCCTATGCCCATAGCGGATAAATCAAACATTGTCGCGTTTCCTTAAGCCATTCAATTCTTGTATTAGGTGCAAGGAGAACTGCACAAACATGATACACAGTGTCATAAATATCATGCCTTTAACCAAAGCAGGAAAAGCGGGATCCCAAGCGGATCCAGAGGTTTCTAAGCGAACATCGCCAAACGGTGTGAACCAAGAATCTTGCACCATCTGATACGCAGCCCAGCTGAGCAAACCTGAAAAAATGAGTCCCATGATGTGATGAAAAACATTCAACCAGCGTCGAGTGGTATCAGAGACAATGTCGTAGATAAGCACGACACGAACGTGCTTATTCGTCGCCAAGGCATAAATACCGCCATAGACAAACAAACAACCACCTAAAAAAGAAGCCGTTTCATGAACCCAAATAGTGGGCGCGTTAAACACATAACGCATCAAGACTTCGTAAAAAGAAATGGCAACCGTGAAAAGGAATAACAGGCTCAGAAGATTGCCAACCTTAAAAATAGTACGGTCTAAACCGTTTCTAGGTTGATCTGAACTGTCAGGTGTTTGAGGATGAATTTCGTCTTGCATGATCATGATCCAATGGAAAACAGGCGTTTAGGAATAAACGCCTGTTTTTTTTAGCTTAAAGGACGTTCTTAAGAGTTTTACAACGCTTATAGAAGACCATTATTTTCTAGGTAAGACGTAATAGAATCGTACACTTTTTGCGCGTTGTCAGAGCCTTTAGCAAACTCTTTCCACTGTGTGCGAGCAATAGCACGGAATTTTTTACGTTCGTCTGCAGACCAATCGTGAATTGTGATGTTTGGATCTGCTTTTGCAATTTTCACTGCCGCTTGATCAGCAATACGCAGTTGCGTAGTGATGTCTTCGGCGAAGTCACGTACCGATACCGTTAGGATAGACTGAATGTCAGCCGGTAACTTGTCCCACTTTTTCTTGTTCATTGAAATGTCGATCAATGGCAAAGAGTGGAAACCTGGCTGAATTGGGTGTGTCGCAATGTCGTTCATGCCGGCTTTTTGGTTCGTTGAGAACACGGTGTAATCCGCGGCATCAATAACGCCTTTGCTTAGGCCAGTGAAGACCTCTGAACCCGGTAGGTTAACTGGCGCGGCGCCCGCTGCTGCGAAAACACGCTGAACCAAACCTTCAGGGGCGCGAAGCTTCAGACCTTTCAGATCCGCCACGCTGTCTAGAGGAACACGAGAAACAAAAGACTCAACGCCCGTTGTAGAACCACCAATGAATTTCACGCCGTAAGGTGCGTAAAGTTCATTCATCAGCTCATAACCACCGCCGTAATTAATGTATTGAAGCAGTTGCTGAGTATTCGACCAAGCACCTACAGTGTTGCCAATCAAACCAAACGCTGGATCTTTACCAGAGAAAAACTCCGTTGCAGTCACTTGGCCATCCAAGATGCCCATTTTGATGCCGTCGAGTGTTTCAGTGTGTTTGAAAATACTGCCAACAGGAAGCAAATCGATATGAACACGGCCTCCGGTCATGGTTTCGACGCGTTTAGTCCATTCTTTTTGAACTTGGAAGTTCTTATCGCCGGCTGGGTCAGACGACTGAAACTTGAAGTTGTAATCCGCTGCAATAGCCGATGTAGATAGGATGCCGGCCATAGTGGCGGTCAATAGCGTGGTGCTGAATTTACTCATGATATTGCTTCCCGTTGATTATTTTTTTAATAACAGTTTTTAGGAAAAAGGTCTTAGATTTTGGTAAATGTTACCGGTAACTAAGTGGCTAATGTTACCGATAACATTTCCAGTTAGTCAAGCCTTTGTCGGTAGGAATGTATTGGGTAATTATAGATGATTGATATTTAAAGAGATCTTTTTATGAGAACGCCATGGTAACTAGACATTGGTCTAAGAAGCGTTTTGTTCACTATGATAAAAGACTATCTTAATGATCGGTGTAAATGCGCTGACTTAATAATGAGAATAATAAAATGGCTGCCATAGATATTCCTGAAGTCCATAAGTTCATCGAAACCATTCCGCCTTTTTCTGGTTTGAGTGTCATAGAGCGAAAACAACTACTGACCGGTGTGACCATGCTGTACGTGCGTCATGGGCAGACACTTGTGCTGAAAGACGACGCCGCCACGGTGCATTTGATTCGTCGCGGCGCGTGTGAAATCCGAACGCCAAAAGGTGGGCTGGTGGACCAGATTGCCGATGGCGAATGCTTTGGGGTGTCCAGCGTGTTGACACAAAATCCTGATGGCTTGCAGGTGGTGGCGATGGAAGACAGTCTAGTGTATCGATTTGATAAAACTCGTTTTATAGAAACGCTTGAGAAGAGCGACGCCTTTGGGTTGTTCTTTGAGCACACCCAGCACAATCGATTACGAAAACTTTCCCGTAGCCAGAGTAACGAGTTGGCTTCCCCCGCGTTGCAATTATCGACGCACATTGCGCACATTATGACGCGCGAACTCATTCAAGCGACCCCCGATGAAACCGTGCAAACCATCGCTATGCGCATGACAGATGCGCGTGTTAGTTCTATTTTGGTGATTGAAGAAGAGCGCTTGCAAGGCATTGTTACTGATCGGGATTTACGCTCACGCATATTGGCCTTGGGTGGTTCTTCGGATTCGCTGGTGGCGGATGTGATGACAGCAAACCCTGTGACCTTGCCGCCAGATGCTTTGGTAATGCAGGCACAAACCTTAATGAGCGAAAGTAAGATACATCATTTGCCGATTGTCGATGAAGAACACCGCGCGGTTGGCATGCTAACGGCCGCAGATTTACTTCGACATCAAGAACTCAGTCCGCTTTTACTGATCAATCAAATTCATCGCCAGCAGACCGTTGAAAGCTTGGCGCATGTTTGCAAACAATGGCCGACCTTGATTATTAATTTGATCGTGACGGACATGAAGCCGGCGGATGTGGGCAAAGTCTTGGCGACAGTGAGTGATAATTTAACGCGCCGTTTGATCGAATTGGCCTTAGAAAAATTTGGCCCAGCGCCGATGGTCTTTCATTTTTTGGTGTTTGGGTCTCAGGCACGACGAGATCAATCGCTTGGCAGTGATCAAGACAATGGCTTGATGCTCGAACGTAAGCCGACCGCAGAAGAGAAAAACTATTTTATCAATTTGTCGGAATTTGTTTGTCAGGGATTAGGTGCCTGCGGCATTCGGCTTTGCCCCGGTAATATTATGGCGAGCAACCCTGAATGGCGAAGGACAAGCGAAGGTTGGCAGCAAGTCTTTTCTCGTTGGATTAAAAGCAGTGCGCCCAGCGATTTACTTCACGCAAGCATCTTCTTCGACATTCGCTGTGTGTATGGCGAAGGCGATGCAGTGAAAAAATTGATCAAGTCTATGCAGCAGGAAGTGGCGAAAAATAGCGTCTTTTTAGCCACATTGACGCGCAGCGCCTTGGTGACAAAACCGCCATTGGGCTTCTTCCGACATTTTTTATTGGAATCCTCTGGCGAGCACAAACATCAGCTCGATTTAAAGCATCAAGGTTTGGCGTTGATTAATGATTTGGCACGCCTCTATGGTTTGTCATGCCAAACGTATCGTGTCGGTACGTTGGATCGGATTGAACAGTCTGTACGTGAAAAATTGATGAGTGTGGATACCGCTCGTAACTTGATGGATGCATGGGACAAATTAAACGGCCTACGCTTAGAGGCTCAAAGTCGTCACTGGCAAGCAACGGGCAAAGCCAGTGCGTACCTTGACCCGAAAGATTTGAGTCCATTAGAACGCAAGCATTTAAAAACCACCTTTAGCATTATTAGCGATGTACAAGACGTTGCTCAGCAGCGTTTTCTAAGGGGTTATAGCTAATGATAATACGGTTTATGCATAAGCTGAAAGCGTGGTATGTGGCGCGTCAATCGGTGAAGCGGCTCTGGTCTGAATGGAATTATTTGGTATTGGACATCGAAACGTCGGGCCTAAATGCGAAGCAAGATCACATCGTTAGTGTCGGTTGGGTGTGCATTAAAAATGGCGTGATTGAGCTGGATAGTGCGCGTCATATCGTGCTTGATCATGCGGAAATTGGAGACAATGTGGGTATTCACATGATCACCGATTCCGATGTACAGCAACATGGTAAACGACAAGAAAGCGTGTTGCGTTACTTACGACATTTGCTCAGAGATCGGGTTCTCGTGGTGCACCATGCGCCCATGGAGCTGGGCTTCTTGAAGCAGTCTTGGCAAGAGCATGCTTTACCGACATTTTATGTGAATTGGCTGGATACCTTAGCGATAGAAAGGACAAAAGCGAACAGAACACAGCAACCGATTCAAGATGGTGGTTTTCGTCTTGATGCGTGCCGTGAACGTTATGGTTTGCCAGATTACCAAGGCCACGATGCGCTAACCGATGCCTTAGCCACCGCTGAATTGTTGCTGGCACAAGTCGCCTATCAAGGCAAAGATTGTCGACTACACGACCTAAACCAAATGGGTGGCGGGCGAGTAAGGTTTCCTTGTCGTTAGTGGTTTTTCGTATCATAAAGGGATCTGCCCCCTTTATCCTCTTAACCCTTAGCTCCTAGAGGGCAGCGGCGATAATTCCCAATCTTCTTTTGGTTCTGAAACCAAAAATCGTGGATTCTCTGACCAATGAAGTAGGCTCATTTCCCCCGCGTTGGATTCGGTTAATGCCGTGCAATGCTCGACCCAATCTCCATCGTTACAATACAAAATCTCGTCTTTGATGCGAAACGAAGCAAAGTGAATGTGGCCACAAATGTAGCCATCGACTTTTTGGTTTTTTGCGGATTTTAGTGCCGCGGTTTCAAAGCGTTCGATGAATTCTTTAGCCTTGCTGATGTGGCTTTTTAAATAGCCCGCTAATGACCAGTAAGGTAGGCCAACAAGGCGTCGAATACCGTTAATCCATTGATTGAGAGACAACATGAGCCCGTGCGCTTTGTCGCCAATGGCGAGCATAAGAGGGCTGATTTTTACCATCTGATCGAACTCATCTCCATGACTAACATGGAAGGTACGACCATCGGCGGTTTTGTGGCGGGCATTGAGTCGGATGTCGATGCCAGACAGGGTTTGACCAACAAATTGACGGAAAAAGGCGTCGTGGTTGCCAGGAATGTAAATCACCTTGGTGCCAGAGTTTGCCATGGCTAAGATTTGCTCAATGACCTGATGGTGAGATTCCACAAAATACGCGCGATGACGCATTTCTTGAAGGTCGATAATGTCCCCTACCAAATAGAGTTTGTCCGTTTTAATGCTTTTTAAAAAATCTAACAAATGCAATGCCTGGCAGGCTTTGGTTCCCAAATGAACGTCAGAAATAAACACGGATCTGAATGTTGTCTGCATAAACACCTCCAACTGGTTAATTGTTAGGTTAGTCGGTGTTTATGACAGGCTTGTGTGTTCTTTGTGACAGTTTTTTGATGGCAATTTGGGGTGGCCGTTACATCACAATGGAGGATAGCATGGGCTCTGCTGTTTCATGGAGCTGAGGCGGCTGAAGATACAAGTGGTTGCCGCCTTGCTGCTTGGCAACTTTTTTGGCTTGTGCCGCGAGTTCTGCAACTTGGTGATGGTTGTTGCATTGCTTTGGGTTGGGTTTGACCACGCCGATGGCTAAGCTCAGTATTGGATGAAAAAGCGTTTGACCTTGACGGTTTTTGGTCCACACCCCGCCTTCTTGGAGTGTTTCTTCGGAATAAAATTCGCGTACTTGTCGTGAAAATTCCGTTAAGATTTTTTCACACTGCTGTTGCCAGTTCTGGTCTCCGAAGATAACCACAAAATCGTCTCCGCCAATGTGACCAATGAAGTTATGGTCAGGCGACACCAGTTCTTTGATCAAATAACCAACGAGCTGAATGATGGCGTCGCCTTTTGAATAGCCGAAAAAGTCGTTGAAGGGTTTGAAGTCATTCAGGTCGAAATACGCCACGTGAAAGTTTTCGTTCGATAAAAGTCGACGACTGACTTCTCGATGTATTGGCACATTTCCGGGCAATAGCGTCAGTGGATTTGAATACGTGGCATTTTGAATTTTCAATTCGGTGATGCGTTTCAATAGGTCTCTTAAGTGACCTGTGCCAATGAATTTACCGTCACGAACCACAATGATTTCGTTGTTAAGGGTGTCGGCTTCTTGGTTGGTCATGAGTGTGGACACGCTCGATAAACTCACATGATTTTCAACGATTAAGACGTCGCTGCTCAGTAAGTTTGTCACTGGTTTGTGTTCATAAAGCGCACGACCATAAGGCGTCGAAAAGAGCTCGTGCAATTGATTGCGTCGCACAACTCCAATGGGTTCATTTTTGCCGTTCACGATGGGAATGGCCACCAAATCGGGTTGTTTTTTAAAGACCTGTGACGCGTCTTCTAGCAGCCTATTTTCTTGTAAACTCGCTGTTGGTCGACATAAGGTTTGAACCGTTTCAGAGTGGTCTTCTTGAAACTGCGAACGTCGTCGAGCCTGTTTGACTAAATAAGGGTGCGTTGAAAAGGCCGGTGTTTCGGTTGGTCGACCCAGAAAATAACCTTGCCCTAATGTCACGCCAATCTCAATCAGTTGGTCGAGTTCTTGCTGTGTCTCAATGCCTTCGGCAATCAGAAGGCAATTTAGGCGTTGTGCGATGGTTAAAATGGAGCGCACAAATTCGCGTTTTATTTCGTCTTTGTCGATGCCTTTTATAAAGTGTTTATCTATTTTTACGATGTCTGGCTGTAGCTCAGACCAAAGCTGTAATCCAGAATAGCCGACACCTAAATCGTCAATGGCGACTTGAAATCCCATTTTTCGATAATGGTCGACGCTGCTTCTTGGTAAGCCATTGTGGTCGTAAGGGTGCTGCTCAGAAAGCTCAATCACGATGTCTTTTTGATCTAACCCAAGCTCATTAAGAATGGCTAAGGTCATACCAGATTGATGATCTGGTGAGCTTAGTAAAGACGCACTGACATTGAGGAATAATCGTCCTTCTAATGACAGTTTTGCGAATTTCGATAGGGCTTTTTCACGACACAATAATTCCAGCTTATGAAGCTTTTCTTCTTTTAACGCTAAGGCGAATAATGGATCTGGAGAAAAAAGAGATGAATTTTTAGGGCCGCGTGAAAGTGCTTCATGCCCATAAATTTCCCCGTTTGTGAGGTCGTAAATAGGTTGGAAGTAAGGTGTAATTAATCCATTGATAAGGATTTTTTCAAGCAGGACAGTGTTGTCTATTTGGCTCATTTTTTTCTCAAATACATCTAGATTTAAAAAAGTGGCTAGACGGCATGTTATGTCATATTTATGACATTTTGATGACGGTATATGAGACGTAAATTAAGAGTGGTAGTGTGTTCGGGGTAGAGTGATTAACGGTGTTGGAAGACCCTGTTACCGGATCGATTTTTTATTCTTGCCGTTCGATCATCGGGAACATTAGGTTCTTTATTGTCTGCTGTTTATTTGTTTGTCAGCGGCTGTTCTATCTAGTGTAAACACACTCTGACAGCGGTAGAAAATACAAATAATTGAGACGGTAAAGCGTTCGGTACTTAGTGCTGTGGTGCAGATTTCATTGAACGGTTTGCAGTCAGGTTTGCAAAAAATGCTTTTACACTTGCTTTGATTTTTTTGAAGGCAGCAGCGTAGTATGCACGGCGTAATTCGTACGCTTTTTCTACATAATAATCGGCATCAAGGTTTCCAAAGCTGTCGTATTTGTAATCGTTTTTCATCATGATTCTCCTAAGAAATAAGTCATATTTAACGCTGTCTATAATAGGATTTGACCAATCATTCAGCAAACGATCAATTCTCAGCTTATAGATTAGAAAAATTCACCATTATTGACGATGACCGTGGCATTTATCAAATAGAAGGTTGGTTGCTCAGTGCACGAAATTTCCCCGGTGGGATGCCCGCTGACCGCTTAAAAAAACGGGAAAAATAGCCTGGATCTTTGAACCCTAAGTCATAACTTATTTCTTCTACGGAGCGTGCTGTATAGATCAGACTGCGTTTGGCTTCGATTAACAATCTGTCATGAGCAAGGTCGAGTATGCTTTGATTGAACGCTCTTTTACTGACTCGGTTTAAGCGGCTGGTGGAGGTGCCTAATGCCTGTGCATATTGATCGCTGCTCCAGTGTTGCCGATAGTTCTGTTCAATTAATTCTTTGAGGTGCTGCGCGTGGCTGCCTTCGGCTTTGTTACTAATGCTCGTGACTCCGCTGATACGTTGGCGGTGCAGCAATAATAAGATGGCTTTAATCAGGTATTCGCTCATTAGCGCGCGACCTTCTCGTATCCGCGCGGACTCGTTTTCAAGTTGTTGGATTAACGGCCACAGTTCAGAAAATAGATTGCGATGACCGTTAAAATTTATATAACACGGCTGGCTGAGTAGCGGTTTGATAAAGTTGGCGGCTTTTTCTTGGTAAGCCTCTTCGACTAATGGCTCTGCAATACTGATGACTCGGCCGTCTGTATCAGGCGCAAATCGAAAACCATGGACGACGCCTGCGGGCACGATGATGGCCCACGCGCCTTGCAGTTTGTGCTGCTGCTCATCCAATTGCACTTTTGCTTCTCCTGATTTCAGAATGAGAATCTGAAAAAGCTGTGTGTGACGATGCGGGTTTATTTTCCAACCAAGGTTGCTGCTGCGTGATTCAATGTCTTCAATATGAAAAAACTCTGGGTTGTTGATCCAGCTGGATTCACCGTAAAGTCCAAAATGAGGAATGTTCGCTTTTTTCATGTTTTTCTTCTTTTGCGAAAGGTGCAGGAATGTGCTTCAAATGTTTTTATGCAATATCTAATAAATGCGATAAAAACACCCGTTAATATGGTTTTTTTGCGATAAAATCGCATAAATTTCGTTTTTTATCTATTTTGAAATGTATTTATTAAAATACGAATTGATCAAAAAGTACAATTTTTTGAATAAAAAGCACCTAACGTTTGCATCATTAATCTTCCACCATGGCATCACTGCTATGCTGAATACGTCATCAGCATTTAGAAAAACAATAAATTAAGGTGAGAGAAGATGAGAACTCAAGTTGCCATCATTGGTGCTGGCCCGTCGGGTCTATTACTGGGTCAATTGTTGTCCAAACAAGGCATTGATAACGTGATTATTGAACGCGCATCTGGCGACTATGTCCTTGGGCGTATTCGTGCTGGGGTGCTTGAGCAAGGCATGACGGATTTACTGCGCGAAGCCGGTGTTGGCGAGCGTATGGATCGAGAAGGCCAGGTACACACGGGCGTCGAGTTAGCCTTTAATAACAAACGTGTAAAAATCGAACTGGAAAAACTGACGGGTGGCAGCACTGTGATGGTGTATGGTCAAACTGAAGTCACACGGGATCTGATGGACGCACGTTCAGGCGCTGGTTTAACAACGTATTATGAATCCAGTAATGTGGTGTTGAACGATGTAAAAACCGATTCTCCTTATGTCACGTTTGAACACGGTGGCCAAACACACCGTTTAGATTGCGATTATATAGCGGGTTGTGATGGCTTTCACGGTGTGTCTCGCCCAACCATTCCAGAATCTTCTCGTAAAGAATTTGAGCGTGTTTACCCATTCGGCTGGCTCGGTGTTTTATCGGATACGCCGCCGGTAAACGATGAACTTATTTATTGTAAAACGGATCGCGGTTTTGCGATGACCAGCATGCGTTCTGCTACCCGCTCGCGTTATTACCTCCAAGTACCTTTGACCGACAAGGTCGAAAACTGGAGCGATGATGACTTCTGGACAGAATTAAAGCGTCGTCTCCCTGACGATGTTGCCGAAAAACTGGTGACGGGCCCGACGATCGAAAAGAGCATCGCGCCGTTGCGTTCTTTTGTTTGTGAACCGATGCAATACGGAAATTTATTTTTAGTCGGAGATGCCGCGCATATTGTGCCGCCAACTGGCGCGAAAGGCTTGAACCTCGCTGCGTCTGATGTGGCGACACTAAACAAAATATTCACGCGGGTTTATAAAGACGGCGACAAAGACTGCATACATCAATATTCCGAAATTTGTTTGCGCCGAGTCTGGCATGGTGAGCGTTTTTCTTGGTGGATGACGAACATGCTGCACGATTTCAGTGATGACAGCGGAAACAACACAGACGCAGAAACGCACGGTCGATTTATGAGTTCGGAGCTGAATTTCTACACGGATAATGAGGCGGGTCGTAGAGTGATTGCAATGCAGTACGTCGGGCTGCCTTATGAAGATCTGATTTAAGCAATAAAGGTGTGCTCGTAGCAAAAAAAGCGGCAATGTAATGTTTATTACAGCCGCTTTTTTTAGAGACTTGATAGGCACATTTATTTAAAACAAACCATCAAGCTAAAATGCTTAAACGGGGGGATTTTAGCCGCAGCATTTTTTGTATTTTTTATTGCTACCACACGAACACGGGTCGTTGCGTTGTGGTGTTTTTTCAACAAGTTGAGTAACAGGTTTGTTTAATAAGAAGTCCAAAGACGTAATGTCCTCCTCAATCTCACTGTTAATGCTAATGTTGGCAATTAAGTTGTTAGCGACCAATATGGCGTTTATTTCACGTTCACGCTCGGTGCTTTGTACTTGTAAAATTAGCGGGTTTTCTTCGCTACCAGATTTTACTTTAGGCTTAGGCTGATAATTGCCTTGGTTATGCTTACCCATGATATCGGGTCTACCACGATAAAAGAATTTTGACACTGGTGTTCCTAATGATATGTAAAACCACTCACAGCGAGTGACTCAAGACTGCGCAGTTTAACAGAGTTTAGAATGGTTAGCGCGTACCTTTAATGCCGCTAAAAGGTGTGTTTTTACACTGGGGGTGGGGCATTCTTCATTGGTTGTTTCGATGTGATGCCCTTTTATAAAATGATTAACCCATCACAAGGAATATGCTGAAAATATCTCTCGATGTTTTCAAATAGGGGGATACTTCAGGCCTTGTGCTTTATGAAAAAATGAAAGGGGTGTCTTTTTTTTAAACATCGCTTAATAATATAAATTATTTAATAATATCAATTAATTATAAATTAATGTTGGCTTTTTTAGGCGGCTGGAAACGATTGGTTTCTCAAAAAAGACAATAGTGCTATCCAATTTTTCAATACCTCTCACTTATAATCAATTACCTTTTCGATCATTAGGTTGTTAATCTCATAAAGGTAAATCAGTTCTAAAAATTGTATAAAAAAACAATAAAGCTATTTTGGGAGTCGATCATGATAAAAATAATCAAGCAGGCCGCAATCACTGCTGTTGCCGCATCCGCCATTGTTAGCGCTCAAGCTAACGCATCCGCTGAATATACTTTGCGTTTCAGTCACTTCTTTCCAGAAGTATCAGGGCCAAGTAAAAATTTATTTATGAAATGGGCTGAGGCCGTAGAAACGGAATCGAATGGACGTATTGATGTTCAGATGTACCCATCCAGCACGCTTGCTAAACCACCAGCGCAATACGATGCCGTTAAAAATAGCATCGCCGATGTGTCTGTGTCGGTTCAAGGCTACACAGCAAACCGTTTCCCGCTAACGCAAATTGTTGAGTTACCCGGTGTGTCTCAAAATGCGGCACAAGGTTCTTGTATCGTTCAGTCTTTGTACGATGAAGGCCTGATTTCAAACGAATACCGTCAAACCAAACCTCTGTTCTTGTTTACGCATGGGCCAGGCGGCATTCATACCACCAATAAAGAAATCAAAGTACCGAAAGACTTAGAAGGTTTGCGCATTCGCCGCCCTACGGCTGTGGTTGCAAAATTGCTTGAAGGTCTAGGTGCTCAGCCTGTTGGTATGCCAGCACCTGCGTCTTATCAGTCTACTCAACGTGGCGTGATTGATGGTGTTGCTTTGCCTTGGGAAGGGGAATACACGTTCCGCTTGAATGAACTAACACCACACCATACGGAAGTGGGTGGTCTTTATACACTTGCCTTCATAATGACCATTAATAAATCTTTTTATAACCGTCTTCCAGCGGATCTTAAAAAGGTTATTGATCATAACTCAGGCATTGAATGGTCTAAGAAAGCCGCGACCGTATTTGATGATTTGGATGCGAAAGGTCGTGCTCAAGCCATTGAAATGGGACACAAAATCAACGTCATTGAAGGCGGTGCAGAGAATCCTTTATGGAAACCAGTTCTTTATCAAGCAACAGAAGATTACTTGAATGAACTGCAAGCAAAAGGCTTACCTTCTTATAAGGTATATGCTCGTGCCGTTGAATTGTCTCAGTCCGCTTGTAAATAACGAAAGCGTATAGATATGACCAAGAGTTGTGGTAGTTGGAGAGTTTTAATGAAGGTAATAGCTCAATTAATAGAGCGTATCACGCATGGAATGCATTTGTTGGGCGGGGTGTTTTTAATCACAATGATGGTGGTTACCCTGTTTGATGTTTTCACCCGAGGTTTGTTTACTATAACGAATGGTTCAGTGGATTGGACTATTCTCGGTGGCATTGAGTTGGTGAAATACAGTCTGCTGTTTACCGTGCTCTTCATTCTTCCGCACTCTGTTAGCCGTTCACAGGTCATTGTTGACCTGTTTACGGAACGGCTTCAACCGCGAACGAAAAAAGTACTGGAAGCTGTTTATATTTTTTGTTTTGGGTTGATGGGCGCGGGTATGAGTTACAGCTTTTATCACTTGGTGGGTGAAGCTGAGATGAGTTATGAAACGACTCAGGACTTATTGATTCCATTGACGTATTTTTATGCGGTGGCTTGTTTTGCAACCTTTATGCTTACTGTGTCAGCAGTAACGTATACGTTGTCGTTATTATTTTCTAAAAAGGCCGAGTCATGAGTACTTCGATGATAGGTATTATTTGTATCGCAGCCATGCTGCTGCTAATTGCACTGCGTGCACCTGTTGCCTTGACGATGGCGTTGGCAGGTTTTGTGGGTTTTGGTTGGATTGTCGCATTTGATCCCGCTGTTTCTATTCTTGCCAGTGGGCCTTTTGAAACACTGTCTAATTATAGCTTTAGTCCCATTCCCATGTTTATTCTTATGGGGGTGTTTGCGTCCAAATCTGGGATGTCGCAAGAGCTATTCCAAGGCGCAAGGGCGATGTTTGGTAGCTGGCGTGGTGGAATGGCGCTGGCAGCAGTGACGTCTTGCGGGATTTTTTCCGCGATTTCAGGTTCATCAATGGCGACTGCGGCCAGCATGTCGCGTGTTGCGCTCCCTGAAATGGAAAAAAATGGCTATGCACCAACGTTAGCAACCGGTGTGTTAGCGGCGGGTGGCACGTTAGGCATCATGATTCCACCTTCAATCGCTCTGCTATTGTACGCCTTGATCACCGAGCAGTCGGTCGGCGCCATGTTTATTGCGGGTGTAATTCCAGGTTTGCTTGGGTTGGTCATGTACGGTCTAACAGTGGCGGTGTTGGTAACGGTTTTTCCAAATATTGCGCAACCAGGTAAAGCGACAACCTTAAAAGAAAAGATTCTTGGCCTTAAGGGGTTAGTGCCTTTTACTGGCGTCTTTGTGTTTATTATCGGCGGTATCTATAGTGGTTGGTTCACACCAACGGAAGCGTCTGCCGTAGGCGCGGGAGCCACCTTATTGATTGCTATTGTACGTGGCATGCGCTTCGAACAGTTTAAAGATGCGGTCGGTGAAACCTTGGTTATGTCTGCGATGATCTTCTTTATGATCATTGGTGCTGAGGTGTTTGGCTATTTTCTTTCTGTGTCACGGATCTCATTCTCTTTGGTTGAATATGTCGACAGCCTGCATTTAGGGCCTTACATGGTGCTATTTTGTGTGTTGATTCTGTTTATGGTGCTGGGTTGTGTCATGGACAGCATCGCGATGTTGTTGCTTACTGTGCCTGTGGTGTATCCGCTCATTCAAGCGGCTGGCTTTGATCCCATTTGGTTCGGTATCGTGGCGGTGATCACGGTGGAGTTAGGCTTGATTACGCCTCCGGTGGGCATGAATGTGTTTGTGATTAAATCGGTGGCGCCCCACATATCCATTGGCGATATGTACAAAGGCGTTATGCCATTTGTGATCTCAGACTTACTTCGCTTAGCGCTGATTGTGGCGTTTCCAATGTTGGCCATTGGCTTGGTGTAACGGATTGATAGAACGACCCTGTTTCGCTTATAAACATTGAAAGCACAAAAAACGGCGCCTACTGGGGCCGTTTTTTGTGCGTGTTTTAGCGCTAATCCAATTAGGTTTAATCCAAACGGGTTAACCAGGTGAACATGGCTTCAATGGCTTGATTCGCCCAGTTTAATGTCGCTTTTTCTTGAGCACTTTCTAAGCGCTTGGCGATACCTCGAGAACTGACGGTCCAAGAAGCCAGTCGAGAGCCAGTTGGGTCCATGAGTTCCAGTGTGCCGTCTTCAAAGACATAAAAACGCCCACCTTGTGTTTCGTGGTGTTGCTGGGTTCGGCTATTGAGTTTGAAAAGAGAATTGGCTTTTGGCGTTAATCCAAAATGTGACAAGGCGCTGGCTAACGCGTCTGCTTGGTTTGTTTTAGACGTATCAAAGCCAAAGCTGGCTAATGCTTTACTCAGTTGCGCTTCAATAATTTGAATGTCTGCGTCGGCTTGTCCAGCCAAAGTACGCTCGGTGGAGTACAGGCTAAGCTCTTCTGCGTACGCTTTACGTTGAGCAAAGTGTGGAATAAGTTGCATATACACTTGCCAATCTTGTACAGCGGGTGGCTTAGGCAGTGGCGTGGTCAGGATAGACGCTTGTTTACGGATTTGATTATCTGTTTCGTTGATGGCGAACGTTAACTTGGCGACAATACGAGTGCGATCAATCGCTTGCAGTGCGTAAACGTAATTTTGTCCAGTGAAGCGTTGTTGGTTGATGGCTTGTTCTAGCTCAATCGGTGATGTGGTGACTTGGGTGTAAGCGGTTTGTATCTTTGAAACTTGCTCACCACCTTGGCCTGATCGGACTTGAGTATCTTGTGTGTTGACTTGGCTCACTTGAGTTCGCAGCTGTTGTGCGATTTGAGCGTTGCCGTTTTGCTCTGCTTGAGTAAACGCCAAAGCAATGTTCTCAATGCGTGGTGCACTGCCAACGCCATACAAATGGGTGCTGTCTTTTGGGGGAGACGACACCCAATTTGGCATCGTCTCTTGTGCTTGATCAGATTTGGTATTGGAGCCTAAACACCCTGTCAGAGTGAGTAACAGCCCCGTTACCATGATCCAGTTTAACGGCATTGGAAGGACGGAAGATTTCATTATTAGAAGAAACCTTTGTCTGCCAATTTTTTAAGTTTCTTCTGACCATTCCACACTTCGCGGTTGGTTGTCATATCGATCAGTTTTAAATCCACTTGGTAGAAGCTAACACGTTGGTCGCCGTTTGAGTCCACGATGGAATTGATGGTGCCGGATAAGGCAAACCCTGCACCTTGTTCTAGACCGAACTTCGCTACGGTATCTGGTGCCGCGTTCAAAGCTTGTTCTTCGCGCTCAGTACGAATTTCGTCTCGTTCTGCGCCTGACACAACAAAATCTACTTTACCGGCGCGCAGTAGGCTGCGTTTGATGTCGTTGATAAAGGTGTCGACTGGAATGTGCTCGGAGGTTTTGTTACGAATCGTCTGAACGATCACCGTTGGATTGCCTTTTTGACTGAAGTTGTAGTCACGGAACCAAGGGAAGGTCAGCATGTCCCCCATCATTTCTTCCGCTACGAGACGGGAATCGGTGTCATTCCAACGGTCTGATAGCATCACATCCTCATTGGTATCGATGCGTTTTACACTGCCAGAACAAGCGGTTAATAATGCGGCCATAAAGAGCGTGAACATGCTTTTCCATGACAGAGAAGCCCATTTAGACAATGTTAGTTTATCAATGTACATAGTATTTTCCTTACGTCCTTTTACCTAAAACTAGGCATTTAGTGTAATCAATTTAATTCGGATTGCGTAGATTCCAAAGCGTAATTTTATTCGCTTCTAAGTTCACTTTGCCAAGAGAGAAGGTTTTCTTATTCACCGTATAGTCTGGCGTGTATTCTCCTGGTGGCAGCGGTTCTCGTGTTAGCCTGACTTGCGCTGGCAGTGTGAGCCAATTTCGAGTATCGGCGGCAGACGACGCAAACACGGCAACTTGTCCAATAAGGTTTAATATCAAACTGGCGCTTTCATCTTGAACATTGGCCGCCACTTGATACGCCAACCAACTGCGCAATAATTCTCGGATTAAACCTTCATAAATGTCTCGTTGCGCTTGTGCGAGTTGTTCTTGAAACGAAATGTCGGCGAGCGATGTCATTCTTACGCTGTGATTTTTAACCTTGGCCTTGGGGTTATTCACTTGCAGTGTGGTTTGATGTTTGTCCAAAGTGAAGCGACCATAGTAAGGCACGGTAACACGAATGGTTTGTTGGGTAAGTAATGTATCGACCTTGGCAGAGTTAAGTTGCTGCCAAACTGGACGTCCAAGAATGACTCGTTTGGTAAAAATGCCGGAAAAGGTGCCCCACGCGCCGCCCGTTTTGTAGTTGGCAATTAGGTTGAGTGGATTAATATCGGCATAGACCATGGTAAACCAACGAAAAGCGTCATTCGCTTCGATGCTGCCTCCGCCGTGAAGCGGTTCCAAAACCAATGAGTATGCGCGTGGATCCGCGTACAGCAATAATGTCATTTCACGCTTATCGGGAATAAAGCCTTGGTGTTCTAAGACAACCAATTCCGCATCGCCGCTCTGATATTGCTTGAGTGTTTCCTGCATCTCAGCTGACAGCTTGGCATTGACTTGTTGTTGGATTTCACTCTGGCTAAAACCGCCTTTTTGCATCATACGGATAGTGTCTAACCATGCGCGCTCTGACGTGACTGTTGGTAAGTCGTATTGTTTTGCGTAGCCATCTTCGTACAAATTGGCGGCTTTTTGATAGCTGATGCGCGCGTCGTCGTATTCGCCATTTATTTCGTATTGTAGGCCTTCCATATAACGCGCCCACGCGTCATCACGGTAGAGGAATTGGTCTGTATCTCGGCCGCCAGTATAAAAATCTCCTAACCAACTTAATGCCTTCATGTAGAAGGCTTGGTTTTCTTTGGCGTTCAAATCTTGATAACTGGGATTTTGTGCGCGAATTTCATTGAGTTTAATATCAATACGACGAACTTCAACCAAGGCGGCGTCGTTCAAGTGACGTTTTTTTGCAGTGTTGTTTTCACCTGCCGCTAAGGCGAGGTAATTCATGGATTTTAGGTAGCTGATGTAAACTCGCTCCATGCCGCTACCGTGGTAATCACTTTGTCTTGGATTGCTTAATAACGCCCAAGAGCGATTCGTAAAATTCTCTGGGAAGAAGGTGTCGCTCATTCTTTCTGCTTGTTCTAGCAGGGCGTTGCTGCGTTCAAAATCGCCTTGGTTCTGGGCGAGCGCGCCAATCTCCATGTAATAAAGTAGCTTGTCTTGTGAGTTGTCTAATACACCTTCTAGTTTCGCTTCGGCTTCTTTCCATTCGCCTTCTTTCGCTAGGCTTAATCCGGCTTCAATGTCTTGTTTGTAGGTGGCGCAACCAGCCAAAAAAATCACGCTTAAGCAAAGAAAGATCCACCGCACATTACATTCCTTTATTCAAAAACTGATTGGCGACCAATATGGCGAGCAAGGCAAAGCAGCCAAGGTAGAGGAGTAACCAGCGAGCTTTTAAGCAATTCGGACAAGGTTTCTTTTTCTTTTTCATCACAGTTTCCATATATAGGCGAACTAAAAGTACTGGAGATACTAAAAATACGGGTGATACTAAAAGGCAATCTGTCTTTATTATGCATTAAAAAAGGAGGCGCGTGGCCTCCTTTTTTTACACGTCAATATTATCTATTGAGTGGTTTCAGCTTGTTGCTTTTGAAGGCTTTCTAGATAAAGCGCATCAAAGTTGATTGGTGCAAGCATAATGGCAGGGAAGCTGCCTTTTACAACAATCGCATCGATATTTTCACGAGCGTATGGGAACAATGTTGCTGGGCAGAATGCACCCAAAGCGTGGTGTAATTGTTGATCATCAAGGCCAGAAACAACAAATAAACCGCCTTGTTGAATTTGCACTAAGTAACCTGCTTCGCCGCTGTTTTTTACGGTAACCGTAATTTCCAATACGACTTCGTAAACGCTTTCGCCTACTTGACGGCTTTTGGTGTTCAGTTCCAAGCCAACTTCAGGTTTCCACTCTTCTTGAAAAATCATCGGTGAACGAGGTGATTCAAAAGAAATGTCTTTCAAGAAAACACGCTGCATAGACAGTTGTGGTGTAGGTGCTTCTTGAGTTTCTGCAGCTGTGTTCGCTTCTGTTGTATCAGACATAAATGTTCCTTTTTTTATATTTTAAATATTACGTTATCGCCAAATGAAATAGGCAAGTAAACGATTATTGAGCAAGTAGATCATCGACTTTTTTCTGGCGTTCAAGATCAAAAAGATCATCGCAGCCGCCAATGTGGTGTTCGCCGATCCATATTTGAGGAACCGACGTGCGCCCACTTTTCTGTGTCATTTCTTGGCGCAGTTTGTTGTTGCCATCCACGCAAATCTCATTGAAGGCGACATTTTTAGACGATAAAAGTTGCTTTGCTCGTGTGCAAAATGGGCAGTAGTTGCTGGAATAAATAGTAACAGTGGCCATGATTTTATCTCTTATCCTTTCACTAATGGCAAGCTAGAAGATTGCCATTCAGCAATGCCGCCTTGAAGTTTGTATACCTTAGCGAAACCTTCTTTCTTCAAGTCTTTTGCACTTGCGCCAGAGGTTACACCAGATTTGCATACTATGATGATTGGGGCGTCTTTGTGTTTCTCAAGACGTTTAAGATTTTCTTTCATCTTAGTCGCAGGGATATTTAAAGCGCCGGTAATGTGACCTGTTTTGAACTCTTTCTCAGGACGAATATCAACAACAACAGCGTCTTCGCTGTTCATTAAACTCGTGGCTGCTGAAGGGGTTAGTCCTTGTGCGCCGCCTTTGCTTTCAACAAAAAGTAAGGTAGCAAGAATCGCTAAAAAGACAGCGACCATTTCCCAGTGGTTAATAGAAAATTCAATAAGTTGGTTCATCATAATCGTAAGGCCCATATTTAAACTGCCAGCATTATACACGCCGAGTGGAATCGGTACATAGTCTCAGACAAAGGTGACAAATATATGATGAGGGGAGGCGTGGAAATGATAGAGAAACAATGAATTACGAGCGCCTAGCCCCCGTAATCCTTCGTTTCATGGAAATCGCAGTGCTATTTGGTATTGGTGGAATCAAAAATTTTATCCGCGTTACCTTCGATAAAGCTGTCAAATAGCGTGCCGTCTAACATGGTGTGACGGCGAGCAAACTCATAAAAGCAACTTGGAATGGTTTTTTGTGATCCATCGGAAAAGGTGTAATCCACTTTATCGGCCATGGTCGAAGATTGTTCTAGGAAGGATTGCGGCGTGCCTTTTACTAGGCCGCCAACTTCGTTCAGCGCATAACCTTCATCGATCAGCATTTGGTTAACGGCTTCGATGGTTGGGTATTTCTTAAGATGGTTAATGCTGACAGTAAAGTGGTTCGCTTGTAATCCCATAGTGGACAACCAAGCGGCGTATTCACTGTGTTCTGCGAGCGCTAGATAATCCGCTTCGGTAGGTGTTTTCCATAGTTTTCCCGCCCAGAAAATAGCAGGGCTTTGCACCGCATCGGCCGGAATTTGTTCGATAAACTGATTGATAATGGCTTGGCACGACTCAGGCAGTTCTTCTACTAATAATTCAGAAAGGAAAACCTTAGGGGAATTTACGTCTGTTTCGTGTTTATAACAACGGGCTTTAAGGTGCTTGCTCTCAAAGCGAAACGCGCCGTATGCCTTGTAACCAATGGCTTCCAGTTGAGGTTCTAACTTTTCCAATGATATTGGTGAGTTATTAAAAGTACGAAAGGCCACATGATCGTTTAATACGGTTTCGCCATGGCTTTCGAAAAGTTGTTGAATACGCTGAGCTTGTGGGGTGATTTGTGTGTAGCTGTCCCATAAAGCGCTAAAAAAATCATTAGGTGTCATACAGTGTCTCGCAATGGCGTTAAATCGTTCAGTTACTTTAGTTCAGGGATAAGCCGTAACGCAAAAGGTAAAAATGCATTTCATGATGCGTAAAAGTATTATGAGCGACCTTTATACAGGGCTTTTATTAACAAGTAATTGCTGTTTGGCCGTCAAAATCGTGTTTATCAAGTGCGCTGGAAAGCTGCGTTCTTTTTTATGCGCCAATCCGACCACACGTTTCAACTTCACGTCGTTCAGTGGTCGTAGGCAAAGGTCGTTGCGTCCGCGAGAAGAATGCTCGGGAATCAATGAAATCCCCAATCCCGCTGCGACCAAATCCAGCGCGTATTCCTCTGTTTTGACTTGCGCCCGAACGTCCGTGGTGAGCTCTTGCTTTTGCATCAGGTAATTCCACGATTCTAAAATGTCGCATGGTGTTCGCGATATAAAAGGCTGTTTGTCGATTTGCTTGATGGAAATAGAAGGGAAATCCGCCAGCCAATGATCCAACGGCATCGCGATCACGTAATCGTCTTCCCAGAGCGGATAAAACACATCTTCTTCTGTTGTGTAACGACTGCAAGTAAAGCGCAGATCGGCGCGTTCAGATTCATCGACCAGCTTGAGCGTTAAGCCTGATACTTCATCCAGCATGGTTTTGATTACTTGGCTGATCAAAGCGCCAGACAAAAAAGGCGTCAAGGAAATCGACAAAGCCAATGGTGCGGGCGAATCAATAAACAAACTGCGCATGGCGCTGAGATCACTGACCATCTTGCACGCGTGTGGATAAAGCTGCGAGCCGCTGTCGGTTGGCGATACACCTTTTGAATGGCGCACAAACAGCTTGGTGCTGAGGTCTTCTTCCAGTTGCGCCACCGTGGTCGAAATCGAAGGCTGAGCAACAAAGCAGCGTTTGGCGGCGGCGCTTAGGCTGCGCTCTTCGTAGACGGCAATAAAGTAACGTAATGATCGAATGTCCATGTGGTGCTCTTTTAAGTGTCGAATAAAGTGTCTTTTCAATATACCTATAGACGTGCAATCCAGCCATAGGGAAAAACTAGACCACTGGCAGGAAAATGGTATTTCTCAATATAACGTGAGCTGGTTATGGTGGAGGACGTTGAGTTTTATTTCTAAACACATTTTAAGAGGTTTCATATGTCATTGGCTTGCTTGGACACATTGGGCATCAACTCCCTAAAACAGGGCGATACTTTCTTCAGTCTTTTAACAGGCAATACCATGGTGCTGGGTGAAGGGCATCCTTTTTCGGCTCACAGTCCGATTGATGGTGTGATGCTGTCTACCTTTAACAATGCGACACCTGCGCAGCTGGAAAAAGTAACAGCAGAATTAAAAGACGCGTTCAACGTATTGCGTACGATTCCGGCGCCACGTCGCGGCGAGTTGGTACGTCGAATTGGTGACGAAGCGCGCAAATATAAAAATGAATTGGCGCAAGTGATCTCGCTTGAAGCGGGAAAAATCACCCCAGAAGCGTTAGGCGAAGTGCAAGAATGGATCGACGTGTGTGACTTTGCCGTTGGTCAGTCTCGCATGTTGCATGGTTTGTCCATTGTGTCGGAACGTCCAGGGCATCGAATGATGGAGCAATGGCAGCCACTGGGTCCGGTTGCGGTGATTACTGCGTTTAACTTCCCGATGGCCGTGTGGGCGTGGAATGCCATGTTGGGTCTTGTTTGTGGTGATCCAATCCTACTAAAGCCGTCTGAAAAAGCCCCATTGTGTGCCTTGGCCATGTATCAAATCGCACAAAATGTCATTGCTGATATGCCTGATATCCCTAAAGCGGCGGTGTCTGTGATGATTGGCGATCGTGATTTGGGCGAAGCCATTGCGGCGAATGCGACGTTCCCGTTGGTGTCGGCGACAGGTTCGACGGCAATGGGTCGCGCCGTGGCACAAACGGTCGCGGGTCGTTTGGGTCGCTCTTTATTAGAACTTGGCGGCAACAACGCCATGATCGTGTCGGACACGGCGGATTTGGATCTTGCGTTGCGTGCCATTGTGTTTTCGGCGGCAGGAACGGCGGGCCAGCGTTGCACCACGTTACGTCGACTTATTACGCACGAAAGCATCGTGGATGGTTTGGTTGAGCGTTTGGCGAAATCGTACGGTTCATTGTCGATCGGCAACCCATTAACGGATGGCAACCTTGTTGGGCCATTAATCGATGAAGGCAGTTTTGGTCGCATGCAAGCGGCATTGGAAACCGCGAAACAGCAAGGTGGCAAGATCATCTGCGGTGGCGACCGTGTCACGGAAGGCGTTCCAGCGGGGGGCTTTTATGTGAAGCCCGCGATCGTTCGTATTGCACACGATGCGCCGATTGTTCATGAAGAAACCTTCGCGCCGATTCTGTATGTTTTGACCTACAGCGCTTTTGACGAAGCGATCGACATTCAAAATGAAGTGCCTCAAGGATTGTCGTCAGCGGTCTTTACCGAAAGCTTGCGTGAAGCGGAAATGTTCATGTCTCCAGCGGGTTCGGATTGTGGCATTGCTAACGTTAATATTGGTACATCGGGCGCGGAAATTGGTGGCGCGTTCGGAGGGGAAAAAGACACAGGTGGTGGTCGTGAATCGGGTTCCGATGCGTGGAGAAACTACATGCGTCGTACCACAAACACGGTCAATTACGGTGGTGATTTGCCGTTAGCGCAAGGCATTGTATTTGAATAGAAGTTTAGTGCTCGAATAAAGGCGTTTAGCACGACGAGATGAAAATCTGGTCGTGCGTTAATTATGGATTTTTGTTTCCTGATCGTGGTCGCTTCTGGAGTGGTCGTTATGTCTGAATTATTGTGTGATTCCTTGTGGCGAGCCAGTGCGCCAGCCGCGCCGGTGCTAACGTCATTAGAAGGGCGTTTGGATGTGGATGTGGTGATTGTTGGCGGCGGATTTACAGGGTTGTCGGCGGCATTGCACATGGCAAAATTTGGTCTGTCTGTTGTGGTGGTTGAAGCGCATGAAATTGGCTTTGGCGGTTCAGGGCGTAATGTCGGACTGGCCAACGCCGGATTATGGTTGGAACCCGATCAGTTGGATAAAACCATTGGCGCAGAAGCTGGCAAGCGGCTTTATGACGCCTTGGCTGTGGCGCCTGATTATGTGTATGGTTTGATCGACGAATACGGTATTCAGTGCGAAGCCACTCGACACGGCACCTTGCACGCCGGTGTTGGTAAAGCGGGATTGGCGCAATTAGAACGTCGTTACGAGCAATTGGTTCGACGCGGTGCGCCCGTTCAGTTATTGGATGCGGCGCAAGCGCAATCTCGAATTGGTTCTGATAAGTTTAATGCGGCCTTGTTTGATCCGCGGGCGGGAACGATTCAGCCATTGGCGTACGCCAGAGGCCTTGCGGACGCGGCGTTAAAAGAAGGCGCGAAATTGTTCGAATATTCTCCCGTCATTAAAATCGAACCGACACCAAGTGGTTGGGCGATTCATACGGATCGCGGAGAAGTGCACGCGGAGAAAGTCATCTTGGCGACCAACGCGTACAGCGAGCAGGGCGTAAAAGAGCAGGCACGAAAATTCGTGCCGATTTTTTATTCTCAGTTGGCGAGTAAGGCACTGACGGATGCGCAATTGGCGAGCATCCTGCCGAACAAAGAAGGTGTTTGGGACACCTGTACTGTGATGAGCTCTTTTCGTCTTGATCAACAGGGGCGTTTGGTTTTCGGTGGTATGGGCGGTGAAGGCAGTGTGTTGTCGAATTGGGCGTGTCAGCGTGTTAAAGCGCTGTTTCCGATTTTGAATAAAGTAGAATGGGACTATTGCTGGACGGGAAAAATTGCCTACAGTGAGGATCATTTGCCTCATTGTCAGCAGTTGCAAAATGGCTTGTTCAGCGTAGCCGGTTACAGTGGTCGAGGCATTGGTCCCGGAACAGTGGTGGGGGCGGAATTGGCGCAATGGTTTGCGGGGCAACGGGAAAGTTTGTCGATTCCCACTACCTTGTTAAGAGACATTCCCTTTAGAGAGTTAAAACGCATGTTTTATGAGGTGGGTGCGCATACTTATCATCTTGGTCAACAATCCCACGCGTTGGACTAATTGGTTGTTTTGATGGTGTATTTAAATGTTAAAAACGCATCTTTGTGGTGCGTTTTTACATTTAACTGTTTGGGAATAAGCGTGATATAGGATACAGTTATTACCTTCCTGTTTTTACTTTCTTTTTTTGTGAGCGAGTAACGTCACCATGCGCCGTTATATCCCTTCTTCCACTGCGTTAAAATGCTTTGAAGCTTCAGTTAGGCACTTAAGCTTCACTAAGGCTGCGGAAGAGTTACACCTAACCCAAAGTGCGGTCAGTCGACAAATTCGTAACCTCGAAGAGTTTTTGTCCCGTGATCTTTTTATCCGTCTCAATAAACGATTGGTTTTAACTGGTACGGGCGCTGCGTATTACAAAGAAGTGGTGCCATTGCTGGATGGCATGGAAAACGCGTGTCTAAAAATGCTACACCGTGAAGACGAAAAAACCACACTGACCATTTCGGCATTACCAACCTTGGCGTCATATTGGTTGATGCCGCTGCTGGCGGAGTTTCAACTCGAGCATCCTCAGTTTCAGATCAAAGTACGTTCCTTGGACGACGCCGCAAAAATTGACCCTGAAAATATCGATATTATTTTGCATTATGGCGGCGATCATTGGCCGCGCGCGATTTCACATCAATTAATTCGAGAGCATGTTATCGCGGTCAGCTCACCTGAGTTGTTGTCGCGTATTGGTGATAACGCGATCGGTGAGTGGCGAGTGGAAGATGTTACTCAGTTTCCATTTTTGCATTTATCGTCACGGATGAATGCGTGGCCAGATTGGATGGTGTCTCAAGGGTTAGAAAGCGGCTCCTTTGCGGGCGCCTCATTTGCTCACTTTCATATGCTACTGGAAGCAGCAAAACATGGAATGGGCATTGCAATATTGCCAACGATTCTCGCTGAACGTAGTTTAAACACAGGTGAGCTGGTGGCGCCGTTTGGCAAGGCGGTATCGACGCCACACGAATACCTTTTGTCCTACCCTGTGGACAAAGCAGATCTTGAGCAAGTCGTGATTTTTCGTGATTGGTTGTTGGCAAAACGAAATGAATTGTTCTGCACTCATTAATGAAACTTATAGCCTGAATAGATACGCGAACCTGTAACAAAATTACAAGCCTGTGATAGTATCAAATGATAATCACGATCAACTTACGGGATAGATTAAGATGAACAAAAAGACCACCGCCCTTTTCATCCTTGATGGATGGGGATACAGCGAGACTTCTACATCGAACGCCATTGCTGCTGCCAATACTCCAAACTGGGACGCGCTTTGGAAAAACCATCCTCATACTTTAATTAAAACGTCTGGCCTTGCAGTGGGTTTACCTGAAGGCCAAATGGGCAATTCTGAAGTTGGCCATATGAATTTGGGTGCTGGTCGTGTGGTTTATCAGAACTTTACCCGTATTGGAAAAGCCATTGATGATGGCACTTTTTTTGAAAATGAAGCCTTAGTCAATGCCGTTGATAAAGCGGTCGCGGCGAACAAAGCAGTGCATATCCTAGGTTTGTTATCCAATGGGGGTGTTCACAGTCATCATGAGCAAATCATGGCAATGTGCGAAATGGCCGCCAAGCGCGGCGCGAAAGCCATTTATGTTCATGGCTTTACCGATGGGCGGGACACACCACCTCGTTCTGCTCAAACACCGACGGCGGAATTAGAAGCAAAGCTGGCTGAATTAGGCGTAGGTAAGATTGCCACATTGACGGGCCGTTATTATGCAATGGACCGTGATAACCGTTGGGATCGAGTGAAAACGGCTTACGATGCGATTGTGATGGGCAAAGGTCAGTTTCAAGCGGACACTGCGGCGCATGCCATTCAGGCCGCATACGATCGTGATGAAAATGATGAGTTTGTAAAAGCCAGTGTGATTGGTGCGCCAGCACCGGTTCAGGATGGAGACGCTATTATTTTTGCTAACTTCCGCCCAGATCGTGCTCGTCAACTTACTCGAGCCTTTACGGATGCAAATTTTGACGGTTTTGAACGTACGGTTTATCCGAAATTTTCATCCTTTGTCACCTTCACTGAGTTTGCGTCAGACATCAACGCTGACGTTGCGTTTCCGCCGATTGCATTGAGCAATACGCTCGGTGAGGTGTTGGCGAAAAGTGGCAAAAAACAACTTCGCATCGCAGAAACGGAAAAATACGCGCATGTTACTTTCTTCTTCAACGGCGGCGAAGAAGCCTTGTTTGATGGAGAAGAGCGCGAATTGATTCCATCGCCAAATGTCGCTACTTATGATTTGAAACCAGAAATGAGCGCGCCAGAAGTGACAGATAAGCTGGTAGAAGTCATTGAAGCGGGCAAATACGACACCATCATTTGTAACTTCGCCAACGGGGACATGGTCGGACACAGCGGCATTTTTTCTGCGGCCGTACAAGCGGTTGAAGCGGTCGATGCTTGTTTAGGTCGAATTATTGCGGCGTTGAAAGTGAACGGCGGACAATGTTTGATTACTGCGGATCACGGAAACGTAGAGCAAATGTTGAGTGACGACGGTTCTCAGCCTTTGACATCGCATACGATTGGACCTGTTCCATTGGTTCTGTTTACTCCGACAGAAGGTGTTGGCATTAAAGAAGGCGCATTGTGTGATCTTGCACCGACTTTGTTGGATATGATGGGAATGGAAAAACCCGCTGAAATGACGGGTGTGAGCTTGCTCACGCGTGGCTGAGGCTAGGATGACCTTATTGTCTCGTTGTCTTGTTTTGTGTTTTCTCTTGTTGTCCAGCGTTAGCTGGGCGGCAGGTGAACCACAAACTCCGGAGGAAGCGAAGCAGCAGATTCAAACTTTGCAGAAAGATTTGAAGAAGCTGAATGGCTGGCTAAAGGATCTTAAATCTGAGCGATCTGATGTAGAAAATCAGCTTGAAGGTAAAGAAAAAGACATTCAAGAGTTGCTCAAAAAGATCCAAAATATCCAAGACAGTTTGAAAAAGGGAGAAAAACAGCTTGGGGAATTAAGAACCCAGCAGCGATCACTTCAACTCAGTATTCAACAACAAAATGAACAAATAGCCGCCCAATTAAGGGCGGTTTATCGTTCCGGTGATGAAGAAAGCATTAAGTTCTTATTGGACGGCGACCGCTCTGAAGATACTCAGCGTTTGGTGCAATACAATCGTTATTTTTCGAATGCTCGTCAGTCTCTGATTAATGGATTCATTAATGAAGTGAGCGATTTGAATCTGGTGGAAAAAAGCATTCGCAGTCATCGTGCTCAGCAAGCCAGAGAAGAAGTGTTATTAAAAGAAGAGCGCAGTCGACTGACAGGGCAACAAGCAGACCGCCGTAATTTATTGGTCAAATTAGACAAGGACCTTGCCAAGGGCGATAAACGCTCTAAGCAGTTGTTAAAAAATCAGCAAGACTTACAAGAAATGCTCCAGCGTTTAGAAGAGGCTTTGGCGGATGTGCAAATCCCGGATCAAGATGTGCCTTTTTCCTCTCAGCGCGGCAAGTTGGTTCGTCCTTTAAATGTTGTTTCTGCGCTTTCCACGAGCGGCAGTATTAATTTAGGGGGCGTGACGTTGCGTGCGAAAGAAGGCGAACCTGTTCATGCAATATTCCAAGGCCGAGTAGTGTTTTCGGATTGGATGCGAGGGTTTGGTTTTTTACTTATTTTAGACCATGGTGATGGTTACATGTCATTATATGGTTACAATCAGAGCTTACTAAAAGAAGTTGGTGAATGGGTCGGAGCCAACGATACTGTTGCCATGGCAGGCAGTACTGGTGGTCGTCCTGATACGGCTTTATTTTTTGCGATTCGCCATAATGGCACACCACTTAAACCCCTTTCTTGGGTACGTGCTGGTTGATTTACATGACATGCTTAAACCAGCGGCTAGTAAAAAAGTGATAGGAATAAATATGATCAAGATTCTACGTCAGCGAATTCCCTTGGTATTTATGGTGCTATTAGCGACGCCTGTTCTTGCGATAGATACTCAGGATCAATCGACATTGCCCACCGCTGAAATTCAGTCTTTTGTTGAAACCTTTGAAACCATCCGCGAAGGCTATGTGGAAGTCTTGTCTGACGAAGACATTCTTCATAAAGCATTAAAAGGCATGGTGTTAGGGCTTGATCCACATTCAGAGTATTTTACAAAAAATGAATTGGTCGATTTCAATGAACAGACGTCTGGAAACTATGCAGGCATCGGTGTTGAAGTCGAAATGAAAGACAATCATTTGATTATTGTGACACCCGTTGATGCTTCTGCCGCGTCTGAAGCGGGTATTTTACCGGGTGACATCATCGTTAAAATTGACAACACGCTCATCACAGACCTTGGCATGCAGGATATAATAACGCTCATGCGCGGCGAAGTGGGTTCCACCGTGGCATTGGATATTGAACGCGATGGGGAAGTGAAACATTACGAGCTTACGCGTCGCATGGTGGAAGACGATAGTGTGTCCGAAAAATGGTTAGGCGATGGCATTGCCTATTTTCGTATCAGTCAATTCCAAGGTGACAGCGGAAATGAATTTTACCAAGCCATCGATAGATTGAAAAAAGAAGGCGATATTAAAGGGGTTGTTTTAGATTTACGGAATAACCCTGGCGGTGTTTTGCAAAGCGCAGTGAACATCGTTGATGCGTTTATTGATCAAGGCATCATTGTTTACACAAACGGGCGTCATGAGATATCGAAGAGTCAGTTTACGGCAACCAAGAAAAACACCAGGCTGGCGAAGATTCCACTTGTCGTACTCGTGAATGAAGGTTCTGCGTCCGCGTCTGAGATTGTCGCTGGGGCTTTACAGGATCATCAGCGCGCGGTGATCATGGGAACGGAAACGTTTGGTAAAGGCTCGGTGCAAACGGTGGTGCCGCTTTCAAATGGTGATGCCGTGAAATTAACCACCGCGTTGTATTACACGCCAAATGGACGTTCAATCCAAGCGCAAGGTATTACCCCAGACCTTGTTGTGCCTCAAGCGTCTTTGACCTTTGAGAAAGGGCAGTTCATTGTTAAAGAAGCCGAACTTAAAGGACATTTAGGCAATGGTACGGGCGGAAAAGAACGAACCAGTGCCGATGTTAAATCGGATATTGGAGCGCTCGCAAAAAGCGATTTCCAACTTTTTCAGGCGGTTACCATTCTGAAAACTTTGCCTAAGCTAATTCAGAAGCCGTAATTTTTTATTCTATGTATTTTTTTGGTAAGCAGTCGTTTGGTTAATTTTAAAATAGTGTTTGTCGTTATTGGTTTGTTACTGTGTTTGTCTGGATGGGCGAATGAGTCGAATTCCGTGGATACGGCGACAGGTATTGATACATCTGTATTGGTGAATGAAGACGTTGAAGTTGTGCCACTTGACGAGAGTCAGGCCACCGAAAAGGAAGAGCAAACATTTTTTAATGTGCCTGTTGTCCTTCCTGAGCACTTGGGGCCTGTTTTAACCCCTAAAAAACAGACTCATTCTGTGAAAAATACATCGTCACAACCGTCAGATCTTTCTACAAATCCGCACCCTCAAATATTACCAATCGCTCCAATGTTCGATGTTGTGAAGCCTTGGTCGCCAACCATTGTTCCTTTCCTAGACGCGCCAATCGGTCATCTCCCTGAATCTGATACTAAGCCATTACCCGTACTCAAGGTGGAGTCTGAAGAAAAATTGCCTAATAAAGCGGTCGTTCCTGCGACTATTCAGGCCGTTGATGTGCATCCAAAAATGCCAAGAATCGCGATACTTATTGATGATCTTGGTTATAATCGCCAAGGAATGACGTCTTCTTTAGCGTTGCCTAGCGAAGTAGCATTGGCTATTTTGCCAGAAACGCCTTTTGCTCGTGCAACGGCATTGACCGCAAAAGAACAGAAACGCATTACCTTGTTGCATGCTCCAATGGAAAACCAACGTGAATTGAAACTTGGTCCCGGTGGTTTGTACGCCAAGATGACAGAACAAGAGTTAAAGGCGACCTTGAATAAAGATCTAGATGGTTTGCCTGGTATCCAAGGTGTGAATAACCACATGGGCAGTTTGTTAACCACCAAAGAAGACTCGATGAAATGGGTGATGGAAACATTGAAAGGGCGCTCGCTGTTTTTTATAGACAGCTTAACCAGTCCTAAAAGTGTGGCGAGAAAAACGGCACAAGAGTACGGTTTGAAAACGGTCAGTAGGGATGTTTTTTTAGATAATATTCGTACTGAACAGGCAATTGATAAGCAATTCTCTCGTCTTATAAAATTAGCAAAGCGCCACGGAAGTGCTTTGGCAATTGGGCACCCTTATCCAGAAACAATGGCGTATCTTAAAAAACGTCTGCATCATTTAGAGCGAGATGGCGTTCGACTTGTCCACTTATCCGATGTGCTGGTTGTGAGACAGAAAAATATTCAGAGTAAGTAATCTTGAATATTCTGTGTCGATTCAGAGTTTTTTGATAAAAAATCGTAGTTTTTTGCAACTTTTATTTCTTTCTTTGTAATACGTTATAGGTGTTGCCTTATTTCTACTCGTGGGTAGTCTATATACACCGCATCACTTCAGAACGAATCCTTTCTTATCTTGCTCTCACCTAGTGCAGAGAAATTCTCTTAGAAGTATAAAAAACTATATAACCTTTGATTGTTAGTGTTTTATTTTGCCTTTTTACTGCCGTATAGCGTTTTCTTTATGTAATTTGCATTATTTGTACGCACTACTATTGACCAAAGTTTAGTCTAATATTACTGTGTAGCCTCGTAGCGGTGCACATTTTTTGAATAGTTACTGTGAAAGTTCCAAATTATATGCCTTTTGATAAAGGCTAATGTTTTTGGAACGCTTCTTGCTTTTGAATAATAACGATAAAACACAAAACGAGTAGAGGCTTTTCTTATGTCAAATGCGGTTATTAGAAAAACATTAATATCTCTTGCTGTCGCTGGAGCGGCAACACTGGCTCAGGCTGATGTGGTCATCGGTGTAGCAGGTCCACATACTGGTCCTTATGCAGCTTTTGGTGAGCAACTGTGGAAAGGGGCTGAAAAAGCAGCGGCAGATATCAACGCTGCGGGCGGTCTTAAAGGCGAAATGATCAAGCTTGTGAAAGCAGATGATGCCTGTGAGCCAAAACAAGCGGTTTCTGTTGCCAACCGTTTAGTCGATTCCGATGGTGCTTTAGCGGTTGTTGGACATTTCTGTTCTTCTTCGTCTATCCCAGCGTCAAGAATTTATGAAGAAGCGGGCGTGTTAATGGTAACGCCAGCCTCTACAAACCCAACACTTACAGATCAAGGTTTACCAAACGTTTTCCGTGTATGTGGTCGTGATGACCAACAAGGTGACGTAGCGGCAAGCTACATTGTTGACGTTCTTAAAGCAAAACGCGTTGCGGTTATTCACGATAAAGATACTTATGGTAAAGGCCTTGCCGATGCCATGAAGTCGACACTTAACGCGTATGGCGTAAAAGAAGTGATGTATGAAGGTTTGACGCGTGGTGAGAAAGATTTCAACGCGTTGATCACTAAGATTCGTTCTGTTGATGCGGATGTTGTTTATTTTGGTGGCCTTCATTCAGAAGCCGGTCCATTGGTTCGTCAGTTACGTGAGCAAGGATCAAAAGCCATTTTCATCTCTGGTGACGGTATTGTATCGGATGAGTTTGTATCCGTTGCGGGTTCACCTAAATACGTAGACGGTGTACTGATGACATTTGGTGCGCCACCATCTTCTTATCCTTCAGGTAAGAAAGTGATCAAAGAATTCCGTGATAGCGGTTATGAGCCAGAAGGCTATACGCTGTATTCTTACACAGCGATGCAAGTCGTTGCAGCGGCTTTGTCTAATAACAATTTAGATCCTGTAAAAGGTTCTGAGTGGTTGAAGTCTCATTCTGTTAATACCGTAATGGGTAAGAAAGACTTTGATGACAAAGGTGATTTGACGGTTTCAGATTACGTTATGTATGAGTGGGATGCTCAAGGTAAATATCATCAAGTAAACTAATTTCATTTAGTTTAATTTACTTGTTTACTGGCGCAAGGACGGTGCTGGTAAACAAGCCCTCTCTATTAAAAAATCCCCACGAGGTCTTACGATGGATATCGTTCTCCAGCAGCTGGTAAACGGTCTTACCCTTGGTTCTGTTTACGGACTCATTGCGATCGGTTACACCATGGTATACGGCATTATTGGCATGATTAACTTTGCCCATGGCGATGTTTACATGGTGTCTGCTTATATCACGGCAATTGCAATTGCCCTTTTAACTTTTTTCGGTATCGAATCTTTTCCCATCATTATTATAGGTACGTTATTTTTAACGGTTGCTGTGACAGGCGCTTATGGTTGGGTGATTGAGCGTATTGCATACCGTCCACTACGAAACTCTAGTCGCCTTTCTGTACTGATCTCGGCGATTGGTATGTCTCTTATTTTACAAAACTATGTACAGCTTAGTCAGGGTGCGAACCAACAAGGTGTTCCGACGCTTTTGACGGGCGCGATTCGCTTTACTGTGGGTGATGGTTTTGTGCAAATTACCTATATGAAACTGCTCATTTTGTTCATCTCTCTTCTTGGGATGGGCGTATTAACGTATGTCATTCAAAAAACAAAATTAGGCCGTATGTGTCGTGCGACTCAGCAAGACCGTAAAATGGCGTCTATTTTGGGCATAGACACAGATAAAGTAATTTCGACAGTATTTGTTATCGGCGCCATGATGGCGGCTTTGGCAGGTGTTTTGGTGACATTAGATTACGGTGCATTTGATTTTTACGTCGGGTTTATTATTGGTATTAAAGCCTTTACGGCCGCAGTATTAGGCGGAATTGGTTCTTTGCCTGGCGCCATGTTGGGTGGACTGATTCTTGGTTTGTCAGAAGCCTTGTTTGCTGGATTGATCAGCTCTGACTATAAAGATGTGTTCTCTTTCTCTTTATTAGTCCTCATTTTGATAATTCGCCCAAGTGGCCTTCTCGGCAAACCTGAAGTGGAGAAAGTATAAATGAGCCAATCCGTAGGAATAAATTTTAAGAAAAGCAGTATTGATGCCTTGGTCGCTGGTTTTTTAGCGCTCATCTTGTTTGGCCCTATTGTTGGGGTGCTACTTGATGGTTATGGATTCAGTGCTGAGTTTGGGCGAGTGGCCTGGATGGTTGCAATTGTTGTTGTTGGGCGTTTTGTTATGTCCTGCTTTTTTCAGACTGAAAAGGGCGTGGCAATGGCATTTCGTTATGCAAATAACGATGAAGGCGCCACGGTTTTATCTCCTAATCATAAATCGAAAATGGTCTGGATTATCCCTCTGGTGATTTTGGTTGGTCTTTTGGTGCCGTTTGTCGCGTCGAAGTACGTATTAACCGTGGTCATTCTTGGTTTGATCTATGTACTTTTGGGTCTTGGCTTAAACATCGTGGTTGGTTTGGCTGGCTTATTGGATCTAGGCTTTGTTGGTTTCTATGCCATTGGTGCTTATGGTTTGGCGCTGGGTTATGAAAACTTAGGACTGGGTTTCTGGTCAATGTTGCCTATTGCGGCGTTATTAGCGGCGTTTGCGGGGGCGATTCTAGGTTTCCCTGTATTGCGAATGCATGGGGATTATTTGGCGATTGTGACCTTGGGTTTTGGGGAGATCATTCGTCTGATTCTCACTAACTGGGCTTCATTCACCCATGGGCCGAATGGAGTGTCTGCACCATTACCGACCTTGTTTGGTTTGGAGTTTAAGCGACGGTCAAAAGACGGCGAAACCTTCCATGAATTTTTCAATCTTCCGTATGATTCTGCTTATAAATACATGTTCATTTATTTGATTCTGTTCGCAGTGGTATGGGCCGTGCTGTTCATCAAGCATCGTTTAGTGAAAATGCCAATAGGTCGTGCTTGGGAGGCGCTTCGTGAAGATGAAGTGGCGTGCCGCTCACTTGGCTTGAACCATGTTTTAGTGAAGCTTTCTGCCTTCATGCTAGGCGCGTCTACTGGCGGCTTAGCCGGTGTGTTTTTTGCCACTTACCAAGGCTTTGTGAATCCATCCTCGTTTACCTTCTTCGAATCTGCATTAATTCTAGCCATCGTGGTGTTGGGTGGAATGGGCTCAACATTAGGGGTCGTAATCGCCGCTTTCTGTTTGACGGTTCTGCCTGAGATGTTGAGAGAGTTCGCTGAATACCGAGTTCTGATGTTTGGTATTTTGATGGTGGTTATGATGATTTGGAAACCTCGAGGTATTGTTCGTGTAACACGAACTGGTTTTGCAGCGAGAAAAGGGGCAGTAAAATGAGCCAAGAAAATATTCTAAAAGTTGAAAACTTGGTGATGCATTTTGGTGGTATTAAGGCGCTTAATGACGTGACCTTTGATATCAAGCGCGGCTCGGTGTCAGCATTGATCGGACCAAATGGCGCAGGGAAAACGACGGTGTTTAACTGTCTTACCGGTTTCTATAAAGCGACAGGTGGTAAAATTGTGCTGTCGGCAGCAGGCAAAGAAACCAGTATTATTAAAGTATTGGGCGAACCGTTTCAGGTCTCGGATTTCTTTTCTCCGATCGCTTTTTTTGGGCGCCTTAAATACAAAATGTTTGGTGGTTCTCATTTGGTGAATCGCGCTGGCTTGTCTCGTACTTTCCAAAACATTCGCTTGTTCAAAGAAATGTCGGTGGTGGAAAACTTATTGGTTGCTCAGCATATGCGAGTAAACCGTAGTTTGATATCAGGTATTTTGAATACCAAGGCGTATCAAAAATCCGAAGAAGAAGCATTAGAGCGGGTTTTCTATTGGTTGGGCGTGGTGGATCTTGTGGATTCCGCTAACCGTTTGGCTGGTGAACTTTCTTATGGTCAGCAGCGTCGCTTAGAAATCGCTCGTGCCATGTGTACGAACCCTGAAATTGTTTGCCTAGACGAACCGGCGGCGGGATTAAATCCTTCCGAAACGGAAGCGCTTACTAAAATGATTCGAGTGTTGCGTGATGAACACAATACAACCGTATTATTGATCGAGCATGACATGGGAATGGTCATGGATATTTCAGACTATATTGTTGTGCTGGATCATGGTGAAGTGATTGCAAAAGGTGGCCCTGATGACATTAAGAACAACCCAAAAGTGATTGCGGCGTATCTTGGTGCAGAAGAAGACGAAGAGGTGACCCTATGACATCTTTGATGGAGTTTAAAGAGGTTGATGTCCATTACGGGCCAATCCAAGCGTTAAAGAAAGTCTCTTTGACGGTGAATGAAGGTGAAATTGTTACCTTGATTGGTGCCAATGGTGCGGGTAAATCCACGCTATTGATGTCTATTTTTGGTCAGCCAAGAATTTCGTCTGGTGAGATCATTTATCGTGGTGAGGATATTTCGCAAAAATCCGCGCACTATGTTGCGTCGAATGGACTGGCTCAATCGCCAGAAGGGCGACGTATTTTTCCAAGCATGTCAGTGGAAGAAAACCTTTTAATGGGGACAATTCCAATCGGTATGGACCATGCTGAAGAAGACATGCAGCGGATGTTTGAGTTGTTTCCTCGGTTGCTTGAGCGACGCAATCAGCGGGCCTCGACCATGTCAGGTGGTGAGCAGCAAATGCTGGCCATTGGCCGTGCATTAATGAGTCGTCCAAAGCTATTGTTGTTGGATGAGCCGAGTTTAGGGCTTGCACCTATTATCGTGAAGCAGATTTTTCAAATATTAAGAGATGTTGCGAGCTCGGGGATGACAATCTTCCTTGTCGAGCAAAACGCGAACCACGCTCTTAAACTGGCAAATCGTGGCTATGTGATGGTGAATGGTGAAATACGCATGACAGGTTCAGGGCAAGAATTACTGGTGAACCCAGAAGTACGCGAAGCGTATTTGGGTGGCCACTAACCTAGTGTAATACGTAATTTCCCTTAGTTTTGCTTAGTTATAAAAGCGGCGTTTCATTTATACATTTAATGAAGCGCCGTTTTTTTTATTGCTGTGGATAAAAAGGCGGTTTTGCACAGAAAGTGCGATAAATACCGTGATAAAGCGAGCAATGGATCATTAGGCTCTAAAAAGTGTGTCCGTCAAAATGTCACGGACTTGTGAAGGCTGGGCGGCTTCTCCAAGTGAAGCATTGAAAATGGCATCAACTTTGTCTCCAAAGTAAGCACACACTTCCTCTACACTCATGGCTGGCGGCAATCCGGCAGGATTGGCTGAGGTAGACACAATAACACCTTGAAACGCCGCACAGAGACGCTGCACTGGCTTGTGTTGTGAGAGCCTTATCGCCACGCTTTGATGGTCGCCTCTTATCCAGGTTGGGGTGATTGTTGTGTCTGGTACAACCCAAGACGTCGGTATTTGATTTTGACTAATTAAACGCTGTGCCGAGTCATTGTCGAGTGCATTACACCAAGGCAAAAGTTCTGCTTGGGCGCCTGCAACAAGGATGAGCCCTTTCGATTCTGGTCGTGATTTTAACGATAAAATACGGCGTACTGCTGATTCATTAAAAGGGTCACAGCCCAATCCCCAAACCGCTTCCGTAGGATAAGCAATAATGCCACCTTCTCGTATGATGTTGGCAAGTTCGGTTTCAGAGGTGATAAGACGCATAAAAATAAAGGCTCGAATGGCGGTGGGTGCGATAAACGCAGAAGATTGTAGCGGGATTTTTAGGGAGGAGCTAGCAGGTATTCCTTGCTATTTGTTAGGTGAAACTAAACACCCAGACCAATAAGAAGGAACGCCTGCTGCAAGTCAAAACAGTCTTATTTCATTGCTTCGATCTTTTCTTTGATTTCATTTATCTTGCTATTAACCACTTTTTCTAAATGATCAAGTTCTTTGACTAAATCTTCTTTTGTGATTTTTACTTCATGTTGTCTACCAACAATTTTTTCTAGTTCTTCCATTGCTCGCAATACAATAAGAGAAGGCTCTTGCACTTGGCGGTAGGTTTGTTGTCCACCGTCTGCTAATACTGTTTTTGTTGAGCGACCAAATTTGAATTTTTTGCTCTTAGGCAGTAAAGAACCTTTTTCACGACGGTAATAGATTTTTAAGACGTCATGACCGCCTTCGAAGCGTAATGTGAATTTCTCAATGTCCTGTATGCTTGTGATACCCATGGACTGAAGTGTTGGATACATAACAGTTTTCCCGTTTTATTAATGATCATTCAATAGACATTAATTAGTAGGGGATTGTGGCATTAAAAGCAAGTCAAAAATAAACGAAAGCTGAGATAGTGCAGGCAAGTCGTGAATAGCCTTACCTGCACTATTATTTTCCACGCAATACGTGATTAATCTTCGTCTTGTTCAGCGTGATCAATGTTTAACTCTTTGATTTTACGCGTTAACGTGTTGCGTCCCCAGCCCAGCAAAAGAGACGCATCTCGACGACGTCCACCGGTATGAGCCAATGCGGTTTCAATCATAATGCGCTCGAATTTTGGTACCGCTTGATCAAGAATGCCTTTTTGTCCGGTGGCAAGTGTACTGTCTACCCAGTTTTTCAGTGCTTCTTCCCAAGAAGAGAAAGGCTGCTCGTGAGGTATGGTAGAGAGTAATTCTGGTGGTAAATCTTCTACCAATACTTCTCGACCTGATGCCATGACAATCAACCAGCGGCAAGTGTTTTCCAGTTGGCGTACGTTGCCTGGCCATTCTAGTTGAGTCAGGTAGTTTTCGGTTTCTTTTGTCAGTAGTTTGGGTTCTACAGAAAGCTCATCTGCCGCTCGACTTAAGAAATGGCGCGCCAATTTCGGAATGTCTTCACGACGTTCTGCTAACTTAGGCAAATGAATGCGAATAACGTTAAGGCGGTGGAATAAATCTTCGCGGAACGACCCCTTTTGTACTAAATTTTCTAGGTTTTGATGTGTTGCTGCGATGATACGAACATCCACTTTTACGGGGATGTGGCCACCGACACGATAGAACTCACCATCTGCTAGAACACGTAAAAGCCGAGTTTGAGTTTCGGCAGGCATGTCCCCAATTTCATCCAAAAATAGGGTGCCGCCATTGGCCTGTTCGAAGCGACCACGGCGTTGAGTGTTCGCGCCAGTGAAAGCGCCTTTTTCATGGCCGAAGAGTTCAGATTCGATTAAGTCATGTGGAATCGCGGCCATATTAAGAGCGATAAAAGGGTTGGCGGCGCGTGGGCTGTGTGTGTGCAATGCTTGAGCGACTAACTCTTTACCAGTACCCGATTCGCCGTTAATCAATACGGTAATGTTTGAATTAGCAAGGCGACCAATCGCACGAAAGACTTCTTGCATTGCAGGTGCTTCACCGATGATCTCTTTATCGACTTGCGGTTCGTTTTCTTCTTCCATGTCGTCGGTAGTGGGGCGTGCATTTTTATGATGCAACATGGCGCGTTTAACTAAACTTACGGCTTCTTCTACATCAAACGGCTTGGGTAAATACTCAAAAGCCCCTCCTTGATAAGACGCCACCGCACTTTCAAGATCAGAGTGTGCTGTCATGATGATGACAGGTAGATACGGGTGATCTTTTTGTAGTTTTTCAAGCAGCGCTAAGCCATCCATTCCTGGCATGCGAATATCACTGATGATGGCGCTTGGTTGTTCTTTGTCCAGCATGTGGACTAGGTTTTCAGCTGAATCGAACAAGCGGCATTGGATGCCTTCTTGCTCTAATGTTTTCTCTAATACCCAGCGAATAGAACGATCGTCGTCAACAATCCATACGGTTTCTTCTGGTGTCATGCGTGTTTCTCCTGGTCTTGGACTGTCGTCTCGATGGGAATTAAGATATTAAATTCGGTTTTTTTAGGGTAACTGTTGCACTCAACAATCCCGTGGTGCTGATGAATCACGGATTGTGCAATGGAAAGGCCCAGGCCTGTTCCATCTGCTCGACCACTCACCATGGGGTAAAATAATGTTTTTAGGATGGCTTCAGGAATCCCTGGCCCATTGTCAATAATACTGATTTTGCAGACCAGTCTGTGTCGCTTGGAGCCAATGGTGAACTGGCGTAATGTACGAGTGACCATTTGGATGCTTTTATGATGGTTGTCTTCATCTTCCATCAGGGCTTGCATGGCGTTTCTTGTGATGTTGAGTAGCGCTTGTATTAGCTGTGATTCGTCGCCAATTAGGTCTGGAATACTGGGGTCATAGTCCCGAATTAATTGAATCTGATTGTCCGTTTCAACAAAAATAAGTTGTCTAACCCGTTCTAACACTTTGTGTATGTTCAGCGGTTTGATTTTTGGTAGTTGTCTTGGACCTAATAGTCGGTCAACAAGGTCGCGCAAACGGTCTGATTCTTCAATGATGACTTGTGTGTAATCATTGAGAGCTTCGTCGGTAAAAGCACGACTAATCAGTTGCGCGGCGCCACGTATACCGCCTAATGGGTTTTTAATTTCGTGAGCGAGACCGCGTACCAGTTCTTTACTGGTTTCATGATTCGCGATGATCTCGTCTTCTTGCGAGATGCGCTTCATTCTGTCTCGTGGGTATAGCTCTATAATCAGGCTTTCTGTGTTGTTCGAAGTGCCCATTATTGGTGTGACGGTGTAGTCACAGAAAATTTTTCTATTACTGGTGCACTCTATTTCGGCTTCACGTTTGGTAAAAGGGTGTCCTGATTCTATGGCCGATTGCAGTGCTTCAATGCTGTCTGCGCTTTCTCGAAAAGCGGCACTTAAGCCATGACCATAAATTCGACGGCGACTGACCGCAAGTAGCATTTCAGCAGCCGGATTTAAATACTCAATCTCAAGCTTGTCATTCAGCTGAACAACAGCAGTGGATAAATGGTCGATTAATAAGCTATACACAGCATGCGCCTCTCTATACTCCTGCTTTTATTATTCCTTGGGCTAATGGTTGCAAAAAGCGAACCAACATCGGGCGATCAGAACTCGCTTGTTTATTAAGGTTTTTGTCTGTGTGAAAAAGTGTCTTGCACAATTATAGTGCATGGGGTTGTCGTGGTGGTGTTTAAATTCGTGCATGAAAAAGGTAGAGCAAAAAAAAGCCTCGATTTGCATCGAGGCTTTTTTGTGTTTATTTAGCGATTTTGAAATTAAACGCTGTAATAAAGTTCGAACTCAAGTGGGTGAGTCGTTGTAGAAATACGTAACGCTTCGGCAGATTTAAGGTCGATGTAAGCATCAATCATGTCATCAGAGAATACGCCGCCTTGAGTCAAGAATGCGCGATCTTCGTCTAGGCACTTAAGTGCTTCTTCTAAGCTACCAGCAACTTGAGGGATTGCCGCTGCTTCTTCAGCTGGAAGGTCGTACAAATCTTTATCTGCTGCATCGCCAGGGTGAATTTTGTTTTTGATGCCGTCAAGGCCAGCCATCAACATAGCGGAAAATGCTAGGTATGGGTTAGCGGTTGGATCAGGGAAACGCGCTTCAATACGTTTGCCTTTAGGGCTTGCAACGTATGGGATACGAATAGAAGCAGAACGGTTACGAGCTGAGTAAGCCAACATAACTGGAGCTTCAAAACCTGGAACAAGACGCTTGTATGAGTTTGTTGATGCGTTTGTGAATGCATTCAACGCTTTAGCGTGCTTGATGATGCCACCGATGTAGAACAACGCCATTTCTGAAAGGCCGGCGTATAAATCACCAGCGAATTGGTTTTCACCGTTTTTCCAGAAAGATTGGTGAACATGCATGCCAGAACCGTTATCGCCAACGATTGGCTTAGGCATAAATGTCGCTGTTTTACCGTAAGCGTGAGCTACGTTATGTACACAGTATTTAAGAATTTGAACTTCATCTGCTTTCTTAACCAGTGTGTTGAATTTAGCACCGATTTCATTCTGACCGGCCGTTGCTACTTCGTGGTGATGAACTTCGATAACCAAGCCCATTGTTTCCATTGCGCCACACATTGCAGCACGAAGGTCATGATGGGAGTCAACTGGTGGTACTGGGAAGTAGCCGCCTTTAACGAAAGGACGGTGACCCATGTTGCCACCTTCGATTTTCTTGTTAGAAGACCAAGCTGCTTCTTCAGCATTGATTTCAACAGAACAACCTGACATGTCAGTTTTCCAACGAACATCATCAAAGATGAAGAATTCAGGCTCTGGACCAAAGAATGCTGTATCACCAAGACCGGTTGATTTTAGAAACTCTTCAGCGCGAAGAGCAACAGAGCGTGGGTCACGGTCATAGCCTTGCATTGTAGAAGGTTCAATGATGTTACAGCGAACAATAATGGTTGGCTCTTCAGTGAAAGGGTCGATAATTGCTGTATCGTCCTGTGGCATCATGATCATGTCGGATTCATTAATGCCTTTCCAGCCAGCGATGGAAGAACCATCAAACATTTGACCGTTTTCAAAAAATTCTTCATCTACCGTAATAGCTGGAATAGATACGTGTTGTTCTTTACCTTTAAAATCGGTAAAGCGAAGGTCAACCCACTTCGCGTCATGCTCAGCAATCAAGGCAAGGGTCTTGTTTGACATAGTCGTTCTCCAGTCGTAGTTAAAGCGAAATTATTTTTCGTTGTATAAAGGTACTTTAATATTTAATACAAAGCGCCATTTGTCGAGTTTTTAACAAACAATAAGTAAGCACAACTTGTGCCAGAATTTTGTGCGGTCATATAATTTCATACATAACAGTAAGATAGGCGCCGTTGTATGATTTTCGTGCCCCATAAAAACCAGAGAAAGGCTTTATGAAAACATAAATGCACCATTTTGGTTCGATATATATTCAATCTGTTTTGTTTTGGTGCGAATTTAGCATTTTCGTATCCTTTGTCTTTTCTTTATACTATGCGCCTTTCAAATATCCGGTATAAATCTCAAGCCCTATGAAATTCATTGTTAAGTTCTTTGCCGAAATTACCATTAAAAGTCGCCCCGTTCGAAAAACCTTCATCAAACAGCTTAGACACAATATTAAGTTGGTGCTTAAAAAGCACGATGTCGATGTGGATGTATCTGGAAATTGGGATTTCATCGAAATATTTTCTGACAAGGATGATTTACGGGAAGAGTTCATTGACGCGTTGTCTAATATAGCGGGCATTGCGCACTTTCAATTTGTTCGTGAGTTTCCGCTTGTTGACCTCGACAATATTGTTGAAGAGGCGGTGGTTTCATATGGTGATGCCATTAAAGACGCCGTTTTCGCAGTGCGAGTCAAACGCGTGGGCCATCATGACTTTACGTCAGTTGAAGCAGAGCGACATATCGGCGGATGCTTAAAGGCTCGTTGTGGTGCGTTAGCGGTTCGATTGAAAAATCCAGAAGTGCTTGTGCCAATTGATATTCGAGACGACAGAGTATGGATGATTGAGCAACGTGTTGAAGGTTTAGGTGGTTATCCACTAGGATCACAAGATCCTGTTCTTTCATTGATGTCAGGTGGTTATGATTCAACGGTGAGCTCTTTCTTAACCATGAGTCGCGGCCTAAAAACACACTTTTGTTTTTTTAATCTCGGTGGTGATGCACATGAAATCGGTGTGAAACAGGTTTCTCACTTCATTTGGGAGAAATATGGTTCTGCACTGAATGTTAAATTTATCTCTGTGCCTTTTGAAGCGGTCGTTGGGGAGATTTTAACAAAAGTTGATAACGCTGAAATGGGCGTGATTCTTAAGCGCATGATGCTACGCGCTGCGTCTCAGTTGATGGAGCAAGTTGGCGCGAAAGCCTTGGTAACAGGCGAAAGTGTGGCTCAGGTCTCTAGTCAGACTTTGATTAACTTAAAAGTGATTGATCAAGTCACGGAAGAATTAGTGCTCCGTCCTTTAGTGACAACCAACAAACAGGAAATTATCGATAAAGCCATCGAAATAGGAACGGCTCCGTTTGCAGCGAGTATGCCTGAATTCTGTGGTGTGATTTCCGTGAAGCCAACTACACGAGCGAAAATGCACCGTGTAGAAAAACAAGAGTCTAATTTTGACTTTGACGTATTAGAGCAAGCGATTGCCAATGCGAAGACGATGTCTATTCAAAATGTGATGGACGATGTCGCAAAACAGTATCAAGGCGAAGTGCCTCTGATTCGCATGCCAGTGGGCGACGAAATTATTATTGATATTCGTCATCCAGACGAAGCCAGTAACCGCCCATTAAAAGTAAGTGGCCGACCAGTTAAGGTTATTCCGTTTTTTGCGCTAGACTCTAATTGGTCTGAATTGGATTCTTCGACGACGCACCTGCTTTATTGTGGGAAGGGCGTGATGAGTCGAATGCATGCTTCTTACCTGTTGGGTAAAGGCTATGAAAATGTCGGTGTTTATTTACCTTAATAAGCACTTAGAAGCGGTAGCATTTATGTAGTAAATGGATGCTATTGTTTTCAACTGAATGCGCTTTGTTCCCTTGTTGAGGTATTTTTGTAGACTTTTTTCTACACTTTAATGGGATATCTTTCAATATAAGGGTACAATTGCGCGAATTTTACCCCGCACCAAGATCCGAGACGCTTGAAGAGCATACCCGCCCGTATCAAGCGGCGGTATATCTTTTTGCTCAAATCAAATGCAGAGAATTATAAATGTCTAATGATATTAGTAAGTTACGCAATATTGCCATCATTGCGCACGTTGACCATGGTAAAACTACCCTAGTTGATAAGCTATTAAGCCAATCAGGCACGTTAGATCGTAAAGATGAAGGTTCTGAACGAATCATGGATTCTAACGATCAAGAAAAAGAACGTGGTATTACCATATTGGCGAAAAACACGTCCATCAAGTGGAATGATTACCGTATCAACATCGTAGACACACCTGGACACGCCGATTTCGGTGGTGAAGTGGAACGTGTACTTTCTATGGTTGATTGCGTATGTCTATTGGTTGATGCGGTTGACGGCCCAATGCCGCAAACACGTTTCGTAACTTCTAAAGCATTTGAGCAAGGTTTGCGTCCTATTGTTGTTATCAACAAAGTTGACCGCCCTGGTGCTCGCCCTGATTGGGTTATGGATCAAGTTTTTGATCTTTTTGATAACCTAGGTGCAACGGAAGAACAATTAGACTTCCCTGTTATTTATGCGTCTGCCATCAATGGTCAAGCTGGTACTGATCCAGATAACCTAGCAGATGATATGACACCACTTTACCAAATGATCGTTGATAGCGTACCTGTGCCAGACGTTGATCCAGAAGGTACCTTCCAAATGCAGGTTTCTGCATTGGATTACGATAGCTACGTTGGCGTTATCGGTGTAGGTCGTATTACACGTGGTAGTTTGTCTCCTAACCAACAAGTGATTGTAAAATCAGCGGATGGCAAAGAGCGTAAAGGTAAAGTATTAAACGTGAAGGGCTACCATGGTCTAGCGCGTGTTGATACAGACAAAGCCTCTGCGGGCGACATCGTTTGTATCAATGGTATTGATGGTCTAAGTATCTCTGATACCTTGTGTGATCCTACTTGTGTTGAAGCGCTTCCTCCTTTATCGGTTGATGAGCCAACAGTAAGCATGACTTTCATGGTAAACGATTCTCCGTTTGCTGGTAAAGAAGGTAAGTACATCACGACTCGTAACATCAAAGATCGTCTAGACCAAGAGCTTATTCACAACGTTGCATTGCGTGTTAAACAAGGTGAAACACCAGATAAATTCATCGTATCTGGTCGTGGTGAGCTTCACTTGTCTGTATTGATTGAAACAATGCGTCGTGAAGGCTTCGAAATGGGCGTATCTCGTCCTGAAGTAGTTATCAAAGAAATCGACGGCGTTAAGTCTGAACCGTTCGAAATGGTAGTAATCGATGTTGAAGATCAGCATCAAGGTTCTATCATGGAAGAAATTGGCTTGCGTAAAGGCGAGTTAACAAACATGGAGCCAGATGGCAAAGGCCGTACGCGTCTTGAGTTCATGATGCCTTCTCGTGGTTTGATCGGTTTCCGTGGCTTGTTCCTAACATTGACATCTGGTTCTGGTATTTTGACGAGTGTTTTCGATCACTACGGTCCAGTTAAAGATGGCGAAGTTCAAAGTCGTAAGAACGGTGTATTGGTCAGCATGCTGACAGGTAAAACAGCCGCTTACTCTTTGTTTAACTTGCAAAGCCGTGGACGTATGTTCCTAGGCCATGCGGTTGAAGTTTACGAAGGTCAAATTATCGGTATTCACTCACGTGACAACGATTTGGCTATCAACCCTGTTAAAGGTAAGCAGCTGACTAACGTACGTGCTTCTGGTACAGATGAAGCATTGACGCTGACGCCACCTATTCGTCAAACGCTAGAACAAGCGCTTGAGTTCATCGAAGACGATGAATTGGTAGAAGTAACGCCAGAAAGCATTCGTGTTCGTAAGAAATTCCTTACTGAAAACGAACGTAAGCGTAACGGCCGTAAGTAAGTCGTTCAATAAAGCGATTTGACTGAATCGCTTTAAAAAGAGCAGCAGCAAATGAGTTCATGTAAATGAATTCAGGAGCGACAGAGGCGCCTTCGGGCGCCTTTGTTTTATCTGGCTTTTGAAAAACCTCGATAACGTCTGATTGATAAGGGAGCGGAAATGAAAGTTTTAGTTCAGCGAGCATTGAATGCCAGCGTCGTAGTGGATGGAGAAACCATTGGTGCGATTGAGCATGGTCAGCTTGTTTTAGTTGGAATCGAAAAAGGCGACAGTGAAGCAGATGTGCAGCGATTGGCCGATAAATTACTAAAATATAGAATGTTTGGTGATGCAGAAGGCAAAATGAATCTCAATGTTCAGCAGACTGGAGGCGGTGTTTTGTTGGTCTCTCAGTTCACCTTGGCTGCAGAGACAAAGAAAGGTTTGCGTCCAGGCTTTTCAACCGCAGCGATTCCAGCGGAAGGTGAGCGTCTATTTAATGATTTTGTCAGTAAGGTTCGCGCGCAATATGACAAGGTTGAAACAGGGCAATTTGGCGCTGACATGAAAGTCTCTTTTACCAATGATGGCCCTGTTACCTTTATGTTAGATTGATGCGCTATTGTATGGAGCGATAGACATGATATGCGCTGGCGACATCCGCTAATGCAGTGCCTACCGATTTAAACAGCGTGGTTTGGCTGTTATTGAGTCGACCTTTTACCTTACCAACACAGAGTTCAGCAAGCTCTCCTTTCACATGATCCTTTTCTATCGTTCCTTCTTCTAGCGGTATTAATATCTCTCCCGCTTCGTTAAATACGTTTAAATAACTGTCCACAATAACGCGAGACATTTTTACCGTTGCTGAATCGCATTCACGGCAGGTTTTGTGGTGATTGCCTACCAAATCGATATGCGTGCCAGCCGCCAGTGAAATGCTTTTAAATAACGGGGTCGGGCTGCCAGTTGCGCAGCTGACAATATCAACGCCCGTAATAACATCTTTATAGTCAGCACAAACTTGTACGTCGATATCTGGCCTTGCTGCAAGAATGGCTTGTTGTGTTCTAAGGGCTTTTTCTACTGATCGTCCGTGTATGTAAATCGTAGTGATAGGGCGAACGCTCGCATGAGCAAGCGCCATGTAGGGTGCTAATTCACCAGTGCCAAAAAGTAATAATGAGCTTGCGTCCTCTCGAGCCATGTAACTTGCCGCTAATGCAGACACAGCGGCAGTGCGCCAATAAGTGAGACTTGTGCCATCGACGAGCGCGATTGGGCTGCCTGTTTTTCTGTCAAACAATAGAACTTGCGCAGCGACGGTAAGAAGGCCTTTATCAGGGTTTTCAGGATAATGTGTAAAGGACTTAACACCGAGCACGTCCTTTGTCCAAGCGGGCAGTACGGCAAAGGTATCGTGCTTATCGGATGTGCCGCCGGGTAATGGGTACATTTGTCGCTGGGGCATACCAAAGTCATCGCTAAAAGCGGCTTTAATGGACGGGATTAGAGTATCAAAAGATAAGATGTGACCGACATCTTCCGCGCTGATGATTTTCATAGGAGCCCTTGGTGTTTTTATGGAATACAGGAGAATACTAGATCTGATTGTATTAAAGAAAGGCTTGAGAAAGATGTTTCTGAAAAACATAACACCTCAATAGGGTTGAAGTGTTATGAATCTTGGTAAGGAAACTTAATTTGCGCTATTAGGCGCTTCGCTTTCACTGTCTTCTTCACTGTCGTCTACGACGACTTTGACGGTTCGTCCAGCAATGAGTCCGAGCTCAAACAGCATCCACATTGGGATGGCAAGAAGGGTTTGAGAGAATATGTCAGGTGGTGTGATCAACATGCCAACGACAAAGCAGCCAAGGAAAATATAAGGGCGCTTCTTGGAAAGCGCTGCTACTGTGGTGACACCGGCTTTAATGAGTAAATAGGTCGCGACCGGGATTTCAAATGTTACCCCAAAGGCAAAAAACAGCTTCAGGACAAAATTGAGATAGTTATTAATGTCGGTCATTACTGTCACTTCGCCGGGCCCAATCGTAGTGAAAAAACCAAAGATCAGCGGTAATACCACGTAGTAGGCGAACAATACACCAGCATAAAATAGAAAAATACTTGATACCAACAGCGGAATCGCGATTTGTTTTTCATTCTTATAGAGTGCTGGAGCGATAAACGACCAAGCTTGAAATAAGGTATAAGGAATCGACAGTAAAACGGCGACCGCAAAGGTGAGTTTGAGGGGGGCAAGAAAAGGGGAGGCAACCTCGGTGGCAATCAATGAACTGCCAGCGGGTAACAGCAAACGTAATGGTTCAGAGACAATCAGATACAAGTCATTAGCAAAAGCATACAAGCCAATAAAAAGCAGTAAAATGACGAGAATGGCCTTTAATAAACGGTTTCTCAGCTCGATAAGATGGGCGACTAGCGGGGCTTGATTGGAAGAATTTGTACTCATAATATGTCACAGATCCGCATGTTTAAGGCTTTGGCAAGCCATGTTAAGAATGGCTAAGGACGAGATGTAGCTTTAGGTGCTTTTTCAACATCATTCAATGAAGGCGCCTCAGTATCTGTGTGTTTGTTAGTTTCAGGTGCTATTGGTTGTAGATTGTCCGTGTTAGGGTTCTGATCCATTGTCGCTATATTCACCTCTTCAGCAGTGCCTGGTTTTAGTGGCTCCGGCTGCTTTTTTTCCTGCCTATAATCTTCAGGAAAGGGAGTGATGGTGTTTTGAATGACTTGGTCTTCTTTTAAGAGGCGCTGGTTGGTTTCGCTGATTTTCTGCTGTAGCTCTTCTTGATCAAGTTGAGCGTTAATTTCTCGTTGCACGGAATTAATACTTCGACGGATTTTACGAATCCACAGTCCCGCTGTTTTGGCTGCATGAGGTAAGCGATCGGGGCCTAAAATCAATAAGCCCACAACGAAAACAACGAGAAGTTCAGAAAAGCCGATATCGAACACAGGTTAGGCGCTCTTATCGTCTTTCTTTACGTCGGAATCAATGACTTTGCTTTGAGTCGTTGCTTCTTCCGTTTTGGTTTCGCTTTTGTCGTCTTTATCTACGGCTTCTTTGAAGCCTTTGACGGCATTGCCTAGATCAGAGCCCAGATTCTTTAATTTCTTAGTACCAAAAAGAAGTATTAAAATCGCTAAAACAATTAATAATTGCCAAATACCAATTCCGCCGAACATATGTTTCTCCTACAACTTATTTGGAACGACTGGCTTTTTCGTCCAAGCCAGACAAATTAAACCGACGTGCTAATTCATCGAGTATAGCATCAGGGCCAATATCTAAATGAGATAACATGACAAGTGTGTGAAACCAAAGGTCCGCAGTTTCATAAATCACATCAGATTTATCGCCAGAAATAACGGAATCTTTGGCCGCAATAATCGTTTCAATGCTTTCTTCACCGACTTTCTCAAGGATCTTATTGAGACCTTTGGCGTGAAGGCTAGCGACGTAAGAAGAGTCTTCTGCCGCGTTTTTACGTTGTTCTAGTGTGGCGGCTAATTCAGCCAGTACATCGGTTTTCATTATAGTCTCTCAAATGTTACGGTTTTAAGACGAGTAAGTATAGACCCACTAAAAACAAGCCTAAAGTCGTGATGTCAGCGTCTTTTATGTGTGTCATAGAGCTTGGGTCAGTCATGATCCAGGCCGCGCCTAGGCTGAGTAAGCCAAGTAGTCTGAAAGGCAGATTGAGTCGGCCTTTTTTGAGTTCTTTTCCGAGTCGATCGATCGCATCTGTCTGCGCTTGTATGCGCTCTTCTTGGTGCGACATTTGCGATAATGCGGTAAAAATTAAATTGGGGATCTGGGGAAGTTGCCCAGCCCATTGTGGTGCTTGTTTACGAACTTCTTCAATGACGCGTTTTGGCCCCATTTGTTCGCGCATCCATCGTTCAAGGAATGGTTTAGCGGTGACCCAAAGGTCAAGATCTGGATAAAGCTGACGACCTAACCCTTCAATATTGAGCAACGTTTTTTCCAATAGCACCAATTGAGGCTGAACTTCCATATTGAAGCGGCGGGCGGTTTGAAACAGGCCGATCAATACTTGACCAAAGGAAATGTCTTTTAACGGTTTGGCAAACATCGGCTCACAAACGCTTCGAATGGCCGATTCAAACGCGTGAACGGGGGTGCCTTTCGGAACCCAGCCACTTTCAACGTGTAATTCCGCCACTAAGCGATAATCCCGTTGGAAAAATGCCAATAGATTGCGTGCCAAATAACTTTTGTCTGCATCGTCTAGGCTGCCCATGATGGCGCAGTCAATCGCAATGTATTTGGGTTTTTGAGGGTTGGTTACATCAACAAAAATGTTACCTGGGTGCATGTCGGCGTGGAAAAAACTGTGTGAAAAAACTTGTGTAAAGAAAATTTCAACACCACGTTCTGCCAAGCATTTCATATCCACATTGGCGTTATTTAGTGCGGTAATGTCGGCAACAGGAATGCCAGAAATGCGCTCCATCACCATGACATTACGGTGGCTATAGTCCCAATACACTTGTGGTACATAGAGCAGGTCAGAGTTGGTGAAATTTCGTTGCAATAGGCCTGTGTTGGCGGCTTCTTTCGCGAGATCCAACTCATCTAAAATGGTGTATTCGTAATCGGTTACCACTTCAATGGGGCGTAAACGGCGGCCGTCTTCGCTTAAGTTGGCCACTAGATGCGCTAAGGTGTAAAGCAGGCTGATGTCTTTATTGATGGTTTTTTCGATTTTTGGACGAATGACTTTTACCACGACGTCTTCACCTGAATGAAGTTTCGCAGTATGAACTTGTGCGATGGATGCAGACGCCAGAGGCGTCGTAGAGAATTCCGCAAAGAGTTCGCTAACCGGCGCTTTTAAATCTCTTTCAATGATGGCTTGAGCGACATCACCAGAAAAAGCAGGGACTTTATCTTGAAGTTTTGCTAATTCGTCGGCGATGTCATCGTCGAGTAAATCACGTCTGGTGGACAGTATTTGTCCGAATTTAACGAAAATAGGGCCGAGGGATTCCAGTGCCAAACGCAGGCGCTCGCCCTTGTTGGCGCTTGCGCGTTTTCGGCCAATAGAGCAAATAGCGCCGAGTGTATAACGGATATACCAAGGTAAAAGCGCGAAAGGGATAAAGACATCAAGACGAAAGCGCATGACGGTAAAGAGTATGCGCAGTAAACGAAAAGCACTGGTCAACATAGTTAGAATTTAAACCCTTTGTGAAGTGCAACAATGCCACCTGTTAAGTTTTGGTAGCTTGTGCGTTCAAATCCAACGTCGTCCATCATGCCTTTTAACGTTTCTTGATTTGGGTGCATGCGGATAGATTCGGCCAGATAGCGATAACTTTCTGCGTCATTGGCGATCAACTTCCCCATGGCAGGTAGCAAACGGAAAGAATACTGATCATAGACCTGAGAAAGTAATTCAGATTCTGGTTTGGAAAACTCAAGCACCAATAAACGTCCGCCGGGCTTTAGTACTCGGTACATGGACGCAAGTGCTTTGGATTTATCAGTGACATTGCGCAGGCCAAATGCAATGGTGATGCAGTCAAAGGTGTCATCTGGAAAAGGTAAGGCTTCTGCGTTTGCTTGGACAAATTTGACGTTGCCGACAATGCCTTGATTGGCCAATTTATCACGGCCAACCTTCAGCATAGAATCGTTAATATCCGCTAAAATGACTTGCCCTTCACTGCCAACAAGTCGAGAAAACTTCAAGGTTAAATCACCGGTGCCACCTGCAATGTCGAGTACGCAGTTACCCGCTCGAACGCCGGATTGACTGATTGTATGGCGCTTCCAAAGACGATGAACACCACCAGACATAAGGTCATTCATAATGTCGTATTTTGCCGCGACCGAATGGAAGACTTGGGCGACGGCTTGAACTTTCTCATCGGTAGGGATTTCTTTGAAGCCAAAGTCGGTGGTTTTTTTCTGATCGTCTTGCATAAACTACTTCATCCTAGTGGTGGCATCGCACGCCACTTTACTTTTGTAACCGCTCTTTTGCAGCGTTTGACAAGGTTGTGCTTAATGTGGGGTTATTGTAACCGCGACGGCAAGGCTCTGGTACCGCTTTATCGGTACTATTTGTCCCCCATCACTTTATTTCGACCGCCTTCTTTTGCGAGATAGAGTTGTTTGTCGGCGCGAGAAAATAAAGATTCTGGGTCTTCTTGAGGTTTGAGTTCGGCGATGCCAATTGAAACAGAAATCGAAACAGGTTCACCCTGCATATTGAAAGGCGTTTTTGCTACGGCAAGACGAATGGCTTCAGCGCGTTCGATTGCTTGCGCAAATGTGGTGTTTGGAAACGCGATGACAAACTCTTCACCACCGTATCGGAACATAAGGTCTTCTTTTAGCAACGCGCTGCGTATTTGTTTTGGCACAAGACGAAGTACTTTGTCGCCAGCAAGATGCCCCCACGTGTCGTTAACCTTTTTAAAAAAATCGATGTCACAGACCGCTAAGCAAATTGGTTTTTTTGTTTTTTGCATGATTTTGCAAAGCGGCAAAATAGTGTCTTGGTAAGCCGTGCGGTTGGGTAAGTCTGTCAAAGAATCTGTCATGGCTTGAGCCAGTCTTTCTTTGAGCATTGAGCGAAGCGATACACTGTCTTTTTCCATTCTTGTCACTTTGTTTTTCAGGGACGTGATGGATTGTGTTGAGTGCTTTTCTTGCTCTTGCATTTGTGTTTTGTATTCTGTCATCGTACTTGAAATGGTCGACAGACGATCATTAATGAGCGTTTTTAAGCTGTCGAGATCATTAATGCCGTTGATGGCTTGGGTTGTATCTTCCACTTGCATTTGAAGTTTGGTGTTAAAGCCTTCTCTGCTCTCTGATAAGGATTTTTGAGAGTGATAACTTGTGGTAATAGATTCATTAATGCTGGCGAGTTGTTTGTTTAATTGAGTGAGGTAGTTCGTCAGGCTTTCTTGGGTTTTGCCGATGGCAATCATGATCAAGTTGATGACTTCATCCAGTAGGCCTGGAAGCTGTTGAAGGTTGTTGTTTCCTAGTAATGCTCTTTTTAGGTCGACGATGTCTTCATCGTAAAGGCTTGGAAGTGACAGGTTGTTCATTAGCCCAGCAAGAGTGTGGCTAATTTGTATCATGATTTCTTGATCGTTGGTTTTGAGTTCTGCGTCACGGTTTCGGTTGAAAATCCGTTTAAAGAATGAGCTTTTAGCTTGTTCCGCTTCGCCTTCAGATTGATTGAGCGTGTTTTCTGCTAGGGTGAGAAAGCCTTTTAGTAGGTGCGGCCATTGCGATGAAATTTGCCAATTCGAACGAATTTGCGCTTCGAGTTGTTTTTTCTCACTTTGAGGAACGCGTTTGCTTGTTTGTCTTTCAAGTAAATCAATCAGTTCTTGTAGTGTGCTTCGGACTTGTTTTGCCCGGTTTGTTTGTGCTTCGTCACTTTTGATTAAAAGTGGCTCGGCGTTGTTAAGCACATCTTGTATTTCTTGGGCATTCGCGCCTTTGGTCATGGCTTGGCGAATTTGGCGAACAACGGAATCAAGTTCAGGGTCGTTTCCTTCTGCCAGCATGCTGGTTCTAGAAACGGCTTTACGTAACACCTCTATCAGTTTGTCACTCGATGATTCCGTCATATCGCCTCATTATGTATTATTTTTGACGTTCTTTTTCGATAAGAAAATCAACAACGTTATAAATGTTTTCATTGCCGTTGGCTGTTTCTGCTGTCACTAGGTATTTACCATTCACGATTAACCCAGGAACACCGCGAGCGCCATAAGCACGTATTTTAGCATCGGCTTGGCTTAAACGGCTATTTACAGCAAAAGAGTTAAATTGTTTGTGAAATTCGTCTTCACTCACACCATAGTTCACGAAGAAGTTGGCCAGCGCGTCTTCAGAGTTTAGATTACGACGCTCAACATGGATAGCATTAAAAAGATCCGCGCGGAGTTTATCTTCAATACCAAGAAGGTCTGCTACATAGAAGGCTTTTGCATGCGCTAACCAACCACGACCGAACACCGCAGGTAAGAATTTAAAGTCTACGTCACTTGGTTTGTTTTGTTCCCAAGCGTGCGTAATCGGTTCTAGTTTGTAGCAATGTGGGCAACCGTACCAAAAAATTTCAGTGACTTCTATCTTGCTTGGATCACTGGTACGAACCGGTGTTTTGATTGTTGTGTAACCATTACCATCACTGTACTCAGCGGCCGCTGCTGTAAGTGGGATAAGGAAAGAAAATATCAGCGCTGAAAACAGCTTTATCATGCATTACTCCTAGTCAAATTTATCAATGTGTTTTTTATATCATGCACAGGATTACAATAGAATACGATTCCATCAAAGGCTGAAGGTTCTGGTTTTTCTGTAAGTTTACATAAAATTTACATCGAAGATATCCATAGACGGTGCTTCTTTCGCCTCTGCTTTCACAATCCGTAAACTGAATTGATCTAAAATGTAGTGAATTGCTAGGATTCCGTCGACTTTCGTGGTTTAACATGGCATATCATCGTATTTGCTGGCATTATATACAGCTTGCGAAATTAATATAAATGCCAATCTGAATTTACTGACGAATATCAACTTATGACCCCTTTTGACTCCACGTTCCAATCTGCACACTTTATTAAAAGTGCTGAGAAACTTTCTCAATGTCCTCTAGACCAAGGTGTAGAGGTTGCATTTGCAGGTCGCTCTAATGCAGGTAAATCGACTGCGTTAAATACCCTTACGAACCAAAAAAAGCTGGCTCGTACTTCCAAAACACCGGGTCGTACTCAGCTTATTAACTGCTTTGGGCTGAATGTTGAAGATCGTCGTTTGATTGACCTTCCAGGTTACGGTTTTGCGAAAGTGCCGATTGCCATGAAAAAAGTATGGCAAGCACACATGCAAGATTACTTGATGAACCGTCGCTCTCTAGCGGGTGTGGTGTTGGTTATGGATATACGCCATCCATTAAAAGAGTTTGATGAGATGATGCTCGATTGGGCTCGGTCCAATCGAATGACCGTGCATATATTGTTAACAAAATCCGACAAACTAAAGCGCGGTCCAGCAAAATCGACCATGCTAATGGTTCAGAAGAGAATCAAAGAGCAAGGGGTTGATGGCACAGTCCAGACTTTTTCATCCCTAAATGGTGACGGAGTGGATGCTTTGCGCATCAAGCTAGCGGAATGGTTGGTGTTTGATAATCTCGAAGTGATTCCCGTGTCACCTAATGCATAAACCTGTGATTGGGTGAACGAAAAAAAGCCTCTGATGAGGCTTTTTTTATGTCTATAACAACGAAAAGTGTATTATTGAGGTGTTAAATAGGCCGCTAGGAATGTGTCGAAATCGACTTCATCCGCTGCTTCAATGGCTTCTTGCTCACGCAATGAACGTTCCGCTTTTTCCATAAACGTTTTTTTCAAATCGTTGGATAATGGGCGTGACATCCAATCTTTTTGCTGCTCTTTCGATAACGCTAACATGGCGTTCTGGTAACCCTGTTCTGCTTTGCTGCGTTCTAACAGCTGGGCAGAAGGAAGCAGCGCTTCGTTGTTCAGCTTTTCCTTTTGTACTTCAACCGCTTCTTGGTAAGCAGGGTTTCCTGTTTGGGCGGACAAAAAGGCCGCCACTTCCGTGAGGTTGTTTAGCATTGTGTCTGCTTTAGTGCGAAGTTTGATTGGGCCTTGGCCAAAATCAAAATCCATGTCCAAATCACGGCCATGAGACGCAATCTCTTGCTGCATTTTACGTAACTGATTGCATTCTGCGCTGCCTAGGCGTTCGTCACCGCGTAACATGCAATACAGCAAGAACACATCAATGAAGTATAGGGTAGAAGACTGCATGCCAATGGAGGAGCCCGGGTCTAAGTCCATAATGCGCACTTCAATGTATTCTACGCCTCGTGCTTGCAGTGCCGCACTTGGGTGTTCGCCAGGTTGTGTCACGCGTTTAGGGCGAATGTCGCTGTAATATTCGTTTTCGATCTGTAAAAGATTGCTGTTCAACTGACGGTATTGACCATCGACTTTGACACCAATGTCTTGGTAGCGCTGATAAGGTGTCTGTAATGCCTTTTTGACCGTACTGATGTAAGTATCCACTTCGTTATAACAAACGTATAAGTCTGCTTGCGCCTTGTTTTGATAACCAAGATCGCTCATACGAAGCGAGGTGGCTTTTGGGCCAAACCATGTGTTTTTTTCGAGCTTTTCTAAACTGTCTGGCTTCTTAGGTAAAAAACTGTCGTCAATGGTTGGCGATGCGCCGAACAATAAAGAGAGCATCCAAGAGCTGCGACGGAAATTACGAATCAAGGTGAAATAGCTGTCAGATTGGAAGGCTTGTTTTTCCGCTTGAGAAAGGTCGGTTTTGCCTTTGTAGCGTTCTAAAAAAAACCAGAAATCTTGATCGAAGGAGAAATTGTAGTGCATTCCCGCGATGCATTGCATGATACGACCGTAGCGGTTGGATAACCCTTCACGGTAGGCGCGTTTAAGCTTTCCGGTGTTCGATTCGCCGTAATACGCGATTGGAACGTCTTCATTGCCTGCCAAATAACAAGGCATACTCGCGGGCCACAAACACTCATCTTGCTCGTGAAGTTCATGGTTGACCAAGTTATGAATATCTTCTAATTCTTTAATGACGCCTTCCACGCTAGGGTGAACCTGCGTAATGAATTCCATCAAGGATTCAGAGTAATCTGTGGTAATAGAACTGTGCGTTAACGCAGAGCCTAGCGCTTTGGGGTGAGGCTTATGCGAAATACGGCCTGCGGCACGGTCAACTCGTAGCGCTTCTCGTTCCACGCCACGATGAAAAGTTAATGCAGACGTTGTGGCAGCTTGTTGGCAATGAGTTGCTAACGCTTGCAAGGCATCAGTTAAGGTGGTCAAGAAGTCTTCCTTCTATTGAATACGGCAAAAGTAAATTTTAAGGATTGTACTCGGCGAAGGTTCTTCGCAGCAAGCAACAGATTCCACGTGCACAAAATATGCAGACTTCTCGACATATATAAAAGAAGTTTGTCGCGCTTAAGACCGACCTACAAAAATTAAATCACCTGTAGGTCGGTCTTTAGGCCGACAATTATTGCTATAGGAGTGGATTAAAGGCGCATTTCAATGCCCGCATCGGTCATGCGTTGTTTGGCTTCTTGAATGCTGTGTTCACCAAAGTGAAAAATGCTGGCGGCAAGTACTGCATCCGCTTTTCCTTCAATAACACCTTCCACAAGATGGTCAAGGTTGCCCACACCACCGGAAGCGATGACAGGAACGTGAACCGCTTCGCTGATCGCTCGCGTTACACCAAGGTCAAAACCATTTTTGGTGCCGTCACGATCCATACTGGTTAGGAGTATTTCGCCCGCGCCGTATTCGACCATTTTCTTCGCCCATTCTACCGCATCTAGACCGGTTGGTTTGCGGCCACCGTGGGTGAAAATTTCCCATTTATCCGCTTCACCTTCGGCGCTGACTTTTTTTGCATCAATCGCTACGACGATGCATTGTGAGCCGAAGCGCTGCGCGGCTTCACGGACAAATTCCGGATTAAATACTGCAGCAGTATTAATGCCGACTTTGTCGGCGCCAGCATTTAACATACGACGAATGTCTTCGCAGGTACGAATGCCGCCGCCAACGGTTAAAGGAATGAAGACTTGGCTGGCAATGGCTTCCACCATATGAACCGTGGTTTCTCTATCATCAGAGCTGGCGGTAATATCAAGGAACGTAATTTCGTCGGCACCTTGTTCATCGTAGCGTTTTGCCACTTCGACAGGGTCACCTGCATCACGAATGTCGAGGAATTGAACGCCTTTGACGACTCGGCCATTGTCCACATCAAGACAAGGAATAATACGTTTTGCTAAGCCCATTATTGGCTCCTAATCTTTGAGCAACCTTTTCCTGTTATGTTGTGAAAAGGTTGCTCTTGGCGGTTAAGGCTTACCATCCCAATGGATGAAGTTTTTATAAAGCTGAAGGCCGTCTTTGTGGCTTTTTTCTGGGTGAAATTGCACGGCAAAGACGTTGTCGCGAGCAAGCGCCACACAAAACTCCAAGCCATAATCACAAGTGCCTGCGATTTCGTTTATATTCTCTGGCACAACATAAAAACTGTGCACAAAGTAGAAGCGAGCGTTATCAGGAATGCCAGCCCAAAGAGGGTGGTTTATCGTATGTTTGACCTGATTCCAGCCCATGTGAGGCACTTTTAATTTACTGCCGTCATGGTCTTTGTGTTTCTCGCCAAAGAAAAGCGCGTTGCCTTGAAAGTGATTCAAACAATCGACACCGCCGTTTTCTTCACTGTGTGACATCAATGATTGAATGCCCACACAAATGGCGAGAAACGGTTTTTCAGCCATGGCTTTATGAATACTAGGAACCAAGCCAGCGTTGTGCATTTCGCCGATACAATCGCGGATCGCACCAACGCCAGGAAGCAACACACGATCTGCCGCATCAATCACGGCTGGGTCACTTGTCACAATGACGGTGGTGTTTTCGTCCGCGACGTGTTCAAGCGCTTTGGCAACCGAGTGAAGGTTGCCCATGCCGTAGTCGATCACGGCAACGGTGGATTTTTTACTCATACTCATATTGCTCATACCAAGAGGATCCTACAAACAACCTTTCGTGGAAGGCATTTGGCCAGCCATGCGTTCGTCAACTTCTAATGCCATGCGCAACGCACGACCGAACGCTTTAAAGATGGTTTCTGCTTGGTGGTGTGTGTTCTTACCACGAAGGTTGTCTAGGTGCAGTGTGACTTTTGCGTGATTGATAAAGCCGTGGAAGAACTCAGAAAATAAATCCACGTCAAAACCGCCCACAGAACCGCGAGTAAATGGCACGTGCATTTCTAAACCTGGACGGCCAGAAAAATCGATCACAACGCGTGAAAGCGCTTCATCAAGAGGGACGTAGGCGTGGCCATAGCGTTTGATGCCTTTTTTATCGCCAACGGCGATATCAAAGGCTTGGCCTAAAGTAATGCCTAAATCTTCCACTGTGTGATGCGCATCAATGTGAAGATCGCCAACCGCGTGGATGTCTAAATCAATCAAGCCATGACGTGCTACTTGCTCAAGCATATGGTCAAGGAAAGGTACGCCTGTGACGCAGTTAAATTTACCGGTACCGTCTAGGTTAATCGACACCTTGATCTGAGTTTCAAGCGTATTACGCTCGACACTGGCAATGCGATCGGACATTGATTGGTTTCTCCACAGTAATGGTGACGAATCGTCGTCACTTTATAAAACATAAGTCGCCCATTATAGAACGAGCGCTCTTTGGCTTCTATGCTTAATCTGAGTGTTTTTTGATGAGTTATTTCTATTGGACAGGGCTTTGCATCGATAATGTTCGACTTCAAATGTTATGATGCGCTCACCTACTGAACGCCAACGTGGTTAGTGGTACGGTTTAACACGATTAAGAGCTTGCGCAGCAACACATTCATTAAGGAGTGGTTCATGATTTGGATAAAGCGACTTTCATTTATAGTGGCCGGGTTATTGGCATTTATTGTCGCACTGCTGGCGTACGTCATGCTGTTTGTGAACCCGAATGACTTTAAGGATGAGCTAAAAAGCGTGGCGTTAGAAAAAGCCAATGTGAATTTGCGCTTGGACGGAGATATCCGCTGGTCATTCTTTCCTTGGCTTGGTCTTGAGCTTGAAAACATCGGTGTGGCATTGGGCACCGATGCGGAAATTCTACAATTTGACCGTGCTGAGTTTGGTTTGGCTATTTTGCCTTTGTTAGAGCAAAAAATTCAGGTCAACAAAGTCAATCTGGTGAATCTAAAAGCCAGCTTGAATAAAGACGCACAAGGGCAAGGCAATTGGCAATTGGATCTTCCGCAAACGGATGCATCTACTGTCTCCGATACATCTACTGTGGCAACGAGTTCAGCGAACGCGGGGTCCACGGAAGACAGTGAACGCTTTACCGTCCCTGACATTCATCTGGATGAGTTGCGCATTGAAAACGCACAAGTCACTTACCGTGATGAACAGACCAAGCAATTAATTAACGCGATCATCAATGTAACATTGAATAATGTCCAATGGGACGAAGCGTGGCCAATGGTCATGGATGTCGCATTAACGCAAAGCGATTTACAAGGCGGATCGCCACTGAAACTAAAGGCGAAGCTGAATGCGAATTTGGCTGTCTTTCCGGAGCGAGAATCGTTGTCGCTGGATTCTTTGGTTTTGGCTGGGGAAGTGTCGAGTGAGGCATTACCAGCAAGCCCAATAGAAGCCAAATTGAGTGCGGCGTCAATCGACGTGGATTTACCACAAGAAAACGTACAAGTTGAAGGGCTCGCGCTCAGTGTATTGGGGTTGAACCTTGATGCAAAGATTCAAGCTTACCAAGTGTTGAGTGATCCACAGTTTTCAGGTGTTCTGTCGCTGGGTGAGTTCAATCCTCGCTACTTGATGACGCGTTTAAATTTACCGTTGCCGGAGATGTCGGACGAAACCGCGATGACAAAAGCGCGGGCCAATATTACCTTTGAAGGCAGCTTGGCCTCGGTTACGGCTCAGCCGATCTCTATTGTGATGGACGATACGACAATGGAAGCCAATGCCGTGGTGGATTTATCGCCATTGCGTTGGGATGTTCAAGTTGCCGGTAAAAACTTGAACCTAGACCGATACTTACCAACACCGGTTGAAGACAACACAACAGGATCCAAGGAAGCACTAACCTCCGCTCAAATTGAAGCGCAAGCGACGGAAGACTCCGGTGAACTGATTCCAGTAGATGTCATTCGAGGGCTGAATGGTCACGTGGGGTTTGTGTTTGAAAACCTGACGGTTAAAAAATTGAAAATCGACAAAATTGAGCTGGATTCCACGCAAGCCAACGGCTTAGTGAAAGTCTCCCCGTTACGCGCTTCTTTATATAAAGGCAGCATGTCGTCAAAAATGAGTTTGGATGTGCGTGGAAAAACGCCCGTTATCGATGTGGTTCCGTCCGTACAAGGTGTACAGATTCAACCGTTATTGGTTGATTTTATGGACATGGACAAAATTGCTGGTGCAACGCATCTGAATGGCGAGCTGACGGCAAAAGGCAATCGAATGAACAGCCTAATGGCATCGTTACAGGGTGACTTACTGGTAGAGATTAAAAACGGTGCCTTGGTGGGAACCAACTTAACCAAAACTGTCTGCCAAGGCATTGCGGCTACGCGAAAAGAAAGTATCAACGAAGATCAATTTGGCCCAGATACCCCATTTGAAACCATGCGTTTCCCTGCTCATATCGTGAATGGCAACGTGTCGACGCCTGGTTTAAAAATCAGCTCGGCAGGCGTTCAGGTCACAGGCAATGGTGTGGTTTCTCTGCCAGATTCTTCTTTGAATTATCAAGCCGATGTGAGTGTTGCGGGAAGCTCGTTGGACAAGGCCTGTCGTGTGAATGCAAAAGTCACTCAGTTGGCGTTTCCGATTGTTTGTAAAGGCGAATTCAGTGATGACCCTGCCGGATTGTGTCGTCCTGATATAAAAGGCTTCGGGAAGATTTTTGCGGCGTTGGCAAAAGACGAATTCGCGCTTAAATTGGAAGAAGAGAAAGTGCGCCTAAAGGCGAAAGCGGCGGAACTGAAAGCTGAGTTAGACGCAAAATCTAAAACGGAAAAAGCGCGATTAAAAGCGGAACTGGAAGCCAAGCGTAAAATTGAAGAAGAAAAGCTGAAAGAGAAGTTAAAAGAAAAACTTAAAAGCTTGTTTTGACCTTCGTTGGAGTAAGCGGCTGTGAACGTGAGATAAAAATGCAACCAGTTAAGAATTTTGCCCCCCGTGTTTTAGCGTGGTTTGACGAACACGGGCGCAAGAGTTTGCCTTGGCAAGAGAACAAAACGCCGTACCGAGTTTGGATATCTGAGATCATGTTGCAGCAAACGCAAGTGACCACGGTCATTCCTTATTACCATAAATTTATGACGTCGTTTCCGACGGTTGATGCATTGGCAGAAGCCGAGCAAGACGATGTATTGGCGCATTGGAGTGGATTGGGTTATTACGCTCGAGCGCGAAATATGCATAAAGCCGCCAAAATGCTGGTGGATGAATTTGATAATGAATTCCCACAGAGTGTCGAGGGTGTTTGTGAGTTACCCGGCATTGGTCGTTCTACTGCTGCGGCGATTTTATCGATTTCTCGTGGCGTCCAAGCGGCAATTTTGGATGGCAATGTAAAGCGTGTGTTGGCGCGTTTTCATGCCGTGCCCACGTGGCCTGGTGAGAAAAAAACAGAAAACGCCATGTGGGACTTGGCAGAATACTACATGCCAAGCGAGCGCTGTGGGGATTACACCCAAGCCATGATGGATTTGGGGGCGACACTGTGTACTCGTTCTAAGCCGCAGTGTTTAATTTGTCCGCTTGAAAGCGACTGCGAAGCTCGTCAAACGCCTGATCCAACACAATTTCCCATTCGTAAACCCAAAAAAGCCGCGAAACCAGAAAAGAGCATTCAGTTGTTGGTGCTTGCGAATAAACAAGGGCAGCTCTTATTGGAAAAGCGTCCGCAGACGGGAATTTGGGGCGGCTTATGGAGCTTGCCAGAATTGGCGGTTGACGAATCTGTTGTGCTGCATATTGAACAAAGGTTCGCGACTCAAGTCACGTCTGTAACGTCCTTGTCATCTTTTCGACATACGTTTAGCCATTACCATTTAGATATTTCCCCAAGCCACATTCAGCTCGCCTCGGCGGACTGGATAATGGAAGGCGATAAATATCAATGGTTCAATCAGCAGGAGGCGTTAGCGTTAGGTTTGCCGGCGCCAGTGAGAAGTATTTTAGAGAAAATATCGTAGAAAACGAACAGATAACCTTCATCGGAAGTGATCATGACGAACCAACCACCGCGCTATTTACAACGTTTGTTAGACGTATTTACGTCGTTTTTATTGCTTGGTTTGACCAGTTTTGGTGGGCCAGCGGCGCATCTTGGGTATTTTAATCAAACCTTCATCCAGCGAAAAAAATGGGCCAGCGACGCCCAATATGCACAATGGGTCGCGCTGAGCCAGATTGTACCGGGTCCAGGGTCGAGTCAGGTTGGCTTTGCTTTGGGGTTCCATCGTGCCGGTTATTTGGGTGGTTTGGCGGCGTTTATTGGTTTTACCTTGCCGTCGTTTGTTGTCATGGTGTTATTGGCTCAATTTGGTGAGCACTGGCAAGGTAGTGTCTTTTTCGATGGCATCGTCCATGCTTTAAAACTGTTGGCAGTGGTTGTGGTGGCGGACGCCTGTGTCAGCATGTGGCGTTCTTTTTGCCAAACGAAGGCAACGGCGGCCATTGCTGTGTGCAGTGCGGCGTTTATTGTGTTGTCTCCATTCGGTCTTGCGAGTTTGTTGGTTTTATTGGGGGCGGCTTGCTTCGGTGTGTTTACTCGATCTGCACATTCGGACGCAAGTGAACCTTTGCCTACCGTTCGATTGGCTGGTGGTTGGTTCGTCTTGGTGGTCGTCCTCTTTCTGATCGGTTTTGTGTTCAATACTGGCTTAAGTGGTTTGTTTGCAGACTTCTATCAGGCAGGTGCCTTGGTGTTTGGCGGTGGGCATGTTGTGCTTCCAATGTTGTCTGCGTTTGTTTCTGACCGTGTTTCCGATGTCAATTTACTGCTAGGGTATGCGGCGGCCCAAGCGGTGCCTGGACCTATGTTTACGATGGCCAGTTTCCTTGGTGCATCGGCGACACCAGAAGGTGAAAATCCTTGGCTGTGGGCAGCGGTCGCGACCATGGCTGTGTTCTTGTCGGGTTTGTTGTTGATGCTGAGCGCTCAATCTGTGTGGCAGACATTGTCTCATCATGCACGCTTTCGTTCGGCTGTGAGCTGTGTGAATGCGGCAGTGGTCGGTATATTGGTGGCAGCCTTGTATCATCCTATTGGCACATCAAGTGTTGTGAATGGCTGGGATATTCTTTTTGTTGGCGTCGGATTTGTTTGGTTGAAGTACAAACACCCCCCCATCTTTCTTTTGATTAGTGCATTTGTCCTGCTTGGACTCGCTCGAAGTTATTTGTAGTGGTTTTGACCCCCTCCCAACCTCCCCCTTAACAGGGGAGGAGCTTCGTAATGTTCCCTCCCCTTTCTTCAAGGGGAGGGTTAGGGAGGGGTTACTATCTTGACTTATTCACATGAAGCCTTGAATTTTGCTGTGTGAGCGCCATTATTTATCTCATACTTTATGATGGCGAGTGATCTTTATGGCGAATACTGTTTTTTGTAAGAAGTTTCAAAAGGACATGGAGGCGCTGGACCGCGCTCCATTACCAGGCGCGAAAGGCCAAGAGATTTTACAAAATGTCTCTAAGCAAGCGTGGCAAGAGTGGCAATTGCTGCAAACGATGATGATTAATGAAAAGCAGCTGAACTTGATGCAGCCAGAGTCGCGTAAATATGTCATGGAGCAGATGGAGAAATTCTTTAATAACGAAGTGACCGACAAACTGTCTGGCTATGTTAGTCCAGATGATATTACTGAGTTATAACGCGTTCTAGTACGAATGTGATGTAAAAAAAGCGTCGCTTGTTGGTGTTATATTACACAGCAACAAGCGACGCTTTTTTGTTGTTTAGTTCACTTAAGTGCGCCTTTTATTGAGTCACGAAGCTGGCAAATAAAATGTCTTTAACTGGGGTGATGCCCGTTTCTTCTTCTAGTGCGTTGTTTACGGCAAGGGCGGCTTCTTCACGGGTTTTTTCTCGTGCGATGGCGCCGGTAACTTGTTCTGTTGTACGCGAACTAAGAAACATGACAATGGCGTCTCTGACTAATGGCATGTTGGCTTCAATCAGTTCGGTTTTTGTCGTGTCTGTGCGAATGCTAATGCTGGTCTTGATGTATTTTAGTCGAGCATCATCTCCGATGTGGTTGACGACAAAGTTGGGTTTTAATTCAACATACGCTGGCGTCGGCACACCTTCTTCTTCCGCATAACTCAGGCTGCTCATTGCGCTGCATAGTAAAAGAAGCGCTAAGACGCGTGGCTTATTGCATAGTGACATCATCAATGACATGTTCGGCTCTCGTATTCATTCCAATTGACAGTATACTAACTGGCATTAAAGCTTTCTGTCAGTAGGTATTTTGCACTTTCCTATTTTCCTACTGTCTCACGTTTTATTATTCGATTAAAAATGTCTATTTGGTCAGTTAAGGGATCTTCATTTATGTTCGCGTTTTTATCTGCTCGTCGTTTTCATGGTTTGGTGGCATTGGTAGCGTTTGCTCTCTTGGCTGTCGCGTTTTACATGGAATATCAAATGGCGCTAGAGCCTTGTCCTCTATGTATGTTGCAGCGCGTTGTCTTTTTCTGTGTGGGTGTGGTGTCGTTGGCGTCTTTCTTAACGTCCAACCAAGGCGCTCGAAAAGTCTGTTCATGGTTGGTGGTTGTTTTGTCTTTAATTGGCGCAGCCTTGGCGATTCGTCATTTGTATCTACAAAGTCTACCAATGGATGAATTGCCTGCGTGTTTACCAGGACTTAGCTACATGTTTGAGGTGTTCCCTTGGCAGGAAATTATGGAAGCCATGATAATGGGGACGGGTGAGTGTGGCGATGTCGTTTGGACCTTCTTGGGTATTAGTATTCCAGGCTGGACCTTGGTGGCGTTTGTGGGCATGGCCATTGTGAATCTCGTCATTGCATTACGTGCGAACAAAAAAACATTTTTCTAATAAAAGGTTACAAATCCCCTCAAGCGATTGCCTTGCAGGGGGTAACGTATCGGAATATGCTTGAAACGAATGACTATTTACAATAATGAACGTCTGATGGAGTCTGCATATGTTAGAAGGTTGTAAAACAGCCCAAGAGCGATGGGGTGGCGTGCACGACATTATTGATCGTTGGTTAGAGCAGCGTCGTCAACTTATTGAGTTGTCAGTCTATTTACGCGAACGCGGTGAGTTCACACCGACAGACACGCCGAAAATTTTAAACGTGTGTGAAATGTTGATGGATTATGTTTCTGCTGGCCATTTTACGGTTTACGAGCAGCTCGCATTAGAAGCAAAGGAATTTCATGATGACGGTGCGGTTGTGCTGTTGCGTGAATTGTTACCGCTTATTGACAGTTCAACAGAAGTCGCGATCGAGTTTAATGATAAATACGATACGAAAGAACATTGTAATGCTCAACTGGAAGCGTTGCCTTTTTCTTTGCAGGCTTTGATGTTGGTGATGGCTGAGCGGTTTCAGCATGAAGACAAATTGATTGAGGAATTGCATGAAGCGCACAGTGAAAAAAGCGCTTGAGCTGGGCAGTGTTATTTTATGCTCTATCGCCTTATTAGCTTGTTCTGGCGAAGCACCCGTTCGAACGGCAAAGTACGCCGAGCAAGGTCTATATTCTGCGGTGTTGAGCGACGATGGCTCGTCTTCTTTAGTGGGATCTATCCAACATGGTGGCAGTTATTGGGTGAACGCGGTTAATGAGCGCCGTTATAACTGGAATCATGTGAAAGGGGATTATACTTCCTTGATTGGTGTGGATATTGATCCCAGTGGTCAATATGCGGCAACAGGTGGTTCGCGCTCGTTGGTGTTGTGGAACACAACAACAGGTAAATCCGATGGATTTTGGACAACGCCTGGCGATGTCCAATCGGTAAAGTTAACGCAAAATGGCGATTACGCCTTGGTTGGCTTAAACGATCAAACCGCACGTTTTTTCGATGTGAAACGAGGCGGTATTAAGCAAACCCTGCAAACAGGCGCAACGGTTCGAGAAGTCGATATCACGCCAGATGGTTTACTGGGCATTACAGGTGATGACGCATCCAACGTGATTCTTTGGGACATGCAAACGGGCGAGAGAAAATTCCAATGGGCGTTGAGCAATCGGATTGGCAGCGTCGCATTGTCTTCCGATGGTAAATACGCCTTTGGTGCGGCTCAATTGGGCAATGCCAAAATTTGGTCTACTCGAACAGGTAAAGTGCTAACGAATATTGATACTGGCGCATTGAAATATCGCAACATTTCGATTAGCCAAGCCGTTTTTTCAAAAGACGATCGCTCCATTCTGATCGGTGAAGTGAGCAGTAAAGTCTCACTTATTCAGGTGAGTACAGGCGTTGTTCAAAAAGAGTGGAGCCTTTATGCGCCCAAAAGTCGTCCTGCTACCGTTCTCGCGTTGGCATTTGGTGCGGGCAAGCGTTATTACGCCATTGGCAGTAATGGTTATTTAAACGTTCTGGAATAATGCATGTCTAATCAAGAAAATCGCGGCTTGGCGCAGTCTTCCACAAAGGGCTTATCTAAGTGGGCGGCTATTTTTGCCACTCAAGCTGGATTGTCTGTAGCGGCTGGAGCGTTTGGCGCCCATGCCTTGAACTCTTTATTGGACGCTAAAGCGCTTGGCTGGTGGCATACCGCGAGTCAATATCTTATGTATCATGCACTTGCGGGTCTTTTGGTTATTTCGCTCTCTAATTTCCTATCTTCTAGTCAACGTCTTTTAGTCTTGCTCTTCCTTGGAAACGTGATTTTTGCGGGCAGCTTGTATGTCATGGCTTTAACGGGCTACGCCTTTTTAGGCGCGATTACCCCGCTCGGCGGCCTGTGTTATTTGCTTGCTTGGTGCTTGTTTGCAATGCAACTTTGGCGATCCGCAGGCAATAAAATGAAAAAAAGTGAATGAAATGCGTCGTAGTGCCAGCCGACAAAGCAGGACATAATCGGGTTTATCGGGTAGTATTGCGAGCCAAATTAATGGTGAGTCGATTAAGGCTAGATGACAGTCGGTGTCGTCTCATCAAAATAGAACACTCTTAAGCGATACGGAACCATGTCAGAGCAAAACATGTCAGAGCAAAACTTAGAAACACAAGAGCCGATTAAGAAACGTACCATCCGTAGTTTTGTTGTACGTGGTGGCAGAATGACGGAAGGCCAGCAAAAAAACTACGATGCGAACTGGGCCATTTATGGTTTGGATCTTGCGGATGGCCGAATTGATTACGCTACCGTATTTGGTCGTGAATCCGATGTGGTGCTTGAAGTGGGTTTCGGCATGGGCGCGTCGCTTGTTGAAATGGCAAAAAATGCACCAGAGAAAGATTTTATCGGTATTGAAGTGCATCCGCCTGGCGTAGCGAAGTTGATGATGCTAGCGAAAGAGGAAGGTGTTACTAATCTTCGAGTCTATTGTGATGATGCCATTGAAGTTATGGCTAATTGCTTGCCGCAGAACACCGCGAGTGCATTCCAATTATTCTTCCCTGATCCTTGGCATAAGAAAAAGCACAATAAACGTCGCATTGTTCAGCCTATATTTGCTCAACAAGTTGCGAATGTTTTAAAAGCAGATGGCTACTTTCATATGGCAACGGATTGGCAGCCTTATGCAGAGCACATGATGGAAGTGATGGAAGTTCAAGATGGCTACCAAAATGCCGCAGGGAAAGGAACGTATCACCCTCGACCAGAATGGCGTCCATTGACCAAATTTGAGCAGCGCGGTGAGCGTTTGGGTCATGGTGTCTGGGATTTGATTTATACCAAGCACGCCGATTAAGGTCAGACGTTTCGGTAATGCTTAGACAATAAAAAAGCGACTCATGAGTCGCTTTTTTATTATCTGTAATACCAGAAATCAAATTATTTGATTTCTACGCTATCACGGCTGTTGCCAGCATCAAAATACGCTTGGAATACTTTTGGTGTACGGCCACGGCCAGTCCACTCATGAGTTTCACCTTCAACCGTTAGGCGGTATTTAGGTTCAACGGTTTTGCCTTTTGTTGCGCCAGCTTTAGGTGTGGTTAGTAGCGCCACTTCTTCCATTGTTAGGCCGCTTTTAGCGATTAGGTTAGCAATTTCTTCCGCACGAGCTGATTTAAGCGCTCGTTCTGCGTCATATGCTGCCGCTTCTTCTTTTGCTTTTTCTAGTGCATTGTTGAAGCCTGCAATTAGGTTTTCTAGCTGCGCTACGCTCAATTCTTTTGCGGCTGCACGTGCTTTTGCTTTATTGCCTGCTAATTCTAGTAATAAACTCATTGGTGTCCCCTATTTTGTCTGTTAAGAACTGGTTAAATGCGGTCCAGCACTGAAAAAGAGATCCATCCTTTACACTCAGTGGTGTTAAAATTAAAAGATTCGAAACATCCAAGAATGGAAAAAATAAAACATTGTCATGTCTGGTTGGGAAAATAGTCTCAATAAGACAACCCTGTTTTATCTCGTGTTGCGAATTCAATATTAATTTGTACCTTTAAAACATTGAATTACTACCACAACATTAGGTGTGATTTTATACAATTTCAAGTTTGTGCGAGGATTTTAATAAAAAACGCCCAAACATGCTAATAAAATGATGTGTTTAAACCGTTAGAAAAGTGTAAATAATAGGGTAATAAATGAATTCTATCTCCGATAACTTAAGTCTAGAATTTTCTATATTAAAAAAATACAGTCATAATATTATTCAATTGTTCGAAGAGGGGGCCACAGTGCCCTTCATTGCTCGATATAGAAAAGAAAATACCGGCGGTATGAGTGACATAGATTTGCGCTCTTTTTATGACCGCTGGCAGTATTTGGTTGAATTAAAAAAACGCAAAGAAAGCATTCTTTCTTTATTGGCGGGTGATTCAAGTGTTTCTGATCAAATAAGAAAGAAAATCAATAATGCGATTTCTAAAAATGAACTCGAAGATCTCTATTCTCCTTTTAAAAAAGCACGAAAGACCAAAGCGGATGAAGCAAAAGAGCAAGGCCTCCAGCCGTTAGCGGCACAGATTTGGTCAGGCCAGCGCTCCGATAGCTTGTCTGCTATTAACGCATGGTGTCAGCAGCATAATATTGTCATGTCTGCTGAACTGGCTTTAGCAGGCGCGACAGAAATACTAAATGAAGCGATTTCAAATGACAGTGAGGTTCTAAAGCAAGGGCGTCTTGAACTGCTTAAACACGGAATGCTGAATAGTCGAGTTTTGCGAGGGAAAAAAGAGGAAGGTGAAAAGTTTCGCGACTATTTTGAGTATCAAGAAGCCATTAATAAAGTACCGCCTCATCGTTTACTTGCTCTTTTTAGAGGGAAAAAAGAATCTATATTAAAGCTAAGTGTTTCGCTGAAACATGAAAAAAATTATCCAGACGCATTGGTTTTTACTCATCTTAATCAAATACTGGATTTTTCTGCATCAGATTCTCAGCGAATAACATCGTTACAGCGTCGATATTTAAATATTGCGTGGGAAAATAAACTGCTTCCTAAACTTGAAACAGACGTTTTAGCTCAACTAAAAGAACGAGCGGAAGACGGTGCGATTCAAGTTTTTGCGGACAATCTTAACGACCTGTTAATGGCGGCACCTGCAGGAGCACATCGAGTATTAGGTGTTGACCCTGGTTTTCGTAATGGGGTTAAGCTTGCGGTAATCGATGAGCAGGGCAGCGTATTGGATCATGGTGTGATTTACCCGCATGGACCTCAAAACCGCGTGCAAGAAGCCACTGGGATATTGTCTAAGTTGATTCATCAGCATGGTGTTGCTTGGGTTGCCATTGGCAATGGTACCGCATCACGGGAAACAGAAGCGCTCGTCAAGTCGCTGATCAGCGACTCAAACCTAGATTGCCATGCTGCGGTTGTCAGTGAGGCTGGCGCGTCGGTGTATTCTGCTTCTCCTATCGCCATTCAAGAATTTCCTGATTTGGATGTCACTATTCGTGGTGCGGTGTCGATTGCACGACGTTTTCAGGATCCGCTCGCTGAACTGGTAAAAATCGATCCTCAAGCGATTGGTGTCGGGCAATATCAGCACGATGTGAAAGTGTCTCAGCTGTCCAAATCCCTTGCTAATGTTGTGGAAGACTGTGTGAACCGTGTGGGTGTGGACATTAACCTCGCGTCGGTTTCCTTGCTGTCTTATGTGTCCGGTTTGACCACGCGCCTGGCACAAAACATTGTTGACTATCGACAGAAAAAAGGCCGGATAGAGTCGCGTTCTGAGCTGTTAAAAATCAAAGGTATTGGCGATAAATGTTTTGAGCAATGCGCGGGTTTTTTAAGAATCCGAAACGGCAAAGAGGCCTTGGATCAGTCTGGGGTGCACCCAGAGTCTTATCCATTGGTGCAGCAAATGGCCGCGCATTTAACTCTAAAGGCGAGTGCGTTAATGAACAATACGGCGGCGTTACAACAGCTAAAACAGTTGGCTCCGACGTTTGCTCAAGCAGGGGACTTCACCTACACCGACATCTTAAATGAGTTGGCCAAACCGGGTCGAGACCCTCGTCCAGAATTTCGTTATGCGGCGTTTGATCAGGGCGTTCAAAAACTGGAAGACCTGCAAGAAGGCATGACGTTAGAAGGGGTTGTGACGAATGTGGCGGCGTTTGGCGCGTTTGTTGATCTTGGTGTGCATCAAGACGGATTGATTCATATTTCACAACTCGCCAATCGATTTGTGAAAGATCCACGAGATTTTGTGCGAGTCGGCCAAGTGGTGAATGTGACGGTATTGGAAGTGGATGTGCAGCGCAAGCGTATCGGGCTGAAAGCCAATGGCTTGTAACGGTATTGTCTTAAAACACATGGCTTGTCGCTGTGTGTAACAAAAGAAAACCGATTAGATTACTCTAATCGGTTTTTTGTGCCTGACAAAGGGCAATATCTACAAAAGGGAATCGGTAGAAATTAAACAGCAACCGCGATTTGCGCTTTTGCTTTATTGAAAGACGCTTCACCAGGTTCGCCCAGTGCTTGGCCGCCTGCAATGAAGGTTTCTTTTACGGTAATACCAACAAAGCCCAAGAAAGTATTTAGGTAAGGCACTTGGTGATCCATTGGTGTTTCCGCTAGGAAGCTGCCACTTGCTACAAATACATAAGCGTCTTTGTTAAGCAAACCAACTGGGCCAGTTTCTGTGTATTTGAAAGTACGGCCAGCGCGAGCAATGTAGTCGAAGTAAGACTTCAAGGTAGACGGAATACCAAAGTTGTACATAGGAGCAGAAACTGTAATAACGTCAGCGGCTTCTAATTCACCGATCAATTCATCGCCGATCGCAACAATGGCTTTTTGCTCTGCAGTGCGATTTTCTTCTGGAGTGAACATGGCACCAAGTGTCACGTTAGTGAAGTGTGGGAGTGGGTTTGCATCAACATCACGAACCACAACTTGGCCGTTAGGATTTTTTGCTAACCATTTTGCAACGAATTCGTTTGCTAGTTGGCGTGATTTTGAGTTTTCGCCAGAAGCACTAGAGTCAATACGCAGTAGAGTAGCCATAATAATTTATTCTCCATCATTATTTGTTGAGCCTATTGGGCTCTTGTTTCTTGAAAGTGAAATCATCATATAACCAAATTATTCGATAAAAAAGTGACATTTTTTGAAGATATTGATCGAAAAATACGATACTTTGTTTGCTCATACTATTCATAAAAGAGAAACGCCGTGAAAGCCCCAAGAGTAACCCTAGAGCAGTGGCGAGTATTGCAATCCGTGGTCGACAAAGGTGGCTTTGCTCAAGCGGCCGAAGCGCTGCATAAAAGTCAGTCGTCCGTTAGTTATACCGTGGCTAAACTGCAAGAACAGTTGGGTTACCCTTTGCTGATTATTGAAGGGCGCAAAGCTAAGTTGACGGAACGCGGTGAAGTCTTGTTGCGTCGCTCTCGTCATCTCATCAAAGAAGCCGTCGACCTAGAAGAGTTGGCTCATACTTTGGGGCAAGGTTGGGAGCCTGAGTTAGAGCTTGTGGTCGATCAAGCGTTTCCGACACCGGCTTTATTGCGCGCATTGCAAGCCTTCGAACCACAAAGCCAAGGCACGCAAGTGCAATTAAAAGAAGCGGTACTAAGTGGTGGCGAAGAAGCGTTGCGAAAAGGCAGTCCAGATTTGGTGCTCAGCGGAATGGTGCCAAAAGGCTATCTTGCGGATCCAATTGTTGAAGTGGAAATGATCGCCGTCGCGGGAAGCGGGCATGTTTTGCACAAAGAAACTGACCCTATTAACAACGAGCGACTCAGTCGAGAGTTGCAAATTGTCATTCGAGATTCTGCATCCGAATCCTCAGTGGATGCGGGTTGGTTAGGCACTGATCGACGCTGGACAGTATCGAGCGTTCAATCAGCTTTGGAGATTGTCACCAGCGGTATTGGCTTCGCTTGGTTACCAAAAGCTGATCTAGAATACGCGTTGCAAAGTGGCAAACTGAAAAAATTGAAATTGGTGTCTGGTAGCGAACGCAGTTTTCACATGTATGCCATCTTTGGCAAAGGGGAACGCACTGGACCGGCGACAAGGCTACTTGTCGAGCTGCTTCAAGCAGAGTGCAATGTTTGTCCAAGCCGTACGGGCATGAAGCCCTTAGTGTAGAGTGAAAACCACGTCGTCCAGTGCATAAAAGAACCGCATAAAAAAATCACCCAAAGGTGATTTTTTTATGCGGTTCTTTTGTGTTTCTTATTCGGCGGTGCCTGTTTGCTCTTGAATAATGCGCAACAGGGAAGGCAGGAAGGTGCGGTCTACTTTGTTGTCTTCGCTCCAAAGCTTGGCAATGGCGATGGCTTTTGGGCAATGAAACAGTAACTTATGCACGTCAATTTTGACCACAAGCTTAGGTGGTTTATTGTTTTCTGAAAACAAGTCCAGCAATTCACTGTCAGTGTGTAGGCTCGCGGTTCCTTTGACGCGAACCACCTCGCCAATACCGGGAATCATGAACAGCATACCGATTTCCGGTCTTTCTACGATGTTGCGCAAGCTATCCAAACGATTATTGCCAGCGGAATCTGCAAAGGCGATGGTTTTTGAATCCAATACCTTTATAAATCCTGCGTCTCCTCCACGAGGTGACACATCGGCAAAGCCATCTTTGTCAGACGTCGATAAAATCACAAACGGACAATTCCCTATGAACGTAATGGCGTGTTCTTCTAGCGCTGGAATTTCTTTGATCAGTGCTAAAGGATGAACCTCGTTGTAGCGTTCCGTAAGTTGCTTTAGGTCGGTAATTTGACTCATGCCAATCCTTTCAAAAATGGGTTTCGTTGGGTGCGATCAATGGAGTATTGGCCAGACATACGTCGGTGCTGTCTCGATTGAAGAGTGTGCTTGGAACGCTATTTTATACTAGCTTCGCCGCCACGTAACGCCTCATCGTCGTATTGATTATTTTCTGACAATATTCTTGTTCTATAGGCTTCAAATGGCTATAAATTATTGGTTTATGATTTTGGAAAGAAATTGTCATTTTATTTTTGACAATTTGGGTTGAGGCGTTTTTGGTAAAAAGGTCTAATAGCCATATCTTCAATGTATTCATTATTCAAAGACGCCATACAAGGACGCTTCATGACTCAGGACATCGTAATTCTTGCTGCCGGAAAGGGTAGCCGAATGAAATCGGCTTTCTCCAAGGTTTTGCACAAAGTAGGTGGTATCGCCATGGTAAGGCGAGTGCTTTCCACTGCCAGCCTATTACCCAACGCCAAACTGCATTTGGTCGTAGGGCATCAGGGCGAACAAGTCGAAGCCAATTGTCAGGATTTTTCGGCCAATATCGTTTGGCAAAATAATCCTCAAGGAACCGGCGATGCACTACGTCGTGTCGCTCCTTTTCTTCAGGCGGATGGCGCAACGCTCACACTTTATGGCGATGTTCCGCTTATTCGCGCTAGCACGTTAGAGAAAATGACCGCGCTGTCGACGTCTAATAGCTTGGTCTTGTTAACCATTTCACTTGAAAACCCAACAGGCTACGGACGCATTGTGCGGAATGAACAAGGCAAAGTAACCGCCATTGTCGAACAAAAAGACGCGTCAGAAGGCCAACTTGCTATTCAAGAAGTCAACACGGGCATCTTGCTTGCGCCAAACAACCATCTACAAACGTGGTTAGCGGCATTAACGAATAACAATGCACAAGGCGAATACTACCTGACAGACGTGATTGCCATGGCAGCCCGTGATGGCGTCGACATTGTAACGGTTAACCCAGAAAGCGAAGCCGAAGTGGCGGGTGTTAATGATCGAGTACAGTTGGCGGCCTTGGAGCGAGAGCTGCAGCATCAGCAAGCCATTGTCTTAATGCAAAACGGCGCGACGTTATTGGACCCCTCTCGTATTGATGTTCGTGGTGAATTGATCACTGGCAATGATGTTATTATTGATGTGAATTGCGTTTTTGAAGGCAAAGTCGTATTAGGCAGTGGTGTTGAAATCGGCCCAAATTGTCATCTCAAAAACTGCACGGTTGGCGATAACACCATCATCAAGAGCAATACCTTAATCGATGACAGCCAAGTGGGCGAACATTGCGACATCGGGCCATTTGCGCGCTTGCGTCCAGGAACACAGCTGGCAAATAACGCCAAAATCGGCAACTTTGTTGAAACCAAAAAAGCCATCATTGGTGAAGGCAGCAAGGTCAACCATTTAAGCTACATTGGCGACACCGAAATGGGCGCGAATGTCAACGTCGGTGCTGGCACCATTACCTGCAATTACGATGGCGTCAATAAACATCGCACTCAAGTGGCCGATAACGTATTCATTGGTTCTAACACTTCATTGGTAGCGCCGGTGCAAGTGGCGGAAGGCGCGACCATCGCCGCGGGTTCAACCATCACCAAACAAGTGGGTGAAAAGCAGCTGGCCTTCGCCCGTGCGCGTCAAACCAACAAAGACAACTGGCCTCGACCGATTAAAAAATAACGGATCGCGGTGAACAAATGACAAAAGGGGTCAGATCCCTTAAACGAATGTTTTCGAATTGTATGAACACTTTATTTTTTTAAGGGATCTGACCCCTTTCGCAGACTCAAAGAAGGATTCTCTCATGTGCGGAATAGTTGGCGCCATTGCTCGTCGTAACGTATCAAAAATTTTAATCGAAGGCTTAAGCCGCCTTGAATACCGTGGATACGATTCATCCGGTATTGCGATTAACAACCAAGATGGTGTGTTTTCCCATCGCGCGGTCGGCAAAGTTCAAGCTTTGAAAGACAAGTTCGACGCGCAGCCTTTAGACGGGAAAATGGGCATTGCTCACACGCGCTGGGCAACGCACGGTAAACCAACCGAAGCCAACGCGCATCCACACTTTTCAGGCGATGATCTGGCGTTGGTGCATAACGGCATTATTGAAAACCACGAACCGTTGCGCCGTGAATTAAAAGCCAAAGGCTATGAATTCAAATCGGAAACCGACACGGAAGTTATTGTTCACCTTATCCACGATGCATTAAAAACACAGCCAGATTTACTGAAAGCCGTACAAGCCACGCTAACAAAATTGCACGGAGCGTTTGCTCTGGGAGTGGTTCAAAAAGACGATAACGAACGCTTTATTGCCGCTCGTAAAGGCAGCCCGCTTGTTGTGGGTGTTGGCATCGAAGAGAACTTTGTTGCGTCTGACCAACTTGCGCTACTGCACGTTACTGACCAATTCATCTTCCTAGAAGAAGGCGATGTTGTTGATGTTTCTCGCGACAAAGTCACTATTTATGATGAAAAAGGTGAACAGCAAGATCGCCCAATCAGCGTGTTTAATCACAATGTGGATGCCACGGACAAAGGTGAATTTCGTCATTACATGATGAAAGAAATCTACGAGCAACCGAAAGTGATCAGCGCGTGCTTGGAAGGTCGTATCAGCGAAACAAAAGTACTAACCAGTTGTTTTGGTGCCGATTCCGGCTTTCTAAAAGAAGTGGAAAACATTCATATCGTCGCGTGCGGTACCAGTTACCATGCGGGTATGGTTGCCAAGTATTGGATCGAAGATTTGGCTGGCATTCCATGCAGCGTCGAAGTCGCAAGCGAGTACCGCTATCGTAAAGTCGCTGTGCCGAAGAAAACCTTATTTTTGACCTTGTCACAATCGGGTGAAACCGCCGACACGCTGGCCGCTCTACGCATGGCCAAAGAGCAGGGTTACTTGACAACCTTGGCCATTTGTAACGTACCATCCAGCACCTTAGTGCGTGAATCTGCGTTGACGTTATTGACCAACGCCGGCCCAGAAATTGGCGTCGCGTCCACCAAAGCGTTTACCACTCAATTAACGGCTTTGCTTATTACCAGCGTGGCCATTGCGGTGGAAAATGGGTTGTCTGCTGAAAAAGAGAAAGAGCTTGTTCAAGCGATGCGCTCTTTGCCAGCCTACGTAAACGATGCTTTGCTACAAGATGCTCACATAAAAGCCGTGGCGGATCGATTTGCAAACAAGAACAACGCCTTGTTTTTGGGTCGTGGCACCATGTTCCCAATCGCGTTGGAAGGGTCGTTGAAACTGAAAGAGATCTCATACATTCATGCTGAGGCTTACCCAGCAGGTGAATTGAAACACGGGCCATTGGCCTTGGTGGACGAGGACATGCCAATCATCGCGCTCGTTCCGCACAACGACATGTTGGATAAACTGAAATCGAACCTGCAGGAAGTCGCAGCGCGTGGTGGTGAATTGTATGTGTTTGCCGACAAAGACACCGACCTGCACAACGAAGAAAATATCATCTTCACCGAAGTGCCAAAAGTCGACAGCATTCTTGAGCCGATTGTTCATACCATTCCACTTCAGTTGTTGTCTTACCACGTCGCGGTTGTGAAAGGCACAGACGTCGACCAACCACGCAATCTAGCGAAATCAGTCACGGTCGAATAATTATTTTAATATCAATATCTTGAGAATTTGAAAGAATAAAAAGCCTAGCCATGGACCATGAACGAAACATGGCTAGGAAGAAAAAGGCTAGGCAAAACCGTGCAGAGTAACGCGTTGAAAAAGTCGGTGTTTTACAGTGTGGCGAGGTAAATGGCCGGTGTGCCATTTACATCGGAGCTGTAAAGCACAGACTTGTTGTCCGGTGAAAAAGAAGGATGAGGATGGTTGATTTGTCGATCGCCATTCAGTACTTTCCAGCTGGTGTTGTGTTCTGTAATAGGGCGAATACTGGCGTCTGTTAAATCAATCAAATACAGGTTCGGGTCATTTTCGATGCCGTGGCCTGTGTTATCAGCAACGTCTACTGGCGTGCCAGAACCGTCTCCCACCACCATTGTGCCGTCGTTATTGCTCATCAAATGGCTGCACGCGGGCATTTCTATTTCTACTTTAAAATCCAATGTGGAAGCATTCACAGAACACAGCTGGCGCTTGTCGGTATTTGGGCGATAAGACACAAACATCATTTTCGAGCCGTCTGGCACAAAGAATTCGTGCGTGCAGGATTCTTCTTCGCTTTGTTCATACACCTTGCGCATGTTGTCGCCGTTTTCATCGATCATCCACATGCGAGTTTCAATCAAGTCATGCGGGCCTTCGTGGCAAAAGGCGACGGTGTTGTCGTCGTTTGGTCGATAAAGTGGATGGCCCAACCAGATATTCTCTTCAAAAACAGTGGTGCGTTGACCGGTTTTTAGGTTGATGGAGATCAATCGGCAGCGGGGTTTTTGATGATAAAACTGCGCAAATTTCCCCCAGCTGTCTAGCTCCATGTAATCGCTTTCTTTTATTTCGATGCCTACGACTTTCGTGCAGGCCGTATTGGGCACCCAAGTGCCATAACCTACCCAGCCTTTTGCCACTTCGTATAACACCGAATGTTCTTGGGTTTTCAAATCGACTCGCATGAGTTGCAGGTTGTTTTTGACGAATATCAGGGCGTCATCTTGCGTGGTTAAAAAGCCACCGAAGACGTTGTCACCTTTGCCTTCAGTGAGTTGCGTCGCGGTTTCTGTTTGTAAGTCGAGTAAATGATAGTTTCGGTGTGCATCAAAATCGGCGGAAATAAGCAGCTTATTGCCATCGTTTGTGAAGCATTTTTGATAGAAATAATTGCGATTGCATATGTGGCTGTCTGGTGTGAGTTGAGTAACGACCGAGCCTGTATTGACGTCGGTCGTGCGCTGAAATGCCAAAGCCGTTGTTTTACCAAGTGACATGATTTCCTCTCTTATTGTTATTGGCGCGTTGAAATTGTTCGTACGAAGGACGGGTTACCGTCCTTGTTGGTTCTGTTCGTATGGTTCAAAAAGCGTGTTACGAACACAGTATCATCAAAAAAAACCATTATCACCAATAAAAATGAAAAAGTGTTTTGAAAATATAAAATCATCGTTGTTATTTTTAATTTCTTCTTCTAGTATGAGCTCACAACATCAAATAAAAATAACATTTAGAGTTGATCCTTATGTATGAAAATCATCGTTTAGGTTTGCTGTACATCAGTCCATATATTATTGGGTTGTTGCTTTTTACTGCCTTTCCCTTTCTGTCGTCATTGATTATTAGTTTTACCGACTATGACCTAATCAATCCCCCGGAATACATTGGTTTAGATAACTATCGTTACATGATGGAAGATGAAACGTTTTATCAGTCTATGTGGGTGACGTTTGCTTATGTTTTTCTGACGATTCCTCTCAAATTGGCGTTCGCCTTGTTTATTGCCTTCGTACTGAACTTCAAGTTACGCGGCATTAAATTCTTCCGTACGGCGTATTACATTCCTTCCATTTTAGGCAGCAGTGTGGCGATTGCCGTGCTTTGGCGCGCGATCTTTTCGCTCGATGGCTTGCTGAATAACTTCTTAGGAATTTTTGGCGTCGAAGCCATTTCCTGGTTGGGAGAACCTGTGTTTGCCATGTTTTCTGTGACGTTATTGCGAGTCTGGCAATTTGGCTCGGCCATGGTAATTTTCTTGGCGGCGTTGCAAAGTGTTCCGCAGTCACAATACGAAGCCGCGCTGATTGATGGTGCGTCTAAATGGCAGATGTTCACCAAGATCACCATTCCGCTGATCACGCCGGTGATCTTCTTCAACTTCATTATGCAAACCACTCAAGCGTTCCAAGAATTCACCGCGCCTTACGTGATTACGGGCGGCGGTCCGGCCAAGTCGACGTATTTGTTCTCGCTGTACATCTATGAAACGGCATTTAAGTATTTTGATTTGGGCTACGGCAGTGCGCTTGCTTGGGTGTTGTTTGTTGCGGTGGCGATTTTTACCGCGATTTCTTTTAAATCCTCCAAGTATTGGGTGTTCTACTCTGGCGATAAGGGCGGAAAATAATAATGAATAAAATCTTTCCCGAGAAAGCCGCGCTGGCGGCGGACATGAAAAATAATCCTTTATTAAGAGCGGAGCTGCGCAAGCAAAAAATTGGCGCGAGCATTCGTTATGTCATTTTGGTGTTTTTTGGATTGGTGATGCTGTACCCGTTATTTTGGATGTTTTCGGCGGCGTTCAAACCAAACCACGAGATTTTCAGTTCATTGAGCCTTTGGCCAAAAGAGTTTTCTTTTGATGGTTTTATCAATGGTTGGAAAACTGGAACGGAATACACCTTCGGACGCTTTTTCATTAACACACTGTATTACGTGGTGCCGAAAGTCATTTTGACGGTCATTTCGTCGGTGATTGTGGCGTATGGCTTCGCCCGTTTTGAGATTCCTTTTAAGAAGTTTTGGTTTGTGACCTTGGTCGCAACCATCTTGTTGCCTACGTCGGTGTTGTTGATTCCTCAGTACTTAATGTTCCGTGAAATGGGCATGTTAGACAGCTACTTGCCCTTGTATCTTCCGATGGCGTTCGCGACGCAGGGTTTTTTTGTCTTCATGTTGATTCAGTTCCTGCGTGGTTTGCCCACGGACATGGAAGAAGCGGCGCAAATTGACGGTTGTAACTCGTATCAGCTGCTTTGGTACATCGTGGTGCCAATGCTGAAACCGGCGATTATTTCCGTGGCGCTGTTCCAGTTCATGTGGTCTGTGAACGATTTCCTTGGCCCGCTTATTTACATTTCCAGCGTAGAAAAATACCCCATCGCCTTGGCGTTGAAACTGTCCATCGATGTGACAGAAGGGACTCAGTGGAATGAAATTTTGGCGATGGCATCGATTGCCATTGTTCCGTCAATTGTTGTTTTCCTCATCGCACAGAATTACTTCGTAGAAGGTATTTCGTCCGGCGGCGTTAAGGGATAGGTGAAATAGTATGTCTAAAGTTGTCTTTGAAAATTTAACCAAAGTGTATTCGAACGGCTTCAAAGCGGTTCATGGTATTAACCTTGAAATCCAAGACGGTGAATTCCTCGTGGTTATCGGGCCGTCCGGTTGTGCAAAATCCACCACGTTGCGCATGTTAGCGGGGTTGGAATCGATCACGGGCGGTTCAATCAGCATTGGTGGAAAAGTCGTGAATGGTTTGCCACCGAAAGATCGTGGCATTGCCATGGTGTTCCAGAATTACGCCTTGTACCCCCACATGAGTGTGCGAGAAAACTTAGGTTTTGGTTTGAAATTGGCCAAAGTGAGTAAGGCGGACATCGAAAAGCAAGTCAATGAAGCCGCCGAGTTATTGGAGCTGACGGACTTGTTAGACCGCTTGCCGCGTCAATTGTCGGGTGGGCAAGCCCAACGTGTGGCCGTGGGGCGCGCCATCGTAAAACGCCCGCAGGTTTTCTTGTTTGACGAGCCGTTGTCCAATTTGGACGCCAAATTGCGAGCGTCCATGCGAGTGCGTATTTCGGATTTGCACAAAACACTGAAAAAAACCAATCGTTCAGCAACCAGCGTCTATGTTACGCACGATCAAACCGAAGCCATGACCATGGGCGATCGTATTTGTGTGATGAAAGACGGCCATATTATGCAGGTCGATACCCCCGCCAACTTATACAAATACCCGACGAATTTGTTCGTCGCGGGGTTCATCGGTGCGCCCGAAATGAACATGATTGAAACGCGATTAGACCGCGCGGGCGAAGGCAAGTGTCATCTGGCGTTAGCGTCACAGATCTTGGCATTACCGGATGAAAAACTGCAAAAGGTCTTGGTCAATTTTACCGAAAACGTAGTGTTCGGCATTCGCCCTGAGTTCATCAAATTGGCCGACGAAACGTCACCACAAGACGAAATTATCACCGGAACCATTGTTCGAATGGAAAACATGGGCGCGGAGTTTTATGTGCATTTCACCGTAGAAGGCCGAGAACTCTGTACGCGAGTGCCGTCCGATGTGGTGGAAGCCAAACTGCAGGACGCCATCGGCAAAGAACAAACCTTTCATTTCGAAATGAGCAACGCGCACATTTTTGATAAAGAAACGGAGAGAAATATCTCTCTTTAATCACTAACGAGGAAAAAAGGCATGAAAATAAAAACAATCGCTTTCTTAGTTGGCATCGCTTCTGTTGGGTCGATGGTGAGTGTAAATGCAAACGCTGAAGAACTACGCATGTCGTGGTGGGGCGGAAACTCTCGTCACGCGGCCACCAACGACGCGGTAAAAGAATTTGAAAAGGCCAATCCCACTATTTCCGTAAAAACGGAATACACGGGTTGGGGTGGTCATTTAGAGCGCTTAACCACGCAAATTGCCGGTAATACGGAACCGGATGTGATGCAAACAAACTGGAATTGGATGCCCATTTTCTCGGCTCGAGGAGATGGTTTTAAAGACCTTCTTGACTACAGCGATGTGCTTGATTTGTCGCAATTTGACGAAAGTGCCTTAGCGGCTGGAACGAATGACGGCAAGTTGAACGGTCTGCCTATTTCGATGGCAGCTCGCGTGTTTTATTTCAATAAAGACACATGGGACAGAGCGGGATTGGCGTACCCAGTCAGCTGGGATGACATCATGAAAGCGGGGCCGATTTTCAAAGAAAAACTTGGTGACGAATACTTTCCAATCATCCTAGAAGGTCGTGATGTTATCGCGATGAACCGTTCCTTTATGGTTCAGAAATACGGTATTCCAATGGTGGATGACGTGAATAAAAAAATCGCCTATTCCGAAGCGCAAATGCTGGAGTTTTTCCAGATGTACGCGGACATGATCAAAAACCATGTGGCGCCGAGCAGCAAATACGTTGCCGGTTTTGGCAAGGCGAACCTGTACGAACATAAGCCGTGGATCAATGGCCAATGGGCGGGCGTGTACATGTGGAACTCCGCTATCAATAAATACAACGACAACTTGAAACCACCTATGTCGTTGGAGTTGGGCTTCTATCCGATGCTAAAAGGCTCTAAAGACGCGGGTTTGTTTTATAAGCCTGCGCAAATGTTTTCGATCGGTAAGAATTCTGAGAATCCAGAAGACGCGGCGAAGTTGATTAACTTTATCTTAAATGAACCAGCGGGTTACAACGCGATGGGACTGGCGCGTGGTGTGCCACTGAGTTTGGCAGCGCGTCGAGCATTGTCGTTGGATGGCACCATCAAAGACGACGATTTATCGGTGGCGGGTTTGTCACAAATTAACGATTTGCCAAAGCATATTTTGACGTCAGCGCATTTTGAAAACCCAAGGTTTTTAGGTTTGTTCGAAGAAATGATGGAAAAAATGGACCAAGGTGACATCAGTGTCGAAGACGCCGCGAAAGACTTTATGTCGAAAGGCAACCGTATTCTACGCAGAGCAATGCGATAGCAGAGAAGCGTCATTCCTTTGAAAAAGGGATGGCGCTTTTTCGTGATTTAAAAAAGTGACTAGGTGAGATGTATGCAAGAAATGTTTGATTTGAGTAATAAAGTGGCGATTGTCACTGGCTGTAATACCGGATTGGGCCAAGGCATGGCGCTGGCGCTGGCCAATGCGGGCGCGGACATTGTGGGAGTCAATCGCAGTGTTCCAACAGAAACCATTGAGCTAATGGCAAAAACGGGTCGGAAATTTCACAGTGTTATTGCGGACATGAGCAAACTGGACAGCGTTGATTTAGTCATGAAAGAAGCGGTGTTGGCGTTTGGTAAAGTGGACATTCTAGTGAATAACGCCGGTATTATTCGTCGAAATGATGCGATTGATTTTACGGAAAAAGACTGGGACGACGTGATGGATCTCAATATTAAAGCGGTCTTTTTTATGTCTCAGGGCTTTGCTAAGCAAATTATGGCTCAGGGAACGGGCGGTAATATTATCAATATTGCGTCCATGTTGTCTTATCAGGGCGGCATTCGAGTGCCTTCTTATACTGCTTCCAAAAGCGGCGTGATGGGCGTGACGCGTTTGATGGCAAACGAATGGGCGCAACATGGCATCAATGTGAACGGCATTGCACCAGGTTATATGGCGACAGACAACACGTCTGCATTGCGCGCCGATGAAGATCGCTCTAGCGAAATTTTGGGACGTATCCCAGCGGGTCGATGGGGAACGCCTGGCGATATGGCGGGGCCAATTGTGTTTTTGGCGTCAGAGGCGTCTCGTTATGTAAACGGTTACACCATTGCGGTGGATGGTGGCTGGTTGGCGCGTTAGTGGTCATATTTTTGTAGCGATAGCGGTCGATTCGGTTTCATTTTGTCATCTTGGGATTTCTATGTATAAAAAATTACTCTACAATCGCAAAATCACATTTCAAAAAAAATGAAACTTATTATGAAAGAAGAGAATAATCAACAAATCGAACCCGTATCGTCGGTCATGAAGGTGTTTGCCATCTTAAATGCGCTGGCGGATCACAAATCGTTGGGCGTTACCGAACTGTCCCAAATCGTTATGACGTCTAAGAGTACTGTGTATCGTTTTCTGCAAACGATGAAAATGCTCGGATTTGTTCGTCAAGAAGGCGACGATGATCGGTATTCTTTGACGCTTAAGTTGTTTGAAGTGAGCGCCAAAGCGTTGGAACACGTAGATTTGGTCGCGTTAACCGAACCTTACATGGCGGCCATTGGTGAGCAAACAAAAGAAGCGCTTCACCTTGGTATTCGTGACGGCGACAACATTGTGTATATCTTCAAGGTGGACGCTCAATATAACCTGCGCATGCAGTCTCGTGTTGGTGGTCGTAATCCGTTGTATTCTACGGCAATTGGTAAAGTGCTCTTGGCAGAACGACCAGAAAGCTATGTACGAGACGTTCTGGCACAGACGGATTTTGTGCCTTCTACCTCGAAAACACACCGTTCAATCGATTCGCTTTTAGTGGAATTGAAAGAAGTAAAAGCCTTGGGCTATGGCGTGGATAACGAAGAGCAAGAAGAAGGCCTTCGTTGTATTGGCGCGCCTATTTATGATCGTTTAGGCAATGTGATCGCAGGACTGAGCTTGTCTTTTCCTACCTTGCGCCATACACCTGAAAAGTTTGAAAAATACGTTGGCTTGTTACAAGAAGCGGCAGCGAAAGTCTCTGCAAAATTAGGCTATACCAAGTAATTCTTCTTTAGCGCTTCTAAAAAGCAGGAACGATCTCGTTACCTGCTTTTTTTATGCGTTAAAAAAATAAATGAAACGGCTTTTCATAAAAGATTGAATAGTGTTTTCTAATGCTGCTATAGTGTGAAGGTCTAAAACAAGAATACAAAGAGTTGTCCTATGTTTGTCTACAATAACGATGTTCCTCTAGAAGATCTGGGTGCAGGTGTTTCACGCAAAATAATGGCGTATTCCGATAACATCATGGCCGTTGAAGTGCATTTTGAAAAAGGCGCAGTCGGCCCCTTGCACAAGCATCCACATGAACAATTAACCTATGTTTTATCCGGTAAATTTGAGTTCACAATTGGTGACGAAACCAAAATCGTCACGGCAGGTGATGCGCTCTATAAAGAGCCAAATGTGATGCACGGTTGTTTGTGTTTGGAACCGGGTGTTTTGCTGGATAACTTTACGCCGGTACGCAAAGACTTTTTGTGATACGGCTTGTTCCCTTTTATTAAGAACCAATCCATATTTAACGAATTCTAAAAACGGAATTCTGGAGTGAATAATGAAAATTGCACTGATGATGGAAAACAGCCAAGCGGGCAAAAACCCAATGATCTTGGAGCAACTTAATGCGGTTGCCGCGCCACTGAATCACGATGTTTATAATGTTGGCATGAGTGACGATAACGATCATCACCTGACGTATATTCATTTGGGTATTATGGCGAGCTTGTTATTGAACTCAAACGCAGTGGACTTCGTCGTATCGGGTTGTGGCACAGGCCAAGGGTCGATGATGTCGCTGAACGCGCACCCTGGGGTTTTGTGTGGTTACTGTCTAGAACCTTCGGATGCCTTTTTGTTCAACCAGATTAATAACGGCAACGCGATTGCGATGGCGTTCGCAAAAGGTTTTGGTTGGGCAGCCGAATTAAACGCGCGTTATATTTTCGAAAAAGCCTTCACGGGGCCACGGGGCGAAGGGTATCCTGTTGAACGTAAAGAGCCACAAGTGCGCAATGCGGGTATTTTGAATCAAGTCAAAGCGGCGATCACCAAAGACAATTATTTGGATACATTGAAAGCCATCGACCAAGAATTGGTAAAAACAGCGGTGACGGGTGAACGTTTCCAAGCGTGCTTTTTTGAAAACGGTCAGAGCCCTGAAATCGAAGCGTACGTGCGCTCCTTGTTATAGTTTTTATTATTAAAAATAATTACAAGGTGAGCGCGAAAAAGAAAGAGAGAATGCTGTTACGGCATTCTCTCTTTTTTTGTTTATCACTTTCCCCGAAGACCTTGCTGGTTTTTAACTGAACGCCTTGAAATAAAAAGCTGTGATAAAAAATACATTAGAAAATCCGCCATGGAAAAACAGGAGCAAAGCATGGATGTCTTTCACGCCGTTGTGTCTTTAGAGGATCAGCCCGATCATTTTGCTAGTCTTCAAGCCGCACTGGACGCCGCGCCGAAGGATGGCTCGCTTTATCGCATTCATATTCACGCAGGCCGCTACCATGAGCGCGTTTGTATTCGGCGGGATAACGTCGAAATCGTCGGCGCGGGCGCAGAATCAACGATCATCTACGCACAAGTGTGTGCTGGCATGCTGGAACACGGCGGGCAATTGGTCAGCACATTGGGAAGTCGTGTGGTCGAAGTCGCCGCCGTTTCCATTACGCTGAAGAAACTGTCTATAGTGAATCAATGGGACTACATCAAAAATGCATTAAAACACCCAGATGATCCGACAAAGACAATGCACCCTCAGGCCATCGCACTGCTTTTGAGTGATAAAAGTGACCATGTTTTTCTGGAACACGTAAACCTAGAAAGCTATCAAGACACCTTTTGCACGCAAGGCAAAAAAAGCCATCTCACCCATTGCAAGATCAGCGGTAATATCGACTTTGTGTTTGGTTGTGGGGAAAGCCTGATTGAACGCTGCGACATTGTGTGTCGAGCGTGGCCGAGCCAAAGCAAAGTGTGGGGTTATATCGCCGCGCCAAGTACCTCGATTCATCAAGATAACGGCCTGACGTTTTTGCGTTGTCGCGTGATACGAGAAAACAACCAAGTGCCAAAGCACAGCTACGCATTAGGCCGACCTTGGCACCCAACCAAAACATTTGATGATGGGCGTTACGCCGACCCAGACGCCATCGGCAAAGCCGTGTTTATAGAATGCGAACTCGACGACCATATTTACGGCTGGGACAAAATGCACGGACTCGCCAAAGATGGCAGTAAACGATATTTTCAGCCCGACAAAGACGCGAGGTTTCATGAAGCGAATAATTATGGTTCTGGTGCGAATCAAAACGTCGGTCTTCAGGCCGACAAAAAGCATCCAATCTTTACAAAACTTCCTTGTCGCGATAAATCACGACCTACATAAAGATGAATCACGACCATAAAACAAATCACCTGTAGGTCGGCCTTCAGGCAGACCCCATCGCTTCCATGACGCGCTCAAGCACGACCTACACACAACCCTTGTCGCGCTAAAGCACGACCTACACAAAACCCTTGTCGCGCTAAAGCACGACCTACATAAAAGATGAATCACGA
>NZ_AYOZ01000011.1 GCF_000508165.1 Marinomonas profundimaris | reverse complement strand
GACGGGTAAAAAACCTATTCGATATTTTGTATCTGTTCTCTCATCTGTTCAATCAAGACTTTCAATTCCACAGCGCTTTGAGTGGTTTCTACGACGATGGATTTCGACGAAAGGGTATTGGCTTCACGGTTGAGTTCTTGCATTAAGAAGTCTAAACGGCGTCCGATTGGGCCTTTTTGTTGAAGCTGACGGCGCACTTCTTTGTTGTGCGTAGCGAGGCGATCTAGTTCTTCCGCCACGTCGGCTTTTTGCGCCAGTAGAACGATTTCAGCTTCGACGCGCATTGGGTCTAGGTCGACTTTCGCCACTTCCAATTTGTCGATGAGGTTTTGCTTTTGTGCGGCGATGATTTCGGGCAGTTTGGCTTGTACTTCCACGACGATGGCGTCGATGGCATCGAGGCGTTGTTCGATGATGCTTTTCAGTTGCTCGCCTTCGCGCAGTCGAACTTGGATCAATTCATCAACGCCTTGGTTGAATAGCTCAATCACGGCTTTCTTCATTATGTCGGCGTCGGTGCTTTCTTCGCTCAATATGCCTGGCCATCTTAGAATATCGAGTGGGTTGGCTGGGTCTAGGTCTTTGAACAAGGTACCAAGTGTGTTGATGGCGCTTGCCAAGGCTTGGGCGTTGGTTGGGTTAATGGTCAGGCTCGTCGCGGCTTTGTCGACGGTTTGAAAGCGCAGTTGGCATTCTAGCTTGCCGCGGTTTAGTTTTTTACGCAGCACGTCACGAAACGCAAATTCCAACTCGCGGAAGTTCTCAGGCAGACGGAAGTTAGGCTCTAAGTATCGTTGGTTTACTGAGCGAATTTCCCAGCTGATGGTGCCCCAGTCGTATACGGCTTCTTGGCGGGAGAAAGCGGTCATGCTTGCAGTCATGTTGAATACCTAAATGTAGAGGTGATGTTAAAAGAGTAAAGGCAATAGTGTAACGCATGGACGAGGTGTTCAACAGTTCCCCTTATTGTTATGTTTTCCTATCGCTGGGGGCGCAATTTTATGTGGGTTCGCTATAATTGCGCCTTTATGATGTTAATCAATTGAGAGAACCAGTATGCGCCCAAGCGGAAGAGCAGTAGACCAGTTACGTCCCCTTAAAATCACTCGTCATTTTACTAAACACGCGGAAGGTTCCGTGTTAATTGAGTGTGGCGATACTAAAGTGATTTGTACTGCGACTGTTGTTTCTGGCGTGCCTCGTTTCTTGAGAGGCAAGGGTCAAGGTTGGATCACGGCAGAATACGGTATGTTGCCTCGCTCTACGCACAGCCGCGTGGACCGTGAAGCCGCTCGCGGTAAACAAGGTGGTCGTACGGTTGAGATTCAGCGTTTGATTGGTCGTTCTTTGCGTGCGGCGGTGGATCTTAAGAAACTGGGCGAAAACACGATCACGATTGACTGCGATGTGATTCAAGCGGACGGCGGTACTCGTACGGCGTCTATCACGGGTGGTTTTGTTGCGTTGGCAGATGCGATGCAAAAACTGGTGGAAAGTAAAAAAATCAAAACAAACCCAATCGTGTCGCAAATCGCGGCGATTTCTGTGGGTGTTTACAAAGGCGTGCCTGTGTTGGATCTGGATTACCCAGAAGACTCTAATGCTGAAACGGACATGAACGTCATTATGAATGACAAAGGTGGTTTCATTGAAATCCAAGGCACAGCGGAAGGCGAAGCGTTCAGTGATGAACACATGGTCGGTATGTTAGTGGTGGCCCGTAAAGGCATTGCTGAGATCCTTGAGGCGCAGCGCGCTGCTTTAGCGAACTAAATAATCGATAAGTATTTGTAATACTAAAATCTAGCTTCGGCTAGATTTTTTTTGTCTGAGGATTATGAAGGGTGGCTGTATTTGTCAATTAATGTGAGGCATTGCGTGCTGATAATGCTTGAGCGTAACGTCATTGTGCTTCATATTGATGTTAACTAATGCATTTTTTTTGGAATTTATCGAGTTAAATCAATCTCATTTTAGGGGCAAAGAGTGGAACGAGTGCGTCAATATTGGATAGCTTTTCTCTGTGTTGTGTTGGGCTTTTCTATTGTCGATGCTTATGCCGAAGAGATTGTTCTGCACACGGTTCACATTCCCCCACATATTGTGGACGCTTCTATTATTCCCCCGCCTGCCGATTTTGACAGCACAGAAACCATATACGGACTGGATGCCGACATACTGAGAGCGGCGTACGCCACACAAGGTGTGTCCGTTCGGATTGTATTAACACCTTGGAAGCGGATCATGCGTGATGTCGAGAAAGGGTTAATACTGGGTGCGGTGTCGTGTCGACCTGTTCCCTCTCGTGAAACGTTCGCTTTTTTTTCTGATTATCTGAGTGATTCGGCTAATACCTTTGTGACTCGTCGAGGGCATTTAGACGGAAAAATACCGACGTTGGCGCTGTTGAAAGAATACGATGTGGCCGCAGTGAATGGTTGGTCTCAAACCAATATTCTAGACAGTGCGGATATCACTTATGTTTCGGTGACAGGGTTAGTGCAAGGGATTAACGTGGTATTACGACGTAATCTCGATGTGTTTATGACAGAGCGCGATAGCGCTTTGTTCGCCGCTAAAAGCATGCGCGGTTTTGAAAATTTGAGTTTTTATGATGTCGTTGGATTGGACTTAGACCATTATTCTGTGTGTTTTAGCAAGTTGTATCCAGACGCTGAGAAGTGGCGTGATGTATTAAATAAAGGCCTGGATGAACTGAAGAAAAGTGGTAAGAGAGACGAAATAGTTAAGAAGTACGGGTTTTCTTCTATGCTTCAATAGCCGTAAACAGTGAGGGATTATGTTGGCATTACGTAAGCGTCTTTCTTATAAACAAGCGAAATGGGCCTTGGTCATTTTGCTTGTGTTGAGCTTGTCTATGAGTACCTTTCAAATCCTTATTGATTGGGAAGAAGAGCAAGTCATCATTGAGAACCAGGTGATGTCGACATTGTATATTGTCGAGAGCTCAGCGGTTGAAGCGGCGTATTATTTGGACGATGAGCTGGCGAAAACAGTTCTGACTGGGTTGATGCGCTCGCCCAATATTCATAAATCACAATTAAATGATGATTTGGGCTATGAGCTGGCCAGCACGTATCGATCTTTAACGCCTGTGTCGTTACGTTGGTTGTCTGACCATGTTTTTAGTGGGTTACCGCCTCAATTCACCTTGGTGTTAAAGCGAGACAACCAGACGGTTGTCGGCACACTGACGGTTTCTGTTGATCGTGCTGCCGTGAAGGCGGGCTTTATTCGTCGAAATATTCGTTTGATTGTGACGTCATTGATATCCGCCTCTTTGCTTGGCATCGCCATGTTCATGCTGTTTTATTTTCAGATTTCTCGACCGCTCACTCGGGTTATTGACCAACTAAATGTGCTTGAACAAGAAGAAAACGAACCCGAACAGCTACAATTTAAGCAAACATCGCGAGACGATGAACTGGGTATCTTGGCGCGTACCATCACCGCACTTTGGCATAAACGCAAAAAGGTCGAAGGTGAATTGGCGAAGAGTGAGGCGTATTTCAAAGCCGTTTTGCATCAATCTAGCGAATGCATGTTACTGACAAATTTGAAAGGTCAAATCGTGGATTGCAATGGCGAAACGTGCCGACTATTGCACTATGACACGGCCACGTTATTAACCTTGAACATTGAAGACATTGATCCTGAGCAGACCCCCAATTTATTAAAGGGATGGGTCAGCCCGTCTCTGGGAGACCCAACAACATTTGAAGCGCATTATCATAAAAGCAATGGCGTGCGGTTTCCGGTTGAGGTTTGCGGAAACATCATTACGTTAGATAGCGAGCCTTTTTTCTTGGCGTCTTTTCGCGATATTACCCAGCGCAAAAAAGACCAAGAGCAAGTGAGATTTTTGGCGTATTACGATGCGTTGACCAATTTGCCCAATCGACGTTTCTTGAATCAAAATTTAGACAAAGTCATCACCACCGCGCGTGACAATGGGCAAATCGGCGGTCTGTTATTCATCGACTTGGATCGTTTTAAAAGCATCAATGATTCCATGGGGCACCATATTGGTGATGCGTTGCTGGTGGAAGCCGCCAAGCGCATTATGTCTTGTTTGTCTGAGTCTGATACCGCGATCCGAATCGGTGGCGATGAGTTTGTGTTGTTGGTTCCCGTGCTGGGTTATCAATTTGACGAAGCGCATGGCAAAGCGACGTCGCTGGCTGAGGTTTTGTTGTCTCAGGTGTCTCAGGTGTTTCGCTTAGAGCAAGCAGACTTGTTTATTTCAGCGAGTATCGGCATTAGTTTTTTCCCTTTGGATGGCGCCGATGACACGCAGATTTTACGTCAAGCCGACACTGCCATGTATGAAGCCAAAGACGGCGGTCGCAATGGTTACCGATTCTATCAACAAGAAATGCAAACGAAAGTCGCTGAACGGGCAATGTTAGAAAAAGCCTTACACAGCGCGGTGTTAAACGATGAGTTTTATTTGGTGTATCAGCCGCAAGTGAATGAAAAAGGCGAGCTAATCGGCTTTGAAGTGTTATTGCGTTGGTTTAATGAAGTGCTTGGGTTGGTGCCGCCTTGTCGTTTTATTCCGATCGCAGAAGAAACAGGGATCATCGATGAAGTCGGATACTGGGTGTTGGAAAACGCTTGTCATCAGTTGAAAGCGTGGGAAGAAGCTGGCTTGCCGTCTTCGTTCAAAGGCATTGCGATTAACATCAGCCCTTATCAATTTGCCAAGGATAGCTTTGTGGATACGGTGAAAGAAGTCATCGAAAACACACAGGTGAACCCAAGCTTACTGGACTTAGAAATCACCGAAGGCATGCTGGTGGAAAATATTTCCTCAGTGGCAGAAAAAATGTGGCTGCTTAAAGAGTGCCAACTGCGTTTTTCGATTGATGACTTTGGTACCGGTTATTCCTCGTTGCGGTATTTGCAGCACTTCCCGATCAATCAATTAAAAATTGATCAGTCCTTTGTTCGTGATTTATCCCGCGCCCCAAACAGTCATGTCATCATTAATACGATTGTGTCTATGGCAGACCATATGGGGCTCTTGGTCTTGGCGGAAGGCGTAGAAAACCCGATCGAAAAAGACATTCTGAACAAAATTGGCTGTACTCGATACCAAGGTTATTACTTTTCTAAACCAGTTGAAAGCGACATAGCCACTCGATATTTGACAGCGGACACTGTTTTTCCATTCGAATATTTAGACGCCTAATCCGTTTTTTGGCGCTAAATGTCAGTCATTGTGCGCGTTTTTGCGCCTTACTTTGCGCTGCTTCTTTGCGATTATCAGGGGACAATAAAAATAAGGAGAAGCAAGGTGAACAAACTGATTGGTGTTGGTGTATTAAGTGTGGCGCTCAGTTCAGGTGTGCAGGCGGCTGGTGTCGACTTCGATGGCAAGTGGGTGCTGCAAGACGCAGACAGCACGCAAGCTAAGTTGGACGAAGCGGTCGAGAACGTGGCGAAAGAAATGAATTTTTTTATTCGCGCGTTAGCAAGACCGGTGCTCAAAAAACAAACGCAGATCTGTAACCTATGGTTACTAGGCCTGCAAGAAATACAATTTCAGTGGCAATGCGATGATGCAGAAGCCGATACGATTTCTGTCACTGCAAAGTCGGACTTGCTTAAAGTCGACGAAGAAGACGTTGAAATCTTCGGAACGTATCAGCAAACAAACGACTCCGTTGTGGTGATATTGGAATCAGAGCGTGGCAAGCGTACGAATACGTGGAAGCAAGTCGGCGAAAACGAATTACTTTATACTGCAAAGCTCGAATCTGAGAAACTGCCAACACCACTGACGTGGTCGTTAACCTACAAAAAATAGCGGCGGTTCTTGTTCTCATTTTTGTCGCGGAAGAAACAAAAAAAGCGCCAGTAGAAATCTCTACTGGCGCTTTTTTTATCCGTTATTTAATTCACGGATGATGAGACTAACTTAGCGCTTCACAGCACCAGTTGGCGCAAACTTCGCACCATCAAGTGGTGAGTTGTTTTGAATGTATTCCACCAACACGTCAGCGTCCACGTAACCGGAGTTCACGTAGTTCGCATGCTCTGTGATTTTAGGGTAACCATCACCACCAGACGCGGTGTAGTTGTTCATCGCGATACGGTACATTTTGTCAGAAATTAAGGCCATGCCGTTTACTTTGATGTTGGTTGCTTTGCCGTCTTTTAGTGTCAATGAAACACCATCGAACTGAGCGAAAGCCCCTGTACCCGCTTGTTTTGCAGCGGCAGCCGAAAGGTAATCGGTTAATTCTGCTGCGGTGAAATCAACATAAGACACCATGTTGCCGAATGGCTGAACTTTCAAAACACTTTTGTAAGTCACGATGCCGGCTTCAAGGTTGTCTCGAATACCGCCAGAGTTCATCACGCCAATGTCTGCGCTGACTTTTTCTCTCATTGCTGTAGAGATCAAGTTACCTAGGTTGGTTTCTTGGTTACGAACCACACTACGATCACCGATGAAATCATCATTTGAGAAACCAATTTCGACGCCTAATTCAGTTTGTCCTCTTTCTTGGTAAGGAGACAGCATTTCAAGCATGGTTGGGTCTTGTGCGATTTCATCTTCAATGAAGACGCGTACGGAATTGCCTTCCGCGTCTTTGACTTTTTTCTTCAAGTTAACTGGAATCAGTTTGTACTCAGACCAAACAATGGCGCCATTTTTGTAGACAAAGTCTAGACGGCCAACGTATTTTCCCCATTCGTGTGCTTGCAGGATTAAAGTGCCATTCTGCTCGTCAGGTTGGAACAATGGGTTTTGAGAGTGACCACCAACAACAATGTCGATACCAGGAACGGTACGCGCCAAGGTTACGTCACCCGGTGCGTTGCCACCGTGGTTGCCATTGTCGTAGTGGCCCATGTGAGTCACGGCGATAACGATATCGGCTTTCTTACGCAGTTCAGGCACCAATTTCTGAGCAACCGTAATCGGTGACTCAATGCGGATGCCTTCTAAAAATTCAGGGTTACCCAATTTCGCTGTATCGTCTGTGGTCAGACCCATCACTGCGATTTTTAGATCGTTTACTTGGAAAATTTTATACGCTTCAAACAATGGCTTGCCTGTTTTGGCGTCTAAAATATTCGCAGAAAGGAACGGGAAACCTGCCCAATCATGTTGTTTTTTCAATACAGAAAGGGGGTTGTCGAATTCGTGATTACCCAATGCCATCGCATCGTATTTCAGCATGTTCATGCCGCGAAAATCAGGCTCAGCGTCTTGAAGGTCAGATTCTGGAACGCCAGTGTTGATGTCGCCACCAGAAAGCAACAAAGAGTTGCCGTCGTCTAACGCCACTTCTTCACGAATATTGTCGATCAAGGTTTTACGAGCGGCCATGCCGTATTCGCCTTTGCTGTTTTGCCAGAAACGACCGTGATGGTCATTGGTGTGCAAAATCGTCACACGATATTCTTTGTCTTCTTTCCAATCTGGCTGTTGTGGTCCCATCATAGAACAGGCCGTCACGGACAGCGCGACACCAGTGATGGCGAGGTTCGCGATAAAACGCTTTTGTAATTTCATGATTTTGTCCCTTGCATGATATTAGTTGTCAGTTCATTTAGTCGTGATAATCAACGGTCACTATGGAGTGGCTTGGTTGATTACAGTTATGAAAATGTATCTCATATTTGTGACAAGTTCGAGAGACTGTGCAGTAATTTTGACCATTTGTGCAATAACAACGAGATTTAGGCAAAAAAAAGCCTGTGGAAGAGACAAAATCTCTGACACAGGCGTGCTTAAAACAGCGAAACCGTTATAAAACTGTGTAATTAAAGATCGAGACGACGACCTGATTTCTGGTCAAATACCACGGCTTTAGAAGTATCAAACATCATCTTGATGATTGAACCTGCTTCAGCTGGGTACATTGGGTTAGAGCGACAGTTGATTTCTGCATCGTTAACACGTGTCAGTATCATTGTGTCGGCACCCATTGGCTCTGTGACTTCTACTTCCACGTCCGTCGTGGTAACAAAAGGCTGACCTTCTTTGTGCGGCTGAGGCTCGGTGATCATTTCAGGGCGCAAACCCAATAAAATGGTTTTGCCAACGTAGTCTTTTAGCGATTCTGGTTTCGGGAATGGCAAAGCAACGGTTGTGCTGGTTGCCAATTCCAACATTGGAACGCCATCTTTCTCGACGACTTTCGTCGGTATGAAGTTCATCGCAGGTGAACCCATGAAACCCGCTACAAACAAGTTGGCTGGGTTGTCGTAAATTTCTTGTGGCGAACCAAGTTGTTGTACTTCGCCGTCTTTCATGACCGCGATACGATCTGCCAAGGTCATGGCTTCGATCTGATCGTGTGTTACGTAAACGATGGTTGTGCCTAGCTTCTTGTGAAGCTTCTTGATCTCTGTACGCATTTCTACGCGCAATTTAGCGTCAAGGTTAGACAAAGGCTCATCGAACAAGTAAAGCTGAGGACGACGCGCTAAGGCACGACCCATGGCAACACGCTGACGTTGACCGCCAGACAATTGCGCTGGTTTACGATTTAACAAGTGATCAATTTGTAACATATCAGCAACACGCTGAACTTCTACATCACGTTCTGCTTTTGGTACTTTGCGCATTTCCAAACCAAAAGAGATATTTTGCTCAACCGTCATGTTTGGGTACAAAGCGTAAGACTGGAACACCATCGCGATATCACGGTCTTTTGGGCTTGTGTATGTGACGTCGTTGTCCGCGATCAGGATGCGACCTTCAGTCACGTCTTCAAGACCTGCAATCGAATTCATTAGAGTCGATTTACCACAACCAGAAGGCCCAACCAAAATCAGGAATTCACCTGCTTTGATGGAAATATTAATGCCTTTTAGAATTTCTGTGCTGCCGTAGCTTTTTTTAACATTATCAATGACGAGGTTTGCCATGTTATTACTCCAAATTTTGTCGAATCACTCGTGCTGTGAAAAAGGTAAAAGGCACGAGCGTAAATTATTCGTTAAATAGCGATTAGCCTTTTACGGCACCCGCTGTTAAGCCACGGACGAAGTACTTTCCTGCGAATACATAGACCGCTAATGTCGGCAGTGCTGCAATAATGGCTGCGGCCATGTCGACGTTGTATTCTTTACCGCCAAAGCTGGTGTTGACTAAGTTGTTCAATGCAACCGTTACTGGCTGAGTATCAAAACCAGAGAATGCCACACCGAAGAGGAAGTCATTCCAAATTTGCGTGAACTGCCAAATGACGGTTACTACGATAATCGGAGTCGATACTGGCAAAATAATGCGGTAGAAAATAGTAAAGAAACCTGCGCCATCAAGACGAGCCGCTTTTACTAATTCGCCTGGAATAGACTGATAGAAGTTACGGAAAAACAACGTCGTAAACGCCACACCGTAAACCACATGCACAAACACCAACCCCGTGGTTGTATTCGCAATGCCTAACCAGCCCAAAGTACGAGCCATTGGCAGCAAAATAACTTGGAATGGAATGAAGCAACCGACTAACAGCGCCGCGAAAAACAAGTCACTACCACGGAATTTCCATAGGGAAATCACGTAACCGTTAATCGCACCAAGCAGCGTTGAAATCATCACGGCTGGAATCACGATTTGAAACGAGTTCAAGAAGTAAGGTGAAATACCACCACAACTACTGCCTGTACAGGCGCTAGACCATGCTTTTGCCCAAGAATCAAAATGCAATGACGCTGGCAGAGACAGTAATGTGCCTGTGCGTATTTCTTCTACGTCTTTAAGTGACGTAATTAACATAACGACAAATGGCATCAAGTAGAACGAGGCAACTACAATCAAAACGGTATACAGAGCGATACGAAATACTTTGTCTAGCCCAGAGGATTTACGACCAACAGTGTTATTACTCATGGCGTTCACCTCGCAATTCTGAGTACAAATAAGGAACCAAGATTGCTAATACACAACCCAACATCACCATGGCAGAAGCGGAACCTAGGCCCACTTGGCTACGTGTAAAGGTATGGGCGTACATGAAGTTAGCAGGAAGGTCAGACGAATACCCTGGACCGCCGTTAGTTAACGCGGCCACCAAGTCGAAACTCTTAATCGCGATGTGCGACAAAATAACCAGCGCGCTGAAGAAAACGGGTTTCAACGACGGCAAGATAATACGACGATAAGTTGTAAATGTGCTCGCGCCATCAAGGTGTGCTGCTTTAATAAGGTCGCCATCAACACCACGCAGACCAGCTAAGAATAAGGCCATAACAAAGCCAGATGCTTGCCAAACGGCGGCGATAACCAAACAGTAAATAACCATGTCTGGATCCGCTAGCCAATTGAATCTGAAGTCTTCAAAGCCCAGATCAATCATCATTTTTTCTAGGCCATTGGTTGGGTTTAGCAACCATTTCCACGCGGTACCTGTGACGATGAATGAAATCGCCATAGGGTAAAGATAAATAGTACGGAGTGCGCCTTCAGCGCGAATTTTTTGATCCAAGAAAATGGCCAGCGTAACGCCAAGGAACAAACAAATAGCAATGAACATCCCGCCGAAGATACCTAGGTTCGTCAGTGCCACAATCCAACGGTCGTTGTTGAATAGGCGTTCATATTGATCAAAGCCGACAAAATTATAAGACGGCAACATGCGAGAATTGGTGAAAGAGAGGACAGCTGTCCAAATCATATAGCCATAAATGCACACCAAGGTGACGATCACCGTTGGGGCCATGACGATTTTCGGCATCCAGTCGGCCAAGCTTAGGCGTGCAGGACGTCCTGACTGAGTCTGTCCTGACCCAGAATTGGCGGCTTCAGTATTCATAATTGATGCTTCACTACAGGGGAGAAACGAAGAGGCTGGTCACAAGACCAGCCTCGTGTGCTTTGAACTCACTTGTTTTTGGCAAGTGAGTTGGTATTACATGCTTGCTTTAACAGCGCGAGCCAACTTGTCTACCGCTTCTTTAGATGTCATTTTGTCATCGTTGAAGAAGTTTGTGACTACGTCATAAATAGCACCTTGAACCATAGAGTTCACAGCCATGCCGTGAGCCATACTTGGTACTAATTGACCTGTTGTTGAGCTTGCTAGGAACGCGTCCATTGAAGACTGCGCACATGAGTCAAACTTGCCGCGAGGCATATTCAAACGAGTCGGAATAGAGCCTTTGTTCAAGTTGAATGTTTCTTGGAACTTAGGTTCAAGAATCAAACGAGCAAGATCTTTCTGAGCCGCTTGTTTGTCTTTACCGTCTACTTTAAACATGGCTAGAGAGTCAATGTTGAAAGTGAACGCACCGCTTGTGCCTGGTGCTGGGTAACAAACATAGTCAATACCGGCTTTCTTACCAGCGGCGGTGAACTCGCCTTTCGCCCAGTCACCCATGATTTGCATTGCAGCATCACCATTGATAACCATAGAAGTAGCGATGTTCCAATCACGACCAGAGAAACCTGGATCAACAAATTCGCGCATTTGCTTGAACGTATCAAATACGTCAATCATGTCTTTGCTGCGAAGTGTTTTGTCAGACAAGCCAATGAAAGCGCTGTTGTAGAACTTAGACCCTTTAGACAAAGCAATCGCTTCGAATAGAGTCGCGTCTTGCCAAGCTTGGCCACCATGCGCTAGAGGCGTAAAGCCAGCGGCTTTGATTTTTTTCGCTTCGACGATGAACTGATCCCAAGTTGTTGGGATAGACGCGCCAGATTTGCGGAATACTTCAGGGTTTGCCCACATCCAGTTTACACGGTGAACGTTTACTGGAGCGGCTACGTAATGGCCGTCGTATTTCATTACATTGCTAACGACTTGAGGAAGAATAACATCCCAATCGCCTGCTTTTGCAACGTCATCAAGATTAGTTAGGAAGCCAAGATCGCCCCACTCTTGAATGGTTGGGCCTTTGATTTGGGCAGCAGAAGGAGGGTTGCCAGCAATGGCACGAGATTTTAGAACTGTCATGGCAGACTCACCACCACCACCAGCGACTGCGAAGTCTTTCCAAGTGTGGCCAGCGTCAACCATTTCTTGTTTAAGTACATTGATCGCAGCGGCTTCGCCACCTGATGTCCACCAATGTAGAACTTCTACTTCGCCAGCTTGGCTTGTAGTAGCGGCTAGAGATAGTGCAACTGCGGTTAAACCGAAAGCAATTTTTTTCATGATAGCAACCTTTGTTATTGTTATGTCGTCCAATCAAATACATCAGAATGTTTTGATATTGCGTTATTCGTCTCGATGTCGCCGGCTGAAATACAGCATAAGCGTACGTTCGAGTAACAGAATTTAGCAAAGGATCTGACAAGTGGGGGTAAAGTAGAGCAACCTATTGTAACGAAGTCTTGCAAGCTTGCGTTTTGGTGTCGATTTTATTGCGCTTTATTTGCACAAACACCGCGTAATAGATGTCGTGATTGATCAGTGTCTTGGCAGCCACAGCTTGGCTTCTAGGCCTTGTGTGGCGTGGTTGCTCAGCGTTACTTCGCCACCGTGTGCTCTGGCAATATTGCGAGCGATACTGAGCCCTAACCCCATACCACCGGGATGACCAGAGTGGTCGGGCGTGAGGCGAGTGTAAGGTTGAAAGACCTTGTCCATTTTTTCGATCGGAATACCAGGACCTTGGTCACAAATGCGAATGCACACCTCGTCTTCACTGTCTTCAATGTATACCGTGGCGGTTTTTCCGTAGTACAGCGCATTGTCGACGAGATTGCCAAGACAGCGTTTGATGGCCAGAGGCTTACCAATGAAAGGGTGTTCTAACTCGCCAACCACGGTCAATTTAGTGTCGTGCAGATTGGCGGTGGATTGCATGTCTTTGAGCATTCGAGAAATGTTTACTTCGATGCGGTTTTCATGGATGTCGGTTTCTTTTACGCTTTGCAGTGCGCCTTTCACCAGCATGTCCAAATCTTCTAAATCACGAATCATCGCATCGCGAATGTCATCTTCATCTAACAATTCAGCGCGCAAACGTAAGCGTGTTATCGGTGTTTTCAAATCATGGGAAATGGACGCAAACAATCGTTCACGATCATTTAAGTAACGTTGAATGCGTCGTTGCATGTCGTTAAAGGCTTTGGCGGTATTGCGCACTTCAACGCTGCCGACTTCTTTAATTGGCTTCCAGTCGCCTTGGCCAAAGCGTTCTGCGGCGCGAGCCAAGGTTGCCAAAGGGCGAGTGACGCGTCGAAGTATAAAAATGGTCAGCAGTAATACGGTGATAACGGACATCGCCATGGAAAACAAACGATCGCCACTGAGCGCCGAATTGCCTTCGAGAAAGTAAGGGTCGGGCATGAGGCTGGCAAGATACAACCAGTCTTTGTCGTTGATAGGAATCTGAATCACGATGATCGGCGGCGTCAGAGGTTTGACCAAGAGGCTGTGGTGTCCCCAACGCTCTGGCAAATCCACTAGGCGTGTTTGGTTGTTGATAACGTGTAAGTCGCTTGGGCTAGAAAAGGCTATTTTGGCGTCATGAATACCCAGTTGCTTAATAAGCGTGGATTCGACCTCGTTTTTCACTATGTCTTTTAGGGGCGAATCGGGAATGTTATTAATGCGGATTTCTTCTTTGTTCAGCGTCACAAAGAAACGCGTTCCGCCCATGTCTTGCAATTGATCAATCACAATATGGCGATAATTGGTTGGTAAAGAGGTGAAGTAACTGACGGTGGCGGCAATACGAAACGCCATGTGTTTAGAGACTTCACGGACGTTTTCTTCTGTATCGGATTCGAGCTGACGCAACCAAATGGTCGAACTGATAAATTGCGCGCTGGCAACGCCCAGCGCCATGATGATGAGAATTTGCCCCGTTAGAGACTGATACCACCGCTTGAGGCGTGAGCGACTGCTAATTGATGCGCTAGTGGGCATCGCTGATCGCTTCGACGTTCGCGGTCAAAATATAGCCCTGACCACGCACTGTCTTGATTAATTGAGGATGACGAGCGTCTTCACGCAGACGTTGACGTAAGCGACTCACGTGCACATCAATAAAGCGATCGAGCGGTGCGCTGTCGCGTCCACGGGTGTTTTCTGCGATGAGCTCTCGAGTCAGAACCGCGCCAGGGTGTGTTAAGAACAACATTAGTAGGTTGTAGTCTGCGCCTGATAGGGACTCTTTTTCTTCTTCAAATTGCAATTCGCGTGACAGTGTATCCAATGTGAATTGTGCGAAGCGGTAGAAACGATGTGCAACCGGCGCAATCTCTACGACTTCGGTGTGTTCCATACGACGCAAAATGGCTTTGATTCTCGCCAACAGTTCCCGTGGGTTAAATGGCTTTGCAAGGTAATCGTCGGCGCCAATTTCTAAACCAATAATACGGTCCATTTCATCGGAATTGGCGGTTAACATAATAACGGGAACTTGGGATTGTGCGCGTAAAGAACGGCACACGGAAAAACCGTCTTGACCGGGTAACATGATGTCTAGAATCACCAAGTCAATGTCTTGATCCGCTCGAAAATTGGCGAGAAAGGCTTCGCCTGAATCCGCTGTCAACACGGTGAACTGATGCTTTTCTAAGTAAGTTTTGAGCAGGGTGCGAATCTCGTCGTCATCGTCTACAACATAGATACATTTTGCGTGGGTCATTCTCTTACTCAGTAAAAGGTTAATGTCTGATTTTGGGTAAAAAGTGTCGATATAGGTTTCGAGTCTAACAAGAAAGTAGCAGTGAACCAATTGTCCATATAGCCTTGCTGGCCGCTGTGCTTTAAATAAATTAAATTGATTTAATGGAATCATCCCTGCATAATTTTTAATCTAATCTTATTTCTATCTGCGTAGCGTATGTCTGCACACAAAAAGAGACCCTAATAATGACAACAAAAGTAATGGCGTTCGGCGAAGCCTTAATCGATTTTCTTTCTAATGGGGCAACTCAAGCCGGCGAGCTTGAATCCTTTACTAAGTTTCCAGGTGGTGCACCGGCGAATGTTGCGGTTGCGGTTGCACGTTTGGGTGGGAACAGTCACTTTGTTGGTCAAGTGGGCGACGACGCGTTTGGCCATTTTTTGAAAGACGCTCTTAATGGTTATGGTGTGAACACAGACAACATGCTGATGACCAAAGAAGCCAAAACGGCGTTGGCCTTTGTGAGCTTGGATCACACAGGTGAGCGCAGCTTTGAATTTTACCGCAGCCCATCTGCAGACATCTTGTTCAAAGAAGCCGATTTTAATGGCGCATGGTTCGCAGACAGTAAGGGGGTTTTCCATACTTGCTCAAACACATTGACCGATGCGGACATTACCAAAGCAACGTTGGCGGGTGTGAGCATGGCGCGCGCGGCGAACTGGATCGTCAGTATTGATGTGAACTTACGCATGAACCTTTGGCCAAATGAGCAAGTGGATACTCAGCGCGTGATTGATTGGATGCAAAGCGGTGACGTTGTGAAGGCGAGTTTGGAAGAACTGGTTGTGTTGGCAGAAGACCCATTTGCGTTGATCGAACAGACGCTTGCGGCAGGCGTAACCTTGTTTGTCTTAACCGATGGCGGCAACCCGATTCGTTTTTATACGGCGGCGCATGGCGTGAGCGACGTGGTGACACCAAAAGTCGAAGTAAAAGACACGACCGCCGCGGGCGATGCTTTCGTGGGTGGCTTGCTGTATCAACTGGCAGAGCAGGGCGGAGATCGAGCGTCATTGGCGTCATTGTCGCAACAACAGCTCGTGGACATCGTGCGTTTCGCGGCCGCTTGCGGTGCCGATTCGGTGACGAAATTGGGCGCGTACCCCTCTTTGCCTTCTTTAGCGCAAGCGAAGGCGCAACTCGAACGTTTTTAAACGCGCCGAATGCGCCTAACAGAAAAATCGTCGTTTAGTTAAACGGTTAAGTACACGATACAGTGTGTTAAGTAGAATTAAAAAGCGTGCGCAGAGCACGCTTTTTTTATGCCTAAAACTCCCTGTATTAATATGCAAAAAAAGCGCAAAAAAATGATAGATTTAACGTCTATTTCAATACTTAACCTGCTGAAATCATAATAAATTCTCTTTTCTGCTGTTTTTTTGTACAAAACAAAGGATTGAAATGAGGCTCGCACTTTTGCCATAGTCTACTAAATTTAAAAAATAATTAAGTCAATATTAAGGGCGCCAAACGCTTGAAGCTCGGTGTTTGATTGTTAATAATCAAATTCCTTCTTAATCCTTATAGAAGACGTGTTTGACCTTGTTTCGACCTATGATAATAAAAACAGAAGGCGTGCTAGGGGTTTCCCGAGCGAGCCTGTAAGGAGCAATGATGAAAAAATCTCTATTGTCTGCGGCAGTCGCCCTGACACTTTCCGTAAACGCAGCGCACGCCGCTGACCTCCTATTTAAACCAGGTGAAGATTCCCGTTTTAGCTGGGACGCTTATGAAGCGTTGAAAGCCGTTGATTTGTCCGGTGAGACAGTGTCCGTCTTTGGTCCTTGGACTGGCGATGAAAAAAGTAACTTTGAGCGAGTGGCGGCTTATTTTGAAAAAGCCACGGGCGCCAAAGTGAAATACGCGGGCTCCGATTCATTTGAACAGCAAATCGTGATTGATACGCAAGCTGGTAGTGCTCCAAACATTGCGGTTTTCCCGCAACCTGGTTTGGCCGCTGATTTAGCCGCGAAAGGCTTCATAACACCGCTGAGCGATACCGTAAAAGAAGGCGTGAAAAAAGATTACGCCGCGGGTCAATCATGGGTCGATCTTGCGACCTTTAAAAACAGCAAGGGTCAAAAAGAATTCGATGGTGTCTTCTATCGTGCTGATTTGAAATCATTGGTTTGGTATTCGCCAGATAACTTTGCCGATGCGGGTTACGACATTCCGGAAACCATGGAAGACCTAAAAGCCTTAACTCAACAAATCGTCGATGACGGCGGTACACCTTGGTGTATCGGTTTGGGTTCCGGTGCGGCAACGGGTTGGCCTGCAACGGATTGGGTAGAAGATTTGTTGCTTCGTACCCAACCTGCGTCTGTGTATGACAAATGGGTCACCAACGAAATTAAATTTGATGATCCTCGCGTAGTCGGTGCGATAGAAGAGTTCGGTTGGTTTGCGCGAAATGACGAGTTTGTCGACGGCGGAGCCGGTGCGGTGGCGTCAACAGATTTCCGTGACAGCCCAAAAGGCATGTTCCAATCTCCACCTAAATGTTACATGCATCGTCAAGCGTCTTTCATCCCAGCTTTCTTCCCTGAAGGAACCAAGTTGGGTCTAGACGCCGATTTCTTCTACTTCCCGTCCTACGCGTCTAAAGCGTTGGGTAACCCAGTATTGGGTGCCGGAACCTTGGTGAGTATTACCAACGATTCTAAAGGCGCACGTGCGTTTATCGACTTCATTCGTTCTCCAATTTCTCATGAGTTGTGGATGGCGCAAACGGGCTTCATCTCTGCTCATTTGGGCGCAAACCCAGAAGTGTACTCAAGTGAAGCGGCGAAGAAACAAGGCGAGATCATTCGTTATGCAACGACGTTCCGCTTTGACGGATCGGACTTGATGCCAGGCAAAATTGGTGCCGGTTCATTCTGGACAGGCATGGTAGATTACACTGGTGGCGAAGATGCCAAAGACGTTGCTCACGACATCCAGAAGACATGGGATGCTTTGAAGTAAGTTCGCGAGAAGCCCTAGTGTGAATTGCCACACTAGGGCTTTTTTGTATGTGTTTGTTAGTGGCAAGAAGCACCGCGTTTACTTGTCACTGCATTGATATTTTATGGAGATTCTATGGGACAGCTTGCCACAGCGTTAGTGACCATGATCCTAGGTGTTATGGGGTGTGCCGCTTATTTTTATGGCTCAAACTTCCTCTTAGATAAAATTTTCCCAACCAAAAGTGGGGCGGCCAAAGAGGTCGCACGCAATCTACGCGTGGCGAATACAATTCGTCCTTGGTTGTTTTTGGGACCAGCGGTTTTATTGCTGACATTTTATCTTTTCTATCCTGTGCTTGAGTCCATTCGCTTGTCCTTTTATGGGCGTAGCGGCGAGGAGTTTGTCGGACTATCTAACTACAAATGGTTATTTAGCAGCGATGAATTCTATGAATCTTTTCGCAATAACATGCTGTGGCTGATTGTGGTGCCGACAGCGGCCACGTTTTTTGGTCTTATTATCGCGACCATGACGGATCGTATTTGGTGGGGCAATATTGCTAAAAGCCTGATTTTTATGCCAATGGCGATTTCTTTTGTTGGCGCGTCGGTTATTTGGAAGTTCATTTACGATTTCCGCACTGGTGGCGAAGATCAAATTGGCTTATTGAATGCCTTAGTCGTCTTTTTCGGTGGCGAGCCTCAGACTTGGCTCACGATTCCGATTTGGAACAATTTCTTTTTGATGGTGATTTTAGTCTGGATTCAAACTGGTTTTGCCATGGTTATTTTGTCGGCCGCATTGCGCGGTATTCCTGACGAAACCATTGAAGCAGCGGTATTGGATGGGGCGAATGGCTTTCAAATTTTCTACAAAATCATGGTGCCACAAATTTGGGGAACCATCGCGGTTGTTTGGACCACGATTACTATCTTGGTATTGAAAGTATTCGACATTGTTCTAGCGATGACGAATGCGCAGTGGGGAACACAAGTGTTGGCTAATCAGATGTTTAGTTGGATGTTTAATGGCGGTGGTGACTTTGGTCGTGGCGCAGTGATTGCGTTGGTCATTATGGTCTTGGTTATTCCTATTATGGTGTGGAACATTCGACGCGCCAATGAAGAAATGGAGGGTCGTTAATATGATTACGTCCTCTAAACGCACGCCATTAACCTATTTGGTGCATGCGACGGTTTTATTCCTCGTGATTATTTGGACGATTCCGACCGCGGGTTTGTTCATCTCGTCCATTCGAGATAAGAGTCAATTGTCGACGTCTGGCTGGTGGACCGCATTGTCTACATCAGAACAACGTTTGGTTGCTAGAGCGCATGAGCCTAAAGCACAAACTCAAGTAGGGGATCGCTATGTCATTAGCGGAAATCTGTTTGAAGGCGACGCGGGTGAAATTACCAAATTTGGCTCAAGCTCATTAAGACCAGATGAATTTGATGTTGGCGTAGTAGCTGAACTGAAAAAAGGCCAGACGTTGCAAGTGATGGAAAATGGCGATTACCTGTTTTCCTCCCCATCCGAATGGAAAGGTTCTCGTGGACAACGTATTTTTTATACAGCGGAAACCCCGCCTCGTTTTACGTTAGAAAACTACCGTGAAGTATTGAGTGCGGAAGGTTTAGGTCAGTCTTTTATTAATTCCTTAACGGTGACAATACCAGCGACGATCATTCCGATTTTAGTCGCGGCGTTTGCGGCGTATGCGCTTGCCTGGATGCGTTTCCCAGGTCGTGCTTTGCTCGTTGCTGCGGTGGTTGGTTTGTTGGTGGTTCCGCTTCAAATGTCGCTGATTCCATTGTTGAAAAGCTACAACATGATTGGCGAGTTCTTTGGCGTGGGCTCAAAAACCTATGTGGGGATTTGGCTTGCGCATACGGGCTTTGGTTTGCCTTTGGCGATTTATTTATTGCGTAACTACATTGTCGGATTACCGAGAGAAATCATTGAATCGGCGCGTGTTGATGGCGCGTCTGATTTCGATATTTTCCGTAAGATTGTGCTGCCGTTGTCATTTCCTGCATTGGCGTCTTTTGCCATCTTCCAATTCCTTTGGGTATGGAATGATTTGCTGATTGCCATGGTGTTCCTTGGTAACGATGCTGAGCACATGGTGTTAACGGGTCAATTGCGTGAACTGTTAGGCTCGCGTGGTGGTAACTGGGAAATCCTGACGGCGTCTGCGTTTATTACCATCATTATTCCTTTGTGTGTCTTCTTCGGCTTACAGCGTTATTTAGTGCGCGGTTTGTTGGCAGGCTCGGTGAAATAAAACAACCTACGCAGGTGAGTAGAGCGTTTGCTCCTCACCTAAGGTATGACTTTAGATTGAGGCAGTAGAATCATGGCAGATGTTAAGTTAACCCATGTTAAGAAAATTTATTCGAATCACGTTGAAGTACTAAAAGACATCAATTTGGACATCAAAAAAGGCGAGTTTATTGTCTTTGTTGGTCCATCTGGTTGTGGTAAATCCACCTTGTTGCGCATGATTTCCGGCCTAGAAGAAATCTCAGCAGGAACATTGGAAATTGATGGGGAAGTGGTGAACGATGTGCCGCCCGCATTGCGTGGCATTGCGATGGTATTCCAAAGTTATGCCTTGTACCCGCATATGACGGTGTACGACAACATGGCGTTCAGTTTACAGATTGCAAAAGTAAGCAAAGAAGACATCGATCAGCAAGTGCGTAAAGCCGCCGATATGTTGCAACTGACGCCGTATTTGGGCCGTTTACCGAAAGCGCTTTCTGGTGGTCAACGTCAACGTGTGGCGATTGGTCGTGCCATTGTTCGTCGTCCAAAGGTCTTTTTGTTTGATGAGCCGTTATCTAACTTGGACGCGGCATTACGTGTGGCGACTCGTATGGAAATTGCCAACCTAAAAGACAGCATGCCTGAGTCGACGATGATTTATGTGACACACGATCAGGTCGAAGCCATGACATTGGCGGATCGTATTGTGCTGTTGTCTGGCGGCAATATCGAGCAAGTCGGCTCGCCGCTTGAGCTATACGAACACCCTGAAAACGTGTTTGTGGCGAAATTTATTGGTTCGCCCGCGATGAACATCGTACCTTGTCGTATTGAACAAACCGGCGAACAGACCTTGGTGTCTTTGTCTGCATCGGCGTCCATTCAAACACCGATTGTGACGGAAGCGAGTGAGCAAGCCAAAGCCGCGTTTTTCGGTATTCGTCCAGAAGATTTAACCGTTGTATCAGCCGAAGACGAGAGTCTGTTTTCTGGTACGGTGTCGTTCGTTGAATCCTTAGGTGAAGCGACCTTGTTGTATGTGAACATTCCCGGCGCCGAAGAAATGGTGATTGCGAAACAAGCTGGCACGTTATCCATTAAACGTGGTGACACAGTGTTTTTGGCGGCACAGCCTGAAAAAATGCATTTGTTTGATGAGAAAGAGCAGTCTTATTTACGCAAAGGCTAATGAACCAGCGCGTGAATAAAAACGTCGAATTTTGTTAATGAGAATGGGGCAATGCGTTGGTATTGCCCCTAGTTTTATCTTTTTTGGAGAGTCTTGATGACAACCAATCTTAACTGGTGGAAAGGCGGGATAATTTATCAAATTTACCCGCGTAGTTTTATGGATGCGTCTGGCGATGGCGTTGGTGATTTAGCGGGCATTACAAGCAAGCTGGATTATGTCGCGTCATTGGGTGTGGATGCGATCTGGTTATCGCCTATCTTTACTTCACCAATGAAAGACTTTGGCTACGATGTGTCGGACTATTGCGACATTGATCCGATGTTTGGCAGTTTGGCCGATTTTAAAACCTTGGTCGATCGCTCTCATGCGTTGGGCTTAAAAGTAATGATTGACCAAGTGATCAGTCATTCTGCGGACGTTCATCCTTGGTTTGAGGAAAGTCGTCAGGACAAAACCAATCCAAAAGCCGATTGGTATGTGTGGTCGGATCCTAAACCAGATGGCTCACCGCCAAACAATTGGCTGTCGATTTTTGGTGGCAGCGCGTGGAAATGGGACAGCCGTCGTTTGCAGTATTATTTGCATAACTTCTTAGAGTCTCAGCCAGATTTTAACTTCCATAATCCAGAAGTACGTCAGGCGCATTTAGATAACATGCGTTTTTGGCTAGAGCTTGGTGTGGACGGCTTCCGCTTGGATACGGTGAACTTCTATTTCCACAGTGAAGGCTTGGAAGACAATCCGCCAGTACCGGCGGGCGAGCCTAAAACCATGGGGGCACCGCACGATAATCCATACACTTACCAACGACATGTATACGACTTAAGTCGCCCTGAAAACTTAGACTTCTTAAAAGACTTGCGCGTCATGATGGACGAGTACCCAGGCAGCACCATGGTGGGTGAAATTGGCGACGACTTCCCATTGAAACGCATGGCGGAATACACGTCAGGTGGTGATAAATTGCACATGGCGTATACCTTCGATTTCTTGAATACGCCGCATTCTCCAGAATACATCCGAAAAACCTTAGCCAACATGAACGACATTGTGGGCGACGGTTGGCCTTGCTGGGCGTTGTCCAACCACGACGTTGTGCGTTCGCGTACTCGTTGGGGCGCAGAAGAAGACGGCGAAGCGTATCCACTGATTGCGATGGCGCTCATTTTATCGTTGCGCGGCAGTGTGTGTTTGTATCAAGGGGAAGAACTTGGTTTGCCGGAAGCGAACGTGCCGTTTGAACGCATTCAAGACCCTTACGGCATTCCGTTGTGGCCTGTCTTTAAAGGTCGTGATGGCTGTCGTACGCCAATGGTTTGGGAAAACACACCGCAAGGTGGATTCTCAACGATTGAGCCTTGGTTGCCCGTTGATAAAGCGCATTTGCCTTTGAGTGTGGCGACGCAAGAAGCGAATCCAAATTCCTTGTTGCACAAGGTTCGTCAACTGATCCATTGGCGTCAAGCGCAACCTGCGTTGGTCAATGGTGAGTTGTCTCAAGTGGATGTGGGTAACGGTCAGTTGATTGCGTTGGTTCGTGAATACGAAGGTACTCGCTTGTTGGTGGTATTGAACATGACCAACGAAACGCAACAGGGTACCTTAACCACAGACGTCGCTGAGGTCTTGCAAGGTCATGGTTTCTCGTCGACATTGGATGGAAATAATTTGATACTGCCGGCTTATCAGGCTTGTTACGCTAAGTTGTCTTAGCGTTTCCCTCTGACACTGAGGCGCCACTTTTTTAGAGCAGGTTTTGTTGAACTGGGCCGATTTGCATCCTGTAAATCGGCTTGTTTGCAAAAAAACGCTGTGTTGTTGTGAGTGTTTGTATGAAGAAAGACATAAAGAAACTGACGTTAAAAGATGTCGCAGATCGACTTGAAGTCTCTACTGCCACCATTTCGAATGCTTTCAATCGACCGGATCAGTTATCGGCTAATTTGCGCGAAAACATTCTGAGTGAGTGCGAAAAAATGGGCTACTTTGGCCCAAATGCCGCCGCGCGCAGTTTGCGAACGGGTCGAACGGGCATTGTCGGCGTGGTGTTGTCGGATGATTTGAGCTACAGCTTAACCGATCCCGTGGCAAATCAATTTCTGAAGGGCATGGCGGAAGTGTTTGAAGCCAATGAATACAACATGCTGCTCTTGTCTTCCGATCAAGTGGAACAAGACGCCCAAAGTCGCATGCAATCGTCGATGGTGGATGGCTTTATTGTTTATGGCCATAAGCCACAGCAATGCATCAACGCGCCTTGGTTAATGCCTAATAAAAACATCATAACCGTCGACAGTTTCATTCCTGGTACGACGTCGGTAAACATTGAAAATCACAGAGGTGCGTATCGAATTGCTCGCCACGCATTGACGCATAAGCCAGATAACGTGGCGATTTTAGGTTTAAGCCTTTTGGATACCGATCGAGTTTGTCGGGTGCGTGAAGACGAAATGTTTGATCGCGCGGCCTCCATTTCCATTCAGCGTCTTTATGGCTATTTTGAAGCGTTGGAAGAGCAAGGTATATCGGTGTCTTCCGAGCACATTTGGAACATTCCTGAAAACAGTCATAAGTTAGCCTATCAAGCCGCACGAGAAGCGCTCGGCATGGCAAGTCGTCCTCAACTTTTGTTGTGCATGAGTGATTGTATTGCGATTGCCGCCGTGCAAGCGGCATTGCACATGGGGTTGCGAGTGCCGGAAGATTTACAAGTAGTCGGATTCGATGGCATCGCCGAGAGTGAAAACATTCACCCGTCGATAACCACGATTCATCAACAAACGGTGGAGAAAGGCCGTGTCGCCGCTGAAGTGTTTTTAGGACTGCGTGAAGCAAAGGATGTGGTGCTTGAGACGGAGCTGATTGTTCGTGAAAGTTGCCCTTTGGTTATTGAGCCTGCACTGGCGTAATACTGCTCATGGCGCTAGAGCCAGTAGTTTGAAATATCGGCGTTAGGGTCAAGATGATAGGCAATTTGTGCTTGTAAGAGTTCAGCGGAAGACAGGGCATCTGTTAGCGCGTGATGTGCCTTGTACCGAGGCAAGTGATAGCGCTGGCGGCACGCGTCTAACCGTAACGAAGGCGCTCTGCCAAAACGTTTCCACCATGGTTTGAAAGTGGCTTGGCGCTCAATGTCCATGGTATCGAGGACGGGAAAATAGAACGGATAGCCGTATATTTCCATGGCCGCATTGAGTAAGAACTGCCGCTCAATGGCGACACAATGCACAACAACAACCTGCTTTGCCATCGCCAATAATATGTCGTCTAAAATCGCTTCTAGCGTGGGAGCTTCCGCTAATTCTGTGTGAGTGATTTCGTGGATGGTAACGGACTCGGAATTGAGCGCGCGCTCCGGTTTTGCCATCCAATATTTTGCCCCTTGGCAACGAATGGTTTTGTGGTTGAGCGGTATTAATCCCAGACTGATAATTTCATCTTTACTTGGGTCTAACCCCGTGGTTTCCAAATCCAATGCCAGCAATGGAGTGTCTTTCAAGGCGGTATTCGGCGCCACTATGCCTGCTTGATAATAGCGCTTTAGTGGTCCTTCTGGGGCTTCTTCGGCCCATTCTGCGAACATGATTTGCCAGTCTTGGATGTCGTCTTTGGTTTGGTGGCTCACGGATGACCTCTCAAGTTAGTAGCGCGTTTAGGCGTAGCGAAATTTAATAAATTCTTGCTGACGAGCAACAATCTGAAAAGCGTCTCGTAAGTGTCGCTTTTCGAAAGACGACAAGTTTTCAGGGTTGACGTGGTTCGTGGGTTCTTCTCCCGCTTCGATTTGGTCTTTTTGGCTCCGAATCCGAACCAGCCCGATCATTTCTAATGCCAAGGCCAAATCTTTGGCACGACCGGCAGGCAGTAAGCCGGCGGCTTCTATGTCTTTGAGGCGTTCCAAGGTATTGAGTCGATCACTGCCACACGCCAGCGCATGCACTCGAACGATGTCGATAATCGGCGAAATGCCTCTTTCTTTGAGGTTGAACGTACGTGACTGTTTGCCTTCGCCATCCAATACGAATTGTCTGAAAAAGCCCAGTGGCGGCTTGCGTTGACTGGTATTACGCGCCATATGGCTTAAGAAACGAGGATGCTGTTTGGCTTCTTGGCGTATGTGTTGGTTCAGCTGCTTGGCTAAGGCGTTGTCTCCGTAGATGCCTCTTAAGTCAAAGAAGATAGACAGATGCAGTAAGGTTTCTGCTTTTGGCTTTTTAATCCAATCGCTGAAATTTTCTTTCCATACTTTGAGCGGCTGACGCCAGCGCGGATTAGAGGCCATGATGTCGCCAGTACAGAGCGCATAACCGCAAAGGTCTAGGTTGTGGCAAACCCAGTCGCTCAGCTTGTTGAAGTACTCGCCGTGTTGCTGCTCGTCGTACTCATCGCTTAAAATCATCGCATTGTCTTGGTCTGTTTTAATGGTTTGTTCTTCTCTGGCTTGTGAGCCGAGGGTAATAAAACAATAGGGCACAGGTGCAGGGCCAAATTTTTCTTCGGCAAGTTGTAAGAGGCGTTTTACAAAGGTGATGCCAATGTGTGACATGGCATTGCCGATCATTTGTGTATTCGCATCCGCGACGACGAGCTGATTAAACGTGTGTGTCATTTTATGACTGATGGCTTGTAAGCCTTGAATGTCATTTTGTTTGAGAATATCGCTGATCAGATAGACGCTGCCATGACTTTCTTTTTGCACGATGTCGCCGAGATTAATAACGCCGATTGGGCGACCTGCTTTCATGATCGGAATATGATGAATATTGCGCGACATCATTTTCAATACGGCTTCGGATGCAAAGTCGAGGCTGTCCATGACAATCGGATCTCGCGTCATGATGTCGGCAACTGGCGTGTCATAAGCAAGGCCATTCGCCACGGCTCGCGTGCGCAAATCTTGGTCTGTGACAATGCCGATGAGTTCGTTTTTATCGGTAATTAGCAAACTAGAGATGCGGTTTTCCGACATGATTTGTGCGGCTAAACGAATGTTGGAATCCATCGGTGTGCTGATCGGCGGCCTTCTTAATAAGCTGACAACAGGACACGTCATTAAAGACACGTCAGAGCTTTGAGACACCATCGCGGTACGCAAGCGCGCTTCTCGAGTGAGCTCAAAAAAGTCGGAAAAATTATCGTTTTCCTCATACAGTTTGCGAAACCACCGGGCGGGAATGCAATACAGCAAACTGTCTTCTATGGTGCGCATGGATTGCGAGGAGTTCCCGCCTCGTAAAAGAGAAGCGTAACCAAATAGCTCGCCTTCGTTCATGCGTCGAATTAACTTTTCCTCTTTGTTTAGCACCTCAATGGCGCCGCTACGAATAAAGTAGAGTGTATTGTTCAACGTGCTTGGTGCGATTACCCATTCACCCGCTCGAACATATTGGACTTCTATTTCTTTACTCATGTCGTTGAGTTGCGGGTCTTCTGCTATCTCATTGAACGGAGCGTGCTGACACAGTGCTTCGAGTATTTCGGTTAATTCAACATCCATCTCATAATCCTAGTTATGACAACAGCGGCGACGCTATCGTGATGACACCCATGATAAGGAAGAGCAAACAGGCGAGTTGTCTGGTTCGATCGGCATTAATTTTGTCCATTATCCACCGACCTGCAAACACAACCGGCACATTTGCTAACATCATGCCTAAGGTTGAGCCTAGCAAGACCATCCACACACTGCCATAGTGAGCGCCTAATAAAACCGTGGCGATTTGCGTTTTGTCGCCAATTTCAGCAAGGAAGAACAACACAAAGGTTGCGCCAAACGCTCCGTATTTCAGCATGCTATTTTCTTCGCTGTCGTCTTTGTCTGGGATCAATAACCACAATCCAACAGCGATAAAGCTTAAGCCCACAATCCAACTGATGGCACTTTCGGGAATCCAACGAGCGATTTCGACACCAAGCCAAGCGGATAAAAGATGATTGAATAGCGTGGCAAAAAGAATGCCCATCACAATTGACATTTTAGACGCAAAACGAGTGGCAAGAAATAACGCTAAAAGTTGGGTTTTATCGCCCATTTCAGCAAGAGCAACGGTAGAGATAGAAGTGACGAGAGCTTCCATTTTTTGATAGGTCCTAGGTGGGCTATAAAACATAAGACAATAACCTGTGCCCACCTGAGCCAAGTCGTTGTCTTAAGTCTCACCAATCCTGTCGATTTGCATCGTATCAGGACTTCTTTGCCACGAGCGTGAGGCTCAATTATGTTGACAAAGAATCTTTGCAGTACAAAAAATTGTATATGCAAAGAAGATTACTCCCCTAAGAAGGCGCTGATAATAGAGTATTTGCCAAAAAAAAACAACGCGAACTGCCATGGCCATTCGCGTTGTTTTTTAAAAAAGATATTACTTTATAAAGGAATACTTATTTATAAAGGTGAATATCGCTGTGTAACCCTTTCCACAAACTCACACACATGACCAGCATGAGCAAGGTAAACGGTAAGCCAATCGTGATGGCTGCTGCTTGAATCGCACCCAGTGCTTCAGAACCGCCACCAACAAGGAGAGCGATCGCAATGATACCTTCTAGAACGGCCCAGAATACACGCTGAATCATCGGTGCATCGGTTTTACCACCAGCGGTGATGCCGTCGATAACCAAAGAACCCGAATCAGAAGAGGTAACGAAGAAGACCAATACTAGAATAATACCCACGAACGACGTGATAGACGTAAGCGGCAAGCTAGCGAACATTTGGAACATTGCAAGCGACGAATCAGTAATGCCATTGGCCAATGCGCCGACGCCATTTTCAACTTGTTCTAGTGCAGAACCACCGAAAATAGACATCCAAACAAGAGACACAACGGTTGGTACTAATAGCACAGCAACAATGAATTCACGTACGGTACGACCACGAGAAACGCGGGCGATAAACATGCCGACAAATGGTGACCAGGAAATCCACCAAGCCCAGTAGAACACTGTCCACCCGTGGTAGAAGGTTTCGTCTTCACGGCCAATCCAGTTACTGAGCGGAATGATATTTTCAACATAGCTCAAGAAGAAAGAACCCATTGCCGCAAAAATAGCGCCCGTGTTACCCACGATCACAATAAACAACGCCAGAGCCGCTGCAATGATCATGTTGACGTTAGACAGAAGCTTAACGCCGCCTTCTAGGCCACGAGCTACCGAAATAATCGCGACGGCCGTTACGGCAATAATCACCACGATTTGCGTCATTAATGTATTGGGAATACCAAACAAAAAGTGCAGGCCGCTGGTGGCTTGTTGCGCGCCAAAACCAAGGGATGTTGCCAAACCAAAGATCGTCGCGATGACCGAAATAACGTCGATTACGTGACCAATTCCGCCCCATACTTTCTCACCGAATAACGGGTAAAAAGCAGAACGAATCGTCAGAGGCAAGCCTTTGTTGTACGCGAAGAACGCCAAAGAAAGGCCGACAACCGCATAAATTGCCCAAGGATGAAGACCCCAATGGAACATGGTTGCGCCCATGGCCGCGTCTTTTGCTTCTGGTGTGTTTGCAACGACGTCAAATGGCGTACCGTACCAGCCGGTGTAATAGGCAACAGGTTCTGCAACACTCCAGAACATTAAGCCAATACCCATGCCTGCGGCGAACAGCATCGAAAACCACGTGATGGTTGAGTGTTCTGCTTTTGCTTCTGTTCCACCAAGGCGAATCTTCCCGAGAGGAAGGGCAATCAATAGTAGGCAGAAAAGAACAAAAATATTACCAGAGACCATAAAGAACCAATCAAAATTATTGATTGACCAGCTTTTTGCTCCTGATAAAAGTGCACTAGCATCAGCAGGGAATAAGATACTGCCTAAGATGAATGCAAAAATGATGATGGCGCTTGTGCTGAATACAGGGTTAAGTACATCTAGCCCAAGAAATTGTACGTTATCTTGTCCTACTTTGTACGATGTGTTGTATTCTGCCCGACCACTGTCAGGTACTTTATTACTCATAAATACTCTCCTGTATAAGTGAAATTTTCCAATTTATCTAAACGAAAACAAACCTGAACGTTTTTTATACAATTTCGTTAATCCAACACTAAAAGTATTTCCACTGTCAGGTTGTTCTTAATACGACGTATATTGTTCCATTTCAGCAATGGATTGATCATCTAACGTTGTAGAGGTTGCAACGCAGCTTGTTTGACGCTGTATCCAATAAGAGTTTGGCGGCCTGTTGAGAAAGATGACCTTGCTAAAAAAGGAATAAAGCGACAGCTTTGTTTTGGTGTTTGAAAAGACATTCTCTATTGAAAAACACACTAGATTTTACACTTCCAATAGAACAAAAAAAGACCATCAAAGATGGCCTTTTTTTGTTCTTAACCACGCAAGGGTTACATCAATTTAGTTAGATGTCAAATTATAGTAAACAAAACGACAGGCTAAGGAAGGAAGAGTTCCAGCAATTCATTGAGGAATAATTTGCCTTTTTCTGTGGTTTTAATGCGCTGATTTTGCCATTCATTGGTCTCTAACAATCCTTGCTTTAATGCTGTTTCGCAGGCATTTATTAGAAAGTTTGGTACTTTTTGGTAAGTGAAGCGTTCATAATCTTTTAAATCAAACGTTTCAAATAAGCGTAAGCGGTTCATCATAAACTCAAGCGGTAAATCTGCTTGCTCGATGGCGTCTTTGATGGCCAAGGCTTCTGGTAGATTATTTAAGTAATGATTTGGGTGTCGTGTCTTTCGTGTACGAAATATTTGACCATTAAGTAATGTGATCTTTCCGTGTGCTCCCGCACCAATGCCGATGTAATCGCCAAAGCGCCAATAGTTGAGATTGTGTGCTGCGCGGCGATCTTTTTTCGAGTTGGCAGAGACTTCATATTGCGCATAACCATGCTGAGCGAGCAGCGCTTGACCTTCGTCCTGAATGCCCCACAAGGTATTGTCTTCTGGCAGGGTAGGAGGGCGGCGATAAAATTCGGTGTTGGGTTCGATGGTGAGCTGATACCAAGACAAGTGTTCAGGGTTCAGTTCGATGGCAAGAGACAAGTCTTCCATGGCCATCTCTAGGCTTTGATCAGGTAAGCCATGCATCAAATCGAGGTTAATATTGTCGAAGCCAGCGGCTCTCGACTTATCCACAGCGTGTATGGCTTCTTCTCGGTTGTGGATTCTTCCTAGGGTTTTCAACAGGTTTGGCTGGAAACTTTGAATCCCAATAGAAAGTCGATTGATGCCCGCTTGACGAAAATGGCTGAATTTTTCCTGCTCAAACGTACCTGGATTGGCTTCCATGGTGATTTCCGCGCCATCAACCCAGGTTAACTTTTCGCGTAAAGCGTCCATCAAACGATAGTAAAAGTCTTCGCTCATTAAGCTTGGCGTGCCGCCACCGATAAACGCCGTTTGGATTGGGCGACCAGCAACATAAGGTAAGTCGGCGTCTAAGTCTGCGAGCAATTGTGCTAAATAAGCGTCTTCTGGCAGCTTGCCATTGGTTTCAAAACGGTCCGCTTGATGGGAGTTGAAATCACAATAAGGGCATTTCCGTACACACCAAGGCAAATGTATATACAGACTCAGCGGAGGCAAAAGGTTGCTCACAATGGGTTACTCAACGGAACATCACCTTGTTGAAACGCGGTAAAAAGTTGTTTGAGTGCTTTTGCGCGATGGCTGATTTGGTTTTTGATTTCTTTCGGTAAGCTGGCTGCGCTGCAGCCGCACTCTGGCACGTAAAAGACAGGGTCGTAACCAAAGCCTTCTAGGCCTTCGTTTGAGGTCATGATACGGCCTTCCCAAACGCCGTGAAATACGTGGGGTGTTGGATCGTCTTTATGGCGCATATAAGCCAAAACGCAATGGAAGCGGGCGGTGCGATCTTGTTCGGCAACGCCGTCTAGCTTTTCCAAGAGCAATGCGTTGTTTGCGTCGTTGTTGCCATGTTCGCCCGCAAAACGCGCCGAATAAATGCCCGGCGCGCCATCGAGATAATCCACTTCAATGCCGGAATCATCGGCCAACGCAGGCAAGCCAGTTTGAGCACACGCATTGCGCGCTTTCAAAATAGCATTCTCAATAAAGCTTAAGCCGTTTTCTTCGGCTTCTTCGACGTTAAAGTCACTTTGCGGTTTGACGTCGATGCCCATATCACTGAGTAACGCATTGAATTCATTTATTTTACCGGCATTGTTGCTGGCTAGAACGATGGTTTTATTCACCGGAGTTTCCTCTTAGTATTCTGTAACAAAGGCGGCTTATTGGCCGCCTTTGTGTGTGATGTGTAACGCGATGTTTGGCTTAGCGACTGATGTGGAAAATCGCCGTTTCGCTGAACAGGTTTGGCATAGAGCGAATCCACCAGTGGTCTTTCAAATGCCCATCAACCGCGGCCCAACGCAAAATTTTGATGTCTTTCTCACGGCACAAGCGTTCAAAGTCTTCAAAGGTGAAAAAGTGAATGTTGGGCGTGTCATACCAGTTGTACGGCAAGAAATCTGACACTGGCATACGGCCTTTTAGCGCAAGGTGAAGTCGGCTGCGCCAGTGTCCAAAGTTCGGAAAAGTAATGATGCATTCTTTGCCAATGCGCAACATTTCATCGATCAACAAATCAGGACGACGAAATTGCTGCAGTGCATGAGTCATCAGCACAAGATCAAAACTCTGATCGTCAAAGTTTTGCAAACCTTCGTCGATGTTTTGATCCAAAACGGGAATGCCTTTTTCGATACAGGTATTCAAGTCGTCAGGGCCGATTTCAAGGCCGTAACCACTGACTTTTTTGTTCTCAATAAGGTGATGAAGTAACTCGCCTGGGCCACAAGCCAAATCGAGTACACGAATGTTAGGCTGAATCCATTCGTCGATCATTTCTAAGTCAGAACGCATTAGTTGGCCTCCGTCGTTAAGCGATTGGCAACACGGTTTAAAAAGGTTTGTAATAAGGTCATGTAACGCGGAATCGGGAACAGAAACGCATCATGACCTTCTTCAGCTTCAATTTTCGCGTACGAAACGGGCTTGCCTGCTTTAATGAGCGCGTTGACGATTTCTTCGCTGCGCTCCGGCGCAAAACGCCAGTCGGTGGTAAAAGACACCAATAAAAACTCGCATTTTGCTTTGCTCAGTACCGCCGCTAAATCGCCGTCTGCTTGCGCCGCAGGATCAAAGTAGTCGAGCGCTTTGGTCATTAACATATAAGTATTGGCGTCGAAACGTTTGGTAAAAGCTTCGCCTTGATACCGCAGATAGCTTTCGACTTCGAACTCAATGCCGTAGTTGTATTGGTAGCTGTCATGGCGCATTTGACGACCAAATTTGGCGCCCATGGCATCGTCCGATAAATACGTGATGTGGCCCAACATGCGAGCCAAGCCAAGGCCGTTGGTTGGCACGGAATCATGGTTCAAATAGTTGCCGTCAAAAAAGTCAGGATCGCGGCGAATCGACTGACGCGCAACTTCGTTGAACGCGATATTTTGTGTCGATAACTTCGGCGCAGACGCCACAATGATCGCGTTTTTTAAGCGATCGGGAAAACGAATGCTCCATTCCAAGGCTTGCATGCCGCCAAGGCTGCCACCAACAATTGCCGCAAAGGTTTGAATGCCGAGTAAATCAGCGAGGCGCGCTTGGCTTTCAACCCAATCTTCTACCGTCACAATTGGGAAGTTGGCTTCCCAGCGCTGGCCTGTTTCTGGGTTGATGCTAGTTGGCCCTGTTGAACCACAGCAACCGCCTAAGTTGTTCAGTGAAATAACAAAAAAACGATTGGTATCGATGGCTTTGCCTGGCCCGATGGCCGAATCCCACCAACCGGGTTTTGTGTCCGACATCGCGTGGTAACCTGCGGCGTGGTGATCGCCGCTCAGCGCATGGCAAATCAGAATGGCATTGGACGCCTGTTCGTTCAGCGTGCCATAGGTTTCGTAGGTCAGTTGGTACGAGGACAGAACTTGTCCGCATGACAGCGCCAACGGTGTCTCGAATTGCGCAATCTGTGGCGTAACAATACCAACAGAGTCGGCTGGAATGACGTCCGGCATAGGTTTGTTTTTATCCTAAAGTAAAGCCCTAGTGAAAGTGCTCGAATTCCCGTGAAGACGCATGGGAAGGGTTATCGATGAATGATGCCACACAGTCTAGCGTTTGCGCCTAGTGTCATCAAGGGGCGGATCGTGTCATCAAAGGATTGAAAGCGAAAACAAAAGAGGGAAAAAACGCGTCTAGGTCGTTTTCGAAAACGATCTAGACACGGTTTGGTTTGGCTTACACGAGCGTAAAGACTTGAGTCTTACCCGCCAGCTGTTCTGAGAGCTGCTGAATCTGCTTGGTTTTGTCGGCCAAGATATCAATGGAGCTGGTGTCTTGGTTAAGTTGTTGAGCGATTTGTTCCATCTCCGTGCTCATTTGAATGGCGGTGCTGGCAACATCTTGAATGGCGTTGGCCATGGCGTCGGTGGATTGCGATCCTGTCATGGCATTGCTTTCTATGTCTCGCATGGCGTCTTGTGCTTTGTTGCCGTTTTCACTGATGATTTTTAGATTGTCTTGTCCGCTTTCCATGGTGGTGATGGCGGTTTGCGTTGAGTGTTGGATGGTGCTGACAATGTCGGTGATTTTCGACGTGGCGTCGACGGTTTTTTCCGCTAATGCTCGCACTTCATCGGCCACCACGGAAAACCCTCGTCCCGCTTCGCCTGCCCGCGCGGCTTCAATGGCCGCATTCAGGGCGAGTAAGTTGGTTTGGCTCGCAAGGTCGTTGATCATCGCAATGACGCTGTCGATATTTTTTGACAATCGGCCCAGCTCGTCGAGTTGCTGGCTGGTTTGGTTAACGATACTCACGGTGTCCGTGATGCTTCTGAGTACCATTTTGATCGTGTCTGCGCCCGATTTTGCAGACTGATAGGTTTCGTTCGATTGCGACTTCAAATCGCTGGTGGTACTGGACAATTCGTTTAATCGACTGGAGATGTCGTCCGTTGCGCTGGCCAATGAATGCGTGCGTTGGTTCACCAAGTGGTTGCTGTTGGCGATGCTACCAATGGTGTTGTTTAAGTCGGTGGACATGGTGCTGACTTGACCTGTGGTGAAGACCACATCTTTTAGGACATTTCCTAGACCGTGGGTCATTTCATTCAGGGATTGACTCAACTGGTCGAATTCGTCGTTGCGCTTGTTGTTGACCAAAGCTTTAGAAGACATGTCGCCTTGTTTGACTTTGTTGAGATCGGTAATGATGTTCTGCAAGGTGATGTTGACGCTGCGCCCAATGGCCATCATTAATAGCCCGGCAGCAATACTGACGGCAATACTGACGCCGAGCAGCATGGCATTGGCTTGAGCTGAGCTGGTTTCTGATTCTGCTTCGGCTTGTAAAAACAGAGTATTAATAAGCTGGTTTGCCTTGAGTTGACCGGCATCGAATTGATCTTTTTCGGCGCTAAAAGTGGCTTCTGCTTGGTCAAGTACTTGGAATTCTTTGCCATATTGAAGTAAAGCCTCTCGATACGCATTGGCTTTTACACCATGGGTTTCTTGAAAACCAAAGTTCTCAATACGGTTGTCAAAACGCATAAAACTGTCGTTAAAAGCGTCTAAGTCACTTTCGGTCGGATCGGATAGATAGCTGGCTTCCGCTTTGCGGACGTTGGTGAATTCACGTTTTAAGAGGCTGAGTTTTTTAATATCTTCACTGATTTCTGTGCCCATTTTGTCTATGGCACCACGTAACCCTGAAGACGAATCGAAGCCAATAATGTAGCGAACTTTGATCAAGGCAATCAGCGCTTGGCTATAGCGGTTTATTTCAACCAGGCTGTCATCGAGTACCTGTTTAAGGTCTTCATTTTGCGCTCTTTCAATGTTGGCGCCGATGATGGCGTCGTTCTCTTCTATTTGTTTGTTGGCGCTTGCAAGGTATTCGTCGTAGTTTTCCACCGAGATGGATCGAATACTATCGGCTATTTCCAGCAAATGAATACGAAGTAGGTCGTTTGATGCCTGTATCTTCGAAAGGGTTAACAGTTCGTTGTTGGCTTTTTGTTGAGAGGAAAGGCCTCCCATGGCCACAAATGTCACAATGATGAATCCCAGAATTGCGGTGATGAGCAGAATCAAGAGCTTTGCTTTAAAGGATAGGTTTGCCAACATAATGACCTTCCTGTGCGTTGGGGCGGTTAAATGATGTGCACATAAATGGCACGCAGAGACATTGGTCTATGCAAGCATCGTGCTAAAAATACATCTTTTAATATAGCGGAGTTTGGCGGAAAGGATAGGTATTGGTGCGATGTCCGCCGCGCTATTTTGGGGCGATGATTTGCTGAAAAAAGAAAGAAGCCCTGTTTTGGTCAGGGCTTTGGAATGGGTTATTTGGCAATTTCAAATAGACGATAGACAAGTTGTCCGGCGTTTTTTTCTTTCTTTAAAGACCAGTGTATTGGTAGCGCAGGAAGTGAGGCTTCTTTTTCCATTTCTATGTAAACGAGCGCACGATCCGCGAGCCAGCCCTTTTCCAGCAATGGAATGATTTGCGCTAGCCAACCCTTTCGAAACGGAGGATCGAGAAAAATAATGTCCATCGGGCGTGGCGTCGCCGAATCCAAAAATGCCGCGGCGTTCTGCGCGATGACATCGGCGTTGGTTGCGCCCAGCGTAGTCAAGTTAGTGGTCATTTGTTGCGAAACAATACGAGAGTTGTCGACAAAAGTGAGGTGTTTCGCGCCTCGTGACAAGGCCTCTAATCCCAAGGCGCCAGAGCCACAAAAGAAATCGCCGCACACCGCGCCCGGAACATGATGATTGATCCAGTTAAATAAGGTTTCGCGTACTCTGTCTGGTGTGGGGCGCAAGCCTTCAATATCAGGTATTGGCAATTGGCGTGATCGCCATTCACCTGAAATAATTCGCAGCTTGGAAGCCTTTGCTTTGTTTTTGTGTGTGGTGTTGGGAGTGCTTTTTCTCATTGGTAAACCTGAATCTCTTGGTAGGACGATGGTTTTAATAACTGTTTGAGGGACGCTTGGTAGTCTTCTATGGTGTAACTGTCGATGGCGTCTTTGTAGTCGCTGGCAAACTGAGTCAATGTCAGTTGGCCATCTTCATGAGTGACTTGTGTGGCGATGTGGCTCCACCAAATGGGCGATAGCGCTTGCTTTTCCAGCTGAGCTTTGAAGGTGTCAAATAAGGTATCAAAGGCTTTTTTATCGGTCGCTGACGGAATCTGTTCCGAATAAATGAAGTGCTTGGCATCCACTTTAGAAGGTTGCTTTTCTGCGCTGGTGATTGATAGGGCATCCGCATATTGAATGTTCCATCGCGCCCAAGGTTGATTCGCCGATAAAGTGAGAGCGAGCTGAACAAAATCGATGGCAGGCTGCTGATTTAGCGTGCTGACCAAATCTGTTCCCCACAGCTGTAAGCTGATCCATTCTTTGACTGTGACCATCGGTGTGAGTGCTACCGCGCTGCCACTTTGCCACAGTGCGTCTGTCTTATGTTGAGAACCGGTATGGCTTGGGTTGAACCCGTGGGTCTTCAAGGATGCACTCGATAATTTATAATCATGGCTGATTGAATTGATCGCGCGTTGAACTGTTTGTTTGGCTTCTGGCGACATATCCCCAATGATGGCAATACTTACCGCCGTGTTTTTTAAGCCTTGATAATAGGCGGACACTTGTTCCAGAGTGATGCTGTGTTTGTCGCTTTGATCGACCGATGCGTCCTGATTTGAAAATAATGCTTGTTCGAGCTGGTGTTGCAGTGGTGGCGTTGCTTTGTGTTGGCGTTGCCACTGCTCGAAGGTTCGGCGCTTGAAATCGGGCGCGTTGAGCCAATGATTCACCAATGACAGGGTGGGAACCAAGTAGCGAGGCTCATTACTGAGAGTTAAGCCAATGGTTTGGTTTTCATGGTCGTAATAGCTGCTTGCTTTGGCAGCAAGCGGGGTCAGCCTTTGGTTAATCGAGGCGGTGCTCAATGGCAGCGAATCACTCATCAACATGGCTAATGTTGTTTGCGCCAGTGTTGTGTTGGGGGTTCCGGACCGGAATGAAAGACGAATTTCGAGTTTCGTGCTGTCTTTCCATTGTTCTTGTTTTAACCAAATGACAGGAACCCCCGACGTGGTTGTCCAGGTTTCTAGTATGGGAATCGGCAGTTTACTGCTGGGTGCGGTTAGGGTTAATAGCCAGATGGCAAGTGTGCAAAATAGCATTACAGCCGATAAAACTGGTCGGCTAAAGAGAGGTTTGTCGCTGTCGAACATAATGAACCTTGAGGCGATGGTTGTTAAGCGTATGTTTGCGTGAAACTAAGCCTGCTTGCGAGCCAGAATGGTGTTAAAATAATCGTTTTTAAGCGTCCATGTATGTGGCGCAGTGTCTAATCATAGCATTTCACTGGTGCTTACTGCATCAGTCAAAATAAAGAGACCGATTGAATGGAAGTTGTTAATCAGATCATTGCTTTTTTCACACCGTATCTTGGTGAATATGCTCGTTATATACCAATCCTCATTGGTGCCTTGTTAGCGATTGTGGCGTTTGTTATTCGTCGTCGCTTTGTGAATAAATTGAATGCAGATATCGCCGCCGCGAAGAAAAAGGGTAGAGATGCATCGGACACGTTAGCAGAATCGTCTGTGTTGGCCGAAACTTCTGATGATAAGCTGGATTCTACAGCGCAAGCGACAAGCGAGTCTTCTCAAACCGTAGAAGAAACACCAGACGTTGACCCACAACCGACATTGTCGTGGGCGCAGCGTATTAAGTCTGGTTTGTCTCGAACGCGCGGTGGATTAGGCAATGGTTTGGCGGCGGTCATTGGCGTAAGTAAAAAAGTCGACGATGACTTGTTAGAAGAACTGGAAACCCAGTTGTTGATGGCGGACGTTGGGATCGATGCAACGCAGGCATTAATAGACGGTTTGACAGAAAAATTGAACCGCAAGGAATTGAAAGATTCAGACACTTTATTGACGCACTTGAAAGCCGATATGGAAGGTATTCTGGACCAGTCTCAAAAAGAGCTTGATCCAACGAGTCAGGACGGACCTTTTGTTATCTTGATGGTGGGCGTGAATGGTGTCGGTAAGACCACAACCATTGGCAAGCTGGCGAAGAAATATCAGGCCGAAGGCAAAAGCGTTATGTTGGCGGCAGGCGATACTTTCCGTGCGGCGGCGGTTGAGCAGCTTGAAGTATGGGGCGAGCGCAACAAGGTTCCGGTGGTGGCTCAGCATACGGGTGCTGATTCTGCGTCGGTTATTTATGATGCGATAGAATCCGCTAAAGCCAAAGGCATCGACGTTGTGATCGCAGACACCGCGGGTCGTTTGCAGAACAAAGCCAACTTGATGAACGAGTTATCAAAAGTCGTTCGCGTGATGAAAAAGCTGGATGTGCATGCACCTCATGAAGTCATGCTCGTTCTTGATGCAGGCACTGGTCAAAATGCCATCAGTCAGGCTAAGCTGTTTTCCGAGGCCGTTGGTGTGAGTGGTATCACGTTGACAAAATTGGATGGAACGGCAAAAGGCGGTATCATTTTCGCGATTGCAAAGCAGTTTGGTTTGCCGATACGTTACATTGGCGTTGGCGAGCAGGCCGACGATTTGCGTCCTTTTGTTGCCCAAGAGTTTGTAGACGCTTTGTTTGATAATGAATAGCTTGATAATGAATAGCTTGATAGTGAATAGTTTGATCAAGAATAAGGCGTGTTAGGGTCTGTTTCTTTCTAATCTAAGGATGCTGAATTAGCGTGGAAATCGAATTTCAACGAGTGGGTAAAAAGTACGAGAGCGGACAAGAAGCGTTGTCGCAAGTGAGTTTTCATTTGCGTCAGGGTGAAATGGCGTTTCTTACTGGGCATTCTGGTGCGGGTAAAAGCACCTTAATGAAACTCATGATGATGATTGAGCGTCAAACTTCTGGGCAAATTTTGGTGGATGGGGTCGATTTACGCACCTTGAGCCGCCGAGCGATTCCGCACCACAGGCGTCGAGTTGGCGTTGTTTTCCAGAATCATCAGTTGTTATTAGATCGAAGTGTTTTCCATAACGTGGCGTTGCCGCTTCAAGTAAGCGGCGCGGATCCTCAACAAATTGCCAAACGTGTTCGTGCCGCGTTGGACAAAGTGGGGTTGTTAGACAAAGAGAAATACAATCCAATGGCCTTGTCTGGCGGCGAACAGCAGCGCGTCGGTATTGCCCGCGCAGTGGTGAATAAGCCACAGTTATTGTTGGCTGATGAGCCAACGGGTAATTTGGACCCTAAATTATCCGCTGAAATCATGAACCTTTTTCAAGAATTTAACCGCGTTGGCGTGACGGTATTGGTCGCTAGCCATGATTTGGCGTTGGTGGCGCGTATGCGTCATCGCGTGTTGACCTTGAATCAAGGTCGAATGGTGAACGATGGAGGGTTTGGCTAAATGGCACAGAAGCCGAACCAACGAGGCGCGACACGCGAATCCATAAAAGCCACCAAGCATAATTGGCCGACACGGACGGTTTTTCAACCGGCTAAATACTTTCGTCAGCATCAAGCCACATTAACCGAAAGTTTTATGCGCTTGCTGGGCTACCCTTTAGCGAGTGTGATGACAGTCATGGTGATTGCCATTGCGTTGTCTTTGCCCGGTGGCTTGTATGTTTTATTGAAGAATGTGCAATCCGTTACGGATCAATGGGAGCAGCAATCGGTTATTACACTCTACCTTTTCCCCGGTTTGGAAGACACACAAGCGTTGGCGTTGTCGCATCGTATTTCCGCTCAAGAGGACGTGGCGTCGGTAGAGTATATTTCTAAGGAAGAAGGCTTGAGGTATTTCGAGCGTTCAAGTGGTTATGAGCAAATTATGTCTTCGTTACCGGAAAACCCATTGCCGATCGTATTGCGCGTTATTCCGAAAGAAACCGTTGATGTGACAACCTTGTCTAGTCTGCAAGCATTACGTGACCAACTGGATGCTCAAAAAGAAGTGGAATATGCAGAACTCGATGCACAATGGTTACAGCGTCTTGCGAATATACTGAGTTTTGGGCAACGATTTGTGTATGCCTTGTCTGTTTTGTTGGTGGTCGCCGTGTTTTTGATCGTGGGTAATACCATCAGAATGGCGGTAGAAAGTCGCCGTAATGAAGTCTTGGTTATGAAATTAGTTGGAGCAACAGACGCCTATATTCGTCGACCATTTTTGTATATGGGTTTTTGGTTTGGCGTGCTCGGCGGATTTTTCGCTAGCCTTTGTATTCTCTTGCTTAGCTGGTGGGTAAGTGCACCAGCAGAGCGATTGATTGACTTGTATCAAAGTGGTTTTCAGCTGCAGACTTTTAATGCAGATGAGATTGTTTTATGTTTAACTATTAGTGCGTTTGTTGGTGTTGTTGGCGCGTGGATCGCGGTTAATCGACATATAGCAAATATTGAACTGCAGTGACCATAATGGGCGAATATCAGTATTAAGATAATAGCCATGATTTATTCACATTTATGTCACACACACGCAGATTTTACTTGGTAGTATTTTGTCATACACAGTATGAACAATGATAAAGGTGGTAACAGAGATGGGTAAAACTCTCCAGCCTACAGATATGATGATTCCAGGTCAGAACCTAGAGTCCTATATTCAAGCCGTTAGTCGTATTCCAATTTTAACCGCTGACGAAGAAAAAGCGTTGGCTGAGCGTCTTTATTATCAAGAAGACCTTGAAGCCGCACGCACATTGGTCATGTCACATTTAAGATTTGTTGTGCACATTGCGAAAAGCTATTCAGGCTATGGTTTGGCTCAAGGTGACTTGATTCAAGAAGGCAATGTTGGCTTGATGAAAGCCGTGAAACGTTTTAACCCTGAGGTAGGCGTTCGACTTGTGTCTTTTGCCGTGCATTGGATTAAAGCCGAGATTCATGAATTCATTCTGAAAAACTGGCGTATCGTGAAAGTCGCGACAACGAAAGCGCAACGTAAGATGTTTTTTAACTTACGCAGCGCGAAGAAGACGCTGTCTTGGTTCAGTAATTCAGAAGTCGAGTCTGTTGCTAGCGATTTAGGCGTGACGCCTGAAGTGGTTCGCCAAATGGAAGGGCGTTTGAGTTCTTCAGATATGGCATTCGATGCATCGGCAGATGACGATGATGAAACTGCATTTAAAGCGCCGTCACAGTATTTAGAAGATCATCGCGCAGACCCTGCGACCTTGCTTGAGAATGGCGATTGGGAAGAAGATTCTAACCAGCGTCTTGAAGTGGCGATGTCTGACCTTGATGAGCGTAGCCGAAATATTCTTGTTCAGCGTTGGTTGTCTGATGCGAAATCGACGTTACATGAGTTGGCGGATGAATACGGCGTATCAGCAGAACGTATTCGACAACTTGAAAAAAATGCGATGAAAAAAATACGTCTTGCGATGGGCGACGGTCAATTTGATTGATGGTTAGCTTGTTTTAAGGACGATTAAGAGCCCTCTTTAAGAGGGCTTTTTTGTGGCTGCTGTTTTCTGTCGGAATGTGTGGGCTAGTGTTTTTAGACTATTGCTTTGAGTTGAGGTTGTTGCTTTGAGGTTATTGGCTCTGCAGTTGGTTTCCTGCCACAAATCGCCATGTACGAATAATTTCTAACTTATCGACTTCTTTTTTCAGCTCGCTCGGGAAGGTTTGAAAAGGCTCAGCCAAGCGAACGATTCGCATGGCGGCATCATCTAGTACTCGAATTCCAGATGAGTGTAACACTTCAATGTCATCCACAGAGCCATTGGGCAGCAAGATCACCGCGAGGCGTAGCTCGCCATATAAATGGTTACGTTTTGCTTCTTCTGGGTAATGTATGTTGCCGATACGCTCGATTCTACGTCGCCAATCGTCTAGGTATTGTGCATCAATGGCCGCTTTGGCGGACACGGATGTTAGTCGTCGAATCCTTGGGCGCTTGGCGTAAGATTGGCGTTGTTGGTCGAGCAGTGCTTCCAGTGTGGCAATGTCATTGGATAAGTGGCTTGGGATTTGCGTTTCGCCACGGAATTGTTCTTCCAGTGTTTTTGGCTCATGTTCTGATTCATTGATTATTTCAAAGACCGCTTCTTGGTTTTTTGTCGCCAATAAACTGGGTTCATCAATGGGTTCAGCTGAAGCCAATTGCGGCTGCACTGGGGGGGAAATCTCTTGAATCTTATCCGATAAAAAACGCGCATTTTCCGTCGTGGTGAGTTTTTTCTTACGCAGTTCTGTACCGCTTGCTTGCTGATTGGCTTGGGCGATGAAGTCCGCGTCCTTCGGAGCGTTCGTCGTGTGTTGAACTAACGTTACCTCAAGGGTTTTTGGTTTGGGCGCTGGTAACTCAAAGTCGAACCCAATCACCATCACCATCAGCACGTGAGCGCAGATGGCGATGAAGAGAGCGATAGAGAATTTATCGATTACTCGCATGCTGTGATTACGGAAGACGCTTTTCTATGGCTTCTATCAACATCATGGCGATATTTAGGTTGTATTGAGTGTCCAGTTCCCGCACGCAGGTTGGGCTGGTGACGTTGATTTCGGTAAGGTAATCACCAATCACGTCTAAACCGACAAACATAAGGCCTTTTTCTTTTAATGACGGAATCACTTGGTCGCAAATCCAACGGTCGCGATCGGTTAGCGCTCGGCCTTCACCTCGACCTCCGGCCGCTAAGTTGCCGCGGGTTTCGCCGGATGCAGGAATACGCGCCAGCGCATAAGGCACAGGTTCACCGTTGACAACCAGAATACGCTTATCGCCTTGCTTGATTTCCGGAATGAATTTTTGTGCCATGATTTGCTCTGTGCCCAAGTTTGTCAGGGTCTCAATAATCACGCTTACATTGGAATCATCGGGTTTAAGGCGGAAAATCGCCGTGCCACCCATGCCATCTAACGGTTTGAAAATCACGTCGCCGTGCTCTTTATGGAAGCTTTTTAGCAAATCGGCACGACGCGTTACCAAGACGGGTGGGCAACATTGAGGAAATTGAGTGGCAAACAGTTTTTCATTGCAGTCGCGTAAACTTTTTGGATCGTTGACGACCATCGCGCCGTCTCGTTCTGCTTGTTCCAGAATCATGGTGCTGTAAACAAACTCACTGTCGAACGGTGGGTCTTTACGCATTAAGATCACGTCTAATTCACCTAACGGCGTTTTGCTTTCGTCGCCTAGATCATAAAAGTGCGCAGGGTCTTTGTGGACAGCCAATGGACGAGTCATGGCATAGGCTTTACCGTTGTCCAAAAACAAGTCTTTTTGCTCCATGTAAATCAGTTGCCAACCCTTTTCGGCAGCAGCCCATAACATGGCGAGTGACGTGTCTTTTTTGTAGTTAATGGATGAGATTGGATCCATAACAATGCCGAGTTTGATAGTCATAGGGTGGTTCCTAAAGCGAAAGCAACGTTTTAGTGCTTTGATAATACGGTTAATAGGTCTTGATGCTATAGAAATATGGGGGCGCTGAGAAGAAAAAACACCCATGATTTGAAGATAGTTACTTTGTTGAACAAGAATTGCTGGTGATATGAGAGAAATGAAAAAACGCACTTACATGACCATAGGTTAAATGATGATGTTCGTGCGTTTCGAAGTCATAGAATGAATGACGGTTAGATTGTCGTACTGACCAATAAGCGTGTTGTTTCTTGCTATTGGGCATTACAGTTTACCAGCTGCCTGCGTTGTCACCCGCATCAAGGAAAAGCTCACTTTCTAATGAAGTCTTAGCTTTCTCTGTTGGTGTTTCTTGCGGCGCGGTTTGTTGAACAGAACTTTCGACCGCTTGTAATTCGTCGACTGCGCTAGGGCGATCAATAGGTACTTCAGATTTTGCTTCAAACTTGTCGTTAAAGCCCAATAGCTGAGGGCGGTAAATACGAAAGGCGCGCATTAGATCGCCTTTGGCGTTAAACAAACGGAATTCAGAAAAAAGCTCATCGTAGTCAGCGTTCACGTAATCTTGACGAGCTTGGAACAGCTCGTTTTCACTGTCCAAAACGTCTAATAGGGTACGGCGACCAAGACGGAATTGTTTTTCATAGGCTATTTGAGATTCTTTAGTGGCAATAACATATTGTCTGATGTGTTCTTTTTGGCCGTTAGTAGCAATGAACGCTGCCCAAGACAGACGAACAGTCAGTTCGGTGTCTCTGATGGTTTGGCGACGAATTTCTGAAGCCTGAATGTTTTGTTGGACGGCGGTTTCCTTTTTACGTTTATGGGTTCCGCCATTGTATAAATTGTAGTTCAGGCGGATCATCGCTAGTAAGTCTTCGCTCGGGCCTTCGTCACCGTCTAAATTGTTATCCCAAGTACGCTCTACGACAAAGTTGATACTTGGGTAATAATCCGCCTTGGTAATGTCCAGTTGGCTTTCTGTCGCTGCCACATCCCAATAGGCGCCTTCGACCGCTGGGTTGTTCTTTAATGATTCATTGATGGCGGAATCGAGATCCTTAGGCAGCAAGTCTTTATCGGGGACAGGATAAATAAGGGTCTTCGGAGGCATTTCGCCGACAATGTTCTTGTAGTTACTTTCCGCGTCAGTAAGGTTATTAATGGCAGCAAAGTGGTTGGCGTGCGCTTTAGCAAGACGAGCGGTGATTTGGCTTAAGTCCGATTGACGACCGATGCCCGAGTCACTTTTTAACTTAATCTGACTGTAGATGCGTTCGTGAGTTTTTAAATTTAGCTCGGCCAATGTGACCAGCTCACGGTAACGTAAAATATTGGCGTAAACCTGAGCCACTTCCAACGCCGTGTTTTCGACAGAGATCAATGCGCTCCAGCGGTCCGCTTCGGATTCGCTAGACAATCTTTTGACATCGTTTTCAGTTGAGTAGCCGTTAAAAAGCGGTTGGTTAAGCGACAGCGTTAATTCTCGACGCGTTAGATCGATATCTTCCGATCTTGAATTGTCCGCGTAGGTCGTTTCGTGGCCGATGCCTGCAGACAAATCGATGCTAGGATAATAGCCACTACGACGAGCGGTGTCCGCGCTTTCTTTTGTTTCGCGATATTTTGCAATGGATTGCCTAACCGTCGGGCTGTTTTCTATCGCAGTGTAAGTGGCTTCTTCAAGCGTGATGGCGTGTGCCGCAGGTAGGAAAAATGCGCCTATATAAACCGTGCCAGTTAACACTATTCGGTACAACATGTGATCATCTGTCCTTTAATATGTCTGCGGAAAGCTTAAAGCTATTTATACTGTGAATATGTAGTGATTCTGTTATTACGGTCTAATTTGACATGTTTGAGCGATTCTACTAAATATCGCCCCACAACGTATTGATAACGCTCAGTGCAACAACCGGTGCGGTTTCAGTTCGAAGCACCCTTGGACCTAGTGTAATGGCACTAAATCCAGACTTTTCAGCGAGTTGCACTTCGTTTTCACTTAACCCACCTTCAGGGCCGATGAGCAAACAAATTTGGTTGTTACTAGGTTGTTCAAAATGGCGAATGGGCTTTGCGCTATGATGATGTAATGTAAGTTTTAACATATCTTTACATTTAGTAACCCATTCGCTTAATTCTATTGGGGAATGGACAATAGGAACAACGCCGCGTCCGCATTGCTCGGCAGCACTAATGGCGACTTGCTGCCAATGCTGTAGACGTTTTTCCGCTCGGCTGTCTTGCAGTTTGACTTCGCATCGCTCGCTGAATAACGGCTGAATAGCATAAACGCCCGCCTCAACCGCTTTTTGAACAGCGTAATCCATGCGCTCGCCTCTAGACAGTGTTTGTCCTATGGTGACTTGGATGGGGGATTCATTCTCCAGTGCTTCAAAATCCGTAATACGAATACTGGCACTGCGTTTTTCGACATCACATAAGGAGGCATTGTACTGTCCGCCTTTGCCATTAAAGACGCGAAGAGGGTGGTCGGATTTCAAACGCAGCACTTTGCATAAATGCTGAAATGACGTATCGGGCAGGGCTAAAGTCGTATTCTCACTAAGGTCCGTGTCGATGAAAATTCTTGGAATACGCATACCTTGTCCTATAAAAGTGAAATCGCTGGAAATAAAAAAGCCTTCTTCTGCGCGGTACTTTAAAAAAGTAACTCAGAAGAAGGCTTTATAACGGAAAATTAGAAAATTATAAACCGGCAGCTTTACGTAATGCGGCGGCTTTGTCTGTTTTTTCCCACGTGAAGTTTTCACCTTCGCGACCAAAATGCCCATATGCGGCTGTTGGTAGGTAAATTGGACGTTTCAGATCGAGCATTTTAATCAAGCCTGCTGGGCGTAATTCAAAGTGTTCGCGAACCAATTGAGAAATCACCGCGTCGCTGACTTTACCTGTACCGAACGTATTGATACTGATAGACGTTGGTTCAGCCACACCAATGGCGTAAGAAATTTGGATTTCACATTTGTCCGCAAGACCCGCCGCGACGATATTTTTCGCCACATAACGACCAGCGTACGCCGCAGAACGGTCAACCTTGGATGGGTCTTTACCAGAGAAAGCACCACCACCGTGACGCGCCATGCCGCCGTAAGTGTCTACGATGATTTTACGACCCGTTAGACCACAGTCACCGACTGGTCCACCAATGATGAATTGGCCTGTTGGGTTGATGAAGTACTTGGTTTCTTTAGATAACCATTCCGCAGGAAGAACCGGCTTGATGATTTCTTCCATGACTGCTTCACGAAGATCGGCTTGTTTTATCGCTTTACTATGCTGCGTTGACAAAACAACCGCATCAATTGCGCAAGGCTTGCCGTTTTCATCGTAGCGGAACGTGACTTGGCTTTTCGCGTCTGGGCGAAGAAAATCTAGAGTGCCATTTTTGCGGACTTCGGCTTGGCGTTTAACCAAACGATGCGCATAAGTAATGGGTGCAGGCATTAACACGTCGGTTTCATTGGTTGCAAAACCGAACATTAAGCCTTGGTCGCCCGCGCCTTGTTCGTGTTCATCCGCTTCATCAACGCCCATCGCGATTTCGGCCGATTGTTTACCAATGGCGTTCATGACTGCACAAGATTCCCAATCGAATCCCATGTCTGAGCTGTTGTAGCCAATTTCACGAATGACGCCACGAGCGATTTCTTCGATGTCGACCCAAGCGTTTGTGCGGACTTCACCTGCCACCAATACCATGCCCGTTTTGACAAGGGTTTCACAGGCAACGCGGGCTTCTGGGTCTTCGGCCAAAATGGCATCAAGAATGGCGTCCGATACTTGGTCGGCGATTTTGTCAGGGTGGCCTTCTGAAACGGATTCAGAAGTAAATAAAGAATATTCAGACATAATAAGTGTTCCTCTTTAGCTGAGTTTGATCGCTAAACAGGCATAAAAAAACCTGTTTTGCATAAAAATGCTAAACAGGTCTAACTGAATCTGTTTAGCTGAATTTATATAGCGTCCGCAAGCCGAGACAAATCGACGCTGTTAAGCCGTGAATGATGGACTAGCGCTGGTTAAATATCAACCCACAAGGGCTATTTTAATGAGGCAAAAGAGCGTTTTTTTGTTAGGATAGTGCGGATTCTTGTGTGATTTCATTTTCTTTGTCCAATCTTTGGGCGTAATGATAGTGCCAGCATTGCATGGTGGCTCTATCCCGTAGAGAATGTTCCTTCATTGTTCGTTAAGCTATCAGGAGTGGAAAAACCATGCCGTCTCGGAAACAACTCGCTAACGCCATACGTGCATTAAGTATGGACGCTGTTCAAAAAGCTAACTCAGGTCACCCAGGTGCGCCAATGGGTATGGCCGACATCGCTGAAGTATTATGGAATGATTTTTTAAAGCATAACCCGAACAATTCTAAATGGGTTGATCGTGACCGCTTTGTATTGTCTAACGGTCATGGCTCCATGTTGATCTACTCTCTTTTGCATCTTTCTGGCTACAAACTGCCAATCGAAGAACTGAAGCAATTTCGTCAGCTTCACTCTAAAACACCAGGTCACCCAGAATACGGTTACACCGATGGCGTAGAAACCACAACGGGCCCATTGGGTGCCGGTGTGAGTAACGCAGTCGGCATGGCAATCGCTGAGAAAACCTTGGCAGCGCAGTTTAACCGCGACGGTCACACAGTGGTTGACCACAATACTTATTGCTTCCTTGGCGATGGCTGCTTGATGGAAGGCATTTCCCATGAAGCGTGTTCATTAGCGGGCACATTGGGCTTAGGTAAATTGGTCGCTTTTTGGGATGACAACGGCATTTCTATCGATGGTCATGTGGAAGGCTGGTTTACAGACAACACGCCGCAGCGTTTTGAAGCCTATGGCTGGCATGTGATTGCAGACGTTGATGGTCACGATCCTGTTGCGATTAAAGCGGCGATCGAAGCGGCGAAAGCAGAAACAAGTAAGCCAACATTGATTTGTTGCAAAACCATCATTGGTTTCGGTTCGCCAAACAAATCTGGCAGCCACGATTGTCACGGCGCACCATTAGGTGATGCAGAAATCGCGGCAGCACGTGAATTCCTTGAATGGCCATACGCACCGTTTGAAATTCCTGCAGACGTTTATGCGGGCTGGGATGCGAAAAAAGACGGTGCAGTACGTGAAGTCGAATGGGACGCAAAATTTGCCGCGTACCAAGCGGCTTTCCCTGAGTTGGCGGCTGAATTTGAACGTCGTGTTATCAAAGGCGAATTGCCTGCGGATTTCGAAGCGAAAGCGCAAGCCTTCATTCAAGAAAGCCAAGACAAGGGTGAGAATATCGCCAGTCGTAAAGCATCACAAAATGCGATCGGTTTCTTTGGCGCTATGTTGCCTGAATTGCTAGGTGGTTCTGCGGATCTTGCTGGTTCCAACCTGACGCTATGGTCTGGTTCAAAAGGCATTCAAGAAGACCCAGCGGGTAACTACATTTATTACGGTGTACGTGAATTCGGCATGAGCGGCATTATGAACGGTGCGTCTTTGCACGGTGGTTTTATCAACTACGGCGCGACGTTCATGATGTTCATGGAATACGCACGTAATGCGGTTCGTATGTCGGCGTTAATGGGTATCCAAAACGTATTCGTTTACACGCATGACTCTATTGGTCAAGGTGAAGACGGTCCAACGCACCAACCTGTTGAGCAACTGGCTAACTTGCGCATGACACCAAACATGATGGTTTGGCGTCCATGTGATGCGGCAGAAACTGCCGTAGCTTGGAAAGCCGCAGTTGAACGTCGTGACGGTCCAACGTCATTGATCTTCTCTCGCCAAGGTTTGCCTGCACAAGCGCGTAACGCGGAACAGTTAGCAAACGTTGCGAAAGGCGGTTACGTTCTTCAGGATTGCGCTGGCACGCCAGATCTTATTTTGATCGCGACCGGCTCTGAAGTTGGTTTGGCGATGGCGTCTGCGGAAGCACTCACGGCGAAAGGTAAGAAAGTTCGTGTTGTGTCTATGCCATCAACCAATGCGTTTGATGCTCAAGATGCGGCGTATAAAGCGTCTGTATTGCCAAGCAATGTGACTAAGCGTGTTGCGATTGAGGCAGCTCATGCTGACTACTGGTACAAGTACGTTGGTTTTGAAGGTGCAACGGTTGGCATGACGACGTTTGGTGAGTCTGCGCCTGGTGGCGACCTTCTGAAACACTTCGGTTTCACCGTCGACAACGTCGTTGAAACGGCTGAGAAAATTCTCGCTGTGTAAGTACGTTGCTTGATAAGAAAAGAGACGCGTTTTGCGCGTCTCTTTTTCCTTTTATTAAGGCAGAAAGTGGTGACTAGTTTGACACTTTCTTTGCGATGAAGTAGTGGGAATATGTTGCGAGTCGCTATCAATGGTTACGGTCGTATAGGTCGTTCGGTATTACGAGCGCTTTATGAAAACGGCTACCGCGATCACATTCAAGTGGTTGCTATTAATGAATTGTCCGACATCGAGACAATCAGTTATCTAACGCGCTATGACACCACCCATGGCCGCTTCCCTAAAGCTGTATCCACAAAAGACAATGCGCTGATCATCGGTGACGATGCTATCCTGTGCTTTTCCTGTGCAACGCCAGAAGAACTAGACTGGTCGTCCCTTGAGCTGGATTTGGTGTTGGAATGTTCAGGGAGCTTTTCTGATCGACACAGTGCGCAAGCGTATTTGAACGCGGGCGTGCCTAGAATGTTGCTTTCCCAGCCAGCGGCGGCGGATGTGGACGCGACGATTGTCTACGGTTTTAATCATCAGGATATCCAGTCACATCATGATATTGTCTCGGCAGCATCCTGTACCACGAATTGTCTGATTCCTGTGTTGGACATTATCAAACAGTTTTCCGGTGTGGTGCATGGCATGAGTCAGACGATTCATTCTGCGATGAATGATCAGCCAGTGATTGATGGATATCACACAAAAGATTTACGCCTGACGCGTGCGGCGTTGAGTTCGATCATTCCGGTGGATACCGGCTTGGCGAAAGGTATTACACGTATGATGCCGGAGTTAGAGGGCAAAATGGGTTGTAACGCGGTACGAGTGCCAACCTTGAACGTTTCGGTGATTGACTTGGTTTTACGCACCGAGCAAGACGTAACAGCAGAGCAAATAAACGAACAATTAGAGAAAGCGGCAAACACGAAATACGCGGGATTAATGGGCTTCACGAAAGAAGCGCATGCGTCCGTGGATTTCAATCATGATCCGCGCTCGGTGATTATCGACAGCACGCAAACGCAAGTGATCGACAAGCGCATGGTGAAGTTGCTGTGTTGGTTTGATAATGAATGGGGCTACGCAAACCGAATGTTAGACGTGGCCACACATTGGGCTGATGTGATAGAACAAAAAAATTAGATGAGTACATTGGAACGTTAAACGACGAGGGTATCGGACATGACGGTAATAAAAATGAAAGATGTGGATCTGACGAATAAGCGCGTGTTAATTCGTGAAGATTTAAACGTACCGGTGAAGAACGGCCAAGTAACCAGTGACGCTCGTATTCGCGCCGCATTACCGACCATTAAATTGGCATTGGCAGCAGGCGCGAAAGTGATGGTGATGTCTCATCTTGGTCGCCCAACAGAAGGTCAGTATGAAGAAGAATTCTCCCTTCAGCCTGTGGCGACACATCTTGCTGGCTTGCTAGGGCAAGACGTTCCTTTAGTAAAAGATTGGTTGGATGGTATTGAGGTTGAAGCGGGGCAACTTGTTTTGGTTGAAAACGTTCGCTTCAATGTCGGCGAGAAAAAAGACGACGAAACCTTGTCTAAGAAAATGGCGGCGTTGTGCGATGTTTTCGTTATGGATGCATTTGGTACCGCTCACCGTGCTCACGCGTCAACTCACGGCGTTGCGAAATTCGCCCCTATTGCTTGCGCTGGTCCTTTGCTGGCCGCGGAACTCGAGGCGCTTGGTAAAGCATTAGACAACCCGGCGCGTCCTTTGGTGGCGATTGTGGGTGGTTCAAAAGTATCGACCAAACTGACGGTGCTAGAATCGTTGTCTAAGATTTGCGATCAACTCATTGTTGGTGGTGGTATTTCCAACACCTTCGTTGCGGCGCGTGGCTTTAATGTGGGTCAGTCGTTGTATGAAAAAGACTTGATTCCTCAAGCGCAGAAACTCATGGCAGATTTGGACATTCCTGAAGTCACCGATGTACGTGTTGGCACCGAGTTCTCGGACACGGCCATTGCGACCGTTAAGCCGGTGGATCAAGTGGCAGATAACGAAGAAATCATGGACTTAGGGCCAGATTCTGCTCAAGCGCTTGCGGACATATTAAAAGGGGCAAAAACCATCTTATGGAACGGTCCGTGTGGTGTGTTTGAGTTTGATAATTTTTCCAAAGGCACTGAAGTGGTCGCACAAGCGATTGCAGACAGCGATGCGTTCTCTGTTGCGGGAGGCGGTGATACGTTGGCGGCAATTGATAAATACGGTTTGGCCGACAAAATTTCGTATATTTCGACGGGCGGTGGTGCATTTTTAGAATTTGTTGAAGGAAAAGTGCTTCCAGCGGTTGCGATGTTGGAATCACGCGCGCAAAATTAGTATCAAAGAATGACAAAGATCGTTCTAAATAATAAGGCGTAAGCCAAGATCGCCGGCTTCATCTTTCGTTGAGTGATTACTCTGCAAAAATGAGGCTGGCGATAATAAAACTAGAGAGTGACCCGTTCGGCGTAAGTCGGATATGACAATAACGATAAGGCGTAAGCCACATGCTCTGTGATAAGCAGCATCATGATAAAAAATAATGAGTTACTTAACACCCTAACTCAGTCCGTTATAAATACAATATAAGACAAATTGTCAGAGGAAACTTTTATGCCTTTAATTAGTATGCGTCAATTGCTCGACCATGCCGCAGAGCACAGCTATGGCTTGCCTGCCTTCAATGTGAATAACATGGAGCAGGTAAAAGCCATCATGGAAGCCGCTCACGAAGTGAACTCTCCCGTGATTATGCAAGCCTCCGCTGGTGCTCGACAATATGCAGGCTCACACTTTTTGCGTCATCTGATTGCCGCGGCCATTGAAGACTATCCTCACATTCCTGTGGTTATGCACCAAGACCATGGTACTTCTCCAGCGATATGCCAGCGTTCAATTCAATTGGGCTTTTCATCCGTGATGATGGATGGTTCTTTGATGGCGGACGGTAAAACCCCTGCGAGCTATGATTACAATGTCGATGTAACACGTCGTACTGTTGAATTTGCACACGCTTGTGGTGTGTCTGTGGAGGGCGAGCTAGGTGTTTTAGGTTCGCTCGAAACCGGTGAAGCGGGCGAAGAAGACGGCGTTGGTGCGGAAGGTATTTTGACAATGGATCAAATGCTAACAGACCCGAAAGAAGCGGTAGATTTTGTTAATGCGACAGGCATCGATGCCTTGGCTGTTGCGATTGGTACCAGCCATGGTGCGTACAAGTTTACACGTCCACCGACGGGCGACATTTTGGACATTGAACGCATCGCGAAGATTGTTGAATTGTTGCCGAATACGCACATTGTATTGCACGGGTCTTCATCTGTGCCACAAGACTGGTTAGAAATCATCAATGAGTTTGGTGGTGAAATTCCAGAAACCTACGGTGTGCCTGTTGATGAAATTGTCAAAGCGATTCGTTACGGAGTGCGTAAGGTGAATATTGATACTGACCTTCGTTTGGCCGCAACAGGCGCGATCCGTCGTAGTTTGGCGGAGCACAAAGGCAACTTTGATCCACGCAAATATTTAACAGAAAGCATCAAGGCGATGAAGGCTGTGTGTATTGATCGCTATGAAGCGTTTGGTTCAGCGGGTCAGGCTTCGCGTATCCATACTATGGATCTTGAAGAAATGGCGGTGCGTTACGAGCGTGGCGAATATTCAAACGGTCGTGTTTTTTAAGTGTTTTTTGAAATAAATGACGCTTAAAGGCGGGTGAGCAGGCGGGTATCGGAAAATATTTTATGTTTTTTACTAAAAAAGCAAAAAAATGGTTGACCGGAAAACTCAATTACCTATAATGCTCGCCATTCCTTGCGGGAGTGGTGGAATTGGTAGACACGCTGGATTTAGGTTCCAGTGCTTCACGGCGTGAGAGTTCGAGTCTCTCCTTCCGCACCAAATTTAAAAAAAGCTGACTTTATGTCGGCTTTTTTTATGTCTGAAATTTACGATTTTCTTTGTTTTCTTCCTATTTTATTTGTCACGATCGCTTTTTTCGAGTTTGGGCGCATTTTATTGTTCCTGTTATCTCGAAAGTCCGCTAATTTGGTTAGAATGATTCTTTCTATGGTGCTTCATCGGACTCAGTAATGCGCAGACTTCGTTCTTTTATCGTGTGGATTGTCTTTGGATGTTCTGCTTTGATTGTTCAGGCGGCAAGCATGACGCTTGATCTGATGGACAGTCACGATTTTTATCAGCTGAGCCCAAGGCAAGGTCCGCTGGCTGAGCAATTCACTACTGTGGTCAATTCCCCTCCTAGTCCCATGCGAGTGTCGCAAAAAAGAGCGGTGCGTATCGCATTGTTGTTATTCGGGAATACGAATTCAATCGAAAATAGATCACTTCTGATGTCCTTTAAAAAGCGCATGCGTGAGTTGGGTATCGATTATCGCTTGGATACTTACACAGACCGTTCGCAAGACGGCAGCGATATCACGCCGTATTTCAAAGCCGCAGAAGCGCAACCTGATTATATTGTCATGACCAGATTTGGTTTTATTCAGCGCCGGTTTGTGGAGCGTTTTTTACGTTCTGGAACATCACCGAAAGTCATCCTCTATGACTTTGCGTCACCGTTGACCCATTGGGTGAATCATCCTCCGCTGATGTATATTGGCTTTGATCAGAAAAAAGCGACCACGATGTTGGCAAGTTATCTAGATCGTCAATTGCCGCTAGACACTCGTATTTCGGCGCTGGTGTTACCCGCGGGCTATCTTGGTTATGTGCGTTGTGACTTATTTCTCGATGAAATGATGAAATACAATCGTCGTGTGAGCCGTATTCGAGTGGTGTCGGATAACAAGGAAAGTGCGTTTGACGCCGCTCACGCCATGTTAAACGACAATGCGACGGACTTTATTTTCAGCTGTTCTCAGAATATATCGGATGGCGTTGTCGCGGCATTGAAAGAAAGGAACCTCGCACCAAGGGTTCAAACGAACGCGTGGGGGCTGCCTCTGCATGGCATCGCTGATCTAGAAAGCAGACGAGTGAAGGTGAGTGTGCTTTTCATGAAAGATGACTTGTCCATTGCGGTAGCAGAAGCAATAAAAATGGACCTTGAAGGGAAAAATATGCCCAGTCTTTATGTCGCGCACGCAACGTTAATGCCGGCAGAATTAGATCCAGACAGCGTTCGTTTGATGGTTCAGCAGGCGTATCACTATTCGGTGGAATTATGGCAGAAGTGAATATTAGCTTAAGGCATCGTTTGCGAAAAAGAGTATTGGCCTTGGTTTGCGTGGCTTTTACCATTGTTGCATTAATGATTCTGTATTTTATCGAAGTCTTGAATCAGTCTGCTGAAGAGCAGGGGTTGGTGTTGAAGCACCGAGTGGTAGAGCAAGCGTTCAACAGTTATTTGGCTCGTGCCGAAGACGAAATGAAATTCATCGGGCAGGATCTTTCACTTGGGGATTATGCGCCTGGTCACGAATTGGATTTGTTGTTCAGTCATCATGAAGTATTGCTTTTCGGCGGTTTGGATTTTTTCTACATTGAATGGACGAATGGTCAGCATTCTATGGACCCTCGAGCGCGCCTTTTTACGAGTGTGTCATTTCAGTCTGTGTTACGGGAAGGGCTCATTAATAGATGGGCGTCTATTGTCACAAGCGATCATTCTATTTTGCTCATGTATAAGAAAAAACTGCTGTCCACCGAGCAGGAAAATATAGGTTTTTTGTATGGTTTTATCTCACTAAACGACAATTTAACCTTGGCCACAGAGTTGCTTGAAAGTGCTCAGGTGAGCGCGGTGCGTGTTTATGATAAGGCTGATGATCGCGTGTTGTTGGAAGAGCATCGTAACGGTGTCGATTTATCGGGTTCTGTTTTGCGCTCGAGTTTGCCATTGGTATCACCCGTTCAAGCGGACTTACAATTGGATATCAGCCAAAAACACACAGTGTCCTCTACGCTATTAAGCACCGCGTTGCCTTTGATTGTGGGGGTTGGCGCAGTTTCCCTGTGCTTTTATTTGCTTCTATCTCATTTGGTCAAAACACTGATCTTCCGCCCACTGGGTGCAATAGCGTATCGGCCTGAAGAGGAATTATTGCCTTTTAGCGAGTTGCAACCCATTCAGCTGCAAAGCAACCAATATAAGGCCTTCATTAAAGCAAAAGAACTGAGGTTTACACTGCTTGCCGAGTCGATTCACAGTGCCATTATTTTTTGTAATGAAGTGGCAGAAGTGGAGTTGATTAACGAGGAAGCTAAGTGCCTTTTCCCAGATGCAGGCAAGGCCCGAACCTTGTTCGACTTTATGCCAATCTCGTGTCATCAATCGATTCAGGAAGCATTAAAGGGCGGTCTCGGAGTCTCATTCGATCTTACGATTAGTCATCTCGGACGTATTTACCAATGGCAGGCGCATTCGTTTCAAAACGAGAGCGCTTATCGAGGCTTGTTATTGGTCGGCCGAAATGTGACTCAAGAAACCAGTTTGACTTGGCAGCTTGAACAATTGCAGCCTTTGTCATCCGCGGCGCAAAAAAAGGTCGATACAGACGCCATTTTGAATGAACTGACGTATCTTTCTACGTTGCCAAACCATATTGACGCCAGCCATTTGAAAGGTTGGCTTACATTATTGATGTCCGTATTAGACGATATCAGATCGGATGAAAGTGAAGTGGCTTATTTGCCCATTGGCGAGGTTTTCTGTCAGGAAAGCGCTCGAGTCATGATGGCGATGGGTGTGGAGGCAAATCGAGCGCTCTTGGATTGTTCGGTTGAATCAGGGGCGAAGATCGTCGCGGTAGATGCGAATTTCAGAGGCTTGATCCGTGTTTTGTTTATGATGGTGATGTCGAATGACATGGCTGAACGTCGTTTGACGGTTCGCTTTGAAGGCGCTGAACTTGAAATGGTGGCGATGAATGACATGACATTTAGGCCGTTGTTCTCTTGGATGTTGAAAACCTTATTGGCGCATCTTGGTGGACAGCAAAAAACCCTGCAAAACAACGCATTGCAACTGAATGTCATGATGGACGAATGCGAGGCAAAACATGAGCTGACGCCATTAGCGCCAAATCAAGTGGTGGCTTGGGTATCGAATGATTATCCGAATGCGGTGGCGGTGAAAGAGGCCTTGTTGCGGTTGGGTGTTCAAGTTGAAGAATATGTGTCAACGGACAGCTTTTTCACTCAGTCTAGCGCCGTGGTTAAATTTGATGCGGTGTTGATTGGGTGTGATAAAGACGTTGAGGCGCAATCAGAAATGACTCGGGTATTGAAACTCAAATACAGTCGAGATCAACTTCCTATTGTGTGGCTGAACAGCACATTGCCCGTCGACGTGGCGCCTCAGGTGTTCACCTTAGTAGGCTGTTCTTTTGATTACAACTTACATCAGGTGTTGGTCAAAGCGAACGCATTGGAAGGAATTGCACCGACCTATTCGAATGGGCAGGATGAATCGTGGGTCATCGTCGGCGGAAGCCGAGTAAGCAAAGCAATTTGGTATAGCGAGTTAGAAAAGCACGATGTCGCAACCCAATGGCTGACTGACTTATCCAACTATTTTGTGGTGCTGTCATACCACACGGACGCCACTATTGTTTTATTGGAGCCACAGCCAAACGCACAGCTGTGGTCAATTCAAGCGGCTTTTCCTAATGTCAGATTTTTTTCAGTACAAAGGTGGCCGGAAATGCCGGATAATGTGGCGTTTTTCGAAATGAGGTTGCCGTATTCTGGCGATCAAATCGGGCTATTTACACAAAAATTGATGCAACAACATACCAACACTAGGAGCAATGAATGAGCGTAATTGGATTAATTGGCGCCATGGACGAAGAAGTGGCTGTCATCAAAGCATGGATGACCGATGTCCGTGAACAGTCTATTGCAGGGTGCGATTTTTTTGTTGGGTCATTTGAAGGCAAAGAAGTTGTGTTGCTTAAGTCCGGTATTGGCAAAGTAAATGCAGCCGTGTCGACTACCTTGCTGCTTTCTCAGTTCCAACCAGAATATGTGATTAATATTGGTTCTGCTGGTGGTTTCGACCCAGATTTACAGGTCGGAGACGTTGTGATTTCGGATCAGGTAGTTCATCACGATGTGGATGTGACGGCATTTGGTTATGTCATGGGGCAGGTTCCCAATATGCCTGCGACGTACGCAGCGAACAATGACCTAGTGAATCAGGCCAAAAAAGCATTACAAGCAGTGACGAAAGTGCAGGCGAAAGTAGGCTTGATTGGAACCGGTGATAGCTTTATGAACGACCCCGTTCGTGTGGAAGCAGTACGTGCTCTTTTTCCTGAGCTTGTGGCGGTCGAAATGGAAGCGGCTGCGGTGGCTCAAGTGTGTTTCAAATTTGGCACCCCTTTTGTCGTGGTGCGATCTCTGTCTGACATCGCGGGTAAAGAATCACCTCAAAGCTTTGAAGAATACTTGAAAGTGGCGGCCGAAAATTCGTCCCTGATGATTCAGCAAATGCTGAAAGGCAACTAAGCGATGCTGATCCGCAAGGAGCAAATGGTGATGGTGTGCGTGGCGTCGCTTTGTTCCTTGCCGGCTTTTGCAGACGATGCAATCAGTGAGGCTGACTTTCCCGTTGTAGTGGAAAGCAGCGAATCAACAGAAGGCAGTGAGCCGATAGGAAAAAATGAATCGGCTTGGTGGCTGAGTTCTCATGAAAAAGTGTCGAAAACCATTGGTAGTTGGTCTAGCAATATCGATTCTTTCTTATCGGGAAAGCAGCGTGTTTATAACTCAGAAAGTAACCTACAAATACGTTTTGGTTCCGTGTTTGGAGGAAGTGAGCGTTCGAGTTTTTTCGACTTCCGAACGCAATTAAAGCTTCCTAACACGCAAGATAGATTGAGTTTAGTCGTTGAATCTGAACCGGATACGCTGGCCCCTGAAAGCTTGAGAGGTGAGTCCTCACAGGAAACCACCGTGGTCAATTCAGCGTTGAAAACCACCATTTCTGCTGCAGTACGATACATCAAACAAGACATTGGAATGGATGTGGATGCTGGTGTGCGAGTTGATTTCCCACTGGACCCTTTTTTGCGCTTGCGCTTTAAACAAGGCGATGTCATCGGGCAATGGAATTGGTGGCAGAAACAAGAGATGTTTGCTTATTATTCAAAAGGGGTGGGGGCACGTTATGGTTTGGGCACGGGTTATGCCGTCACGCCTCAATTTAATTATGGTGCCGATGTCGGTGTGACCTGGCTTGATAAAGAAGGCCTGTTTTATGCGCGTGAAAATTTTTTCATGCAGCATTTATTGAATGAAAAAAATCGTATGGCTTATCAATTGAGCTTTCTTCAATCGGGTGAGCACTCTGTTCAGCCAGACAGTTTCTTATACAATATTCAATATGAACGTTTAATTTATAAAGATTGGCTGATTGGCCAGATAAAACCCCAGTTCACACATGAAGCTGAAGACGACTATGATGGTACGTTTTCACTGACATTATCGCTCGCGATTCTACTTGGCCCTAAATACCTTCATTAAATAGCGCTCTCTCATTGTTTTTCGTCATTAGATTTGTGACGAGGGAACTCGTATAATGCCGCGCGCTAAGAATATTAGTTATCACCGCTTCCAAGAGAATGAGTCATGAGACCGGATCAAATCCAACCAGAAATGTATGAACAGCAGCTGCAAGATAAGCAGACTGAACTGGCCAATTTAATGGCGACCTTATCATTGCCTGAGATGGAAGTTTTCGCGAGCCAGCCGTCTCATTATCGAATGCGTGCTGAATTTCGTATTTGGCATGATGGCGATGACCTGTATTACGCGATGTTCGATTCCGCAGACCCAAGAACGCCGATTCGTACGGATCAGTTTCTTGCCGCATCCAGCCTTATTAATGAACTCATGCCGAAGCTTCTGGATGCCGTGCGTGATACGCCGATATTGCGTTATAAGCTTTTTCAAGTGGATTTTTTAACCACCAAGACGGGCGAAGCCCTGATCAGCCTGCTTTACCATAAACCGATTGATGCTGAGTGGAACGCCGCGGCACAACAACTGAATGATGCGTTTCCCGCGTGTCACTTTATTGGTCGTAGTCGTAAGAAGAAACAAATTCTCACCCGTGACTTTGTCATGGAAACCTTGACGGTTAATGGACAGAAATTTCATTACCAACAGGTAGAAAACAGCTTTACTCAACCGAATGCCGATATAAGCGAAAAGATGCTGGAATGGGCGTTGGATGTGACCAAAGACGCGTCTGGTGATTTGTTGGAAATGTATTGTGGTAACGGAAATTTTTCGATTCCGCTTGCTCGACGTTTTGATCGTGTCGTGGCGACAGAAATCTCAAAAGTCTCAGTGAACTCGGCGCAGTTGAATATCGCCATTAATGGTATGGCCAATGTCCAAGTGGTTAAAATGGCCAGTGAGGATGTGTCTGCTGCGTTAAATGGCGATGTAGAACTACCCAAGAGCTTGATGCAAGCGGGCGTGAGTGAGTTGACGCCTTCGGTTGTGTTGGTGGATCCGCCACGTGCTGGATTGGATGACGCGACGGTTGAGCTGATTCGGAAAATAGATTCGATTCTGTATATTTCCTGCAATCCCGAAACGCTTAAGTCAAACCTAGAGTCGTTGTCGAGCACTCACGAAGTGGTTCGCTATGCGATGTTTGACCAATTCCCTTATACGCACCATGTCGAAACTGGCGTCTATTTACAAAGAAAACCGACTGTCTGAATAGCGAGCATGTGGGAGGGTGTTGTTTGCACTCTCTCTATGAATGCCACTCTTGTCATAATGAAAGACATTCCCATATCGGCGTTAAGATACGCGTTATTTTGTGTTAAGATACGCCAACTTTTTCCCCCCACCACCATAGAGAAGTCGAACGAGCCATGAGTAGCAACTCACTAGACAAAGACAAAATCAAGATCTTGTTATTAGAAGGCGTTCATCAATCTGCACTGGATGCATTGCATGACGCAGGCTATACCAACATTGAGTATCATAAAACCGCATTAGCGGAAGATGAGCTGATCGAGAAGATCTCGGAAGCGCATTTTATTGGCATTCGATCGCGTACCCAGTTGACCGAAAAAGTACTAGAGCACGCCAATAAATTGGTGGCTATCGGTTGTTTCTGTATTGGTACAAACCAAGTTGATCTAGACGCAGCCAGTTCAAAAGGGATCGTTGTTTTCAACGCGCCATTCTCGAACACGCGAAGCGTTGCCGAGTTAGTGCTCGGTCAATTGATTCTATTGCTTCGAGGCATTCCTGCGAAAAACGCAGCGTGTCATCGTGGTGGTTGGATCAAATCAGCGGTTGGCTCTTTCGAAACTCGTGGTAAGCGTTTAGGTATCATTGGCTACGGTAGCATTGGTACACAGCTGAGCGTATTAGCCGAATCCCTAGGCATGGAAGTGTGCTTCTACGACATTGTTACCAAACTGCCGTTAGGTAATGCGCGTCAAATCAAGAGTTTGAAAGAGCTATTGTCGACGAGCGATATTATCAGTTTGCATGTTCCGGAAACCAATTCCACTAAGATGATGATTGGCGCGAAAGAAGTGTCTCAAATGAAGAAAGGTTCTATCTTCATTAATGCTTCTCGTGGCACGGTTGCCGATCTTGGCGCTGTGGCGGATGCCATTAAAGCCGGTGATTTGAGTGGTGCAGCAGTCGATGTATTCCCTGTTGAACCTAAAGGCAATGATGAAGAGTTTGTGTCGCCATTACGCGGTTTAGACAATGTGATTCTAACGCCTCATATTGGTGGCAGCACTATGGAAGCGCAAGAGAACATCGGCGTCGAAGTGGCCGATAAGTTGATCAAATACTCTGACGTGGGTACAACCACGGCGGCGGTTAACTTCCCTGAAGTGGCCTTGCCATCGCAAGCGGACAATCATCGTATCTTGCACATTCATGAAAACCGTCCTGGCGTATTGTCTAAAATCAACGCTATCTTTTCTGAGCACAACATTAACATCACGGGCCAATACCTGCGTACTACGGAGAAATTGGGCTACATGGTAATGGACGTGGATGCAGAAGAAGGTGAATTGGCGCTTGAGAAATTAAGAGAAGTCGAAGGCACTGTGAAAGCACGCGTTTTGTTTTAAACGTTTGTGGCAAATGGTTGATCTAAAAAAATCCAGCATCGGCTGGATTTTTTGTGTCTGTCATTTGGCCTCATTCTTCACTTGAGTCGTTACTTGATGCCCAGCGTTGTGGTGATGTCTTGGATCTTTTGTTTGATGCTGTCGGTCACCTTTGACATGAACGCTTCAGATTCATTGGCTTGTCCTCTCACTTTAACAACCGCGCTGTTGAGTCCACTCATTCCAAGTTTTTGCTCTGCTGCATAGCCCGTTGCCTTTTTCGCTAGCTGTGTTGATTGCTCCGATTTTTCAAGCACTTCTTGTGCGGATTGCCCCAAGGCTTGGGTCAGGCTAATTTGTTCTGTTGACGCGCTCTCGATCAGTTCTAGATTTTTTTTCAGCTTGCTTGTCGCAGACGACAAGGTTGAAAAGATCCCTGTGATTTCTTCTAATGACTGCTGAGTTCGGCTGGAAAGCGTTCGAACTTCCGATGCCACGACGGCAAAGCCTCGCCCGTGTTCACCGGCGCGTGCCGCTTCAATCGCCGCGTTCAATGCAAGCAAGTTTGTTTGTTCTGAAATGTCCTTGATGCCGGTCACTATTGAGGTGGCATTGGACACAGAGGATTCCAGGTTCAATAGCGATTTCTTACTACTGTTTAATCTCTCAATCGTGGTTTGGTTTGCCACCGCCAAGGACGCGGCTTGATTAACACTGTGCGACATCGCGGTGTTGGTTTCTATCGCATAGGTTTCTACTTCACGCGCTCGGACTTCGGCTTTGTTTGCGAGCACTTCAATTTGATTAGACATCTCAAGGGTACTGTCTAATTCTTGGTTCGAGGCGGTACTCAGTTCGTGTACTTGCCCAAAGGCGTTTAGCATGTCGTTGAGCGACAGCGAAATGTTGTTGAGCTCAGTATCTCTTTGCTGCCGTTGAACGGCGATTTGTTCTAAGTAGCGATTTAAGTAATGGGCAACGTCTGACAGCTCGTTCTTGTTTTTGCCAACGGTCAGTCTGTTGATGTTCTGGTGTTCGACTAGGTCTTTGACGGCGATGTATAAATCTCCGGCACTTTTTACAACGACTCTGTTTTGGAAAATATGGACAGAGATGGTCGTGAGTACCATCAATATGACGAAAACAGAGAAAGCCATTAAGGTTTGTTGCTGTGTCGCCTCGGCGCTTTTTTGAATGTCTTCCGTGCCTGCTTTTAAAATGGTTTCAAGCTGATTGATTTGAGTGCGGATTTTGGTTTGCGCTGCGACGGCTTGCTCTATGTTGGTCAGGCTGGAATCCACATCTTTTAAATAGCGGTTTGACCAAGTGTGCAATTCGCTTTTCGTTTCTTCGAGAGGGTCGACAATATCTCCGCTGCTTTCGGTATCGTCAGCCCAACCCATTAATGACGAAAGGTCATCGCCTGCACTGTCATCAAGTTCTTCGTTTAGTGCCAAGATTGGTAAATCACTGAATGCTTTAATGTGGGCTTGATAGTCTTGAATATTTTCTTTCAAACGTTGGTGATTGTCTGAGGTGCGATTGGCAAGGTAGTCATTTTTTGCGCTGCTGACGTGGGCAAGACCAGAATACAATGCCGCTTGGCTAGCGAGGTAGGGCGCGGCGGACGATAAGTCATGTTGTGTTTGGAAAGATTGAACTTTGTCCGCTAAAGAATTTAAGGACAAGATGGTTTGTCGTTCGTTGTTTTCAATCAAGGCAAACGGATTCCCTGACAGTTTACCGGCGGCTCTTACATCGGATTGTAAGCTGCTTTCGATCTCCGTTAATTGCGTGTTGATGGGGTTTTTGATGGTGTCGGGTAGTGTGCTGAGAGCAGGGCGTATTTTATCGTTGATGAATTCGCCTGCGGCCTGTAAAGCCGACGCTTCACCGGAAGACAAATAGCCTTCAATTTGCTGTTTTAAATCGATGGATGAATATTCCCAAACTTGTGTGTACGTGTCGCTTTGCTCAAAGGCACTACGGAACTTCATTAAGCTCCACAGCAGCAAGCCAATAAGCATGATGGCAATCACTAAATAACTGGCGGTTGTCGTTCGTGTCACATGGGAAATTTTCAATCAAGCACCTACTTAGTTTACATAATGTTACGGGTTGGACTACTTTAATAGGTGTGTGTGACAAAAATGTGACAGTGACGAAGGGGAATGTTTTTATGTGAGGGTGAGAGATATCACTCAAAAACGTCATAAATTTGATCAATCACGACGTCATTGAGGTGAATCTTGTCCAATTGGAAAAAAAACCTTTCATGGTCACTTTTTCGTCATTATTTTGTATTAAATTAAAAATGATATTAAACGAGCGTTTAATAACAGTGTGTTTTCGACGTTAAGATGCTTTTCTAATGAAATAACAAAACAATGATATAAAATCAAAGGAGCTCAAGAATGACCCTTTCCCGTCGCCAATTCGTGAAAGGCGCCTCTGTTGCAGGTGCTGTTGCCGCTACCCCGTTTTCGATCAACCAAGCCATCGCGGCGAACAAAGAGCTGCGTATTTATGCGTGGGCTGGTTACATTACCGATGAAATGCTATCCGATTTTAAAGCCAAAACTGGCATTACTGCCACGTTCACACCATACGGTACCAATGATGAGTTAATGAACTCGCTGCGTGCAACCGATGGAACGGGCTTCGACATCATTATGCCAACCGTAGATCGTGTGCCAGGTTATGTGGATTACGAGTTAATTCAACCTCTTGATGTGAAGCGTGTTAAATGGAGTGGTTGCCTAGAAAGCGCGCTTGCGGGTTCCGATGTAGGTGGGATTGTAAAAGGTAAGCGTTATTTCGCGCCTTCTGACTGGGGGACTGAAGCCATTGCGTATAACACACAAGACGCAAACGTGGACCCTAAAAACTTAAGTTATGGTGATCTTTGGAAACCAGAAAATGCGGGTGGTGTAACCGTGCGTGGCCATTCCGCTTTGGTTGGCATCGGCTTGTGGTTAGAAAAAGCCGGTAAGCTTCCTTATCCATTGCTTGAGTCGTATAAAAACGAAAAAGCGATGCGTGCAAATTTTGATGTGATTCTAAAAGTCGCGGTTGAGCACAAAGGCTCGATTGCGCAATTCTGGTCGACAGAAAACGAAGCGCAAGGTGCGTTCCGTACTAATGGCGCTGTCATTGGTCAAACGTGGGACAGCACGGCATTCAAATTGAAAACAGAAGGCGAACCAATCGCGTACGGCGCGCCAAAAGAAGGCGCACTGGCGTGGATGGAAGGTTTTGTTATTCCTAAGAACGCCAATAACGTGGATGCCGTGTATGAATTTATAAACTGGTATTACACGCCAGAAGCGGGTGCGATGTTCGTGAAAGCGACAGGCTATAACTCAACCGCGAAAGGCGCGGACGCGTTGTTGCCTGCTGCAACCAAACAATTTTTCCAAGATTCTTATTCGAAAGAAGACCTTGCGAAGCTTTGGTGGTGGCCAATTCAAGAGCCATGGTATGTCGCATTGCGTAATGAATACCAAGACCGTTACTTGTCTGCATAACCTCGAAGGCCCCTTGCGTTTTGTGCACAAGGGGCTTTTTTGTATCGAGAAAAAATAACCAGCGAGAGAAATATGGATAGTAGTGTTCATCTAGATAATACCGTCATGCAGTTTGGGGATTTTACCGCCATACAGAAAACCGATTTAAAAATTGAGTCTGGTGAATTTTTTAGCTTCTTAGGGCCATCAGGCTGTGGCAAAACGACCATCCTCAATATGATTAGTGGTTTTTTAGATCCAACACAAGGTGATGTAAAAATTGGCGGTCAGAGTATGCGAGGTGTCCCCGCCAATAAGCGCCCAACCTCAATGATTTTTCAGAATCTTGCGCTTTTCCCTTTGATGACAGTGTCCGAGAATATTGAATTTGGTTTAGAGGTGCGTGGTGTTTCAAGAAGTGAGCGTAAAAAAGCCTCAAATCGACTGCTTGAGCTGGTGGCATTAGAAGACAGTGGCACCAAAAAAATTGCGGAATTGTCTGGCGGGCAAAAACAGCGCATCGCGATTGCACGTGCACTGGCAGTAGAGCCACAAGTCTTGCTGCTAGACGAACCTTTGTCGGCACTCGATTTAAAGTTGCGTCAGCATATGCGTACGGAACTGAAAGCCATTCAACGTAAAACAGGCATTACCTTCATCTACATTACGCACGATCAAGGCGAAGCATTAACCATGTCGGATCGTGTTGCGGTGATGTCTGCTGGGCAGATTCAGCAAGTCGCCGACCCTATTACCTTATATCGAGATCCACACACTGCGTTTGTGGCGTCGTTCGTGGGTGAAAACAATGGCGTGAGCGGCAAGATTATCGAGGTGAACTCTGCATTTGTTACCTTAGATTGTGGGCCGCTTGGCAAGCTTGTTGGTCGCGCTCAAGGAAATCTATCCGTGGGTCAAACGGCGACGTTATTTATTCGCCCTGAGCATTTCAGATTACAAGCAGAAGACGGCATGCATAGCTTGCAAGCCGAGATTCAAGAAGTGAATTTCGAAGGTGCGTATCTCACGCTGAATGCGAATACGCCTGCCAATCAAGCCTTGTCGATTCAGCTTGGTACACATCAGTTTTCGGACGCGTTGAAAAAAGGCGCGCCGGTTAGCCTGTCTTATCGAGAGCAAGATGCGATTGTCATTGTAGGAGCGGACCATGTTTAGTCAGCTCAAGGCGCGTTTTGGCAGTGGGTTGGCCGTGGGTATTATTGGCATGATTGCCATTTGGCTGATTGGATTGGTTATTTTACCACAGCTTTTGATGGTGGATTATTCGTTCCGACCGAACTTATTGCCAGCTGACATTGGCGGTCCAAAAGATGTCTATTCACTGACAAACTACGAAACGCTGTTTAATAATCTGATACATCTTAAAATTTTCTTTAAAACGATCTGGTCAAGTGTGCTGGTGACGAGCCTAACCTTAATCGTGAGTTATCCGATTGCATTCTATTTGGCGAAAGTGGCCACGCCGCAAAAAGCCGCGCTGTGTTTGCTGTTGCTGATTATTCCTTTTTGGATTAATGAAATCCTCCGTACGTTTTCTTGGTACATTATTTTGGCCTATAAAGGCCCGCTTAATGCGCTGTTGTTAGGCTTGGGTTTGATTGATCGGCCGATTCGATTTTTGTCAGGTGATGGCGGCGTGCTGATCGGTATGGTGTATGCCTATATTTTGTTTATGATTTTCCCAATCTATAACGCGATTGAAAGTTTGGATACCAATCAAATTAAAGCCGCACGGAATTTGGGCGCGGGATGGATTCGTACACATTGGCGTGTGGTGATTCCTCATGCTAAACCCGGTATTGCGACGGGCTGTATTATGACCTTTATGTTGGCGGCGGGCAGCTATGCGGTTCCTGCTTTGCTCGGGTCGCCTGGCAGTCGTTGGTTTACTCAAATTATCTACAATTGGTTTTTTGAGGGGGGCGATTGGAATCAAGGCGCCGCTTACGCTTTCTTGTTGCTCATTATCTGTATCGGCTTTATTGCCTTGGTGATGCGGATCTTTAAAGTGGGATTGGGGGACATTGCAAAATGAAATCTGAAATCATTATGCGTTGGGGTGTTCGCTTCTACATTGGTGTGTTCTTTTTATATCTTTTTACACCGCTCATTATCATGGGGTTGGCGACGTTTAATGACAGTCGCTTCCCCACTGTCTCGCCTTGGAAAGGGGCAACGCTTAAATGGTTTGAAGCGCTGGCTCAAGATGGGGCGATGTGGAAGGCGTTGTGGACGAGTATTATTGTCGCAGCCGGTGTATTGATTATCGCTGTGCCGATCGGGATTTGCTGTGCGTTATTTCTTTCCACCGTACAGGGAAGGGGAAAAACCTTTTTATATTCGTTGATGATGTCACCATTGTTAACGCCAGGGGTCATTGTTGGTATCTCGACGCTCATTTTTTGGAAAGGCTTGTCTGTCAGTGGTGGTGTGTTTTTGACGGTGATGGCGCAGACGACGTTTATTGCCGCTTATGTGATGCTGATGGTATTGGCGCGATTGCAGCGATTTGATCGTACGCTAGAAAATGCGGCGTTAAGTCTTGGCGCAACTCAGTGGCAAACGTTCCGGCGTATTCTTTTGCCTTACTTAAAACCGGCCATTATCTCTGCCGCCGCGATCGCCTTTCTTCAATCGTTCGAGAACTACAACACGACTTTATTTGTGAAAGGGTACGATACAACGCTGACGGTCTATATTGCATCCAAAGTGAGAACGGGTTTAACGCCCGCTGTAAATGCACTTGGGTTAGTGATGATTTCAATTACCGTTTTATTGGCGATTGTCTATGAAGTGAAACGTCGCCGCGAGGCAGAAACTGGATCTCTATAAACAAAACCGTCATCAAAAAAAGCCCATTATTTGTACAAGTAATGGGCTTTTTTATGCTTATTGATCAAGGGTTAATCAGTTTTCGGCGTTGATGTATATTAATATGACAAATTGATAAAAAAACCTAGAAAAGGGTTGCACAAAATCTGTAGATCC
>NZ_AYOZ01000010.1 GCF_000508165.1 Marinomonas profundimaris | reverse complement strand
GCTTTTTTACGTCTGAAATAAGTGACTGAGAAAACGGCTCGGGGAAAGTCTTTGAGAGATAACGCCCACGTACTGAAGCTATTTTTGGTACCATTTAATTGTGTTGATTTTGATTTTCGCTGTCTTTAGCAGAGGTTCTTTTGGCTTTTTATTTACTTGGTTTATCTGTTTTATTGGTCTTTACTCCTTTTAAACCCTTATTTATGAAGGTGCCGTTGTGGTGCTTGACGTGCTTAGCAGCTGTGATTATTGGATATATAGAAGGCGTACTGAGTGTTCAAGGCATCATTGTGATTGCTGTTTATTCTGGGTTGCTGTTTTCTTCATTAACCTTGCGACAAGTCTGGCTTCCCAGAGTGATGGTTTGCCTGTTTGGTGTTGTTTCACTCGCTCTGGCTATGCATTTATTGCCCGGTTTTCATAATCATGCCGTGGTTCAAGGGGAGACAATTAGTGTAGGTGCAATACCGTTTAGCTTATATGTAAACTTCGATAAGGGCTTGGTTGGTTTATTTTTACTGGCGTATTATTTTGGAGGGCAGGCGAAAGTTTCTTATTTTCAAAGCAGGCATCAATCTAAAGGGGCATTGATTTTATTTATTCTAACGCCGATTGTGACTTTGGGCTTGGCTATGTCGTTAGGGCTGATTCAATTTGACATGAAAGCCCCCAGTTTTTGGCTTATCTTCGTTGTCGTTAATTTGTTGTTCACATGTGTTGCTGAAGAGGCTTTCTTCCGCGGTTTCCTTCAAAAAGGGCTAGCAACGGCTCTAAAGGGAAAATCTTATATACTGATAGCGCCAGTCTTAACCGCCATACTTTTCGGTTTGGCTCATATCGGTGGAGGCGTTGAGTACGCTATTGTGGCAGGTGTTGCAGGACTTGGTTATGGTTATCTTTTCTACAGGACTAATAGAATTGAATGGTCAATTTTGTGCCACTTTGTTTTGAATATATTGCATTTATTTTTCTTCACTTACCCTATGCTCGCTTAACAAGTATCATCTTCTGAACATTTTAAAGTTGTTCGAGACGTTTTATGTTGCGCATCTAATGCTTTTTGCTGTTTTAAGAATTTTGATTTTTCTTTATATCTATCCCATGCCGCGTACAGTGCGATGAGATTCCCTAATGCGACTTTCATCGCATTATAAGGTGCCTGCGCTTTTTCCATCAGGGAGAGTGATTGGAGAAAGAGGGGCTCTGCTTTTGGGTAGTCTCTTTTGTTATAGAAAATAGCACCCGCTCTTGCGGCAGTATAAGCGGCTTGTAATGGCTGTGTTGGGGTTTTACCATGCAGTATTAGACTCCGTTGATAAAGTGTTAGGGCTTTTTTTGTATCACCTTGCTCATCTTCCAGGCTGCCTAAATTACCCAGTATCAGGGCTTGTTCTATGCCTTTATCTTGATTCAGTTCACGCAACCCCATTAACGCTTTTTGGTAAAGAGCTTCTGCTTCGCTATAGTCTTTTTTCTGTTGGCTGTTCAAAGCCAATTCATTTAAATTCATCACGTTGGCGAGTGATGAATTACCTGATTTGTTTCGGATTTTTAGCGCCTGTTCACGAGAGGATATTGCTGAATTTTGTAGATCTTGTTCATCGTAAAGCGCAGCGAGGCGCTCCAGTGTTTCCGCAAGGCGAACGTCATTACTTTCTAGAGCATTTTGCTCTCGTTCGAGTTCTTCTTTTAATGTGCGTTGTGCGGCTTCTGCTTGGTTTTGTTGAAGGTGCGCATCGGCCAGAGAATAATTAATTTGACGGAACAGCTCACTGAATTCTTGCTGGTCTTTGCTTTTTAGCAAGGTTTCGACGATGGATATGGTTTCGGCATAATTCTTCGATTCATTATGAAGACGAGTTAACGCGTTTACGGTTTTTAAAACGTCATTTTCTTGAACATCCTCAAATTTTTGTATTTGCCAAGCTTGGGAATAAGCCTCAATGGCATTTAGTGGTTGGCCTGCCTGCTCAAGAAAATTGCCTTTATTAAATAACAGAGTGGCTACTTGAGGGTGTTCGTCATCGTAAGCGTTTTTTGTAAATTTGATAGCATCATTGATGAAATCAATTGCAGTGTCTTGCTTGTCTTGTGCGATTTGAATAAATGCCAATAAGTTGAGACTGCTGGCTCTAAACGCTTTGCCGTTGTCGGCTTTGTTGGCGATCTCGATAGCGTATTTTGCATTTTTTTCTGCCTTGATGTAATCGCCTTCTTGGTAAAGGGTCATGGCTTTATCTTGGTAGTACTGCCAATTTCCGGCGGCCCAAGAAAGCGGACTAACAAGCAACAGGAAAACACAGATAAAGGGAGTTAAGTTATACGGTTTTATCATGGCTAAAAAGTCTTCTCTAATTTTAGGCTGACTTGGTTGTTTTCACGGCTATATAGCCAATCTACATTGCTGTTTATATTTGAGTGTTTGATGGTTAGGCTCGGAGTAAAACCTAAGATGGACAGTTGAGGCGATTTCAAGATCAATGTGTAACTGCTTTCATGGTCATTGCGTTTTGCGCCAAGAATGCTGCTGTACGCTTTGTAAGTTTGTTCGCGGAAAGAGGTGAAAAATGTTGCGCTTAGAACATTAGAAAACGATTTTGAGACCCCCAGCCGTACGCCGAGTTGTATATAACCATAGGGTTTATCGTCTGCTTGCCTATCTAATCCATCTACACCTCCGAATAACGTCCAGCTGTTTGGCAAGACTTGCCACATGGTTGCGTTTGCTGAGTAGGAAGGGCCGTTATAACGTTCATAGTTTTGCTTTTTGTAGCGCAGTTCTTTGTAATCGCCTTGGAGTTTGAACATTTGCTTGTTAGAAAAGCGGCGAGTCCATTCGCCATGGAGGCCTAAGGCACTGTACATCGCTTTATTGCCATAGGCGGAAAATTCAAAAGAAGGAGCGAGTTGTATCTGGTCACCAATATCTTGGTAGCGATAACCTAGCTGTGTTACTAACGTACTTTCATTGTAATCACTGTAATCACCATAACTTTTACCGTACAGCAAAGAGCGAGAATACAGTCCATTATGACCGACAATTGGCATGTATTTGTTGATGGTAAGTTCGTAATCAAGCCCTGTTGCTGACATGGCGTCAGGGATTTTACGTTCATAAACACATTGATTTTGATACATCAGCAGACAAGTTCGGCTTTCTGAGGATTGGTTAAGGTTATCATTCCATACTGCACCAAGCGCGATGGAAGTCGACCAATCACGGCGCTGTTCAAGTGCTTTACGGAAACTTTCTACTGTGCGGTTTACGCCAGCTTGTTGTGCGTTGTCTGGATCAAGTATGGCGGATATCTGAGTGAACATTTCCTCCGCTTCTTTGTCTTGATGATCTTCAAATAAGACGCGAGCCAGTTCCAGTTGGCCCGGCAAAAATTCAGAGTTCAGGTCGAGGAGGTGGCGATATTCTATCGTGGCTTGCTCCATATTACCTTGTATTCTAGCCAGCGCGCCTTTCGCATAAGCGAGTAAAAGAGGGTCAGCATCAGGGAGGGTTTGATATTCGTTGAGAAAATAAACAACGGCATTCCATTGTTTTTGCTTGATGGAAACGTAGAGTGCACGCCCGATATCATTAGCATTGTGTCCTACGGTGTAAGACTTGCTATTGAGAATCAGCTCTGGGCGTTTTCCTGGTAGGTAATCTTCATCTTTGAGTAACTCACTTTCCTTTGAATTGCTTTGTTGTTCTATGCTTTGGTTTAACCTTAGTTGAGTATCTAGATCATGATCGTCTGCCGTGGCAGGTTGCGAGAACATAAACAATAAGACTAGTCCGAAAGTCTTATAATTAAGAAGGCTGCAGAGTGTGTTTTTAGAAAAACGCATGTAAATGGCTCATTATAGGCAGTAAAGAGAAAAGCCGAGCAGGATAATCATGCTCGGCTAAGGTTAAATCATAATAATGACTTAGTCTTTAGAGCCACCAAATGCGGTGTCGTATTGCGTGTCAGCAAAGTCAACAAGGCCGGCTAGATCCGCTTGGCCATTGTAGAATTGAGCTGAAACGTCACCAGCAGAAGCGACTTCTATTACTGAAATGCTTGCTGTTGCATCTGAGCCAGTAACAGAAGCATCGCTATTAATGGACGCTGTACCAATATCAACAGTAAGGCCATTTGTGTTCGCCATGTTGCCTGTTAACGTTGCCGCAGCAAAGTCAGCGGTCAATGTGCCGTTTAGCAAGCTTGCTGCTGTGCCGTCGTAGTTATTGATACCTACGACCGTATAAGTGGCCGTACCAGCGGTTGGTACAGAAGTATCCGCATTGGCACCAGAATAATAAACAGTATGGCTTGCAGCCGTAGTATCCCCTGTTTTAGACCACTCACCAAACCAAACATCACTTGTACCGACCTGAGCGAAATTAAATACACCTAAGGAAGCGTGAGTTGCAGGAGCCTCTTCACTATCGTAAGCATAATTAAGTTGATTAACCCCATTAGCATCTGCTGGGGAATAGGCCGTTAGACCTTGAAAATCAACCTCTGTGCCAAGACCTGTCGCTTCGATAGAAATGCCTGCTAACCCTGATGTATGAGGTCCACCATTTACGTCTGATGCGGCAATTTGTACATAGCTCGTATTACTAGATGCACCAACAACGGCTGCATTTGTAGCGTTAGACAATGCTAGAGCACCAAACACGAATGTCATTGCGCTTACTAGTTGTAACTTTTTCATTGTATTACTCCATTGTGTTGTGTGTTTTCCCAATGAAAACACGGTTGCCATGACACTACTTATGTAGTGTCATCCTTGCTAACGGGTCGCTAAAAGCGGCCTGTTAAACCCAGTTTAAATGTGCGTCCCGGCGCGGCTACGGCAGATCGAGTAGCTGGATCCACGTAATATTGGTCGCTTAGGTTTGAGCCGGTGAGTTCCACATCAAAGATTTCATTAATTTTATAGCGGACGTAGGCGTCGAAGATGAGAGTGTCGCCCCAGCTATAAGGCGTGTTATAGAAATAAACATAACCATGTTCATTGTCACCGGCCCCATAAGAGTTTGCGATGTACCAATCTAGATCACTGTTTTCGTAGCCTTTGTAATAGGTAGCTCGTCCACCTATTTCTAAACGACGGTCCATAAAACGGCCTCCTAGTGATAAGTTGGCGGAAAGCTCCGGGGTGGCTTGGGCGAGTTGGTAACCATTAGGAAAACCGTATTTGAAGCAGCGAGGAATCGGATTATCAACGGCTCGTGTCATAGCATTGGTGGACAGCATCGCCGCGCTGTCTTCATCACAGATTTCATTTTGTAAGGTGTAATTCACGCCTAAACCGGTGAAAAATCGACCATTGTCATAACGGGCACTGAGTTCTATGCCACGGATTTTTTGTTCATCGACGTTGTTGAATTTAAAATATCTATCTCGTTCGATGACGTCTTTAGTGAGGTTGTCGTAGTAGGCAATTTTGACGTCGGCATGCTCTGCGCTAGAAAACCATTGGGTTAAATCATGCACATAAGCCAGCTCCCAGTTATGGGCGTGTTCTGGTTTGACGCCGTAAGGGTTTTGAGATGCCGAAAATGCCATGGTGCTTTCAAACATGCTTGGGTAGCGCAAGGTTTCTGTATAAGTTAGATAAGCTCGGCTGTAATCGGTGAATTGGTAACTGATACCTGCATGAGGCACCCAGCCATGGTCTTTGTGTTTTTTGGCTTCTGCTGTGGATGCGCTACTCACTCCCAATGTGTTGCATGAAACAACATTTTCTCCTGCTAGTTCACCATTTAGGCAAGGGTTGTCGGCACGGTCGTAATTGCCGTCTGCATCGGGCTTCCAAGTTGCATAGTTGTTGTAAGTATTTTCAATAACTGTCTTACTGTATGAAATGCTAGAAACAAGACTGTCATATAGAGCTTTACTTATAGCTCCAGAATCTAAATATGTTTTAAAGAAGGCGGTTCTTTCAGCAACTAATGTTGCAATTTCTTCATCTGTACGGACATATCCTGTGCTGTAAGAAATATTGTAATAATCGGTAGTGCTTTGGCTAAACTCACCAGGATGAGCCGCGAGGAAATCATCAAACGCCCAATAAGCGGAATAGGTCATGCCGGCATTGAGTTTGAGCTTATCGGTAGGGCGCCAAGCAAAATCAAAATTGGTTTCCCACTCTTCCCGTCGACCTGCACGTGGTAGCATTCGCCAGCCAGCACTGGCCGCTTCGTTATATTCGTCATCGGATGTGAGTGTTTCGTGCTGGAAGCGCCCGCCAAGAGTCAGGTCTACAGTATCAGTGAGGCTCATTTTGTTACTAAGGGTAATGCCGTCACGAGTACTGTTGGCATTGGCGACCGCATTGTTATAAAGAATGCCTGACGTGTCATCTGGTAAGAGTTGGTTGGGAAAACCACCGGATGTATAAGTGTCGCTGATTGTGTCGGTACGCCATACATTGGCATTAAAGTCGATCCAGCGACTATCAATGGGTTTGTAGGCGTACTCTAAATTATAGGCCTTGGCACTGACGTCACTAAGTGGCCATTGAATGGCACTACGGTCGCTTTGGTTATTGATTCTGGACGGCATGATTTCGCCATAAGTGGAATCAGATTGTCGAAAGTTGAAGCCAATTTGTTGGTCATCATCAATGTGCCAAGTGGTTTTTAATAACCAAGATTCCATTAAGCTGGAGGTATTCGTCACTTCGTCGCCAGGCTGCCAATATTGGGCAAGCGAGGTGATGTAGTCTCGGGTGTCGGCGGCGCTAGGATTGTTGTAGTAGCCCGTATTGTTTTTTCCTGAATAATAGTTGCCTCGCTCTCGATAAGCATAAGCGGCGAGCACATCGAAATGCTCACTCTTTTTGGCCGCTGCAACACGATAAGCGTAATCACCGCCATTTAGTGGGTTGTTATCACTGTCCGATTTACTCTTTAAGTCGACGCGTAAGGTTGGATCACTGTAGGGGTAAGTGCTACTTGAAGGGTAACCATCGACATCTGTTGCTAATTCGCCAGTATGAAGGGCGGGTACTCGCTCTCCTGTGGCATTACTACTTCCTTCTATTTTGAACTCTGCCCCAAAGGTTTCACCGTCACGAATTAAGTCATCAGGTGATAGAGTTTTGACTACCATGGCGCCACCGACGCCGCTGTGTACGTCACGCTCATTGGTGGCGCCCTTGTAAATTTGCACGTTTCCTATGAGGTTTGGGTCGATGTAATTGCGGTTAGTCGCAGCGTTGTAGCCACGCCAAACGGTGAGCGCTTGTTCCGTGCCATCTATGGTGACAGGGACACGACCGGGGCCTTGAACACCACGAATGTTTAGATCAAGCGCGCCGCTGTTGCGAGCCTCGCCACTGAAGACGCCGGGAACGCCTTGCAGTAAATCCGATGGCGTTGTGCCCTTGTAGCGTTCTACTTCGGTTTTACCAATAAACGTGGTGGAGGCATCTTTGTCGTAAACGTCGTCGTAGCCTTTTTGGTCGCGGGCGCTCATGTCGGACATGGCGGTGTTGTCTTCAATTGTAATCGTGGGCAAATTGAATCCGTTGTCGCTTTGTTCTGATTTGACGATGTAGCTGCCATTTTGATTTTGTTGAGCAACGAGACTTGTGTTGGCCAGTATTGTGTCTAGGGCGCTCTCTTGTGTGTAGTCGCCTTTTAATCCAGCGCTTTGTTTGCCTGTGGTGAGCGCAGAGTTGATCGATAAATTAACGTTTGCGGCCAGGGCAAATTGATTAAGCACCATATCCAATGAACCCGCAGGAATAGAATAAGACTGGATGTTCATTTGTGTGGAGTCTTCTGCGGCAACCGCTGGCGAGAAGCCAAACAGCGCGGCCGAGACACACAGTGGAATGGTTAGCATTAAGGGTTTCAAGTGGGTGTGTTTCTTGTACTTCATGTTTCAAGCTCTCAGTCAGATGAATGTCCTATACCCTTCATACCGAATGAGATTGAAAAACCCACAAAAGAAAATGAGACTCTTTATCATTTGTTGATTTAAAGGCGCAATCAGGCCTGTGTCACACTGACCCAATAGGGTGTTAATTGATAAACATGGATGGGTAAGGTTGCTTCTAGTTGGTGCAAAATTTGATCGGTATTGCTTAAAGAAAAAACACCAGTGACAGCCAGTTGGCTGAGTTCCGGAGAAACTCTAAGTACACCTTTTCGGTAACGACTGAGCTCGTGAATGAAATCTGTCAGTGGCATGCGTTGTGCCATTAGCTTGCCCGTGACCCAGCCTATGCTATTTGGGTTGGCAGGAGACATCGTAGACGAATTGATGGCATTGAAAGCCATGCTTTCACCTGGTTTTATAGACAAAGGCACCTGCATTTGACGACCATGTAGTTGAATATTTCGGCCTGAAAATAAACTTATTCGGGTGATGTCATCAGTGCGCCGTATCGCTAATTGACCTTGCTGAAAGGAAATGACGCCTTCTTGGGTTTCAATTTGATAAGGCGTTGTGGTGGAAACATCGAGAAAAACTTCGCCGTCATCGAGTTTGAATTGGCTGGCGGTTGGCATGGAAAGTGTCGTTCTGGTGTTTAAGACCACACGTGTTGTATTGCTCAACTGTAGGCTTTTTATTTCTCCTGTGGCAGTGGCTAAGTTTTTATAATCTTGGCCGGATGACATGGTACGATTTTCTATATAACTGCCCGTAAAGAAAACGCCGGCAGTAGACAAGCCGAGCAGACTCAACATGTGTCGACGAGAGATGTTGCGGCTGCGAGCTATTATTTTTACGGTGTCTTTCGGAACGTTACCAAAATGCCCTTGTGCTTGAATTAAGCATTGCCAGGCTTTTTCATTGGCTGGGTCGGCGGCGCGCCATGTTGTACAGGCGTGTTGATCATGTTTGGACGGTTCATCTGACCACAACCTTGCCATTAAATGAGCGGCTTTTTGAATGCGATCTACGTCAATTTGGTTCGGCTGCATTATTCTTGTCTCTCCAGCATTGCCAGTGCACACGCTTGTAATGCTCTCGCCACGTATTTTTCGACAGACGACACAGACACATTTAATTGAGACGCAATGTCTGAATAGGACAAACCTTCTAGCCTGCGAAGTAGAAAAGCTTGGCGAACTTTTTCAGGAATTTTGTGCAGTAACGTATCTATTTCGATTAAGGTTTCGATGACTTCAAGACGTTTCTCCGGCGCGGCCTGATACGCTTCTGGAAGGTGACGAATAGACTCCACATAGGCTTGTTCAATGCGCCAACGACGATATTGATCAACCACCAAGCCTTTTGCGATCCGAGTCAAATACGGCCTAGCGTATTCGGAAGGAGGGATTTTTCCGCTCACGAGTACTTTTAAATAGGTGTCTTGCATCAAATCGGCGGCTTTGTGGGAACAATCAAGTCGCTTGCGAAGAAAGTTGGAAAGCCATCCTTGATGCATTTCATAAAGCTGAGTGAATTGGAGCTGCGCATCTCTATTCATGTCTTCACGAATCTATTTTTGATAATGGTTATCATTTATAATTGCAAGTGTGAGACGAATAATCAAGCGTCTTAATAAAACTTAATATTTGACGACACTGACCTGTTGAATGAGGGCATTTTGAGGGAACGGGGAATAGCGTAAGACCCGTGCATTCGGGTCTTTGCTGAGAGCGTTGGTTTACAGAAAAGGCATAAAATACAGCGCCATGCGGTTGTCAGGTTTTTTTAGATGATTATATTTCGGTCACTCTGAAGGTAACGGTCTTTGAATTCATCTGCAGGAATCGGTCGGCTAATGTAATAACCTTGAATATCATCGCAGCCAATGCTTTTCAGTAGATCAAGCTGAACTTTGGTTTCGACACCCTCTGCGATGGTCTTCATGCCTAATTGCTGGGCAAGCACAATGATGGTCCCAACAATAATATGATCATTGGTGTTGGTGGTCATGTTACGTACAAAGGATTGGTCTATTTTAAGCTTGTAGACAGGAAACCGTTGTAGATAGCTTAACGAGGAATAGCCTGTGCCAAAGTCATCGATGGACGTTTGAATACCAAGTTGCTGAAACGCTTTTAGGATTTCTATGGTGTGTTCTGGGTTATTGGTGGCGATATGTTCGGTCAGTTCGAGCTCTAAATAGTCTGCAGGAACGTTGTACTCTTCAAGTATTCCAGAGATGAGCGTTGGGAGGTCATTGCCTTGAAATTGAGCATATGACAAATTCACGGCGACTCTGATCGGCGCGAAGCCTTCGCTGCGCCACTGCTGTAGTTGGCGAACGGTTTCACGCAGCACCCATTCTCCAATGGCTAAAATTTGGCCACTTTCTTCTGCAATAGGAATAAATTCCCCAGGACTCACCGCACCAAGCGTTTTGCTGTGCCATCTAATGAGCGCTTCCGCGCCGACGACTTTGCCGCTGTCTAAGGCGATTTGTGGTTGGTAATGCAAGGTAAACTCCTGCTGCTCGAGCGCGTCATGCAGTGCATTTGAAAGCGTGAGTGCTCGAGTGGTGTTTGCTTGCATTGCTTCTGTGAAAAAAGCGTATTTGTTTTTACCCGCATGTTTAGCATGATACATGGCGGTATCGGCTTGTTTGTACAGCGTATCAAAATCTTTGCCGTCTTTCGGATATAGGCTAACACCGATAGAAGGTGTGATAAAAAATTGATGCTGATCAAGATGATAGCGTTCCGATAACGCGCTTTTGATCTCGGCTGTTTTTTCCGTTAGTTGTTTTTCTGAGTCAGCGTAGAGAATAATAATAAATTCATCTCCACCTTGGCGTGCAACATAACCGGATTGGTCAACCAGAGCGCGCATACGATCTGCTACGGCAAGCAATAGTTGATCGCCAGTCGCATGACCTAAATTGTTATTGATTGTTTTGAAGTTGTCTAAGTCGACAAACAGTAAAGCTAGTTTAATATCGGCTTCTATGACGCGCTGAAAAATTTTGTTGAGTGACTCTTTATTTGGCAGTTTTGTTAAAGAATCATGATGAGCTAACCATTCCACTTGGTCGTGGGCTTTTTGAATCTCATCAATATCAATACGAACGCCAAGCATGCGAGCAGGTCGGTCATCTTTGTCGAACTCTGTCACGATACAACGAACACTGATCCAGCGATAGTCACCGTCATAGTGTCTAATTCGAGCTTGGTATTTATAATAATTGGGTGCTTTTTTACTGTTCAATATGCCTTTGATGGTACTGGTGACATGCTCACGATCTTCTGGGTGGATTTTGTCTAGTTCGGTTTTTCGATCGGCGGAGCCTTCAACTGGAGCATAACCCAGCATCGTAAAATAAGACGGTGTCGCAAACCAAATGTCTTTGGCAATGTCCCATTCCCATATGCCAACTTTAGTGAGTTTCAATGCTTCATTCACACGTGCTTCTGCTTTTACTAGGTTATTTTCGCGCTCTTTAAATCCCTGCTCGGAGGCTTCAAGCTTATTGAGGGTTTGACTTTTTGTATTGTTAAATCTGAGGTGGTTTCGTACCAGCAAAAGTAAGCACAGAGAGGCAAGCAGATAGCCCGTTAGTGTTACCCAAGAATATATTGTCATTGCTCACCTGTGTTTTTATGGAAGGATTAGAGTGATGGCGTGCAGTCATGTATCAGAAATGCTCATCGTTCTCTTTTAAGAAAAAACATCATAATTCAAAGCAACCTGTTTTAGGGTGTGCATATGGCAGCACTTTGTATTGTTATGTAATTCTTGTGTTGATTCTATCCACCGCCGCGTGTGCTGCGTTTACATGTTGGTCACTGTGGCGCTTATCCACAAGAAAGGCATCGTTAAATAGATGAAATATTTACTGTATCTGAACAGTCTACGCAGTGGTAATTCGCTAGTATAGGTGTCAGTTTTTAATGGATAGAGTCAGATTATGCTTTCTCATTGTTTTTCAGAATCTGTGAAAGGTTCTCATCGTTATCATAAGTCTATTTACCTTCAAATGGCGTGTCGTGCAGTACTGGCCGTGGGTGTTTTATTTAGCATGACGGCGTGTGCTGTCACGGCGCCTGCGCAGCCAGAAGAAGGTGAAGCATTCAGTTACGCTTGGCTAAAAGGGTATGCTCGCCAATTAGCGACAATGCCATACCAGAATCATCAAGGTGAATTGCCTGCGAGCTTAAAAAGCTTGGATTGGGACGACTATCAGCAGCTTCATTTTAAGAAAGACGCGGCGTTATGGCGAGATCAGCAATCCGAATTTCGAACCGAACTTTTCCATCTTGGGCTAGGTTTCGATACTCCCATTCACATGAATGAGCTAATCAACGGCCAATCAACACCGATTCCGTATTCTCCTACCTTGTTTGACTATGGACAGTCAAAAGTCGATGGTAATACCTTGCCGAAGGATCTGGGGTTTGCAGGGTTTAGAATGCAGTTTGCGACGGACTGGCAGCGAGATATTGTGGCTTTTTTGGGCGCAAGCTATTTCCGTGCTGTTGGCAGTGAAATGCAATATGGCCTTTCCGCTCGTGGCTTAGCGGTCGACACGGCGCTCCCTCGACCAGAAGAGTTCCCGACGTTCACGGACTTTTGGTTGGAAAAACCACAACCTGGATCGGATGTTGTAACCGTTTATGCCTTAATGAATTCACCCAGTGTTTCAGGCGCTTATCGCTTTGATATGCAACCGGGTGAACCGCTCAAAATGAAAGTCGATGCGGCGATTTACCCTCGCAAAGACATTGAACGTTTGGGTGTTGCGCCGATGACCAGCATGTACATGATTGGCGAAAATGATCGCAGAACAGATTACGATTGGCGCGCCGAGATTCATGACTCGGATGGTTTGGCAATGCACACCGGAAGTGGCGAATGGATTTGGCGACCATTAGGTAATCCAAAAAATCTGCAATTTAATGCTTACAGTGATGACAATCCAAAAGGCTTTGGTTTGTTACAGCGTGACCGACACTTCGGCCATTATCAAGATGACGGTGTTTTCTATGAAAAACGACCCAGTTTGTGGATTGAACCATTGGGCAACTGGGGGAAAGGTTCTATTCAGTTGGTGGAAATTCCCACTTTGGATGAGACGTTCGATAACATCGTCGCGTTTTGGAATCCAGCGGCTCCGATTGAAGCCGGCCAAGAGTTGCTTTACAGCTATAACATGTATTGGGGAAGTCAGCCTCCGGTTCAATCAAACCGTGCTCGTGTTGTGGATACCTTTACCGGCATCGGTGGTGTGATCGGTAAGAAGCGTCACTATTACAGCAAGCGCTTTGTTGTTGATTTCGCTGGTGGTTCGCTGGCGATGCTCGGCAAGGAGGCGAAGGTTAAGGCCGTGATTACTTCTTCGGAAGGCAGAGTGGAAATCGAATCGGCGCGACCGCTGCATTCTATCAATGGTTATCGTGCCATGTTTGACTTAGTTCCACCGACAGGCGAGTCCAAGCCGATTAACCTGCGGGTGTATTTGCAAGCAAACGGGCAGCCTTTAACGGAGACGTGGTTGTACCAATGGACGCCGCCAGATCCACAAGATCGAGCGCTTCATAATGCTGGGCACTTGAAATAGTCGCGGGCGTAATACGGTTGCTTTTATCAAGAAATGCCCGATGTATTCCATCGGGCGTTTTTATTTCGATGTCATCATATACGCTAAAGCGGTTTAAGCGTGACGACTGTTGAGCAGCGCGCGGTAAGCGTGTCCACTGCGCTTAATGGTTCTTTCTTGGGTTTGATAATCGACGTAAGTCAGACCGAAACGTTTGCTGTAGCCTTCCGCCCATTCAAAGTTGTCCATTAGGCTCCACGCAAAATAACCGCGAATATCAACGCCCGACTCCATGGCTAGGTTCACGGCATTCAAGTGTCCATCTAAGTAGCGAATGCGTTGCTCGTCGTTAATCTCACCATCGACGATTTCGTCCGCGCATGCGGCACCATTCTCGGTAATATAAAGTGGTGGCAAGTCGTATTGTTTGTGAAGATTGACGAGTAGCTCAGTGAAAGCATGAGGGGCAATTTCCCAACCTATGTCGGTGTATTCAACCTGCTCTGTGTTTTTGACGTTTTTGAACATAGCTTCTGCGTCATAGGCATTGTGGTTGCAGGTGTAAAAATTCATGCCTAAGAAATCCATCGGTTGCGCGATGATGTCCATGTCGCCGGGTAGAATCGTTGGCAAATAGTGCGGTGCAACCGTTTTGAGTAATTGTGGATATTGGCCTTTTATCAGAGGTTCAATGAAAAACTGATTGTCGAGTGTTTCTCGCATCAAGCAGGCGAATTGATCTTCGGCTTTTTCGCTGGCCGCGTAGGAGCGGTTCATATTGAGTACGATACCGACTTGGGACGTCGGCGCGTTTTTCCGAATAACTGGTAATGCCAAACCGTGCGCCAGTAAAATGTGGTGTGCGGCTTGTCGTCCGTATTCTGGCTCACTTAAGCCGGGTGCGTGTATGCCTAATTCGTAACCCAGAATCGCCGCGCAGAAAGGTTCGTTGAAAGTTGCCCAGCTGTCGACCCATTCGGCCAATTCTTTGGTCACTATATCCGCGTATTGCTTAAATTGGTAAGCGGTTTCTCTGTTGAGCCAGCCGCCTTTGTTTTCAAGGTGTTGTGGAAGATCCCAATGGTAAAGCGTGACGAATACTTTTAGGCCTTCTGCTTTTAGTCCGGTGAGTAGGTTTCGATAAAAGTTGAGGCCAGCTTGGTTTGCTTCGCCTTTTTCGTCCATGACTCTAGGCCATGCAATGGATAAGCGATACGCGTCTACACCTAGATGCTTGATCAATTGGATGTCTTCTTTCCATAAGTGATAATGGTCACAGGCTTGATCGCCATTGTCTGCGCCTTTTACCTTGCCTGGAATGGCACAAAAGGTGTCCCATATAGAAGGTAAGCGGTTGTCTACGTTGGTTGCGCCTTCAATTTGGAATGACGCGGTTGCCACACCGAAAATAAAATCGGACGTCAGCATTTTAGAGTTTGATGGTAAGGTAATTGACATAATGCCCTCGGTCTTTTTATTTAGGATCAGCAAAAAATCGAATGATGCGATCAAAGGTACTGGAGGACATTGAAAAGGGTCAACAAAGACACGGCACTTTTAGTGATTTAAGATTACTTAAGTGCTTTTTAAGGAAGGTTTCAGGACTTTTCTACGCGATGGTAACGCATTGGCGTCAGGTTTCGTCCTTGAGCTGTATAAGCGCTAAAGCGGCTGGCGAGTTCTTCTGGTAACATCTCAACCGAGACGACCGTAAAATGATTAGCAGAATAAAAAGACACAAGGTGTGTCAGTGCGAAACAGTAACTAGGCATTACACTTAATGCAGGGTGAATACTGCTGATTAAGTGGCTACCAAGGCCCATGTTTCGGTGTGAAGGCTCTGTGACCATTGCGGTCAGCAATTGAGCGCCGGAGCAGGGTTTAAGTCGAACTGCCGTTAGAATTCCCCCTTTATCGCGTACGACCCAAATCGGATCCGCTTTGTTGGGTTTTCCACTCGGATAGTGGGCTTGATAGAATTTCTTTGCAAGAGGAAACCAAAGGGAAGGAACTTGCTCAGCACTGGGATAAAGCGTAGTCATTTTTGAATGTAATGTAGGCAGCGTTTGAATGTTCGATGATAGCACGATCGGTGAAAACCAAAAGGTGCATCGTATTGAATTATTGATAATGAGAGGGAAAGTCATGCGGCAAAAAATTATCTTGTGGTGTTTGTGTCTTCTGACATTGTCTGTGTCTGGCATTGGGGGTGCCGCCGAAAAAACAACGGCATTTGTCTTTGCGCCGGACGAGTCATTTTCTCATTATCAACAAAGAGCGTCGGTGTATTTAAACCAACATAAGGTTTGGGTAAATGTTGGCGACAAGGCGAGAGAGCTCGATGCCGTCATGCCTTTTGAGTTATTGCCGAACCCTGAGCAGTGTGAAAAAAACAAGGCCATTGGGGTTCTTTTATCTCATGGTTTATCCGATTCGCCTTTTTCTATGCGAGACCCCGCGAAAGCCTTGCAACAGGCATGCTATCAGGTTCGCGTGATTCTATTGCCAGGTCATGGCACAAAAGCAGAAGATTTACTGACCGTCTCTCGTGATGATTGGCGCGAGACGTTTCGCCATGCCGCCGATCAGTTTCGTAAAGAAGTGGATGTTTTATATGTTGGTGGTTTTTCAACGGGTGGCGCATTGGCCGCAGAATACGCTTGGCAGCATACGGAGAGCGTAACCGGCGTCGTGTTGTTTTCGCCCGTCTTTAAAGTGAACAGCAGTATCGATTGGCTTTCGCCTTGGCTGGCATTGGTGAAAGATTGGCTCGACCATTATCCTAGTGATGATTTTGCAAAATACGCCTCAATTCCTTTACCGGCGATTGCCGAGGTGTACAAACTCTCCAAAGAAGTTCGTCATTTAATTTTGGACAATCCGAAATCTTTCCCGGTGTTTATTGCTTTATCTGAAGACGATCAAACGGTGGATTCGTCGGTGACAGAGAATGTATTCAAGCAGGGTATGGTTGGCCCGAAAAGCCAGATGGTGCTGTACAGCAAAACACAACGAAGCGCGACCACGGATCGTATCAAGGTTTATAATACGAACTGGCCGGAGGCAAAAATTCTAGGTCTTTCACATATGGCGATTCATGGTGATCCAGAAAATACTTATTATGGTGCGATGGGCGAATACCGGATTTGTGGCTGGTACTTGTCAGATAAACCTTTGTATGACGCGTGTCGCACCGATAATGCAAATTGGTTTGGTGAACGCTCAGATGATTTATCCAAGAGAAGTCCGCATGCAGCTCGAGTGTCTTGGAATCCAAACTTTCGCTCTCTAATGGAAGAGGTGTCGTTTTTTATCAAGGCCAATGCCAACAATCGATAAGGAGATCTATGTGATGACGGATAATATGGCGGTGAAGCTTTCCCCAGTAACGATAACGCAATCTCAAGTGGATCAGTATCATGCCGACGGCTATTTGGTTATTGAATCGCTTGTTTCAGAATCTGTTTGCGATGCATTAAGGGCTCGTATGTCCGTGCTGATGGACGCGTTCGAGCCAGATTCGGTGCGTTCTATTTTCACTACCAGTGAACAGAGTCGTCATACGGATCGCTATTTTATGGCGTCTGCTGACAAGGTGTCTTTCTTTTTTGAGGAAGAGGCGTTTGATGAAGCGGGTGTGCTAAAGCAACCATTGGCATTGTCGATTAACAAAGTGGGGCACGGACTCCACTTTCAAGACGCGGTCTTTAAAGCGTTTTCATTGTCTTCCGTTTGGCAGAATTTGTTAACGCAATTAGGCATGATAGAACCTCGGGCAGCGCAATCCATGTATATCTTTAAGCAGCCGGGAATCGGGGGCGAAGTAAACTGTCATCAAGACAGTACGTTTCTTTATACAAAACCGATGAGCGTGATTGGTTTGTGGTTTGCTCTTGAAGACGCAACATTGGAAAACGGTTGTTTGTGGGGGATACCAAAAGGGCATAAGCAAGGTCTGTTGAAGCGTTTTGAACGTCTGGATGAGGGCGCGATCGACACCAGAATGGTGGTGTTAAAAGAACATATATGGAGTCAAGATGAGCTGGTGGCGATGCCGGTTCCTAAAGGGTCGTTGGTGATTCTTGACGGCGAGTTTCCTCATTTGAGTTACGCCAATCGATCTGGGAAATCCCGACATGCTTATGCCATACATGCGGTTGATGGAACGTGTGAATATCCAGTATTAAATTGGCTTCAAGCGGCGCCGGGCAGTTCTTTTTTGCCTTTTGATGTGGTTGAGTAAAACAAAAATTGAACGTGGAGAGAGTAAATGCATGCTGTTTTAGCACTGCTGAGTGATAACGAATTTCACTCTGGTGAAGCGTTGGGAGCGGCGTTGGGTGTCACTCGTGCTGCGGTCTGGAAGAAACTCAAAAAATTAGAATCCATCGGGATGACAATCCACTCTGTAAAAGGACGTGGATATCGTTTGCCATCGCCCCTTGAATTGCTGTCAGAAACCGCTTTGCGAGACAATGGCGTACCCGATGATGTGGCGATAAAGTTGGCATTTGAAACAGAGTCGACGAATGGTGATGCCAAGCAGCACATTGCTCAAGGGCAAGCATTGCCTGTCATGATCTCTGTTGAGCGTCAAACGCAAGGCAAGGGCCGTCGGGGTCGTCAGTGGGAATCTGGTGTGGCAAAGAATGTTACATTTTCATTTGCTTGGCGTTTCGAAAACGGTCCAAGCGTCGTTGAAGGGTTGAGCCTTGCCGCTGGCGTGGCGGTTGCTCGAGTTTTAAAAAAAGTAGGCGTGCCCAATCCAGGTTTGAAATGGCCAAATGATGTACAGGTCGATGGACAGAAAATTTGCGGTATTTTATTGGAAATGGTGGCTGATCAAGATGTGTGTCATGTGATTATTGGTATTGGCCTGAATGTCGAAATGGATGATGCCTTTATGACACAAGTGGATCAGCCTTGGACCGACTTGGTGTCTCGATTGTCGTCTCGTCCGAGTCGTAACGTTATTTTGGCGGAGCTGACGAAAGAATTGGTTGAAGCCTGTAAGCTTTTTGAGGATGGTCATGGTATGAAACATTTTCAGCATCAGTGGCAAGCCTATGACGTTTTATTCAATCAAGCGGTCACGGTGAGCTCTGTTTCTCAACAGCGTCAAGGCGTTGCCAGAGGTATTGATCAAAAAGGCGCATTGCTGCTAGAAGAAAATGGTGAGCTGGTGGCGTTGCATGGAGGAGAGATTAGTGTCCGCCGTGGATAGAGTGTTAGTGGTTGATGCTGGTAATACCAGTGTTAAGTTTACGGCTTTCGAGGATGAGAGCATTGTATGGGTTCAGCGTGACGAGTGTCGTCTTGAAAGTGCTCACTTTTCGCCTGATCGAATTTATTTTGCCAGCGTCCGATCAAAAGAGCAGAGCGCATTGTTGCACGCCGATATTCAGGCTGAGTATCCGAATGCCCATTGGTCTACGTTAACCAGTCAGGCCCAAGCGTGTGGCGTGCGAAATGCGTACATTGAGCCCGCGCGATTGGGTATCGATCGTTGGTTGGGGGCTGTCGCGGCTCATCATACGGCGAAAGGTGATGTGGTTGTCGTGGATGCTGGCACAGCAATAAAAATCGATATTGTTAATCGTGCGGGTATTCATCTTGGAGGTTATATCACCCCAGGTTTGGCGATGATGGAAGAAGCGTTACTTTCTAATACCGCTAAAATCCGTTACGGCGCTCATGAAGTGGTTGCGGGTAGCGGGTTGCCGGATTCCACCGCAAGAGCGGTAACAGAAGGGTGTCATGAAATGGCGTTAGGCTTTTTGGAGCGAATTCATCGTCGTTACTCGGATTTCAAATGGGTTGTGACGGGAGGTGACGCACAAAGGTTATTGGGTTTGTTGGGTATTTCACTAGAGTGTCAGCCGAACCTTGTGGCTTTGGGTGCAAAGATGGTTGGCGATGAGCAGGTAAGAGGCAATAAATGAAGTGGCTTTTTCTCTTTATAGTATTACTAAATGCGGCGTTTTTGAGTTGGCATAGTTTTGTTCAAGATAAACCTGAGAAGGCCAAGGAATCTATATATGGTCCGCCGGTGAGCGAAAAAATACATTTATTATCGGAAGCGCCAGCCGTGAGCGAGCAAGATTACAATGCCGGTGTTGTGTCCAGCGAAACACTTGAGGAGGCGTTGAGCAAAGTGATTGATGAGGCTTCTGGCGATGAGCCTGAGTTGTTTTGTCCGCGATTAGAAACCGAACGTAAAGACGACAAAACGCAAATCACGCAAGTGCTGAAAGAATTTGGTTGGTCTCATAAAGAAAGGGAAATTACAGGTAAAAGAGCTAAGTTCTGGCTGTACATTGCTGCCCCTGAAACACCTGCAATTGCGGAGCGTATTGTGAAAGAGCTTGCGGCAAAGTCGATTGATAGTTTTGTTATCACTCGAGCGGAAATGAAAAACCGAATCTCGTTGGGTTTATATTCATCAAAAGAGCGTGCCGAGCAGGCAAAAACAAGGATACAAGGCGTATCGAGCTATCGTGTTGATGTGTATGAACATATGCGAAATGTTCCACTGCAGCAGATCGATATAGAGCAGCCAGTGGATGAAAAAGATTGGGAACAATTTATCTCTCGCTTCGACCTCACCAAGATGATGATAAAATTAGAAAAAAATCCTTGCTAGCGCTTGCAATTAAGAACTCGATAAATATAATGGCTCCCACCTTTTGGGGTGTTGCGTTATAGCGCTGAGTACGTGGAGGGGTTCCCGAGTGGCCAAAGGGAGCAGATTGTAAATCTGCCACGAAAGTTTCGGTGGTTCGAATCCACCTCCCTCCACCAATTGCGGGTATGGTATAGTGGCTATTACCTCAGCCTTCCAAGCTGAAGAGGCGGGTTCGATTCCCGCTACCCGCTCCAATGCTCATGTAGCTCAGTTGGTAGAGCACACCCTTGGTAAGGGTGAGGTCGGCAGTTCAAATCTGCTCATGAGCTCCAGCTTATCAAAGCAAAAGATAGGTGGTCTTAACCGCCTTTTTTATTGTCTGTTTTTTGGGCAGGTACCCTTGCTAAATTTAGCATGTTTAGGTATCATCCTCCGCCCATACGAATGTAGGCCAATAGTTCAATTGGTAGAGCACCGGTTTCCAAAACCGGCTGTTGGGGGTTCGAGTCCCTCTTGGCCTGCCATCTTTCGTATCCTATTTTTTAGTTAGGGATCACCTGAAGTATGAGTTCTAATGCTGAAGCTCAAGCATCTCGCGGAGATGTGTTTAAGTGGGCAATTGTTATTCTGCTGGTTGCGGTAGGCGTGATTGGTAATAACTATTATTCTGCTGAGTCACTATTGTATCGCTTAATTGCTATCTTGGTGTTGGCTGGTGTTGCTGGTTTTATCGCGTTACAAACTGTGAAGGGTCAATCTTTTTTTACTTTGGCAAAAGAAGCTAAGACAGAAATTCGCAGGGTTGTATGGCCGACTAGACAGGAAACCACGCAAACTACTTTGATCGTGTTAGCGGTTGTTGTTTTTATGTCTCTCGTACTATGGGGGGTGGATTCGTTCCTTGGTTGGGTCGTTTCTTCAGTTATTAGTTAGGAGTTGCTCATGACCAAACGATGGTATGTAGTACAAGCGTACTCAGGGTACGAAAAGCACGTAATGCGTTCGCTTGCTGAGCGAGTGCAGGTTATGGGGCAGGAAGAAAATTTCGGCGAGATCTTGGTGCCAACCGAAGAAGTGGTTGAGATCCGAGACGGCAAGAAGCGCAAGAGTGAAAGAAAGTTCTATCCAGGTTATGTGTTGGTTCAAATGGATATGAATGATGACTCTTGGCATTTGGTAAAAGGCACTTCTCGTGTGTTGGGCTTTATTGGTGGTACGGCGGATAAGCCGTCACCGATTACGACTCGCGAAGCAGATGCAATTCTACAGCGTGTTAGTGATGGTGTTGATAAACCTCGTCCTAAGACTTTGTTTGAAGTGGGTGAGGTCGTTCGTGTTAACGAAGGTCCGTTTGCTGATTTCAATGGTGTTGTGGAAGAAGTGGATTACGATAAAAGTCGAATCAAAGTGGCGGTGCTTATTTTTGGGCGCTCTACGCCAGTTGATTTGGAATTTAGTCAGGTTGAAAAGGCCTGATTTTGTTGAACGGGTAGCCTTACGGCTGTGACCCAATTGGAGTTAAAAAATGGCTAAGAAAGTCCAAGCTTATATCAAGCTACAAGTTAAAGCGGGTCAAGCGAACCCAAGTCCACCAGTTGGTCCAGCACTTGGTCAACATGGTGTGAATATCATGGAATTCTGTAAAGCGTTTAATGCCAAAACTCAAGGTGTTGAACCAGGTCTTCCTACGCCAGTTATTATCACTGTTTACAGTGATCGTAGTTTCACATTTGAAACGAAATCTACTCCTGCTGCTGTTCTTCTTAAAAAGGCCGCTGGTCTGAAAAGTGGTTCTCCACGTCCAAACACTCAGAAAGTAGGTACGGTTACTCGTGCGCAGCTTGAAGAGATTGTTGCTGCTAAGCAGGCTGATTTGACTGCTTCAGATATGGATGCGGCAGTTCGTACTATCGCTGGTAGCGCTCGCGCTATGGGTCTAGATTGTGAAGGTGTGATCTAATGGCTAAGTTAACTAAACGCGCTCGCTTGATCGCAGAAAAAGTAGAAACAACAAAGTTGTACTCTGTAGAAGAGGCTGTTGCTCTATTGTCTGAACTTTCTACTGTTAAGTTCAAAGAATCTATCGATGTATCTGTTAACCTAGGTGTTGATCCTCGTAAGTCTGATCAGGCTGTTCGTGGTTCTACTGTATTACCTAACGGTGCTGGTAAAGATGTTCGTGTTGCTGTGTTCGCGCAAGGCGCAAACGCTGAAGCTGCGAAAGAAGCTGGTGCAGATGTTGTTGGTTTTGATGATTTGGCTGAACAAGTTAAAGCTGGCAACCTAGATTTTGACGTTGTTATTGCATCTCCGGACGCAATGCGCATCGTTGGTCAACTTGGTCAGATCTTGGGCCCACGTGGTCTAATGCCTAACCCTAAAGTTGGCACAGTAACGCCAGATGTTGCGACTGCAGTTAAGAATGCAAAAGCAGGTCAAGCTCGTTACCGTACAGATAAAAATGGTATTATTCATGCAGCTGTTGGTTCTATCGAATTCGCTGCTGAATCTATCAAAGGCAACCTTGAAGCGCTTTTGGCCGACTTGCGTCGTGCTAAACCTGCTTCTTCAAAAGGTGTCTACATGAAAAAAGTGACTATGTCTTCTACAATGGGACCTGGTCTACAAATTGATTTAGGTACACTTAACGCAGTTAAGTAAGTATTTAGATCATGCGCTTTGGGGTCTGCCTTCATTTGTTTGTTGAGCAGGCCGTCAAAGACCGCAGGAACCTCTTGAGGGTTTAATGAAACGTTGAAAAATGTTTGTCCTGCGCAGATGGTGTGGCCCGATTCAGATTAACTGGATCTAACTCACCAGCAAGTACTTCGAGTAATCGAAGAGTTGGTAAAAATAGGGGAATTTATTCCCTGCTAATCCAGGAGAAAACCAGTGGCATTAGGTCTAGAAGACAAAAAAGCCATTGTCGCCGAAGTTAGCGAAGTTGCTAAAACTGCCTTGTCTGCAGTGGTTGCTGATTCTCGCGGTGTTACCGTGAGTAATATGACAGCACTACGCAAAGAAGCGCGTGAAGCGGGTGTTTATGTGCGTGTAGTACGTAACACTTTGGCTCGCCGTGCGGTTGAAGGTACTGACTTCGAATGTCTAGCTGAAAGCTTTGTTGGTCCTACGTTGATCGCTTTCTCTAACGAGCACCCAGGTGCGGCAGCTCGTTTGTTGAAAACGTTCGCAAAGGCGAACAGCAAGTTTGAAGTGAAGGCGTTGGCGTTCAACGGTGAGTTGATCCCAGCTGGCGACATTGATCGTTTGGCAACACTGCCTACATACGACGAAGCTATTGCGAAACTGATGAGTGTTATTCAGGGCGCAACAAGCAAGTTTGTACGTACTCTTGCAGCGGTTCGCGATCAAAAAGAGCAAGAAGCGGCTTAATACGGTTTACCGTATCCCTTCTTGATAAATATTTTGTTTTATTACCTTCGGGTAATTTTAAAGAATGCTAGGAATCTGAGTCATGGCTCTAACTAAAGAAGATATCATCAATGCAGTAGCAGAAATGTCTGTGATGGACGTTGTTGAACTAATTTCTGCAATGGAAGAAAAATTCGGTGTATCTGCAGCTGCTGCTGTAGCTGCGGGTCCTGCAGCTGACGCTGGTGCGTCTGCTGAAGAACAAACTGAATTTGACGTTATTCTTACTGCCGCTGGCGATAAGAAAGTAAACGTTATTAAAGCAGTTCGTGCAGCGACTGGCCTTGGCTTGAAAGAAGCTAAAGCAATCGTTGACGGCGCTCCAATGGCTGTTAAAGAAGCCGTTTCTAAAGAAGACGCTGCCGCTCTTAAAGCAGCTCTTGAAGAAGCTGGTGCATCTGTCGAAGTCAAGTAATGATACTTGTATTTCCAGATTTCGACCAATAGTCGAAATGGCTGGTGACTTTTTGTCACCGGCCTTTTTGGGTTTCTGAAACTCAAATAAAACTTAAAAGAATTTTCAAGTGGGAGATAATGCTCCCATAAATGGTAAGGCCTGATTTGGGCCTTTTGCGTCAATGTGCACAAGCTGGGGAATGCTGATGGCTTACTCATACACTGAGAAAAAACGTATCCGTAAGGATTTCGGTAAACTGCCGCCCGTTTTGGATGTGCCATACTTGCTGGCAATTCAGCTTGAATCCTACCGTAATTTTTTGCAAGAAGGTAAAACTCTTGCAGAGCGTGGGGAATTAGGTCTGCATGGGGCTTTTAAATCTGTCTTTCCAATGGTTAGCTTTTCTGGTAGCGCGGCGCTTGAATACGTCGATTACCGTTTAGGCAAGCCTGTATTTGATGTTAAAGAGTGTCAGTTGCGTGGTGTTACTTATGCAGCTCCTCTTCGCGTTAGAGTTCGACTCATCATTTATGATAAAGAGTCCTCTAACAAAGCAATCAAAGACATTCGCGAGCAAGAAGTCTACATGGGTGAAATTCCACTCATGACAGATAATGGTACCTTTGTAATTAATGGGACTGAGCGAGTTATCGTTTCTCAATTACACCGTTCTCCTGGTGTATTTTTTGATCACGATCGTGGTAAGACTCACTCTTCAGGTAAATTACTACATTCTGCTCGTATTATTCCTTACCGTGGTTCTTGGTTGGATTTCGAGTTCGATCCAAAAGATTGCGTATTTGTTCGTATTGACCGCCGTCGTAAGTTGCCAGCGACTATTTTGTTGCGCGCTTTGGGCTACGGCACGGAACAAATTCTAGATGCGTTTTTCGAATCTACTCGTTTCTACTTGAAGCGCGATGGCTTTGAGATGGATTTGGTTGCCAATCGTTTGCGTGGCGACACAGCGTTATTCAATATTGCTGATGCAAATGGCGAGCTAATTGTAGAAGAAGGTCGTCGTATTACGGCTAAGCACATTCGTGTCATGGAAAAAGCGGGTCTTGAACGCTTATCTGTGCCGCTTGAATACATGCTTGGTAAAGTGACTGCCAAAAATCTTGTTCATCCTGCAACGGGTGAGTTGATTGCGGAAGCAAACACGGAATTGTCTGTTGATTTATTGGAAGCTTTGGTTGCTTCTGGTATCACAGATGTTGATACGCTTTATACGAATGATTTGGACAATGGTCCATTTATTTCTGATACGTTGCGTATTGATCCAACGAGCAATCAGTTGGAAGCCTTGGTTGAAATCTACCGCATGATGCGTCCTGGCGAGCCGCCAACCAAAGAATCAGCTGAAGGCTTATTCCAAGGTTTGTTCTTCTCAGAAGATCGCTATGATCTATCTGGCGTTGGTCGAATGAAATTCAACCGTCGTCTAGGTCGTGATGAAGATACTGGCCCAGGCATTCTAGACAATGATGACATTGTTGCCGTATTGAAAACGTTGCTCGATATTCGTAACGGCAATGGCATGGTAGATGACATCGACCATTTGGGTAACCGTCGAGTTCGTTCTGTTGGCGAAATGGCCGAAAACCAATTCCGAGTTGGCCTTGTTCGTGTTGAGCGTGCTGTTAAAGAGCGTCTGTCTATGGCAGAAGCGGACGGCCTGATGCCGCAGGATCTTTTGAATGCGAAGCCTGTGGCGGCTGCAATCAAAGAATTCTTTGGTTCTAGTCAATTGTCTCAGTTCATGGACCAAAACAACCCGCTTTCTGAAGTAACTCATAAGCGTCGTGTTTCAGCGTTAGGGCCTGGTGGTCTGACACGTGAGCGAGCAGGTTTTGAGGTACGTGACGTACACGCCACTCACTATGGTCGTGTTTGTCCAATTGAAACGCCGGAAGGTCCAAACATCGGTTTGATTAACTCGCTGTCTACTTACGCGCGCACCAATAGCTACGGCTTCTTGGAAACGCCTTACCGTAAGATTGTTGATGGCAAGATGACAGATGATACCGTTTATATCTCTGCAATCGATGAAGCAAAATACGTTATCGCTCAAGCGTCTGCCAATGTAGATGCGGAAGGTCGTTTGGTTGATGAGTTGGTTCAGGTGCGTCATATGCACGAAACCACTTTGATTCCAAAAGAAAAAGTTAATTTGATGGACGTTTCTCCACGTCAGGTTGTTTCTGTTGCGGCGTCTTTGATTCCGTTCCTAGAGCACGATGATGCTAACCGTGCCTTGATGGGCTCGAACATGCAGCGTCAAGCGGTTCCAACACTTAAGGCGGATAAGCCTGTTGTTGGTACTGGTATGGAGAAGAACGTAGCGAAAGACTCTGGTGTTTGTATTGTTGCGAATCGCGGCGGTGTGATTGAGTCTGTTGATGCAAGTCGTATCGTTGTTCGTGTTAATTCAGAAGAAACGATCGCGGGTGAGGCGGGTGTAGATATCTACAACCTGACTAAATACGTACGTTCTAACCAAAATACCTGTATCAACCAGCGTACTTTGGTAATGAAAGGCGAAAAAGTTGCGTCCGGCGATATTATGGCGGATGGTCCTTCTGTTGATATGGGTGATTTGGCCTTGGGTCAAAACATGCGTATTGCCTTTATGCCTTGGAACGGTTTCAACTTCGAAGACTCGATCTTAGTGTCTGAGCGCGTAGTTGAAGAAGATCGCTTTACTTCGATTCATATCCAAGAGCTAACGTGTGTGGCTCGTGATACGAAGCTTGGGCCAGAAGAAATTACGTCTGATATCCCTAACGTGGGTGAAGGTGCGCTTTCTAAGTTGGATCAATCCGGTATCGTTTACATCGGTGCTGAAGTTGAACCAGGCGATATTCTAGTTGGTAAAGTGACGCCGAAAGGTGAAACGCAACTGACGCCGGAAGAGAAGCTTTTGCGAGCTATCTTTGGTGAGAAAGCGTCCGACGTGAAAGACACGTCTCAGCGAGTAAAGACAGGTACGCGCGGTACGGTTATCGATGTGCAGGTCTTTACACGTGATGGAATCGAGAAAGACGATCGCGCAAAATTCATCGAAAAATCGCAACTTGACCAAGTTCGTAAAGACTTGAATGAAGAGTTTCGTATTGTCGAGAAAGCGACTTTCGAGCGTTTAGCTGAAGCCCTAGTTGGTCAGCAGGCTGAAGGTGGTCCGAGCTTGGCTCGTAACGCCATCATTACGGAAGAGTACTTGGCGAATCTAGATCACCCTGAGTGGTTTAAAATTCGCGTTGCTAATGAAGAAGCAAGTGAGCAGCTTGAAAAAGCGCAAGCGGCTTTGATTGAGCGCCGTAAAGAGCTTGATGCCAAATTCGAAGATAAGAAACGTAAACTGCAAACGGGTGATGATCTTGCGCCTGGCGTTCTTAAAATCGTTAAGGTTTATGTTGCTATTAAGCGTCGTATCCAGCCTGGTGATAAAATGGCCGGTCGTCATGGTAACAAGGGTGTAATCTCTAAGATCATGCCTGTTGAAGACATGCCGTACGATGAAAATGGTGATCCAGTTGATATCGTATTGAACCCGCTAGGTGTTCCTTCGCGAATGAACGTTGGTCAGGTCCTAGAGACTCACTTAGGTGCAGCTTCTAAAGGGTTGGGTCGTAAAATCAACGAAATGCTTGCTGTAGAGCGAGAGAAAGCAGAGGCGGTTGCAGAACTGCGTAGCTTCCTTGATGAGATCTACAACGGCTACGAAGGCGACTTGAAGTGTGCGCGTACTGAAGATTTAGACAGCTTTACAGACGAAGAGATATTGACCTTGGCGGGCAACCTGAAAGGTGGTGTTCCAATGGCGTCTGGTGCCTTTGATGGTGCAAAAGAGTCTGAAATCAAACGTATGTTGCGCTTGGCTGGCATCAACGAAAGTGGTCAAGTTAAATTGTTTAACGGTCGTACCGGTGATGCTTTCGAGCGCCCTGTTACGGTTGGCTACATGTACATGCTGAAGTTGAACCATTTGGTCGACGACAAAATGCACGCACGTTCTACCGGTTCTTATAGCTTGGTTACTCAGCAGCCATTGGGTGGTAAAGCTCAATTTGGTGGTCAGCGTTTCGGTGAGATGGAGGTATGGGCGCTAGAAGCATACGGTGCCGCTTACACGTTACAAGAAATGTTGACAGTGAAATCCGATGACGTGAATGGCCGTACGAAGATGTATAAAAACATCGTCGATGGTGATCACAGAATGGAACCTGGCATGCCTGAGTCTTTCAACGTATTGGTGAAAGAGATTCGCTCTCTTGGTATCGATATAGAGTTGGAAGCCGAATAAGCACGAATCACATTTGACCTGCTGGGGAGCAAGACTCCCCGGCCTTATGAGTGGGGCGAATACTACATGAAAGACTTATTAGGTCTTCTAAAATCACAAGGACAATCTGACGAGTTTGATGCGATCCGTATCGGCTTGGCGTCACCAGATATGATTCGTTCATGGTCTTACGGTGAAGTTAAGAAGCCGGAAACCATCAACTACCGTACGTTCAAGCCAGAACGTGACGGTTTGTTCTGTGCAAAAATCTTTGGTCCTATTAAGGACTATGAATGTTTGTGTGGTAAATACAAGCGTTTGAAACACCGTGGTGTTATTTGTGAAAAATGTGGCGTCGAAGTAGCTCTGTCTAAAGTGCGTCGTGAGCGCATGGGTCACATCGAGCTTGCGTCGCCTGTTGCGCACATTTGGTTCTTGAAATCTTTGCCATCACGTATCGGTCTTATCATGGATATGACGTTGCGTGACATTGAGCGTGTTTTGTATTTTGAATCTTTCATCGTGATCGATCCAGGTATGACAACGCTTGATAAAGGACAATTGTTGAATGATGAGCAGTACTTTGAAGCGCTAGAAGAGTTCGGTGACGAATTCGATGCCCGCATGGGTGCAGAAGCGGTTCAGATGTTGCTTCGCGATTTAGATATGCCAGTTGAAATCAACAGCATGCGCGAAGAGCTAAACAGCACCAATTCTGAAACTCGTATTAAGAAGCTTTCTAAGCGTCTTAAGCTGGTTGAAGCGTTCTATCATTCTGGTAACAACCCAGAATGGATGGTGCTGGATGTATTGCCAGTACTTCCGCCAGATCTTCGTCCATTAGTACCACTTGAAGGTGGTCGTTTTGCGACGTCTGATTTGAACGACCTTTACCGTCGTGTGATTAACCGTAACAACCGTCTAAAACGACTACTAGAGCTGTCTGCTCCAGATATCATCGTACGAAATGAAAAGCGTATGCTGCAAGAATCTGTTGATGCGTTGCTTGATAATGGTCGTCGTGGTCGCGCAATTACTGGTTCTAACAAGCGTCCTTTGAAATCTTTGGCTGATATGATCAAAGGTAAGCAAGGTCGTTTCCGTCAGAACTTGCTTGGTAAGCGTGTTGACTATTCTGGACGTTCTGTAATCACAGTAGGGCCATCACTGCGTCTACATCAGTGTGGTCTACCTAAGAAAATGGCACTTGAGCTATTCAAGCCATTCATTTTCTCTAAGCTTGAACTTCGTGGCATGGCGACGACGATCAAAGCGGCGAAGAAAATGGTTGAGCGCGAAACACCTGAAGTGTGGGATATCCTTGATGAGGTTATCCGCGAACATCCAGTGATGTTGAACCGTGCACCAACACTTCACCGTTTGGGTATCCAAGCGTTTGAGCCAATGTTGATCGAAGGTAAAGCGATTCAGTTGCACCCACTTGTGTGTGCGGCATATAACGCCGATTTCGATGGTGACCAAATGGCGGTTCACGTTCCGTTGACGATTGAAGCGCAGTTAGAAGCACGTGCTTTAATGATGTCTACGAACAACATATTGTCACCTGCAAACGGCGAACCAATCATCGTACCTTCTCAGGACGTTGTATTGGGCTTGTACTACATGACCCGCGAAAAAATTAATGCGAAAGGAGAGGGCATGGCCTTTGCTGACATTAAAGAAGTACATCGCGCGTTTGGTGCTAAGCAAGTTGAATTGCATGCCAAAGTAAAAGTTCGTATCAATCAAGTTGATACAACGCTTGATGGCGATAAAGTTCCGTCCACGTTCATCGTTGATACAACTGTTGGTCGCGCTTTGTTGTTTGATATCGTGCCTGATGGCCTACCATTCTCTGTTGTAAACCAGAGTATGAAGAAGAAAGCGATCTCAAACTTGATCAACGAGTGTTACCGTAAAGTTGGCTTGAAAGAGAGTTGTATCTTTGCTGACCAGTTGATGTACACAGGTTTTGCTTATGCAACGTATTCTGGTTGTTCTGTTGGTGTTGACGATTTCGTTATACCACCAGAAAAAGCCGACATCATTGCGAAAGCGGAAGCGGAAGTTAAAGAAATTGAATACCAATATGCGGATGGTCTTGTAACGCAAGGCGAGAAGTACAACAAGGTAATCGATTTATGGTCTCGTACGAACGAAACCGTAACTGAAGCTATGATGAAAAACTTGGCAAAAGAGACCACTACCAACAAAGATGGCGAAGTGGTTGATCAGCAATCGTTTAACTCTGTTTATATGATGGCTGACTCCGGTGCCCGTGGTAGTGTTGCTCAGATGCGTCAGTTGGGCGGTATGCGTGGTTTGATGGCGAAACCAGATGGTTCCATCATCGAAACACCGATCACTGCGAACTTCCGTGAAGGTCTATCGGTACTTCAGTACTTTACCTCCACTCACGGTGCTCGTAAGGGTCTTGCTGATACGGCATTGAAAACAGCCAACTCTGGTTACCTAACGCGTCGTCTAGTAGATGTAGCGCAAGATTTGGTAATCACTGAAGTAGATTGTGGTTCCACAAACGGTATATCTGTTGCGGCCATGATTGAAGGCGGTGATGTTGTTGTTCCTTTGGGTCATCGTGTATTGGGTCGTGTTGTTGCTCAAGATGTGATTGATTCAAAAGGCAATGACGTTCTTCCAGCTGGCACTCTGATTGATGAGCATAATGTTCGTACGATCGAAGCGGCAGGTGTGGATGAAATGTTGATCCGCTCTGTGATCACTTGTAATACACGTCACGGCGTGTGTGCTAAGTGTTACGGTCGTGATTTGGCTCGTGGTCATCAGGTGAATATCGGTGAAGCAATCGGTGTTGTGGCAGCACAATCTATCGGTGAGCCGGGTACACAGTTGACGATGCGTACGTTCCATATCGGTGGTGCGGCATCTCGAGCGTCTGCAGTAGACAGTGTTCAAGTTAAGAGCGCGGGTACGGTTCGTTTTAATAAAATGAAGAGTATCGAGCGTCATACTGGTCACTTAGTGGTTGCGTCTCGTTCTTCTGAATTGGCGATCGCTGATGAAGCGGGTCGTGAGAAAGAGCGTTACAAGCTTCCTTACGGTGCGGTTTTGAGTGTACGTGACGGTGATCAAGTAACTGCGGGTCAAATCGTAGCAAACTGGGATCCACATACACACCCAATCGTATCTGAGATGGAAGGTCGTCTTGAGTTTAGTGGTATGGAAGAGAACGTGACGATTCGTCGCCAATCTGACGAAATGACTGGCTTGACTACCATCGAAGTTTTGGAAGTTCGTGATCGTCCTTCAGCAGGTAAAGATCTTCGTCCAATGATTGCGGTTGTTGATGCAGAAGGTAATCCTGTATTGATTCCGGGTACTGATTCGCCTGTACAGTACATGTTGCCTGAAAAAGCGCTATTGAGCTTGGATCACGGTGCAACAGTTAAGTCTGGTGAGGTTCTTGCTCGTATACCTCAAGAGTCTATCGGTAACAAAGATATTACCGGTGGTTTGCCACGAGTGGCAGACCTATTTGAAGCGCGTCGTCCGAAAGATCCTGCTGTTATGGCAGAGACAACGGGTGTTGTTAGCTTCGGCAAAGAAACAAAAGGTAAGATCCGTTTGGTTATCACACCACAAGATGGCAGTGATCCAATCGAGACGTTGATTCCTAAATGGCGTCAAATCAACATCTTTGATGGTGAAGAAGTGGCAAAAGGTGAAGTTATCGCCGACGGTCCTTTGAGCCCTCATGATATCTTGCGTCTTCAGGGTGTAGAGGCTTTGGCTGATTACATTACTAACGAAGTGCAAGAAGTTTACCGTTTACAAGGCGTTGTGATTAACGATAAGCATATTGAAGTTATTGTTAACCAAATGCTGCGTAAAGTAGATGTTGGTGAGTCTGGTGATACAGATCTTATCCAAGGTGATCAGGTAGAATTTACGAAACTGTTGGATGCAAACGAAAAAGCAGAAGCAGAGGGTAAATTCCCAGCGAAGTACGAGCGTGTACTTCTAGGTATCACGAAAGCTTCTTTGGCGACTGAGTCCTTTATATCGGCAGCATCTTTCCAAGAGACAACTCGAGTCTTAACAGAAGGTGCGGTAACTGGTAAAAAAGATCACTTACGTGGCTTGAAAGAAAACGTTGTTGTGGGTCGCTTGATACCAGCCGGTACAGGTTTGGCTTACCACAATGAGCGTAAGCGTAAAAAAGAGCTTGCGCTAGCAGCGAAGGAAGGAAGTGCGACAATTAGTGCCTCAGATGTAGAAGAAGCACTAAGCGCAGCACTGAAAGACTAGTTATTTGCTGCTAAATCGCAAGGGAGGTGATTTTTTAGTCGCCTCCCTATTGACTGTTTTATAGGCGCAAATTAAACTTGCGCCTCCTTAATTTTGGCGATTTCCGTCATAAGAATTGGATTTGTGGAGCTTGTCTAATGGCAACCGTTAACCAGTTGGTTCGTAAACCACGTAAACGTAAAGTGGCAAAGAGTGACGTTCCTGCGTTACAAGCTTGTCCGCAACGCCGCGGTGTCTGCACACGCGTATATACTACTACACCTAAAAAGCCTAACTCGGCTTTGCGTAAAGTATGTCGTGTTCGCTTGACTAACGGCTTTGAAGTTACTTCATACATCGGTGGTGAAGGTCACAACCTGCAAGAACACAGCGTAGTGCTGATTCGCGGCGGTCGTGTAAAAGATCTACCGGGTGTTCGTTACCACACAGTACGTGGTAGCTTGGATACTTCAGGCGTACAAAATCGTAAGCAAGGCCGTTCTAAATACGGTACTAAACGTCCTAAGTAAGCTAACGCTACTTAATTCATCGTTTAGACATAATTTTTTAATACAGTAAGGCCGAGCAATAATTGAATTGTCTCGGGCGAACCTGAAGAGGATATAGCTATGCCTAGAAGACGCGTCGTCGCTAAGCGTGAAATCCTTCCGGATCCTAAACACGGAAGCCAACTTCTCGCTAAATTTATCAACCATGTAATGGTTAGTGGTAAAAAATCTGTTGCAGAGAGCATTGTTTATAATGCATTAAACACTGTTGCAGAGCGCGCAAAAACAGATGAGCCAATGGCCATCTTTGAAAAAGCATTGGAATCTATCCAGCCAATGGTTGAGGTTAAATCTCGCCGTGTTGGTGGTGCGACTTATCAAGTCCCTGTTGAAGTTCGTCCAGTCCGTCGTGCAGCTTTGTCTATGCGTTGGTTGGTTGATGCTTCTCGTAAGCGTGGTGAAAAATCCATGGCTTTGCGTCTTGCAGGTGAAATTCTAGATGCTGCTGAGAACAAAGGTTCTGCTGTTAAGAAGCGTGAAGACGTTCATCGCATGGCAGAAGCTAACAAAGCATTCTCTCACTACCGTTTCTAATTATCCGGAGAAGGATACACAGTGGCACGTAAAACACCTATCAACCGTTACCGTAACATCGGTATTGTTGCGCATGTTGATGCAGGTAAAACGACGACGACTGAACGCGTTCTTTTCTATACTGGTTTGTCTCATAAAATTGGTGAAGTGCATGATGGCGCGGCAACAATGGACTGGATGGAGCAAGAGCAAGAGCGCGGTATTACGATAACTTCAGCAGCAACAACATGCTTCTGGGGTGGGATGAATAAACAGTTTGAGCAGCACCGTATCAATATTATTGATACGCCTGGGCACGTAGATTTTACTATTGAAGTAGAGCGTTCTTTGCGTGTTTTGGATGGTGCTGTAGTTGTGCTTTGTGGTTCTTCGGGTGTACAGCCTCAAACCGAGACAGTATGGCGTCAAGCAAATAAGTATGAAGTTCCTCGCCTGGTGTTCGTCAATAAGATGGACCGTACGGGTGCTGATTATTTATCGGTTGTGCGTCAATTAAAAACTCGTCTTGGTGCGAACGCGGTTCCAATACAGATGAATATCGGTGCTGAAGAAGACTTTAGTGGTGTAATTGATCTGATATTGATGAAAGCTGTAATGTGGAATGAAGAAGATCAGGGGATGACGTTCTCTTTAGAAGAGGTTCCTGCTGAACTGCTTGACGATGCGTTAGAGTTGCGTGAGCAAATGATTGAGGCTGCAGCGGAAGCGAATGATGAATTGATGGAGAAGTACCTCGAAGAGGGTGAACTGACTGTCAATGATATCAAAAGCGGTTTGAGGGCTCGTACGTTGACCAATGAGATTGTCTTGGTTATGTGTGGCTCAGCCTTTAAAAATAAAGGCGTACAGGCTGTTTTGGATGCTGTTGTTGAATATTTGCCTTCTCCGCTTGAAGTTAAGGCGATAGAGGGCACGCTTGAAGATGGTGAAACGGTTGTTACTCGTATTGCTGATGATGAGGCTCCGTTCTCTGCATTGGCGTTCAAGATAGCGACAGACCCATTTGTGGGTACGTTGACATTTATTCGTGTGTATTCAGGCATGTTGCGTTCTGGGGATGCGGTCTATAATTCTGTTAAGCAGAAGCGAGAGCGTATTGGTCGAATGGTGCAGATGCACGCAAATAATCGCGAAGAAATTAAAGAAGTGCTGGCGGGTGATATCGCTGCTGCCGTGGGTATGAAGTATGTAACCACGGGTGATACGCTTTGCGATATGAATGATGTTGTTGTGCTCGAGCGTATGGAGTTTCCCGAGCCTGTTATATCGGTTGCGGTTGAGCCTAGGTCTCAAGCGGATCAGGATAAAATGGGCGTTGCGCTAGGTAAGCTAGCGCAAGAAGATCCTTCTTTTCGTGTGGAAACGCATGAAGAAACGGGTCAAACGATTATTTCCGGTATGGGTGAGCTTCATCTTGATATTCTTGTCGACCGTATGCGTCGTGAATTTAAGGTGGAGGCTAACATTGGTAAGCCTCAGGTTTCCTATCGGGAGAAAATTCGCAAAGAAGTGGTGGTTAATCACAAATTTGTGCGTCAATCCGGTGGTCGTGGTCAATACGGTCACGTCGTAATGAAGTTAATCCCAACGGATAAAGATGGGCTTGAGTTTGTTAACGAGATTGTTGGTGGTGCTATTCCTAAAGAATACATCCCTGCAATAGAAAAAGGCGTTTCAGAGCAAATGAAGAATGGTGTGATTGCGGGTTACCCTTTGTTGGGTATCAAGGTCGTATTGTTCGATGGTTCATTCCATGATGTTGACTCTAATGAAATGGCTTTTAAAATTGCAGCTTCTCAGGGCTTAAGAAAAGGGGCAGTGGATGCTGATCCTTGTGTTCTTGAACCTGTAATGAAAGTGGAAGTTGTGACTCCTGAAGAATATATGGGGGATGTGATGGGAGACCTGAATCGTCGCCGAGGTATTGTTCAGGGGATGGACGATTCCCCGTCAGGGAAAATTATCCGTGCTGAAGTTCCTCTTGGGGAGATGTTCGGGTATGCAACTGACGTGCGTAGCTTGTCGCAAGGGCGTGCAAGTTATGCGATGGAGTTTGAGAAATACGCTGAAGCACCGGCTAGTGTGGCAGACGCGATCATCAAAAATGAAGATTAATCATCATACTTACTAATTCTTAAGGTGTATGTATCATGGCAAAGAGTAAATTCGAACGTAATAAACCACACGTTAACGTTGGTACTATCGGTCACGTTGACCACGGTAAAACAACTCTAACTGCAGCATTGACTCGTGTATGTGCAGAAGTATTCGGCGGAACCGCTGTTGCTTTTGACGGTATCGATAATGCTCCTGAAGAGCGTGAGCGTGGTATCACTATCTCGACTTCTCACGTTGAGTACGATTCTCCAGTGCGTCACTATGCGCACGTGGATTGTCCTGGACACGCCGATTATGTTAAAAACATGATCACTGGTGCTGCTCAAATGGATGGCGCTATCCTAGTTTGTGGTGCGACTGACGGCCCTATGCCTCAGACTCGTGAGCACATCTTGCTTTCTCGTCAAGTAGGTGTTCCTTACATCGTAGTTTTCCTAAACAAAGCTGACTTGTTGGCTGAAGACTGTGGCGGTGCGGATTCTGAAGAATACGCTGAAATGCTAGAGTTGGTTGAAATGGAATTGCGTGACCTTCTTTCTGAATACGACTTCCCAGGTGATGATACTCCAATCATTCCAGGTTCTGCGCTAATGGCGTTGAACGGTGAAGATGATAACGAAATGGGTACAACTGCAGTTAAGAAGCTTGTTGAAACTCTTGATTCTTACATTCCTGAGCCAGAGCGTGCTATCGACGGTGCATTCCTAATGCCGATCGAGGACGTATTCTCTATCCAGGGTCGTGGTACTGTTGTAACTGGTCGTGTTGAGCGCGGTATTGTTCGCATCCAGGAAGAAGTTGAAATTGTTGGTATCGTTGATACTACTAAAACAACTTGTACTGGTGTAGAGATGTTCCGTAAGCTTCTTGACGAAGGTCGTGCTGGTGAGAACTGTGGTATCTTGTTGCGCGGTACTAAGCGTGAAGATGTTCAGCGTGGTCAAGTATTGGCTAAGCCTGGTTCAATCACTCCTCACACTGAGTTTGAAGCAGAAGTATACGTGTTGGGTAAAGATGAAGGTGGTCGTCACACTCCATTCTTCAAAGGTTACCGCCCTCAGTTCTACTTCCGTACAACTGACGTAACTGGTGCTTGTTCTTTACCTGAAGGCGTAGAAATGGTTATGCCAGGTGATAACATTCAGATGACTGTTGCTCTAATTCACCCAATCGCAATGGACGAAGGTCTACGTTTTGCGATTCGTGAAGGCGGACGTACAGTTGGTGCTGGTGTTGTAGCTAAAATCATCAAGTAATTAGATATTTATATCTTATTGCTTTATGTTTGAAAAAAGGCCGCCCAACTTGGGTGGCCTTTTTATTTTGTGGTTTATTTGTTTGTTCAGAAATTGGTTACTTGACAACCAGTTTTTGAATGGCTAATATTCGCCGTCCTTAAAAAAGGATTGTGGCTTAATAAATGTACAGTTAAGTCATACAAAACATTGTATTTGGAGTTGGAAATGCAAAGCCAAAAAATCCGTATTCGTCTGAAAGCGTTCGATCATCGTCTGATTGATGCTTCAACACAAGAAATTGTGGACACAGCGAAACGTACAGGTGCGCAAGTACGTGGACCGATTCCACTTCCTACTCGCAAAGAGCGTTATACAGTATTGATTTCTCCACACGTAAACAAAGATGCGCGTGATCAGTATGAAATCCGTACACATAAACGTGTTCTAGACATCGTTGAGCCAACAGAAAAAACTGTTGACGCATTGATGAAGCTAGATCTTGCGGCAGGCGTGGAAGTACAAATTTCTTTGGGTTAATAGCTCAAAGTTTGGGGTGCGACAACCGACTGGTTATCAGTCGGCTTATGCACAATAGTGGAATGATCTGGAATGATCAGCCGTAGCGGGTGATAGCCCCTTACACAACTGGCAAATGAGGTAAAAAATGACTATTCAATTAGTCGGACGCAAAGCCGGAATGACACGTGTCTTCACTGAAGATGGTGTATCCGTGCCAGTAACCGTCATCGAGGTTGAACCGAACCGCGTTACTCAGGTGAAAACAGCAGAAACTGACGGCTACAAAGCTATTCAGGTTACTGTGGGTTCTCGCCGTTCGAGCCGCGTTAACAAAGCTGCTGCAGGTCACTACGCAAAAGCGAACGTTGAAGCAGGTCGTGGTTTGTGGGAGTTCCGCCTGGCAGGTGATGAAAAAGAAATCAATGTTGGTGATGAGCTAACTGTTGCTGATTTCGAATCTATCCAAATGGTTGATGTAACTGGTCAATCAAAGGGTAAAGGGTTTCAAGGTGCCATTAAGCGTCATAATTTCAGTATGCAAGACGCTACACATGGTAACTCGTTGTCTCACCGTGCTCCTGGCTCTATCGGTCAATGTCAAACACCAGGTCGTGTTTGGAAAGGCAAGAAGATGGCTGGCCATATGGGCGCCGCACAAGTTACTACGCAATCACTAGAAGTGGTTCGTGTTGACGCAGAACGTAACCTTATCCTAGTGAAAGGTGCCGTACCTGGTGCAGTGAATGGTGATGTTATTCTTCAATCAGCTGTTAAAGCTCGCTAAGAGGGGTAGACAATGAACTTGAATCTTACAGGCGCAGAGGGAACGGTAGAAGTTTCTGATGTAGCCTTTGCTCGTGAATATAACGAAGCGTTGGTTCACCAAGTAGTAACATCATACTTGGCTGGCGCTCGTCAAGGCTCACGCGCTCAAAAAACACGCTCTGAAGTAGCTGGCGGCGGACGCAAACCTTGGAAACAAAAAGGTTCTGGTCGCGCTCGTGCAGGTACTATCCGTAGCCCTCTATGGCGCTCTGGTGGTGTGACTTTTGCTGCAAAACCGCAGGATCACTCTCAGAAAGTGAACAAGAAGATGTACCGTGCAGCGATGCGCACCATCTGGTCTGAACTTGTACGTCAAGACCGTCTTGTTGTAGTTGAAGAGCTTGCATTAGAAGCTCCAAAAACTAAGCTATTCATAGCAAAAATGGCAGAATTGAATATTGAGAACGCTTTGATTGTTTCCAATGATTTGGATGACAATTTATTCTTAGCGGCTCGCAACATTCCTAACGTAGATGTGCGTGATGCAGCATCTATCGACCCTGTTAGCTTGATCGCTTACGACAAAGTGTTGGTGACAGTTGGTGCTCTGAAACAAGTTGAGGAGGCACTAGCATGATCGGCGAACGCATTTATAAAGTTCTGTTGGGTCCACATATTTCCGAAAAAGCAACAATCGTAGCCGAAGGCAACGGTCAGTATGTTTTTCGTGTTACTGGTGATGCAACGAAACCTGAAATCAAACAAGCTATCGAAGCGCTTTTTGAAGTCAAAGTTGAGTCTGTACATACGTTGAACCAAAAAGGTAAAACTAAGCGTACAGTTCGTGGTCTAGGCAAGCGTAAAGACGTGAAAAAAGCGTATGTACGTCTAGCTGAAGGTCAAGACATTGATTTCATGGTCGCTGAATAAGGGGAGATAGGTCAATGGCTGTTGTTAAAAGTAAGCCAACGTCTGCAGGCCGTCGTCACGTTGTTAAGGTTACTAACAACGATTTGCACAAAGGCGCACCATATGCACCTTTGCTAGAAAAGAAAAGCAAATCGGGTGGACGTAACAATAACGGGCGCATCACTACGCGTCACGTAGGTGGTGGTCATAAGCAGCATTATCGTATGGTTGATTTCCGTCGTAACAAAGATGGAATTCCAGCGGTAATTGAGCGTTTGGAATATGATCCAAACCGTTCTGCAAATATTGCATTGATTAAATATGCTGATGGTGAGCGTCGTTACATTATCGCTTCCAAAGGTATGGTGGCTGGTGCTGTTGTTTTTAGTGGTGCAGATGCGCCTATCAAAGCTGGTAATACTTTGCCTCTGCAAAATATTCCTGTTGGTAGTACGGTTCACTGTATCGAGCTTAAGCCTGGTAAGGGTGCGCAAATTGCACGTTCTGCCGGAACTTCTGCTCAGCTAGTTGCTCGTGAAGGTCGTTACGTTACTCTTCGTCTACGTTCAGGCGAAATGCGTAAAGTACTGACTGAATGTCGTGCTACTTTGGGTGAAGTATCAAACTCTGAGCATAGCTTACGAGTTCTTGGTAAAGCTGGTGCTACGCGTTGGCGTGGTGTTCGTCCTACCGTTCGCGGTTCGGCGATGAACCCAGTGGATCACCCACATGGTGGTGGTGAAGGTCGTAGCAAAGGTGGTCGTCACCCAGTTACGCCATGGGGTGTGCCTACTAAAGGGTACAAAACACGCAGCAACAAGCGTACTGATAAACTTATTGTACGTCGCCGTACTAAGTAATAAGAGGAAACGACTGTGCCACGTTCACTAAAAAAAGGTCCTTTTATCGACCTTCATTTGTTGAAAAAGGTAGAGGCTGCGGTAGAGAAAAAAGATCGTCGTCCAATTAAGACTTGGTCGCGCCGTTCTACTATCTTCCCTGATTTTGTAGGGTTGACTATCGCTGTCCATAATGGTCGCCAGCATGTTCCAGTTCTTGTAACTGAAGACATGGTCGGTCATAAATTGGGTGAGTTCGCTCCGACCCGTACATATCGTGGTCATACTGCGGACAAGAAAGCCAAACGGTAATAAGGGGTATTAACATGAGTGAAGTAAAAGCTTCATTGAAGGGTGCTCGCCTCTCAGCGCAGAAGGCCCGTTTGGTTGTAGATCAAATCCGCGGTAAATCTGTTAGCGAAGCACTGAACATATTAGCGTTCAGTCCTAAGAAGGCGGCAGTAATTGTCAAGAAAGTACTAGAGTCTGCTATAGCTAACGCTGAGCATAACGAAGGTGCTGATGTAGATGATTTGCGCGTTTCTACGGCTTACGTTGATGAGGCTATGACTCTGAAGCGTATTATGCCACGTGCCAAAGGCCGTGCTGACCGTATTTTAAAACGCGGTTGTCATATAACAGTTAAAGTCGCTGACTAATTAGGAGAAACCCAATGGGTCAGAAGGTTCATCCAACTGGTATACGCCTAGGGATAGTTAAAGATCATACTTCTACTTGGTATGCGAATAATCAAAACTACTCTAAGCTACTATTAAATGATCTTCAGGTTCGTGAGTACTTGGAGAAAAAATTGGTCCAGGCTTCTGTTTCTCGTATTGAGATTCAGCGTCCTGCTCAGACAGCCCGAATTACTATTCATACTGCCCGTCCGGGTATCGTGATTGGTAAGAAAGGCGAAGATGTTGAGAAACTACGTAATGCAGTTTCTGAGATGATGGGCGTTCCTGTCCACATCAACATCGAAGAGATTCGCAAGCCTGAAATGGACGCGAAATTGGTTGCGCAGAATATCGCTAGCCAACTTGAGCGTCGCGTTATGTTTCGTCGTGCTATGAAGCGCGCAGTACAGAATGCAATGCGTGCAGGCGCGAAGGGTATCAAGGTTCAGGTAAGTGGTCGTTTAGGCGGTGCAGAAATTGCACGTGCTGAGTGGTACCGTGAAGGCCGCGTGCCTCTACATACACTGCGTGCTGACATCGACTACGCCCCTTATGAAGCTCTTACTACTTACGGCATTATTGGCGTAAAAGTATGGATCTTTAAAGGCGAAATCTTGGGCGGTATTGAACAAGTGCGAGCTGACAAAGGCGCACAAAAGAAGAAGTCTAAGTAGGGGGTAAGTCATGTTACAACCGAAACGTACTAAGTTCCGCAAGATGCAAAAAGGCCGTAACCGCGGTCTTGCTCTTCGCGGAAACCAAGTTAGCTTTGGTGAATTCGGATTGAAGTCCACAGAACGTGGACGTCTTACCGCTCGTCAAATTGAAGCGGCGCGTCGTGCAATGACTCGTCACATCAAACGTGGTGGTAAAATCTGGATTCGTGTATTCCCTGATAAGCCGATTACTCAGAAACCTCTAGAGGTTCGTCAGGGTAAAGGTAAGGGTAACGTAGAATACTGGGTTGCACAGATTCAACCTGGCAAGATGCTTTATGAAGTTGAGGGCGTTTCAGAGCAACTAGCACGCGAAGCTTTCGCACTAGCTGCTGCTAAACTTCCTTTGTCCACAACTTTCGTAACGCGTACGGTGATGTAGATGATAGCAAAAGAACTGCAAGAAAAGTCTGTAGCAGAGCTACAAGCGACCTTGATTGAGCTACTACGTGAGCAATTTACATTGCGCATGCAGAAAGCTACTGGTCAGCTGGCGCAAACTCATTTGCTTTCGCAAGTTCGCCGCAATATCGCACGTGTTAAAACCGTGCTTAATGATAAGGCAGGTAACTAAGATGGCAGAAACAAAAGCGCGTACAGCTACTGGTAAAGTAGTCAGCGACAAAATGGATAAAACCATTACAGTACTAGTTGAACGTACAGAAAAACATCCTCTATACGGTAAGTTTGTACGTCGTTCAACTAAACTACACGCTCACGATGAAAACAATGAGTGCCAGATTGGTGATACTGTTAAGGTCGTAGAAACACGTCCTTACTCTAAGTCTAAGACTTGGAACCTGGTTCAAGTTGTTGAGAAAACAGCAGCCCTATAAGCTGCTCTTTTCCCTTCGTGAGACTTGTTATCTAATTTGATTGGAGAGCAGAAATGATTCAAACAGAATCGATGCTTGATGTTGCAGATAACAGCGGCGCAAAGCGTGTTCAGTGTATTAAAGTACTGGGTGGCTCACATCGTCGTTATGCTGCTATCGGTGACATTATTAAAGTCACAGTGAAAGAAGCGATCCCTCGTGGTCGTGTAAAAAAAGGGCAAGTTCTTAACGCCGTAGTCGTTAGAACTAAGAAAGGTGTTCGTCGCTCTGATGGTTCCGTAATCCGCTTTGATGTAAATTCAGCGGTATTGTTGAATGCTTCAGGACAGCCACTTGGTACTCGTATCTTTGGCCCTGTAACACGTGAATTGCGTACAGAGCAGTTCATGAAAATTGTTTCTCTTGCACCAGAAGTGCTGTAAGAGGGAGAGGGGACATTATGCGTAAGATCAAACGTAACGACGAAATTATCGTGATTGCTGGGAAAGACAAAGGCAAGCGCGGTAAAGTTGTTAAGGTAGTAGACGAAAGCCGAGTTCTAGTTTCTGGTATTAATACTGTTAAGAAACATGAAAAACCAAACCCTATGAAGGGTTCAACTGGCGGCATCGTTGAACAAGAAGCACCTATTCAGGTTTCGAATGTAGCCATTTTTAACAGTGCTACTGGTAAAGCGGATCGCGTCGGCTTTAAGTTGAATGAAGATGGTACGAAAGTACGTATTTTTAAATCTAACAGTGAAGCGATCGACGCCTAAGAGCGGGAATTATAGCCATGGCGAGACTTAAGCAAGTTTATAAAGATAATGTTGTTGGCACTCTTATCGAAGAGTTCAGCTACAAAAATGTGATGGAAGTGCCGAAAATCACTAAAATCACACTAAATATGGGTGTTGGTGAAGCTATCGCAGACAAGAAACTTCTTGAGCATGCGGTAAATGATCTTGAAGCACTTAGCGGCCAGAAAGTTGTAGTGACTAAGGCGCGTAAATCAGTAGCAGGCTTTAAAATCCGTGACGGTTACCCGATCGGTTGTAAAGTTACGCTACGTGGTGAGCGTATGTGGGATTTCTTCGACCGTTTGGTTGATGTTGCTATTCCACGTATCCGTGACTTCCGTGGACTTAATCCTAAGTCTTTCGACGGTCGTGGTAACTATAGCATGGGTGTTAAAGAGCAAATCATCTTCCCTGAGATCGACTACGATAAAGTAGACCGTGTACGTGGTATGGATATTACCATTACAACGACTGCTCGTACCGACGAAGAAGGTCGTGCTTTGTTAGCCGCCTTTAATTTCCCTTTCAAGAAATAAGAGGTAGGAATCATGGCTAAAGTATCAATGATTCAGCGCGAAGCAAAACGTACTAAATTAGTAGCTAAGCATGCTGAAAAGCGTGCGGCTCTAAAGGCGATCATTAGTGACGTTAATGCATCGGACGATGAAAAGTGGGAAGCGACGCTTAAACTGCAAGCGCTTCCACGCGATTCATCTTCTTCTCGCCAGCGTAACCGTTGCCAAATTACAGGTCGTCCACACGGTGTTTACCGTCGTTTCGGCTTGTCTCGTATCAAGTTGCGTGAAGCAGCGATGCGTGGTGACGTACCAGGCTTGAAGAAAGCTAGTTGGTAAGCAAGTAGAGCGCGATCATAATACATGGCAGTGAGTGGGGTGTCTAAGTACAAGTACTGGACATTGTGCTCGCTGCTGTGTACTATGCGCGAGCTCTATTTGCTGCACAATGGTTTTTAAATTAGGAGCTCTTAAATGAGTATGCAAGATACCCTTGCGGATATGTTCACACGTATTCGTAATGCACAGATGGCTGCAAAGACCTCTGTGAGCATGCCTTCATCAAAAATGAAGGCATCTGTCGCTGCAGTTCTACGCGAAGAAGGTTACGTAGGTGACTTTTCTGTAGACGAAGCGATTAAGCCGACCCTTACTATCGAATTGAAATATTACGAAGGTAAGCCGGTTATTGAACAAATTAAACGCGCATCTCGCCCAAGCTTGCGTCAATACAAAGGCACTACTGCACTACCTAAAGTAGAAGCAGGCCTTGGTGTTGCAATCATCTCTACCTCTAAAGGTGTGATGACAGACCGTGCAGCTCGTGCTGCTGGTATTGGTGGCGAAGTGATCTGCACTGTATTCTAGGAGTTACTATGTCTCGAGTTGCTAATAGTCCCGTGACGCTTCCTAGTGGTGTAGATCTAACTCTGAAAGGCCAAAACGTCGTTGTTAAAGGCGGTAAAGGTTCTTTAGAGTTTAATGTTCACACAAGCGTACAAGTGTCTAAAGAAGAAAATGTTATTACCTTCGCTGCGCGCGATGGTGCCAAACAAAGCCGTGCCTTAGCTGGTACAACTCGTGCTTTGGTTAACAACATGGTTGTTGGTGTTAGCCAGGGTTTTGAGAAAAGATTGCTTCTTCAAGGTGTTGGTTATCGTGCTGCTCTTAAAGGCAACGTGCTTAACCTTTCTCTGGGTTTTTCTCATCCAGTAGATTATGAACTACCTGAAGGCATAACAGCTGAATGTGCTTCTCAAACAGAAATCGTGATCCGTGGTGTTGATAAACAAGCCGTTGGTCAGGTTGCTGCAGAAGTTCGCGGTTTCCGTCCACCTGAGCCATATAAAGGTAAGGGTGTTCGTTATGCTGACGAAATTATTCGTCGTAAAGAAGCTAAGAAGAAGTAGGTAAGCATTCATGAACACTAAAAAACAATCTCGGATTCGTCGTGCACGCCGTGCACGCTTGCATATTCGTGACTTAGGTGCGAATCGTCTTACTGTACATCGCACGCCACGCCATATGTATGCTCAAGTGATTTCTCCATGTGGTAGTAAAGTGCTAGCAAGCGCTTCTACACTTGAAGAAGCTCTTCGCGGTACAGCGACAGGTAACAAAGTAGCGGCTAAAGAAGTCGGCACTTTGATCGCTACTCGCGCTAAAGAAGCAGGTGTCACTTCGGTCGCTTTTGACCGTTCTGGCTTCAAATACCATGGCCGCGTTCAGGTTCTTGCTGACGCAGCACGTGAAGCCGGTCTAGAGTTCTAAGGGGTAGCAAATGGCAGTTAATGATCAACAAACTAGCGACCTCCAAGAGAAGCTAGTTCAAGTAAACCGCGTTGCTAAAGTTGTAAAGGGTGGTCGTATCTTCTCTTTCACAGCTTTAACTGTAGTCGGTGATGGAAATGGTAAAGTTGGCTTTGGTCGTGGTAAAGCGCGTGAAGTTCCTCAGGCTATTCAAAAAGCAATGGAACAAGCGCGCCGCAACATGGTCTCTGTGAAACTTAATGGTGATACTCTTCAGTATCCAGTTAAGGCAAATCATGGAGCATCTAAAGTTTACATGCAGCCTGCTTCTCAAGGTACTGGTATCATCGCCGGTGGTGCAATGCGTGCGGTTCTAGAAATCGCTGGCGTTCACAACGTATTGGCTAAATGTTACGGTTCTACAAACCCAGTAAACGTAGTTCGCGCTACGATTAAAGGTTTGCAGGATATGAAAGCACCTGAACAAATCGCGGCTAAACGCGGTAAGTCAGTCGATCAAATTTTGGGGTAATGTGTCATGGCGAATAAAACCATCACAGTTCAACTAACCCGCAGCCCGATCGGTCGTCTTCCAAAGCACCGTGAAACTGTTAAAGGCTTGGGTTTGCGTAAAGTTGGCCAAACTCGTCAGTTGGAAGATACTCCAGCTGTACGTGGTATGGTTAATAAAGTTTATTACATGGTTAAAGTGGTAGGGGAATAACATGTTCTTAAATACACTTAGTCCTGCTGAGGGTAGCAAACATGCTCCTAAACGTGTTGGTCGCGGTATTGGTAGCGGCTTGGGCAAAACCGGCGGACGAGGCCATAAAGGTCTTAAATCTCGCTCTGGTGGCTCAGTAAAACCTGGTTTTGAAGGTGGTCAAATGCCTTTGCAGCGTCGTCTGCCAAAATTCGGTTTTACTTCACGTCAAGCAAAGTATGTTGCTGAAGTTCGTTTAAACGAACTTGCTGCTGTAAATGCTGAAGTTGTAGATTTGGCTGCTCTTAAAAGCGCCGACATTCTTGGTCATCAAATTAAGACAGCGCGTGTAATTTTGTCAGGTTCTATCGACAAAGCAGTTACTGTTCGTGGTCTTAAAGTGACTAAAGGTGCTCGTGCCGCTATTGAAGCAGCTGGCGGAAAAGTCGAGGAATAAATGGCAAAGCGTGGCTCACTACCTGCTGGGATGCAAAACGGATTAAGCGAGCTTTGGTCTCGTATCCGTTTCGTTTTTTTAGCGATTATTGTATACCGAATCGGTGCGCACATTCCTGTTCCAGGTATTAATCCTGACAGATTGTCTGCGTTGTTTGATCAAAATGAAGGCACTATTCTGAGTTTATTTAACGTATTCTCAGGGGGCGCGCTTGAGCGCATGAGTATTTTTGCGCTCGGGATTTTGCCCTATATTTCTGCCTCTATTATTATGCAGTTATTGACGGTTGTGAGTCCGCAGCTAGAGCAACTTAAGAAAGAGGGTGAGGCGGGTCGTCGCAAGATTACTCAATACACTCGCTACGGTACTGTGCTTCTTGCTCTTGTTCAATCTGCCAGTATGGCGGTTGGGTTGGCAAGTCAGGGTATATCCTTTAGCAGTGGCATGGAATTCTATGCTGTTGCGGTGGTTACCTTGGTGGCAGGTACTGTTTTCTTAATGTGGTTAGGCGAGCAAGTTACTGAAAAAGGTATAGGTAATGGTATATCCATCCTTATCTTTGCCGGTATTGTGGCTGGTCTGCCTTCTGCTTTAGGCCGTTCATTTGAGTCGGCTCGTCAAGGCGATATTAATATTCTTGCTTTGTTGTTGATTGGTATTATGGCCATTGCGACTATCGCGTTCGTTGTTTTCATCGAGCGTGGCCAACGTCGTATAACGGTTAATTATGCTAAGCGTCAACAAGGCAAAAAAGTGTTTGCTGCACAAAAGAGTCATTTGCCTCTTAAAGTGAATATGGCTGGTGTTATACCACCTATCTTTGCTTCAAGTATCCTTTTGTTTCCTGCTTCGATCGGACAATGGTTTGGTCAAGGTGAGGGTATGGAATGGTTGCAAAATATCTCTTTGGCTTTGGCTCCTGGGCAACCGCTCTATGTGCTGTTGTTTGCGATAGCAATTGTTTTCTTTTGCTTTTTCTATACAGCGCTAGTGTTCAACCCAAAAGATGTAGCAGATAACTTGAAAAAATCCGGTGCTTTTTTGCCGGGTATTCGTCCAGGCGATCATACTGCTCGATATATTGATGGTGTAATGACTCGTTTGACACTGTTTGGTGCTTTGTACATCACATTAGTGTCGTTGATGCCTCAATTCTTTGTTGTTGCGTGGAATGTTCCATTCTACTTTGGCGGGACTTCTATGTTGATCGTAGTCGTTGTTGTCATGGACTTTATGTCGCAAGTGCAAAGTCATTTGATGAGTCAGCAATACGAGTCGTTAATGAAGAAATCTAATCTGACTGGTTATGGTCCAAATGGCCTAATGCGTTAAGCGTTGGTTGGAGTTGAACATGAAAGTACGTGCATCTGTAAAGAAAATCTGTCGTAACTGTAAAATCGTGCGTCGTCACGGTTCAGTTCGAGTGATTTGCGTTGAGCCTCGTCACAAACAGCGTCAAGGTTAATAGCGAGTTCGCTCGATGATGGGAAAGGGTGGTTGATTTATGTCCTAAAGATAGGCATAATCAGCCGCCCTCATGAAAGTAAAGTGATGAATTATTAAATAATCATCAATAACAACGGAGTAATATGAATGGCTCGTATAGCCGGTGTCAATATTCCTGACAATAAACATGCGGTCATTTCTCTGACTTACATCTTCGGAATTGGTCGCACTCGTTCGCGCGCTATTTGCGCTGCGACTGGTGTTGCAGAAACTGCGAAAATCGGTTCATTAAGTGATGATATCCTTGATGAACTTCGTGGCGAAGTTGCAAAGTATATTGTAGAGGGTGACTTACGTCGTGAAGTCAGTATGTCTATCAAACGTTTGATGGACTTAGGTTGTAATCGCGGGATTCGTCATCGCCGCAGCCTACCAGTTCGTGGTCAACGTACCAAAACGAACGCCCGTACTCGAAAAGGCCCTCGTAAGCCTATTCGTAAGTAATTTAAACGCGTTTCGCTCTAATTACACAGTTAATTAGAGCTGAGCATTAAATAGGAAAGTGCAATATGGCTAAGCCAGCTACGCGCAATACCAAGAAAAAAGTCAAAAAGACAGTCGTCGATGGTGTTGCTCATGTACACGCATCATTTAATAACACGATTGTGACTATCACCGACCGCCAAGGCAACGCATTGTCTTGGGCTACTGCAGGTGGTTCTGGTTTTCGCGGTTCTCGAAAAAGTACACCTTTCGCAGCTCAAGTAGCAGCGGAACGTGCCGGTACTGTCGCACAAGAATTCGGCCTTAAAAACGTTGACGTAATGATTAAGGGCCCTGGTCCTGGTCGTGAGTCCGCAGTTCGCGCATTAAATGCATTGGGCTTGCGTATCAATAACATCACAGATGTGACGCCAATCCCGCACAACGGTTGCCGTCCACCTAAGAAACGTCGCGTTTAACTGAGGAGACAGATACATGGCTCGTTATATAGGTCCAACTTGTAAGTTGTCTCGTCGTGAAGGTACCGACTTGCAATTGAAGAGCGGTTCACGCGCTCTTGAGTCAAAATGTAAAGCAGATACGGTTCCTGGTGTGCACGGTGCACGTCGCGGTCGTCTTTCTGATTACGGCTTGCAATTACGTGAGAAACAAAAAGTTCGTCGTATGTACGGCGTTCTTGAGAAACAATTTAGTAATTACTACAAATCTGCCGCTCGTCTAAAAGGCGCAACTGGTGAAAACCTTTTGCAACTTTTGGAATCACGTTTAGATAACGTTGTTTATCGTGCAGGTTTCGGCTCTACACGTGCGGAAGCTCGTCAACTAGTTGGCCATAAAGGCATTCTAGTTAACGGCGCGACTGTTAACATTGCATCTTACCAAGTTAAAGCTGGTGACGTAGTGTCAATTCGTGAAAAAGCTAAGAAGCAATTGCGTGTACAAAGCGCACTAGAGCTATCTAAAGGTCGCGCACCGATCCATTGGATCGAAGTTGATTCAACTAAACTGGAAGCAACTTACAAAGCTGCTCCAGAACGTGCCGATTTATCAGCTGAAATTAATGAGAACCTAATTGTCGAACTTTACTCTAAGTAAGTTGGTGATTAGGATTAAGAAATAGGTGGATCTATGCAGCGTTCAGTGAGCGAATTGTTAACCCCACGCAACATTGAAGTTCAGGAATTAGGCAATACTCGCGCTAAAGTTACACTGCAACCGCTTGAACGTGGTTTTGGTCATACTTTGGGTAACGCGTTGCGCCGAATTCTTCTGTCTTCAATGCCAGGTTGTGCGATTGTTGAAGTTGAAATCGACGGTGTATTACATGAATACAGCGCAATCGAAGGGGTTAAAGAAGATGTAATTGAGATTCTTCTTAACCTGAAAGGAGTTGCGATCGCTCTACACGGGCAGGATGAAGCAACTCTTACTCTAAGTAAAAAGGGTCCTGGTATCGTAACAGCTGGAGATATTCAGTTGGTTGCTGATGCAGAGATCGCTAACCCTGACCATGTTATTGCGCACTTGGATGATACTGCAGAGTTAACTATGCAGATCAAAGTCGCTCGTGGTCGTGGTTATGAGCCTGCTGATGCTCGTATTGCTGGCGACGATGAGACTCGTCCAATTGGTCGCTTGCAACTGGATGCCTCGTTCAGTCCTGTACGTCGTGTTGCTTACAGTGTTGATAATGCTCGAGTTGAGCAGCGTACTGATCTAGATAAGTTAGTCTTAGACATCGAATCTAACGGTACAATCGACCCTGAAGAAGCTATCCGTCGCGCAGCGACTATTCTACAACAACAAATTGCTGTATTCGTCGCCCTTGAAAGCGAGAGTGAAGCACCTGTTGTAGAAGAAGAGGATGAAATTGATCCAATTTTGCTACGCCCGGTTGATGATCTTGAATTGACCGTTCGCAGTGCTAACTGTTTAAAAGCAGAGAACATTTATTACATCGGTGATTTGATTCAACGTACTGAGGTTGAGCTTCTTAAGACGCCTAACCTAGGTAAGAAGTCGTTAACTGAAATCAAAGATGTTTTAGCACAGCGTGGTTTGTCTTTGGGAATGCGTTTGGAAAACTGGCCGCCGGCTAGTTTGAAAGACGATAGCAAAGTTCTAGCTCGCTAGGTCATTGTTCCCTGACCACCGTAGTTTGGTAAGGAATGTAAAATGCGTCATCGTAAGAGTGGACGTCACTTAAACCGTACTAGCTCACATCGTAAAGCGATGTTTAAAAATATGGCTGCTTCTTTGTTTGAGCACGAAGTTATTAAAACTACGTTGCCTAAAGCAAAAGAATTACGTCGTGTTGCTGAGCCATTGATCACACTGGCGAAAATCGATTCCGTTGCGAATCGTCGTCTAGCCTTTGCTCGTACTCGTAGCAAAGACGCAGTAGGTAAATTGTTTACTGAACTTGGTCCTCGTTACCAAGCTCGTCCTGGCGGCTACATTCGCATTTTGAAATGCGGATTCCGTACAGGTGATAACGCGCCTATGGCTTACGTTGAATTGGTCGATCGACCAGTAGCGGAAGCAGCTGAGTAATATCAGTTAGTAACAAAAAAGCCGAGCTTATAGCTCGGCTTTTTTTTGTTTTTGAAAAGGTGATTACCAGTTGGTAAAAAAATACCCGATGAAGCGAACCTGCTTGATCGGGTATTTTAATTCCAGAGTGACTACATCAGTCTAGCATCAGTTTTAAGAATCTTCCTGTGTGTGAATTCTCTGTTTTGGCAATATCTTCTGGTGTTCCTTCCGCAATAATGTAGCCGCCACCACTTCCGCCTTCTGGTCCCAAATCTACGACCCAGTCAGCTGTTTTGATAACATCTAAATTATGTTCGATAACCACGACAGTATTGCCGTGGTCTCTTAGTCGATGAAGTACTTTAAGGAGTTGCTCGATATCGGCAAAATGCAATCCTGTTGTGGGTTCATCTAATATATACAACGTGGTACCTGTGTCGCGTTTAGAGAGCTCTTTAGCCAGCTTAACTCGTTGAGCTTCGCCACCAGAAAGTGTTGTGGCAGCCTGTCCAAGGCGTATGTAGCCAAGGCCAACATCCATTAGCGTTTGCAGCTTACGTGCAATAGAAGGCACTGGATCGAAGAATTCACGCGCGTCTTCAATGGTCATTTCTAAGCATTGACGAATGTTCTTGCCCTTATAATGTATCTCCAATGTTTCACGATTATAGCGTTGGCCCTTACAGACATCGCAGGGCACATACACATCCGGTAGAAAGTGCATTTCTACCTTGATGACACCATCGCCTTGGCACGCTTCACAGCGCCCGCCTTTTACATTGAAACTAAAGCGGCCTGGTTTATAACCACGTGAACGAGCTTCTTGTGTTGCTGAGAAAAGCTCTCTCATCGGTGTGAAAATACCAGTATAAGTTGCAGGGTTAGAGCGAGGAGTTCGGCCGATAGGGCTTTGGTCTATGTCGACACACTTATCAAATAGGTCAAGACCTTCAATACGTTCATGCGGTGCTGCTTTTAGGGTTGTTGCACCGTTTAATGCGGTTGCGGCAAGAGGGTATAAAGTGCCATTAATTAATGTCGACTTACCTGACCCCGAAACACCAGTGATGCACGTCATGACACCCACTGGGATTTTAAGGTCAACGGTGTTTAGGTTGTTTCCCGTTGCACCAATTAGGTTAAGAAGCTGTTTGTCTTTCGCGGTATGGCGAATGGAGGGGATCTCAATTTTACGTTTTCCGGTTAAAAACTGGCCGGTAACAGAATCAGGGCAATCCATAATATCTTGAGGTGTGCCACTGGCAATGATTTGTCCACCATGAACGCCTGCGCCTGGACCAATATCAACAACGAAATCCGCCACGCGAATCGCGTCCTCATCGTGCTCAACCACGATCACTGTATTGCCTAAATCTCTTAGTCTAGTGAGCGTTGCAATAAGGCGTTCATTGTCACGTTGGTGTAGGCCTATTGAGGGCTCATCAAGTATGTACATAACGCCGACTAAGCCGGCGCCAATTTGACTTGCTAAACGAATACGCTGGGCTTCGCCGCCAGACAAAGAATCTGCTTTGCGATCAAGGGTTAAGTATTCCAGTCCGACATTAACTAAGAAAGTCAGTCGGTCACGAATCTCTTTCAATATCTTAGAGGCAATTTCACCGCGTGCGCCCGGTAGGTCCAGTGTTTCAAAATATTTTAGGCATTCGGCAATGGGATAGGTGACTATTTCAGGCAGTGTTTGTTCTGCGATGAATACATTGCGTGCCGAACGATTGAGTCGACTGCCATGGCAATCTGGGCAAGGTTGAATGCTGATGTATTGAGAGAGATCATCCCGAACACTTTCAGATTCGGTTTCATGGTAGCGGCGTTGTAAGTTTGGAAGCACGCCTTCAAAGGCATGTGAACGCGTCATTTTGTCGCCACGTTCATTGATGTAAACGAAATCGATTTTGTCTTTACCGGAGCCTTGTAACACACGTTTTTTAAAATCTGCTGGAATGTCCTGATATTTTAATTCGATATCAAAACCATAATGTTTCGCGAGTGCGGTGAGTTGTTGGTAGTAGAAAATACTGCGACGTCCCCAGCCTCGAATCGCGCCTTCGGCCAGCGTGAGTGTCTCATCTTGGATGATTCTGTCAGGGTCAAACGTTTGATGCGTGCCAAGGCCGTCACAGGTTTGGCAGGCACCATTTGGGTTATTGAACGAGAATAGTCGAGGTTCGAGTTCGGTTAAGCTGTATCCACAGACTGGGCAAGCGAATTTACTGGAAAAAATATACTCTTCTTTTTCATCGTCCATGTTAATGACTTTGGCGATGCCATCGGATAGGCCAAGGCATGTCTCAAAGGATTCCGCGAGACGAAGCTGTAGATCAGATCGCACTTTAAATCTGTCAATCACCACTTCAATCGTGTGCTTTTTGTTTTTTTCTAGCGTAGGGGCGTCATCTAGGTCGACGACAATGCCATCGATGCGTGCACGAATGAAGCCCTTAGAAAGTAAGTCGCTAATGGTGTGTAAATGCTCACCTTTTCTATCCTTTACGATAGGCGCCAGCAGCATCATTTTTGTTTCTTCTGGTAGCGATATAACTTTATCAACCATCTGTGATATGGTTTGCGCTTCTAATGGTTCACCGTGATCTGGGCAGCGTGGCTGTCCTGCTCGAGCAAATAATAATCGAAGATAGTCGTAGATTTCTGTTATTGTGCCGACGGTTGATCTTGGATTGTGGGAGGTGGATTTTTGTTCAATTGAAATCGCCGGAGACAGTCCTTCGATATGGTCAATGTCTGGTTTTTCCATCATGGATAAAAACTGACGAGCGTATGTCGAAAGCGATTCTACATAGCGACGTTGGCCTTCGGCGTATAGCGTATCGAAGGCGAGCGAGGATTTACCAGAGCCTGATAGTCCAGTTATCACCACCAATTTGTCTCTTGGGATGTCTAGGTCCACATTTTTAAGATTGTGAGTGCGGGCCCCGCGTATGGTAATGGTATCCATGAGTCTCCAATGTGAAGTCGATCTACAGAAATAAATCTGCGAGTAAATTAAATAACTGTCTATTTTTACAGTAGTTGAAATGGAGCTTCAACGGTATTTTTTGTAAAATGGCCATCTTTTTTTCTTAACCCCTAAGTTAAGCGGTTGTAACTTCCTTATGGATCTACTCGAACGTCGTTCTGTCCTTGCTTTAGCCATGATCTATTTATTTAGAATGCTGGGCTTATTTCTTATCATGCCAGTAATAAGTGTTGCGGCAGATGGTTTAACAGGCGCAGACGCTGCATTAATTGGAACAGCGATTGGTATTTATGGGCTCACACAAGCAAGCTTGCAAATCCCGATGGGAATGTGGTCCGATAAAATAGGTCGGAAGCGTGTGATTGTCATCGGCCTTTTGTTGTTTGCGACTGGTAGCTTAATTTGTGCAAATGCCAATGACATTAATGTGCTCATCATTGGTCGTGCGGTGCAGGGTGCTGGCGCCATTGCGAGTACTTTAATGGCATTATTAAGTGATGTAACAAGAGAGCAAAATCGCACCAAAGCCATGGCAATTGTCGGCATTAGTATTGGTGCATCGTTTATGTTGTCCTTGGTGCTGGGGCCTTGGGTTTTTGATTTGGTCGGTCTTTCAGGGCTTTTTTATCTCTCTTTTGTGTTGTCTTTAGTGGGCATCGTGCTGATTGTTTTTGCGGTTCCCAATAGTGTTCAGCATACTTTTCGCCGTGACACGACACCGAGTCTATTGGCGCTGGGGTTGGTGCTAAAAGATTCAAAATTACGTTTCTTGAATGTCAGTGTATTGCTGTTGCATGGCAGTTTAACGGCACTGTTTGTTACTGTGCCCGGATTATTGATTCATCAGTATGGTTTAGCACTGTCTCAGCACAGTTGGTTATACTTAGCCGTCATGGGTTTTGCGTTTGTAGGTATGTTACCATTGGTCATTGTTGCTGAGTCAAAAGGCAAAATGAAAGGCGTGCTCGTTACTGTGATTGTTTTATTGGGTTTGAGCTCAATATTATTACAATGGGCGCCTTATCTTTGGGTTTTTGGCCTCTTGCTATGGGTGTATTTTGTAGGCTTTAATTCTTTAGAAGCTACATTGCCCTCACTGGTCAGTAAATTGGCTCCTGTTGGTTATCGTGGTACGGCAATGGGTGTATTTTCGACGCATCAATTCATGGGCTCTTTTTTGGGCGGTGTCGGAGGTGGTTGGCTGCTACAGCATCATTCGAACAGCGGTGTTTTTTGGGTCGTTGGTGTGGTGTTTCTGGCTTGGTCTTTAGTTGGTTTGGCACAACCTGCACCGCCTCAATTGAGCAGCTTGGCGTTTAGCTTGCCCAATATGACAGCAGATGAAATAACGAAGTTGGCGGATCAACTTTCTAAAATCCAAGGAGTGGAAGGTATGCAAATCTTCAAAGATGAGCAAACAGCTTATCTTAAAATCGATAAGAAATTATTAGACAAAGACACCTTGATGCGTCTTGCACCACAAGTGATTCTTTAAAAAAACATATATTGAACTTTTAAGCTGGAGAACAACGTCATGGCGCGTGGAATAAACAAAGTAATCTTGATTGGTAACGCAGGCAATGATGCCGAAGTGCGTTTTATGCCATCTGGCGCAGCGGTTGCAAACGTTAACCTTGCGACGTCTGAAAGCTGGCGTGACAAGCAAACGGGTCAAATGCAAGAGCGTACAGAATGGCACCGTGTTGCCTTTATGGATCGTGGTAACTTCCGTCTTGGTCAGATCGCGGGCGATTTTATTAAGAAAGGCTCGAAAGTGTACGTTGAAGGCTCATTGCGTACTCGTGAATGGGAAAAAGACGGCGTTAAGCGTTACACCACAGAAATCGTTGCGAACGAAATGCAGTTATTAGACGGTCGTGGTGATGGTGGTAATGCAGGCCAACAGGGCGGATACGACGCGGCTCCAGCAGGCGGGCAAGGTGGGTACGGACAAGCACCACAACAGACACCTCAGCAAGGTGGTTACGGCCAAGCGCCACAGCAAGCGCCTCAGGGATTTAATCAGCCTCAAGCTGGCGGTTATGGACAGGCACCACAGCAAGCCGCGCCACAACAAGCTGCGCCACAATCTTTTGGAAGTTGGGGCAACGCACCTCAGCAAGCACCTGCTCAAGCCGCTCCACAACAGCGCGCGCCTCAGCAAGCTGCACCTCAGCGTGCCGCAGCGCCAAAAGCCCCAGAGCCAAAGCCTCAGCAAGCGCCAAATTTTGATGACTTTGATGATGACATCCCGTTCTAGATTACGTGTAATCTAAAATGGTTGATTTTAAGCTTAAAGGCTCCTGTTTAGGGGCCTTTATTGTTATATATAGAGGCTGAAAAGCCGATGAATTCATGAGGTATGGGCGGTGAGTGACGAAGATGAAGCGTCTTTGTTTGCGCAAGAAGTAGCGGGTATTAAGCCGCTTAAAAAAGGCGAAGTATATCTGCGGAAAAAAGGTCCACAGGTGGATTTTTACGTTCGTAAACAGGCCGCCTCGATCGCTCAAGAAGCAGACAGAAACCACTTGTCACATGATTTCGTTGAGAAAGTGGAGCCGAACGATGTGCTTGAATATAAGCGTTCCGGTGTCCAAGATGGTGTTTTTAAACGTTTAAGACAAGGGAAATATGGAATCGAGGCACGTTTAGATTTGCATCGTCATACGGTGGCTCAAGCTCGCGAGCAAGTGTATCAATTCGCGGATGATTGTATGCGTAATGATATTCGAGTGGCAATCATCGTGCATGGAAAAGGCGATCGAACACCTGAGCCAGAAAATCAGGCCATGATTAAAAGCTATATTAATAAATGGCTTAGAGATCTCGACGTGGTGATGGCATTTCACAGCGCGCAGCGACACCACGGTGGTCTGGGTGCAGTTTATGTGCTGTTCAAGAAAACAGAAAAAGCCCGTTTAGACGATTGGGAAAAACATCAAAAGCGCTAGTGTTGTATTGGACCTGAAAGGAAAGCGTTCACGTTATTTCGTGCAGTAAATGGCAGTTTTTTGCTATAATTTCGCCACTTTGCTGTCTTGGACTTATGTTGTCTTGAATGTATCCAAGCTGCCCCAAAACATTGTAATCATCGTATTCAAAATCCTATCGAGGTAGAGAATGGCAAACCGCACCGCGCATCATCCTGCATTTACATTTCTTCGCAGTGAATTTATCGACGCTCTTAACGTGACTGTTCAGGAGTTTGAGCACACCGTAACGGGTGCCAAGCACTTTCATATTGCATCAGAGAATGATGAAAACGTATTTTTAGTCGGCTTAAAAACCATTCCGACGGATTCTTGTGGTGTGGCGCACATTCTTGAGCACACGGTATTGTGTGGTTCTGAGCGTTTTCCCGTTCGTGACCCTTTCTTTATGATGATTCGTCGTTCGCTGAATACTTTCATGAACGCGTTTACGTCGTCTGATTGGACCGCTTACCCGTTTGCTAGCAAGAATAAGAAAGACTTCCATAACCTGTTGGATGTGTATTTAGACGCGGTGTTCTTTTCCCGCTTGGATGAGATGGACTTTTCTCAAGAAGGCCATCGTTTAGAGTTTGCTGAGCCTGAAAATTCCGAGTCAGACTTGACGTTCAAAGGTGTTGTGTTCAATGAGATGAAAGGCGCCATGAGTTCGACGACGTCTGTATTGTGGCAAACGTTGACGAAGTACTTGTTTCCAAATAACACGTATCATTTCAATTCAGGTGGCGAGCCAACGGACATTCCTGATTTATCGTATCAAGATTTATTGGCGTTTTATCGCACGCATTACCATCCTTCTAACGCCGTGTTTATGACATTTGGTGATATTCCTGCTGAGACACTACAAGCTGAGTTTGAAGCGAAAGTATTAAGTCGTTTTGAGCGCCTAGAAGAGCAGGTGAGTGTGCCAAACGTGAAACGTTATTTTTCTCCGGTTCGAGTCGAAGAAGGCTACGCGGCGGATGAAGTAAAAGAAGATGGCAGTCACGTCGTGGTTGGCTGGTTGCTGGGAGAAAGCACCGATTTGAATCAGCAATTTGAAGCGCAACTGTTATCGAGTGTGTTGCTCGACAACAGTGCTTCACCTTTGCTTAGAGTCTTAGAAAATAGTGATCTTGGCCGTGCGCCGTCCCCTTTGTGCGGTCTGGAAGACAGCAATAAAGAAATGAGTTTTATGTGTGGTTTGGAAGGTGTGAAACGTGACGACGCTGCCAAAGTAGAAGCGTTGATTATTACCACGCTAGAAGAGATCGCAAAAAATGGCGTGCCACAAGAGTCCGTAGACGCCATGTTGCACCAATTGGAATTGAGTCAACGAGAAGTGGGTGGCGGTAGCTACCCATATGGTTTGCAGTTGATCTTAGCGGGATTGTCGACCGCTGTGCACGATGGTGATGTAATTGCTCAGCTGGATTTGGATCCGGTGATTGATGCGATGCGCGAAAAAGTACGTGATGCGCAATACATTCCCAATCTGATCGAAACGTTACTGTTGTCGAACGCTCATCGAGTTTCCATCACATTGAGCCCTGATGATGCATTAGAAGCGCGTCGTAATCAGGCCGAAACCGATCGATTAAGTAAGATCAAAGCGGCGTTGTCCGACGAAGATAAAGCAGACATTGTGGCTCGTAGCGCGGCACTGAAAGCGCGTCAGTCACAAGTTGATGATATGAGTATTTTGCCAAAAGTGGGCTTAGAAGATGTGCCTGCGCGTTTGCCTGAATATGAGAAAGCAAAAATAGCGGGTGATTTGCCTGTTACCTTCTACCCTCAAGGGACGAACGGTTTGGTGTACCAGCAATTGGTGATTGATTTACCGGCGCTGGACGAAGAAGAAATTGAATATTTGCCTTTGTTCTCTTCGATGATGACGGAGCTGGGTATAGGTGAAGAAGATTATTTGACGGTTCAAGAGCGTCAAGCTCAAGTGTGTGGTGGTTTGGGAGCGTCTAATTCCATTCGAGCGACGATTGAAGATCGCCAAGCATTGAATGGCTACTTTATATTGTCGTCCAAAGCCTTGGTGCCGAATGTAAAAGCCATGAGCGAATTATTAAAAGACACCATGTTGAATGTACACTTCGACGAAACAAGTCGTGTCAAAGAGTTGGTCGCGCAGCGTCGTGCTCGCCGTGAGCAATCCATTACTGGGCAGGGTCATTCACTGGCAATGACAGCGGCATCGAGTGCGCTATCAGGTTTGGCGGCGCAACAAGAAAAATGGGGTGGCATGTCGGGGATTCGTGCAGCCATTGCACTAGATGATGCCATGAAGGCGGACAGCGAGACCGTTGATACTGTATTGGCGGTGTTTAAACGTTTGCATGCAAAGCTGCTGTTGGCGAATAAACAGCTTCTCTTGGTCGCAGAGCCTCAGCATGAAGCGAGTATTTTGGCGGATGTTCAGGCAATTTTTGCCAACCTACCGGTGGGCAGTGCAGTGACGAAGTTTGCTTTGGTGCCTACGGATTCTAAAGTAAATGTTGCTTGGTTGACGTCCACTCAGGTGAGCTTTTGCAGTAAAGCGTTCCGTACGGCATTTGGAGATCACCCTGATGTTGCGGCATTGACTGTATTGGGCGGCTTCCTTCGCAACGGTTTCTTGCATCGAGTGATTCGAGAGCAAGGTGGTGCTTACGGCGGTGGTGCAAGCTTTGATGGCAGCACTGGGTCGTTCCGATTCTATTCTTATCGTGATCCGCGCTTGACGGAAACCTTGGCGGATTTCGATGCCTCTATTGAATGGATGTTAAACGAAACACACACAGACGACGCGCTTGAAGAAGCCATTTTGGGTGTAATTGGCTCTATGGATAAACCAGGGTCGCCAGCGGGTGAAGCGCAAAGCGATTTTTATGTTTATCTGCATGGTCGTAGTTTGGCGTATCGTGAAGCGTTTCGAGCCAAAATATTGGCAGTGACCATTGACCAATTGAAGCAGGTAACTAAGACGTATTTAACCAAAGAAAATGAAAATACCGCCGTGGTAACGTCCACGTCAAAACGAGCAGAATTAGAAATGTTAGGGTTTGATATTCAATCTCTATAATTCGATATTTTTATAATAAAATGCATAACATTTTACTGACGGAAAATTAAATGGATCAGTTTCACGATATCCGCCCCTACAACGATGAAGAGGTCGTTGAGGTGCTACATAACCTGGTTGAAACACCGGATTTTATTAATACGATCATTGGTTTTCGATTTGCCAAGTGGCCTACGTTCTTACGAGCGCCGTTGGTGTTTGGTGTGAAGTTTGCTTTAAAGCGTCAAATTGCAAAAATTTCAAATGTGCATGATTTTCAATCGATTGTTGCGAACTACATGGAGCGAATGATTAAAACCACGACGTCCAATGTGGAATATCGTGGTATTGAAAAATTGGACAAAGGAACGGGTTACTTGTTTCTATCGAATCATAGAGACATTGCGATGGACCCAGCCTTCGTCAATTATGGTTTGTATTTGGCTGGTTTGAATACCGTGCGAATTGCGATAGGCGATAACTTATTGCGCCGTCCTTTTGTGTCGGACCTGATGCGACTGAACAAAAGTTTTATTGTGAAGCGTTCTGCGAATGGAATTCGAGAAATGATGGCGGCTTTTGGTCAGCTATCAAGCTACATCACACATTCTTTGGTGAAGGATCAGTGCAATATTTGGATTGCTCAAAAAGAAGGGCGTGCAAAAGATGGTTTGGATCAAACAGATCCAGCCATTATTAAAATGTTCTTTATGAGTCAGAAAAAAGAGAAAAAACCCTTTTCTGAGGCCATGGCAAATTTGAAAGTCGTGCCTGTTTCGATTTCTTATGAATACGATCCTTGCGCCTTTGATAAGGCCCGTGAGTTACATCAAAAATCGACAACCGGCGCTTATGAAAAAGCAGAGTTTGAAGACATAGACAGCATCAAGAATGGAATCGTTGGTCAGAAAGGTAAGGTGGTTGTGACCTTTGGTGATGTGATTGCAGACGGTTTTGAAACACCAGAAGAATTCGTAGCTGAAGTCGATCGTCAAATCATTACCAATTATGCGATTCATTCAACGAATGAAGCGGCGTTAGCGTTACAGCAAGGCGGTTCTTCAACGGACAGTGCTTTCTCGAGTTATCTTGAGCGCTGCCCTGACAATCTTAGGGAGACGGTGTTGGCTATGTACGCTAATCCATTAAAGCAGCAGCAAAAATATCTGAATAAATAACCTTAAGGAGTAAGGCGTCAATGAGTGTGTGGGAGTCATTAAAGTCGTGGGTCGGCTCAGTCGTATTTTTTATCTATTATGCGGTTTCTACCATACTATTTGGAGCGCTTGCGCCTTTCGCAACGGTGTTGTTACCGAAAGCGTACCGTCAGCCTGTACTGAATCTGCATAACAAAGGGCTACTGTTTGTATTCCGTATTGTTTGTGGTGTGAAAGTCGAGATTGTTGGTCGAGAGCATATCAATAAAGACCGTCCTTTCGTCCTGGTGGCAAACCATCAGAGCGAATGGGAGACGTATGTGCTTCAAGTGCTGATGGCGCCTGTTTCCACTGTGTTGAAGAAAGAACTATTGTCGGTGCCTTTCTTTGGTTGGGGGTTGCGTATGGTTCAGCCCATCGCCATTGACCGTTCTCAACGTACTAATGCGCTCAAGCAAATTATCAGCCAAGGAAAGGAGCGTTTAGAAGATGGACGTTCTGTGCTAATTTTTCCTGAAGGGACCAGAATCGCGCCAAACAAAGAGCAAGCCTTTAACAAAGGGGCGGCGATGTTGGCAACGTCTGCAGGCGTGCCTATTCTTCCTGTTGTTCATAATGCAGGCTATGTTTGGCCTGGCAAGCGCTGGCGCAAATTCCCTGGCTCGATTCGAGTCGTGATCGGCCCGGTTATTGAGTCTGAAGGGAAGAAAACATCGGCATTGCATGAAGAAATGGACGTTTGGATGCGTGCTGAAATGGCTAAGCTGCCAAAGGGAAATTCATTTTTGGAATAGAGCTAAAAAATAGACATAAAAAAGCCGCTTCCATAATAATGAAAGCGGCTTTTTTGTGAGCGAGGAATTTACGCTTGGTATTTTTTGAATACTAAGCTGGCGTTTGTTCCGCCAAAACCAAAGCTGTTAGACATGATCAAGTTAAGATCAGCGTTGTCTTTACGAGTTGTCACAACAGGAATATTACCCGCTGCCGGATCAAGGTCATCCACATTTGCTGATGCCGCGATGAAGTTATTTTCCATCATTAGCAAGCAGTAAACGGCTTCGTGTACACCAGCTGCACCCAAAGAGTGACCAGACAAAGACTTCGTAGAGCTAATCAATGGGATATTCTCACCAAAGGTTTCGTTAACGGCTTGAAGTTCTTTCATGTCACCAGCAGGCGTACTTGTACCGTGGGTATTGATGTAATCAATATCGCCATCGATTGTGCTCATTGCCATCTGCATACAACGCACTGCGCCTTCACCAGAAGGAGCAACCATGTCGTAGCCATCGGATGTCGCGCCATAACCTACCAATTCAGCGTAGATTTTTGCACCACGAGCTTTGGCGTGTTCTAGTTCTTCAATTACCAACATGCCGCCGCCGCCAGCGATAACGAAACCATCACGGTTTGCATCGTAAGCACGAGACGCTTTTTCTGGTGTTTCGTTGTACTTAGAAGACAGAGCGCCCATCGCATCAAACATACACGTTTGAGTCCAGCTTTCTTCTTCGCCGCCGCCAGCAAAGACAATGTCTTGCTTGCCAAGTTGGATTAGCTCCATGGCATTACCAATACAGTGAGCGCTGGTTGAGCAGGCAGATGTGATTGAATAGTTAACGCCTTTGATTTTAAAAGGTGTTGCTAAACAAGCTGAAACCGTACTGCCCATAGTTTGAGTGACACGGTATGGACCTACGCGTTTAACGCCTTTTTCGCGTAAAGTGTCCGCTGCTTCTACTAGATTTTGAGCAGATGCACCACCTGAACCCGCAACGAGACCAGTGCGTACGTTAGAGACTTGCTCTTCAGTTAGGCCTGAGTCTGTAATTGCTTGTTGCATGGATACGTAAGCGTAAGTCGCCGCGTCGCCCATAAAGCGACGAACTTTGCGATCAATGTTGCTTGCGTCTAAATCAATGCGACCACAAATGTGGCTACGAAATCCGTGTTCTTTGTAATCTTCTGCGAAACGGATACCAGATTTACCTTCACGCAAGGAGTTTAGAACGCTCTCTTTGTCATTACCTAGGCAGCTGACAATGCCAAGACCTGTTACTACTACACGACGCATAAATGTGCCTCTTTCATTCTTAATCTTTAGAAGTTTTCAGTTGAAGTGAATAAGCCAACACGCAAATCTTTTGCGGTGTAAATTTCACGACCATCAACTTTTACGCTTCCGTCTGCAATACCCATAACCAACTTGCGTTCAATAACGCGCTTAAGTTGAATATGGAAGGTGACTTTTTTAGCGGTTGGCAAAATCTGCCCCGTAAATTTCACTTCGCCGGAACCCAGTGCGCGACCGCGACCTTTGTTGCCTTTCCAGCCTAGGAAAAAGCCAACGAGTTGCCACATAGCATCTAAGCCAAGGCAGCCAGGCATAACTGGATCGCCAGGGAAGTGGCATGCAAAAAACCAAAGATCAGGGTTGATGTCTAGCTCAGCAATAATTTCGCCTTTGCCATGTTCCCCGCCGTCAGTTGAGATGTGTGTTATGCGATCCATCATTAGCATATTGCCGACAGGAAGTTGGGCATTACCTGCACCAAACATTTCTCCGTGGCCGCATTTTAATAGTTCGTCTTTTTCAAAAGATGAAGCTGTAGTCATTGTAATCCTATATCCACATCCAACCGATGACTCAAAATGGTCAGGTGGATTAATGTGGTCCAGTTTGCAGTATAAAATCTAGCTGATTATATCGGTTTGGAAACTTAATATGAATGTTTGAGCGGAAAAAAACCAAATAACCTGCATGAAAAATGATCATTCTTGTGTTATTTCAAGAAAACAGGAAGAAAGAGGGTGTTGTGAGTAAGGTTTGTTATTACTTTCGCGCTTGGTTTTTTCTGTTAGGATATTTGTTTTGGTAATATCTTGTCGGTTTGAGAGTCTTTATGAACATGAAGAAAAATAACAATTTAACGGCGTGGCAGCATCAGGTAGGTGAGGGTCATATACAGGGTTATTTAGGGCCAATTGAACCGCATCAACCAACGATACACTTTCTTCATGGTAATGGTTTTTCTGTGAAAACCTATCAGTGTTTTTTGGATAAGCTTGCAGGCTACAATTTGGTTATGCAAGATGCGGCAGGGCATGGAGATTCAACTGCTGGCGAGCATTTTATCGGTTGGAATGCCACGGCTTCACGTTTTACGGAATCCTTAAATTCGCAGCGAAGTTATTTGCCAAACACTGAACTGATCGGGGTTGGTCACAGCTTTGGCGGTTGCATGACCGCATTAATGAGTGAGCAAACCCCGTCTCTTTTTTCTCGTTTGGTTTTATTAGATCCTGCGCTGTTTCCTCCTCGGCTGTTGTGGATGATGCGTGGCGTGAAGCTGGCGGGATTGAAAAGTCAGATTCCTTTGGTTAAGCAGGCTCGTCGACGTCGAACTCAATGGGAAAGCGAGGCACAAGTTAGAAAAAGTTTCTATGAGAGAGGCACGTTTAAAGGTTGGGAAGATGCGTGTCTTGAGGATTATATTAACTCATCCATTAAGCGAGATGGGGAGGGGCATTATCAACTTGGCTGTCCGCCATGGATGGAGGCCGCTATATTTTCAAGTTATCCGAAAGGACTTTGGAGGGCTCTCGCGAAGGTGTCTGTGCCAACCACGATTATTCAAGGCAAGGACACGTTTGACTATTTTAAAGAGGCGTATCAGCTTGCGGCGAAGCGTAATCCCAATATTCGAGTCGTTGAAGTGGGAGGAGGGCATTGTTTCATGCAGCAAAACTCCACGCTGGCGGCACAAGCGTTGATGAATGTATTGGCGGAAAGTGCATAAAACCAAACACATATTACGGCCTGTGTTTGGTTTTATAAGAAGGGTTAGTTACGGCGTTTTACGGAAGCGTTTGCCAGTGCAATCAAGGCCGTTTTGTAGTCGGAGTCTGGTAGTGTTGCAATGACATCGATGGCCAGGTCGGCTTGTTCTTGTGCTTTTTGTTGTGTGTACTCAATGGCGCCACAGCTCTGCACGTCATTGATTATGGTGTCTAGTTGTTCTAGTCCGCCGGTTAGGATGGCTTGCCTTACTCTCTCAATGGCGTCTTTTTGACCGTGTTTCATGGTATAAATCAGCGGTAAAGTAGGCTTGCCTTCTGCAAGGTCGTCGCCCACACTTTTGCCCATCTCTTCAGCTGTGCTGGTGTAGTCCATTACATCGTCAATGAGCTGGAAGGCCGTTCCAATGTACATGCCATATTGTCTTAAGGCTTCTTGGTGTTCAGCGCTCGCCTCTGCAATGACCGCACCACATAGTGCGGCGCCTTCAAATAGCTTCGCTGTTTTGTACTGGATGACTTTTAGGTAGCTTTCTTCCGTTGTGTCAGGGTCGCCGCAATTTATTAGTTGCTGGACTTCCCCTTCCGCAATGATGTTGGTGGTTTTTGCCAAAATGCTCATGCATCGCATGCTCCCGACATCGACCATGATTTGGAACGCGCGCGAATAAAGGAAGTCGCCGACCAAAACACTCGGTGCATTACCCCATTCTTCATTGGCGGTTTTTTTGCCACGGCGCATGTCTGATTCGTCAACAACGTCATCGTGTAGCAGGGTGGAGGTATGGATGAATTCTATTATGGTGGCCATTTGAATGGCTTGATCAAGCTTGCTTGTGTCAAGCTCTGCGCTGGCTCTTGCTGCCAACAGTACGAGCAATGGGCGAAGTCGTTTTCCGCCGTTGCTAATAATGTAGTAGCCAATTTGTTCTATTAAAGGGATGTCACTACTAAGTTGTGACACAATATACTCGTTCACTTGGCCAAATTCATTGGCCACAACGTCATGTATTTGTATAGGTTGCATGCAATTTCCGAAGCTAAATAGTCTCAAGCTGATCAGCAAGTGTGCCTCATGCTAGGTAAGGCTTGTGTCAGGGTCAACCCAAAATACGAAAAATGTATAAAGACAGTGCTTTTAGCTTGTATTGGGTGGTGTGATTTTGTACAATCTCGCGTCCGATTTACCCACATTTTGCTCCCTATCATATGGTTGGTGAGTTTTTGTCTTAATTAGGACGAAAATTTATTGCCACTAGAAGTAGGTCAAATTCAATTTCAGTAGCCGGGTAAATCTCATTGGAGAAGAACATGTTTGCAGTGATCAAAACTGGCGGTAAGCAATACCGTGTAGAAGAAGGCCAAACCCTTAAGGTTGAGAAATTAGCTGTTGAAGAAGGTGGCGCGATTCAGTTCGACGACGTTCTTCTTGTATGCAATGGCGACGACGTTAAAGTTGGTGCACCAGTTGTAGAAGGCGCTAAAGTAACAGCTGAAGTTGTTGCTCATGGTCGCGGAGATAAAGTTAAAATCTTGAAATTCCGTCGTCGTAAGCATTCTATGAAGCGTATGGGTCATCGTCAGTGGTTCACGGAAGTGAAAATAACTGGTATTAACTAAGCGCTAACTATTCAAATTTAAGGAGTAAGTCATGGCTCATAAAAAGGCGGGTGGTAGTACTCGTAACGGTCGCGATTCCGAGTCGAAACGATTAGGTGTCAAACGTTTTGGTGGTCAAGTTGTGATCCCAGGTAACATTCTTGTACGTCAGCGTGGCACTCAGTTCCACCCTGGTGTTGGTGTTCAAATTGGTAAAGATCACACTTTGTTCGCTGTTGTTGAAGGCCAAGTGAAGTTTGAAGTAAAAGGTAAGTTGAAGCGTCGTACAGTTTCTGTCGTAGCTGCTTAATTACTTGCTAAAAACTTAAAAAAAGCTCCGCGACGCGGGGCTTTTTTTTTGGAAGAATTCTATAATCAGTTTTGTTGAAGCTGATTAAACCACCGAAGAGGTGTTACTGTGAAATTTGTTGATGAAGCCAGTATCTACGTAAGAGCGGGTAAAGGCGGGAATGGAGCGTTGAGTTTTTGGCGTGAGAAATTTGTCGCTAAAGGTGGCCCAGATGGTGGCGATGGCGGTAATGGCGGCAGTGTTGTGCTGGTGGCCGACGAAGCGCTAAATACCTTGATCGATTTTCGTTTTACGAAAAAGTACATCGCGGAAAGTGGTGAAGGTGGTCAAGGTCGCGACATGACCGGATCGAAAGGGCCTGACCTTGAGATTAAAGTGCCAATTGGTACGACGGTAATAGATGAAGATACCGGTGAGACGCTTGGCGACCTTGTTCGTGATGGTGAGAAGCTGAAAGTCGCTCAAGGCGGGCATCATGGTCTTGGGAATACGCGATTTAAATCGAGCACTAACCGCGCGCCGCGTCAGACGACGAAAGGGACTGTGGGTGAAGAGCGTACGCTTAAGCTAGAAATGAAGGTGTTGGCAGATGTTGGTTTGCTTGGGCTGCCGAATGCGGGCAAGTCGACGTTTATTCGTTCTGTTTCTTCTGCGAAGCCAAAAGTGGCGGACTACCCTTTTACAACTCTGGTGCCGAATCTAGGTGTGGTAAAAGTTAAAAAGCATCAAAGTTTTGTTATTGCCGATATTCCTGGAATTATCGAAGGCGCATCTGAAGGTGCTGGTCTTGGTATTCGTTTCTTGAAGCACTTGGTCCGTAACCGAATTTTGTTACACATCGTCGATTTGGCGCCTTGGGATGAAATTACCCCAGCGGAAGCGGCTGTGATTGCGGTCAATGAATTGCATCAGTTTAGTCCAGCTTTGGCGGAGCGAGATCGTTGGTTGGTGTTGAATAAGACAGACATGGTGCCAGAAGGTGAGTTGGAAGAACGCTGTCAAAGCGTTATCGATGCGCTGGGCTGGGAAGGCAAGGCGTACCGAATCTCTGCAATTTCAGGGGAAGGTACAGAAGTGTTGTGCTTGGATTTGATGACGGCTTTGGAAGAAAAACGTGAGTTATTGTTAGAAAGTCCGGAAGCGCGCGAGAAAGAAAAGGCCATGCGTACCTTGATTGATGAGGAAGGCCGAAATCGTATTATGTCATTGCGTGAAAAACGTCGTAAGGCAGGGCTGCTGCTGGATGATGACGACTTTGATGAAGATGATTATGACGTTGATGTTGAATACGTCAGCTAGTTTGATTGGTGGGAAGCAGTAGAATCATGGAAATGCGAGAGAAAATAGCGAAGGCGCAGCGTATCGTTGTCAAAATTGGCAGCGCGTTACTGACAAACGACGGCCAAGGGTTGGATGTTGCTCGAATTGGCCTTTGGGTTGCTCAGATTGCTCAGTTGCGAGCGCAAGGGAAAGAAGTCGTTTTGGTGTCTTCTGGTTCTATTGCTGCAGGTATGAAGCGCCTCGGTTTTTCCTCTCGCCCCACCCAGGTTAATGAGTTGCAGGCGGCGGCCGCAGTGGGTCAAATGGAGTTGGTGGGTGTCTATGAGTCCCATTTTGAAAAGCATGGATTGTGTACGGCGCAAATCCTACTAACACACGATGATTTATCCAATCGTCGGCGTTACTTGAACGCACGATCTTCATTGAGAACTCTACTAGGTTTTGGTGTTGTACCTATAATTAATGAGAATGACACCGTTGTAACCGATGAAATTCGTTTTGGCGACAACGATACGCTAGGGGCGCTGGTTGCAAACTTGGTGGAAGCAGATGTGTTGATTATTTTGACAGACCAGCAGGGTTTGTTTGATAAAAACCCACGAGATCATAAAGATGCAACATTGATATCTTATATTTCTGCGTCAGATGATCGTCTTGAATCGATGGCGAGTGGTGGTGCGGGTGTGTTAGGTAGCGGTGGAATGTTGACGAAAGTGCGCGCTGCACGCCTTGCTGCACGATCAGGTGCGGACACCTTGATTGCCTCTGGGCGTGAAGACAATGTTATTGTTCGGGTGGCATCAGGTGAGCTATTGGGCTCGTGGTTGCAGCCGGAACATGGTCGAGTGGCTGCTCGCAAGCAGTGGTTGGCGGGTCATTTAAAGAGCCGCGGCGCTTTGATCTTGGATGATGGTGCGGTGAAGGCCTTAAGGAAGGAGGGAACGAGCCTGCTTTCGGTTGGTGTGAAAGACGCGCAGGGTACTTTTTCTCGTGGTGATATGGTTATTTGTGTGGATGAGCGGGGCGGTTTAGTGGCGCGCGGTTTAGTAAATTACAGTGTGGCCGAAACGCTCAAATTGCTTGGTCAGCCATCGTCTAGTATTGGTGATATCCTTGGCTATAAAGGTGAGCCTGAATTAATCCATCGTGATGATTTAGTTATTATTTAATAAGGTGAGAAGGTGTTATGGCAAAGCCGGGTAAAGTGGGTTTAGATCGAGTATTGAGTGCTTCTAAGTATTCGTATCAAGGTTTGCGAGCTCAATGGAAGCATGAAGCGGCTTTTCGTCAAGAGGCGTGCTTGTTTTTGATTTCTTTGCCTTTTGCTATTTGGCTCGGTGATAGCGGTTTAGAGCGGGCGTTGCTTATTTTTTCGGTTGGCATGGTGCTGATTGTTGAAACGCTTAACTCAAGTGTTGAGGCGGTTGTTGATAGAATAAGTCATGAGCATCACGAACTGTCTGGTCGAGCGAAGGATTTAGGGTCTGCGGCGGTTATGCTGGCGCTGATTTTTGCGGCGGTTGTGTGGCTGGTTATTTTGTCGGGCTAGTGTCGTTGAATAATGTTTGACTAAAAAAGATATAAAAAAACCGGCCTGCGCCGGTTTTTTTATAGGTATTAGGCCAGTGCTTTGATTTTAGCACTCAAGCGGCTCTTATGACGAGCTGCTTTGTTTTTGTGATATAGGCCTTTGTCAGCGGCTTTGTCTAGCTTAGAAGTTGCTAGAACGTAAGCTGCTTGTGCGTCAGCTTGATTGCCTGATTCGATAGCTGCATCTACTTTTTTCAAGTATGTGCGAACCATTGAACGAAGGCTACCATTGTGAGCGCGGCTTTTAATAGCTTGGCGCGCGCGTTTTTTTGAACCGGCGGAATTTGCCACGGTCTGGCTCCTTTAATTTTGAATAAGAAATGACTCAGCACTCTGCTGCGTCACGAAATTAATGTCAAGTTTAAACTTTAAAATCTCGCGGCGGATTTTACCAGTTTTTGGCGTTGTCACAACCCTATTATACAATTAATAGGCAAATGAGTTTATTAATTTGGCTGCGTTACGCTGTCGGCAGGTGTTATTCTTGGGGGCTATGTTTATTGGGTGCGTCATGAAATTGTATGTCTGAAATAAATTCAACCTCTGGCAAGGCGCGTAAGTCTTTGTCTTTATTGCGTTCTGGTGTCTTGGTTTCTGCTTGTACCTTTCTTTCCCGTATTTTGGGTTTAGTGAGGGATGCTGCTTTGGCTTATGTTTTAGGAGCGAGTGGCAGTGCGGACGCATTTTATGTTGCTTTTAAAATCCCTAATTTTTTTCGTCGATTGTTTGCCGAAGGGGCTTTTGCTCAAGCGTTTGTCCCTGTGTTAAGTGATTACCGAGTCAATGAGTCGAAGGCGGAGGTTCGTGCACTGGTTGCTGCGGTGTCTGGGTCGCTTGCATTGGTGTTGTTGTTTTTCACTGCGGTATTTATGTTATGCGCGCCTTGGGTTGTGTATGTTTTTGCGCCGGGTTTCTCGGCTGGCAGTGAGCAGTCTGCGCTGGCTGCGGAGTTATTGACCATTACCTTTCCTTATCTATTGTTTATTTCGTTAACGGCATTAGCCGGCGGTATTTTAAACGCGCATGGTGAATACGCCGTTCCTGCCATCACGCCTATTTTTCTGAATATTTCACTGATTGTCGCAACGATGTTTTTTGCTCGCTCGGCGGCGCAAGCGGAAACGGCGGTCGCTTGGGGTGTGTTTTTTGCCGGTTTGATACAGTTAATGTTCCAGATGCCGTTTTTGGCAAGGCTGCGACTATTGCCGATGCCGACGCTGGGTTTTCGTCATCCTGGTGTGAAGCGTATTTTGCTGTTAATCGGTCCTGCGTTATTTGGTGTGTCGGTGAGTCAGATTAATTTGCTTTTGGACACCGTGCTGGCGTCGTTTTTACAAACGGGCAGTATTACATGGTTGTATCTGTCGGATCGTTTGTATGAGTTGCCCTTGGGGATTTTTGCGATTGCCATCAGTACGGTGATTTTGCCGTCGTTGTCGCGGAGTTTCTCTGGCGGCGAGTCAAACAAATTTTCTGACACGTTGGATTGGGCGCTGCGTATTTTATTGCTTATTGCGATTCCGTCGTCGATTGCTCTCTTTATGTTGGCTGAGCCTTTGATCGTGACGATTTTCTATCGCGGTGAGTTGACGGTGAATGATGTACAAATGGCGGCGCAGAGTTTGCAGGCGTATTCACTGGGGTTGGTGTTTATGATGCTGATTAAAGTGTTGGCACCTGGGTATTATGCGAGACAGGATACGCGGACGCCGGTGCGTATCGGCATTATCGCGATGGTGTCGAATATGGTTCTTAATCTGATTTTGGTGTGGCCGCTTGGTCATGTCGGCCTGGCTTTGGCGACAAGTTTGTCGGCTGGCTTAAATGCCTTCTTGCTTTGGCGGGGATTGTATAAAAAGCAATATCATGTGTTCTCTACTCAATGGAAGCGTTTGCTGAGCATATTGTCGAGCGCAACACTGGCGCTGGGTGCCTGTTTGTACCTGTTTTCTCAGCTTGGGTGGCAATGGACTCAAATGGACGATTTGTCTCGAGTTGGTAGTATGACGTTGGTGGTGGCTTGTGGTGTGTTTGTTTATGTCGCTGTTGCTGTTGCGGCGGGTTTACGGCCTTCTATTTTTAAGCATTAGGCGTTTTAAGTGCGTTTTTTCTGTTGAGGTGTAGATTGCACGGCTTGTGCAAGTTCTGGCCTACCTTCATCTTCGTAACTGCTATATAATCGCGGTTATTTTTTCGACGCTGGATTTAATTGTTTTGTACGGGGTTCTATGGAGTTAATTCGCGGTATTCATAATATCCGTTCAAAGCATAAAGAATGTGTGCTGACGATTGGTAACTTTGATGGTGTCCATTTAGGCCATAGTGCTATTTTGGCGCGTGTCAAGGCGCTGGCTAAGCAGTACGATTCGCCAGCGGGGATTATGATTTTCGAACCTCAGCCAAGAGAGTTTTTTGCGCCTGAAACGGCACCTGGTCGAATCGGTCGTTTACGAGACAAGGTACGTTTACTGGAAGGGCAGGGGATAGATTATGTGCTTTGCATGCCATTTAACCCTAAGCTTCAGCAATTAACGGCTCAAGATTTCTGTCAGTACATTTTGTTAGAGGGATTGTCTGTAAAGCATTTGGTGGTTGGTGATGATTTTCGTTTTGGTTGTGATCGCCAAGGTGACTTTGATTACTTGCAAACGTTTGGTCTCGGTCATGATTTTGATGTTGAGAATACGCCATCCGTTATGAATTTTGCTGGCGAACGCGTCAGCAGTACGTTAGTGAGAAATGCGCTAGAGCGTGGTGACGTCGTTGCAGCACAGGACAATATGGGGCACTCGGTAACCTTGAGTGGTCGAGTGATTCATGGGCAGCAGCTTGGTCGAAAATTGGGTTTTCCAACCGCCAATGTTCATCTGAAAGGTATCAAGTCTGCGCTTTCTGGCGTGTACGCGGTGACATTTATGGTGAATGGCGTTTCTCATAATGGCGTTGCAAATATAGGTGTTCGTCCAACGGTACAGGGTAAAACGCCGATATTGGAAGTGCATTTGTTCGATTTTAATGGTGACTTGTACGATCAATATGTACAGGTGACTTTCTGTCATTTTATTAGGGCAGAGCGAAAAATGGCCGGCTTAGAAGCGCTGGAAAAACAAATTCAATGTGACAAAGAAGAGGCGTTACGTTTCTTTGTCCAATCAGTGAACTGATGATCTTTGAGGATAAATCGATAAACCATGAGTGATTATAAACCGACTCTGAATTTGCCAAACACTGATTTCCCAATGCGTGGAGATTTGGCAAAACGTGAACCTGCAATGCTTAAGCATTGGCAGGATATGGATCTGTACCAAAAAGTACGTGATGTAAGCAAAGGCCGAAAGACGTTTATTCTTCATGACGGCCCTCCGTACGCAAATGGCAGCATTCACATTGGTCATGCGGTTAACAAAATCCTCAAAGATATTATTGTTAAATCAAAAACGGTCAGTGGCTTTGATGCGCCTTACATTCCTGGTTGGGATTGTCATGGATTGCCAATCGAACACAAGGTTGAGCAGTTGATTGGTAAAGCGGGCACGAAGGTGTCTTATAAAGAGTTCCGCGCTAAATGCCGCGAATACGCTTATACGCAAATCGAAGAACAGAAAAAAGACTTTATCCGTCTTGGTGTAATGGGCGATTGGGAAAATCCATATCTCACGATGAATTTCCAAACGGAAGCGAACATTGTTCGCGCCTTAGGGAAAATCGCAAAAAATGGCCACCTAGTTAAAGGTTTTAAGCCCGTTTACTGGAGTGTTGTGGGTGGTTCTGCACTGGCTGAAGCAGAAGTGGAATACCAAGATAAAACGTCTTTGTCTTTGGATGTGCGTTATGCACCACAAGACGAAGCGGCATTGTTGGCGAAGTTTTCTGATGTGGAAGGCGAAGGTAAAGTGTCTGTTGTGATTTGGACAACCACGCCATGGACATTGCCAGCAAGTCAGGCGGTATCGGTTCACCCTGAATTTAACTATGCCTTGGTCGAAGTTGATATGGGCTTGGGCAAAGAGCGTTTAATCGTTGCCGAAGACATGGTTGAAGGTGTGATGGCGCGCTATAGCGTTGCAGACTTCCGTATTGTTGGTCGTGCCGTTGGCGCCGATTTGAATGGTACGGTGTTGAATCACCCATTCTTAGAGCGTGATATTCCTGTGATCTTAGGCGAGCACGTTACGACCGAAGCGGGTACGGGTTGTGTTCATACCGCACCAGATCATGGCGTAGATGACTTTAATGTCGGCCGTGAAAACGGCTTAGGCACCATTAATTTGGTTCAGGATAACGGTGTTTATTCTGACGCGGCTGGCGAGTTTGCCGGTTTGCATGTTTATAAAGTCGATGGCGCGATTCTAGAAGCGCTTAATCGCAACAGTGCGTTGGTGTTTGAATCGAAAATATTCCACAGTTACCCGCATTGCTGGCGTACAAAAACGCCTTTGATTTTCCGTGCGACACCTCAATGGTTTATCAGCATGACCAAAGAAGGCTTGTTGGATTCTGCAAAAAATGCCGTTGAAGGTGTGAAATGGGTGCCAAGCTGGGGACAAAATCGCATGGAAGGGATGTTGAATAACAGCCCTGACTGGTGTGTGTCTCGTCAGCGTACTTGGGGTGTGCCGATCGCATTGTTTATCAACAAAGAAACGCAAGAGCTTCATCCAGAAACACCTCGCTTGATCGAAGAGGTAGCAAAGCGCATCGAAGTCGAAGGCATCGACGCTTGGTTTGAAATGGAAGCCGAAGAATTACTGGGTGCGGACGCGGAAAAATACAGCAAGGTTACCGATACGTTGGATGTGTGGTTCGATTCAGGTGTCACGCATTATTCTGTGATCGATCAGCGTGATGAATTGAGCTTCCCCGCTGATTTGTACTTGGAAGGATCCGATCAGCATCGTGGTTGGTTCCAGTCTTCGCTTAAAACGTCCATCGCGATCCGTGGTGTGCCGCCTTATAAGCAAGTACTTACTCACGGTTTCACCGTAGATGGTGATGGTCGCAAGATGTCTAAGTCTTTGGGTAATGTTTTATCGCCACAAAAAGTGATGGACACCTTGGGCGCGGACATCATTCGTCTGTGGGTAGCGGCAACGGATTACACGACTGAAATGACAGTGTCTGATGAAATTCTAAAACGTGTTGCGGATTCGTATCGTCGTATTCGTAATACCGCTCGCTTCATGATGGCCAACTTGAACGGTTTTGATCCTGTGAAGCACATGGTGCCAGCAAACGAGATGATTGCGTTGGATCGTTGGATTGTCGATCGTGCCGCCTTGCTTCAGAAAGACCTAGATTCAGCGTATAACGAATATCAGTTCCATACAGTGAATCAAAAAATCCAGAACTTCTGTTCTGTTGATTTAGGTGGTTTCTATCTTGACGTAATCAAAGACCGTCAATACACAACGCAAGAAGACAGTTTGGCGCGCCGCTCTGCGCAAACGGCGTTGTATCATGTTATGGAAGCCTTTACTCGTTGGATCTCGCCAATTTTGAGTTTTACTGCAGATGAGATTTGGCAAGCGCTTCCAGGTGATCGCAGTGAGTCTGTGTTCTTGTCGACTTGGTATGAAGGGCTTGCGGAACTAAGAGGCGACGAGCCAATGGGTCGTGAATTCTGGAAGCAAGTGTTAGAGGCGAAAGTTGCAACAAACAAAGTGATCGAAGCAGCGCGTAGCGAAGGCAAAATGAAAGCCAGCTTGAGTGCAGAAATTACGCTTTATTGTGATGAGGCTTTGCAAGCGACGTTAAATCGTTTGGGTGAAGAGTTGCGTTTTGTTTTGATTGCCTCAGACGTTAAAGTTCTGCCTTTGTCTGACGCAGACGATACCGCCGTTTCTACGGATCTTGATGGCCTTAAAGTGCATGTCGAATTGAGTAAAAATACGAAATGTGTGCGTTGTTGGCATCACCGTGAAGAAGTAGGCAAGCGAGAGGCGCATCCTGAATTGTGTGATCGTTGTATTTCTAACCTTCCAGACGGAGAAGGTGAGCAGCGCCTTTACGCTTAATGACGACATTCATCATGTTGAAACGAGTTCAGCGCTGGTGGGCGCTGGCTCTCATTTTATTTGTATTGGATTGGGTGACCAAACAAGCGATTGAGACGAACTTGTTTTATGGTCAGGAAATTGCCGTATTGCCATTTTTTGATCTGACGCTTCGATACAATACTGGGGCTGCGTTTAGTTTCTTAGCGCAGGCTGGTGGTTGGCAGCGTTGGTTCTTTTCGTTTATTGCGTTGGCGGTGGTGGTTGGTATTAGTTGGCGCCTTGTGAAAATAGCCAATACGAATCGACTTGAAGCGCTCGCATTAAGTTTTGTGCTTGGTGGTGCAATCGGGAATTTATACGATCGGTTGGTGTATGGGCATGTTGTTGATTTTCTTCAATTCCATTGGCAGCAGGCGTGGTATTTTCCCGCCTTTAATGTTGCAGACAGCGCGATCACGATTGGTGTGATTCTGATGTTGCTGGAAAGTGTGGTAACAAAGAAGCAAGAGGATGTGAAAGAGTGAATGTAGTTAAAAAAGATAGCCGAGTGACATTGCACTTCGAGTTGTCCCTTGAAGATGGTCAAATCGTCGACTCTAACTTCGAGCAAGCGCCAGCGAGTTTTGTGTTTGGTGATGGCAGTTTGTTACCTGATTTTGAACTTGCGCTTTTGGGTATGTCCGCTGGTGAAGAGGCATCTTATGTTATGTCGCCAGAGAAGGCGTTCGGTGCTCATAATGAAAGCAACGTTCAGCGCATGCCTCGCTCTCAGTTCTCGATGGATTTAGAGGAAGGTATGGTAGTTTCATTTGCGGATATGAGTAAAAACGAATTGCCCGGTGTTATCGCTGATATTGGTGAAAAAGAAGTGCTGGTGGATTTCAATCATCCTCTAGCGGGTCGCTCTCTGACTTTTAAGGTGCAGATTGTCGCTATTGAGGCGGCTGCATGAGTTTCGCGATTCAACTTGCCAACCCTCGCGGTTTTTGTGCTGGCGTCGATAGAGCGATCGATATTGTAAATCGTTGCTTGGACTTGTTTGAAGCGCCTATTTATGTTCGCCATGAAGTGGTTCATAACAAGTTTGTTGTTGAGTCCCTAAAAGCGCGCGGTGCGGTCTTTGTTGATGAGCTAGACCAGGTGCCAGATGACAACATTGTGATTTTTAGTGCGCACGGTGTTTCCAAAGCTGTGCGTGACGAGGCGACGAATCGTGGCTTAAAAGTGTTTGATGCGACTTGTCCATTGGTTACAAAAGTGCATTTGGAAGTGCTACGTTATTCTCGTGATGGGATGGAGTGCATTTTAATCGGCCATGACGGGCACCCAGAAGTGGAAGGAACCATGGGACAATACGATGATCGTCAAGGCGGTGCTATTTATTTAGTCGAGCATCCTGAAAATGTTGTTAACCTTCCGATTAAAAATCCAGAGCGTCTTGCGTTTGTAACGCAAACAACCTTATCCATGGATGACACATCGGTTGTTATTGACACACTTCGTCAGCATTATCCGATGATTCGTGGACCTAAAAAAGACGATATTTGTTATGCAACACAGAATCGACAAGACGCAGTGAAAACGTTAGCGGAAGAGTCTCAACTTGTTTTAGTGGTTGGTTCTGTTAATAGCTCTAACTCAAACCGCCTTAAAGAACTTGCTGAGCGCATGGGTGCACAAGCCTTCCTTATAGACAATGCGAGTGAGATTGATCCTGATTGGTTGCAAGGTGTGACCAGTGTTGGTGTTACTGCTGGGGCATCAGCGCCTGAAGTGTTGGTAAATGAGGTGATTGCTCGTCTTATTGCTGAAGGAGGAAGTGTTCCTCAAGAGTTGAAAGGCCGAGAAGAAAACGTTTCTTTCTCTATGCCGAAAGAACTTCGAATTATTGAACTCTAATCCAGAAAGCCTCTTTTGTATAAATAATTTAAATAATTGTAAAAAAGGGGTTGCACAAAATCTGTAGATCCTTAATATACGCCCTCGCTGACACGGACAACGCGTCACAACAACGAAGACGATGTTCAGGTTAACTTCTTAATTGAAGGGGCCATGTTTTGTTAGCGCGCTCTTTAAAATAGATAATCAGATAATT
>NZ_AYOZ01000009.1 GCF_000508165.1 Marinomonas profundimaris | reverse complement strand
TAACAAAAAAGGCGCCGAAGCGCCCTTTTCATGAAACAACAACCCTTTAACCACCCACATAACTAAGCATAACACCAGCCGCTACTGCAGAACCAATAACACCCGCTACATTTGGCCCCATCGCGTGCATTAATAAGAAGTTTTGCTTATTCGCCTCAAGGCCCACTTTATTAGCTACCCGAGCAGCCATTGGAACCGCCGATACACCGGCCGCACCGATCAATGGATTGATAGCCTCAGTGGAAAAGCGATTCATCAGTTTCGCCATCAATATACCCGCCGCCGTACCAATGGAGAAGGCAATCAATCCTAAGCTCAATATACCTAACGTTTCTAGATTCAAGAACGCTTCTGAACTTAACTTCGAACCAACCCCCAAACCAAGAAAGACAGTCACAATATTAATCAAAGCATTTTGCGCAGTATCACTCAAACGATCAACAACACCACACTCTCGCATTAAATTACCAAAACAGAACATACCAAGAAGAGGCGCTGCCGAAGGCAAGAACATAGCAACAAGGATGATAACAACGATAGGAAAAACAATTTTTTCTTTTTTAGTCACTGGTCGCAACTGCACCATCTTAATAGAGCGCTCTTCTTTTGATGTCAGCGCACGCATAATAGGTGGCTGAATAAGAGGAACCAGCGCCATATAAGAATAGGCCGCCACCGCAATCGCACCCAATAAGTCAGGCGCCAATCGACTAGCAACAAAAATCGCCGTTGGACCATCAGCACCACCAATGATACCTATTGCCGCAGCATCCGCTAAAGTAAAGTCCATTATTCCAGACGCACCCAGCAAAACTGCACCAATAACCGTGGCAAAAATACCGAATTGCGCTGCGGCACCTAACAGTAATGTTTTTGGGTTAGCCAACATAGGACCAAAGTCCGTCATCGCACCAACGCCCATGAAAATAATGAGAGGAAATAAACCTGTCTCAATACCTCCATGATAAATATAGTACTGAAGACCACCAGGCGACGTCATATGGCCTGCCGCATCATAAATAGGCTCCGCCATAAAACCAGCGCCCGGAATATTAACCAAGACAGCCCCAATACCAATTGGCAAAAGCAGCAACGGCTCAAAACCTTTCTTGATCGCCAGATAAACAAGCAGCAAGCCAACACAAATCATTGCGAACTGGCCAAATTCAAGCTGATAAATTCCCGTATCGTGGTACAGGTTTAGTAATTTATTTTCCATTTTTCACACTTTCCCAGACTACAAAGTAAGAAGAGATTGACCCACTTGCACCGAGTCACCTTCTTTCACATTAATGGAACCCACCACACCAGACTTAGGCGCTGAAATTTCAGTTTCCATTTTCATGGCCTCCAAAATAATGACCGTTTCACCTTCTTCAACCTGCTGCCCTGGAGATACTAAAACTTTAAAAATATTACCTGCCAGCGGAGAAGGAACATTTTCACCCGACACAGCGGCAGGCACAGCTACTTGAGCCGGAGGACTTACCGCAGCAGACGTCGGCTGAATATCACTAATGTCTCCACCCTCAGACACCTGAACCACAAAACTCTGACCAGAAACAGAAACAGTGTAAACACTTGCACCAGATACAGGCTCAGAGACAAATTGATCTACAGGAACTATATCATTCGCTGTTGGCACAGGCTCAAACGCGCTCGCATCACCACGATTTTGTAAAAACTTCAGACCTATTTGCGGGAACAAAGCATAAGTCAGCACATCATCAATTTGATCATCCGCCAACTCGATATTCTTCTCGCGCGACAAGCTAAGCAACTCTTCAGTCAACTTATCCATTTCTGGAGACAATAAATCCGCCGGCCGACAAGTAATAGCATCAGCGCCATCCAACACCCTAGCCTGAAGCTCTTTATTGAATTCTGCTGGCGCTGCACCATACTCACCTTTTAGGATGCCTGCCGTCTCTTTGGAGATAGACTTATAACGCTCGCCCGTTAAGACATTTAACACCGCTTGAGTACCAACAATCTGAGATGTTGGTGTTACCAATGGAATTAACCCTAAGTCTTCACGGACTTTTGGTATCTCCTTCAACACCTCATCGAATTTATCTGCCGCCCCCTGCTCTTTCAACTGACTCTCCATATTCGTCAACATACCGCCCGGCACCTGAGCAATAAGAATTCGTGAATCGGTCCCGCGTAAAGAGCCTTCAAATTTTGCGTATTTCTTTCTCACCTCACGGAAGTATGCAGCAATTTCTTCCAATAAAGCCAAATCCAACCCTGTATCACGATCTGTACCTTGCAATGCTGCAACAACAGATTCTGTCGCACTGTGACCGTACGTCATCGACATAGAAGAGATGGCCGTATCAACACGATCAATACCCGCCTCGATGGCTTTCAAAATCGTCATATCTGACAAACCAGACGTGGCATGCGCGTGCAACTGAACTTCTAGTTGCGTCTGCGCCTTTAGCAAACTAACCAACTCAAACGCATCATATGGCGTAAGAATGCCCGACATATCTTTAATGGCGATGGAATCCGCCCCCATATCTTCAAGCGTCTTCGCGTAATCAACCCAATTCTGAGTGGTATGAACTCGACTCTTCGTATAAGAAATCGTACCTTGAGCATGCTTGCCTTGCTGCTTAACCGCCTTGATCGCCGTTTCTAAATTGCGAGGGTCATTCATCGCATCAAAAATCCGGAAAACATCAACACCATTAAAAGCCGCACGCTCAACAAACTTATTAACTACATCATCGGCGTAATGGCGGTAACCCAAAAGATTTTGTCCACGCAACAACATCTGCTGTGGGGTTTTCGGCATCGCCTTCTTTAATTCACGAATACGCTCCCACGGATCTTCACCGATAAAGCGAATACAGGAGTCAAATGTCGCCCCACCCCACGATTCAAGTGACCAGAAGCCAACTTGATCAAGCTTTTCAGCGATTGGAAGCATATCGTCAATACGCATACGCGTCGCAAACAAGGATTGATGAGCATCACGCAAAACCACATCGGTAATGCCTAGAGGTTGCTTTGTTATTGTCATGTTTCAGCCTCAAAGAAATTTAATAAATTTAAGAAATTAGGAAGTTAAGAGTTTTTATTGTTTCTGTGTTGATGCACTGCCGCAGTAATCACTGCAGTCAACTGCGCATCCACACCAGACGAATCAGGAGCACTAGCTACAGGTCGCGCCGTGACAACAGGCAACACTTCAGGGAAAAAGTGATTCAACAAACGAGACATATAACCCGTCGCAAAAATCAAAATAACCAGAAAAAGGAAAACAAACCCCATCCCCAATACCATTAACCCCAAACCATCTTCAAATAACCCGCTCATAGCATCAATACCTTTGCTTTCAACTTGTTTGTGGTGCTTGGATGTGCTCAGATGCACAACAAATAGCAACATTAATTTTTAAGTGGTTAGATTTTTACCACAAACCAGAACAGTTTCATATTTTTATTGCATAACAGTTAGACTTATTTCGTGAACAATTCCCCAAAAGCACCCCAAATTTTGAAAAAAAACCACACAGATAATCAGATTATACTCGCAGTCGCCCCCATGGAAGGTGTCATGGATCACACCATGCGGGAACTGCTTTCACAGATCGGCGGCATGGACTACCTAGTATCAGAATTCGTTCGAGTGACTCAATACTCAATACCAGCAACAACATTTAAGCGCCTTGTCCCTGAAAACAAAAACAAAGCACAAACCGCATACCATCACCCAGTTCATACTCAACTCCTAGGAAGTAACGCCGAGCTCATGGCAGAGAGCGCTTTTAACGCCGTCAAGGCAGGTGCCACTCACATAGACGTTAATTTTGGCTGCCCTGCAAAACGCGTCAACGGCCACGGCGGCGGCTCGATATTATTACAATCCCCAAACACGCTTTACGACATCATGCACGCCATTCGACACGCAGTACCTACAAGCGTCACTGTCTCTGCAAAAATACGCTTGGGGTATGAAGATGAAGCACTACTTTTTGATAATGTCGCCGCCATCGAAGACGCTGGTACCAGCAAACTAACCATACACGGTAGAACCAAAAAAGATGGTTATAAGCCACCCGCTCGCTGGGAAAAAATTGGAGAGATAAAAGACAGAACAAAAATGATTGTAGTGGCAAATGGCGACATCATAGACGCCGCATCACTACTCAAGTGCCAAGCGATCACTGGCTGCCATCACTTTATGATAGGCAGAGGCTCGCTAAACAACCCATTTATTTATCAAGACTTGCGAGAGGCAATGAAAGGAAACGCAGTAGAAAACCATCTAAACGATCTACCCGCACTCTTTACAGGCTACACAAAAAGCCTACAAGAAGACTATGACGAGGTGGCAACACTAGGACGATTAAAACAATGGTGCGGTCATTTACGCTTTGAATTCGACATCATAAAAGAAAACCTACAAACACTCAGACGCTGCACAAGCGTAAATGAACTCTCTGAAATTATGACAAAAATAACGCAAAAGTAGAAAAGTAGAAAAGTAGAAAAGTAGAAAAGTAGAAAAGTAGAAAAGTAGAAAAGTAGAAAAGTAGAAAAGTAGAAAAGTAGAAAAGTAGAAAAGTAGAAAAGTAGAAAAGTAGAAAAGTAGAAAAGTAGAAAAGTAGAAAAGTAGAAAAGTAGAAAAGTAGAAAAGTAGAAAAGTAGAAAAGTAGAAAAGTAGAAAAGTAGAAAAGTAGAAAAGTAGAAAAGTAGAAAAGTAGAAAAGTAGAAAAGTAGAAAAGTAGAAAAGTAGAAAAGTAGAAAAGTAGAAAAGTAGAAAAGTAGAAAAGTAGAAAAGTAGAAAAGTAGAAAAGTAGAAAAGTAGAAAAGTAGAAAAGTAGAAAAGTAGAAAAGTAGAAAAGTAGAAAAGTAGAAAAGTAGAAAAGTAGAAAAGTAGAAAAGTAGAAAAGTAGAAAAGTAGAAAAGTAGAAAAGTAGAAAAGTAGAAAAGTAGAAAAGTAGAAAAGTAGAAAAGTAGAAAAGTAGAAAAGTAGAATTTACAGATTTGATCTTAGGAATAACAAGAAAGGAGAAAATGAAATGGTGCACCCGAGAGGATTCGAACCTCTGAACGCTCGGTTCGTAGCCGAGTACGCTATCCAGCTGAGCTACGGGTGCATAGCAATATTTCTTATCGAAAACTTTCAAAGTGGATAGCTTCAAAAATTCTTTTAAACAATGGTGCACCCGAGAGGATTCGAACCTCTGACCGCTCGGTTCGTAGCCGAGTACTCTATCCAGCTGAGCGACGGGTGCATAGCAATATTTCTTATCGAAAACTTTCAACGTGGCTCGCTTCAACAATTCTTTTAAACAATGGTGCACCCGAGAGGATTCGAACCTCTGACCGCTCGGTTCGTAGCCGAGTACTCTATCCAGCTGAGCTACGGGTGCATAGCAATGTTTCTTAACTAAGAATTTTAAAGTGTATATCTTTAAAATAATTTTTGGAATGGTTCACCCGAGAGGATTCGAACCTCTGACCGCTCGGTTCGTAGCCGAGCACTCTATCCAGCTGAGCTACGGGTGCATAGCAATGTTTCTTAACTAAGAATTTTAAAGTGGATAGCTTTAAAATAATTTTTGGAATGGTGCACCCGAGAGGATTCGAACCTCTGACCGCTCGGTTCGTAGCCGAGTACTCTATCCAGCTGAGCTACGGGTGCACTACAACAATTCCAGTCTTTTTTACTCAGAGAGGATAGCCTCTGATAAAGACATACTTGAATGGCGGAGAGTGAGGGATTCGAACCCTCGATGAGTTTCACCCCATACTCCCTTAGCAGGGGAGCGCCTTCGGCCACTCGGCCAACTCTCCAAACAAGTGCGGCGTAGTATATACTGCTAAAACGCCATGTAAAGACCTTTTGAGATTTTTTTTTAAAAATTAATCTTCTGAGTCTTGGCCATCTTGCTCTTGCTGAATGCGAAGATATATTTCTTCACGGTGAACAGATACATCTTTAGGCGCATTTATACCAATACGCACTTGATTCCCTTTTACACCTAATACAGTGACAGAAACTTCATCACCAACCATTAAAGTTTCACCGACACGACGAGTCAGAATAAGCATAATTTTTTCTCCCTGCAATCACTTCAAATCATTATATAGATGAATTGCCCTATAAATCATGTAGGGCAATTCCTACAAAAACAATTGTAGCCGCTCAATCAGAATTAAACCATCCATAACGACAAGCTTTATGTATCCAAATGTTACGCTTCTCGAACACCAGGCGCCGTATCACTCAATTTGAATGCTGAATGCAACGCACGAACCGCCAATTCCATATACTTCTCATCAATAATCACAGACACCTTAATTTCAGATGTTGAGATTAACTGTATATTAATTGACTCTGCCGCTAGCGCTCTAAACATACTACTGGCAACACCGGCATGCGACCGCATACCCACACCGACAATAGATACCTTGGCAATTTTAGCGTCTGAAAGCACCGCAACGGCACCCAGCTCTTTCGCGATACTATTTAGTGTGGCTAACGCCTGATCATATTCATTACGATGTACGGTAAAAGTAAAGTCAGTCGTGCCATCCACAGATACGTTTTGGACAATCATATCCACTTCGATGTTTGCATCACTAATAGGACCAAGAATACGAGAAGCAATGCCTGGAATGTCAGGAACCCCTTTTAGCGTTAACTTCGCTTCGTCTCTATTGAACGCAATCCCAGAAACCGCTGGCTGCTCCATACCTTTACTCCCCTCAGTTGTTATCAACGTACCTTCACCTTCCACAAAACTAGACAGCACCCTAAGCGGCACTTGATACTTACCCGCAAACTCCACAGCACGAATCTGCAACACCTTAGAACCAAGACTGGCCATTTCGAGCATTTCTTCAAAGGTGATCTTATCCAAGCGGCGTGCGCTGTCTACCACACGAGGATCCGTCGTATACACGCCATCCACATCCGTATAGATCTGACACTCATCCGCCTTCAAAGCAGCTGCCAAGGCAACACCTGTCGTATCTGAACCACCACGACCTAATGTCGTAATGTTGCCAAACTCGTCAGCACCCTGAAAGCCCGCCGCAACCACGACACGCCCAGCGTCTAAATCGGCTTGCATCGCTTCCGTATCAATTTTTTGTATTCTCGCCTTACCATGCGCGTTGTCAGTCGTAATTCGGATCTGCGAACCGGTATAAGAGCGAGCGTCAAGACCACGCTTCATCAGCGCCATAGACAAAAGCGCAATCGTAACCTGCTCTCCCGTCGATAAAAGCACATCCATTTCGCGAGCACTTGGTGAAGCATTAATGCTTTTCGCAAGCTCAATCAATCGATTGGTTTCACCACTCATCGCCGAAACAACCACGACAATGTCATCGCCTTGCTGTTTATGCTTATAGACCCTATCCGCAACTGCCTCGATACGTTCTGCTGTTCCTACCGAGGTTCCGCCGTATTTTTGAACTAACAACGCCATAATCTTTCTATTACCTACATCAAAGCTCACATCGAGCAGATCCACTTAGACTCGTTCAGCAACCCAGTCAGGCACCAATGCAAGCGCGCCAGACAAACCATCAGGATTATTGCCACCTGCTTGAGCCATATCTGGGCGACCACCACCTTTACCGTCTACTAAAGGCGCCACCATTTTAATAAGGTCACCCGCTTTCACTTTCTTCGTTAATTCTTTCGTGACGCCAGCAATCAGGCTCACCTTGCCATCATTGACCGCTGCCAATAAGATAACAGCGGACTCAAGAGAGCTCTTCAACTCATCCAGCAAATCACGCAACTCTTTCGGGTCAGCCACTTCAACCTGAGCAACCAGCAATTTACCACCTTCAATCGCAACCGCTTGAGACGCCAAATCCGCCCCCGCCAACGCCGCCATTTTACCTTTCAGTAAATCCAGCTCTTTTTGCAGGCTGCGGGCATGTTCATTCAAGGCAACCACTTTGTCGAACGCATTTTCTTTATTGCCTTTAACCAAGCCTGCCACGTTACTTAATAGCGACTCAGTGTGACGAGTACTGTCAATGGCCGCCTTACCAGTGAGCGCTTCGATTCGACGAACACCAGCCGCAATACCACTTTCTGTAATAATCTTAAACAGACCAATATCACCCGTGCGCTTAACGTGCGTACCGCCACAAAGCTCAATAGAGTAATCCGCACCCATGGTCAACACGCGCACTTCGCTATCATATTTTTCGCCGAACAACGCCATCGCGCCTTTTTCTTTGGCAGACTCAACGTCCATGATGTCAGTTTCGACAGGGCGATTCAGACGAATCTGTTCATTCACCATGTCTTCAATTTGCTCAATTTCAACGGCCGTAACGCCTTCAAAATGAGAGAAGTCGAAACGCAAACGTTCAGGATCAACCAAGGATCCTTTTTGCGTCACATGATCCCCCAGAATACGACGCAATGCTTCATGCATTAGATGTGTCGCAGAATGATTCAACGTTGTTGCCATACGCATCGTGCGATCAACTTCACCAGTTAGCACATCGCCAACCGATAAACGGCCTTCTTTTAATTCACCTTGATGCAAATGCGCTTTCGCTTGTTTCGTTGTATTGGCCACTTTGAATGCACCCGCACCACGCAACCAACCTTTGTCGCCGACTTGTCCGCCAGACTCGCCATAAAAAGGCGTACTTTTTAAAACAACCGCTGCAAACTGGCCCGCTTCAATGGAATCGACGGAAACACCATCCACAAGAATGGTTTCCACTTCACATTGACCGGCCAAGTTATCGTAACCGGTAAACTCGGTGACACTGTCAAGCGTTACACTGCCAGACATGTCCATAGAGAAGTTACTAGCAGAACGCGCGCGCGCGCGCTGCGCATCCATTGCCACTTCAAAACCCGCCTCGTCAATTTCAAGATTATTTTCACGAGCAACGTCATTGGTTAAATCGGCAGGGAAGCCAAACGTGTCATACAACTTAAAAACGGTTTCACCTGGAATGATTTTTTTATCGCCCAGCTGTGAAATCGCCTCTTCGAGAATCTTCATACCTTGATCAAGCGTCTTCGCAAACTGCTCTTCTTCTTTCAGTAGAATAGACGCGACACGGTCTTTGAGCTTGCGTAATTCTGGATAGGCATCGCCCATTTCAAGATCCAGCGCTTCCACCAATTTATGGAAGAAAACACCTTTTTGCCCCAATTTATTGCCATGACGAACCGCTCGACGAATAATACGACGCAAGACATAACCGCGACCTTCATTGGAAGGAATAACACCATCCACAATCATGAAGGAACAAGAACGAATATGATCGGCAATAACACGCAATGACTGAGCACTTAAATCGTCCGTACCCACTAGTTTAGCCGCGGCTTTGATTAGGTTTTGGAACAAGTCAATTTCATAGTTACTGTGAACGCCTTGTAAAATAGCAGCAATACGCTCAAGGCCCATCCCCGTATCAACAGATGGCTTAGGCAATGGCGCCATCGTGCCATCCGCAGAACGGTTGAACTGCATGAAAACCACGTTCCAAATTTCGATAAAGCGATCACCGTCCTCTTCTGGAGAACCAGGAGGCCCACCCCAAATATGTTCGCCATGATCGTAAAACACTTCAGAACAAGGACCACAAGGACCAGTATCCCCCATCGCCCAGAAGTTATCAGACTGAAAACGTCCACCTTTGTTATCACCAATTCGAATGATTTTTTCTTTTGGCACACCAATCATGTCATGCCAAAAATCAAACGCTTCGTCGTCATCTGCATACACAGTGACCAAAAGTTTTTCTTTTGGTAGTTTCAATACAACCGTTAAAAATTCCCACGCGTACGTGATCGCTTCTTTTTTGAAGTAATCACCAAAACTAAAGTTACCCAACATTTCGAAGAAGGTGTGATGACGCGCTGTATAACCTACATTTTCAAGGTCATTGTGCTTGCCGCCCGCTCGAACACAACGCTGAGAGCTGGTCGCGCGCGTATATGGACGCTGATCCTCACCCAGAAACACATCCTTAAACTGAACCATACCGGCGTTTGTAAACAATAAGGTTGGATCATTACCAGGAATAAGAGAGCTAGATTCAACAATCTGATGCTGCTTACTTTCGAAATACGATAAAAATGACTGGCGTAACTCGGAACTCTTCATAATAAGGTGCGTCTCTATCTCTATTTGTCAGGACGAATTGGATTGCGTGAATGGCATATTAACAAGAGCCGATTCTGTGCAACGAAAAGCACAAAATAGTACACGCAAAGGATAGGTGTTTTCAAAAGAAACCGTAGGAATTTAGAGGTTATTTTGTGCAATTCTTAAACTAAAGCCTCTTTTGCAGAAGAATCGAGGCTTTGGTGGGCATTAGGATTTGATTTCACTCACCGTATGGTAGTGATAATGAGGCCGAGTGGTCATTCTGGTCACCAACTCATAACCTATGGTACTGGCATAATCTGCGACGTTTTCAACGGGAACGTTTCCACCCCAGAGCACGACCTCTTGGCCGATGTCAAAAGATTCACTTGCATCAGCAAACCTGACGGTAATCATGTCCATCGAGACTCGACCTGCCAACGCTGCGGGCAAACCATTTACCTCTAATGGCGCACCACTTTGAGTATGGCGAGCATAACCATCACCATACCCCACAGCTACTGTAGCCAATTGATGATCCTCAAGCGCCTCATAGGACAAACCGTATCCCACTTTTTCGCCTTTTTTCAGCGAACGCACAGAAATCACTTTAGAGGACAAGGTCATTGCCGGGACTAAACCCAACTGTTGACCCGTTATGCCAACAAAAGGTGAGATGCCATACAACATAATGCCCGGCCGAATCCAACCACCTTCGGGGATGGCCCATTTCATGATGGCCGCTGAGTTAGCCACACTGGCCTCTATCGAACCAATCTGGTGACGGGTACGCTCGAAGTAAGTCAGCTGCTCCATTGTCGAGATGTCAGATAAATCATCCGCACAAGAAAAATGTGTCATCAACAACACTTCCCCGACTTGATTGCTGTTTCTTAGCTTTTCAACCAAGTCGCATGCGCCCGCTTTATCCGCGCCCAATCGACGCATACCAGAATCCAGCTTTACGAAGATTTTTTCTATTCTAGCACCGCTCGCCAACAACCAATCAAGCTGCGTTTTATTTTCGACAGCGGCCCAGAAACCATGCTGTTCGCACAATGCCCATTCGTTTGCTTCAAAAACACCTTCGAGTAACATCACAGGAGAGGTAATGCCAGCCTCACGCAGAGCCAACGCCTCTTCAATGGCAGCAACCGCGAACGCATCAGCCTCGTTATCAAGGTGTCGAGCCACTTCAATTGCTCCGTGCCCATAGGCATTACTCTTAACAACCGCAAACGCGTTACAGGTAGGCTGCAGTTTTTTGGCGTAACGATAATTCTGTAAAATAGCGTTTAAATCGATCGTTGCCGTTAGTGGCCTTGCCATTTCAAATCCTTATTTCTTATAACGTTCAACAGACAAATCACGAGAATCTATCTCTGTTTTATCACCAGCAATGATATCCGCAATCACCGCCGCAGAGCCACAACTCATTGTCCAGCCTAGCGTTCCGTGACCTGTATTCAAATACAAACCATCAATACCGCTTGCGCCAACCACCGGCGTACCATCTGGCGTCATTGGGCGTAAGCCTGTCCAATATTCAGCCTCAGCCAAATCACAACCCTTGCCGAACAAATCACTAACAACATGACTGATAGTTTCTGTGCGAGACTTTGGCAAATCCAAATTATAACCTGTCAACTCAGCAGTTCCTGCGGCACGGATACGATCACCAAGGCGCGTAACGGCGACTTTATACGTCTCATCCATCACGGTAGACACAGGCGCATAAGCGGCATCAGAAATTGGAACCGTCAAAGAGTAGCCTTTCACTGGATAGACAGGAATGTCAATGTCACAGGCCTTAACAAGCGCTTTCGAATAGCTTCCTAAGCAGACCAAAACCTTATCAAATTCTTGCAAGCCCAACTCTGTCACCACGCCTTTTATCTTGTTCGACGTGCTACTCAAAGATTGAATGTCCGAATTAAACTGAAAGGTCACACCCAACTCTTCGCAGGTGTCTTTGAGCGATTGACAGAACAAATAACAATCACCCGTTTCATCACCCGTTAACCTCAGGCCACCTTTGAATTTTTCAATCACTGGACGAAGGCCCGGCTCAACCTCAACAATTTGTTCAGGCGTTAATACTTGATGGGGCACACCAAGCGCCTTCAAAACCTTTATATCCTTTTCAGCAGCATCCACTTGTTCCAGCGTTCTAAACACCTGAAGCGTTCCACCTTGTCCATCTTGATACTGGATACCGATGTCTTTTCTGAGCGCAACAAACTGATCTCGACTGTATTCCGCCAGCGCCATCATTCTGGATTTATTCACGCTGTAGGCATCATTTGTGCACTGGCCGAGCATCTTGATCATCCAGCCAATTTTCTTCAACTCTGGCTCTGGGCTGATTCTCAATGGCGCATGCTTTTGCATCAACCATTTAATTGCCTTTAATGGAATGCCGGGAGCAGCCCAAGGCGCCGAATAGCCAGGAGAAATCTGCCCTGCATTGGCAAAACTCGTCTCCAAAGCAACGCCTGGCTGACGATCAATAACCGTCACCTGAAACCCTTTTTTCGCCAAATAATACGCAGAAGTGAGGCCGACAACACCCGCCCCTAGAACGCAAATACGCATAAAAACACTCCAAATAAAGACAAAGTCATATCGCCTATATTTACACAAGATATGCAGTTTTATCATCCAATTAAATTACATAGAAAAGAATATAAAACTATAAAACAGAACAAAATAAGTCATAACAAATTAAATACGAAAGACCTCATCGGCCTGATAAAATACCTATATCACAGAGACCGACAGAGACAGCAACATGAAACACCAACAAATATCGATATTTGACCAAGCTTTGTACCTTCTAAGCCACAGAGAGCACAGCAAAAAAGAGCTAGTGAATAAGTTAAGTGCAAAAGGAAACGCTCAAGAAGAAATCAACTCAATCATCCTGCGTCTTGAGGACATGAATTATCTCAATGATGCGCGTTTTGCCGAAATTTTTGTACGTAGTAGAATAAGTAAGCCACTGGGGAAAAATAGAATTTTGCAGGAACTTATTCAAAAAGGCATCGGCAGCGAAGAAGCAAAACAAACCATTGCAGACGCAAATGCAGACTGGTTCGAACTAGCCAAACAACTGAAAGAAAGAAGATTTGGAGAAGAAACTTGTACGGACTATAAAGAAAAATCCAAACAATCACGTTACCTTCAATATCGTGGCTTTGACTTTGACCAAATAAAATACGCGCTCTCTCCAGAAGATAACGATTAGCGCATAGGGAATGAGCTCTCGCCCATATCGTAAAATTGGCTCAAAAAACTTACTGCTCGTCTTCCTTGGCCATTAATGCTGTCAAATAACGCCCCTCCATGTCGACGTAATTTTTTTGAACCGTCTCGATCTTCCCATCCAGCTCCTCTATTTTCTCTTGCAGCTTGGCAAATTCTTTCGCCTGGTCCTGACCGTCGGAAAGCTCGGCTTCTAGACGTTTTCGTTCTTCATCCAATTCATCATTAATTTCTTGGAGATTTTCTATTTCTTCTAAGTCTTTGCTCGCCAAAGCGTCAAGGTCCACATCATCATTCGCTTCTTCCGCCATAGGAGCATCTGGGTGAAGAAGTTTATATTCCAAACTTTCACGCAAGAGGCGCGCTTTATCCAAATCCTTCTCTAACATTTCAACATACAGCTCAGACTCATTCACCATCTGACGTAAAGAGCTTAATTTTGACGCTTGCTCACTGGCAAAAGCATCAGATTCTTCTGTAAATGAGCCTTGATGAAGCAAGTCTTCCATGTTTTTCATGGCGTTTCGCTCTTCATCAAACACCCCATAAATGTCCATTCCCTGCGGGACTGCGTCGCCTTGCTGATCCAGTATAGCCTTTTTCTTTTTCAGCTCTTCATCACGCTTAATCACATCAATATTCAGGTTGTATTTGATCGCTTGTAAGCTTTCCAACTTCCCCTCTAAGCGCTTCACTACTCGACTACTTTCTAATAATGTTTTTTCCAACCTAACAATATGAATGTCGTATTCGCCAATATGTTTCCCGTCCCCTTCATGACCAACTTTCACTTGGCGAACGTGTTCTTTTAAATCTTCAATGATGGTTTTCTGATAAGCAGCGAGCTGCTTCAGGTCGGCGACTTTGTCATCCAACTCCGAGCGAACAGAATTCAAGAAATCGGAGTCATCAGCATCACTCAAAAAGGCTTCAAGTGCATCGACATATTGGGCATTATCACCGTCTTCTTTAACTTCCGCTAAATGCGCTTTCAATCGCTCTGCAAACTCACACATGCTAGCCATTTCAGCCCTAAGCAACGCAAGTGCGCTGTCTAAATCCGCCTCTTTTGCCAATTCCGCATGAAGTTTATCCAGCTGCAAATTCAATTCAGACGTAATATTGACCTGTGCTGACACCTTGTCACTGGCCTTTTGAATAATTTTATTTAAGTCGCGTAATATTGATTGATTAATTTTTAATGCTTTTAACAGCTCATCAATTTCTTGAGCGTGATCAATTTTATCCAGAATACCTTTAAACGCATCCAGCCGGTCCAACACTTCTGCATTAGACAGAGACTGCTCAATGGCTTGGATTTCAACGTCTAAGAAAATGGACCAACACGATAACGCGGCTCTTCCCTGAAAATCAGATTTAGGCGATTCTTCCAGTAGTCGGGTGCAAATACTTCGCTGTTCCCCCAACAATACCAACCACTGCGCTCTTTCTTCTAACGATGCGTCATTCAAACCACCGTCTCGCCCAGTGGTTTTCTTATCCACTGACACGCCAGTATCAGAAGCCTGTTTTTTAAGCGAAAAATAACGCAACAACACAATTATCAAAATCGTCAAAAGCACGACGCTCGATGCAATAAGTCCCCATTGCCAAATCAACATACTATGGACTGTCCTATTTTCAATACAGAGGATAAAAATAAACCATCATAAAAGGATATAACGTAAGAAACTATCAAGCCTACATTTTTTAACACATTTAGAGTAATCAAAAAAATGCAGGCCCAATGAAGCAACCTGCCTTTCAAATACTTAAAACAACAAACTCTCATCTATTCGCATTATTGTTCAGCGGAATTTATACAACCTTTTTCAATGACAACGTAAAGTGTTAAAGAGAAAACAACCATAACTAGTCGAGGTTTTCCTTAAACCGCTGAGAGTCATCCGTTAATAAAAGATACAGGCACGGTACAATAACTAAAGACAAAATCGTTGACGTTACCAATCCAAAAATAATGGCATAACAAAGTGGTGCGTACATGGGGCTTCCTAATGCCAAAGGAATCAAGCCGACGACAGTCGTGATCGATGTTGTTAAAATAGGTCGAAGCCTCGCAGCCGCACCATCCGCTGCCGCTTCGGTTATTGAAACACCTTGCCTCAATAACTTATTCATCGTATCGATCATCACAATGCCATTATTTGCCACAATACCAATTAACGAAATCAGACCAATAACAGCAAAAAAGCTTAGCGACAATCCCGTCACCCAAAAACCAATAAACGTACCAATTAATGCCAATGGCATGGTTGCCATCAAAATCAGTCCCTGTTTGAAAGAATCAAACACGATGACAAGCACGCCGAATACCATAATCAGAGCAACCACCAACATTGCACCTGCAGAGCCAAAGGTTTCCGCGGTTTCTTTCACCTCACCATCCATGGACCAGGTATAACCAGCCGGCCAACGTTTACTGATATCGGCCAATAACGGCTCTAACTCGGCCGTGACTTCGTTTACATTACTGTTATTCAATTTAGATAAAACGGAAATCGAACGCACGCCGTCATGATGAATAATAGAAGCTGGGGTTTCAGAAATGGTTACATTTAACAAAGACGATAATGCTACGGTTTTACCTTCGGGAGTAAATGCTCTTACCATTGAAAATTCTTCTAACTCCGTCGGCCCTCCACCATTGCCAGCACGACTTTTCCAATTTAATCCTAATCGTATATCAAGATCGTCTTCGGAACCCAAAGTAGCAAAGGTGCCGATCACATCATTCGACAGAGCAAAGCGAATTTGTGACGCCAAATCTTGCTGACTCAGACCAAAAAAATCGGCCACCTCACGATTGGGTTTCAAAGAAATTTCTGCTTTCACACTGCCAAGATTATCACGTACATCCGCAGTGCCATTAACCCCTTTAAGCAACGACTGAACTTGAATCGAGAGTGTTTGAAGTTGCATCATATCTGGTCCGCTGATGGCTATAGAAATTGGGTCACCTGTACTTGGCCCGCTCGCCTCTCCAACCACCAATAATGTCGCACCCGCTACATTCTCATCCAAATAGTTTTTTAGCTCACTTCTAAGCTCATTCATCAAAACATAACTTGGCTTATCACGATTTTCTGGTTCAACAAAGGTGATCGAGAAGCCGATGAAATTTTCGGATTGTGAGGGTTCTAACGCCGAAAGAATCGATGCGGATGCCATTGGGCTTTTTCGCCCCACCAACTTAATAACGCTTTCAAAATAAGGCTTTTGTTGCAATATCCATCCCACTGAATCCGCTACTTTTTGGCTTTTTTCAAGGGTTGTTGCAGAAGGTAATTCAATATTAATACCCAGATTCAGCCCATCAGATAGAGGGTAAAGTTCCATAGGGATTCGGCTTGCCGCAAACATAGAAAGGACAAAAAGAAAAAATGCCCCTGCAACCCACATCCCTGCGCGTTTTGAATTCTTCAATGTTGTTTCCAAACTCCATGTTTTCACGGTACTGGACACGCTCGCCAGTATTCGATCGGCATGAGTTTCTTTAATTAATGACCCCTTTTTGGCTACGCTCTCTAAAAAATACCGAGACAATGGCACGCTCGCCAACAACGCCACAGCAAAAGCAACCACTAAACAAGCGATCGTTGTTATAGGTAAAACACGAACAAACTTTCCAGAGATCCCGCCAATGGCCATCAATGGCGCAAGCGCTAGAATTGTGGTGAGTTGACCAGCAAAAGCAGGCATACCATATTTTTCGATGGTGGCCAAAACCGCCTGACCAAAGGTTTTTTTATGTGTATAAATTTCTTCATGAAGCCCCTCCATCATTAGAATAAAGACATCAACCAACAAACCTAAGACGAGCACCATTCCAATAATAACGAGTTCATTAAGGCTGTATCCAAGCATCCAAATAACCACAAGTGCGCCGCAAAATGATAACGGTATTGATACTCCAGCAATAACACCTTCTCGCCATGTTAGGACAACAAACATAATAAGAAAAACCGCAAGCATGGCTTGCAGTCCATTAATAAAAACGTTGTAAAGTGAATCACGAATTTGGTCTGCTTCATTTTGAGTGATGGAGTACTTGATGTCTTTTGGCCAAAAGTAGCTGACCTGCCATTCTTCTAATGCTCGCTCTATGGATGCGGTTAGCTCTACCGTGTCGGCACCCGGTACCTTTTTAATACTTACATCAATCGTTTTACCAAATGGTCGACCATTTTCACTAAAAAAAGCACGCGTCTTCTCCGCTTCTAGTTGCCGAGTTATTTCGCCTAGTTCACCCAACCGAACTGGGCGGCCATTCCCACCGTGTCGAACAATAGGCAGGCTTTTCATATCTTCAACGCTTAAAAACTGCCCTTCTAAACGCATGACAGCACCAAACTTTTGGTTTTCAATCTCACCAAATGGCTGATTAAGATTCGCGACAGCAATCGCTTGACTGACTTTTGTCGGCGAAATCCCAAGTGCCAGCAAACGATCAGGTTCCAGTAAAATCTGGATATTTTCATCCCGAGCCCCACCAAGGCTTACTTCGTTCACACCACCGATGGTTTCAATCTGATCTTTAAGCGTATTCGCGAGATTGTTAAGAGCAACGTCGGAAGCATCTCCATATAAAGTCACCGTCATAATAGGGCTGTCGTCTACGGCAACCTGTTTAATATCAGGAACCTCTGCATCTTTAGGTAAGCTACTTTGTGCATCCGAGACAGCATCTCGTAAACGCTGCATCGCTTGGGTAGTATCTGAATCCGCTGTAAATTCCACAACAATAATGGAATACGAATCAAAGGACGCACTCGAGTATGTTTTCAACCCTTTTAACGTCGCGATTTCACCTTCGAGCTCCCGAGTAACTTGCTCTTCAATGGTTTGGGGGTCGGCACCTGGCCACAGAGTGGTAACCGTTGCATTAGGAATATCTAAGTCAGGTAAAGACTCCTTGGTGAGGCTACTGTAAGCAAAATAGCCGCCCGTCACTAACAACAGAGAAAATAACAAACCGAAGGTTGTTTTAAGAAAAAAGAAACGTGCTAATGGATGCGCACTTGCGACTTCTGAGCTTTCCTTTATTACATTATTATCACCTAAGCTACTCACGGCAACACCTCGGCTGCTTTGCCAGATGCTGGAGTATTAATAATGTAAACAAGATCGCCATCAGTCAGACGAGACCGACCTCCGGTGACGATGTAATCATCGAGCGAAAGGCCACTGACTAACTCTCGATTATCTTTGCCTATCAAGCCTAATGTAACAAAGGTTTTTGACACCAAATTTGTCTCTTTATCAATTTTAAAGACATACGGTTTATTATTTTCGAATCGAACACTGTCTATCGGTACGGTAAGCGCATTTTTCGCTACAGGTCCTGCAATCCAAGCTGAAAGATATTCACCATCGTGTAAGTTTTCCGCACCTTGAGTGCTACGTAACGCCACCGAAAATGTTCTCGTATTAGGGTCTATGGATGGACTTATCGAATATACATAACCTTCAATATAGCTTTGGCGATCTTGATCCGTAATGGATATTGATTGACTTCCCCCTTGCTGATAAACCACCTTAGAACCAACACTAAGCTGTTGGTAATAAAGTGATGGCATACTCACAGCAAGTTCAAATGATGAAGGATCAATAATCACAACTGGAACCGTGCTTAACGCACCAGCTTCATCGGTAAATTGAACTTGAGATGGTAAAAAATAATTACCTTGTTTTATGTTAAGTCGCGCAATGACGCCATCCATTGGTGAAATAATGCGCGACTCATCAGCGATAATTTTTGAATTCTGATATGCCACTTGAGCTTGCTGGAGCTTCACTTCCGCTTCGTCGAACTCTTGTTGGGATGTAAAGCCCTGTTCGCGTAATTTTTTAAAACGTGTGTATGTTTTTTGCGCAAGATCTAAATTCGCTTTTGCATCCCGAACAGATGCATGAGAAAGCATTTTTTCCTGACCAGTACCATTTTCAAGCAGACTGTTTTTTTCTTGATAGGCAATTAATTGACCTTTAAAAACCCGATCCCCTTCTTTTACATTTGGGTCCACATAGATTATTCGCCCAGCACTCTCAAAACTTAGAAACTCCCGTTTTATCGCAAGAACGGTGCCTTCACCAAACAACCATGTCTGAACGTCTGAACGCACTACTTTTTCCGCATTCACACTCACTTTAATAGGTGCGGGTCGAGAAATATCATCGGTGTCGTTTTGGTCACAAGCTACTACTGAAACTACAGCCACCATCCCCACTAAAATCACATTCATGTTCATAGGTAATGCCTCATTCATTTATTACAGTTAAACACGATTCCTTGAATTCTAACCGCCAACGATGAAAAGCAATGCAAGTGCCAAATTCCATTTACACAGTATTTCCATGTAGTAATGAATTTCTATACTACGTGTTTATATTTCATTCCTATAGCCTCAATTTGAGAATATCGCTTATTGTCTTTCCAATATAAACATACGATTCCGCCACGTTATTTCGCTGAGTTTAATGGGGTAAGCTTTTAATAAAATACAAAACAAAAAAGCAGACACAAGGCCTGCTTTTTAGGTTCGTATTTTATGATTCAGAAGTATTTATAGAGGGTTTCCGACTCATAAACGGTTAAATGGATTATTGCATTAGTCAGAAATTTCACTAGAATGCCAATTTTTTATCCACGCTTTAATTTCATCCGCTGGCATTGGCCTTCCGATCCAATATCCCTGCCCTATATCACACCCCATTTCCTTTAAAATATTCCATTCCACTTGATGCTCTATTCCCTCTGCGACGACATTCATATCAAGTTTATGGGCTAACAAAATGGATATCTCCGAAATCGTTTTGCACTCCTTATCATTCACAATTTTCCGAACAAAACTCTGATCGATCTTAAGCTCAGTAAATGGCACTCTGACTAATTGCTGTAGAGAAGAATAGCCCGTTCCAAAATCATCAATTGAAAGTTTAAAGTTTTTCATACGAAGCCGAGACAACACATCTATCGAACCAGCAACGTCTGACAACAAGGCCGTTTCCGTTAACTCAAACATTATCCGATCAATCTCCCCCCCACTTTCCAATGCACAGCTCATCATTTTTTCGGGCAAATCTAAATCCGTCAGATTCTTCGGAGAAATATTGATGGACATACAAAGGTCTAGACCCACTTGTCGCCATTGTGATTGCTGGCTGATGGCTGATGGCTGTTTTGGTCACTATCATGGAGATGGCTTCAATCAGGTCACCTTCTTCTGCCATAGGTATAAAAAGATCTGGCGGTATCACGCCAATCGTCGGATGTCTCCAGCGAACCAGGGCTTCAACACCCACTACACTTCTGTCTTCCATTCTGACCTGTGGTTGATAGTCGACAAACAATTATCCTCGCTCTATTGCTCTTTGAAGATCAGCCATAGTTGGCGTTGCCGCTAAATTGGAAGCATTTGGCTGCGGGCGACTGACATGCTTCGCAAACATATCCTCCAAGTCAGTCACCGAAAAAGGTTTTTGTAAGGCGCCGAGCACTGTTAATTTTCGCTCTATTGCGAGTTCCTGAACAGAGTGAAGTATGCCCTTGTCGCCACCACTCATGAGTACAATGGATGCTTGGGAGTTTTTGCTGGAAAGAAACCTCAACAGCTCGATCCCATCGATTTCCGGCATGAATACATCAAGAACGACAATGTCCAAATCGTCCGAATATAGAGAAGAAAATTTTCTTGAGTCGTCTGTTTCTATTACTTCTATTCCAACGCCAACCGCAATATTTTTGATTATTTTCGCGAAACCTGCATCATCATCAACCACTAGGAGTTTCAATTTCTTCACGCTTTATTACCCTCATCCAAAACCTTACGAATTGCTTGAGCTAGATCAGCTTGGCTATAGGGCTTATCCACAAGATTCGAGGCGAGCTCCGTTAAGTACTTCTTCTCACCGTTAATGTATTCCTCTCTTTTTTTAGTAAACCCAGTGGTAAGCAAGATTTTAAGAGATGGGTGCATTTTATGAGCGGCAAGAGCTAACTGATAACCATCCATTCCCCCCGGCATAATGATGTCGCTAAAAAGAAGATCAATATCGTCATGCTCATCCAGTAACCTTAATGCGTGCTTTCCGTTTTCTGCCGTAATCGTTCTATACCCTAGCGCTTCAAGGTTTGTTGTAGCCAATTTAATTAACGCTTTTTCATCATCCACTATTAAGATGGTTTCATCTCCGCAAGGGAGAAAACTTTCTACCGCTATGTCTTTTTCAACCGTTTCACTTTCGTATGCTCTAGGCAGATAAATGCGCACTGTCGTCCCTTCACCGACTTCTGAATATATTTTCAAACTTCCCCGTGAGCGGCGAACAAAACCATAGACCATACTTAATCCCAACCCTGTGCCTTTCCCCTCTTCTTTTGTGGTAAAAAAAGGTTCCAAAGCTTTTTCAAGAATCTCGTGGCTCATTCCCGTTCCCGTATCGCTGATCGAAATAGTGACATAATCCCCAACTTCAACCTGAGGATTCAAACGCACATAGCTTTCATCCAGAAACATATTGGATGTTTCCATAATTAAATTACCACCATTGGCCATGGCATCATTTGCATTGATAGAAAGGTTCAATAAAACATCTTGTAGGTCACCTGAATTGATTTTTACTGGCCAAATATTTTTGCCTAAATGGATCTCACTTTTTACCGACTCGACCAAAGATTTAGAAATTAATCCCCCCATTCTTTCAACAAGCTCATTTACCGAAACTATTGTTTCTTTGCCTGTATCAACCCGTGAATAATTCAGTAATTTTTGAAGTATATCGGTACCACGATTAACGCCATTAAGTGCTTCTTTAACATAGGAGGATGTTGTCTTATCTTGTATTACTCGTCGCTCAATCAGCTCAAGATTACACATGACGATCCCTAGAATATTGTTAAAGTCATGAGCGATACCGCCAGCAAGGTGTCCAATGGCTTCCATTTTTTGCAATTGACGAAGCCTTTGACCGATTTCAAAGTTTGCATTTAAATGGTTATTAATGGAATCAACGAGCTCGCCCAATTCATCTTGCTCATGTTGCTCTGGTTTATTTACAACCTGAGCTTTATCAGATGTTAACTCAAGAAGGCTAAGCTCTTTTGATAGTGTCAATATTGGCTTTGTTAGAATTTTCTGAAAGAAATAGAGCAAAACAATCGCTAAAGCCACGTTTCGTAGTATCCCAAAGATCAAATTAGTGAAAAAGCGATAGATAACTTGATCACTAATTTGTCCGGTATCAATTTCTATATTGAGCAGACCCACGGGTTGACCGTAGTTTTCATGCATTAGAGCGACTTGGAACGTTTTTAAATCTGAAAAACTCCAATCCAAGAGATTTGATAAAGCAGTGTGATTTGTAGGTACGTGTTTTTTGGCCAGCACTTGGTTCTTATCGCCTAGTATTTCGGCAGATAAAATAGTTGGGTAGGCTATCACTCCTGAAATGACCTCTTCGGCAGAATAGGTGTTTAACTCATACGCTACTTGGGACGCTAATGGCGAAACCGTATTCAAAATTTGAGTGATAGATTTCTTAGATTGCGTTTTTTGATCTCTTACATCGAGCACTAATTTCCCAAGGCTAAAAACAATGCCTAATATGACCGCCACACCAACTGCAAAGCGGGCTAATTGAACACTGAGTTTTTTCGTGACGCTAATCATTAATCACACCAAAAGTAAGAAGCACTGTCGCTACTGGCCATTATTTATGTTGTTCTAGCATTGTCGATGCGCCATACGTTTCAAATAGCGCTCTAAACTGGTCTGACGTTTTGTAAGCCTTAATCGCCGCGTTCAATTTTTCAATAAACAAGGTGTTTTTTGGGGTATTGTGGCATGAAAATGCGACACCAGAACTCGACAGTTTAAAGGCGTTATCGAGCAACGCTGACTTTCTAATGGCGTTCTGTTCCAATATTAATGTGTCTGGAGTCCACCCGATAAAAGCATCAATACGATGATTTTCAAGCATTCGTAATTTTGAATCTTGATCAGAGAGAAGGACAATTTTTGCATCAATGCTTCTCAAATAGTCTTCATAGCTAGAACCACCCCCAATACCAACTCGCTTTCCTCTCAAGCCATCCAAACTTGAAATTTCAAGCTGCCCTTGAGCCAAAAACACATACTGCCCAGATTCGAAAATAATATCGCTTTCGATGAAGTAAGTTACATCTAAGCCCACTTGAGCCAACAGCTTTTTATCCACTGACCAAATACAGTCAAATTTTTCAGTTTTAAAATCCACTAGTGAGCGCTTAAAGGGTAATGCTACAAACTCTAAAGGCGACACTAACCCTGCCACTATTTGTCGATACATATCTGCCCAGAATCCACTTAAACCTTCGGAAAGCAGTTTTTCTCCAAAAATAGGCGCTACTATTTTTATAGTGTCAGATTTTGCTATGACTGGATTAAAAACAGAAAAAACCATTGCGATATAAATAATCAACCTAGCCATCTTGGCTAAAATCACCTTAACAAGCTCCATAGAAAACCTAAGATCTACTATTACTTAAATTAATATAAAAACTAGTCGAGAAAAAAAGGTTTATCAAATGACAATCCACTCTAAGTACCTATTTTTTGTAACAAAATGCGTCCAGAACCGCCCTTGTTTAAAACTCGAAGCAAAAAAAAGCAGGCTCTAGGCCTGCTTTTAGTAATCGATTATATCGTACTCGTCTTTTTGATTTAAAAGTCGAGTTGTTCTGCGTCTTCTTCAACCGCCGCTTTACCGTCTGCTTTTCCTTCTGCTTTCTTAGGCAATAGGTCTTCGCGTACTTTCGCTTCAATTTCTTGTGCAATTTCAGGGTTATCTGACAAATACTGTGCAGCATTGGCCTTACCCTGACCGATTTTATTGCCCGCATAGGCGTACCAAGCACCGGCTTTATCGACAAAGCCTTGCTTAACGCCTAGATCGATAATTTCACCCATGCGATAAATACCGGCACCGTAGTGAATTTGGAATTCGGCTTGCTTGAAAGGCGGCGCGATTTTGTTTTTGACTACTTTGACGCGCGTCTCGTTACCAATCACTTCTTCACCCTGTTTGACCGATCCGATACGACGAATATCCAGACGAACAGAAGAGTAGAATTTAAGTGCATTACCACCCGTTGTGGTTTCTGGAGAACCAAACATCACACCAATTTTCATACGAATTTGGTTAATAAAGACAACTAGACAGTTAGCATTCTTAATAGAGCCCGTTAACTTACGCATTGCTTGAGACAACAAACGCGCTTGAACCCCCACAGAAGAACTGCCCATTTCGCCTTCAATTTCAGACTTAGGAACCAAAGCGGCAACCGAATCGACAATAATAACGTCCACACTGTTTGAACGTACCAACATGTCTACAATTTCAAGCGCTTGCTCACCCGTATCTGGCTGAGAGATCAAAAGATCTGCGATATTAACGCCTAATTTCTCAGCATAAGAAGGGTCAAGCGCATGCTCAGCATCAATAAACGCACACGTTTTGCCTTGCTTTTGTGCTTCTGCAATCACACTCAAAGTTAGTGTTGTTTTACCTGAAGACTCTGGTCCGTAGATTTCACATATACGACCGTAAGGAAGACCACCAGCACCTAGCGCAATATCCAGACCTAACGATCCGGTAGAAACAGTATCAATATCAAGCTTGGCACCTTCGCCCATCTTCATGATGGCGCCTTTACCAAATTGACGCTCGATTTGAGACAGCGCTGCGTCCAGCGCTTTTTTCTTGTTATCTGCGATAGATGACATAATGAAATCCTTGTGGCTACTTTTCGTTGTGACTAATTGTCGTTGTGGGTAACTCTATCGTTTTTTTTTTGAGAATCTCAAGAAATACTGTATATAAAAACAGTATTATTTGGAGGGCGTCTTTAACGCCTCTTTTATGCCTTTAAGCGCGGATAAAACCGTCGCCTCTCTTACGGCTTGTCGATCGCCGGTGAATTGATAGCGAGTCACTTTTGCTTCTTGCCCAGTCAATTGCCAACCAATATAAACACAGCCCACGGGCTTTTCCGGCGAACCACCAGATGGACCCGCAATGCCGCTCACAGCAACCGAAATATCGCCACCTAACGCTAACGCGCCTGCACACATTTCTTTCACCGTTTGCTCAGACACAGCACCAAATTCAGACAAGGTTTCGGCTTTCACCGCTAAGCCCTGCATCTTTGCTTCATTTGCGTAACTAATTACACCACCGAAAAACCACGCTGAGCTACCGGCTATTTCCGTACAAACGGCACCGATAAGGCCACCCGTACACGACTCCGCCGTGACCAGCAAATAGTCTTTTGCTTGTAACAATTCGCCAACTTGCATGGCCACTTGTGTCATTTTTTGACTCTGATTCATTGCGCTTATCCCTTAAATCCTGAGCGAATATCCCGTAGAATAACGCTCTATTTTTTGGATCACAATCGAGCATCACAAAATGAGCAAAGTAACAGCAGACAACCACACGCCGATGATGCGCCAATACTTCGGCCTTAAATCTGAGCACCCAAACCAGCTGCTATTTTATCGAATGGGCGATTTTTACGAAATCTTTTATGACGACGCTAAACGCGCGTCACAATTGCTCGATATTACATTGACGTCTCGCGGTCATTCTGGCGGAAAGCCCATCCCTATGGCGGGCATTCCTTATCACGCCGCCGAGAACTACATCGCTCGACTCGTTCGAATGGGCGAATCAGTCGTCATCGCCGAACAAACGGGCGATCCAGCCACCAGCAAAGGCCCAGTTGAACGCAAGATTGCTCGCATTGTCACTCCTGGCACCATCAGCGATGAAGCCTTCTTAGAAGAAAAACGCGAAAATCTACTGCTGTCTCTCGCGCATCAATCTCGTAAAGGTTTGGATGTGTTTGGCTTCTCGTATTTAGACATGGCCAGTGGCCGATTTTGTTTGTTTGAAGTTGATGGTCACGAGGCACTTTCCAGTGAATTACAACGTCTGTCTCCAATGGAAATCTTAGTTTCTGAGGACTTCCCTGCACGGGACTTACTCAAACTCGAAAAGGGCGTGTCGGAACTTGGGCCTTGGCATTTTGATTATGAATCCAGCTATCGCCAATTAATCCAACAATTTAATACCAAAGATCTGTCTGGCTTTGGTTGCGAGGCACTCACGGCTGCCATTGCGTCGGCTGGGGCGTTGCTTCAATACGCAAAAGACACACAACGTTCCGCCTTGCCGCACATCCAATCCATTATGGTGGAACACAAAGACGACTCTGTTTTAATCGATGGCGCCACTCGCCGCAATTTGGAAATCGACATCAACTTAACCGGCGGTACAACCAACACCGTTGTTGAAGTATTGGATGAATGCGCCACGCCGATGGGCAGCCGTTTATTGAAGCGCTGGTTGCACACACCGATCCGTGATTTGAACGAAATTCAAGCGCGCCAGCACGTCGTGTCTGAACTCAAAAAAAACCAATCCTACAACGCCTTTGAAGCACCGCTTAAAAAGATCGGAGACTTAGAACGCATTCTCTCGCGCGTCGCTTTACGTTCAGCGCGCCCCAGAGATTTGTTGCGTCTACGCTTTGCACTAGAAGCCGTACCAGAAATAAACGCGCTGTTGACACAAACCAAGGCGACCCGCTTAAACGAGCTTAATCAACGCATTCTTGCTCAACCTCAAATTACCGACACACTGGTTAAGGCGCTGGTCGAAAACCCACCGTCGGTTGTGCGCGATGGCGGCATTTTTGCAAAAGGTTATGACGAAGACCTAGATGAGCTTTTGTCCTTATCAACCAACGCGTCTGATTTCCTTGCGGAAATGGAACGCAGTGAAAAAGAACGCACCGGTATCAGCTCGCTAAAAGTCGGCTTCAACCGCGTTCACGGTTATTACATTGAAATCAGCCGTTTGCATTCAGACCAAGCGCCAGTGGAATACATTCGTCGTCAAACATTGAAAAACGCCGAACGCTTTATCACACCGGAATTAAAAATCTTCGAGGACAAAGCACTCAGCGCGAAATCCAAGTCTCTTGCCAGAGAAAAAGAGCTTTACGAAGCGCTGCTGGATTTATTGAATGACGCATTAAGAGAATTGCAAACCACCAGCCAAGCACTTGCTCAGTTGGATGTTATGAACAACTTTGCAGAACGCGCAGACGCACTGAATTTTACCTGCCCAGAACTGCATAACCGTGGCGGTATTCAAATCACGGGCGGTCGTCATCCTGTAGTGGAAGCCGTTATCTCAGAACCTTTCATTCCCAATGACCTTGATCTTAATGAAAAGCGGTCATTGCTCATGATTACTGGTCCGAACATGGGTGGTAAATCGACCTATATGCGCCAAATCGCCCTCATCACGCTATTGGCTCATACAGGCTGTTTTGTGCCAGCCGAAGCCGCGTCTATTTCTGTGGTCGATCGTATATTTACGCGAATGGGGTCATCCGATGACCTTGCTGGCGGTCGTTCGACCTTTATGGTTGAAATGACAGAAACAGCCAACATTTTGAATAACGCCAGCAAAAACAGCTTGGTATTAATGGATGAAGTAGGACGAGGAACCAGTACCTTTGATGGACTGTCTCTCGCATGGGCCGCCGTTGACTATCTCGCGAAAGAACTTAAATGCTACGTGCTTTTTGCAACACACTACTTTGAACTCACCGCCTTGGCAGACCAATTAGAAAACGCAGCCAATGTTCATTTGACAGCGACGGAATACGACGACGAAATCGTCTTCCTACACAAGGTTCATGATGGTCCAGCAAGTCAATCCTATGGACTTCAAGTCGCTCAACTCGCAGGTGTACCGCGTGACGTTATTGGCCACGCCAAACAGAAGCTGAAAGAGTTGGAAGTAGTAACAGGCATTGATACAAAGAATGCGGCGCCACAGCGCGATTTACTGACTGACAAACGAGAAATTCAAGAAAGCAAATCCGCTTATGCACCTCAGCAAGCGGACTTATTTGTGCAAGCCGAACAAAACACACTCAAGACTGCGATTGAAGAACTCGATGTGGATAATATGACGCCATTGGAAGCGATCAGCGCGCTTTACGCACTAAAATCTCAACTTTAGGCGGTAACTGATAGTCAGTCGTAATAACGAGTGGTTGGCATAAGCTAATATCAGATAAATGTAGAGGATTGGCGATTCTTACTTGCTGAGAAATAGCCAATACCTCTAAAATAGCGGGCAATCATTTTTATACCTTGTAAGGAGAAGTCGAATGGCTTTCATCGTTACCGATAACTGCATTCGCTGCAAATACACCGACTGTGTTGAAGTTTGTCCTGTAGACTGCTTCTACGAAGGCCCTAACTTTTTAGCCATTAATCCAGACGAATGTATTGACTGTGCATTGTGCGAACCAGAATGCCCAGCAAACGCGATCTTCTCTGAAGACGAGCTACCAGAAGATCAAGAAGTCTTTGTCGAGTTAAACAGAGACCTGTCTTTGATTTGGCCAAACCTTGCAGAGAAAAAAGACGCATTACCCGATGCCGCGCAATGGGATGGTGTAGAAGACAAATTAGAACATTTGGAACGTTAAACTAACGTTGTTGAACTCAGAAAAAGCGACTTCAGTGTCGCTTTTTTTATGGGTAAAACACTTCAAAAAAAACAGATAACGCTAAGTACAAAAACAAAAAAAGGGTGGCTTTTGGCCACCCTACTTTTGCTCACATCCTGTTAAGCAACTCTTCCGATGAGTAAAACATCACTGTTTGCTTCATCATGAAGCATCCAAACAATCCTTATCCACATGGCGCTGTCCATCGAACCACGGTATCCTTTTGAACCTTCCTTTGTTCGCGAACATCCTAGTTCGATCCTCAATGCCATCACTAACATTTCATACAGCACATCATGTGCCTTTCATCCGTGAAATCCGTTTGGATAAGGACAATGTACCAGTTATAAAATGAGAATCAACATCAACAACATCAGCGAAGATTTTAAAAAAACCTTTAAATTCAACAGCATAGTGGCATTTATGAGATAAGTTCTCATTTGATCACATAACAAACGGAGAGAACCTACAGACATGTAAGGAAAGGACTACAAAAATTTACAATCAACCTATCGACATAAATTGATCATATGGCAACTAGAAAATCATCTGTCCACTTTATGGCGTCTAAATACGAGAATTTAAGGTCATCCATATCTTGCTGATTTTTAATAATATGGTCATTACTATAATGCTCTACCAAATCAAGCGTATCACCTACACGACCAGAACGATGGACAATCGCGTTAATAAATTCATTGGGCAAAGGTAATTCACCCAAGACATCATCCAGCTTCATTCCTGTGCACACGTCCATCATGGACAACATGCCCGCTAAGAAATACTTGTCTTGATTATCGTAACCTCGAATTTTAGCAAACAACTCTGCGTGTTTTGCCCGCACCATTATTTGTTCCAATAATGCGTGTCGATCGCCCACCATTTCAGACATTAATAATAAATTGGTTAATGATTTGAGTGGCTCAACTCCAATTAACATAATGGCCAAACGCACAGAGTCCACCGAAGCGACCAGTCCGGTCATGGGAGAGTTTAAATAACGTAATAACTTGTGCACCAAGCCAGCATCTTGGCTCACTATTCGCTCTAACTCTTCCACACTAAATGAAGAGGTATTTAACAATGATGACATCAATTGTAACAACGTCATGCTATTCACTTGTGAGGTTTTACTCGACATCACTTCAGGTCGTTCGAAGAAGTAACCTTGAAACAATTCAACCCCGAGCAGGCGACAGAATTGATAGTCTTCCCACGTTTCGACTTTCTCGGCAATAATTTGGACATTAAATCCGCGTAGCGATTCAACTTGCTCATGAAATTTGTCATGACCCAATGACAATATGTCTAGTTTTATGTAATCCGCCAGCTCAATAAAAGGCGTCAACTTACTCTCAAAGACAAAATCATCTAACGCAACGGAACAACCTGCCGCAACCCAACGTCGAAGAGCAGACAATAACATCGCGTCAAAAACCGCGCTTTCCAACACTTCAACAACAATGTTGTCTTTATTGATAGGCATACCACTGGAGCTTAATAAATACGCCCGAGGGAAATTAATAAACGCCTTATTCGACCCAACTAAGTTCTCTATACCGAATTCAAAAAGACTCGCAGATATCACTTGTGCGGTAGCGCCGACATCATCAATCACATCTGCCTGAGTCGCTACCGCATTCTTACGATATAAAAGCTCGTATCCCATCACAGACAGACGACTATCAACAATTGGCTGTCGTGCCAATGAAACATTGGAGTGAGCGAGTAACACATTTTCAGTCATATCATTTCCGTTTTAAGCACGCCCTAATAAAACATCAGTGGCGGATATCAACAGTGTCTCAATATTGTCTAAAAATTGCCATTGGGCATAGACAATAATCTTGGTAACATGGGTAACTGTATAAAGCAAAAAAAACTGTGGGGAAAATAATGCCAGTATACCGCTCCAAGACAACTACTTCCGGCCGCAACATGGCAGGAGCTCGTGCGCTATGGCGCGCCACCGGAATGACAGACGATGATTTTCAAAAGCCCATCATCGCAGTGGTCAACTCTTTTACACAATTCGTACCCGGTCACGTTCACCTAAAAGATATGGGGCAGCTCGTTGCTCGTGAAATTGAAGCAGCAGGTGGCGTAGCAAAAGAGTTCAACACTATTGCGGTAGACGATGGTATTGCAATGGGTCATGACGGCATGTTGTACAGTCTTCCTTCACGCGATTTGATTGCAGACTCAGTGGAATACATGGCTAATGCGCATTGCGCCGATGCCCTAGTCTGTATTTCTAACTGTGACAAAATCACACCAGGAATGTTGATGGCAGCGATGCGTCTTAACATTCCTGTTATTTTTGTTTCTGGCGGACCAATGGAAGCCGGCAAAACAAAATTATCCGAAAATAAACTCGACCTAGTCGATGCTATGGTAATTGCAGCAGACCCAACGGCAACAGATGAAAAAGTAGCCGAATACGAACGCTCTGCTTGTCCAACCTGTGGTTCTTGTTCTGGCATGTTTACTGCCAACTCTATGAACTGTCTAACCGAAGCGCTAGGTCTAAGTTTGCCTGGTAACGGTACGACATTGGCGACACATTCCGACCGTCGCCGACTATTCCTAGAAGCCGGTCGTCGCATTGTCGACATCACCAAACGTTTCTATGAAAATGATGAAGCAAATTGGGCGCCTCGCTCCATTGCCAGCTTTGATGCCTTTGAAAACGCAATGACGCTAGACATTGCAATGGGTGGATCAACCAACACCATTCTTCATTTATTAGCGATCGCTCTTGAAGCCGGCGTAGACTTTACAATGGAAGACATTGACAGATTGTCACGTCGCGTTCCTCAGTTGTGTAAAGTCGCACCCAATTCGCCTAAATATCATATTGAAGACGTTCACCGTGCAGGCGGTATTTTTGGCCTACTTGGCGAGCTGGACCGTGCCGGTCTATTGCACAATCAGTGTCATACTGTTCACTCCAAAACAATGGAAGAAGCGCTTGAGACATGGGACATCATGCGCTCACCAACGCCAGAAGTGATTGAATTTTACAAAGCGGGTCCCGCAGGTATTCCAACGCAAACCGCGTTTAGCCAATCAACTCGCTGGCCATCTTTAGACGGAGACCGTAAAGACGGCTGCTTCCGTTCTATTGAAAACGCATTCTCTTTAGAAGGCGGCTTAGCGGTATTGTACGGAAACATTGCGCTAGATGGCTGTGTTGTAAAAAGTGCGGGTGTCGACGAATCTTGTTTGGTCTTCGAAGGCCCAGCCCACATTACAGAATCGCAAGACGAAGCCGTTAAGAACATTCTTGATGACAAAGTCAAAGCGGGTGAAGTGGTTATCGTGCGCTATGAAGGACCAAAAGGCGGCCCTGGCATGCAAGAAATGCTGTACCCGACTTCTTACATTAAGTCTAAAGGCCTAGGCCAAGCTTGCGCACTGTTAACGGATGGACGTTTCTCTGGCGGTACCTCTGGCTTGTCTATCGGTCACGTGTCTCCGGAAGCTGGAGCTGGCGGAGCAATTGGCTTAGTAGAAAATGGCGATATTATTCGCATCGACATTCCAAATCGTACTATTAACGTATTGCTAAGCGACGAAGAACTACAAGCTCGCCGTGACGCAATGAATGCAAAAGGCAAAAACGCTTGGAAACCCGCAGAAACGCGTCCACGCAAAGTCTCCCCTGCATTGAAAGTGTATGCTCACTTTGTCACCAGCGCAGACAAAGGTGCCGTACGCGACATCAGTAAAATAGACTAATTTTTAAGATAATACGCAAAAGGCCGCTTTGCCATATTAGGCTCGCGGCCTTTTTCATTCATAACAAGATTACTCAAGACAGGACACAGCATGCTCAGCTATCGCCATATTTATCACGCAGGCAATCACGCTGATATCTTAAAACATTTGACGGTAAGTCAAATATGCCGCCATTTTATAAAAAAAGACGCGCCTTTTTTCTATTTGGATACGCACGCAGGCATAGGTCAATACTCATTAAAATCTGAGCAAGCGCAAAAGAACAAAGAATTTCATTCTGGCATCGCCCGATTAATGTCTGAAGAAAATTTGCCTGAACCGATAGAAGAACTATTGGACATTGTCCGAGACATGAATCCAACCGATACCTTGGATTTTTATCCGGGTAGTCCCAAAATTGTCGACTATTACGTTCGCCAAAAAGACAAACTACACTTATGTGAGTTGCATCCGAACGATTACCCAATACTGGCGGCGCTGTTCCCAAATAAGCGCAAAGCCAATGTCGTGAAAGACAATGGTTTTATGGCTGTAAAAGCTATGTTGCCGCCGCCTCAAAAGCGCGGGTTTGTCTTAATGGACCCTCCGTACGAGGTCAAAAAAGACTACCAATATGTAGTCCAAGCCATGATAGATGGCCACAAACGTTTTCCTCAAGGCACTTACGCTATTTGGTATCCGGTGTTGAATCGTCAGCAAGCAAACGAGTTTTTAAAATCCGTAAAAGCGACCAACATTCGCAACGTGCTTTTACTCGAGCTTTGCATTCGAGATACTGAAGAAGAGCGCGGTATGGCAGGAAGCGGTATGATCATCGTTAACCCGCCTTGGACACTCGAAAAGGAAGCCAAGGAATGTTTACCTGTATTAAGTAAACTATTGGCAGAAGACAATCAGGCGACACACCAAGTAACTTGGATCACGCCTGAATAATCCATCCTATTTATAAAGGAGCGCAATGATGAGTACCCCTTTTGAATTAGCGTTTAAACACATGCCAACGCCTGCTTTTATAGTAGAAAGCAGCAGCGGAAAGCTCACGTCATACAATCGTAATTTTGAAGTGCTGTTTGAAAATTTTAATGCCAAACCTGCCGCGACGTGGGTATCTCTCTGTTCAGATGCAACCTCTGCGGATGATTGGCATAAGCTGAATATCAAAATCCAAAACGGCAGCATCGAACGTTGTGAAAGCCTGATTCAAGTGGGTGACAAACTGATCAATATGCAGCTAGAGCTGCAGCACCTTGGCGACGCTGTCTTGGCGTGCGTTTACAACACCGATCACATGGACCTTTCTGCGGCGGAAAATACCCTTTTAAAATTTGCACTGACGGAATCTTCCGCAGGGTTATGGATTTGGGAAACGCATTCAGATTTGATTTCGTGCTCAAAGTCGATCGCCATTCTATTAGGTTGTCCACAAGGCAAAACACCTCGCTCAACACCAGAGTGGCATGAACGCGTCCATCCAGACGATGTTCAAAGACTCGCTTCCATTGTTGATGAACATGTTGCCAATAAGAAAAAGTATTACGAAGCGGAATACCGCATTCTAAAAGACGATCAAGAATACTTATGGGTCAAAGAGCGCGGTCGAACCTATACACGCAATACCGACGGCAGTGTGAAGAAAATGATTGGTTTTGTAGAAGACATTAGCCATCAAAAAGCCCTTGAAGAGCATTTACGAAACCAAGCCACTTTTGATGAACTGACCGGTTTATTAACAAGAGGCGCCGCACTAACGCATTTCAAAAAGCAATTAGGCTTGGCAAAGCGCCAATATACGCCGTTAACGATGGCCAAAATTCATCTAGATGCCAACAGTAGATTAACAACGCTTTCCATGGAGGCGCGTAATATTGCCATTCAAACGTCGGCTCGATACATCTACAAAAAGATTCGGGAAGCCGATGTTTTAGCCCGTGTTGATGCTGATAAATTATTGCTGTTATTGCCCAACACCAGCGTAAAAGACGCAAAAAATTTGCTCAATCACATCATCAACCCAACAGAAGATGAAAAAACAAGTTTGATTGAAGGCAATTCTGACCCAATGGATTTTTGTATTGGTATTGCCACTTTTCCAGAAGATGGTGAAACCATTGATGAGCTAGCATTAAGCGCGAACCAAGCCGTCGAAGATGGCCAAGCTAAATGCAAACAAATCGTGGTTAACTAACCTGTGTAAGCCATAAAAAAGCCATGCTTCACAGCGTGGCTTTTTTATTACTCTAATTTATCTCTTTAAGACAACGAACAAGACTCACCTTGCAACGTCAGTACAATTCGCCTTGCGCCACCATGATCTCGATGCTCACCCAAATAAACGCCTTGCCAAATTCCTAAATACAACCGCTGATCTCTAATAGGAATGGTCAAAGAAGCCCCCAGCATACTGGCTTTAATGTGCGCAGGCATGTCGTCACTTCCTTCGTATACATGCTCATAGTAAGGTTGATTTTCCGGCACCATGTGCGAAAAATGACGTTCCATATCTCGCCTTACTGACGGGTCTGCATTCTCGTTAATACTCAGCGACGCCGAAGTATGCAGTAATTAAACATGCAGCAAGCCAACTGAGACCGTAGGCATCTTAGACAAGGCGGCTTCAATCTGATCCGTGATCAAATGAAACCCTCGGCGCACTGCTGGTAATTGGAGCTCAACTTGCTGCCACATAGCGAATTACTCGGCACTGCTTCGTTGATAGACAGAAAAACGATAGTCGTAGGGATTAGGACCTTCCGCTGCAAACGCCTCTTCTCCCATCAGGGTAAAAGACGGCCAATCCACTTCAGGGAAAAATGCATCGCCTTTTACTTCCGCATCCACATGCGTGATATACAACCGATCAGCACGCTCAAGCGCTAACTGGTATATTTGTGCGCCGCCAATCACCATCACTTCTTCTTGCCCATTGACCAAGCAAATGTCTTCGCCAAGTGAAATCGCATCCTCTAAAGAGGACACAACATCGATGCCTTCCGCTTGATAAGTAGGGTCTCGACTGATAACAATATTTCGGCGTCCTGGCAATGGTTTACCAATGGACTCAAACGTCTTTCGGCCCATAACGATTGGCTTGCCCATGGTTGCCTGTTTGAAATACTTCAAATCGTTTGGCAAATGCCAAGGCAATGAATTGTTAATACCAATCGTTCGATTCGTGGATATAGCAACAATAAGTGACAACATGAAAGCACCTTTTTTTATAGAACTGCCCGACTCTTGAGATCAACAAAGAGTAAAGGCTTCTGATATAATCGATGACAATCATTATACCTATGGCAGCTTAGAATGCATTTCCTAGAGACACTTCTGGGCATGCAAAATCGAACGCCATTCATTACGACACAAGAATACAAGGCCGCCCAAATGAAACAATATCTAGACCTTTGCGAACGAATCGTCGACGAAGGCGAATGGGTAAATAACGAACGTACCGGTAAACGCTGCCTAACCGTCATCAATGCTGACCTTACTTACGACGTAAGCAAAGGTGAATTCCCACTGGTAACGACTCGTAAAAGCTTCTGGAAATCGGCCATTGCCGAGATTATTGGCTACTTAAGAGGTTATGACAACGCCGCTGACTTTCGCGCGCTAGGCACAAAAACCTGGGACGCTAACGCCAACCAAAATGAAGTGTGGTTGAATAACCCTTACCGCAAAGGCGAAGACGACATGGGACTTTGCTATGGCGCCATTGGCCGCAATTTTCCAAAACCAGATGGCGGCCACATCGACTTATTAAAGCAAATCATAGATGACTTAACTCGCGGCGTGGATAACCGTGGGGAAATCCTCACATTTTATCACCCAGGCGCCTTTCATATGGCTTGCCTTCGTCCTTGCATGTACAGCCATCATTTCTCGTTGCTTGGCGACACACTTTACTTGAACAGCACACAACGCAGCTGTGATGTACCACTAGGCCTTAACTTCAATATGGTTCAGGTTTATGTCTTACTCGCCATTGTTGCGCAAATCACGGGGAAAAAACCGGGTAAAGCCTTCCATAAAATAGTGAACGCTCACATCTATGAAGACCAACTCGAATTAATGCGTGACGTTCAATTAAAGCGCGAGCCGTACCCACTCCCAACCTTAAAAATCAACCCTGAAATCAAAACCCTCAAAGACATCGAAACCTGGGTCACCATGGCCGACTTTGAAGTCGAAGGCTACCAATTCCACGAGCCTATCGCTTACCCTTTCTCGGTGTAGAAATACGTAGAGACAAAAAAACCAGCTGGATGGCTGGTTTTTTTATGTCAATTCTAAGGCGTTAACTTTTCGGAAAAACTTTCAGCTTAAAGCCAGTAACAATAAGTCCAGCGCCAATAATCACCATTGGCAAGGACAGCAATTGACCTTGTGTTACCCAACCAAAGGCAAGGTAACCAATTTGGCTGTCAGGTTCGCGAACGAATTCCACTAGAATTCTAAAAATACCGTAACACAGTAAAAATACACCTGAGACACAGTATCGTGGTTTCGATTTCTGCGAAAAGAACCACAAGACACAGAACAACAAAACGCCTTCTAAAACGAATTGATAAAGCTGAGACGGATGTCGAGCCAATTGCAGCGGATCATTTGGGAAGATCATCGCCCAAGATACATCCGTTGGCTTTCCCCACAGTTCGCCACCAATGAAGTTACCTAAACGCCCAGCACCCAAACCAATTGGAACAAACGGCGCAAGAAAGTCCGTAACATCCACAAGGTGCTTATTATAACGACGAGCAAAGAAGAACATCGCCGCGATTACACCTAATAATCCACCGTGGAAAGACATGCCGCCTTCCCAAATACGCACCATAATCAGTGGATTATCGACAAACGCCGGAAATTGATAAAATAAAATGTAGCCAATACGGCCGCCCAATATAACGCCCAGCGCCCCATAAAAAATGGCATCACTGACCATTTCTGGCGTCCAAAGTCCGTTAGAACGCTTGGCTCGATACATGCCGAAAAAATACGCACCCGCAAAACCAATCAAATACATAATACCGTACCAATGCACGGAAATAGGCCCTATTGATACAGCAATAGGGTCAATGTCAGGGTAGGAAATCATAATGGTGTCACGAACCTCTGGTGGGTATTAATCTACGTTGGTGGTTTTGGATGGACGAATCAAACGTTCGATATTGGCTTCACGCATGAGTCGGGTCATGGTTTGTGTGACCGCCTCCGCGTGGGATAGTTTCATCACTTCATTAAGCATATTCTGAGCTTGTTTCATGGATATGTTTCGAATCACGGCTTTTACTTTAGGCAAACTTGTCGAGCTCATAGACAGCACATCGTAACCCATTGCCATCAACAAAATAGCGCCCATAGGGTCGCCCGCCATTTCGCCACACACACTTAGGCCGACACCTTCGCCTCGAACCTGATCAACAATGCTCAACAATGCACGCAAGACAGACGGGTGAAACGAATTATATAAGTCAGCCACACGAGGGTTATTGCGATCTACTGCAAGTAGATACTGAGTCAAATCGTTGCTGCCGACAGACAGAAAATCCACTAACTCAGACAGTTCTTTGACTTGGTAGACCGCGGCAGGAATTTCGATCATCACACCAACACGCGGCATTTGAACGTTATAACCTTCTTCTTTGACCTCTGCATAACCTCGACGAATTAAGGCTAATGCTTCTTCCACTTCGGCCACATTCGAAATCATGGGTAACATAATTTTTAAGTTATGAAGATCGGCGCTGGCTTTGATCATGGCGCGAATTTGCGCCATGAAAATTTCCAAATGATCGAGCGTTACTCGAATCCCACGCCAGCCTAAGAAAGGATTGGCTTCGTTTATTGGGAAATAAGAAAGCGCTTTATCACCACCAATGTCTAAGGTCCGAACGGTGACGGGCGCTGGAGCAAAGCCTTCTAACTGCTGGCGGTAAATAACCACTTGCTCCGCTTCCGTTGGGAAACGGTCGCGCACCATGAAAGGCACTTCGGTTCGATATAAGCCAATGCCTTCTGCACCACGATCCAACGAACGGGCAACATCGGCTGACAAGCCCGTATTTACAAACAAAGATAACCGCTGGCCGTCGAGTGTTTCACAAGGTAAATCTTTTAAGGTTTCGTATTCTTCTTCTAGCTGACGTTCTTCATCGACTATCTGTTGATAACTGTCCGTCAGCGCTTCCGATGGATGCGTGAAAATTTTTCCAAGATAACCATCAACAATTAGATCTACTTTATCGAGCTGAGCGTAAGGTAAATCCAGAGCCCCCATCACCGTTGGGATGCCCATTGCACGTGCCAAAATGGCCACATGCGAGTTGCCCGACCCCATCACGGAAACAAGGCCTTTGATCTTATCTATCGGGATTTCACCCAGCATTGACGCTGTTAGCTCTTCGCCAATAATGATAGACGGTTCGCTGAATCGCTCCGCAATATTCGGTGCATTTTCTTGCAAATGAGACAATATGCGACGACCAAGATCACGAAGATCCGATGCACGTTCACGTAAGTAAGGGTCATCCATGCGATTAAACTGAGCTATGTGCGCCTGAATAACTTGTCTTAATGCACCTTGCGCCCAGTTGCCTTCTTTGATCTTCCGAACAATTTCCCCCGCGATGGAGTTGTCATCTAGAATTTTAAGATAAACATCAAAAAGGGCTTTTTCATCCGCTGAAAGGTGTTGGCTAATTCGATTACTGGCAAGACGAATGTCTTGTCGAACGGCGTCTAATGCTTGGTAAAAATCATGAATTTCTTCGTCAAAGTCAGTCGTCCGGCGGTCTGGAATAACATCCAAATCCGCAGGAGGAAAAACCACAACACCACGCCCAATAGCAACACCAGAGCTACCTGGGACGCCTTTGTAGCGAAAGTCAGAGCCATTAGGAATAGCATTAGGATTTAAGTTGGCAATCGCACCTGTCGCTTCGGCGTGAGCAATAACGCCGGCCAATTGTGCGGATAACGTAATAAGAAAAGCTTCTTCGCCTTCATCAAAGCGACGTTTGTCTTCGTGCTGGACAACCAGTACGCCCAATACTTGGCGATGATGAATTATAGGCACACCCAGGAAAGAGCGATAACGCTCTTCGCCCGTGCCATTTAGATAATGAAACGAAGGGTGAATGTGCGCGTCTTCAAGGTTAACCGGTTCAGCTCTTCGGCCAACCAAACTCACCAGCCCTTCGTCTGACTTTAGGCTAACGCTACCAGCAACATCCGCATTCAAACCGCGTGTCGCCATTAAGACATAATCTTTTGAATTTGTGTCGACTAGGTAAATAGAGCACACTTCTGCTCGCATGGCTCTGCGCACACGACGAACGATAATATCCAACGCAGCCGGCAATGACTGTGCGGCGGTTACCTCTTGTGTAATACGTCTTAATAAACCTAGCATCGTGTTCCCATCAATCTACATTACCTCCATTAACAAGCCAGTGAGCTTATCGCTTTTCCAGTCGACGATGTGCGCTAGAAATAAGTTCTTTGAGCGCTCTTCGGTAAACGTCCTTTTTAAACGCAACAACTTGTCCCAGCGGGTACCAATAACTTACCCAGCGCCAACCATCAAATTCAGGGCATTCCGTTCCATCTACGCACACAGAAGCATCGGGACAACGAATGGACAAAAGAAACCACTTCTGTTTTTGTCCAATACATAAAGGCTTACTATTGTGTCTTAGCATGCGTTTAGGAAGGCGATAACGCAGCCAACCGCGAGTTTTACCTACGATTTCAACCTGATGTGGATCTAACCCTACTTCTTCTTTTAGTTCTCGAAATAACGCTTCTTCCGGTGTCTCGTCAGATTTAATACCGCCTTGGGGAAATTGCCATGCATTTTGTCCTACACGTCTCGCCCAAAGAAGTTGGCCACGCTCGTTCATCAAGATGATGCCCACATTCGGTCTGTATCCGTCTGCATCAATCACGAGCTACTACCTTCTAATATAAGAATAAATTAGATTCATTGTTCCATAATTCCCCCATTCGCACAATTAAGACTAATGTTATTTATTGTCTCCAAGGCTATAATTCGCGCACTTTAGAAGAATTGAGGACGGCTTGTGACACTCGCAATATTTGACTTAGATGGCACTTTATTAAACGGCGACAGTGATTACACTTGGGGACAATTTTTGGTTGAGAAAGGGTTAGTCGACACCCAAATCTACCAAGAAGCAAACGATACGTTCTTCAAACAGTACCAATCTGGCACCTTAGACATTCATGAATACTTGGCATTCAGTCTAGCGCCACTAACACAATTTTCTAACTCGGAGCTGACTGAACTCCATCGCACGTTCATGCTAGAAAAAATACAACCAATGATGCAAACCAAAGCCATTGAATTGCTAAAACACCATAAAAATCAAGGGCATTTCTTGCTAATGATTACAGCTACAAATCAATTTGTCACCGGTCCAATTGGTGATGAGCTAGGTATGGATCATATTATTGCGCCAGTACCGGAAATAATTGATGGTCATTACACAGGAAAAGTTGTTGGCGTTCCAAGCTTCCAAGAAGGCAAAGTAACGCGTTTAAACGATTGGTTGGCCGAGACAGGGCACACGATGAAAGACAGCTATTTCTACAGCGATTCTCGTAACGATTTACCGCTTTTGGAATTGGTGACTCACCCTATTGCGGTTGATGCCGATGATACGCTGACAAAAATAGCAGAAGATCGAGGCTGGCCACATATCTCATTAAGAGATTAATGAATGAATTAAGGATTTCACTGCATAAAAAATGGCCGCCAGAACCAATCTGGCGGCCATTTTTTTGAATGACTTTGTCGTGAATTCAGTAAATGGGCTTATAAGCCCATATTATTATGAATTCGGTAGAATAAGGCTTTCAAGTATTCTGTTTCTTCAATCGCTGGATGCACTGGATGATCAGGCGCTTGCGTTCCACGATAAACCAGTTGAGAGAAACGCTCTAACTGACGGCTGTTACTGCGAACAAGATCATGCAAACGCGCTGTTTCAAGATGCATTGAACAAGAAGCCGATACCAAAATACCGCCTTTGGCCACTAATCGCATCGCCAACTGATTGGCTCGGTGATAAGCACCTTCGCCCGCTTTGATGTCTTTACGACGAGCAATAAACGCCGGTGGATCCATAACAACCACGTCGAAACGCTGTTTGTCATCAATCAAAGACTGCATGGAATCAAACGCATCGCCGTGAATAAGACTCGAAACGCCTTCGTACTGATTAAGCTTTAAATTACCAGTAACATAATCCAGCGCGCTTTTAGATGCGTCAATAAAGGTGACGTCGGTAGCACCAGCAGAAGCCGCTTGAACCCCCCAACCACCAACATAAGAGAAAACGTCTAATACACGTTTACCATCGCAGAAGCCTTGCATAGTTTTGCGGTTTTCACGGTGATCATAAAACCAACCCGTTTTTTGTCCGTCCCACACTGGCGCTTCAAACAGTACGCCGTTTTCTTGTAGGAAAACCGTTTCAGGAACCGTACCAAACGCTTCTTCAACGTAGCTGTCTAGTCCTTCGATTTGACGCATTTTCCCGTCGTTTTTCATCAAGATAGCGGAAGGTTTAATCACATCTTGTAAAGCTTCAATGATTTCGTTTTTCACGCGTTCCATGCCTGCGGTGGAAATTTGCACAACAAGGATGTCGGCAAAACGATCCACAACCAAACCAGACAAACCATCAGAATCGCCAAAAACAAGACGATAATACGGCGCAGGATACGTCATTTCACGTAAGGACAATGCGATTTTAAGGCGGTGAACCAATGTGGATTTGTTCAATACCGTGTCTGTACTACGACTAATCAGTCGTCCACAAATCAATGTATTTGGGTTTATCGTAGCAATACCAAGCGGTTTTCCTTGTGCTGTTTCGACAACAACCTGATCCCCTGGCGTAAATTGCTTTAATGGCGTCTCAGAGGTATTTACCTCATTGCTGTATATCCATTGATGCCCAGCTCGAAGACGGCGATCAGCCTGACCCTTTAGTCGAATAACACTCAAAGTTTTCACCCAGTATAAATTTAAAAAACGCTATTATAGAGACTCTATAATCAATTGCCACGTATTACACCACAGAAATGACCTACCTTTTAAAAGACAAGTCTATTCAAATACCATGACATTGCTAAAATTATTGACGAGGAAACATCACCAAGTGATCTAAGTGAACCGTCAAGCCAATTTCCTGACCGATCGCGTGGTTATGATGAGAAGAAGCAAAACAGTAAACAACTTTTCCAGAAGACAATTTTACTCGATACAAAAAGTGCGAACCACGAAACCACTTACTCACAATCACACCAACAAACTCACTGTCGTCATCGTGTAAAATGTCATCGGGTCGAACCAATAAATCCACCTGAGTATTGTCGGCAAAACCATGATCCAAATCACCTCGAATTGTTCCAAGATCAGAATGAACACAATCCGCGCCGCACACGGTCGCCGGTAAGAAGTCGCCATGGCCAATAAAACTGGCGACAAAACGTGTTTCTGGCTCATGGTAAATTTGATACGGCGTCCCTGTTTGATGAATCACACCCGCATCCATAACAGACACCTGATCCGCCATCGCAAAAGCTTCCATTTGATCGTGTGTCACCAGCAATGCGCTCATTTTTTCATGCTTTAATATTTCGCGAATATCGGGCACCAACTCTTCTCTTAATTTCGCATCGAGGCCTGAAAAAGGCTCATCCATCAATAAGAGTTTTGGCTTTGGCGCAATGGCTCTCGCCAACGCCACACGTTGTTGTTGACCACCGGAAAGTGAATGTGGGTAACGTGATTGAAACCCTGCCAAACCAACCAACTCCAATAAATAGGCAACGCGTTCTTCAGCGCTGGCTTTTGGCCAATCCGATAAGCCAAAGGCGATATTCTCGGCAATAGAAAGATGCGGAAACAACGCAATATCTTGAAAAACCATTCCGATCGAACGATTCTCTGGATTCACACTGAACGAAGGACTCGAAATCACCTGATCATCCATCCGTATTTCGCCTGCCATCAAGGTTTCAAAACCCGCAATGGCTCTCAGTAATGTAGACTTACCACAACCACTTGGCCCTAACAGACAACCGATTTGCCCTTCCAATAGCTGAAAAGCGGCCCTTTTAACCACTACGTCGCCATCATAACCGACCGACACGTTGGTCAGCGTCATATCTTTCAGCGTTTTATGAAGGGGTATCGACGTCATATAAAATCCTATTTCGATTATCGGCTATCTAGAGCGACCAGTGTTGGAAGAAATGGAACGGCTTAACAAAATCACTGGTACCAACCCCACCAGCACGATCATTAATGAAGCTGGTGCGGCATCGACCAGCCGTTCGTCCGAAGCCAATTCAAATGCTCTGACTGCAAGGGTATTAAAATTAAATGGGCGAAGTACCAAGGTGGCTGGTAACTCTTTCAAGACATCGACAAACACAATGAGCATTGCCGTCAAAACAGAGCCTTTCAGCAAAGGAATGTGTATTCGAGCTAATACTTTAAAAGGCGACATCCCAAGCGATCGACCTGCCATGTCCATACTCGGCTTAATTTTACCCAGTCCATTTTGAACGGCGCCTAACGACACCGCCATAAAGCGAACCGTATAAGCAAATAGGAGCGCAAATAAGGTACCAGAGAACACTAAGCCGATTTTTTCACCACTGTAATAGGTCACAAGATCAATAATTCTGTGATCAAGCCAAGCCAAAGGCACAATAGTACCAATCGCAATAATGGTGCCTGGCAGCGCATAACCCAAACCGGCAATACCAACCGATGCCTTAACACTGCGACCGTTATTCAAACGAATGGCATAACTCAATACCAAGGCCAAACTCACCACGATCAAGGACGCCATCGCCGCAAGATAAAAAGAGTTCCACGCCAATTGAATAAAGTTCGTCCCCGGCATTTCGGCTTTAAACATCGCCCAAAACGCCAACACGCTGACAGGAATAAGGAAACCAACACAAATCGGCAACCAACAAAAAACAGACGCCAAGAAAGCACGGCCGCCTTTCAACTTCATTCGTCTGTTGCTCGCTTTTTTCAGTCCAGAAGCATGATAGCGAATACGATGTCTAGAATACCGCTCCAACAGAATCAATGCCGTCACAAACATCAAGAGCACACCCGCCAATTGTGATGCCGCTGCGACGTCCCCAAAGCCATAAAACGTGCGCAAAATACCCGTCGTAAAGGTATTTACACTAAAGTATTGTACCGTGCCGTAATCGGCCAGAGTCTCCATTAGAGCTAAGCTCAGTCCGGTCACAATCGCAGGGCGAGCAAGAGGAAGTGCGAGTTTAAAAAAGGCGGCTCTGCCTGAGTAACCTAAAGTACGACTGACTTCCAACGTGTTCTCAGATTGTTCTAAAAACGCCGCTCTACTCATCAAATAGACATAAGGATAAAGCACGAGCGTCAGCATGACGACCGCGCCACCAAGAGAACGCACTTCAAAAAACCAATATTCGCCGTATCGCCAATCGGTCATATCACGAATAAAAGTTTGAACAGGACCAGCAAAATCCAACACACCTGTATAGGTATAAGCAATAATGTAAGCAGGAACGGCCATCGGCAAAAGCAATGCCCAAGATAAAAATGCACGCCCCCGAAAATCACACATGCTGGTCAGCCAGGCACATGGAACACCAATTACCAACACACCTATTCCGACTCCCAACATCAGTAACAATGAGTTGGAAATATATTCAGCCAACACGGTTTGATAAAGGTGATGCCACACATCACCATCGCCGATCAAAACATTGACCAGAACCACTAATATTGGCAAAGCCAAAATGGCGGCAATCAGTATTGCCGATACTTTCAGCCAGTTAGATTTAGGTTTTCTAACGACAGTCAAATGCGCAAAATCCGCCATTAATTCTCAAAACCTATACGTAAAAAAATCATTTCCACCCAGCAATGTCCATCACCTCGACGGCTTCTCGATTATTCACACCCAACTGACTAAGCGAAATCGTATCCGCTCGAAAGGTACCGTAGGGCGCCAACATTTCTGGTGCACCAACACCAGTGACAACAGGGTATTCATTGTTTACGTGAGCGTACCATTCTTGAGAAGCATGATTGGTTAAGTACTCAAGTAATAACGTGGCGTTTTCAATATTTGTTGCCGCGGAGGTAAGGCCCGCGCCACTGACATTGACATGCGCGCCACGCTCGCCTTTTCCTTGATTCGGCCAGAACAACTTAACCGTGTTGTACACCGCCCTTTCATCCGCTCGGTCACTCTGTCCAAGGCGACCATAATAATAGGTGTTCGCCAAAGTCAGATCACAAACACCCGCTGCTACCGCTTTTAATAAATCTATATCTCCACCAAAAGGTGGACGCGCTAAATTAGACATTAAGCCTTTAACCCAAGCCTGTGTCTTTTCACGCCCATCCGCTTCAAGCATAGAGGCAACCAGTGATTGATTATAAACATTGGCGGAAGAACGCACACAAATCCGCCCTTTCCACTTTGCATTCGCAAGGTCTTCGTAGGTGGATAAATCTTTCGAGGACACTTTTTCAGGATTGTAGAAAATAACGCGTGCACGCTGTGATAGGCCAAACCAGTAACCATCGCTGTCGCGTAAATGACTAGGAATATTGGCGTTTAAGACATCGCTATGAAGTGGTTGCAACACGCCTGCGGCTTTTGCTCGATGCAAACGACCGGCATCAACGGTAATAAACATATCCGCTGGGCTCGCATCGCCTTCGGCTTTTAATCGACTCAACAGCGCATCCGCAGAGCCGGTAATTAGGTTAACAACGACATCATTTTCTTTGGAAAATGTATCCAATACAGGCTTGATAAGGGACTCTTTACGAGCAGAATAAATGTTTACTTCACCTTTCGCCTGTAAGGCAGTAGAAAGCAATAAAGATGAGGTCAGTGCAACAAAACCAACACCGTTAAAAATAGACTTTCGACCTTTGCTTTTAACCACTTTACGCAATGTTAATGACATGCTCACCTTCCACATATTCGAACCATTCTCTCTTCTCAAAGGCATTAATATACCCAAACAAAATAGGAGAAAAGACCCTATAAAAATGAGACAAGAAATTAGCACAACACAATACTAAACACTAGCGATTATCATTTGTTCAATTTTCAAACAATGCCCAAAAAGTACCGTTAAGAGGGGGTATACAAATGACCGACTGGTTTCTTCTTATTGAGAAAATAACCAGTCGCTTAGAGGTGTTGAATTAGACGTTGCGTCTAATTCAATAATTGATTAAGTCCATCACCGATCATCAGCGCATCGTCTAGTTCATAAACAATGCCGTCAGCCAAACCAGCGGCTTTCGCAACGGCCATCGGGAAGCCTTCACGCACTAAATCATAATCGCGGTCATTACGAATACAGGCATTTAAGTAACAAGCCAAATTCAAAACGCACGCCAATGGTTCTGGCTCACCCTCTGAAAAAGGTCGCTTATGCTGTTGGATAGCTGAGCCCAGTTCCGCAGGGAATTTCCATAAATCCATCAACGCCTTTCCAGCGTCCTGAGAGGTAAAACCGAGAAGATCCTGCTCTGCCTTCACTCTTCCTGCTTTTCGGTTTGCTACACGCTCTTGGATTTCTAATGCAATGTCCGGTGCAGTCAAGTGTAGTAGCAACTTGCCGATATTATGAACTATGCCTGCTGTAAAAGCCTCATCGGGTTCCACTAATTCAGTGCGTTTTGCAATCCACTGAGCCAATTCAGCCACTCTAAAAGAATCGGCCCAAAACTCAGACAAAGTAATGCCCTCTACTTTCGTCACAGAACCTGAAAAACCCGATGCAATAACCAGCGTTTTCAATTTATCCATACCAAGTAAAACAGTGGCTTCATCAATAGAGGAAATTTTTCTAGAAAGCCCAAAGTAGGCAGAATTCACAACGCGTAAAATTTTTAATGAAATCGTTTGATCATGAGACACCCGCTCTGAAATTGTCGAGTATTTGGCATTGGGGTCATTGAGTAATTGAATTAATTCACGAACAACGTCTGGCACATTGGGAAGCTTGTCTGTTTGCTTTAGAAGGTCTTGGACTTGCATAGATCGGCGCCTTTTATTCTAGTTAGTAATAGGTAATCTAATATAGTGCAGAATATGTCAGCAAGTGTATTTTGCAATAATAAATTCGTTTCATTTTGAAACGCATCATAATCAATAAATAAATAAAAAAACGCTCAGGAAAAAGAGGGCAATCCAGCCGCTCGGGCGATCAATTTTTTCTTTAATGACACATCACGATTAAACCGCTTCATGCCCATATTTCTAAGTTGAACAAACACCGGTTGCTGCGTTGAAAATAACCGTTTGAACGCTTCCATTCCTGCAGACATCGCCATGTTATCGAGCATTCGAGCACGTTCATAACGTCTTAGCACTTTTGTAGAGCCCAAAGGCTCGCCCCGACGATGCGCCTTGCTTAACACATCCACCAACCCTTTAACGTCAGAAAAACCTAAATTAGCGCCTTGTCCTGCCAAAGGGTGAATAGTGTGTGCCGCATCGCCAATCAGAACAATACCTGGCTTCACATACGCTTTTGCGTGACGTTGTCGAAGTGGGATAGATTGACGTGTTTGCGTGACACCCAATACGTCAAAGCGCTTACCAATGGCGTAATGTAACCGGCGACAAAAAGCGTCAACATCAAGCGCCATAAGAGCTTCAGCTTCTTTTGGAGGAACAGACCAAACGATAGAAACAAGGTGTTTTTGATCCACACTTGGCAAGGGAAGAAACGCTAAAATGCCTTCTTCTCCAAAGCTTTGCCACGCGGTGTTTTCATGAGGTTGGCCAATTTCTAATGTGGCGACAATCGCAGTGTGACCATAATCCCATTCAATGGTATCGAATGCATTCTCTGTGCGCAGTTTAGACATCGCGCCGTCCGCAGCAACCATCGCTTGGGCCTCCAATACATGACCCGAAGCGAGCTCTGCTCGAACACCAAACTCATTTAAATCATGGCTGCCCAGAGTATCACCTAAATACAGGTCAATATTTTTCGACTGCCTGACTTGCGCCATCAACTGCTGATTAAGCACCGCATTCTCGACCAAATGCCCCAATTCCGGCATGGCCGTAGTGTCGGCATTAAAGTCGATATAACCATCGCCTAACCCGTCCCAAACCACCATATTGTCATATGATGCAACACGGTCTTTAGGAATACCCTGCCAAACATCGGCTGTTTCTAACAAGGATTTAGATTGACTGGAAATCGCACTGACTCGTGCATCGTAGGCAGGAGGCGTGGACAAACGGTATTCACCATCATGCTTATCCACAAGCGCAATGCGTAAGGAAGATTTAGCCAATAGAATCGCAGACAAAGCGCCCACCATTCCGGCACCGACTATGATCAAATCGTACGACTTAGCCATTCCATCTCTCTCCAACATTGACACTTTGATTAACGATTTTCAGCCATTAATGCTTCAATCTCTTTAATTTCTTTTGGCAACCCGTGCGTCAACACATAAGGTCCAGCTGCCCGAATTTGCACATCGTCTTCGATACGGATGCCAATGCCACGCCATTTAGCGTCAACGGACATATTATCAGCAGACACATACAGGCCAGGTTCGATTGTCAGCACCATGCCTTCTTCAAGCAGGCGCGATTCACCACCTATTTTATACGCACCACAATCATGAACATCCAAGCCTAACCAATGCCCTGTATTGTGCATGTAAAAATCACGATACGCTTTGCTCTCGATCAGGAATTCGACATCCCCCTGCAATAATCCGTGAGCAACCAGACCTTCTGTTAAGGTTCGGACGGCGGCATTGTGACACGCTTCATAAGGTGTTCCGACGGTCAGTTGCGCCATACCGGCATAATAAGCGTCTAGCACGACTTGATACAAAGCCGCTTGAGGTTCACTAAACGTACCATTGGCAGGAAAAGTACGGGTAATATCGGCCGCATAACAACCCAATTCCGCGCCAGCGTCAATGAGAATAAGGTCACCATCGTCGATGACTTCGTCATTTTTAATGTAATGCAACACACACGCATTGCTGCCCGACGCCACTATATTGTTATACGCCGGTTGTCGTGCACCAGATTTCATAAAGACGTAATTGATCTCGGCTTCTAACTGATATTCGTTCATTCTAGGACGAACCGATCGCATTGCTTGTTTGTGCGCTTCGACACTAATTTGCGCCGCCGCTTCCATAATCGCAATCTCTTCGGCGTCTTTTCGCAAACGCATTTCTGACACAACCGGCGACAAATCGATAAAATTGGTTGGTACTGACGCGCCCATTCTGACTCGAGCGGCTACGGCATTACGCCATCCAGCAATTTTTTCACGAAGCACATCATCATTGAATAAATAGACAACATTTACGGCGCCATCTAACGCTGAAAATGCAACACTGTCGAGTTCATCCAATACCGCGGCGTCTTCGGCACCAAACTCTTTTATCGCGCCTTCCATTCCAAAACGAAAACCATCCCATTGTTCTTTTTCAGGGTCTTTCGGCAAGGTAATCAAGGTCATTTCACCACAGCCATGAATCAACGCATACGCACTTGGCTCTGGAAACCCAGTTAAATAGAAAAAACTGCTATGAGGTCGAAACTCATACTCGCAATCATTATTGCGCGTCGCTAACTCACCCGTACGGATAACAACCACACTGTTTTCAGGCAAGGATGCCATCAAACGTTTACGACGAGCTTGATAGGTTTGAGTGTCGATTTTCATAAAAGGTCTCACTTTTAATGTAATGGATTCTTCTTGGTGTGATCCACATCGGGATTGATATCGTGATGCTCTGTGTACATCATCATCGCCGACAATCGAACGTATTCAACCAGTTCGGTTAAATCCGCTTCGTTATCATTGTTGTTTTCCAACGCTCGCATTTCGGCCTGCATACCAGAGATATTGGCAAAATCACGAAGAATTTGTTTGGTTTCGTCGGTCAAGGCGTTCTTTTGACCAGACAAACCGTAGCCCGCTAAAAAGCCATGCGCCCACTGCGATAATGTCACGCCTCGTTCACATAAATCTGCGTCTTCGTCTGAAATGCTTGGCACAAGCGCAAACTCACCGTTTTGCAGTAACGTCAGTGTCGCCGTATAAAGCTCGACAATGACAGTGCGACTTGCGTCTTCTTTCCAACCTTCGATATCGCAAAACTCAACGACCATCTTCAGCCAATCTTCTAGTGGCAAGGTCACACCAGACGCAAGGTAGCCACACAACTGACCATGCAGTTCCGATGGCGAAGCGGTGATGGATTCGGTTACGAAAACATCAGCGATCAAATCGAAGTCCAATGCGTCTTTTAACATTTCTGTGGACATAAAGTGTCTACCTATTTCTGTTCAATTTATAATAAAAAAGAAGCCGCACCTAATGGCGCGGCTTTTTTGTCCCATCTTTCGACGTTATATCAACAATATGGGGCAAGGATCCAGACCTTTCAAGTCCATTAGCCTAGCAGTTTCAGGCCAGATTCCACGGTTTGTAGAATCAACGTATTGATCGTCATCGGGCCAACGCCACCAGGAACCGGTGTGTAAGCAGCAACACGACCAACCAACGGAGCAAGTTCGATATCGCCAACGCCACCTGGATGATAACCCGCATCAACCACTACCGCGCCGTCTTTAATCCATTCTGCTTTGATGAACTCAGGCTTACCCACGGCGCCAACAATCACGTCCGCTTGTTTTACAAAATCAGATAAGTTCTGGGTGCGAGAATGACAAATCGTCACCGTCGCATTGGCGTTCAACATCATCATGGCCATTGGCTTGCCAAGGATTGGGCTGCGGCCAACCACAACAACATGTTTACCTTCCAGTTTCACATCGTAGGCTTCAAGTAAACGCATAATACCAGCAGGCGTTGCCGCGCCATACGCTGGCTCTTGCATCGCCATGCGGCCAAAACCAAGACAGGTTACGCCATCAACGTCTTTACGCGCTTCAATCGTATCAAAGCACAAACGCTCGTCAATTTGCTCAGGCACTGGGTGCTGCAACAAAATACCGTGCACGTCTGGGTTGTTGTTCAATTCGGTGATTTTTTCCAACAACTGCTCGGTTGTTGTACTTTCTGGCAATTCAATCGCCATAGAGTCCATGCCGACACGACGACAAGCGTTGCCTTTCATTTTCACATAAGTCGCGGATGCTGGATCAGCGCCGACCAAGATAGTCGCTAAAATAGGGGTGCAACCGGTGCGCTCTTTTAGCTCGGTAACTTGAGCTTGTAAGCGGTCTTCAGTTTCTTTGGCGCAAAGTTTGCCGTCAAGAACCAGTGCAGTCATGAATGAGCTCCAGTAAAAATAGAGTGATGTACGAGGGAGGCGCATTATACCTCAACTTTTGCCCTTATACGCAGCGCCTAACCAATTTGTTCGGCAATTTGTTTGGCAAAATAAGCAATCTTCTCATTTACGTTATGCAGGTTCTAAATAGTCGACTATGAGCTGTAAATTTCGCTGACCACGAAACTCATTCACATCCAATTTATAAACCAAGCGAGCTTGGTTGGCGTTGTCATTAGGCCATGCGTCCAGATCCACAAAAAAACAAATGGCGTCCAATAAAAGCCCACTACTTGGTTCACGCACCATCAGCTTGAGATGTTTCTCCCCCACAATACGCTGCTGCAGAATATCAAAAACACCGTCAAAACACGGTTCAGGAAACATTTGCCCCCAAGGCCCAGATAGCCTGACTTGCTCCGCAAAGCTCAAACTAAAATCTTCCGCCGCAAGCGGGCCGTCGGTGAGAAGCGTGGCTTCGAGCTGCTCTGGTGTGACAAGCTCACTGATGATCAGGTCAAAGGCCAAACGAAACGCATCATAATGAGACTCTTTTATCGACATTCCCGCGGCCATAGCATGACCACCAAACTTACTCAATAAAGGAGGATATCGCTTCGCCAATAAATCCAAGGCATCTCGAATATGAACGCCAGCAATGGAGCGAGCGGATCCTTTTAGCTCATCATCGCCCACTCGAGCAAACGCAATAACGGGACGATGACACTTGTCTTTCATTCTGGAAGCCAAGATTCCAATCACGCCCTGATGCCAATCCGCATCGTAGAAACACATACCATTTGGCATGTCTTGCTCATCATCCAATAAGGTTTCTAAAACCAACTCAGCCTGCTCTTTCATATCCGACTCAATCGCTTTTCGCTCACGATTAAACTGATCGAGTTGTTGAGCGTATTGAGCCGCTTGATGCGGATGAACCGCTAATAAACATTCTATGCCAATGGACATATCATCCAATCGACCCGCCGCGTTTAATCTTGGGCCAACCACAAACCCCAAATCCGATGCTTTCAATTGAGTGTAATCTCGACGCCCTACTTCTAATAACGCCAAGATGCCTGGCCGTGCCAAACCCGCCTGAATACGCTTAATGCCTTGCTGCACCAAAATTCGGTTATTGCCATCTAAAGGCACCACATCCGCAACGGTTCCCAACGCGACCAAGTCCAAATAGTCGGCCATTTTTGGTTCTGGAATATGTTGCTCAGTAAACCAGTTTCGGGTATTCAATTCGGCTCGCAACGCAGACATCACATAAAAAATAACGCCGACACCCGCCAAGTTTTTGCTAGGAAAACCACATTCTGGATGATTTGGATTTACGATTGCATCGGCTACGGGCAAGGTATCACCCGGTAAATGATGATCGGTAACCACCACCTTCATACCATACGACTTTGCCGCTAACACACCGTCGATGCTGGCAATGCCGTTGTCGACAGTAATCAACACGGCAGGTTCTTTCTCTTTTGCTACTTCCACTATTTCTGGTGTCAATCCATAGCCAAATTCAAAACGATTGGGGACCAAATAATCTGGAGAAACCGCTCCCATTGCTTCCAACGCAAGAATACCGAGACTGGTGCTGGTCGCGCCATCGGCATCGAAATCCCCAACGATAAGGATCTTTTGTCCAGCCTCTATCGCATCGGCTAAAATTTTTGCGGCCGGCTGAAGCCCAAACAAAGTATCGGGACGCATTAATCTGGGTAATCGATAATCTAATTCATCCATATTGACTACATTACGTGACTGTAAAATACGACAAATAGTGGGGGATAAATCACTTGGGAAGTGGAGCGGAGTATCGGGTACATGGCGACGTTGAATGCGCATAAAGGGCTCTAAAAGAAAGAAAAGTGGATACGAAAACAAAAGAATAACACGAAAAAGACGATGCCCGTGCTCGTGGCACACCTAGAAAAATCCCCCAATAACAAAAGGTCGGAATAAGAAACAGGAAGGTTGATCAAATTAACAGCGTCGCTTTGTTACATTAACGATGAATAAACAAGATTTTCTTACAAAACCCGCATAAAAAAGGAATTACTTAGGACAATAAGCTAAGTTTTCCCATTTCAACACAAGAAACGAGTTTCCCGATGCTATGATGCCGCACTTTTTTGATTTGGATAAAGATTCTAAAGATAAAAACTGAGCCGCACTCGTTTTAACTTATCGGAAAAACTATGAACAATCATTCATCACAAACCAACCAGCCACAATCAAATCAACGCTTTGCGTTAATTGCCCTAACCTCTTTGTTTTTTATGTGGGGCTTTATTACCTCACTTAATGACATCCTTATCCCGCATTTGAAAGGTGTCTTCGACCTTAGTTACACACAAGCAATGATGATTCAGATGTGTTTCTTTGGTGCTTACTTTATTGTGTCGGTCCCTGCAGGAAACCTAGTGAAAAAAGTAGGTTTCCAGCGCGGAATTGGCATCGGGTTAATGATCGCCGCTGCGGGCTGCCTTCTCTTTGTTGCCGCAGCAAAAGCACAGCAATACGCCTTATTTTTAGGCGCTCTTTTTGTGCTAGCCGCCGGTATTACTATTCTTCAAGTGGCGGCAAACCCGCTTGTTACTCTCATGGGTCCTTCTGAGACAGCCTCTAGTCGATTGACACTTTCCCAAGCATTTAACGCATTAGGTACAACCGTTGCGCCGCTTGTTGGCGGCGCATTACTCTTTACCGTTGCAGGGCAATACGCTACCAAAGCTCAAGAAGCAGAAAGTGTTATTTTTCCCTATATTGGCTTAGCGGCGTTATTGGTGATCTTAGCCATTATTTTCACTCGCATTAGCCTTCCAACGCCATCAAACATGGAAGAAGAATCGACCATTACGCCCACGGTTAGCATTTTGAGTTACCGCCACCTTGTATTAGGCGCGATTGCCATATTCATGTATGTCGGTGCGGAAGTGGCAATCGGAAGCTTATTGGTTAATTTCTTCGGCCTAGAAAATATCGCAGGATTAGCCGAAGCCGATGCAGCTCATTACGTTGCATACTATTGGGGCGGCGCTATGGTCGGCCGATTCATTGGCGCTGCGCTCATGCAACGAATCGCGGCAGGTAAGTTGCTCACAATAAACGCGCTGGTCATCATCGTATTAATCGCCAGCACTATTTTGAACGATGGTCACGTGGCAATGTGGTCAATCCTTTTGGTCGGCTTATTTAATTCCATTATGTTCCCAACCATTTTCAGTCTTGCCCTGAAAGATCTTGGCCCTCAAACAAGCCGTGGTTCTGGTTTGCTGTGTCTTGCTATTGTTGGTGGTGCAATTTTACCCGTTCTTCAAGGCGTAACCGCAGACTCTATTGGTCTTCAAATTTCCTTTATCATTCCTGTTGCCTGTTATGTATACATTGCCTATTACGGCGTAATTGGCTCTAAGCCAGTCACTAAATAAGCCAACACTCAACAAAAAAAAGCGCCAGTTTGATTCATCAAGCTGGCGCTTTTTTTATTTAAGCCTAACCATTTAATCTCTTCGCGTTTGATTCCGTCCAGAGTGTTTTGCATTGTACAAACGGTTATCCGCGAGGGTTATCGATTCTCTTAAAGATGTCCTTTCATCCATCGTTGATACACCGAAACTCAATGTCATATGAAACTTTTGATCCAAGTGGTTAAATTCATACCCTTCCACTTTCTGTCGAATCGATTCAGCCAAGGCGAACGCGTCCAACTCAGTACCGTCACAAACCGCAATCAAAAATTCTTCACCGCCCCAACGCGCAGCCAAACCATCTTCTGGTAATGCGGTTTGAATTAAGTGACCTAAAGTTGATAGCGCATAGTCTCCAACATCATGACCATATTCATCATTAATACGTTTAAAGAAATCCACGTCGGCCAATAATAAATGACAACTGCTGGCTTTCGTGTCCTCTAGTCGCTGAATCATGCCTCTGCGATTTAAAAGCTCTGTTAGCGCATCGGTATAAGCAACCAATTCCAATTTCGCAGAGGTTTCTTTTAAATCTCGATTAAAGCGTGACATGGAATATTCATAAATAGCAGACAAAAACACCACTACTAAAAAGGAAAATATAATCCGAGACTTTAGTGTTGAATGATAACCAGCTCCGTCAAAATGACTGTCCATGAAAAACATAACCATCACCAAAATGAATGTAAAAACACCCAATTCTATAAGGCCTCTTTTCATGCCATGCAAAAATAAGGCAACAGCAGGAACGCAATAAATCCACACATGCCCCGTTCCATGAATCCCTCCCGTATAAATGAGAAAAACCATCAGAATATACAGGGGATAAATAACCAAATTTCCAGAGACAGTATAATTATGGGTATAACGTAAATAGACGTGATTCATCAAGTAGAGAAAAGCGATGAATATCAAGAAAAGCCCAAGCGCAACTTTTCCCTCGTAAAGAGAAGAAATGCCAAGAGGAAAGGTAAAAAGTGCGCCGACGGTCGCAAAAAGATTAATAATAAAAACCCGACGTGTTTCTTCAGAGAATTCACCGCTGGTTTCGCCGACATAAAAAAATGTTAGCCAAGCCGATTTCGTCTTATCACTTTTGTGTTTTTTTTCTTTAATAGGATGGAAATCTTTCGTCATGCACACTCTCCAAATTAGCATGCCTAAATCGCATATTACTAATATACACAATCCTACACCAAACCCTCAAAAAGCTCCCTTAGAAATGTTCTTTCGTTACAAATAACAACATTTAACGTCATTATCACCTTATGCCGGATACAACCGTGACAACAAGACTGGCACGACCGTTTCGACTTTTAAAATCCGCTCGCCTAACTGAACCGATTCCATGCCCGCTTCATGCCATTTACCCACTTCAAATTCATTCCAACCACCCTCCGGCCCAAGTGCCAAAACACACGGTTTTTGCACATCAATAGGACAGCGCTTGGCTAAATAAGGGTGCGCCAACAAGCCCACTTTACCCTCCAATAAAGCCGGCAGCTGATCCTCAACAAAAGGGCGAAAGCGAGGAATTAAAGACCACGTAGGCATAACGGTGTCTTTAGCTTGCTCTAACCCTTCTAGCAAACATTGTTGAATCGATTCTGTTTGCAAAACCGGACTTTGCCAATAACTTTTTTCGACTTTCGCTGAATGGATCAAATACAACTCCTTTACGCCCATTGCCGTAATGTTCTGCAAGGTTCGCTTCAGCATATTGGGTCTGGGTAGCGCCATCACTAAAATCATTGGCAGAGGCTGAGGTACAGATAAAAACAAGTTAACAGAATGAATATAACCGACACGACCTTCGCTTGGCGGTTGATATATTCCCTCACCAATTTTTCCATTTAATACGCCAACTCTTAATACATCACCTTGCTTTGCTTTTATGACTTTCGAAATATGCGTTTGCTGACGAACAGTCAACGCAAACTGGTCATGACTTAATGTGCTGTTCGGATCTAGTAAAATAAGGTTCATATCAAAGACTGTAAAATAAAAGGGAAAAAAAACGGCCAATCAGTGATTGGCCGTTATTCATATTACTAAAAGGATTTTGCTAAAGTTTAGCCGCCACAAACGCTTGAACGTCACTTAAGCTATTTTCAAGCACAGCGTAAGACTCTTCTCGTTCAAAAAGATCCTTCATATGTTCAGGCAATGCTGGTGTATCACAACCCGCCTTTTCAACCGCTTCCGGAAATTTAACCGGGTGCGCTGTTGCCAAGGTAATCATTGGAACAGATTTATCTTTCCAACAATGGCGTGCGGCTTCAAGGCCAATTGCCGTATGTGGATCAAGTAAATACTGAGTCTTGGCAAAAACATCTGCAATGACATCACATGTTTTCTCATCATCGACTTTATAACTGTCAAAATTGTCTTTAACAAACGACCAAGCCTGATCTTTAAGAGACACATCGCCGTTATTAAAACGCGCCATAAGGTCATCAATTTCAGCACCATCGCGCCCATGCGCATCAAACAATAGACGCTCAAAGTTACTCGATACCATGATATCCATACTTGGCGACAAGGTAACATTCAATGACTGACGGCTCATGTCATTTTCAGAAATAACACGATGTAAGATATCGTTTTTATTGGTCGCTACAACAAGCTGATCAATCGGCAAGCCCATTTTTTTCGCCAAATAACCCGCAAAAATATCACCGAAATTTCCTGTTGGCACAGAAAAAGAAACCTTACGATGCGGTGCACCCACAGACAAAGCTGAAGAAAAATAATATACAATCTGGGCCATAATACGCGCCCAGTTGATAGAGTTAACCGCGCCTAACTTAGCACCATTTAGGAAAGACTGATCTGCAAAGCTGGATTTCACCATACCTTGGCAATCATCAAAGTTTCCTTTAACCGCAATATTAAATACGTTGTCATCAATAACCGTGGTCATTTGACGACGTTGAACTTCGGATACGCGCTGATATGGATGCAGGATAAATATGTCGAGATGTTCAGAATGACGGCAACCTTCAATCGCCGCAGAACCAGTATCGCCCGACGTCGCCCCCAGAATCACCAATTTTTCCTTGCGCTCAGACAGAACGTAGTCCATCAAACGGCCTAATAGCTGCAATGCAAAGTCTTTAAAGGCAAGCGTTGGGCCGCGGAATAACTCAAGTATCCATTCATTGTTGCCAACTTGCACCATAGGCGCAATGGATGAATGATTGAAGCCAGCATACGCCTCATCAATCATTTTTTTAAACGCATCCGCTGGAATATCACCCTCAACAAAAGGCCACATTATTTTAAATGCTAGTGCTTGATAACTGAGGTCCGCCCACGAAGCAATCTCTTCTTTACTGTAATGCGGTAAGGTTTCTGGCACATATAAGCCACCATCATTCGCTAAACCAGCTAATAACACGTCACCAAAAGAAAGCGCTGGCGCTTTACCACGAGTGGAAATGTATTTCATAATTTGTTCTCTTAGGCCAAGTTTTCGACACGAATTCGTTGCACAGTACCCGCAACATCCGGTAAGGCTTCAATAGCAGCAATCGCCGCATTCATATTGCGTTCTTTCACATCGTGCGTCATCACAACCAATGGCACCAGCTCACTGCCTTCCCGCTCACGCTGAATCAATGACTCAATACTAATATCATTTTTTGATAAAATTTGAGTGATATTTGCAAGCACGCCTGCGCGATCTTTAATTGTCATATTCAAAAAGAAGCCACATTCAATTTCTTCTACTGGCAAAATTTGCACATTAGACAGTGCGTCCGCCTGAAAAGCCAAGTGAGGCACTCTGTTGGTTGGATCCGCAGTTAACGTTCGAGCAACATCAATCACATCCGCCACAACCGATGATCCTGTTGGTAATGCACCTGCGCCCGCGCCATATGTCAGTGTTGGGCCTACCACATCGCCCTGAACCATAATGGCGTTCATGACACCATTCACATTCGCAAGAAGCTGCTTGTGTGAAATCAATGTAGGGTGCACGCGTAACTCAATGCCTGCTTTAGAACGGCGTGCAATCCCCAAATGCTTAATGGCATAACCAAGATCATCGGCAAATGCGACATCTTCTGCCGTAATGCGACTAATACCTTCGGTGTAGGTTTTTTCAAACTGAAGTGGAATACCAAAAGCGATGGACGCCAGAATCGTTAGCTTATGAGCGGCATCAATGCCTTCTATGTCAAAGGTTGGATCCGCTTCAGCGTAACCAAGCGCTTGGGCTTCTGCCAAGACATCTGCGAACCCACGGCCTTTTTGACTCATTTCCGTCAGAATAAAGTTACCCGTGCCGTTAATAATACCCGCTAACCATTCAATGCGATTGGCAGACAAACCTTCACGAAGCTGTTTAATAATTGGAATACCACCTGCTACAGCGGCTTCAAAAGCAACGATAACGCCTTTTTCTTGGGCTTTCGCGAAGATTTCATTGCCATGAACAGCAATAAGCGCTTTGTTGGCAGTAACAACATGTTTGCCATTTTCAATCGCCGTCAGCACAAGCTCTTTTGCTACGGTCGTACCACCAATAAGCTCAAGGACGATGTCTATCTCTGGATTATTAACCACATCAAAAATATCGCGGGTAATGTTCATCCCGGAAGTGTCGCATGCATCATTGTCACGGCGAGCACCTATCTGTTCGATAACAATACTGCGACCCACACGACGTGTAATCTCTTCTGCATTGTTACGAAGAATGTTAAAACTACCGGACCCCACAGTCCCAAGCCCACAAATTCCGACTTTTACCGGTTTCAAAACAATACCCCACAGAGATGATTTAATTTTTATAGAACACTTAGTTAAGTGAAAAGCTGATTTATTATAACGCCAGTACTGCTCAAACCCAACGTAGAAAAGGCTGAAGAAGACTCATGTTTAGTGGAATATTTTGCGATAAGACTATAACCCAACTTCTTTTGCCAACTGATCTACTGGCAAATAGCCTGGCAACAAAGACCCATTAGGTAAAACAATAGACGGCGTCCCTCGTACACCGACCATTCGTCCCAAATTAAACTCATCAGCAACAGGATTTACGCACTTATTTTCTGGTATCTCCACGCCCAACTTCACTTTCGTTAGCCAAGCCTTAGGATCATCAGAACACCAGATACTAACCATTTTATTGTAAGCGCTGGAGCCAACGCCCGCTCTTGGAAACGCTAAGTAGCGCACTGTGATTCCCTTTTCATTTAACGCGGGAACATCATTATGCAACATGCGACAGTAGCCACAATCCACATCTGTAAACACAGTAATGTGTGCTTTTTCATTTTTCGCCTTATAGATGATCATTTGCGACTCAGGCAATGTCTCCACCTTCGCCAATTTGGCCTTTTCCGTTTCATTTTCCAATCGGTCGCCATCTAACTTATACAGATCACCTGCCACAAAGTAACCACCATCGGAAGTAACATGCAATGTTGGGCCACCGACCATATCAACAATATATAAACCAGACGATTGATGAAGCTTGATACTCCCAACTTCATATTGTGGAAGCACTTTTTTCAAGGAAGAGAGGATTTGCGTTTCGTCAGCCCAAGCGGCATGAGAAAAAAGAACCAGAAAAAAACAGGAAAACAAAAAGCGGGGAAGAGCAGCCACTGAACACCTCAAGTAAATAGGGAATTATTTACCATTAGGCCATAAAGAAAGGGGTTAGTTCCATAAAAAAAGGCGACTCGCGTCGCCTTTTTTTAGTACAGAAAAATTAACGTTTTGCCAATTTCTCTTTGATACGTGCAGATTTACCAGAACGCTCGCGTAGGTAGTAGATCTTAGCTTGACGCACGTCACCGCGGCGTTTAACTTCGATGCTTTCAACCAATGGGCTGTACGTTTGGAAAGCACGCTCAACACCAATACCGCTAGAGATTTTACGAACGGTAAATGCTGAGTTAAGGCCTCGGTTACGTTTCGCAATTACAATGCCTTCATAGGCCTGTAGACGCTCACGTGAACCTTCTTTAACTTTAACTTGAACGACAACAGTATCACCAGTCCCGAAGGCTGGGATTTCTTTTGTCATTTGTTCAGCTTCTATCTGCTGAATCAGTTTAGTTTTATTACTCATGGATGTGACTCCTAATGATATGGTTTCTTATCAGCTTGAAGGTTCTTCTTTCTGATAAGCTCGCAATTCCTACTCTGCCGAGGTTGAATCTTCAGTTTCGCGAATAAACTCTTCTAACAGCAACTGCTGCTCCTTGTCCAACTCAAGGTTCTGCAGAAGGTCTTGCCGGCGCTGAAAAGTTCTTCCGAGCTTTTGCTTTAATCGCCAGCGTCTAATCTCCTCGTGGTTGCCACTAAGCAGCACCGATGGCACAGGTTCACCATTCAATACTTCGGGGCGAGTATAATGCGGGCAATCCAGCAAACCGTCAGCAAATGAATCCTCATCCGCAGACGCCTGCTTTCCCAATACTCCCGGAACCATACGAAATACGGTATCCATGAGCACCATAGCCGGCAACTCACCACCACTTAGGACAAAGTCGCCAATCGACCACTCTTCATCAATCTCAGATTGAATCAAACGCTCATCAACGCCTTCATAACGACCTGCTACCAGAATAAATTCTGCTTGTTTAGCAAGCTGTTGCACGCCTTCTTGCGTTAGCGTACGCCCTTGAGGGGATAGATAAATAACTTTTGCATTGGGTACCGATTTTTTGGCACACTCAATAGCATCTTTGAGAGGCTGCACTTTCATGAGCATCCCAGGACCACCACCATAAGGCCGGTCATCTACTGTCTTATGTTTGTCATGAGTAAAGTCGCGAGGATTATAAAAATCCACCTCAACCAACCCAGACTTAATGGCTCTGCCTGTTACTCCATATTGAGTAATGGCCTGAAACATTTCCGGAAACAGCGATATAACGCTAACCTTCACGTTGTGACCTCAGCTAATCTGTTTAAAATTCCGGATCCCAGTCAACTACCATTTCCTGCAGTTCTAAATCGATGTTTAAAACATACGTTCCTGGAGCATAAGGAATCAGTCGCTCTTCACGATCAAAGCTACCTTCACACGCGCGGACAACAATCACATCATTCGCACCGGTTTCCATAAGTTGAGAAACCTTCCCCAAGAGGACACCCTCTTTGGTTGTAACCCTCAGACCTTCCAGTTGACTCCAGTAATAATCACCTTCATCCAATTCTGGCAGCTCTGCTGCATCGATATAAACATCCATACCACAGATCTCTTTTACTTGATCTCTGTCGGTATAACCTTTAACCGCTGCCACCAAACCACGCCCTTGCAAACGCCCTTGGCTTAACTCTATGATTTTCCACCCACTAGGAGTTTTCAACCACCAATGCTTGTAATCAAAGATTCCTTGCATTGGGTCAGTGTGTGAATACAACTTCACCCACCCTTTAACACCATATACTGATGTAATGCGTCCAACGACAAGGGCTTGCTCAGGAGCAGCCGCTTGTTTTATTGCAGACATAGCACTACCTCAATATTAAGCGTTTTTGCTAGCATCTTTTACAAGCTGCGCAGCACGGTCAGAAAGTTGAGCGCCTTGGCTAACCCAATGGTTTACGCGATCTAGATCGATGCGTAGACGTTCTTCTTGACCACGAGCTACAGGGTTAAAGAAACCCAAACGCTCGATGTAACGACCATCACGTGCACGACGGCTATCAGCCACGTTCAAATGATAGAATGGGCGCTTTTTAGAGCCACCACGAGAAAGACGAATAGTTACCATATTATTGGTTCCTTATTGCTTAACGAAACGCCTCTTGCCGAGTCGATTTTTGACTCATACTACAAGAAGGCGGCATATTCTAGTCGATATACTAGAAAAACGAAAGGGGGAATTACCCACCCAGACATTAAAAACGGCAGTTTTTTTAACTACCGTTAATAAAAACAAGAAGATATGTTTAAAACTTAGGGAAATTACCGCCGCCAGGCATACCACCACCCGGCATCATTCCACCTAAACCGCGCATCATTTTTTGCATTCCGCCTTTTGCGGTCATTTTTTTCATCATCTTCTGCATTTGCTTATGTTGCTTGAGCAAACGATTTAAATCTTGAATTTGTAAACCAGCACCAGCTGAAATACGTTTTTTCCTTGAACCATTAATCACATCAGGGTTACGACGTTCCGCAGACGTCATTGAGTTGATTAAGGCTTCCATTTGAACAAACATTTTATCGTTCACTTTATCTTGGATATTCCCCAACTGCCCCATACCTGGCAATTTATCTAACATGGAACTCATTCCGCCCATGTTTTTCATTTGCTGAAGCTGCTCTTTAAAATCTTCTAAATCAAAGCCTTTGCCTTTTTTTAACTTGCCCGCTAATTTTTCAGCTTTTTCTTTATCGATTTTTTGCTCTGCTTCCTCTATTAGAGAAAGCATGTCACCCATGCCTAAAATACGCGAAGCCAAACGATCAGGATGGAAAGGCTCTAATGCATCGGTTTTTTCACCCACGCCCAAGAATTTAATTGGCTTACCGGTAATATGACGTACAGATAACGCAGCGCCACCACGGGCGTCACCATCTGTCTTCGTTAAGATAACACCAGTAAGAGGCAAAATATCACCAAACGCTTTCGCCGTATTCGCGGCATCTTGGCCTGTCATTGCATCGACAACAAACAAGGTTTCGATCGGGTTGATAGCGGCGTGTAGTGCTTTAATCTCCGCCATCATGTCTTCGTCAATCGCCAAACGACCGGCGGTATCGACAATCACAACGTCTTTGTGCGCTTTTTTAGCGTAATCAATCGCATTATTCACGATATCAATTGGCTTCTGGGAAATGTCGCTTGGAATAAAGTCCACGCCCACTTCACCCGCCAACGTTTCAAGCTGCTTAATCGCAGCAGGACGATAAACGTCAGCACTCACCACAGAAACCGATTTCTTTTCACGTTCTTTCAGGTATTTAGCCAGCTTAGCCGCAGACGTGGTTTTACCTGCACCTTGCAAACCAGCAAGCAAAATAACAGCTGGACTCGCAACACGAAGGTTCAAACCGTCGTTCGCTTGCCCCATAACACTTTCAAGTTCTTGCTTAACAATCTTAAGGAAGACCTGACCTGGACTGAGGCTTTTTGAAACCTCAACACCTACAGCTCGCTCTTTAACAGCAGCAATAAAATCTTTTACAACAGGCAATGCGACGTCTGCCTCAAGCAGTGCCATACGCACTTCACGCAAGACTTCCTGTATGTTCTCTTCAGTTAATTTAGCTCGACCTCGAATGCGATCAAGCGAGGAAGTTAAACGATTCGATAAATTGTCGAACATATTGCCCTCAAATTTTGGCTCTAAATGGAAAAAACCTACGGTTTAAGTTTATCCAAGGTGAAATTATCTCTATTATAACGGATAAATGATTATCACCCTATACCTTTACCCTGCGGAACCTTTAGTTTCATGATTCAATTATCGCTTTGGCTTGCTTGTATTGCTTGTTTGATTGCTGGCACAGCGTATTACTTTCGCCCTGAAAATCGCGCCACCCAATACATTGGGGCGATTGCAATCGCGACACACACTTTTTCGTTAACTCAACTTTTACTTAATAAAGATGGTTTTAACTTTCTGACTATTGGACTACTCATTGCCATCATAGGAAATAGTCTGCTTTGGTTTAGCAATCGTGACAAAGATCTTTCTCTCTTATTGGGAACGGCGTTACTGCTGAGCGCAATTGTGATTGCATTAAATGCCATCGAACCTTGGAATTTAACACAACTTCACAGCAGTTCATGGGGAACCAGTGCTCACATTCTTATTGCTTCAGCCGCTTACAGCTTATTCACTGCCGCATGCGGCGTTGGCATACTCCTTTCGATTCAGGAATATCAACTAAAGCATCACAAGCTCAAACAATTGCTCCGCGTTCCTCCACTGCAGGTATTGGAACAACTTATGTTTGAATTTGTTTGGGCCGCCTTTATTTTATTGACCATCACCATCGCGACAGGCTTTTATTTTATTGAAGACATGTTTGCACAACACCTTGCTCATAAAACATTTTTTACTATTACCTCTTGGTTTGTCTTTGCAGGATTACTACTAGGCAGGCACATGGTCGGTTGGCGCGGTCAATTAGCAGTGAAACTCACTCTAAGCGGTTTCTTCTTACTTATGCTAGGCTACTTTGGTAGCCAAATAGCACTGCAAATTTTATATCGTTAGATTGTTAGCGGTACAAAGTATGTTTGACAGTAAGACGTTAAGAACGAATAATCCAATTATCTACATTATCGAGGCGATCCCTTTTTGAACGAAGTACCCTTAGGTGTTCTTGGTGGAATACTTTTTTGTCTAATTTTACTTTCTGCTTTCTTTTCGAGTTCTGAAACAGGGATGCTGTCGATCAACAAATATCGACTAAAGCACCTTGTTAAAACCAAGAACCGATCCGCGATCAAAGTAAACTCCCTTCTAGAGCGCCCAGATCGATTGATTGGCGTCATCCTAATCGGAAACAATTTTGTTAATATCCTTGCATCAGCAATAGCCACAATTATTGCTGTACGCCTATGGGGAGATGCTGGTGTTGCTATTGCAACCGCCGCCTTAACCATGGTGGTCTTGATTTTTGCAGAAGTCACACCAAAAACACTGGCCGCAATACACCCAGAAAAAATTGCTTTTCCCGCCTCGTGGATTCTTGCCATCTTACTAAAAGCACTGTATCCGCTTGTGTGGTTAGTAAATGGTTTATCCAATGGCTTACTCCGCCTAATTGGTGTTCACGCTTCTCAAAAAAACCATGACACTCTGGATTCAGAAGAATTAAGAACCGTTGTAAATGAAGCCAGCGGCCTCATCCCGGCCGCCCACCAAGACATGTTACTTTCCATTCTTGATTTGGAGAAAGTGTCTGTTGAAGACATCATGGTGCCTCGAAACGAAGTTGTTGGCATTGATATCGAAGACTCCATCGAAGAAATTATCGAGCAGATCTGTCAAAGCAGACACACTCGCATGCCCGTCTACAATGGTGAAATCAATAAGGTCATTGGTATTCTTCACGCTAGACATGCCGCTATCTTTCTTCGTGATCCAACCCCCTCAAAAGCCGCATTGCTAAAAGCAACCGTTGAGCCTTACTTCATTCCCGAAAGCACATCTCTTAACACGGTATTACTTAATTTCCAGAAAGATCACCAACAAATGGGCATTGTGGTGGACGAGTATGGAGACGTTCAAGGTATCGCCGCACTGGAAGATGTACTCGAAGAAATTGTAGGTGAATTTACACCTCCAACACTAGATGAAGAAGAAGAAATCCAACCGCTTGATGATGGCTCTTTTAGAATCGAAGGTTCGACGCACATTCGAGAAATCAACAAAACACTGGATTGGCACTTACCAACCGACGGCCCAAAAACACTAAACGGCCTTATTATAGAGACACTGGAGTTCATTCCTGAACACCCTATTAGCTTATGGGTTGGCCATTACATGATTGAAATTCAGGAAATAGAAGACAAGGTCGTCAAATACGCCAAACTTGAGCTAAAGCGGTAAGGAAGAACAATGAGATACTGCCCACAATGTGGTCATGCCGTAGACATGATAATACCTACTGGGGACAATCGCGTAAGAGCAGTGTGCCCACATTGTGAGCATATTGATTATGACAACCCTCGAATTATCACAGGCACCATCCCATTCTATAAAGGGCAGCTCCTATTATGCCGCCGAAACATCGAGCCGCGTTTTGGGTATTGGACTTTGCCAGCAGGCTTCATGGAAAATCAAGAAACAACCAGCGAAGGTGCACTCAGAGAAACGCTAGAAGAAAGTGGATCTATTGCTGTCTGCAAACAAGCCTTTAGCATGATCAGCATTCCTCACATCAACCAAGTACACTTATTCTATATTGCCGAATTGGAACGAGACGACTTCCATGTCACCGAAGAAAGCTCAGAAGTTGCTCTTTTTGACCTAGACAACATTCCATGGGGTGAACTCGCCTTCAGCAGCGTTAGTCGGACATTAAGGCTATTTATCGAAGACCATAAAAATAAAAGCTATGGCTTTCATGAAGACACTATTTACGTCAATACCACTTCCGATTAAAGCAGCCCTCTAGCTTTCATATAAAACTCACCAGAGACTCTCCTGCACCTGACTTTTAGGGAGTATCAACGCAGGTTGATAATTCGGACACAAGCACCGAACCTTATGATCCAATTGCGCCGCTAATGTTGGCGCCGCAATGTTATCGGATGAATGCACAAACACAAATGGCAACAACCCCTCCTGCAACCATTGCGACAACTTCTTCGCCCATTGATCCAGCCAAATCTCGTTGCGAAGCAAATCTGGGTGCCCAATAAAACGCACCACAGGGTGTTTAGCCGTTGCAACTGGATGACAAGGCACTCTAGGCTTCTTATTTTGCGCATCAACCAAACTATCGCAATACGCCTCGGTTGAAAAAACCGGCCTCGAATCCATCACCACCCGATTCACACCACGCTCAGCCAAACCCGCCAGAAATCTCGTCTCGATATCACCTTTATCAAAATACGCCAAATGACGAACCTCAACTGATAAAGGACTAGACAATGCCCACATATCACACAAAGCGAAAATCATATCGAGCTTTTGCTCGTCAGATACAGAAGGAAACTGCAACATGGTTGGCCCCAGCTTTGCCTGCAACGGCTGCAATGACGCCATGAATGACAACCAATCCTGTTGAATATCTACCCACGGGCGACCATCTAGACGATGCGTCACCATCTGAGGCGCTTTAAAACAGAACTGAAAATCCTCCACAACCGCATCAAACCAACGCAACAACTGAGCCGGCTCGACGTTGGTATAAAAGGTACTACCCACTTCAACGCTTGAAAAAAACGTTGAATAACATCCAATTCTTTCAGCTGAAGACAGAGACCCAGGGTAAAGCCAATTAACCCACGCGGGATGCTGCCACTGCGCCATCCCATAACGAATAGTCACGCCGAAACTTGGCGATATTCTATCGCATCAATGAAATACAGTTTCTCTCCAGCCGCCAAACGAATAGCCACTTCCGCTCCTTGCTGTTTTTTCAAAAGTGCCTTGGCCACCGGTGAATCAATACTGATATAAGCAGGGTTGTGATCCAGTTCATCTGGCCCAACAATGCGATGCGTTCGCAGCTCACCGTCTTCGTCCTCTAACGTAACCCATGCACCAAAAAACACCCGAGATTGATCCGCAGGCAAACGATCCACAACAGTACAAACATCCAAGCGTTTTTCTAAATATCGAACACGGCTGTCTATTTCTCGCAATTGTTTTTTACCATAAATATATTCTGCATTTTCCGAGCGATCTCCCTGAGCGGCCGCTTCACGAACCGTTTCAGTCACAGCAGGACGTTTTTCTTTCCACAGATACTTTAATTCCGACAATAAGGTTTGAGCACCTTCGTGGGTAATATAGGCAGATTTAGGCGGGGAAGGAGGACGATATCGACTCATAACAAAAACCATTTAACAATAACGTAATTAAAAATAAAAATGCCATCGAGCGAAGCACTCGACGGCATTTTTTCACCCAATAAGAATTAAGATTCTTGTTTGTGAACATGTACATCCATTTGTGGGTATGGAATACCAACACCACGCTCATCGAATGTGTATTTAATTTTTTCCAACAAATCCGCACGCACCGCCCAGTAATCACCAGACGCAACCCAAGGGCGCAAAAAGAAGTTCACTGAACTGTCTGCCAACTCAGACACTGCGATGGTGCAAGCAGGATCTTTTAAAATACGCTCATCGGCATTAACAACCTCTTCCATGATTTGTTTTGCAAGACGAATGTCTGCGTCATAACTGATGCCAATAACAAGATCCAAACGACGAGTAGACTCTCGTGAAAAATTCACGATAGAGCCATTCATCACGGCTGAATTTGGCACAATAATCACGCGGTTATCTGGTGTTTTAAGGTACGTGTGGAACAACTCAATGCGATCCACTGTCCCCATTTGACCACCTGCATCAATAAAATCACCTGAGCGAAATGGGCGTAACAAAATAATAAGAACACCGGAAGCAAAGTTTGACAAAGAGCCTTGCAATGCAAGACCAACAGCCAAGCCAGCCGCACCAAGAATTGCAATAAAGGACGTGGTTTCAACACCAATTTGCCCAAGTGCCATCAGAGCGATACCAGCAAACATTAATGCATATAAAATACTTGATGCGAAACCCGCAACCGCTTTATCAACAGAAGATTTAAGCAGACGATTTTCACACCACTTTGCCACTTTGGAAGCAATAAACTTACCCACAAAGAAAATAACAAGACCGACCAACAAATTCATAACAATATCAACCAACCAAGGCATCATATCTGAACCTTGATCAAAAAACGCCTGCATATCATTCATCGCTTTTACACTCCATCCACTTTAATTATTATCACATTAGACTAAATAATTTACCTTATGCCGCCATTCATCTAGCAGCATTTCTAGTCGCTGAGTTCCCTCTTTATTAAAAGACATACAAGAACGCCCATCGACCATATTGGTTCCTTTTACACCAAACTCATCAATCGACAAACAATGAACCCGCAGCGCTTCCAATGCCTCATTATCTCTAATATTCATACCGATGAAAGCATACCACTCACCTTCTAGTAAGGCACCTTGTGAGGCGTTGAATAACAAATCGACACATTGTTTTTGCGACACTCTATAATAGGGTACCTTAGGTTTATGACGAATAAAAAAAACCATTAATGCGACCAACAGAAAAAACAGACAGGCAATGGATACCAGTAGCTGTATCAACATAACTAGAACACATAAACCGTCAATGATTGTTTCGCTCGCATCAAATGTTCAGCATGCTCTTTTTCATACTTATCCATTTCATTACTGAACTTCGCTTTGGCTTCTTTTGGTAGCGCCTTCCATTGCTCATGCGTCGGAATATGCAACGTTTTTTCCGTCACAATATAAAACGCAGACACATCGTCATGATCCGATAAATCGATGCCTAGTTGATCAAGTAAATGCTTAACCCTAATGCTCGCTTCGATCCAGTTTATTTCATCGGTACCAGCCACTTTTAGCAATACACGAATACTGTCAATTCTTTTTTGACGCTCTTCAATATAACGATTTTCTCCTGCTCGAATACGCTCTTCACGCATTTGGTTTAGTTTCAACTGATGTCGAATAAACCAAAGAGAAATCACTATCACAACAACCGAGCAAAGCAACACAATCAAAAAAGCAGTAAAAGACATAATTAATCCAATAAAAAATGAAATTATAGCGACACATCAACGAGCGCCAAGAGATCCTGATATAAATCCGGCGTAGACACTAAAAGTCCTTCACCATTAATAGCATCAGGCCAAACACCGGTTTGCGGTAAATATAAACCCAATGTTGCGCCAGCTTCTTCCGCGATCAATGCACCAGCCGCCATATCCCAAGGCTTAACACTTTCAAAATACGCATCCAAACGCCCTGCCGCGACCCAACACAAATCCAGCGCAGCCGAACCATTACGACGAATGTCTTGGCAATTCTGCAGCACGCGAGAAACTCGATCGACAATAGGAGGTAAGTCTGTTTTTTGGTAAGGGAACCCCGTCGCCACCAATGCACTCCTGAGCGTTTTTGCACCAGACACAAGCAACTTCTTATTATTGCAATAAGCGCCTTCACCCTTCATCGCCCAAAAACATTCATTTAAAAAAGGCGCATAAACAACACCTAAAATACGCTCCTGTCCGACAACAAGACCAATCGATACCGCCACATGAAAATGGCCATGAGCGAAATTAACCGTGCCATCAATCGGGTCAATTACCCAAACGGGCGTCCCATCGACAATGCCACCAAGATCCATCGCTGGAGACGACTCTTCAGATAAAATACGATGCTCAGGGTAACGCTCGGTAATACTTGAACAAATATATTGATCGACCGCCAAATCCGTCGACGTTACCAATTCATGGTCAGCCTTATAATCACGAACAAATGTCGAACTCTGCCTCGCATCTATTATTAAATCGCCCGCCGTTACGGCAAGCTTTTTCGCAAACGCCAACCACTCAGCATAATCATTTAACATAAATAACCTTATAGAAAGACATTCGAATTAAGCCAGCCTTGCATTCAACCAATCAGAAATATCTTTAACTTGCTCAGGACAAACGGCATGTGGCATGTCATAGGATTGATACGAAACAGCAAACCCTTTGGACTGCAAAAGATCTCGTGCTTGAGTTGCAAGAACCGGCACCACAACAGGATCCTGTGAACCATGATGAATCAGTATTGGCGTCAAACCATTTTTACAGTCTGAAGCTTCTGGCACTTTATCTCCGCCGACCAGATAAGTCGACAACGCCATAACACCAGCCAAAGCATGCGGAGTTCGCAATGCAGACTGATAAGCAATCACGCCTCCCTGAGAAAAACCCGCTAAAACAATACGATTTGGCGCAATTCCTTTCTCAATTTGATCTTGAATCAGCGCCTCCACTTGCTCACACGATTCATCGATATTGGCCATGTCGACTTTTCGATCCAACGTCATTTCATAAATATCATACCAAGCACGCATGACCATACCGCCATTCACAGTTACCGGACGCTGTGGTGCATGAGGAAAAACAAAACGCACACTCAATTCGGGAGACAAGGACAAAGCTGGCACCAAGGATTCAAAGTCATGCCCATCTGAGCCAAGCCCATGCAACCAAATAACGGCGGCATCTGGCTCATTGTTTGTTTCCACTAATACTGACGGCAATAATTCGCTCATTCGTAATCTCTCCAAAAAAATAGGCTATCGCAATTCGCCATAGCCTATCATATTGCCGTTTTTCACTCGACTACTGGAAAGCAACAAACTGCCTAATGCTCTATAGGAAAACGCATTTCAACCACTTCCTGTTTGCGATTCAACTTGAACAGCACATCTGCGCGCTCCGGCATCACCATCAACATATGACGAGTCAAACGCTCGTAATATTGCATAAAGCGCCTTAACTCATCAGAAGACATGACTTTCAAATCAATGGTATCAAGCAAAATGCCATGAATATCATACAAATGGTTTTCTAAAACACGTTCCTGCTTATTACGCCAATCATAGACAACATCATAATTGGGCGCCTGCATCCATGCCATGAGATCTATTTTGCTAAACAATTCTTTATAATCACTTTCTAGACGTTGATTAACCGTATTCCGCCACACACCATCAGGATCCATCTCTTCTTCAAGCGGATTGATCGGAGTATGCAGTGCGGTATTGATAGGTGGCGCCCCCACACACCATCCTTCAAACAAAACAACGTCCACAGGACCGTGCACCTCTTGCCATAAATGCACCGCTTTTCGATCATCGATAGACTTATCAAAACAAGGAAACTTCATAACCTCCCCTTCTTTTAAGCCTTTTAGCCTTTCGAAAAGCGACAACGCAAATTCAACATCGTGCGTACCAGGAACGCCTCGCACAGAAAACATAGAAGTCGTTTGATTCGCAAACTTGAGTCTATCGTGTCGAGTACTGTATAAATCATCCAAACTCAAGACGATACAATTCAGATCAAAACCTTTACTCAAAATACGACTAATAACACTGCAAAAGGTCGTCTTTCCACAACCTTGAGCACCACCCACGCCAACAATCAATGGCCCTTTTCCCGAATCGGCCTTTTGATTTAACCAGTTAGAAAAAGGCAAATACAAAGAATCCATTTGATCCACCAATGAAGCATCCGCATACAAACAGCTTAGGGTTTGCTCCACCTCAAAACGCAACCGATGAGACAGCGTGTCGGGCATACTGAGATTTGAACTGTTAAATTTTTCCTGCCATTTCATCATAATCAACACCTCCGTAACTTTTTACTCCAATGAGTATAGTAAGCTCTGCGAGAATTGATTGTTTTTTGTACAGCTAAGAAAAAGGCAATAAGAGTTGAAGCGGTTTTGGCGGCGACAAACGATACCCGACACCAATAAGACGAACAGGACGACGGTAACGATCGTAAGCCTGCCGCAATAATGACAAAAACACTTCGTCGGATAATTTATGCCGTATCGGTTGCTCTATCGTGGTTTGCTTGAAATCATCAAACTTCATTTTGAGATAATATTTGCTCAGTTGTGATTCAAAATTTCGCCCTGTCATGCGTTTTTTTAGATCGGTAAACAATATCGGCAAAACCGCCTCACATTCTCTTAGATCCATCAGGTCTTTCGAAAACGTATGCTCGACAGAAATACTTTTTCTTTCTCGCGAAACAGAAACAGGCCGATCATCTATTCCAAGGGCAAATTGAGACAGTCTAAACGCGGTACTACCAAAGCTTTTTTGCAACACAGAAAACTCTAGCTTTTGTAAATCAGCGCATGTAAACACCCCCAAACCAGCCAGCCTCTCTTGCGCAACACGGCCTATTCCCGAAATAAACTTAACGGGAACCGCTGAGACAAATTCAAATTGTTTTTCTGGGGTGACTACCGTTAGACCGTCAGGTTTATCCCAATCGCTTGCCACTTTTGCAATAAACTTATTAGCCGCTACGCCAGCCGACACAGTAATACCCACCTCGGCCAATATTCTCGCGCGTATTTCTTGCGCTATTCGCGTCGCACTGCCATGAAAATACGCTGAATCCGTCACATCCAGATACGCTTCATCCAATGACAAAGGTTCAATAATCTCGGTAAATTCCTGAAAAATACGATGCATTTGCTCTGAGGCTATCCGATACTTAGTCATATTGCCGGGCAACACACGTAATGCAGGGCAAAGACGCTTTGCAACCGAGGTTGGCATAGCAGAACGAACACCATAAACACGTGCAGCGTAATTCGCCGTAGCAAGAACACTGCGAGTATTTTCTGGCCCACCAATTGCGATTGGAATGTCCCGCAAACTTGGGTCATCACGCATTTCTATAGCGGCATAAAAACAATCTGCATCAACATGAATGATTTTTCGATTTTGTGTCATTAACTTAGAGAAAACCACTGTATAAAAAAACAGTATAGCCAACAACTAACGCCAACTCCACATCATCAAAAAAGGTAAAGTCTCTTTTAGAAAAAGACCTTTGAACGTAAAATAATTGAGAAAAGACATTCGAACGGCGGTTTTACTATCAAAAACAAAGAAAAAGCGCTTTTTTCAGTGACCAAACATGGACGCTAGAGCGTAAAATGGTTTACATTTTGTTCATTAGATTCGCCATGTTGAAAAACAAAGGGATTTTCGAATACATTATCCAGTTAATTTCTGCAGCATTAACTCGCTCAATTGAAACAGTATTCTGTCATGCACTCTACTTTTCAACGCAGTATTTTAAGATAAAGACTTCCATATAAAGGGCACCACCATGACACTATCACTTCGAATATTTTTAATCGCCATAGGTGCAATGACTCTTGCTGGTTGTCAAAATCTTAATCAACAAGGAATGTCAGGAACGGGCGAACCCTGTACCACTGTTGCACCATGTAATGGTAACAGTGTAGGCGGCAGCTCTTCTTATGCTTATGCACAAAATGGCGCATTAAACGCGAACAACACCATTGCCGTCATCAAACAAGAACCCATTATTGTTACTGCAACTGGCTATGCAGCCATGATGACAAATAAGCGCCTGTCGAAATCGCAAGCTCGCATAATGACCCTACGCAGCTCCATGCTGGACGCTTACCGAAATTTATCTGAACGCGTGTACGGCTTAAAAATCGATGGCTCCAGCTCCTTGAGCAACATGGTCATGCAAAACGATGAATTAAGAACGTATGTCGACGCTTATTTGGTTGGCGCGAAAGTGGTATCACAACGTGAGCACGAAGATGGCACATTCGAAACAGTGGTTGAAATGGCACTGCAAGAAAACTTCCGCCAATGTTTGAGCTCTAATAGCATACAAACGGACCCTAACTGTAAAGTTCAACCTGGCTATCGTGCAATCAACGTTGAAAATTCCACACCAACGACCAACTTTTACAGCATTGAATAACAATGGTTATTTTGAAACGACTATTGATCCTTGCTGCCGCCCTATTATTGCCTACGGCTTCTTTCGCTAAAACGGTAGATGCCGTTGGTGAAGCCGTTATTTATAACGATGATATTGTGGATGCTCGCTACCGAGCGACGCAACAAGCTATTAAGCAAGCCGTCTTAGAATCAGGTTCTAGGGTTAATATTAAAGATGAACTTAATAATGGCGAGCTTGAATCCAACTTAGAAATCCGAAGTTCTGGCCACGTTCAAAAAGCCAGAATTATTTCTGAAGAACAAAATGGCGACTTTCTCAGAGTGGTTGCCCGAGTCGATGTCACGCCAGACTCACAATGCAGTTCAGGACCGACCAGTTATTATAAAAAAACCGTCGGCATTACTGGCTTTGAATTGCAAGTCCCACAACAAGCAAGGCTGGGCGAACTTAGCAACATTTCTCGTGAACTCCCCAAAGACCTCGCCGATGAGATTAACAAACAAGGCTATTTAAGAGCATTAACCGCCACAAACATAGCCATCTACCCCGACTTATTAAACGCGCCGTCTTCCACCAACTATGACGGCTCCTTAACAAACGTCACCCGTATAAGCGAGCAGCTTGGCGTGCAATACATTGTTAGCGGTGTCATCAGAGACATTGGCGAAGTGTACCTACGACGCCCAAATGACAAAAACACAAAAAATACCTTAGAAGAAGAAGGAATCGATAAAGAAAGAAACTTTGTGGTCGATATATACATTTACGACGGTTTCAGTGGCGCCCTTTTGTTTGAACACAGATACAACGAGATCGGAAATTGGGATATTTCTGATCACGCTAGAATCGGTTTTGGCAGCGCAAAATTCTGGACCGTTCATTATGGGAAAGTCGTACGACAAGTACTGAAAGAAAGCGCACTGGATACAAGCGAACAACTTCGGTGTCAGCCATTTATTGCTAACATTTTTCGCACTGAAGGAAACAGAATACATATTTCAGCAGGATCACTGGCGGGCATAAAGCAAGGCGACAAGTTCAATGTTTATCGACGCTACGAGGTATTTAATCAGCTACAATCCGCTCAAACTCAGCTGAATAATGCAAATATCAGTGTTACAATAAAACAAGTTCAGCCCAACTTTTCAGTAGGGGAACTCGTTGTTGATTCTCATATTCTTAACGTACAACAACAAGATGTCGTAATAGCTTGGTAATATAGATACAACTACGCCTACACAACAAAGGCGATTATTTTATTTTTTAGGACAAACTCAATGAATAACGAACTACTACACCACCTAGAGCAACGCATCAACGAAGCAGTAGAAGAGATTGGCTCACTTCGCAAACGCATTGCGGAGCTGGAAATGCAAAACTACGAACTGAGTGAAGAAAAAGACGAAGCGCAAAGCACACTAGCTCAAACAAAAGAACAGCAATCAAACTGGGAATCATCTCTTTCTCAAATGCTGAACCGTTTAAACCAAATGGACGACAAAAAATGAAATCACTTTTACTTGCCGCGTTAGTTCTCGTTAGTGCTCACGCATCAGCTGAAGGGCAAATTGCGAGTCTAGTAAATTTTGAATCCACCGCTGCTCGACCCGATAGCAACGGTGAAGACGACAATGTAACCTCCATTGCCTATGCCGCAATGGAGTACACATTACCAGAAAATATTTCTTTTTATGGCGGATTCTCGTTTGTCATCGGAGAAACATTTGAAAGCGGCGTCACTGTAGGCTCTCGCTTTTACAGTGCAACCCCTGCCTTTCAGGTATTCCCAGGCATTCCAATGTGGTCATTTATCGGTGGCGGCGTATCATTCTGGGAAGACACCGTATATTACCCAGAAGCTGGATTTCGGATCGCAACATCAGACTCATCACGCTTAGATGTCTATGTAAAAATCCTGAACAGCAGCAACGAAACCTACGACAAACACATCATGATTGGTGCAGGGTTAACATTCTAAGCAATATGAAGCTATTAACTATTTTCATCACCGGCTTCTTAATGACAACGACTTACATTTGGTGGCAAAGTGACAATAATATTTCTGTCACACTACCCAATGAAGATCAGCAAAAAGAAATGATTGGCACAAGCAACACACCAAGCATTCCGCTGACGCCAATAAAAAATTGAGCCTTGTTTTTATGGAACAACTTATAGCTGAACTCGAAGCAAGGATTAACTGGCTAACAAAGCAGCTAAACAATGCTAATGAAGAAATAAAAACGCTAAAAGATATGAACAACCCTTCTATTGAGTACAGTGCCTCAATGGATCTATTGCAACACATGGAAGATCGTTCAACAGAAGACCAATTGCAGCTTTATATCGAAGACTCTCTTGACCTTCTAAGTACAGCGCCGACCACCCAGCAAGAAATCAAAGTAAATACAGTTGAACATCAACTCCACTTTGATTTATTGCACGAGCATGCTGATAGCAGCACCACAACCACAACAGAACAGATTGATTACATGACCACACAACAACCTGAGCTTAACGGCTTGCAAGAAGACGACAAACTAGTCGATAACGACACTAGCGTACAAGAAGCAAGTGACAGCACGACTGAGGTAGCAACCTTGACGCCCGAACAAAAAAAGCGTCAAAAAAATCAAAAGAATAACCGCCGCCTAATTAAAATGCTTGAAGACCGTTACCCCAAAGCGTTCGACTGGAATCAACCTAAACCACTGAAAGTCGGCATAGACAAAGACATGGTGTTAGACGAAGACTTTAACGCCAGCAAACAAAAGCGCGCCCTAGCGGCCTACACGCGCTCTGACAGGTATAAAAAATGCTTATTGTCAGGACAACCTCGAGTTGACCTGGAAGGTGTTGCTGTCAATAACGAACCCGCCCTACCCGAATCCATGATTCCAAAAAAGGCAAAAACAGCAACGACCGGCAGACCAGCGAGAGAAAAATCAACAGCCGCTAAGCCTGCAAGACACAAACCAAAGCTTCAAGCTAAAAATGAGACAAAGACAAAAGCTACCACACCAAAACAGGATGATATTTACAACAACCTATCTCCTGAAGAACGTATGAAAGCCAAACTGGAAAAACTTCTTAAAAAATAAAAAAAAGTGTTTACACAATAGAGCGTGGCATATACTATGTGCCGCGCTGCTGTGGAGGGGTTCCCGAGTGGCCAAAGGGAGCAGATTGTAAATCTGCCATGAAAGTTTCGGTGGTTCGAATCCACCTCCCTCCACCATTAGCACTTTTCTTTATAGATCAATTCCTTATCTATAATAACAAGCCTGATGAAAAATCAAATTGAGTTATCCACACTCAAGTTCAACCAAACTTTATTAAATAAAACTTAATAAAAACACCAGTTAACCACAACCTTATTCACAGATTAAAATACACAACACCTAAAACCCTTTTCGCACAAAAAAATCCCACAGAGCTCAAAAACAACCTAACCCCCACCAACACCCCAAAGAAAAATACACATAGCACACTCAACCCATCAAACCTCAAATAAAAACATTAACAGCAAACCACCCATCCAACTAAAAAAACCAACAGCAAGCCCCACAGAAACCCACAAACACACAACAACCCCAACCACACACACAACCAAAATAACGCACAAAAACATCAACAACCAACCAATAAACAAAAAATGAGACTTCTATTTTTGGTCGACGCGACGATAGACGATAGACGATAGACGATAG